>NZ_BONV01000021.1 GCF_016862895.1 Planotetraspora kaengkrachanensis | reverse complement strand
GGAGTTTTGCGGGCTCTTGTAGAAGCGGATGCCTCGGATGGTCCCGCTCGTGGCCGCTTGGAATTTCACGCCGACGGTGACGGCCTGTGCGTCGGGGTAGTCGGCGTCCTCCGGCGTAGCCGCAGCGCTCCAGAGACTGCTCGTCACTGTCTGCGTCACTACCGGTGACGTGCTCGGGGCGAAATGGATGATGGCTTCGTTGTCGGGGGTGTCGCCCCCGAGATAAACGGCGGTCAGGGAGTGCTCGCCCGCCGTCAGGGTGGAGATCGTGATCGTCGCCGGGCCAAGGCTGTTGTGGTTGTCAGTGCCGAGGACGGTGGCGCCGTCTTTGAAAGCGACCTGTCCCTGAGGCACGATCGACCCTGAGACCGGGCTGACTGTGGCGGTCAAGGTGACGGACTGACCCGTCCGCGAAGGATTGGGAGAAGTCGTCAACGTCGTCGTGGTCGGCGGGTCGTTCGGGACCGTGATGCGGGTCCTCGGCGGGTTGGCGGTGCCCTGGAGGACGGCGATGCCGTTGATGGCGAAGACACGACCGAAGACGGCCGCGCCTGTGCCGACGGTGACCGAGTTCGAGGCCAGCACGTTCCCTCGGAACGTGCAGTTGGTCCCCAACGTCGCCGAGCCGGTGAGCTGCCAGAAGACGTTGTCCGCCTGGGCGCCGCCGACGAGGTTGATGTTGCTGACGTTGGCGGTTGAGAGGGTGGTGGCCCGGAAGATGAAGACGGCATCCGGGTCGGCCTGGGCATCCAGCGTCAGCGTGCCGGTTATCTGGAAAGTGCCTCCGGGCGGGCTGTAGACACCTGGAGCCTTGGTCGTGCCGCCGAGCTCGCTGGGCACGCTCGTCGCCGGCGTTCGTGAGGCGACGTCGTTGTAGGCGGCGACCAGGTCGGCTCTGGCCGACGCCGCAGCCGAGTCGCCGGCGTGGATCGACCCGCTAACCGTACCGGGAGGGAAGCCGGTGACGGAGTCCCCGGGGCTCACTCCGAGATCTCCCGTGATCGCGGTGAGGTCGGTGTTGGACACCGCGGTCCCCGCGAAGACGCCGAAGGCCGCGACCTCGCCGAGGCTTACGGGATTCGGCGCCGCGGCCGCGCCCGGTGCCGGGGCGACGACGGCGGTCATCGTGAGAAACGCTGCAAGAACCGCGGCGGCATAACGGCGGCCGATAATTCGGCCGCGAATTCGAAAGCGCCCGGAGTTGGTCTGATATCTGGCAGTGTGTTTGGCTGTTCGGTCGCTTTTGTCGTGCTTGCTGGAAGGGCTGGTGGTGAATGAGGGGGCGGGCTCTTCCATGGGGAACCTCATTTGCGCGGGATTTACTTCACTTTACTCATGCGCTTCCCTTGATCGCCACCCTTGCGCGAGAGTCTCTATGGCTCCATTTCGTCGTTTGAATATAAGTAGCTTTGCTTTATTTCGCCCGAATTGTGCTGCGTGATGAGCAATATGGTCCGCAATACGGTGGTGACGTTGAATGATCTTCAATCGACGGCAGGCCGCCAACGTTCCGCAGCGGAGTCCGCGGGCGGGGGCGAGCCCGCGGACGATGGCGTCCAGGTCTCAGGTCATAACCGGTGACAGCAGGTCTCAATGATCGTCGAGCGCGTGAATCATGAGGCTGGAGGCGTGATGGTGGTGAACGCGCCGCAGTAGGCCGGTCCCCATGCCGATCCGGGAGGCGGGGGAGGGGCGGTGAGGGTGCACGCGGACTGCGCGAGAGTACCGGTCGAAGTCAGCACAGTGACCAGCAGGGTGTTGAAGGGCGCGGCGGCCTCCGTCAACGAGACGCCGATCACGCCGGCGGGATAATTTTTCACCGAGGTGAGGCTGTGCCACGGCTCAGCCGTCCGGGGATCGCGGATCCATGTCGTGCCGTCGGAGACGTACGCCATGAAATTCGTGTCGTACGGTTCGAACAATAGCCCGACAAGTACGGAGGCGACGCTCGAAGTCGAGCCGGCCGGTCCGGCCGAGCCGGTGGGTCCGGTCGGTCCGATGGGTCCGGTCGGTCCCGGGGGGCCAGGCGGGCCAGGCCGTCCGGCGGGCCCGGCAAGTCCGTGAAGAAAGTCACGAACAGGAAGAACGTCGTGACCGGGAAGACCTCTCGGCCCTTGAGGCCCTTCATTCCCCTGGAGACCTCTTGGCCCACGAGGGCCTCGCCTGCAGTGATTCCGGCAGCGGTGACGCCCGTGGCAGTGTCCGTGGCAGTGCCTGTGGAAGCGGGCGGGCGGCCCGTCCCCGCTCGACTGGCGTTCGGTTCGGAGGGGTTCTCGCGCGTGGGAGGCCGCGCTCACCACTTCGGGATCGGACAACGCGATCGCTCCGAAGGCCACTGTCAAGACCGCGGCCAAGCTGGAAGTTCTCCGAGGAATCAACTTGTTCCCCTTTGCGGCGATAATTGGACTTTTTGATTCACCGCAATTGACGGTGCGGTCGGGAGATACCCTTCCGCGATATGGTGATGCCTTTCCGGAGTTCCAGCTCGGGTTAACAAATGTGAACAGGAGTTTACTTTACGACCTCCTGTTGAGGACGACCTGGGTGAGCACTTCGGATGTGCTCGGCGTGAAGTACACCCAGGCCTCATTCACTGCCGTGCCGCCGTTCAGATAAACCGCGGTGATGTCGTGGGCGCCCCTGGTGAGGTCTGAGGTCGTGAACGTCGCGGGAGCCAAGCTGCTGTTGTACGCGGAGCCGATTACGGTGGAGCCGTCCTTGAAGATCACCTGGCCGGCGGGCACGACCGAGTCGGTCGGCTCGCGCACCGTGGCCGTGAAGGTGACGGGTTCCCCTCTGCGAGAGGGGTTCGATGACGAGGTCACAGTGGTGGTGGTCGGCGGTTCTCCGGGTGCGGTGATGCGAGTGGCCGGATGCTGCGAAGTGCCGTCGAGGGTGACCATGTCATTGAGAGCGATGGCGCGGCCGTACAGAGCCACGCCCTCGCTCACCGCAACCGAGCTCTGCGCAAGGATGTTGCCGCGGAAGGTGGAGTACGTCCCCAGCGTGGCGGAGTCGCTGAGCTGCCAGATCACGTTGTTCGCCTGGGCTCCGCCGACGAGGTCGATGTTGCTCACGTTCGCCGTGACCAAAGACGCGGCCTGGAAGATGAAAACGGCGTCGGGGTCGCCTTCGGCGTCGAGGATGAGCGTCCCGCTCAGCTGAAAGACTCCTCCCGCGGTCTTGTACACGCCGGATGGCCTGGTGGTGCGCCCAAGCTGCGCCGGAATGGTGGAGGTGGCCGTGCGCCTTGCCGCGTCGTTGTAGGCCGCGACCGCATCGGCCTTCTCCCGCCTCGCCTCGGCGTTGTCCACTTCGACGGAGCCTCGAACTTGCCCCGGCGGAAAGCCGGAAACGGCGGTCCCCGGGCTGACGGCCATGTCCCCGCTGATTGTGGTGATATCCGTATTGGACACCCCGGCTCCCGCCATGACGGCACATTCTTCGGCTTCGCGAAGCTCTACACGCGGCACCGCCGCGCGGGCGGCGTGTGGTGTGACGCCTGGAGCGGCCATTATGAGGACCGGTGCGAGCGCCGCCATCAGCCGGTAACGACCTGTTCCGACACGGCGCGTGGCGCGAGGATAACTGGCGTGCATTATTTTGTCCGGTAATTCATTGTGGGCTCCATTCGCTATTCGATGGTTGACATCAATATCTCCCCCCTCGGGCGAAGGCAGGCGATACGACACGCCCACGACGGTGAATCGAGGATGGGGGCTCGTCCGGCTCCTACAGTCGAGTCATACCTCTTCTCGCAAGCGACAGGTTGTGACATGGGAGAAAAACTAGTCGTCATCGGACAGGGCTATGTGGGCCTTCCCCTGGCGATGCGAGCGGTCGAGGCCGGCTTCGACGTCGTGGGAATCGACGTGGATGAATGGCGAGTCAAGCGGCTAAGCGTCGGGGAGTCCTATGTCGAGGACGTCGGCGAGGGCGAGTTGGCCGCCGCCCACAAGTCCGGCCGTTATTTCGCGAGCACCGACTACACCGACGCCGAGCGCTTCGACGTCTGCGTGATAACAGTGCCGACGCCCCTTCGTGAGGGTGTGCCCGACCTCTGCCACGTCGGCTCTGCGGCTGAGGCCATCGCGCCGGCGCTGCGACGCGGGGCGACGGTGATCCTGGAGTCCACGACCTATCCGGGCACTACCGAGGAGTACCTTCGGCCGCTGCTCGAGGACGGGTCCGGACTACGGACACCAGAGGACTTCTTCCTGGGCTACAGCCCGGAACGGATCGACCCGGGGAATGCCCGGTGGCGTCTGGACAACACGCCGAAGGTCGTGTCGGGCATCGACGCGGCTTCGCTGGAGAAGGTGAAGGCGTTCTACAGCCGGATCGTGGACGAGGTCGTCCCCGTTTCCTCCGTGCAGGTCGCCGAGCTGAGCAAGCTCCTCGAGAACACGTTCAGGCACGTCAACGTCGCCTTGGTGAACGAGTTGTCGATCTTCGCGCATCAGCTCGGGATCGACGTGTGGGAGGCCGTCGACGCCGCCTCGACCAAGCCGTTCGGCTACATGCGCTTCACACCGGGCCCCGGGGTCGGGGGACACTGTCTGCCGATCGACCCGTCGTATCTGTCGTGGAAGGTCAAGCGCAGCCTCGGGCACAACTTCCGGTTCGTCGAACTCGCGAACGACATCAACGACCACATGCCGGATCATGTCGTCAGTCGGATCAGCCTGGCGCTGAACCAGAGGTACAAGCCGGTCAAGGGCAGCCGGATCCTCCTTCTTGGCCTGTCCTACAAGAAGAACACCGGAGACTGCCGCGAGTCTCCGGCAATCGAGGTGGCCAAGGCCCTGCGCAAGCTCGGCGCGGACGTCCGTGCCGCCGACTCTCTCGTCGACGACTTCCTGCTGCCGGCCGGGATCGAGTTGGTCGAGCCGACGGGCGAGGAACTCGCCCAGGCGGACGCCGTCGTCGTGCTGACCGACCACGACCACATCGACTACGACCTGGTGCAGCGGGGAAGCATGTTCGTCTTCGACACCCGCAACCGCTGCCACGGCCCCAACGTGGAAACGTTGTGAGGCAGCGCCGCCTCGGGCCGGAGGAGGCCGACGTCGGCCAGTAGAGCACCTCAGCAGAGGCCCTCGCCGTCCCAACGGCGGGGGTCTCTTGCCTGTTGCGGCACAGCCCCGGCGTAGATCAGCCGAGACATCTGCTCCGTCGCCGGGCGCCCGGCGGGGACGGCCCGCCGGGGGCGGCACAGGAACGCGCCGACGGCCACGAGCGCGGTCCCGGCCGCAGCGGCCGTCAGCGGGGCGAGCAGACCCATGGCGACGATCAGGCAGAGCAGCCCGGTGGCCGCGGCCGCGGCCCCGTACGTGCCGACGACCACCTGAGGGGCGAGCCCGCCCCGGTGGAGGCGGTCGGTGATCTGGCCGGTGCCGGCGAAGGCGAAGCCGGTGTCGGCGATGGCCACGAGTGCCGGAAGGACGAGCCCGGCGGCGATCGTGTCCTGACCACGTCCCGCGATCAACAGGACCGCCGAGCAGGTCAGGACGAACCCAATGAACAGCGACCTCGATCCGCCCATGGGTGTCCTGACTCCGAGCAGCCCCAATGACGCGCAGGCCATTGCGGCGAGGAGCACCGCGATGGCTGGTTCCTCGAGGATGAGGGCGGTGCCGGCCAGGAAGACGGCGGTGATCGTGGTCACCGCCGGAAGCAGCCTGTCCGTGGAGTTCAGCAAGCTGAAGCAGTTGGCGACGCCCACGATCCACATCACCGTCACGGGGCCGTCGGGCCACTGCCCTGTGAGGGTGATCTGGACTCCGCAGAGCACGACGCCGCCCGCGGCCACGGACTGCACGGTCAGGCGGGCGAGCACAGGGAGCGGCGTCATGTCGCCGATCAGCCCCAGCGCGGCGACCGCGGTCGCGGCCAGAATGATCGCGGTGATCCGCAGATCGGCGAAGCCGAGCACGGCGGCCGACGGGATGGCCGTGCCCAAGGTGATCGCGATCCCTCCCCACCGCGGGTCGAACCGCGTGAACGGCACGGCCTCCGCAACCCTCATCGGCTGCCCCCGTCGGCCCACGCCCTGGATGTACCGCGCAACGACCGGTAGAGGGACTCGGTGTCCGCGACCAGGCGGTCGACGCCGAATGACCGGGTGGTCCACGCGCGGGCCGACTCTCCCATGCGACGGGCGAGGGCGGGATCGGACAGCAGCCTGACCGTATGGGAGGCGAGCTCCCAGACGTCGGGGCCCGACAGCAGGCCGGTGGAGCCGTCCCGGACGATCTCGGGGACGCTGCCGACGTGCGTGGCCACCACCGGGAGGCCGGCCATTCCCGCTTCGACCAGAGTCACCGGGGTGCCCTCATGATCGGAGGTAAGCATCACAACGTCGGCTGCCGCGTAAACGAGCTCGACGTCCCTCCGCCATCCGAGGAGGCGGAAGGAGTCCCACATCGGGTGGATGATCCGCTCCACCTTCTCCTTCAGCTCGCCGCTCCCGCAGACGACGAAGCGACAGTCGGGCACCTGCTGCAGGACGGCGCCCGCCACCTCGGCGAACCGGTCGGGCCGCTTCGATTTGGCAAGCCGGCCCACGTAGGCCACCACCGGCGCGCCGGCCGGGAGACCGAGAGCCGCGCGGGCGGCCAGACGGTCAGGCATCGGCCCGAGCCGGACGCCAGGCGGGATCACGACATACTGCTCGGGATAGCCGATCCCGGCCTCCAGGAGGTCGTCTCGTACCTGGGTCCCGACCGCGACGAGGCGATCGGACATGGGTGCGAGAAGCCGCTCGGAACGCCTGTAGACCGATCGCTTGAGGCGGGGACAGTGCGGGTGGAGGAAATGGCCATGGAACACGTGGACCCGGGCGGCGCCTATGCCGGAGAGGCGAGCCGCCACCCGCCCAAGGGCACCGGCCTTGGTCGTCCTGGTGTGGACGATGTGCGGACGGAACGCGCGCATGGCGCTGATCAGCCGGAGCAGGGCGCGAGAGTCGTCGATCGGCCGGACGAACCGGCCGAGGTTGGGAATGCGGTGCACCGGCACCGTCATCCCGCGCAACTGCAGGTGGTCACCCTCGCCTCCGTCGACGTAACCGGTGTAGAGACGGTGGTCGAACTCCTCCGGATTGAGCCGCTCACACAGCCCCGACACCTGGGTGGCGGGTCCGCCGACGTTCATCGTGGCGATGATCTCCATGACGCGAATCCGACTGTTCACCTCCGAGAAGCTAGCTTCCCGTCTGATTCGTTCGCGGACACCGTCACGGTGGTGGGGAGATGTTTTCCCGTTACTTGGCGCCCCGGAGGACGTACAGCACGTTCCGCCTCTCTCTATATCGACACCTCGCACAGCGCCGGCCTCGCACAGTACCTCCGCGAACGGGGCCGGTGATGACCTCGGTGGGCATGAACGGCAGGTCACTAGCCATTCATGAAGCGGGTGATCAGGTCCTCGACCTGGGCGTTCAGCCGCGTCCCGCGAGGCCATCCCGCGTAGTGGGTCAGGAAGACGACGATCTCGCGCAGTTCGCTCGGCGTCAGCTCCCCGGTGCGCAGAGCCGCGTCCAGCTGCGGCGCGATCATGTCGTCCAGCCCCTGCGCCACGAGCAGGCCCAGGAGGAGGAGACGCCGATCCCTGATGGTCAGCGTGTCTCCCGACCACACCTCCGCGAACGTGTGCTCGACCGCCATCCCGAATTCCAGGCTCCTGGCCCGGCGGTCGAGGTCATCGATGCTGTCGCTCATGCGGCACTCCACGTCCGTCGGCCCAAATTTCGAGACATGCAACGAATATGTCGCGTTCGGGGGGAGCAGGCGTTACATGACCGGGTGGCCCTGTGCGAGCGCATTGTCGCAAGACGACGGTTGCATGGACGTTGCACCGTTCTGGCGGACGTTGCCGTCTTACGTGCCGGCCTACGTTCCCGGCCTACGTTCCCGGCCTACGTTCCCGGCCTACGTTCCGGCCTACAGGGACTCGTCGACGGTGGACCGGTGCGGGACGTGCTCCGCCGGGACCACGCCCATCCGGCCCGCCTGGAAGTCCTCGAAGGCCTTGACGATCTCTTCGCGGGTGTTCATCACGAACGGTCCGTAGCGGGCGACCGGCTCGTGGATCGGCAGGCCGCCGAGCACGAGGATCTCCCAGCCCTGGCGTGAGGCGAGCGGCTGCTTGTCGGCCGCGCGCATGCTCAGCGCGCCCGCGGTGCTCTTGTAGCCGCCGAACACGCCGAGCTGGCCCTCGTTGAGCGGACGGTCGTCCGGGCCGATGTGCCCCTCGCCGCTCAGGACGTAGACCATGGCGTTGAACTCGGCGGGCCACGGGAGGGCCAGCCGCGCGCCGGGCGCCACCGTCGCGTGGACGTACGTGATCGGTGTGTAGGTCATCCCCGGGCCCTCGTGGCCGGCGAGCGAGCCCGCGATGACCCGGACGAGCGAGGAGCCGTCATCGCTGGCGAGCAGCTTCACGTCGCCGCCGCGGATGTCCTGGTAGCGGGGCGGCACCCACTTCTGGGCGCGGGGCAGGTTGACCCACAGCTGCACCCCGTGGAACAGGCCGCCCTTGGCGACGAGTTCCGGCGGAGGCTGCTCGATGTGCTGGAGGCCGCTTCCGGCGGTCATCCACTGGGTATCGCCATCGGAGATGAGCCCGCCGCCCCCGTTCGTGTCCCGATGCTGGAAGGCCCCGTCCATGATGTACGTCACCGTCTCGAAGCCGCGGTGCGGGTGCCAGGGAGTGCCCTTCGCCTCGCCGGGTGCGTACTCCACGGCGCCCATGTGGTCGAGAAGCAGGAAGGGATCGGCGAGCGACAGGTCCACGCCGGGGAACGGGCGCCGCACGGCGAAGCCCTCTCCCTCGAGGAAGCGCTGCGCGGTGACGACGCGTGAGACGGGACGCCACGCGGTGGCCGCCTCGGGCAGCCGGGGGAGGCGGGGCAACGTGAGCGTGTCTGCGGTGATGGCTGGCATGGGGTCTCCTCTGTCGAGTACGTTCCGCACAACAACTATTGATAAATCAACTATTCCAGGCCAAGGGTTCCCCTCCAGGTGTCACAAGTGCAGCCAACATCGGGCCAAGATTTGGTCAAGTTTTCCAGTCTGTCCGAGATGTGGCCTGAGAGTGATACTGAGAAAACGGGCAGTAGTACCTCGTACACCCGCAAAGCGGAGGTTGGGCCCAGGTGGATAGAGCGCGGGCGATATCGGGGGTCATGACTGCGGCTGCGGCCGCTTTGTTGTTGTTGTCCGGCTGTGCCGGACCCGAGTACACGTACGTACGAGACGCTGACGGGGGCACCTACTTCAAGGTCCCTTCGTCGTGGAAGAAAGTGGATCAGACGGCCCTCGAGGGGCAGCTGTTCGGCGACCCTCAGTCGGCCACGGCGCAGGTTCAAAAGCAGCTCACCTGGAGCGTCGCCTACGACGCGCAGGCCGAGCCCTCCGCCGATCACCTCCTGATCGGCACCAGCGGCGCCGACGACCGGCCCTTCGTGATGGCGAAGGTCCAGACGCTCACCGAGGCCCAGCGGAACCAGGCCTCGCTCGACTCCCTGCGCAACGCCATCGGGCTGCCGGTCGCGGTGCCGGACGACACCCGCAAGCAGATGGAGACGTCGGCGGAGTACCCGTTCAAGAACTTCGAGCTCCTGGACGACCAGGTGCTGCCTCCCCAGGACGGTGTCCGGGGGGTGCGGAGCGTCTTCAACTTCCGCCTGGCCAACGGGGTCCAGACCTTCGATGAGACGTCGTACCTGTCGGCTGACGGCTCACGCATCTCGACTCTGCTGATCCGCTGTTCTGCGGCGTGCTATCAGCAGCGGGCCGAGGAGATCGGTCAGATCGTCCAGTCCTTCAAGGTCACGCGACTTCTCAACCAATGAAGGAGCCCCTCATATGAACACGGCGCCACCGCCGCACGTCCACCCGGAGGGGCTGCGCCCGCCCGGCTCGGGACCCGACGACAGGGACCCCAAGACCCGTAAGAAGATCTCCCTGTGGGACCGGGCCAAGTTCCTGATGATCTTCGCGATCATCTACCTGGTCCTCGTCTGGTACAACGTGGTGTCCTTCGAGGGCATCATGTCGTTCTCCGACGCCCTGGTGGTGACGGCCAGGGAGAGGCCGTGGATCTTCGTCCTGATGGGGCTCGAGGTCGTCCGCCAGACGCACTTCCTGATCAGCGAACGGTCGGCCGGTTATCACCGGTTCTGGACCCACAAGGTCTTCGGCGGCTCCGACCGCTGGAGCAAGAGGCGCTTCAGCGACTGGAACCGCTTCCGCATGGCGCGGCTGCTCAAGTGGCTGTTCTGGATCGCGGTCCTCGCGCTGATCCTCGCGGCCGTCCTCGACACCTCGCCCGTGCTGGCGCTGTTCAAGGCGCCGCAGCTGCTCTGGCAGGCCCTGCCGTACGCCGCGCAACTGGCCTTCGCGTTCTTCTTCATCGCCTTCCAGTTCATCGGCCTGTTCTGGCTGTTGTCGCGCGGCGGCGTCGAGACCTACTTCCCCGACGACATCAAGACCCGGTTCACCGACGTCTGGGGCCAGGACCACGTCGTCGAGCGGGTCAAGGAGAACATCGTCTTCCTGGAGCGGCCGGACGCCATCGAGGAGAAGGGCGGCTACGTGCCGAGCGGCCTGCTCCTGTGGGGGCCGCCGGGAACCGGCAAGACCCTCATGGCCGAGGCCGTGGCGGGCGAGACCGGCAAGCCGTACGTCTTCGTCGACCCGGGCGCGTTCGTCAACATGTTCATGGGCATCGGCATCCTGAAGGTGAAGTCGCTGTTCAGGAAGCTGCGCAAGCTCGCCCTGCGGTACGGCGGGGTCATCGTCTTCTTCGACGAGGCCGACTCCCTCGGTCGGCGCGGCAGTCTCGCCCAGCAGGGCCCCCAGGGACAGGGCCGGTTCACCGCGGGCGCCGCGCACGCCGGCTGCCACGGCTTCTCCTACCTGTCGGAGGACGTCCGCTCGATGATCGCGCGGCAGTCGATGAACGGACTGCAGGACGAAGGGCGGCCGGCCGCGCGCAGCCGGTTCTTCATGGGCGGGAACATGATGGGCGGCGGGGGAGGCGACCCGGGGACCCTCCAGGCGCTGCTGACCGAGCTGTCCGGTCTGAAGAAGCCGCGGGGAATCGTCAACCGGCACGTCCGGAGGCTGCTGGGCATGCGTCCCAAGCCGCCGCCCAAGTACCGGATCCTCGTCATGATGGCCACCAACATGCCCAACGCCCTCGACGAGGCGCTGCTGCGGCCCGGCCGCATCGACCGCATCTACAAGGTGGGCTATCCGTCGAAGGCCGGGCGCATCCGCACCTACGAGGGATACTTCGACAAGGTCCAGCACGAGCTCACCGAGGCCCAGATCGACAAGCTGGCCACCATCACGCCGTACGCCACGGGCGCGACGATCAAGGACCTGGTCAACGAGTCCCTGATCAACGCGATCCGGGACGGCCGCGAGGTCATCCAGTGGTCGGACGTCGTGCGCGCCAAGCGGCTCAAGCAGCTCGGCCCGCCCGAGAACGTCGAGTACATCGAGCGCGAACGGCACGCGGTGGCGGTCCACGAGGCGTGCCACGCGGTGGTGGCCTACCGGACGCGGCACCACCTCGAGATCGACCTCGCCACCATCGAGAAGGGCGCCGACTACCTGGGCATGGTCTCCAGCATCAAGCCGGAGGACCAGTTCACGGGGTGGCGCTCGGAGTACGAGGCGGACGTCATGGTCTCCCTGGCGTCCCTCGCCGGTGAGCGCATGTTCTTCTCCGACGACAACTCCTCGGGCGTCTCCGGCGACCTGACCTCCGCGACCTACGTCACCGGGCTCATGGAGTCCTACTGGGGCATGGGCGTCGGAGTCTCGTCGCTGCCCGCGCTGCAGGAGCTCCAGATCATGGCGGGCAAGCCGGTGCAGAAGCCCAAGACCGGAGAGGGCGGGGCGGGCTCCGGGAACGAGCCGTCCTCGCGGCGCGAGGACATGGTGCCGGACATGCTGGGCGAGCGCATCGAGCACAACCTCGTCCGGCTCCTGGCCAGGACCGAGGCGCTGTTGCGGGAGAACCGGCGCGCGGTGCTGTCCGTCGCCCACGCCCTGGAGACGCACAAGACGCTCGACGGCGAGGACGTCGTCGCGGTCATCGAGGGCACGCGCGGCCCGCTCATCGACGGCAGCGTGTACGGCTCCGACTCGTTCTACGACGAGATCGAGGCCTACCACGTCGCCGCCGCGGAGGCCCACCGCACCCACAGCCATGTCGAGGTCGAACTGCCGGTCACGGCGGGAAGCCGGGTCCTGGCGCTGGAGCCGGCCGCGGTGACCACGTCGACCGCGGTGGCGCCGGTGAGCGGCGCGCAGCCCGCGGTGTTCGCCCCGCCGAACGCCGGCTCCACGGGGTTCGTGATCCAGCCGGACTTCGCCCCCTGGAACGGCGGGCCGTCTCCGGCCGGTCCCGCCATGCCGCCGCCCGCCGCGCCCGCCGCCCGGGAGAAGTCGTCCGGAGTGCTGTGGGCTTTCGTGGGCGGGCTCGTGGTCCTGGTGCTCATCGTCCTGGCCGGGGTGGCGTTGCTCGGCGGCGGGCAGCCGCAGACGGTCGCCGCCCCAGGAACGCTGTCCAGGACCACGGTGCTGGTGCTCGTCGCCGCCGTCGTCGCGCTGATCGTCGGCATCGCCGTCGCGGCCGCGGCGATCCACCGGCACAAGGCGGAACGCAGACGGGCGGAGCAGGCGCGGGACCTCGCGGCCGAGCGTGCCCAGCTGCTCGCCGCGGCCATGGATCCCGAGGTGGCGATGCGGCTGCTCGGCTACGACGGCCGCCGAGGCCCCGACAACGGTTGATCAGAGGCGGAAGCCCAGATCGGGCGTGATCTCGGTCACGTCCATCTGGGCCTTCTGCAGCCGGCCCGAGTAGTCCCAGTTCATCGATTGCCACCGGGTGAACTGGTCGAGCACCCACATGCCGCTCTGCCGGCTGCCGTTGCCCGACTTGCCGTTTCCGCCGAACGGCAGGTGGGCCTCCGCGCCCGACGTCGAGTTGTTCACGCTGACCATGCCCGCCGAGACGCCGGACCGGAAGCGGAAGACCGCCTGCGGGTCGGTCGTGTAGATCGACGACGACAACCCGTAGCCGGGCCTGTTGGCCAGCTCGATCGCCTCGTCCATCGTGGAGAAGGTCGTCACGCCCACGATCGGGCCGAACGTCTCCTCAAGGAAGAGCCGGTCGTCGGCGCGGACGCCGTCGACGATCACCGGGTGGTAGAAGAGGCCCTCACCCTCCATCCGGCCCGTCGGGCCGGGCAGCACGGTGTGGTGCGGCTGGATCCAGGTCAGGTACTCCTCGTACCGCTCCGCGAACTTGTGGTCGAGCATCGGGCCGTACAGCACGTCGCCGTTGGGGTCGCCGATCTTCGCGGACCGCACGGCGGCGGCGAACCGGGCCACGAACTCGGCATGGACGTCCTCGTGGGCGATCACCGTGCCGAGGGACGTGCACCGCTGGCCCGCCGTGCCGAACCCGGCGAACAGGGCGCCCTCGACGGCGAGGTCGAGGTCGGCGTCGGGCATGACGACCATGGGGTTCTTGCCGCCCAGTTCGAGGCAGGGGGACTGGAGGTGGCGGCCGCACAGCTCGCCGACGGCCCGTCCGACGGCGGTCGACCCCGTGAATCCCACCTTGTTGACGGTGCCCTCGCCGAGCGCCCTGTCGAGTCCCTCGTAGGTGCCGGCCCCGTCGGCGAAGACGATGTTGAGCACGCCGTCGGGCAGGCCCGCCGCGGTGAAGAGCCGGTAGAGGGCGTGCGCGGAGGCCGCGGCGTACTCGGCGGGCTTCCAGACCACGGCGTTGCCGCACAGCAGGGCCGGAACGAGGTACCACGACGGGACGGCCACAGGGAAGTTCCCCGCAGTGATGACCGCGGCGACGCCGACGGGCACGCGGAAGGTGAACAGGCTCTTGTCCGGCATCTCCGACGGGACCGTCTGGCCGTAGAGGCGGCGGCCCTCTCCGAGGAAGAAGTCGCAGGTGTCGACGATCTCGCGGACCTCGCCCAGCGCCTCGGCGTACGGCTTGCCGATCTCCTGGGTGACCAGCCGCGCGAGCGTCTCGGTGTTGGCCTCGACGAGCCGCCCGATCGACGCGATCACCCGGCCGCGGACGGGCGCGGGGACGGCGGCCCACTCCCGCTGAGCCGCGGCGGCCGTACGGCAGGCGTCGGCGAACCCGTCCGCGCCGGCCAGCTGGACGGTCGCGACCGTCTCCGCCGGCCGTGCCGGGTTGACCGACGCGTACGGCGTGCCCGCCGGGCCGTCCTTGCCGCCGATGACGGAAACGATCTGCAGAGTCACCGTTGACCTCCGGAATGATTTCCTGCCTGGAGTCCTGGTTACACAGTATTTCCGGCGCCCGCGTCGTTGGCCATCCCGGCACGGTGGGCGACCGCGGCGGCCTGCGTCCGGCTGGTCACGCCGAGCTTGGCGAGGATGTTGGACACGTGCACGCTGACCGTCTTCTGCGAGATGAACAGGATTTCACCGATCTCCCTGTTCGCCAGCCCTGCCGAGACATGGGCGAGGACCTCGCGTTCCCGGCCGGTCAGCGTCGCCAGCGGACCCTCCGCTTCAGGATCGACGCCGGCGAAGCGGGCACGGCGGCCCAGCTCGGCCAGGGCCCCCCGGAACGGCTCGGCCCGCAGCCGGTCGGCCACCTCCGACGCCGCGGACCATTCGGCCTGCGCGGCCTCCCGCTCTCCCGCCTCGAGCAGGGCCTCGGCCAGCCGCCATCTGGACCTGGCCTCCTCGTAGACGAAGCCGAATCCGAACGCCTCGGTGGCCCCGCGCCAGACGGCCGGATCCGCCGTGCCCCTGACGCGGTGCCACTCGGCCTCCGCCCGCGCCAGCCAGGCGCGGCCTTCCGGGCCGATCTCGGCCCGGGGGCCGGAAGGGCTGTTGGCGGCCGCCCAGCGGGCACGCTCGACCAGGTCGTCGGCCAAGGAGCGATCGGCGTCCGCACGCCGGTCGGCGAGGGCCCACAGGCCGGTCGCCGCGACCCGGATGAGCCCGGGGTCGAACGGCTCGATGACGTCCAGGATCGCGGTGACGTGCTCGAGCGCGGCCTCCGGGTCGCCCCGCCACAGCGCCTGTTCGGCCGCGAGGCAGCGGCTCATGTAGCTGACGAGCTCGTCGGACCAGAAGCCGGCGAGCCACCTCAGCCGCTCGGCGGCCGCCGACCGGCCCCTGGCGACCTCGACGAAAAGGGCGAAGGACGACAGGACCGCCTCCGCCCTCGTGCCCACCCGGATGCCGAAGTCGCCCGCCAGCCGTTCGGCCGCGTCCCAGTTCCCGTCGGCGAAGTGCACCAGGTACTGGAGGAACCGCAGATCGGTCCCGTAACTGCTCCAGATGAGGCCGTTCTCGCGGGCCAGCCGCACGCCGCGCGCCGCGGACTCGGCCGCCACGTCGAGCCGGCCCTGCTCGTACTGCACGCGCGCCTCGGTGAAGCGCGCGCGCAGGTCGATCGACAGGTCGCCGGACGTCTGCCGGGTGGCGTCGGCCAGCAGTTCGGCCGCGCGCGCCGCCGTCGCCGTCGTCTCCTCGATGACGGCCAGGGTGACCAGCGCGCTCGTCTCGGCGTCGCGGGCCGAGGTCCCCCGGGCGACCTCCAGCGCCCGGGTCGCGGTGGCGATCGCCTCGTCGACCCGGTAGGCCCGCCACAGGACACGGGCGTAGGTGGCGAGGGCACGGGCCAGCAGCGGGCTCTCCGGCGCCAGCTCCACCGCCTCGCTGGCCGTCTCCGCCAGCTCCGGCATCACGTCGTCGGAGTCGATGCGGTAGTAGGCGATCCGCTCGTCGGTCTCGGCGATGAGGAGCGGATCGTCGGCCAGCCGGCGCAACCGCTGGAGCTGGGAGATCGCCCTCCGGTACTCGCCGCTCGCGGCGGCGGCCGCGGCGCTGTCCAGCGCGAGCCTGGACCTCGTCTCACCGGCGAGGTCCTCCGCGCCGGCCACTTTGTCCCACAGTTCGAGGGCCCG
This sequence comes from Planotetraspora kaengkrachanensis, assembly GCF_016862895.1. Classification (GTDB taxonomy): domain Bacteria; phylum Actinomycetota; class Actinomycetes; order Streptosporangiales; family Streptosporangiaceae; genus Planotetraspora; species Planotetraspora kaengkrachanensis. The sequence goes on along the minus strand of NZ_BONV01000021.1, from coordinate 170,786 downwards.
CTCGAAATGCCGGTGCGCCTCGGCGGGAGCGCCCAGCTCGGCCGCCAGGCGGGCCGCCTCGACCGACGACCTGAGGGCGCCGGGAAGGTCGTGGCTCGCCAGGTGGTGGTGGGCCAGCTCGGCAGGCGAGTCCCCTCGCCTGGTCAGCAGCTCGGCGAACGTGGCGTGCAGCCGGGTCCGCTCACCGGGGAGCAGATCGTCGTACACGGCCTCCTGGAGCAGGGCGTGGCGGAACGCGTAGCCGTCCCTGCTGGCCGTCAGCAGCCCGCGGGAGACGATCTCGCGCAACGCCTCCTCGAGCGGCAGGTCGTCCAGGCCCGTGGCGTCGCGGAGCAGGTCGTGGCCGACCCCGCGGCCCGCTACGGCGGCGACCCTGAGCACCTGGCCCGCCGTGTCGGGCAGCGACTCCACGCGGGCCAGCAGGAGATCGGACAGCGTGCCGGGGAGGCTGGTGTGGTCGGCCGAGGCGGCCAGCAGCTCCTCGGCGAAGAAGGGGTTGCCGCCGGCCCGCTCCACCACGCCGCCGATCACGCCGACGTCGGTCTCGTCGAGGGCGAGCAGGTATTCGGCCATGGCGTCGTTCCCGAGCGGGCGCAGCTCGACGGACGTGACCAGCGGCAGGCGCTGGAGCTGGACGAGCACCGGGCGCAGCGGATGACGCCGGTGCAGGTCGTCGCTCCGGTAGGTCCCGACCAGGCAGACGCGTTCGCGCTGCAGCATGCGGGTGAGGAAGACCAGCAGGTCGCGGGTGGAGCGGTCGGCCCAGTGCAGGTCCTCGAACACGAACAGGACCGGCCGCTCGGCGGCGACCTCGCCCAGCAGGTCGAGCACCGAGCCGAACAGGCGTTGCTGGGCCAGGGCGCCCGTCGTCAGGTCGGCGGAGCCGGCGTCGCCGCCCGGCAGGAGGCGCTCGAGGACGGGCCTTGCCCTGATCGCCCGCGCGGCCGGGCCGTCCGGCTCGGCCGCGGCACCGCGGAGCGCGTCCGCCAGCGGCAGGTACGGCAACGCGTCGCCGAGCTCCGCGCACTGGCCGACGAGCGAGACGAAACCACGCTGGCGGGCGCGTTCACACAGCTCGGCGATGAGCCGTGTCTTGCCGATCCCCGCGTCGCCGCCCACGAGCGCGACCCCGGCGAGCCCGTCGGCGGCGGCGTCGAGCACACCCGTCAACTGGTCGAGTTCCGCGGAACGCCCGATCAGAGCCGTTCGCCCCGTTCTCGCCATCACGTCGCGAGTATGTCACGTGGCTCCGACGGAATCCGCCTGCCTGACGTCCTGCAGATCCGCTGCCGGGATAAGGGTGCCGCGATGGCAGACATCAAAAAGATCTTCGAAGTCCGAGTCGGGAACGTCGGAGTTTCTGTTTGAATTTATCAATTCTGTGTAATTGATGCCTTTTGTGCGTTTCTCCGCAAGCAGGCCCGTGGACTACGGCAAACGACAGTCCTGAATTCCGGCAGCGTACGCCAATCGAAGCGGCCATCGAGTCGTGGTCGGCGGTGCTTGGACAAGGATGATGCGGCGCAACGCTACGCCGTGAGCAGGGGGAAACGTGCCGGTATTGGTGACCGGTGGCGCGGGGTTCATCGTGTCGCCGGACGGGAGCACACGTCGTGGAGGCGTGCCTGATCGAGTCGATGCGGATGACCTTGGGCACGGTGGGGGCCTGCGGGCACCGGCCGGCCGAACTGTTCACCGGTGTCGAGCCGACACCGCTGAGCCTCGGGCTCGAGGTCGCCGGCGAGTGGATGCGAAAGATGGCGGCGACGGCGTGATGCCAGTGTGCCCGATCCGAGGAGTGCGGCAGTGACTGGCATCACTTTTCTGGGACACGCGGGAATGGCGCTCGAAGCGGAAGGTCTCAGGGTTCTCGTCGATCCCTGGTTCTCGCCGTCCGGAGCCTTTCTCGGGTCATGGTTCCCGTACCCGAGGAACGATCATCTCGACCTGACGCGGCTGGTCGACGTCGACTACCTGGTGATCTCCCATGAGCACGCGGACCACTTCGATCCGCACGTCATAGAGCGGCTGCCGCGCCGGACCCGCGTGCTGATCCCGAGGTATCCGGCGCCGATCTTCCGCGATCTGCTATCGGGCGTCTGCGCGAACCCCATCACGGAACTGGAGCCGTGGGAGAAGTATCCGCTGGGAGAGAGCGGCGCCTGGGTGATGGCGATTCCTGAGCCGTCACCGCGCTACCACGACGCCGCACTGCTGTTCTCCCTGGCCGGGCGGGCGGTGCTCAACTGCAACGACGCCATGCTCACCGCAGAACAGGCGAGGCGAGCCAAGCATCTTGTGGGCGGGCGCATCGATTTGATGCTGCTCCAGGCGGCGGCTGCGTCCTGGCACCCGATGTGCTACGCCTACCCTCCGGACGAGATCCGCCGGATAGCAATGGAGAAGCGCGTCGCCAAGCTCCGCGGAGTCCAGCGGCTCGTGCGCGCGACGGGCCCGGAGCTCGCGGTTCCGTTCGCCGGGCCGCCGTGTTTTCTCGATCCCGAGGTCTTCCAGCACAACTGGGTGCTTCGGCAAGAGGATGGAGCCTTCATCGACGCCGAGGCGGCGGTCGCATGGCTGAGCGAGCACCTTCCACGGCAGCGGTGGGCGGACTTCAGGCCGGGCGACGTCCTCGACCTGGACACCTGTGCCGTGACGCGCGATCCGATCTCGGCCAAGTTCGATTACTCGACGGGCCGCGAGGACTATCTGGCGCGGTACGCGGAGGAGCGCGCGGAACAGGTCCGCCACTTCAAGGACGAGCACCCGGAGCCGGAGGGCGATCTGTATGAGCGGTTCGCCGCCTATTTCGCCAAACTGGGCATGCTGAGCCCGTATTTCCTGACGCGCATTGACATGACCGTGCGGTTCGAGGTCACCGGCGACGCCGGAGGACTCTGGGACGTGCGCATCACCCCCGAGGGGATCGATGTGGTCCAGGCCGACCCGTCAGCCCGGGTGGAATACCAGATCAAGGTCGCGGGACGATGGGTGGATGCTGTACTGACCGAGCGCGCGGGCTGGGAGGACCTCTTCCTCTCGCTACGGGTTGAGCTCGATCGTGACCCCGACGTCCACAACAGCTATCTGATCACCTTCCTCAAGTTCGCCGACGCCGTGGCACTCGACGCCGTGGAGGCGTACGAAACCGGGCGGGACGCGTCCGAGCGCATCGTCGTGGAGGACGGCGGTCAGAGGTATGAGATCGCGCGCTACTGCCCGCATGCGGGAGCCGACCTGACCATCGGAGGCATCGTCGAGGACGGGAAGGTGCGCTGTCTGGGTCACAACCTCGAGTTCGACCTGGAGACCGGGGCCTGTCTCAACGCCCGCTGCGACCCGCTGCCCACGCGCCGGATGGACTGACCGCGTCCAGGAACTCAAGGGATAAGTGGGCTGTCCCTGGCGTTGTGCGGCCCATATCCCTTCCTGGGTTACGGCCCGGCGCGCATCGACCCGGGCAACCCAGCCGCCAGCTGGAGAACACGCCCGAGGTCGTCGGTACCGGGGTGTACGCCCCTACCCGTGACTACGTGCACTCGATGGAGGTCCGCAACGCGCGGCGGCTGCTGTTCGTCTCCGGGACGATGGGGCTGGACCCCACAGGCGCGGCGGGTGCCACTTGGCCGGTGGAGATCGAAGTGATCGCCGCCGGGTGAGGAGGCGAGTGGATTTGTCGGCGGGTGTGGCTAGTGTGCGGCGCGTGATCGAACGGTGGAGCCGGGACCAGGTGCTCTCTCTGGCCCCCGACGCGGCGTCGCAGAAGGCGGCGGCCGGCGTGAGCGCGCCGGGGAAGTGGTCGGGCAGCGGCGCCCTCCCCGACGTGGTCTGGGGCGAATGCAAGGGCAGCGGCGCCACGCCGTACCGGGCGTGTGTGGACCTGTCCGAACCGGCCTACAAGTGCAGTTGCCCGAGCAGGAAGTTCCCCTGCAAGCACGCGCTGGGGCTCCTGCTGCTGTGGGCGTCAGACGGGGTGCCCGACGGCGGAGAGCCCGCCGGGTGGGTGGCCGAATGGCTCGAGCAACGGCGCAGCCGGGCCGAGAAGCAGGAGAAGCGAGACAGGCAGGAGCCGAGCGAGCGCGCGAAGGCGGCCCGCTCCTCGGGCGGTTCCGCCCAGCGGGAGACCAGGGTGACGGCCGGTCTGTCCGAGCTGGAGCGCTGGCTGACCGACCAGATCGCGCAGGGGATCGCGGGCGCGCGGCAGACCGGCCTCGCCGACTGGGACGAGCTCGGCAGGCGCCTCGTGGACGCGCAGGCGCCAGGAGTCGCCGGTTCGGTGTCCCGGCTGTCCCGCGTGCTGCGTGAGGAGGACTGGCCCGGTCTCCTGCTGGGGGAGTACGCCTTGATCCATCTGCTCGCCGTCGCGCATCGGCGGACGGCCGAGCTTCCCGCGGGCCTCGCCGAGACCGTGCGCTCGCGGGTCGGATTCCCGATCACCAGGGAGGACGTCCTCGCCACGCCCTGGGTCAGGGACGAATGGGACGTGATCGGCGGCAGGGACGAGGAGCAGGACCGGCTGGTCGCGCGCCGGATCTGGCTGCAGGGCAGGGCGACGGGCCGCGTCGCGCTGGTGTTGTCGTTCGCGCCGATCGGCCAGGCACTCGACGCGTCGCTCGTCACCGGCACCGCCGTCGACGCCAGCCTGGCGTACTACCCCGGGGCGTCGCCGCTGCGCGCGGTCGTCGCGGAGCGGCACGGGCCGGCGGCCTCCGGCCGCCCGGCCGGAACGGAGCTCTCCCAGGTGCCCGGCCGGATCGCCGGCGTGCTTACCGGCGACCCCTGGGCCGACTCCTGGCCCGTCGTCCTCGAAGGCGTGATCCCCGCCACCGGGAGTCTCGCCGACGAGGAAGGGAACGGGCTCCCGCTGCATCCGGAGGGCGGAGTGCCCTGGCGGCTGCTTGCCGTGTCCGGCGGGCGCCCGGTGACGGTCGCCGCCGAGTGGACGCCACGCGGGTCGCGCCCGCTGACGGTATGGGACGAGGAGGGCCAGGTGGTCCGGCTGTGAGCACGTCATGGGAGGACCTGGTCTCCACCGCCCTGGTGGGCGCCGACCGCCGTTCCGCGTCGCCCGGCGAGGTGCTGGAGCAGGCGGCCGTGGAGGTGGTGCGCGCACGAGCAGGCCGGCGGACTCACACGAGTCGCCCGCCCGCTCCCGCCATGGAGGAGACGCGTCCACTCGCCTCCCGCGCGGCAGGCGACAGGCTCGCCCGCATGCTGGGAGGCGAGCAGGCGCGGCTGCTGCCCGAGTGGCTGGAAGCCGCCGCGGCGGTCGGCGTGCGGGTCCCCGCCCAGCTGATCCCGGGGCTGCTCGATCTCGGCGCGCGCGACAGGTCGATCCGATCGCACCTGGGCGCCCTCAGCGGGGCACGCGGCCGGTGGCTCGCCGAGCTCAACTCCTCGTGGCAATATCTCCTGGCCGAGGCGGCAGGCGTGCCCTCTGGCGACGTGTGGGAGTTCGGCACCAGCGGCGACCGGAGGGCGTACCTCACCGCGTCGCGCGCGGCAGACCCCGGCCAAGCTCGCGAGCTGCTCGAACAGGGCTGGGACAAGGAGACGCCAGAAGACCGGGCCGCGTTCGTGCTCGTTCTGTCGGACGGGCTGGGCATGGACGACGAGCCGTTCCTGGAGGCGGCACTCGACGACCGCAGGCGCGAGGTGCGCCAGGCCGCCGCCGACCTGCTGACCCGGCTGCCCGAGTCGCGGCTGGCCCGGCGCATGACCGAACGGTCCGCCAGGCTCCTCGTCGTGGACGGCGGCGGTCTGCGCGCGGAGCCGCCGAAGGCGTGCGACAGCACGATGGAGCGTGACGGCGTGCGGCCCCGGCCCCCCGCGGGCACGGCGCAGCGCGGCTGGTGGCTGCAGCAGGTGATCGCCCGCACGCCCCTGGCCTTCTGGACCGTTCATCTGGGGCGGAGCCCGGAAGACGTCGTCCGGTCGAAGATCGGCGACTGGGCCAGGGAGGTCGCGATGGGCTGGACCCGCGCGGCCATCCTCCAGCACGACCCGCGATGGGCCCGCGCCCTGTTCGAGGTCGAGCCGCTGACCGACTTGCTGGCCGTGCTCCCGCCTGAGGAGCAGTCGGCCAGGGCCGCCGAGCTCGTCGCACGGCACCCCGTCGACGGGCAGATGATCATGATGTTGGGCGGTGTGGCCAGGCCCTGGGGTCCACGCCTGGCCAAGGCCGTACTCAAGAAGATCGTGGAGATGTCCGGGACGCAGCCGTGGAACGCCGGCGAGCTGATCCGGCTGGCGGGCGAACGGCTCGACCCGGCCATGCACGGCCACGTCCAGGAGATCCCCGAGCTGGCCGCCACCCTGCGGTTCCGGCACGACATGTCGAAGGAGCTTTCGTGACCACCGTCCTGCGCCCCCACGCGGAAGACCTCTACGCCGAGGAACTGGCCATCCTCGCCAAGGGCGACGACCGGCCGCGGCCGCCAGGCTGGCGGCTCTCCCCGTGGGCGGTGACCACGTACATCCTCGGGGACGGCGACCAGATCACGCCCAAGTACATCGGCCCGCGCCGCATCGTCGAGGTCGCGGTGGCCACCCTGGCCACCGACCGGGCGCTGCTCCTGCTCGGCGTGCCCGGCACCGCGAAGACCTGGCTGTCCGAGCACCTGGCCGCCGCCGTCAGCGGTGACTCGACCCTGCTCGTGCAGGGGACGGCGGGCACGGCCGAGGAGGCCGTCCGCTACGGCTGGAACTACGCGCGCCTCCTGGCGGAGGGCCCCTCCCGCGACGCGTTGACGCCGAGCCCGGTGATGAGGGCGATGGCCGAGGGACGCCTGGCCCGGGTGGAGGAGCTCACCCGGATGCCCTCCGACGTCCAGGACGCGCTGATCACGGTCCTGTCCGAGAAGACGCTGCCGATCCCGGAGCTCAACGAGGAGGTCCAGGCGACCAAGGGGTTCAACGTCATCGCCACCGCCAACGACAGGGACCGGGGCGTCAACGACCTGTCGAGCGCGCTGCGCAGGCGCTTCAACACCGTCGTGCTGCCCGTGCCCGCGAGCGCCGAGGAGGAGGTGGAGATCGTGTCCCGGCGCGTGGCCCAGCTCGGCCGCTCGCTGGAACTGCCGGAGACCCCGGCCGGCATGGAGGAGATCCGCCGCGTGGTCACCGTCTTCCGTGAGCTGCGCTCCGGAGTGACCACGGACGGACGGACCAAGGTCAAGTCGCCGAGCGGCACGCTGAGCACCGCCGAGGCGATCTCGGTGGTGACCAGTGGGATCGCCCTCGCGGCCCACTTCGGCGACGGGGTGCTCCGCCCCGCCGACATCGCGGGCGGGATCGTCGGAGCGGTCATCCAGGACCCGGTGGCCGACCGGGTGGTCTGGCAGGAGTACCTCGAGGCCGTGGTCCGCGACCGCGACGACTGGCGCGACTTCTACCGGGCCTGCCGCGATGCGGGCTGAGGCCGCGCCGTCGATCCTGGGCGTGCGGCACCACGGCCCCGGCTCGGCGAAGGCCGTCCGCGCCGAACTCGAACGGCTGCGGCCCGACGTCGTCCTGATCGAGGGGCCGCCGGAGGCCGACCCCCTCGTGGCGCTGGCGGGGGACCCCGGCATGGAACCCCCCGTCGCGCTCCTGGCGCACGCGCAGGGACGCGCCGCGTTCTGGCCGTTCGCGGTGTTCTCACCCGAATGGCAGGCGATCGCCTACGCGCGGGAGGCGGGTGTCGAGGTGCGCTTCTGCGATCTGCCCGCCGCCCACAGCCTCGCCCTGCCCGAGGAGGAGCCGGCGGGGGAGGAGACCGCACGGCTGGACCCCATCGGGGAGCTCGCGCGGGCCGCGGGATATGACGATCCCGAGCGCTGGTGGGACGACGTCGTCGAGCATCGCGGAGAGGGCGGGACCCTCCGCGCGGTCGGCGAGGCGATGGCCGCCCTCCGCGAGGGGCACGAGCCGTCCGGAACCGAGGCGCTGCGCGAGGCGGCCATGCGCAGGGCGCTGCGCAACGCGCTCAAGGACGGATTCGGCTCCGTGGCCGTCGTCTGCGGCGCGTGGCACGTTCCCGCGCTGACCGGCCTGCCTCCCGCGGCGCGTGACGAGCGGCTGCTGCGCGGCATCCCCAAGGTCAAGGTCGACATGACGTGGGTGCCGTGGACGCACGGGCGGCTCGCCGCCCGCAGCGGATACGGCGCCGGCGTCGCCTCACCGGGCTGGTACGACCACCTGTTCTCGGCCCCCGACCGGCCAGTCGAGCGCTGGCTGGCCGGGGCAGCCGCGGTCCTGCGCGAGGAGGGCCTGCCGGTCTCCTCCGCCCACGTGATCGAGTCCGTACGGCTGGCGCAGAGCCTGGCCGGCCTGCGCGGCCGGCCCCTCCCCGGGCTGTCGGAGGTGATGGAGGCCGCCAGGGCCGTGCTGTGCGAAGGCGACGACCTGCCCGTCGAGCTGATCCAGCGCCGCATGGTCGTGGGTGAGCGGCTCGGCGGCGTGCCGGGCTCGACCCCGATGGTCCCGCTGCAACGGCACCTGCGGGAGGAGCAGCGGCGGCTGCGCCTCAAGCCCGAGGCGCTCGCCCGCGAGCACGACCTCGACCTGCGCAAGCCGCTCGATCTCGGCCGGAGCCGTCTTCTGCACCGGCTGGACATGATCGGCGTGCCGTGGGGCACGACGCGGCAGGCCCGCGGGAAGGGCACCTTCAGGGAGTCGTGGACGCTGGAGTGGCGGCCGGAGTTCGATGTGGCGCTCATCGAGGCGGCCCCCTGGGGGGTCACCGTCGACGACGCGGCGGCCGCCCGGGCGGGGGAGCTCGCGGCGCGGGAGGACGCGTCGCTGGCCGACCTCACCTCGATCGTCGAGCGGTGCCTGCTCGCCGACCTGACCGCCGCCCTGCCCGGCATCCTGCAGGCGATCAAGGACAAGGCCGCGCTCGACGGGCAGGTCTCCCACCTCATGGCGGCCCTTCCCGCCCTGGTCCGGGCACAGCGCTACGGAGACGTGCGCGGGAGCGGCGGTCTGGCGGCGATCACCGACTCGCTGCTCGCGCGGATCTGCGCCGGCCTGGCGCCCGCGCTGGTCGGCCTCGACGACGACTCGGCGCGGCAGATGACCGCCCTGATCGACGGTGTCCACAGCGCGGTAGGGCTGCTCGGGAGCGACCTGTGGCAGTCGACGCTCGCGAACCTGGCCCGGCGCACCGGGCTGCCGGGGATCATCGAGGGCCGGATCGTCCGCATCCTCTTCGACGCCGACGCGACCGTGGACGACGTGTCCGTCCGCATGGCCCGGGCGATGTCGTCCGGCAACCCGCCCGAGCGGGCCGCCGCGTGGATGGAGGGCTTCCTCTCCGGCGGCGGGCTGCTGCTGGTCCACGATCCGAGGCTGCTCGCGATCGTGGACGGTTGGCTCACGGGCCTGCCACCGGAGGCGTTCGTCGACGTGCTGCCGCTGCTCCGGCGCACCTTCGGGGCCTTCGCCCCGCCCGAGCGCCGCATGATCGGCGATCGCGTGCGGTCCGACGCCCCTGCTCCCGCCCGCGAGGCGTCCGACGCCGACGACGAACTGGCCGCGGGAGCCGTACTGACCGTTCTGCAAATCCTGGGGAGGACGTGATGGACGAGCGGGCACGCCGGTGGAGGCTGGTGCTCGGCGGCGCGTCGGAGGGCGCGCTCCAGGGCGCGCTGCAGGGCCCGGACGCCGGCATGGACGCCGCGCTGTCGGCGCTCTACGAGCGTGACGCCGGTCTCGGCGCCTCCGCTCCCCGCGTGGCGAGGTGGCTGGGGGACATCAGGGAGTACTTCCCCTCGACCGTCGTCCACATCATGCAGAAGGACGCGATCGAGCGGCTCAACCTGACCAGGCTGCTCCTGGAGCCGGAGATGCTGGAGGCCGTCGAGCCCGACGTGCATCTCGTCGGGACGCTGCTGTCGCTCAACCGGGTGATGCCGGACAAGGCGCGGGAGTCCGCCAGGGCGGTCGTCAGGAAGGTGGTGAGCGAGCTCGAGGCCAGGCTCGAGCGGAAGACCCGCGCCGCCGTCACCGGCGCGCTCGACCGCTCGGCCAGGACCCACCGGCCGAGACGGGTGGCCGACATCGACTGGAACCGCACCATCGCGGCCAACCTGAAGAACTACCTGCCCGAGCGGAACACGGTGGTGCCGTCCCGGCTCGTGGGCTTCGGCCGCAGGCAGCAGGCCGTCCAGCGGGAGGTCGTCGTGTGCGTCGACCAGAGCGGGTCGATGGCGGCCTCGGTGGTCTACGCGAGCGTCTTCGCCGCCGTGCTCGCCTCGATGCGGTCGCTGCGCACCTCGCTCGTCGTGTTCGACACCGCGGTCGTCGACCTCACCGACCAGCTCCACGATCCGGTCGAGGTGCTGTTCGGCACACAGCTCGGCGGCGGCACCGACATCAACCGCGCCATCGCCTACTGCCAGGGTCTGATCACCAGGCCGGCCGACACTGTCTTCCTGCTGATCAGCGACCTGTACGAAGGCGGTGTGCGTGAGGAGATGTTGCGGCGGGTGGCCGCGATGACCGCCGCGGGCGTCCAGGTCATCGTGCTGCTCGCGCTGTCCGACGAGGGGACGCCGCAGTACGACCACGACAACGCGGCGGCCCTCGCGCAGCTCGGGGTGCCGGCGTTCGCCTGCACGCCCGACGCGTTCCCCGAGCTCATGGCCGCGGCGATCGAGCGGAGGTCCTACGACCAACGTCTGATGGCACCCGCGGACGGGCGTCCGTAAGGTCCATGACATGACCGCGACGTCGACCGAGCCCGCCGTCTTCTCCCCGCGACTGCGCGCGCTGAGCGCCGGGATGGTCGCGCTGAGCACGCTGGTGGCCTTCGAGTACCTGGCGGTGGCGACGGCGATGCCCGTCGTCGGCCGCGAGCTCGACGGCTACCACCTGTACGGCCTGGCCTTCAGCGGCGGCCTGGCCGCGGGAGTGATCGCGACGGTCGCCGGCGGGCGCTGGAGCGACGTGAAGGGCCCCCGCGCGCCCCTGTGGACCGGGATCGCCGCGTTCATGGCCGGGCTCCTCGTCGCCGGGACGGCGCCCACCATGGAGATCTTCCTCGCGGGCCGGTTCGTCCAGGGGCTCGGCGGCGGCCTGTTCAACGTCGCCCTCTACGTGCTGGTCGCCCAGGTGTACCCGGCGCAGTCGCATCCCAGGGTGTTCTCGCTGCTGGCCGCCGCCTGGGTGCTGCCCTCGGTGGTCGGGCCCGCGATCACCGGGGTCGTCGCCGAGCATCTGAGCTGGCGCTGGGTGTTCCTGGGCGTGCCGGTGCTGGCGGCGCCGGCGGTGCTGGTCCTGTGGCGCGGTCTCCCGGCGCGGACCGCGCCGCCCGCGGAAACGCACGCGAACCGGGACTTCGCCCCGGCCCTCGCGTGGGGCGCGGTGGCCGCCGTGGGAGCCGCCCTGCTCCAGTACGGCAGCGGCGCCGCGTGGCCGGTCTCGTCGCTGGCGGTCGTCGGCCTGGCGCTCCTCGCGCTCGCGCTGCCCCGGCTGCTCCCCCCGGGGACCCTGCGGGCGGCACGCGGCCTGCCGACCGTCGTGGCGCTGCGCGGGCTGGCGGCCGGAGCCTTCTTCGCCACCGAGGTGTTCGTCCCGCTCAGCCTGACGACCGAGCGCGGGTTCAGCCCGGCACAGGCGGGCGTCGCGCTCACCGGGGGCGCGCTCGCGTGGTCCCTCGGCTCGTGGATCCAGGGCCGCGGGAGGTTCGGCAGGGCGGTCGTGCTCCGCGTGGGGACGGCGCTGATCGCGGCAGGCATCGCGTTCACCGCTCTGGCCGTCTTCGACGGCGTCCCCGTGGTCGCCGTGTTCATGGGGTGGGTCGTCGCCGGGTTGGGCGTCGGCCTCGTCTACCCGACGTTGTCCGTTCTCGTCCTGGCGCTGTCCGCGCCCGGCGAGGAGGGCCGCAACTCCGCGTCCCTGTCGATCGGCGAGTCCGCGTTCTCGATCGTCGCGGTCGCCTCCACTGGCGCGATCTTCGCGGGCTTCGGCGGCACCGTGGCCGTCTACCTGGTGTGCTTCGGGCTGCTCGCCGCGATGGCCGGAACGGGCGCCGCCATCGCCGGGCGTTTTGACCACACCCGCTGAGCGGGCACCATGGAGATCTGAAACAAGGGGGATTTCCATTGCCGCGCGTTCGGGAGCTCGAGATCTTCAGGATGACCCTGCCGTACGGCAGGCGCCCTGAGAGCGCTCTGGTCAAGTTCACCGACTACGGCGGCATGACCGGCTGGGGCGAGATCGTCCAGCCGTCGAACGACGACCCGCTCGAGAAGGCGCTGCCCGCCCTGATCGGCGTCGACTGGGAGCACCCGTCCGAACTGGGGGAGATCCCCGGAGGCGCGGCCGGCGACATGGCCTGCTGGGACCTGTGGGGGCGGATGAGCGGAGTCCCGCTCTCCCACGCCCTCGGCGGGAGCCGCACCTCCCTGATCGCCACCGTGCGGGTGCCCGCCGACCGTTCGCTGGAGAGCATGGTCGCCCGGGTGAACCGCCACGTCGGCGGGGGCTACGCCCACGTCACGATCGACGTGCACCCGGGCTGGGACGTCGAGCCGGTCCGCGCGGTCCGGGCCGCGTATCCGGGGCTGGCCATCGCGGTGGACGGCCGCGGCGCCTACACCGACATCGCCCAGCTCGAGGCGCTCGACTCCTACGACCTGGCGGCCATCCAGCGGCCGTTCGCCGATCTGCTGACCAGCGCGGAGCTGCAGGACCGGGTGAACGCGCCCGTGGCGGTCGAGGTGCACTCGGTGGCCGAACTGGACGAGGCGGTCGGCGTGCACGCGGGGCGCGCCCTGCTGCTGCGCCCGTCGCGGTTCGGTTCGCTCGGCGCCGTGCGCGCCGCGCACGACCGGGCGGTGGAGGCCGGATGGGACATCGTCTGCATGGGCGGCCTCGGCGCGGGGCTGGCCCGCGCCGCGACCGTGGCCGTGGCCAGCCTGCCGGGATGCACGCTCCCGAGCGCCGTGGCCGAGCCGCCGCAGAGCGCCCAGGTCGTCGTGCCCCCGGTCGGTGCCTCCGGCGGGGTCGTCGCGATCCCGCTCACCCAGCCGGGCCTCGGCCACACCGTCGACGAGGCGCGGGTGCGCCGGCTGGCCAGGGAGTCCTTCCGGGTCTGACGGCCGCGGCGGGCCTCAGACGGTGGCGCAGCCCTCGCCGATGGGCGAGAAGCTCGGCGCGGGCTCGGCGACGAGAGGCTGCGGGGGCGCCGCTTCGGGAGCGGCGGACTCGGCGAGGGCCTGGGCGGTGAGCGATCTGATCCGGGCCCAGTCGGGGGAGACCGTGCTGATGAGCGGCGGCATGAACTGCAGGCTCGTCACTCCGGCCTGCTTGACCTTCCAGGCCAGCGGTACCAGGTGCTCCAGCATGGGCCGGGGCACGTCGGTCCGGATGATCTCCTCGGTCGCCTCGGCCATCTGGGCGTAGTGCCTGAGCACGGCCGCCGGGTCCGCCTGCTGGAGCAGCGCGCCGAACACGCAGCGCTGCCGGCGCATGCGGTCGTAGTCGTCGCTGCCGGTGCGCGATCGGGCGTACCAGAGCGCGTCGGTGCCGTTCAGCCTGCGGGTGCCCGCGGCGACCGTCCCCTCGCCGTACGTGCCGAACGTGATGTCCCTGTCGACGCTGATCACCAGCCCGCCGAGCGCATCGACGATCTTGGCGAAGCCCCAGATGTTGACCATCGCGTACCAGTCGATCCTGAGGCCGAGGATGTGGCCGACCGTCTCCTTCAGCACCTGGGGGCCCATGCCCGTGCGCCCGCCGAACAGTTCCGGGTGGTCGTCGGCGTACTGCCACACCGAGTAGAGCAGGTCCTCGCGCCAGCCGGGCCTGGACTCCGGCAGGAGGAACCCGGACGGGAAGCGCGCCGCCATCGGACTGCCCGGCGCGAACCGCACGTGCTCGAGGTTGCGCGGCAACCCCAGCAGCACGGTCCTGCCCGTGCGGACGTCGACGCTGGCCACGTTGATGCTGTCGGTCCTGATCCCGACCCGGCTGATGTCCCCGTCCCCGCCGAGCAGGAGCACGTTCACGCGGTTCCTGCCGGCCCAGGGGTCCTCCGGCCTGACGGGCTCGCCGGGGACCCCCGGCTCGGTGAAGACCGTGTCGATCGTCCGTTCCGAGATCGCCGCGTACTCGGCGACGACGGTGAATGGCGCGGCGACCAGGACGGCGAGCGTGCCGGTGGCCAGGCCGACGACCACCTGCGCGCCCTGCGGCAGGGTGCCCGGGCGCAGCACGACGAAGGAGTGCACGACAAGGCAGAGCCAGGCGACGGCGCCGGCGAGGGCCGCCACGGTGATCTGCGTCAGCCAGGCCAGCGCCCGGCCCGCCAGGCCGGCGTCGGCGACCGCCGTCACCACGCACAGGCAGGCCACGAGGGTCGCATACCCGCCGAGCAGGGCGAACCCCGTACGCCGCCAGCCGGCCCGGAGGTGGGCGGCGCCCGGCACGAGGGCCGACAGGGCGACCCAGCCGATCAGCGCGGCGGCTTTTCTCGACGACACACCACAGGAACGCATTTTCACATTGAAGCCGTCTGTCCCCGGATGTACCGACGTGCGAATGACGCCTAGCGAGTCGCGACCCGCGGTTTGCCGGACCCCTGAGTGCTTGACCACCTCTTGTCCGTTAACCGACGCCGTTTACGATGTGCGCCGTGCACGACATCCTCGGCCCCGACTACGAGGCCATCACCCTTCCCATGGGCCGCGACGCCGAGGGCGAGGTCGTCGCGACGCTCGTGCGGCGGCCGGTGCCGGGATCCCGCCGGGCCGTCCTCTATCTCCACGGCTTCACCGACTACTTCTTCCAGACGCACCTCGCCGACCACTTCGTCTCCCAGGGGATCGGCTTCTACGCCCTCGACCTGCGCAAGTACGGGCGGTCGCTGCTGCCTCACCAGACCAGGGGCCTCGTCCGCAGCGTCACCGATTACTTCCCCGAGATCGACGAGGCCGTCCGCATCGTCAGGGAGGACTGCGACGAGCTGACGATCATGGCGCACTCGACCGGCGGGCTGATCGCCGTCCTGTGGGCCGACCGGGTGCGCGGCCGCGGGCTGGTCGACGCCCTCGTGCTCAACAGCCCGTTCCTCGACCTCAACGTGCCCGTCCTCCTGAGGGGCACAGCCGACGCGCTCGGCGGCGTCCTGGCCAAGTTGCCGCCGAAGACGGTGCTCCCGCTCGGCGTCGCCACCGCGTACGGCACGAGCCTCCACCGCGACCACCGGGGCGAGTGGGACTACGACCTCGCGTGGAAACCGCTCGAGGGCTTCTCCGTGCACGCCGTATGGCTGGCGGCGATCCGGCGGGCGCACCGGCGCCTCCACGCGGGGCTGCGGGTGGACGTGCCGGTGCTCGTCCTGGCGGCCGAGCAGAGCCTGAGGGTCCGCGACTTCGTCCCGGGGGCGCACGGCGCCGACGTCGTCCTCGACACCGAGCAGATCGCCCGCTGGTCGACCCGGATCGGCCCGCACGTCACCTGCGTCCGCGTGCCCGGCGGCATGCACGACCTCGTGCTGTCGGCGGAGCCGGTACGCACGCGGGTGTTCGCCGAGATCGACCGCTGGACGGCCTACGCCTACCAGGGGAAGGCGTACAACCCGAAGTAGGCGGCGGTCAGCAACAGCAGGCCCGTGCCGCCGAGGACGCCGATCAGGACGTTCTTCTGCCAGCGGCTCGGCTGCCAGCCGTCGCGCAGGCCGCTCAGCACCGCCGCGACCACGGCGACCTCCTGCAGGAGCATCACGACCGCGAGCAGCCGCACGACCAGCCATCCGGCCTGTACGGCCGGCCATGCCCCCGCCTGGTTGACCGAGAACAGCACGATCAGCGTGATGAAAGCGAGGACGGCCGCCAGCTCTCCGAGGCCGGTCCACGCCATCCGGCGCAGCCGGCGCCGGACGGCGGGCCAGATGTCGACCACCGGGGCCTGAAGGCGCGTGTCCCGCCCCCTGATGCGGACGACCATCTCGGTGACCGGCGCCGCGACGTAGCCGACGGCGGCCAGGCAGATGGTCAGCCACAGGATCGTGCCGCCGCCGTACCACGGGGCGGCGGGGACGTCGCTCGCCTCGAACCGCTGCACGGGGGTCGCGCCCGCGATCTGGACCGCCGGCTTGGCCGTGGCGGGAAGGTCCTTGATCCAGTTCGCCAGGGTGGGCAGGTAGTCGGGGACGAACGGGCCGCCGGAGATCCTCATGGCGTGGTCGGCGCCCGGGAGGAAACGGATCGTGTAGTCGGGGTTCCCGGCCTTCTGCAGCGCGCGGGTCAGCGTCTCGGTGCTCTCCACGAAGGGGATGGAGGGGTCGGTCGTGCCGTACAGGGCGAGGATCGGCTGCTTCATGCCCTCGAGCGCGGGCACGCCGTCGTGGCGCAGGAAGTCGAAGCCCACGCCGCCCATCGCGCGGGTCAGCAGGTCACGCACGCCGGTCGGGGCGTGCAGACGGACCAGCTGCTCGTTCAGCGCCCAGGCGACCTGCCGCAGGGGTGAGACGTTCGGCGACGACACCAGGACCACGTACGCCACGTCACTGGAGTCCGCGGCGATCGGGACCACCCAGCCGCCCTCGCTGACGCCCCACAGCCCGGTCCTCGAGGGGTCGACGTCGGGCCGTTGCAGGAGCGTGTGCACCATGCGCAGCGCGTCGTCGGCGAGCAGCGAGAAGTCGCGCTGCCGGAAGTCGTAGCCCACCGTGCGTTTGTCATAGGAGAGGGTCACGACGCCCGCCCGGGCGAGCCACTCCGACTGCGTGGTGAACTCCGACCCGCTGCCCGATCCGGAGCCCTGGACGAACACCATCGCCGGGTGCCTGCCCGGCGACATGGGCGACCTGATCGTGGCGGTCAGCGTCTCGTCCTTGGCGGCCACCTTGACGTGCTCGGTCCTGATCGGCGTCGAGGTGTCGACCGGCCTCGTCTCCGACGCCGGCTGGGCGGGCAGGCTGCTGAATTCCGGGGACGCGGCCAGGAGCGGGGGATCGAACGCGGGAGGGGACAGCACGTAGCCGATCGCCGCCAGCACGACCAACAGCACACCCGCGGCGACACCCAGCGTGCTCCGGCCGACGTTCATGAGGCCGCTCCCCGGTTGATCATCCTGTACCGAATCCAGGCTAAGTCATTACTCGTTCCATGGCCCGGATGGACTTGGGATCAGTGGGGCCGCATTTGTCGGAGGGAACTGTTAGCTTCCTGCGACATGCGTGTCCTCCACACTTCCGACTGGCATCTCGGCCGGTCGTTCCACCGGGAGAGCCTGCTCGGCGCCCAGGCCGCCTTCGTGGAGCATCTCGTCGAGACCGTCAGGGCCGAGCGGGTCGACGTCGTGGTGGTCTCCGGCGACGTCTACGACCGGGCCCTGCCGCCGGTCGACGCGGTCGCGCTGTGCGACGAGGCGCTCGGCCGGCTGAAGGCGGAGGGCGTGCACACGGTTCTGATCAGCGGAAACCACGACTCCTCTGTACGGCTCGGCTTCGGCGCCGGCCTCATGGAGCGCGTGCACCTGCGGACCGACCCGGCCCGGGCGTGGGAGCCGGTCGTCATCGGCGACGTGGCCTTCTACGGCATCCCCTACCTGGAGCCCGAGCTGGTCAGGGGTCCCTGGGAGCTGGCCGAGCGCAGCCACACGGCCGCGATCACCCATGCCATGGAGCGGATCCGCGCCGACCGCCCCGGGCGGCGGAAGGTGGTGCTCGCCCACGCGTTCGTCACCGGCGGACAGGCGAGCGACAGCGAGCGGGACATCAGCGTGGGCGGGGTGTCCCACGTGCCGCTGGCCGCCTTCGCGGGCGCCGACTACGTGGCGCTCGGCCATCTGCACGGGCGTCAGGTGATGAGCGAGACCGTGCGCTACTCGGGCTCGCCGATCGCCTACTCCTTCTCCGAGGCGGGCCAGCGCAAGGGCTCGTGGCTGGTGGATCTCGACGCCGCCCGGGCCGACTTCGTCCTCGCGCCCGTTCCCCGGCCCGTAGGCACGTTGACCGGCCGTCTCGACGACCTGCTGACCGACCCCCGGCACGCGGACCGCGAGGGCCACTGGCTCCAGGTGACCCTCACCGACCCGGTCCGTCCGCGTGAGGCCATGGACCGCCTGCGGCGCAGGTTCCCGCACACGCTGGCGCTCGCCTTCAGACCCGACGGCCCGGCGGCAGCGGCCGCCCGGCCGCTCGCCGCCGCGGGGCGGGCCGAGATCGACGTGGCCGCCGACTTCGTCCGCGAGGTCCGCGGCGAACCGGCCGACGACGAGGAGATCCGCCTGCTCGGGGAGGCCGTCGAGGCCTCCCGGATCAAGGAGAGCCTGTGAGACTGCACCGGTTGCGGCTGGAGGCGTTCGGGTCGTTCCCGGGCAGCGAGGAGGTCGACTTCGACGCGCTCGGCGAGGCGGGGCTGTTCCTGATCCACGGTGCGACGGGCGCAGGAAAGACGACCGTGCTCGACGCGGTCTGCTACGCGCTGTACGGCCGGGTGCCCGGCCGGCGGGACAGCGCCCGCAGTCTGCGCTGCGACCACGCCCCGCCCGGGAGGGGCCCTGCCGTCACGCTGGAGGCGACGATCCGGGGGCGGCGGCTGCGCGTCACCCGGTCGCCCGCCTGGATGCGGTCCAAGCAGAGGGGAGAGGGCCTGGTCGAGGAGAAGGCCAAGGTCGTCGTCGAGGAGTTCACCGGCACGTGGATCGGCCGTACCACCCGCGCCGACGAGGCCGGGCACCTCATCGGCGAGCTCCTCGGGATGAACGCCGAGCAGTTCTGGCAGGTCGCGATGTTGCCGCAGGGAGACTTCGCCAGTTTCCTCCAGGCGGACGGCGACGACCGCCGAAGGCTCCTCGAGAAGCTCTTCTCCGTCAAGATCTACACCGATATGGAGACGTGGCTGGCCGACCTCCGCACGCGCACCGGGCGTGAGCAGGAGGAGCTCCGCCGGCGGGCCGACTCCGTCGTCGACCGCATGCGGGGGGCGGCGGGCGCGGACCTCCCCGTGCCGGACGACGAGCCGGAGACGGTCGTCGGCCTCGCCGCCGCCGCCTTCGAGCGGGAGGCTGCGGCATGGACGGCGAGCGAGACCCGGCTGCGCACCGCAAGGGGCCGGCTCCAGGAGGGCCGGGAGCTGGCCGAGCGCCGGCGCAGGCACGCGGACGCGCTCGCGAGGCGTGAGGCCCTGGACGGCGCCGCCGAGGAACGGGCGGACATCCAGGCGCTCCTCGACGACGCGGCCAGGGCCGCACAGGTGCTGCCGCTGATCCGCCAGGCGGAGCAGCGGTCCGAGGCCGCGGCCAAGGCGCTGCGGCTGGCCGCCGACGCCACGGGCCGCGCGTTGCCGGGAGAGGAGCCCCCCGGCGAAGAGGTCCTGGCCGACATGGAGCGTGAGCGCCTCGACGAGATCGCCCGCGTGCGGCAACTGCTTCCCGAGGAGATCCGCCTGCGGCAGGTGCGCGCCGACCTCGACGCCGGCCGGCGCAGGCTCGCCGCTCTCGAGGAGCGCGGCTCGGCCCTCGCCGGACGGCTCGCGGCATTGCCCGAGGGCCTTCGTGAGGCCGAGCGGCTGCTCGACGAGGCGCGCCTGGCCGCGGCGGGCGTCCCCGGGCTGCTGGCCGCCAGGGACGGCGCGGCGCGGGCCGCCGAGGTGACGCGGCGGTCCGGCGTGCTGGAGGCGGAGCTCACGGCGCTCACGGAAGGCGAGCAGGCGATCCTCGCCGCTTCCCGGGCCCGGCCGGACGAGCTGAGGGCGGCCGCGGCCGGGATCGCCGTGCTGGCGGACGCCGCGCGGCTGGCCCAGGAGCTCGGGACGGCCGAGCGCGTCAGGCACGCCGCCGTCGACGAGGCGCAGGCGGCCCGCGATCGGCTGCAGGAGGTGCGCCGCGCCAGGATCGAGGGCATGGCCGCTGAGCTGGCGGCGTCCCTCGTCGAGGGCGAGCCGTGCGCGGTGTGCGGGTCGGCCGACCATCCCGCGCCGGCCACGCCCACCGGCCGGGCGTTGAGCGGCGACGACGAGCAGGCGGCCCAGGACCTTTTCGAGCGTACCCGCCTGGCCCGCGAGAAGGCGGAGGCGCGCTGCGCCGAGTGGTCGTCGCGGCTCGCCGGCGAGCTCCGCGACCAGGTCGCCCTGGCCGGTCGCCGCGTCGCCGAGACCACGACGGCGCTCGCCGCGTTGCGGGAGGAGGCGGGGCGCCTCGCCGGTGACCCCGCGGACCTCGAGGAGGCGGAGCGGAATCTCCGGCATGCCGAGCAGGCGGCGGCCCGGGTGCCCGATTTGGCCGGCCGGGCGGCCCGGCTGGCCGCCGAGCGTGACGAGCTGGCGGTGCTGGCGCAGGAGGCCGCGATCGATGCGGCGGACACCCGGGCGCGGGACGAGCAGCTGACCGCCGACGAGGGCAGGCTCGCCGCGCTGGTCGATGCCGCCAGAAGCGACGACGCGTCCCTCGCGGCCAGGCTCGACCGGCTCACCGACGAGGCCGCGCTCCTCAGGGAGGCGGGCGAGGCGACCCGCGCCGCCGTCACCGCGGAGGGCGAACGGCGGGCGGCGCTCACGCGGGCCGCCGAGGCCGCGACCGGAGCGGGCTTCGCCGGCATCGAGCACGCCGGGGCGGCGGTCCGCGCGCCGGCGGATCTGGAGGCGATGGCCGAGCGCCTGAGGTTCCTCGACGGTGAGGAGGTGGCGGTCGGGCGGCTGCTCGCCGACCCCGAACTCGTCGCGGCGGCGGCCGAACCCGCGCCGGACCTCGTGACTTTGGACCGCGAGCACGATCAGGCCGACCGGGAGCACGGCGCCCGCACCTCCGCCAGGGATCTCGCGAGGGAGACGGCCACCCGGCTCACGGCCCTGGCGGCGGAGTTGCGCGACGCCCTCGCCCGCCATCGCCCCGCCGCCGAGCGGCACCGGCTCGCCCGGCGGCTCGCCGAGCTCGCGGGCGGCACCTCCGCCGACAACCAGTGGCACATGCGGTTGTCGGCGTTCGTCCTCGGAGAGCGGCTCAGGCAGGTGGTCGAGGCCGCCAACGAGCGGCTCGGGCACATGTCGTCAGGGCGCTACCTGCTCCAGCACGACCTGCGCCGGGCCGCGGGAGACCGGGGCCGGTCGGGCGGCGGGCTGGGCCTGCGCGTCCTCGACGCGTGGACCGGAGTCGACCGGGACCCGGCCACGCTGTCCGGCGGGGAGAGCTTCATCACCTCGCTCGCCCTCGCGCTCGGGCTGGCCGACGTGGTGACGGCGGAGGCGGGAGGCGCCGAGATCGGCACCCTCTTCGTCGACGAGGGCTTCGGCACCCTCGACGAGGAGACGCTCGACGACGTGCTCGACATCCTCGACGGGCTGCGCGAGGGCGGCCGGGCGGTCGGCATCGTCAGCCACGTCGCCGAGTTGCGGGTGCGTGTGCCCGTTCAGCTGCGGATCGTCAAGGGCCGGGCGGGCTCGACCCTCGCGTGAGGGGGAGGCGTCAGGCGCCGGGTATCCACCGGACCGCGAGCAGGTAGGTGCCACTGACCAGGGAGACCGTGGAGACGAGCAGAAACAGCAGCACCCAGAAGGTCCCGGGCACGCGGGTGAGCCGGGCGAGCTGGTCGGCGTCGGAGTCGGGCGCCCGCCCCCTGCGCCGCTTGCTCTGCAACTCGAGGATCGGGCGCATGCCGCCCAGCAGCAGGAACCAGACCGCTCCGTACGCGGACACGGACTGGGCGGTCGGGGGCGCGAACCAGGACAGGCTGAAGACGGCCCCGCCGACGGCGAGCAGCGCCACCGCGCCGTACAGATTCCTGATCTTGAAGAGCATGCACGCGAGCAGAAGGATCACGGCCCACAGGAGCAGGGTGATGTAGCCGTCCGCGACGAGCCAGGCGGCGCCGAACCCGAGCAGCGAGGGCGCGACGTAGCCGGCGGCCGCGGTCGCCACCATCCCCAGACCCCTCGGGTTGCCTCGCGTGAGCGTCACGCCCGAGGTGTCCGAATGCAGCCGGATGCCCTGCAACTTGCGCCGGGTCAGCACGGCCACCAGCGCGTGGCCCCCCTCGTGCGCGATCGTGATCAGCCCGCGGGAGACATGCCACGACGGCCGGTAGGCGATGACCCCGAGCGCGACGCAGCCGGACACGACGATCAGCCAGAGCGGGGGCGCGACCTCGGTCGCGGTCAGTTCGTTCCAGAGGGCGTTCAGGTGGGCCACCTCCGCGGGGAATCGTACGGCCTCCGGGCGCATTGTGGCGCCGAGGCTCTACCGTCTATGTGTGGCTGAGCGTGGATTACGTGGATTGCGTGGCTTGATGCGGATGAAGGCGGAACACGCCCCCGAGCATTCGATGGATCCCCGGTCGGCCGACGACGCGCCGGCCCGGGAGAGCGTGGTCGACAACGCGATTTATCTCGGCGGCAGACGGGTGGACTCGCCGCCGTCGGTCGCCGCCGCGATCACGTCGTTGCGGTCGCGTCCGGGAGCCATGGCGTGGATCGGCCTCTACCGGCCGGAGGACACGGAGCTGGCGAAGGCGTCCGAGGAGTTCGGCCTGCACGAACTCGCGGTCGAGGACGCGATCGTCGCCCATCAGCGTCCGAAGGCCGACCGGTACGGGCAGACACTCTTCGTGGTCCTGCGGGCCGCGCGCTACCTCGACCAGGAGGAGAAGGTCGAGTTCGGCGAACTCCACGTCTTCATCGGGCCGGACTTCGTGCTGACCGTGCGGCACAGTGAGGCGCCGGACCTGTCACGCGTGCGCCGCCGGATGGAGTCGAACCCCGACCTCCTGCGCCAGGGCCCGCAGGCGGTGCTGTACGCGATCCTCGACGCGGTGGTCGACGGCTACGCGCCCGTAGTCGCCGGCCTGCAAAACGACATCGACGAGATCGAGGTCCAGGTCTTCGGGGGGGACCCGGCCGCGCCCCGGCGCATCTACGCGTTGTCGCGCGAGGTCATCGAGTTTCAGCGCGCGACCAGCCCCCTGGTGGGCATGCTCGACGGGTTCATCGCCGCCTCGCCGAAGTACGGCGTGGACGAGGAGCTGCAGAGTTACCTCCGTGACGTCTCCGACCATGCCATCACCGTGACCGAACGGGTGGCGGTGTTCCGGCAGATGCTCCAGGACATCCTGATCGTCAACTCGACCCTGGTCAGCCAGGCCCAGAACGAGGAGATGACCAAGCTCACCGCCGCCAGCATCGCCCAGGGCGACGAGGTCAAGAAGATCTCGGCGTGGGCGGCCATCCTGTTCGCGCCGACGCTGGTCGGCACCATCTACGGCATGAACTTCGACCACATGCCCGAGCTGCACTGGCTCGTCGGCTATCCCTTCGCCGTCGTGCTCATGGGCGTGGTCTGCCTCACGCTCTACCTCGTCTTCAAACGCCGCGACTGGCTCTGATCGCCCAAGGCACCGTAAAAAGTGCCTTGCTCTGTCAACTATCTAGATATATCGTCACGCTATCTCGATAGTTGAGGAGAAGGAGATGTACGAAGACGAGCACCCGCGCTGGATGGCCCCCATGCCGCCCCACCCCGGGCTTCCCCCGCTGCCGCCGATGCCTCCCGCGCCGCCCGTGCCGCCGCACTTCGCACCCCGCGTACGGCGCGGCGACGTAAGGATCGCCCTGCTCCGGCTGCTCACGGAGGAACCGCGCAACGGCTACCAGATGATCGAGGAGATCGCCCGGCGCAGCGGCGGCGTGTGGCGGCCCAGCCCCGGGTCCGTCTACCCCGCCCTGCAGCAGTTGGAGGACGAGGGCCTCGTCCGGGGCGAGGAGTCGGGCGGCAGCCGTACCTATCGGCTGACCGACAGGGGCCGCGAAAGCGCGGACGAGAACGCCGAGCCGTGGAACGACGTGGCCCGGAGCCTCCCCGAGGACCGGCACGAGCTGCGGCTGCTGTGGGGCGCGCTCGGCGAGGCGTTCATACACCTCACGCATGTGGCGGACGACCGCCAGGTCGCCGAGACGAAGAAGCTCCTCCGGAGCACCCGCCAGGCGATGTTCAGGATTCTCTCGGAGGGCGAGTGATGGATGCCGCGGTGGCCGTGAAAGGCCTGAAGAAGACGTACGGAAAGGTCGAGGCGGTCAAGGGGGTGGACTTCGAGGTGGCCCCGGGCGAGGTGTTCGGCTTCCTCGGGCCCAACGGCGCCGGCAAGACCACGACGATCAGCATGCTCTGCACGCTGATCAACCCCACGGGCGGCACCGCGACGGTGGGCGGGTACGACGTCGTGTCCCAGCGCGACCGGGTCCGCCAGAACATCGGCCTGGTCTTCCAGGACCCGACACTGGACGGATACCTCACCGCCGAGCAGAACCTGCGCTTCCACGCAGAGCTGTACGGCGTGCCGCGGTCGGTGGTCGGCGACAGGCTCAGGCAGGTCATGGAGATGGTCGCCCTCTGGGACCGCAAGGACAGCAAGGTCATGACCTTCTCCGGCGGCATGAAACGGCGGCTGGAGATCGCCCGCGGCCTGCTGCACTCGCCGCGCGTGCTGTTCCTCGACGAGCCCACCGTGGGACTCGACCCCCAGACCAGGTCCGCTATCTGGGGATATATCAACAAATTACGTCTGACTGAGGACATCACGATCTTCATGACGACGCACTACATGGAGGAAGCCGAGTTCTGCGACCGGATCGCGATCATCGACCACGGCGAGATCGTGGTGATCGACTCCCCGGAGGCGCTCAAGGCGAGCATCGGCAAGGACCGGGTGCAACTCCAGACCGGTGACGACGACAAGACGATCGCGCTGCTCAAGGACCGCTTCGACATCGAGGCCGCCGTCCACGACGGCCAGGTGACCTTCGCCGTCGTCGACGGCGAGTCGTTCGTGCCGCGGCTGTTCGCCGATCTCGGGCTGCCGATCCGGTCGGTCAGCGTGTCCCGTCCGTCGCTCGACGACGTCTTCATGTCCTACACCGGCTCCACGATCCGCGACGCCGAGTCCGGCGACGACAAGGCGTGGGTCCGGGCCATGGTCCGAGGAAGGTGAACCGATGGCAGCCGAAGTGGCCGGGGCCGGGGTCCGCATCCCCCCGAGAACGGGCTCGCACGACGCCCGGGCGATCAAGGTGGTGCTCCACCGGGAGCTGCTGCGGTTCGTGAACGACCGCACCCGCATGATCACGATGCTGATCCAGCCGATCCTCTGGTTGTTCGTCATGGGCACCGGGCTGGGCACGCTGGTGCGCGGCGTGATCCCGGGCATCGACTACCGCACGTTCATGTACCCCGGCATGATCTCGATGACGGTGATCATGACCGCGATGTTCTCCGCCGGCTCGATCGTCTGGGACCGCGAGTTCGGCTTCCTGCGCGAGATGCTCGTCGCCCCGGTGAGCCGGGGCGCGATCGTGGTCGGCAAGTGCCTGGGCGGCGCCGTCGTCGCCACCGCGCAGGGCGTGATCATCCTCGCGATGGCCGGGCTCGTCGGCGTGCCGTACTCGCCGGTCCTGCTCGTCACCCTGCTGGGCGAGATGTTCCTCGCGGCCTTCTCGATCACGGCCTTCGGCGTGCTGCTCGCCGCCCGGATGCGGAACATGCAGTCGTTCTTCGGGGTCATGCAGATGGCGATCATGCCGATGATGTTCCTGTCGGGAGCCATGTTCCCGCTGGCCAACCTGCCCTCGTGGCTGCATGTCCTGACCACGGTCAACCCCCTGACCTACGCCGTCGACCCGATGCGCCAGGCGGTCTTCGGCAGGCTCGACGTGCCCGCGCAGGTGAACGCGCTGCTCAACCCCGGAGTGACCTGGTTCGGCTGGCGGCTGCCCGTCATCCTGGAGATCGGCCTGGTCGCGGCGATCGGCGTCGTCCTGCTCGGGGTGGCCGTCACCCAGTTCCGGCGCGCTGAGTGAAGAGATCTGAACAGACTCATCACTGTGCGGGACGGAGCGTGCATCCTGCGACATAATCGGGCTTGTGGTGCGGGACGCTGTGGAGATTCATTTCGCCGAGGCCGTCGGTGCTCTGACGCCGGGACCCCCAAGGGATCCGAGCCTGCCGGTGCGATCGGGAACGACCCTCACGGGCACGCGGTGCCGAGAGTTGTTCGAGGTGCAACTGGCCAGCCGGCTCCTCGACGTCTCCGCCCGGCTCCTGCGGGAGCGGGGTGAGGGCTTCTACACGATCGGGTCGGCCGGGCACGAGGGCAACGCGGCCGTGGCCGCCGCGCTCCGCGTGTCCGATCCCGCGCTCCTGCACTACCGATCAGGCGCGTTCTACCTGACCCGGTCCGCCCAGGCCGGACGGCTGGCCGAGGAAGGGCTGCGCGACGTCCTCCTCGGCCTCGCCGCGGCGGCCGAGGAGCCGATAGCGGGCGGCAGGCACAAGGTGTTCGGCCACCACGACCTCGCGGTGATCCCGCAGACGTCCACGGTCGCCAGCCACCTCCCGCGGGCCGTCGGCGTCGGCTTCGCCATCGAGCGCGCCAAGACCCTCGGCGTCCCGTCGGGATGGCCGCAGGACGCCATCGCCGTCTGCAGCTTCGGCGACGCCTCCCTCAACCACGCCTCCGCGCTGAGCGGGTTCAACACCGCCGCCTACAGCCGGGTCCGCGGGCTCCAGCTCCCCATCCTGTTCGTCTGCGAGGACAACGGCCTCGGGATCAGCGTGAAGACGCCCCCTGGCTGGGTCGAGCAGGCCCGCCACCCGCTGCTCGAGTACTTCGACGCCGACGGTTGCGACCTGGCGGACGTCTACGACACGGCCATGCGGGCCGCCGAGCACGTGCGGTCGACCCGTTCGCCCGCGTTCCTGCGCATGCGGACGGTCCGCCTGATGGGGCACGCCGGCTCCGACGTGGAGATCGCCTACCGGACTCGCAAGGAGATCGCCCTCGACCTGGAGCGCGACCCCCTCGTGGCCACCGCGCGGCTGCTCGTCGAGGGCGGCCTCGCCGTACCGGACGAGTTGCTGGCCCGCTACGAGGCCGAGCGGGAGCACATCGTCAAGCTGGCGATGGAGTGCACCCGCCGGCCGCGCCTCACCACCGCGGAGGAGGTGATGGCGCCGCTCGCCCCGCGCGATCCCGAGGCCGTATCCGCCGAGGTCGCGAGGGCGGCGCTCGGCGAGGTGCGGGACCGGACGTTCGGCACGCTTCCCGAGATGGAGGGCAGGCTCACCCTCGCCCAGGCGGTCAACCGCACCCTCGCGGACATGATGGCGCTGGATCCGGGCGTCATGGTGTTCGGCGAGGACGTCGCCAGAAAGGGCGGCGTTTACGGCGTCACCCGCGGTCTGCTGCGCAAGTTCGGCTCCGAGCGGGTCTTCGACACGCTGCTGGACGAGCAGGCGATCCTCGGCCTCGCGCTCGGCGCCGGGGTGGCGGGACTGCTGCCCGTGCCCGAGGTCCAGTACCTGGCCTACCTGCACAACGCGCTCGACCAGATCCGGGGGGAGGCCGCCACGTTGCAGTTCTTCTCGCAGGGGGCGTACCGCAACCCGATGGTCCTCCGCGTGGCCGCGTACGCCTACCAGAAGGGCTTCGGCGGTCACTTCCACAACGACAACTCGATCGCCGCGCTCCGCGACATCCCCGGAGTCGTCATCGCGTCGCCGGCCCGGCCCGACGACGCGGCGGCCATGTTGCGGACCTGCCTCGCCGCCGCCCGCGCCGACGGAAGCGTCTGCGTCTTCCTGGAGCCGATCGCGCTCTACCACACCCGCGACCTGTTCGACGAGGGCGACGGCGGATGGCTCGCGTCGTACGCACCGCCCGCCAGGTGGGGGGAGACCCATGTGCCCGTCGGCCGCGCGCGCTCGTACGGCGACGGCCGCGACCTCACGATCGTGACGTTCGGCAACGGCGTCCGGATGAGCCTGCGCGCGGCCGTGAAGCTCACGGCGGAGGACAAGGGCTGCCGGGTGCTCGACCTGCGCTGGCTGTCGCCGCTGCCCGTCGAGGATCTGATGCAGTCGGCTGAGCTCACCGGCAAGGTCCTGATCGCCGACGAGACGCGGCGCAGCGGCGGGGTCTCAGAGAGCGTGATCGCCGCACTCATCGACAACGGGTTCACCGGGAAGATCGCCCGGGTGACCTCGCGGGACAGCTTCATCCCGCTCGGCGACGCCTCCGGCACCGTGCTGCTCTCGGAGGCCGACATCGAGGACGCGGCCAGGAAACTGCTCGCCTGACGCACGCCCCTTCGCGGCCGGCTTTCGAAGGTCGCGCGGGCCTCAGAGCGGCGCGGGCCTCAGGGCAGCGCGTCGAAGGCGGCGCGTGCCATCTCGTGCAGGAGGGCGGCCATCGCCTCAGGCGCCAGCTCGCCCGCGCTTCTGGGCGTCGAGTTGAGCAGGCCGAAGACGGCGTGGGTGGCTGCGCGCAGCCGCGCCGGTTCGCAGGAGGGGTGCAGCTCGCTGAGGACCGTCACCCACTCCTCGACGTAGAGGCGCTGGAGCCGCCGGATGGCGCGGCGGGCGGGCTCGGGCACGTTGTCGAGCTCCTGCTCGTGGACCCGGATGAGCGCGGGATCGCCGAGCGCGAACGCGATGTGGCCGCCCAGCAGCGCGTCGAGGGCGGCCTCGGCGGTCGGGGGCGCGGTCGCGAGCCGGGCGCCCTGTTCGTGCAGCCGCTCGCTGATGTCGAGCAGCATCTCGCGCAGCAGCGCCTCCTTGCCGCTGAAGTGGCGGTAGAGCGCCGGTCCCGAGATCCCCACGGCCGAGCCGATGTCCTCGATGGACACCCCGTGGTAGCCCCGCGCCGCGAACAGGACGGCCGCCGCGCCCAGGATCTCGGCGCGCCGATTGCGGGTAGGGGTTCGTGCGGTGGTCACGACACCCCATGGTAGACGAAGCCAGTTAATGATGACTAACATCCGAGCATGAGCATGAGTGCCTGGCCGGTGCTGGAGAGCACGTGCGACCCGGGCGCCGAGCCGTACAAGCGGAACGCGGAGGCGAACGAGGGCCTCGTCGCCGATCTGCGCGACCGGCTGGCGGCCGCCGCCCTGGGCGGTCCCGAGCGGTCCCGCGAGCGGCACGTCCAGCGGGGCAAGCTGCTGCCGCGAGATCGGGTCGACACGCTGCTCGACCCGGGGGCGCGGTTCCTGGAACTGTCCCCGCTCGCCGCCACCGGCCTCTACGACGACCAGGCGCCCGCCGCGGGCATCATCACCGGAATCGGGCGGATCTCCGGCCGCGAGTGCGTGATCGTCGTCAACGACGCCACCGTCAAGGGCGGGACGTACTACCCGGTCACCGTCAAGAAGCACCTCCGCGCCCAGGAGCTGGCCCTGCACAACAACCTGCCGTGCGTCTACCTGGTCGACTCGGGCGGTGCGTTCCTGCCCAGGCAGGACGAGGTCTTCCCGGACCGGGAGCACTTCGGGCGGATCTTCTACAACCAGGCGACGATGTCGGCGCGGGGCATCCCCCAGATCGCCGCCGTCCTCGGCTCGTGCACGGCGGGCGGCGCCTACGTTCCCGCGATGAGCGACGAGGCCGTGATCGTCCGCGGCCAGGGCACGATCTTCCTCGGCGGCCCGCCGCTGGTGAAGGCCGCGACCGGCGAGACCGTCACCGCCGAGGAACTGGGCGGCGGCGAGGTCCACGCGCGGGTCAGCGGCGTCACCGACCACCTCGCGGAAGACGACCCCCACGCTCTCAAGATCGTCAGGGACATCGTCGCCACGCTCGGGCCGCGCCCGGCCCCGCCGTGGGAGGTCCTCCCGGGGGAGCCCCCGGCCCATGATCCGCGCGAGCTGTACGGCATCGTCCCCCAGGACACCCGGACGCCCTACGACGTGCGCGACGTCATCGCCCGGATCGCCGACGGCAGTCGCTTCCTCGAGTTCAAGGCCGAGTACGGTCCCACCCTCGTCACCGGCTTCGCCCGGATCCACGGCCACCCGGTGGGGATCATCGCCAACAACGGCATCCTGTTCAGCGAGTCCGCGCTGAAGGGCGCGCACTTCATCGAGTTGTGCGACCGCCGCGGCATCCCGCTGGTCTTCCTGCAGAACATCAGCGGGTTCATGGTCGGCAAGGCCTACGAGGCCGGGGGGATCGCCAAGCACGGCGCGAAGATGGTCACGGCCGTCGCCTGCGCGCGGGTGCCGAAGCTCACCGTGATCATCGGCGGCTCTTTCGGCGCCGGCAACTACGCGATGGCGGGCCGGGCGTACTCGCCGAGGTTCCTGTGGATGTGGCCCAACGCCCGGATCTCCGTCATGGGCGGCGAGCAGGCGGCCACCGTCCTGTCCACCGTGGGCAACGCCGACGCTGACGAGATCCGCGCGCAGTACGAGCACCAAGGCAACCCCTACTACTCGACGGCCAGGATCTGGGACGACGGCGTGATCGACCCCGCCGACACCCGTACGGTCCTCGGCCTTGCACTCGGCGCCGCGGCCAACGCGCCGCTCGAACCCGTCGGCTACGGCGTCTTCCGGATGTGAGCGCATGATGTTCGACAGCGTGCTGATCGCCAATCGGGGCGAGATCGCCGTCCGGATCATCCGGACATTGCGGGCCATGGCCGTCCGCTCGGTCGCCGTGTACGGCGACGCCGACCGCGACGCCCCCCACGTCCGTGCGGCCGACCTCGCCGTACGGCTCCCGCGGGGATACCTGGACGCCGGCGGGATCATCGAGGCCGCACTCGAGGCCGGGGCGCAGGCGGTGCATCCCGGCTACGGGTTCCTCGCCGAGAACGCGGACTTCGCCCGGCGGTGCGCCGAGGCGGGCCTGGTGTTCGTCGGCCCGCCGCCCGGCGCGATCGAGGCGATGGGCGACAAGATCAGAGCCAAGGCGACCGTCGCCCGGGCCGGGGTGCCGGTGGTGCCCGGCGCCGCCGAGCCCGGCGACGACCTCCTCGCATGGGACCGGTTCCCCGCGCTGATCAAGCCCTCCGCCGGCGGCGGGGGCAAGGGCATGCTGCTGGTCAGGACCGCGGCCGAACTGCCGGACGCGGTCGAGTCCGCCCGCCGTACGGCGCTGGCCGCGTTCGGCGACGGCACGCTGCTCGTCGAGAGGTTCGTCGAGACCCCCAGGCACATCGAGATCCAGGTGATGGCCGACGCCCACGGCAACGCCGTCCATCTGGGCGAACGCGAATGCAGCCTGCAGCGCAGGCACCAGAAGATCATCGAGGAGGCGCCGTCCCCGCTGCTCGATCCCGAGACGCGCGAGCGGATGGGCGCAGCGGCGGTCGAGGCGGCCAGGTCGGTCGGCTACGTCGGCGCGGGCACGGTGGAGTTCATCGTCCCCGGAGGTCCCGGGCCGATCGAGTTCTTCTTCATGGAGATGAACACGCGGCTGCAGGTCGAGCACCCGGTGACCGAGATGGTGACCGGCCTCGACCTCGTCGAACTCCAGCTCAGGGTCGCCGCGGGGGAGCCGTTGCCGTTCGGCCAGGACGGCGTCCGCATGGAGGGCCACGCCGTCGAGGCGCGCGTCTACGCCGAGGACCCCTCACGTGACTTCCTGCCGACCGGCGGCCGCGTCCTGGCCCTGCGGGAGCCCGAGGGCGTCAGAGTCGACTCCGGGCTGGCAGAAGGCGTGATCGTCGGCAGCGACTACGACCCGATGTTGTCGAAGATCGTGGCGTGGGCGCCCGACCGGGAGGGCGCCCTGAGAAGGCTGGACCGGGCGCTGGCGTCGACCGCGATCCTCGGCGTGACCACGAACATCGCCTTCCTGCGCGCGCTGCTGACCCACCCCGAGGTCGTGGCGGGACGCCTGGACACGGGCCTCGTCGAGCGGCACCTCGCCGACCTCGCCGGAGGGCCGGTGCCCGACGAGGTCCTGGCCGCGGCCGCGCTCGTCTTCCACGTACGTGCCGCCGGCGACCCCCTGGGCGACCCGTGGGACGTGGCGGACGGCTGGCGACTGGGGGAGCGCGCCTGGACCGATCACCGGTACGCGAAGGTGCGCGGGCCGGCGGGCGACGCGGAGATTGAAGTTAATGGTCGTTCACTTGGCCGTGGCCGCATCGAACTGGAGGCCGGAGAGGCGGCCGTGACGCTGGCCGGAACCACCCGGCGATACCTGGTCGCGGGCGACCGGGACATGGTCTGGCTCGGCCGTGACGGCCGGGCGTGGCAGTTCCCCCGGCACGAGCCCGGAGACCCGGGGGACCGGCCCGGTGGCGCCCGTACGGGGGACGGCGTCGTCCGCAGCCCCATGCCCGGAACGGTGCTGGTGGTGAAGGCCGCCGAGGGCGACAAGGTGACCGCGGGACAGGCCCTGCTCATCGTGGAGGCGATGAAGATGGAACACACCGTGACCGCGCCCCACGACGGCGTGGTCGCCGAGTTGCGCGCGCGGGCGGGGCAGACCGTCGAGCTCGACGCCGTGCTGGCGAGGGTGACGCCATGCGAGTGACGATCTACGAGGTCGGGCCGAGGGACGGGCTCCAGAACGAGGACGTCGTCGTCCCGGTCGAGGTGAAGCGGGAGTTCATCGGCCGGCTGGCCGCCGCGGGCCTGACCACGATCGAGGCGACCAGCTTCGTCCATCCCAAGTGGGTTCCCCAGCTGGCCGACGCGGCCGAACTCCTGGACGGGCTGCCCCGCGTGCCCGGTGTGCGCTACCCGGTGCTGGTGCCCAACGAGCGCGGCCTGGACCGCGCCCTGGAGCACGGGGTGACCGAGATCGCGATCTTCGGCAGCGCGACGGAGACCTTCGCGCGGCGCAACCTCAACAGGTCGCTGGACTCCCAGTTCGAGATGTTCGAGCCGGTCGTCGCACGGGCGCTGGAGCACGGCCTGCGCGTCAGGGCGTACGTGTCCATGTGCTTCGCCGACCCGTGGGAGGGCACGGTCGCGCCCGCCCAGGTGGTCCGGGTGGGGCGGCGGCTGCTCGATCTCGGCTGCTACGAACTGTCGCTGGGCGACACGATCGGCATCGGCACCCCCGCGCATGTCACCGCGCTCCTGGATGAGTTCCAGAGCGAGGGCGTCGGCCCCGAACGGCTCGCCGTCCACTTCCACGACACCTACGGCCAGGCTCTGGCCAACACGCTCACCGCGCTGCGGATGGGGGTGACCACGGTGGACGCCTCGACGGGCGGCATCGGGGGCTGCCCCTACGCCCAGAGCGCCACCGGCAACCTCGCGACCGAGGACCTGGTCTGGATGCTCGACGGACTCGGCATCGAGACCGGGGTCGACGTGCGATCACTGACCGCCACCAGCCTGTGGCTCGCCGGGAGGCTCGGCCGTCCGAGCCCCTCCCGGGTCGTGCAGGCGCTCGCGAAGGAGATCTAGATGTTGGGCGACGAGTACAACGAGTTGCGCAAGACGGTCGAGGCCTTCGCCCGCGAAGTGGTGGCCCCCGTCATCGGCGACTACTACGAGCGGTGCGAGTTCCCCTACGAGATCGTCCGCAAGATGGGCGCCATGGGACTGTTCGGCCTGCCCGTCCCCGAGGAGTACGGCGGGATGGGCGGGGACTACTTCGCCCTGTGCCTGGCACTCGAGGAACTGGCCAGGGTCGACTCCTCGGTCGCCATCACGCTGGAGGCGGCGGTGTCGCTGGGCACGATGCCCATCCTCCGGTTCGGTACGGCCGAGCAGAAGGAACGCTGGCTGCCCAAACTGGCCTCGGGGGAGATGCTCGGCGCCTTCGGCCTGACCGAGCCCGGCGGCGGATCCGACGTACCCGGCGGCATGCGGACCACCGCGGTGCTCGACGGGAACGAATGGGTGATCGACGGGACCAAGGCGTTCATCACCAACTCGGGGACGGACATCACCGGTGTGGTAGCCGTGGCCGCGATCACCGGGAAGAACGGCGCCAAGCCGGAGATCTCGACCATCCTCGTGCCCTCCGGCACGCCGGGCTTCACCGTGTCCAAGAAGTACTCCAAGGTCGGCTGGTCGGCCTCCGACACCCGCGAGCTGTCCTTCTCGGCCTGCCGGGTGCCCGCGGAGAACCTGCTCGGCGAACGCGGGCGCGGATACGCCCAGTTCCTGCAGACCCTGGACGAGGGACGCGTCGCCATCGCGGCGCTGTCCGTCGGACTCGCCCAGGGCTGCGTGGACGAGTCGGTCAGGTACGTCGGGGAGCGTACGGCCTTCGGCCAGGCGATCGGCCGATACCAGGCCATCCAGTTCAAGATCGCCGACATGGAGGCGCGGGTCCACACGGCCAGGCTCGCCTATTACCACGCCGCCGAGCGGATGCTGGCCGGCCTGCCGTTCAAGAAGGAGGCCGCGATCGCCAAGCTCGTCTCGTCGAACGCGGCGATGGACAACGCCCGGGACGCCACCCAGATCTTCGGCGGCTACGGCTTCATGAACGAGTTCCCGGTCGGGCGCTTCTACCGTGACGCCAAGATCCTCGAGATCGGGGAGGGCACCAGCGAGGTCCAGCGCATGCTGATCGCCCGGGAACTCGGCCTGGGCGCCTGAGAGAGGGTTCACCTGCGAATACGTGTCGGAGCAGGGTTGGCCGGCATCCGTTGGCGATGCGCCAGGCGGCCTCAAGATCGGCCCTGTTCCGTCACTGTTCCGTCAGGGCCGGGGGACGGACGGAACAGCCGCTGATCGATGGCCTGTCGGGCACGATCATGTGAGCCAGGCTGCATATGCGCGGTTGGCCATTTGGTTTTTCCCAGGGCAGCGAGCACCTCACCCGCCCTTCACCGGATGGCACATTGAGGGCAGCGCTGCCGCCACGTGATGGGTCGATAGCGGACAGAGATCAGGACATGGTGCGTGCCCCTCAAGGCGTGAGACCGCGGATCCTTCGCAAGGCTCGGATGTGGATGGCGGCCGGCAATTCTCGGAGTCCTACCGTCATCCCTCCGAACTGGAGGACCGCCTGAGTGAGGCGTCCCGGATCGAGGATCCAGCCGTCTGCTACCTTCTCCCGGTCACTCTCGTCTTCTCTCCTAAGGGAGATGATCAGTGCGTGTGGCCGACCATCTCCGAAGGCGCGAGGCTTCAGCGATATTTCCACAGCAGAGATGTCCGCCCAGGGGATCACCTCTGCAGGGATTTTCGACTGTCTACCGAGATATATGCCCGCCGGCCCCACGGCGAAGGCGATCCGCCTGCGGACGACACGCCATAACTGGCCGAAGACGTACGCGAAGAACCCGAGGCCCGCTGCGAAGGCGACGCGCCCTGACGTCACGGCCCCATAGATGACCGGGCCGAAAGATGTCGTAAGCGGCCAGACAAGATCACGGGCGGAGTAGCGCACGAGGAACGAATCTGAGCCGAGTTCGCGCTGGACCTTTTGCCGGTCCGATTCTCGCGACACGCGAGCACGATCGCACGCTGCAGGGACGCCTGCAAGAGTTCTCACGAGAGTCTGACAGAGAGGAGAGGGGACTCTGATCCGGGACATCCGGCCACTCGAAGAGTGATCATCGATTGAACCATGCCGCCGCAGCAGAGCGAGAGAGCCGGACTACCACGATCACTGCAAGGATCAGGTAGAGCAGGCTGATGAGGTTGAAATCGAACATGAGCCCGTAGCCATGGTCGAGAATCACTAAGCCTTCGATCACGAGCGCAGCGACCCGTACCCATTTCTTGCGGGAATGGTAGCCAGCCGCCAGCACGCCGACCACTGCCGTGCTCACGATGGCGATGAGTGTAGCCACGGAGAACCTGAGGCTGGCCGTGTTCACGAGACCCCAGAGCCCAAGCAGCGAGATCGCCAGCTGTGTCCACATGACCCGGCGAGCAGACTTCACTTCTCGCGGCATCAAGTCGGTCGTGGTGGACTCTGACACGGGAGCCTCTCGGGGGGGTGAGCGGATCAATCGAGCCGAGCACAGGTGACCAACCGGCAATGGTCGTTGTCGGGTGAACTCCCGTCCGCGTGCCACGGACGTGCCAGACGTAGCGGTCCACAAGGGGGCATTCACGGAGTCTCACGGATAGTGTCCGCCACGTACTGAGCCGCACCCCAGCAGGTCAGGCGAGGATGGCCCGAAGTATTCCAAACTGCGGTCCACAGGCAGATTCAGGGCGGACCGCACGGCGGCTAGATTGAGCGAGTGTTCGAGCGAGTGGGCGCTGAAGAGTTGGCGCGAATGGAGGTGCTCGCGTCGGCGGTGCGCAACGAGCTTGCCGCCGCAGGCCTGCCGGTGCTCGCGCCTGGCCTGGATTCCGTATTGGCCGCCGGCGCCGAGGTGAATATCGACGACGGAGCCGATGCGGCGGGCGGCGTGTTCGTGGGCTCGCAGGCCAACCCTCGTCTGCGTTGCCGCCTCAGGCGCCCTCTCGTCACCGTTTGTCGGGATGAGGCGAGCGTAGCTCTGATTCCTGCGAACTGCCTCAGGGCTCCGCGCCGTCGACGCATGAGGAACTTCAGCCCAGCCGGCTCAGCGGCCGGCGATAGCGGATCTCCGTAAGAGGAAAGCCGTCTGACTCGTCCCGCTGGACGGCGCCGTCCGGACGCCAGCCGCCGCGCTCGTAGAACCGCCGAGCTCTGGTGTTCGCGTCGACGACCCAGAGCGCGGCCCGCTCGTATCCCGCGGAGGCGAGGACGTCCAGTGCCGCGTTCATGAGGCCTCCGCCGACTCCGGCGCCCCACACCTCGGGCAACAGGTAGATCGTCGTGATCTCCGCCACCGACTCGGGGTCGACGTCATCGTCCCGCCCGGGGCCGAACCCGGCGAATCCCGCTACGGATCCGTCCACGTCCGCCACGAGTGCCCCCGAACGCGGCAAGGACGACTCCCGCAGCAGTCGCTCCCACAGCGGGAGGCGCATGGCGGGTTCCAGGCCGTCGAGATGATCCTGGGGCATGAGGCCCACGTAGGCGGCCTGCCACGATCGGACGTGGACGGTGGCGATCGAATCGG
The DNA here is from genome assembly GCF_016862895.1 of Planotetraspora kaengkrachanensis. Classification (GTDB taxonomy): domain Bacteria; phylum Actinomycetota; class Actinomycetes; order Streptosporangiales; family Streptosporangiaceae; genus Planotetraspora; species Planotetraspora kaengkrachanensis. Next base: position 134,107 of record NZ_BONV01000021.1, on the reverse strand, counting down.
CGTCCGCGGGTTCAGCAGGTCGGATGAACATCCACGCTTTCCTACCTGCCGCCGTCCGTCGGCGTCCAGTCAATTAGGCCCCTGAGGGAGCGGGACGTTCAGGTGCCGGTCCACTCCAGCCGCGCCCGGTAAGGGACGGACACGTCGACGTGCAGTCGTTCGACAGGCAGAGACGCGTCATGGCACAGGATTGAAGGTGTTGACACCGACGTAGCCGGTGCAGGAGGCCGGCTTGCCGCTGGTGATGAAGCAACACGCCTCCACGATGGTGTCGCCGGAGGGAGGGAGGTATACGGGGCTGGTGTGACCGCCTCCGATGATCTTCCTTGCTTCGTCGTAGCAGACGGTCTCCACACGCGGTTGCCTGAGCGGCTCCGGCTTCGGATTGGTCACCCACATGCTGGCCGCCCACCCTCCGCCCAGTTTCACCGTTTCGACCGCGTCGACCGTGACCTCGGGGAACGGCTCCGACGAGGCGGTGCCGTCTTCGACCAGTAGCGCCGCATCAACCGAGGCCGCCTTCTTGTGCACAGGAAGGGCCACTTCCGCACTCACCGGCATCTTCTCTCCGGCGTGAGCGAACTGCTCCATCCGAGAGCCGCTCGCAAGCGTCTTCCCTGTGGCGTCCTTCACGTCGAACCGGACCGTGACCTTCTGCCCGGCGGCGTCGGAGCTGTTGTGCACGATCGCGATCGCGCGCACGCGCGTGCCCTCCTGGCCGAAGCCTGTCTCCAGGATCGCCCCGCCGGAGTCGTCGGCCCCTGTCGCGGTGGGGGGAGAGCCGGTGGCTTGCTCCGCTGTGCCGGCCTCCTCGGTGCACGCGGTCAGCAACACCGAGCACGCAATGAGTGCGGCGGCTCGCAGTTTCATCGATGTATCCGTTCAGAAGGGGGGTGGGTTTGATCAGGATCGGGCGGTGACCGAGTTCAGGAAGTCGAGCAGTAGGCCGTTGACCCGGTCGGGTGCCTCCAACTGCATCCAGTGCCCGGCCCCTTCGACCCGTTCGTAGCGCCACGATCCGGCCACGAAGGCCGCCGATCCGGTCATGCCGGCCTCGATCAGCGCCATGTCCTCGGTGCTCCACACGCCCATGGTGGGCGCTTGGATCATCGGCAGGTCAGGCGGCGGCGAGAGCAGCGATTTCGGAGCCACGTTGGCGCGGTACAGACCTAGGCTCGCGCGCAACGCCCCGGGATCGCGGAGCCTGGTCACCACCTCGTCGTGGTCGGGATGATGCGCCCACTCGCGAAGGTTGCGGAAGTCATCGTGGGAGAGCCAGCGCTCGGCGATCCCGCGGAACTGGAACAGCAGCATGTACCACGACTTCTGCCGCTGCGCCCAGCCCGCGGCGGCGAACGCCCGGGGGTGGCCGACCGACAGGCAGGTGAGGCTGGCCACGCGCTCGGGCATCAGCGCCGCCATCGCCCATGCGACCGCCGCCCCCCAGTCGTGCGCGACGAGGTGAGCCGCGGGCACCTGGAGATGGTCGAGCAGCGCCGCCTGATCGCGGACCAGCCGCATCACCCCGTACGCCGCGACGTCGTCGGGCTTGTCGGAATCGCCCAGTCCGCGCAGGTCGGGGGTGATCGTCCGGTATCCGGCAGCGTTGAGGGCGGCCACCTGGTGGCGCCACAGGTGATGGTCGTCCGGCCAGCCGTGCAGCAGCAGGACCGCCGGGCCCTGCCCGGTGTCGGCCACGTTGATGCCGACGCCATTCAGGTCGATGCGCATGATCACTCCCGTCGCCCTCGTCTCCGGTTACATCGTGCCAGGCGGTGCACGAGATGTGATCATCCGTGTGATGGGTGGTTTCGTCATCATGAGGGGTTCCAGGTGGCTAAGGTCGCTTTGTGGTGATCAATGAGGCGCCCGGCGTCCGGCGGGACGCGGGATCCGGCCGGTGGCGATGGCTGTGGTTCGCCGGACCGGCCGCCTTCGCGGCGACGCTGACGTTGATCGCTTCCGCCCCTCCCGGCGGTCATTTCCTCGGCGTCGTCGCCGCTATCGGGGCCTGGCTCCTCGCCGGTGTGTGGTGGCTGGGCCTGCTGATCGTTCCCGCGACCAGGCGGAACAGGTGGAATGCCTGGCCGCCCGTCATCGCCGTGGTGACCGCCGCTCTCGTGGTCACCGGGCTGCCGACGCGCGCAGCCTTCCTCGTCTCCGAAGCGGCGCTGCTCGACTACGCCGAGTCGCTTCCGGCCGAGGACGGTTACCTTCCGGTGGACCGGTTCGTCGGAGTGTTCCCCATCAGCGATGTCCAGCGGTCCGACGGCGTCCTGATCTTCGCTGTCGACGGTGTCGGCGGAATGCTGGAGCAGTGCGGATTCGCCTACGCGCCGGGCGGAGACGGTCAGGCCCTCCCAGTGACCACCGCCGACCACCTGACGGGCGACTGGTATGCGACCTGCACCGACTTCGACTAGCCCTCGACCAGGGTGAAGCCCGCGCTCGCCCGGACCGCGCCGTTGACGATGATCTCCAGCACGCGCGGGCCGGGAGGCTCCGCCCTGGTCGTGACCGGCCGGAACGAATGCGACTTGGTCACCGTGAACCGCTGCCCGGCACCGGAAGCGGCACGCTCGCCGAGGTGGAAGATCCTCCTCGAACCGTCCCGGCGAACGGCGTACTTGAGCACCACGGGGCCGGGGGCGTCGGCGCGGACCGTGACCGTGAACGGCAGTCGCCCGCCCACCGCCACCTCGGAGCCGTCGAGGGCCAGCGACTCGACCGTCCCGCTGCCGGGGACGGCGCCCATCAGCGACAGGGCCTCGGGATGGCCGGCGCGGATCAGACCGCGCACGGCATGGCGGACCACGCGCTCGACATGCGAGCCGCCCTCGGACCGCCAGCGGTCCAGCAGGCCGACCGCCACCTCGGGGTGATCCTTCGCGAGGTCGTTGACGTGGTTGGCGACCGAACGGCGGACGTATTCGCTCGGGTCGTCGCGGAGCAGGTCGAGGATGGGCAGGGTCGGCCCAGGCGACATCAGCCAGCGGACGCGCGATCCCCACGGCAGCCGGGGGCGTGACCCCTCGGACGCGAGGCGCCGCAGATGCTCGTCCGCCGAGCCGGCCCAGCCGTACATGATCTTCAGGGCGTCGTCGCGGTAGCGGTCGAGGAAGGGGCGGACCGCGAACTCGCCGGTGGCGTACGGGGTGAGGACGGCCAGTGTGGCCATCGCCTCGTCCAGGTGCTCGATCCCGCGCGCGCCGACGTACTCGGTGGCCGGCCAGCCGCTCCACATGTCCAGCGGGACGTGGGCGGCCGCCTCGCGGAGCGCGGCCGCGGCTTCGGGGAACGGCAGCGGAAGAGCGCCGTCCAGTGCCCCCGCGACGTGGCGGACGCGGTCCTTCAGTTCCAGGCCGTCGAGGCCGGTCGTTGCGGCGGAGACGAAGTCGTCACGCCGGAACGGCGCGCACGCCGCCCCCACCCCGTCGGCGAGGAGGCGCACGGACGCCACATTGATCATTTCTTTCAAAGGCTCGGCCACAGCCGACAGGGTGCCAGGCGGTGCCGACATTTTTCGGCGGTGGCTTAGAGTCCTTGTCATGACATCTGGTGATCTCAAGCTACGGCAGGCAGAGAAGACCGATGCCGATCAGATATTCGCGCTGGCTCGTGAGTTCGCGCTGACGTTCCGCCCGGAACGGCAGGCGTTCGACGACGCGTTCCCGCAACTGCTCGACAACGAGGACGCCCTGCTGCTGGTGGCCACCGTCGAGGGGACGGTCCGGGGCTACCTGCTGGGGTTCACCCATCTGACGCTCTTCGCCAACGGAAGGGTCGCCTGGGTCGAGGAGGCCATGATCGAGAGCGCCTACCGGCGGCACGGCATCGGCCGCATGCTGCTGGAGGAGTTCGAGACCTGGGCCCGCTCCCGCGACGCCGGATACGTCGCCCTCGCGACCCGGCGCGCCGCGGAGTTCTACGGCGCGCTCGGGTTCGAGGTGTCGGCGACCTACTACCGGAAGTTGCTGACGGTCACGAAGTGAGCTGGGCGTCCAGGCGATAGCCGTCCACGGTGACGTAGACGGCGTCGCCCGGCCGCGCGTTGAGCCGCATCAGCACCGGCTGGAGCGAGTCGAACATCGGCTGCCTGTCCCGCCAGATCAGGACGACCGCGTTGTCGCCCGGTCCCGTGACCGACAGCAGGGTGCCCGGCCGCATCCCCAGCTGAGTCGCGTACACCTCGGGGACGGCGACGGGCTCGCCGCGGAGGTGGCCGCTCGTGACGTCGATGCGCTGCCAGCGGCGCGGGTCCGAGGCCGGGCCCGGCGTCGCGCGCGGCCCGGGGACGAGGTGGGGCCGCGGCGCCTGGCCCGTCAGCGCGTTGAGCGCCGCCAGGGCGGTCGCCGCGTCGGGCCCGTTGTTCGCCTGCGACGGGATGGGGACGCCGCCCCGCTGGAGCTGGTGGCCGTTCGCACCTGGCGTACGGCGGGGCAGCGGCTGAGAATTTTCCATGGGCGGGAGCGGTGCGAATGAACGCGGGTCGGAGGTCGGGGGAATCGAGTCCAGCCAGGCGCGAGCCGAGTGGGCGCGGATGCCCAGCTGGCCGAGCACCTGGACGACGTCGGCGTCCGGCGGGCTGCCCGCCAGGATCTGCCGCGACTTGTCACGCAGGCCGGCGAGGTCGCCGACCACCAGCCAGCCGTCCTGAAGCCGGCGGTCGGGCATGAGCGTGACGAGGACCCGCCACAGCGGAGTGCCGAGGACGGGCACCTCGATCGGGTGGGAGGGGTCGGCGGCGATCAGCTGTTCCTGGGTGGCGGCCGCGCCCAGCCATTCGGTGAGCCCGAAGAGATGGCCGGTCAGCGCCGTCGAGTCGGGGGACCGCAGCCAGTGCAGCACCCGCTCCTCGGCGGCCCGCTGGGCGTGCGACAACGTCTCGCGGTCGACGTTCAGCTCATGGGCGAGCGTGCGGAGGCCGACCGGCTCGGCGGCGAACAGCCGCTGGGCCGCGACGGCCCTGGCCAGCGGGTCCCACGAGCGGAAGAGACCGTCGACGACGCCCACCATCGGGTGCTCGCTCGCCAGCGCCGGAGGCAAGGGCGGCGGCGGGGCGAGGAGGGAGGGCGTCTCGTCGGCCGGCGCCGCCTGGGCCTGCGGCTGACCCTGTGCGGGAGGCGCCTGCATGGGGGTCTGACCGGCGGGCGCCTGGACCGGCGGCACTCCGGGCGCCTGCACTCCGGGCGCCTGCGGCACGGGCGACTGCTGTATGTGCGGCTGCTGTACGGGCGGCTGTTGTGCCGGAGCCTGCGGCGCGAGTGCCTGCTGGGCCGGTGCCTGCTGCGCGGGCGCCTGCTGGACGGGCACCTGCGGCACCGGGGCGGGCAGGACCGGTGTCTGCGGGGCGCGCGGGCCCGGCACCAGGGGCCCGGCCTGCGCCGCCACCTGAGGCTGCCCGTTTGGCTGCTGAGCGTTTGGCTGCTGCGCCTGGGGCTGCAGGGTCACCTGAGCCGCCGGCTGTCCGGGGGCCTGTGCCGCGGACTGGGGCCCCGGGTGAATGAGCGGATGGGTGAAGATCTCCCGGAACAGCGTCGCCAGCACCGCCTCCGGCGCGGCCGACGCCGACTGGAGGTCGTGCGGGGTCAGCCGGCGCAGGCGGAACCAGCCGCCCGCTCCCTTGACGGCCGCCTGGACCGGCTCCGGCCAGCCCGGCAGCGCCGGGTCCACCGGATGGACCTGGAGCGCCGGAAGCAGATCGGTGAGGGTCAGATGATCCCAGCGGCTCACGGCCAGCCGGGCGAGCCGCTCGCACAGCCAGTCAACGCCGGTCGCATCCAGAGCGCGCTTCAACGCGACGGAGGCCCACCAGCCGCCGGGCAGGCGAGGATCGGCCAGAATTTCGGCCACCTGCTGAGGACGGCTCCAGCGCAGGGCCGGAACCATGTCGCTCAGGCAGATCGTTGACTCGGCGTCCATCTGTTAGACCGCACCCTCCCGCGAGTGACGCGTGTTGCTACTGAGGCAGCTTACGCTGGAAGCGAGCAATTGGTGTCAATCGGGTAAAGTTCCCAGCGCTTGGTCGGCCTCCCACCTCGGAGACCGCCGCCGCACCCGCCGCACAACCTTTTTTGAGTGCCTCCGCGGGAGAGGATCCGGCGAGCAGCGAGACCAGGAATCCGGCCGCGAACGCGTCGCCGGCCCCAGTCGAGTCGACCGGCTCCGCCGGGGCCGCGGGCTCCCTGGCGACCACCCGGCCGTCCACCCCGAGGATCGCCCCGCCGGGCCCCAGCTTCACGGCCGCCGTGCCGTACCGCGCGCTGAGGGTGCGCGCCGCCGCCTCGGGCTCACGCTCCCCGGTGAGCACCAGGGCCTCCTCCAGGTTGGGGATCACGATCCCCGCGGGTGAGGTCTCGCTGAGGAACCGCTCGACGCCGAAGGCGCGCAGCGGTCCCGTCGACGCGGGGTCCACGCTCACGGTGACGCCGCGCGCCGCCGCCTCCCGCATGGCGAGCCCTGCGAGGTCCAGGCCGGGCTCGGCGAACAGCGTGTACCCCGAGATGTGCAGGTGCCGTACACCGTCGAGCAGGCCGGGCGACCAGTCGGCGGCCGAGATGTGCCCGCCCGCGCCCCGGTTGGTGAGCATCGACCGTTCGCCGGTCACGTCCACCATCGCGATCACGATCGCGGTCGGCCGGTCGGGGTCCACCCGCACGTGCGGCCGGACCCCCGCCTTGACCAGTTCGGCCGTGTGCCAGTCGCCGGTGTCGTAGCCGGCCCGGCCCAGGAAACGGGTGTCCGCTCCGAGGCGGGCGGCCCAGGAGGCGGTGTTCGCCCCCGAGCCGCCCGGACGCAGCACGATGTCGGCGGCCGTGTCCGTACCGGTGGCGAGCGGCCGCTCGTGCAGCGCCACGACATCGGTGACGACGTCGCCGATCACGAGCAGGCCGCCCACTAGCCCTCCCGGCTGAAGGCGGCCGCGATCCGCCCCGCGAGCCCGGCGTTGCCGCGGACGGCCGCCAAGTTGGCCTCAAGGGACGCCCCGCCCGTGCCGTTCACGAGGTACTCCAGCAGGAACGGCGTGATCGCCTGGCCGGTCACCCCTTGGGCGTCGGCCGCGGCCAGCGCCTCGGCGAGCACGCGGTCGTGCAGGGCGGGGTCGAGCTGGTCGGCCACGGGAACCGGGTTGGCGACGATCAGCGCGGTCTCCGGGCCGCCGAGGGCGTCCTGGGCCCGCATGATCCCGGCGGCCTCCTCGGGCGTCTCGATGCGCCAGTCGACGGGCTCGCCCGAGGTGTGCAGGTAGAACCCGGGGAACTGGTCGGTGCGATAGCCGACGACGCCGACCTGCCTGGTCTCCAGCCGCTGCAGTGTGGCGGGCACGTCGAGGATCGACTTCACGCCCGCGCAGACGACCGTGATCCGGGTACGGCTGAGCGTGTCGAGGTCCGCGGACTCGTCCTGGACGGTGGTCCAGTCTCGGTGCACGCCGCCAAGACCTCCGGTGGCGAAGACCCGGATGCCCGCGCGGGCGGCCAGGAACGACGTCCCCGACACCGTGGTGGCTCCGCTGAGCCCGAGCGCGGCGGCCGGCGCGAGGTCGCGGAAACCGAGCTTGCGCAGTCCGGGCTCGGTCGCGATCCGCTCCAGGCCCTCCTTGTCGAGGCCGATCCGCGGCACGCCGTCGAGGACCGCGATCGTGGCCGGTACGGCTCCCGCCTCGCGGACGGTCGCCTCCAGTTCGGCGGCGACCTGCAGGTTCCGCGGCTGGGGGAGGCCGTGGGAGATGATGGTGGACTCCAGGGCCACGACAGGCCTGCCCTCGGCGATGGCCTCGGCGACCTCATCGGTAATGCGCATGACTCTCCTGATTGGGGTTGGCGGAATATGTCCGCTTCGGGATATTGTGCCCGCCATGTCGCCTAGCTCGCGCTACGACGTCGTCATCGCCGGCGCAGGGCACAACGGCCTGGTCGCCGCCGCCTACCTGGCCGGAGCCGGCCGGCGGGTGCTCGTGCTCGAACGGCTCGGCCACGTCGGCGGCCTCGCCGTCTCCGCGCGGGCCTTCCCCGGCGTCGACGCGCGGTTGTCGCGGTACTCCTACCTGGTCAGCCTGCTGCCCACGAAGATCGTCAAGGATCTCGGGCTGGGGGTGGAGCTGCGCCACCGGCGCTTCGCGTCCTACACACCAGTCGGCGACACCGGGCTGCTCGTCGACAACGGCGACGCCGGGCGCACGGCCGCCTCGTTCGCCGCGGTCACGGGCGGCACCGGGGACCTCGAAGCCTGGCACCGCTTCTACCGGATGACGGCCCACGTGGCCGCCCGCGTCGCCCCCACCCTCCTGGAGCCCCTCCGGGACCGTGCGGCGCTGCGCGACGTCGTCGGCGACGACGAGGCGTGGCGCGACCTGTTCGAGCGGCCGATCGGCGCGGTCGTCGACGAGCGGTTCGCCGACGACACCGTCCGCGGGGTGGTGCTCACCGACGCCCTCATCGGCACCTTCGCCGACCCCGCCACCGACCTGCTGGCCAACCGCTGCTTCCTCTACCACGTCATCGGCGACGGGACCGGTGACTGGAACGTCCCCGTCGGCGGGATGGGCGCCGTCACCACCTCCCTCGCCGAGATCGCCCTCCGCGCGGGCGCGGAGATCAGAACCGGCGCCGAGGTGCTGGCGATCGACCCGGACACCGGCGACGTCACCTTCAGCGACAGAGCCGACACAGCCGACGCAGCCGACACAGCCGACGGAACGGCCGGATCAGAAGGCACGGAGCACGTGGTCACGGGCGAACGGGTGCTGGCCGCCCTGCCGCCCGCCGTGCTCGCCCGCCTCCTCGGGCAGGAGGCCGGCACGCCGGAGGGCGCCCAGCTCAAGGTCAACATGGTGCTGTCGCGGCTGCCCCGCCTGAAGGATCCCGCCGTGAGCCCGGCGGAGGCGTTCAGCGGCACCTTCCACATCAACGAGAGCCGTGACCAGCTCGCCGCGGCCTACGCGCAGGCGGCCGCGGGAAGCATCCCCGACCTGCCGCCCGTCGAGGTCTACTGCCATTCGCTCACCGACCCGTCGATCCTCGGCGAGCCGTTGCGGGAGTCCGGCGCGCAGACGATGACGCTGTTCGGGCTGCACATGCCCGCCCGGCTCTTCCAGGACCCGCGCGCGCGGGACGAGGCGTTGCGCAGGACCATCGCGTCCGTCGACGCGGTGCTCGCGGAGCCGATCGAGGACTGCCTGCTGCGCACTCCCTCCGGCGAGCCGTGCCTCGAGGTGAAGACGCCCGCCGACCTGGAGAGGGACGCGGGACTGCCCGGAGGCCACATCTTCCACCGCGATCTGTCCTGGCCGTTCGCGGAATCCGGCGACGACGGCCCCTGGGGCGTCGAGACCCCGCACCCGCGCGTCCTGCTGTGCGCCGCCGGAGCCCGCAGGGGCGGCGGCGTCAGCGGAATCCCCGGGCACAACGCCGCGATGGCCGTCCTCGCCTGATCGCCGCGCGTTCTCGCATCCCCTGTCCCGTTTCCCGGTCCGGTTTCCCCGGTTTCCGCGGTTTCCCTTTCCCGCCTGATTGGCACGCCATATCCCCGTAAGGAGTCCTCCTGCCGGCGGCGCCGCCTTCCGCGGCCGCGTGCCGGTCGCCGTGACACTTGCGGCTGGGCCACCCGCAGGCCCATCGGGGAGGAGAACGCGATGACCGGGACGGCACGCTGGGCACGACCCGCCATGTGGGGCGTCCTCGCCCTCGCGGCGGTGCTCTACACCTGGGCGCTCGGCCGCAACGGCTACGCCAACGAGTACTACGCCGCGGCGGTCTACTCCGGGACCCGGAGCTGGAAGGCGTTCTTCTTCGGCGCGCTCGACGCCGGGTCGTTCATCACCGTCGACAAGCCGCCCCTCGCCCTGTGGGTGATGGGCCTGTCGGCGCGGATCTTCGGCTTCGGCACGTGGAGCATGCTCCTGCCGCAGGCCGTCGCCGGGGTGGCGTCGGTCGCCGTCGTCCACTCGGCGGTGCTGCGCTCCCTCAGGGGCACGCAGGCCCGGGTAGCGGCGCTGATCGCGGCCCTGGTGATGACGCTGACGCCGATCACCGTCGCCATCACGCGGGACAACAACCCCGACACGATCCTCGTGCTGCTGCTCGTCACGGCGGCGTGGTTCTGCCTGGAGGCGGTGCGCAGGGACCGCCTGCGGCCCCTCCTGCTGGCGGCGGCCTTCGCCGGCCTGGCGTTCAACGCCAAGATGCTGCAGGCGTATCTCGCCGTCCCCGCGCTCTGCCTGGCGTACCTGTGCGTGGCCGGGGGAGGTCTGGCGCGGCGGGTACGGCACCTGCTCGCGGCGGGGGCCGTCCTGGCGGTCTGCAGCGTCTGGTGGATGGTCGTGGTCGACCTGTGGCCGGCGTCCTCCCGGCCCTACATCGGAGGCAGCACGGACAACAGCGTCCTGGACCTCGTCGTCGGATACAACGGCATCGGCCGGATCGTCGGCCGCGGCGCGGAGGCCGGGAACGTCCCGGGTGCGATCGCCGGCGAAGCGGGCGGGTGGGGCGGCTTCGGCGGTTTCGGCGGCCGGTCCGGCGCCGGGCGGCTCTTCAACGACTCCATGGCCGGGCAGATCTCCTGGCTCCTGCCGTTCGCGGCCCTGGCCCTCGTGGCGGGCCTGATGCTGGCCTCCCGCCGCTCGCCCGCTCAGGCGGCGCTGGTCCTGTGGGGGTCCTGGCTCGTGGTTCACTTCGCCGTCTTCAGCTTCTCCCACGGCACCTTCCATCCCTACTACACGACGGCGATGGCTCCGGCGGTCTCGGCGCTGACCGGGATCGGGGCCGTCCTGCTCTGGCGGGCGCAGCGCGAGTCGCCCGTCTGGAGGTGGGTGCTGCCCACGGGGGTGGCCGTCACCGGCGGGTGGTCGTTCGTTGTGCTCCGCCGTACGCCCGACTTCGTGCCGTGGCTGCCCTGGGCGGTCGCGGCCGCGACGGCGGTCGCGGTGATCGGCCTGGTCGCCGTGAGCCGCCGGATCCTCCTGATACGGCCAGGCAGGCGGCGGCTGCTCGTGGCGACCTCGCTCGCCGGCCTGTTCGCCTGTCTCGCCGGGCCGGCCTCCTACGCCCTGACCCCGCTGACCGTCACGGTGCGCGGGGGCGACCCGACCGCAGGGCCGGCGTCGGAGCGGCGCGCGTTCTGGCCGGGCGCCACACGGTCGCAGGGCGTCCTGGCGCGCGCGCTCAGCCCCTGGACGAGACGGAACGCGAGCGTCGCCGAGGGGATGATCGACTATCTCGAGCGCAACCAGGGCGGGGCCACCTGGCTGCTCGCGGTCGGCCAGGCGCACAGCGCGTCGTCGATCATCCTGTCCACGGGCCGGCCCGTTCTGGCGATGGGCGGGTTCAGCGGCCGCGATCCGGCGATGACCCTCGACAAGCTGAAGGAGTACGCCTCCGAGGGGCTCCTCAAGTACGTCCTGGTCGGCGACAGGCTCACCCCCCGGCTGCCGGGACGGGGCCGGGGCGGCGGGATGAGCGCCGACCTCACCGACTGGGTCACCGGCAGCGGTACGCGCGTGGACCCCGCGGAATACGGCGGCACGGCCGGAGGCACGCTCTACCGGCTCGGATGACCGCGTTCGGTTCCGGATTTCAGGGGTACGGGGAGACCCTGCCGAACGGAAGGATGATCACGACATGGACCAGCAGGCCTTCATCGCCCTTCTCAATGAGGACCTCGAGAGCGAGTACCGCTCGATCGTCCAGTACGTCCAGCACACGGCCACGATCAAGGGGGCCGAGTACCTGTCGATCATCGAGGAGCTCAAGAAGCACCTCGGCCAGGAGCTCACCCACGCGACCACCCTGGCCGAGCAGATCGACTTCCTGGGCGGGGTCCCGAGCGTCACGGTGCCGCGGGTGCCCGTGGAGACCGACGGCGCCGCCGCACTTCGGCTCGACCTGGAACTGGAACAGGAGCAGTTGCGCCGCTACCGCGAGCGGGTCGAGCAGGCCAAGGAACTCGGGCTGCTCGACGTCGGGGAGGCGTTGCGGCCGCTGCTTCAGCAGACCCAGGACCACGTCATGGACCTGCAGACGGCCCTGGGGAAGTGACGGCTAGGCGGGGAGGGCGGCCATGAGGTACGCCAGCCGGGCCGCGGCGTCCGGCACGTCGTCCACGGTCCCCACCCGGTACCCCCACGAGGTGACGAAGGCGCCCTCCTCGGAGCAGGTCACCGTCTCGCGCAGGGTTTCGCTGAAGCGGTTGCGGACCTCGACTCGGGGAGGCGTGCCGGCCATGACCCGGACCGACAGGTCGATGTGCCGGCGAGCGGCGGTGGCGAACTCCTGAATGCCGGACACCGTGTCGACCATCGCCCGTCACCTCCCGTTCAGGTGGACAGGATTGCACGGCCCGACAGCGGCCATCAAGCAATTGCCACGATCAGCCCGGTGATTGTTCCCGCACCCGCTCCGAGTCCCGTGCCAGCCCCTCGTCGACGACGCCGACGATGATCGCCCTGGCCGCCTCGTCGAAGGACGCCGCCTCGCAGAGCTCCTCGAACGCCCGGGCGTAGAACGCGACGTCGTCGGGGTCGCGCAGGAGCAGGTCCTTCGTCCGCGTCGGCACGCCCACAGGGGCGTCGTTGTAGATGTAGAACGAGTTGACGAGCGCGGACGGCAGCGGCGCCTCGAACGGGATGATCCCGAACTCGACGTTGGGCAGGGTCGTGACCGCGAGCAGCCGGTCGAGCTGGCCGCGCATCACGTCGAGCGGCGCCAGGCGGTAACGCAGCACCGACTCCGGCATGACGAAGCGGAACCGGCGCTCGGGGTCGTAGAGGATCTCCTGCCGCTGCATCCTGACCCGGACGGCGGCGTCGATGTCGTCGGTCGAGTCGTAGAGCCTGCGGACCTTGCTGAAGATGTGCCTGGCGTACTCGGCGGTCTGCAGGAGCCCGATCACCAGGCCGGGCTCGAACGCGCGCAACAGCCGGGTGCGCGACTCCAGGTCCCTGACGTCCTCCTGGAGGGCGGCGAGCCCGGTCTTGTGCCGCTGCCGCCAGGTGTCCTGGCGGGCCTGCAGCCCCACGGCCTGCTCGATCAGGTCGTCGAACGTCTCGTGCCCGGCCTGTACGGCCTGCGCCCAGACGACCACGTCGTCCTCCGTGGCGGTCTGCCGGGCGTTCTCGATGCGGGAGACCTTGGACGGCTGCCAGCCCAGGCGCTCGGCCAGGTCCTTTCCCGACAGATGGGCGGCCTCGCGCAATTGCCGCAGCCGGACCCCAAGGTCGATGCGGGCTTGCTGGAAACCGCTCACTCCTACCTCCGGCCGTGGTGGGCTCAAAACTAGACCCGGTCCGGAGGATCAAGCCATAGGGAGGTCCCTATTCGTGATCAGTCGAGGACGCGCCGGGCGATCTCGACCAGGAGCTCGCGCGGGACCTCGACGGCGGTCTCGCCGTCGAGCACGTGGCGGAGGTCGCCCCGGGCGTCGTGGTCGACCAGTTCGAGGCCCTGGACGACGATCGTGCCCCGGTCGGTCTCGTACAGCGAGGGGCACGCGCCGGACTCCGAGGTGGAACCGAGAAACCGCAGTCGCATGGCAGTAACCCCCGCATTGAGCGCCAAGAAGTGCAATTGCGCGCAATAGTAGGACGAATCCCGTTCTCTCTGCTCCGCTATTTCAGGAAATGTCGTTTTTGGGGGCGTCGGAAAACAGGGGAATGGGCATGGAGACGGCTCTCAGTCGTTCACCCAGCGCCTTCGCCTGGGCGTCGAGCAGCGGGCTGGCCGCGACACCCCGCCCCAGCAGGCCCCGCACCACGAAGTTGAGCGCGAGCAGGTTCGGCAGCGCGAACCGCTCGACCGGCAGGCCCGCGGTCTCCGGCAGCAGCTCCCTCAGCCTGTCGGCGGTGAGGAAATCGCTCAGCCACGCGTACTGCTCCGCCGTACGGACCCAGACGCCCAGGTTCGCGTCGCCGCCCTTGTCGCCGGAGCGGGCCCCGGCCACCGTCCCGAGCGGCCGGACCGGGCCGTCCGCGGGCGAGCCCGCCGCGCCGACCGAACCGGGAGCCACGGGCTCGTGCGCGCTCTCGGACGGGGCCACGTGGGGCACCTCGATCCGGGTGCCGCCCACGGTCACCACCGCGCGCACGGCCTCCGCGTCGACCGACGACGCGGTGAAGACGCCGTACGGCGAGGCGTCGCCCGGGGGAGTGAGGCCGTAGAAACCCGGATAGCCCGCCAGACCGGTCTCGACCACGGCAGAGGAGAACGCCCGCCCGGCCTTCGCCTTGTCGGCGTCCATCACGGTGATGCGCAGCAGGGCGGTGCCCGCGCCGCCGGCCGGCGGGAGCATCGGGGTCAGCTCGACGTGGACCTGGTCGAAGGACTCGCGGGGCACGCGGGCCCAGACGGCCTCCTGCGCGACGCGGGCCTTCTCCTCGATGCCGAGCCCGGTGAGCACAAGCGTCATCGTGTTGCGGTAGCCGCCGAGGTGGTTGACCGCGACCTTCAGCGTGGCCGGCGGAGCCTCCCCGCGCACCCCGGACACGAGCACGCGGTCGGGGCCCTCCTGCTCCAGCCGGATCGTGTCGAACCGGGCCGTCGCGTCCGGCCCGAGATATCGCGGCGAGCCGATCTCGTAGAGCAGCTGGGCGGTCACGGTGCCCACCGACACCAGGCCGCCCGTGCCGGGATGCTTGGTGATCACGCTGGACCCGTCGGCCCGCAACTCGGCGATGGGGAAGCCGCAGTGCGCCAGGTCGGGCACCTCGCCGAAGAACGCGTAGTTGCCGCCGGTGGCCTGGCAGCCGCACTCGATGATGTGGCCCGCGACCACCGACCCCGCCAGCGCGTCGAGGTCGCCGGGGCCCCAGCCGTACCACCACATGCCGGGCCCGGTCACCAGGGCGGCGTCGGTCACGCGCCCGGTGACGACGACGTCGGCGCCGTGCTCGAGCGCCACCGCGATGGGGCGCCCGCCGAGGTAGGCGTTGGCCGTGATCGGCGTGGCCGCGAGGATCTCGCCCGTGACCGCGTCGACGACCGGACCGTCCAGCGGCATGAGGTCGTCGCCGGTCACATGGGCGACGGACGCGCTCAGTCCGAGACGGGCGGCGAGCTCGGAGACGGCCTCGGCGCAGGCACGCGGATCGAGGCCGCCCGCGTTCGAGACGATCTTGATGCCCCGGTCGAGGCAGGTGCCGAGGACCTGCTCCATCTGGGTGAGGAAGGTGCGGGCGTAGCCCGGACGTCCCTTCAGCCGGTTGCCCGCGAGGATCATCATGGTCAGCTCGGCCAGCCAGTCGCCGGTGAGCACGTCGATCGGGCCGCCCTCGACCATCTCCCGCGCGGCCGACAGGCGGTCGCCGTAGAAGCCGCTGCAGTTGGCGATGCGCACCCGCCGGGTCGTCATGCCCGGCCGTCCGGCACCCAGGAGGCGGGCCGCTTCTCCATGAAGGCGCGGATGCCCTCCTGGCCCTCCTCGGAGGTGAACCGCTGCGCCGACAGCTCGGCCATCCGGCGGAACCCCTCGTCGACCGGCATCGCCGGGACCTCCCGGACGAGCCGCTTGGTGATGGCGAGCGCCTCGGGCGCGCCGCGCAGCAGCATGTCCGTGTAGTGCGCCACCGTGGCGTCGAGATCCTCCTCAGGCACGGCACGCGTCAGCAGGCCGATCTCGGCCGCGCGCGCGGCGGTGAAGACCTCGCCGGTCATGAAGTACTCGGCGGCGGCACGCGGATCGAGCCTGCGCAGGGTGGTCACCGAGATCATCGCCGGGACCACGCCCAGTCGCACCTCGCTGAACGCGAACGACGCCGTCTCCGGGGCGATGGCGAAGTCGCATGCGGCCACGAGGCCGAGCCCGCCCGCGCGTGCCGTGCCGTTCAGGCGGCAGACGACCGGCTTCGGGCTCTCCCAGATCAGGCTCATGATCTCCGGGAACGACGCCGTGACCGGCGCGCCGCCGCGCTGCTCCTTCAGGTCGGCGCCGGAGCAGAACACGGGCCCTTCCCCGGTCAGGACGGCGACGCGTACGTCCCGCTCGCCGATCGCCCAGGTCAGCGCGTCGTCCAGTTCCGCCAGAAGCCGGGACGAGAGCGCGTTGCGGTTGTGCGGCGAGTCGAGCGTGATCGTGGCCACGCCGCCCGCCTCCTCACGGCGTACGAATGGCTCCATCACTGCTCCCCGGCCGGTTCCGTCATCGGCGTCGCCGCGGGCGCGGCCCCTGGCGGCGCGGCGTTCTGAGGTCCGGCGTTCTGGGGCCCCGGTACCGCGGGCGCCTGGTCCGCCGGGTCCACCGGGTCGGCCGGGGTGCCCGGGTCCACCGGGTCGGCCGGGTCCACCGGGTCGGCCGGGTCCGCGGGTTCCACGGCCTCCTCGATCACGGCGAGTACGGCTCCCGCCTCGACCTGACGGCCGGGCGCGACGTTCAGGGCGGACACCGTTCCAGAGGCTGAGGACATGATCCGATGCTCCATCTTCATGGCCTCGAGCACGATCACCGGCTGCCCGGCCGTCACCGTGTCGCCCAGCGCGACCTCCACCCGCAGCACCGTGCCCGGCATGGGGGCCAGCAGCGAGCCGGGCACCACCCGCTCGACCGGCTCCGGCAGCCGCTCCACCGGCTCGAGCCGTACAGGACCGAGGTGGGAGTCGACGTGCACGAGGCCCGGGTAGGCGGCGATGTCGAACGCGTGCCGGAGCCCGCCCGCCTCGAGAACCACCCGGCCGGGTGCCGCGGACACCAGCGTGACTCCGTCGAAGCCCTCCGCCGCGAGGCCGTCGCGGGTGAACCGGTAGGCGACCTCGACCGTGTCGCCCCGCTCGGTGCGGAAGGCCGCGCGCTGGGACTGGGAGACGACGTTGCGCCAGCCGCTGGGCATGCCGCCCAGCACCCGCGCGGAGCCGCGGTTGCCCGCGGCCTGGGCGAGTGCCGCGGCGAGTCCAGACAGCCGCACGGCCTCCGCGCCCGCGAGCGGAGCGTCCACCGCGTGCCGGTCGAGGAAGCCGGTGTCGAGGGCTCCTGACAGGAAGTCGGGATGCCGGAGCACCGAGACGAGCAGGTCGCGGTTCGTCGTGAGGCCGTGGATCTTCGTCCGGGCGAGCGCGGAGGCGAGCCTGCGCGCGGCCTCCGCGCGGGTCTCGCCGAAGGAGATGATCTTGGCGAGCATGGGGTCGTAATGGACGCCGACCTCGTCTCCGGTCACCACCCCGGAGTCGAGCCGGAGCCGTCCGCCCAGCCGGAACTCGGCGTCGACGTCCGGGACCTCGAACCGGCGCAGCACGCCGCTCTGCGGCAGCCAGCCCCGCGCCGGGTCCTCCGCGTAGAGGCGGACCTCGATCGCGTGACCCACCGGGCTCGGCGGCAGCCCCGCCAGCTGGGCGCCCTCCGCGATCTCCAGCTGGAGCCGGACGAGGTCCACTCCATAGACGCACTCGGTCACCGGGTGCTCCACCTGGAGCCGGGTGTTCATCTCCAGGAAGAAGAAGCCGTTCTCCCCGAGCAGGAACTCCACCGTTCCCGCGCCCACGTAGCCGATCGCCTTCGCGGCCCGGACGGCCGCGTCGCACAACTCCCGGCGCAGTTCGGGGGAGACGGCGGGGGAGGGCGCCTCCTCCACGACCTTCTGGTGGCGGCGCTGGATCGAGCACTCCCGCTCGCCCAGCGCCCAGACGGTGCCGTGGGAGTCTGCGAGGATCTGCACCTCGATGTGCCGGGCGCCCTCGACGAGCGGCTCGGCGAACACCGTGCCGTCCCCGAACGCCGACAGCGCCTCCCGCTGGGCCGACTCGACGGCGGCGGCCAACTCCGCCTGGTCGCGGACGACGCGCATGCCCCGCCCGCCGCCTCCCGCCGAGGCCTTCACGAGCACGGGGAGGTCGAGCGCGGGCAGCGCGTCCGGCGTGACGGCGATGCCGCTGAGCACCGGCACCCCGGCCTCGATCATCATCGCCTTGGCCTCGATCTTGGACCCCATCGCGGCGATGGCCTCGGGGGAGGGCCCGACCCACGTCAGCCCCGCGTCGAGCACTGCCCGGGCGAACGGCGCGTTCTCCGACAGGAAGCCGTAGCCGGGATGGACGGCGTCGGCCCCCGACAGCCGGGCGGCCTCGACGATCCGCTCGGGATCCAGGTACGCCCGGGGGTCGCCCAGCCGTACGGCATGGTCGGCCTCGGCCACGTGCGCCGCGGACGCGTCGGCGTCGGAGTAGACGGCGACCGTCTCCACGCCCAGCTCACGACAGGTCCTGAAGACCCGGCGAGCGATCTCTCCCCGGTTGGCCACCAGCAGTCGCCGGATCATCCCCACCACCCCTTCACATCCGGAAGACGCCGTAGCCGGCGGGTTCGGCGGCCGGCGCGTTGCCGACCGCGGACAGGCAGATCCCGAGCACGGTCCTGGTGTCGCGGGGGTCGATCACGCCGTCGTCGTAGAGCCTGCCGGACAGGAAGAACGGCAGCGACTCGGCTTCGATCTGCGCCTCCACCATCTGCCGCATCGCCGCGTCGGCCTCCTCGTCGTAGACCTGGCCGCGCGCCTCGGCGGCGGCCCGCCCCACGATCGACAGGACGCCGGCCAGCTGCGCCGGCCCCATGACGGCCGACTTGGCGCTCGGCCACGAGAACAGGAACCGGGGATCGTAGGCCCGCCCGCACATCCCGTAGTTGCCCGCGCCGTAGGAGGCTCCCATGACGATCGTGATGTGCGGCACGGTCGAGTTGGACACCGCGTTGATCATCATCGCGCCCTGCTTGATGATGCCGCCCTGCTCGTAGTCCTTGCCGACCATGTAGCCCGTCGTGTTCTGCAGGAACACCAGCGGGGTGCGCGACTGGTTCGCGAGCTGGATGAACTGCGCCGCCTTCTGCGCCTCCTCGCCGAACAGGACGCCGCGCGCGTTGGCGAGGATCCCGACCGGGTGCCCGTGCACCGACGCCCATCCGGTCACCAGGCTCGCGCCGTAGAGCGGCTTGAACTCGTCGAAGTCGCTGCCGTCCACCACCCGGGCGATGACCTCGCGCGGATCGAACGGGATCTTCAGGTCCTCCGGGACGATCCCCAGCAGTTCGTCCTCGTCGAAGAGGGGTGCGGCCGCGGCGCCGGGAGGCCGGCCTGCCTTCTGCCGGCCGAGCCGCCGCACGATCTGGCGGCCCAGGCGAAGGGCGTCGCGCTCGTCGGCCGCGAGGTAGTCGGCCAGGCCGGAGGTGCGCGCGTGCATCTCGGCCCCGCCGAGCGACTCGTCGTCGGACTCCTCGCCGGTCGCCATCTTCACCAGGGGCGGCCCGCCCAGGAAGACCTTGGCCTGCTCCCTGACCATGACGACGTAGTCGCTCATGCCGGGGACGTACGCCCCGCCGGCCGTGGAGTTGCCGAAGACCAGCGCGATGGTGGGGATCCCGGCCGCCGACAGCCTGGTCAGATCACGAAATATCCGGCCGCCGGGGATGAAGATCTCCTTCTGCGTCGGAAGGTCGGCTCCTCCCGACTCCACCAGGTTGACGAACGGCATGCGGTTCTGCAGGGCGATGTCGGCGGCCCGCAGGGTCTTGCGAAGGGTCCACGGGTTGGAGGAGCCGCCCCGGACGGTCGGGTCGTTGGCGGTGATCACACACTCGACGCCCTCGATGACGCCGATGCCGGTCACCACGCTCGCGCCCACGGGGAAGTCGGATCCCCACGCCGCGAGGGGGGACAGCTCCAGGAACGGGGAGTCGGGGTCGACGAGCAACTCGATCCGCTCGCGCGCGAGCAGCTTCCCCCGGTCCCTGTGCCGCTCGACGTACTTCGGCCCGCCGCCGGCCACGGCCTTGGCGTGCTCGGCGTCCAGGTCGGTCAGCTTGGCCAGCATGGCCGCGCGGCGGGAGCCGTACTCGGGGCCGGAGGCGTCCAGCCGGCTGTCGACGACGGTCATCGGGGCACCTGCCCCTCTCCGAGTCGGATCGCTCTGGCCCACAACGTCGTCAACATGTCCACCGCCGTCTCCTCGTCGCACGATTCCCCGAGATCCAGCCACACGTGGGCGAAGTGTTCGACCATCCCGCCCAGCATGACGGCCGTCAGCCGCGGGTCGAGCGAGGGGTCGGCCAGCCCCTCCTCCTGGAGGCGCCGCAGCCCCTCGGCGCCGCGCCGCACGAACACCTCTCGAAGCTCCAGCAACAGGCCGCGGAAGCTCTCGTCGGCCATCGCGGCCTGTTCCAGCATGCGCATCAGGCGCGAGTTGTCCGCCCAGGCCCGCAGGTACAGCCGGTTGGCCGCCGCGACCCTGGCGTGCGGATCGCCGGAGGCGGCCGTCCCGACGGCGCTCGCCGCGAACATCTCGCCGACGACCGCCTCGGCCACCTCGCGGAACAGGGCTTCCTTGGAATCGAAGTAGGTGTAGAAGGTGCCGTGCGAGACGCCCGCCCGCGTGCACACGTCGTCCACCCGCACGGCCTCGTACGGATGCTCCTCGAACGCCTCCCGGCCCGCCCGGACCAGGGCGGTCCTGGTGCGGCGGCCGCGTCCGGTGATCGGCGGCCCGGACTTGACGATCACGTCAGGTACCCTACCCGCGAATGGACCGATTCAGAGGGCCTTTCCCGGATTGAGGATGTTGTGGGGGTCGAACACCTGCTTGATCCCCAGTTGCAGCTCGGCGGCGACGGGCCCGATCTCCAGCCCGAGCCACCGGCGCTTGAGCACGCCCACGCCGTGCTCGCCCGTCAGGGTGCCGCCCAGATCGAGAGCCGTGCGGAAGATTTCGTCGGCCGCGGCCCAGACCTCGGCCGGCGGGTCCGCCAGGCCGCGGTCGAAGATGAACACGGGGTGCAGGTTGCCGTCCCCCGCGTGCGCCACCGTCGCGATGGCGACGCCGTGCCTGCTCGCGGCCTCCTCGACCGCGGAGATCATCTCGGGCAGGCGTGAACGGGGCACGCACACGTCCTCGACGAGGCACTGGCCGAGGCGCTCCTTGGCCTCGTAGGCGAGCCGCCGCAGACCGATCAGCTCCGCCGCCTCCTCGGGCGTCGACGCCTCCGCGACGAAGGAGGCCGCCCCGCACAGCGCGGCCATCTCCTCCGTCGAGCCCTCGGACTGCGCGATGAGCATGGCCCTCGTCTCCGGCTCCAGGCCGATGTTCTTCCAGGAGTCGATGGCCTCCAGTGTGGTCCTGTCCATCAGCTCCAGCATCGAGGGCCGGCAGCCGGCCGCGATGATCGCCGAGACGGCGGAGGCGGCGTCCCGCAACGAGGTGAACTCGGCGGCGACGGTGGCGACCTGCCGCGGCAGGCGCCGCAGCCGGACGGTGGCCGCGGTGATCACGCCCAGCGTGCCCTCCGAGCCGACGAACAACCCCGTCAGGTCGTATCCGGTGACCCCCTTCACCGTCCGCCGCCCGGTGTCGAGCACCCTTCCGTCCGCGAGCACGACCTCAAGCCCCAGTGTCGAGTCGCGGGTCACGCCGTACTTCACGCAGCGCAGACCGCCCGCGTTCGTCGCCAGGTTGCCGCCGATCGTGGAGATCTCGTACGAGGACGGGTCGGGCGCGTACATGAGCCCGTGCTCGCGGGCGGCCCGGTCGAGGTCGGCGGTGATCACACCGGGCTCGACGACCGCGATCTCGTCCGCCGGGGACAGTTCGCGGATCGCCGTCATCCTGGCCAGCGACAGGATGATGCACCCGTCGACGGCGGTCGCCCCACCGGCGAGGCCGCTGCCGGCGCCGCGCGGCACCACGGGCACGCGATGCTCGCTCGCCCAGCGCATCGTCGCGACCACGTCGTCCCTGGACTGCGCGAGCACGACGCCGAGCGCCCGTCCCGGCGTCACGAACGTGCGGTCCCGCGCGTACGAGTCGGTGACGTCCGGGTCGGTCAGCACCCGGCCTTCGGGAAGTGCGGCGACGAGCCCGCTCAGCGGGTCGGTCACAGGGTCGGCGTTGTGGTCTTTCACAACTGGACTGTACGGCCGGTCACAAAAAGGCGGTAACGCGCGTTTCGAAGAAAGATCACGGTTTGACAACCTTCGGTGAAGGGTCTTTACCCTCCTTTACCTTCTCTTTATGGTCCGTCCAGCGCGCCTATCCCGGTGCGACCTGAACGGCGTCCGGAGAACCCCGGGCGGGGAAGGGATCTTGTTGTCTAAGAGATTTCGGCGGTTAGCCGCCATCGTTCCTGCATTGGGGCTCGCAGCGGCCGGTCTGGCCACCACCGGCGCCGCCGAGTCCACCGCCTCGTACCAGCCGTCGGCCAAGGACCACTACATCAACTACGCGTCCCCCCGCGTCCAGGGTGATGTCACCACGGTCGACGAGAGGGTGCCGTCCAAGGCCGCCAGGCGCGGCCCGACGGCTGCGGAGATCGACCGCAAGTTCGCCATGGGCAACCCGGTGGCCGCGCGCGTGCTGGCCAAGCACGAGAAGCAGGCCCTGCGGACCGGGAAGAACCCCTTCGACTTCATTTACAAGAAGGCGAAGACCACCAAGAAGGCCGAACTCCTCACGCTGCTCGTCGAGTTCAACGACCAGGCGAACGACGACTTCTCCGGCTGGTCGCACCCGAAGACGATTGACGACGTCAACGATTGTGTGACCGAGCCCCCGGGCACCAAGCTGAACGGGCCGTTGCACAACAAGATCCAGAACCCCGCCCTCGCCGCCGGCGGCGGCAAGGACAACAACTCGATGTGGGTCTCCGACTTCAACACGGCCCACTACAACGACATGCTCTACACGTCCAAGGGGATCACCAAGCGGGTCCGCCCCGACCTGACCGACCCCAGGGACGGCAAGAAGGGCATCGACATCTCCGGCTCCACGATGAAGAACATGTACGAGGAGCTGTCGAAGGGCGCCTACACCGTCACCGGCCAGGCGGTCGGCTGGATCAAGGTCCCGCACTCCGAGGCCTGGTACGGCGCGGGCAAGTGCGGCACCATTCCGCAGGACATGTCCGGCCACCCCGACAACCCGCGCGGAGCCGCCCAGCTTCCCATCGACGCGGTGAACGCGCTGGCCGCGTCGAACCCGTCGTTCAACTGGGCCGACTATGACAAGGAAGACGTCTCCGACGCCGACGGCGACGGCAACCTCGACGAGCCCGACGGCGTGATCGACCATCTCGTGCTCATCCACGCCGGCGAGGACAAGTCCGGCGGCGGCGGCGCCGAGGGCACGTTCTCCCTCTGGGCGCACTCCAGCGACGTGACCGGCGGCTACACCGTGCCGGGTACGAACGTGAAGATCTCCAACTACATCCTCCAGCCGGAGGACGCGGGCGTCGGCGTGTTCGCCCACGAGTACGGCCACGACCTGGGCCTGCCCGACCTCTACGACACCTCGGGCACGGGCGACTCCGACATCGACTTCTGGGACCTCATGTCCAGCGGCTCGCACTCCGGGCCGATCTTCCAGTCGCTGCCGACCCACATGGGCATCTGGGACAAGTGGGTGCTCGGCTGGGCCAACCCGAAGATCGTCAACCCGGGTGACCGGACGAGCCTCCAGGTGATCGGCCAGACCTCCCGGACGCCGAAGGGCACGGAGGACGGTCTGCGGATCAACCTCCCGGACAAGCACGTCGTCATGTCGACCCCGCACAGCGGATCCAACCTGTGGTGGTCCAACAGCGACCAGAGCTGGGCGGACACCCGCCTGACCCGCACGGTCAGCGTCCCGGCCGGCACCGACGTGAAGTTCCGCTGGTGGAGCGACTACAGCATCGAGCAGGACTGGGACTACGGCTTCTTCGAGGTCTCCGCCGACGGCGGCACGACCTGGACCGAGCAGAAGATCTACCACGCGGACGGCACCCTCGCGTCGACCGACGACGGCTACGACGACCCGAACCACCGCATGGTCGACTACGGCAACAAGAAGTACGGCCTCACCGGTGAGAGCGCCGGCTGGCAGAACCTCTACGCCGACCTCGCCCCCTACGCCGGCAAGAACGTGCAGGTCCGCCTGCGCTACGCCACGGACGCGGCGGCCGAGGAGCGCGGCTCGTTCAACGACGACTTCTCGCTCACCAACGGCGCGGCGACCGTGTGGAGCGACGACGTCGAAGGCGGCGCAAACGGCTGGACCGCCACCACGGGCACCTTCACCGACACGTCGGGCGCCGGGTTCGTGATCCACTCCGGCCAGCTCGAGTCCGCCCAGTACTACCTGGCGGAGTGGCGCAACCTCGACGGCTTCGACAAGGGCCTGCAGTACGCCTACGACACCACCTACCAGCGCGACGGCGCCTGGAAGGTCGAGAAGATCAAGTACAACGCGCCCGGTCTGCTGGTCTGGTACCGCGACGCGTCCCGTACCGACAACAACGTGGCCGACTCCTCCTTCGACCTGCCGTCGGTGGGCCCGAAGGGCGAGCTGCTCCTGGTGGACTCGCACTTCGATCCGCTCCGCCGTACGGGTGCGGCGGCCACGATCGACACGTCCGCGCTGAAGAACCTGCCCTCGCGGCCCCAGTCCTCCAACGCGGCGTTCAACTTCGAAGGCACCTACCCGTTCAAGGAGTGCATCGAGGGCGCGCCGTTCACGCAGTACTGCACCTCGTACGGCAAGCAGCCCGCGGTGAAGACCTTCACCGACGCCAAGGGCTGGTACCCCGGCATCGAGGTGCGTGACGGCAGCCTGTTCTACCGGATGCGCGACGCCTCGACCGTCGTGCCGTCCAAGGACAACCAGCCGTACACCACCCGGGTCGTCAACCCCGACGGTTCCCCGGCGACGGACTACTACGGCGCGGACATCGGCAGCATCCTCGGCACCGGCAACCCCGGCGACGAGGGCAAGCAGCTCGGCGTCCAGGTCAAGCTGGTCAGCCCCCTGCCCGGCAACCTCGGTGTGATCGTCCAGGTCACGCCGCCGAAGACCACGCCGGTGAAGAAGTAGCCAAGTAGCGTCACGGGTGCCCAGCGGCCTCAGGCCGCCGGGCACTCCCGGCTCCCGGCACCGGCGCGGAACCCTCCGGATGTGCCTACGATGTGATCATGCGGAGTAAGGCGGACCACACCGCGGCCATCCACGAGCACCGGCGGGCCGCCCTGGTGGTGAACACCAGATCCAGACGAGGCCGGCGTCACTACGCCGAGGTCTTACACCTCGTCCAAGCCGCGAACTTCCAGCTCACCGGCGTGCATCCGATCACGGACCCCTCCCGCCTCCGCGAAATCGTCGAGCGCGCGCTGTCCGCGAAGCCCGACCTGCTGATCGCCGGCGGCGGCGACGGCACGCTGAGCAGCACGATCAAGCACGTGGCCGGCAAGGACGTCGCCCTCGGCGCCCTCCCGCTCGGCACCACCAACAACTTCGCCCGCAGCCTCGGCCTGCCGCTCGACCTTCAGGGGGCGGTCCGCGTCCTCACCGAGGGCAAGGTCGCCGACATCGACCTCGGCCTGTGCGGCGACCGGCCGTTCGCCAACCTCGCCAGCTTCGGAGTCTCCGTCGAGGTCGCCGGGACCGTACGGCCGTGGTTCAAGCGGCTCGTGGGCCGGGCCGCCTATCCGCTCACCGCGATGAGGGTCCTCCCCGGCCACCAGCCGTTCCGCGCGTACATCACCGCGGACGGGCGGCGGCACGAGCTGCTCACCCACCAGCTCAACATCGCCAACGGCCGTTTCCACGGCGGGTGGCAGATCGCCAGGGACGCCGGGATCGACAACCGCATGCTCGTCGCCTACCAGCTCGGGTCCGGCAAGCGGCTGCGGCTGATCGGCGAGACCCTCGTGCGGGCCACCACCGGCCGGTGGCGCAGCCTCGCCGGCGGCCCGTTCGTCACCGGCAGCGAGATCCTGGTGGAGACCGATCCGCCGATGGCCGCCGACATCGACGGCGAGGTGCGGCTGCGCACCCCCCTGGTCATCAAGACGATCCCGAACGGCGTCAGGGTGATGGTTCCCCAGGACTTCGTGGATCGATGAGCCGCCGGTAGGCCGGGCGCAGCAGATCGGTGATGGGGATGTGCCTGGCCTTGACCGCGGGCGGGTCGAGCGAGCGGAGCAGGATGTCCGCGGGAGCCGAAGCCCGCGAAGGCTGGTGCCGCAACCGGGCCAGCGACGTTCCCGCCTCGTAGAAGGTGGTCAGCCGTTCGGTGAACGGCACGTCGTCGGTGACCTCACGGAGGTCGTCGAGCAACGACTGCTTCGGCATGCCGCGCCACGCCAGCACCAGGAACGGGTCGTCGTCGAACCGCTCGGCGAGCAGATAGAGCACCGCCGACAGATGCTTGCAGGGAAAGCCCCAGTCGGGGCAGGAGCACTCCATCTCCAGTCCCCGCTCGTCGGGGAACAGCGGCAGGCCGCAGTCGGCGAACACGTCCTCGATCTCCGGCGGCATCTCCCCGGCGAGCAGCTTGGCCCGGTACAGCGCGCGTGCGGCGAGGGCCTCGGTCAGGATCTCCCAGTCGCCGTCCCCATAGGCTTCGATCCGGACGTCCACGCGGTACGGATCGGGCCGTGAACCCTGGACGCGGGCCGCGACGTGGCCCCGCGCGATGTCGAGCTCGAGCACCCTGCCGGAGCGGGCGTAGTTGCGCCCCCGGCTGAGCCGGCCCTTGTCGCAGATGGTCTCCAGGATGTCGATGAAGCGCCGGGACCACCACCGCTCGCCCATGGTCCCGCGCCTGGAGCGCGCCCGCAGCCCCTCGGGCTGCTCCTGCGGCTCGCGCAGGTCGCGCAGGTCGCGCTGGTCGCGCTGGTCGCGCTGGTCGCGCTGGTTGCGCAGGTCGCGCGGGTCGTGCGGGTCGGGTGGGAGCCCCATCAGCTCACCGCCTCAGGCGACAGGCGGAACAGCTCCCGCAGTTCCTCGGTCGACAGGTTCGCGATCCAGTCCTCGCCGGCGCCGACGACGCTCTCCGCGAGGGCCTTCTTGCGCTCGATCATCTCGTCGATCCGCTCCTCCAGCGTCCCCACGCAGATGAACTTCCTGACCTGGACGTTCTTGGTCTGCCCGATGCGGAACGCCCGGTCGGTGGCCTGGTTCTCGACGGCGGGGTTCCACCAGCGGTCGACGTGGACCACATGGTTGGCCGCGGTCAGGTTCAGCCCGGTGCCGGCCGCCTTCAGCGACAGCAGGAACACCATCGGCTCGTCGTCCTCCTGGAACCGCTCGACGAGCGCGTCACGCCCGGCCTTTGGCAGGCCGCCGTGCAGCCAGAGCACCGGCCGGTCCAGGTGCGCCGCCAGATACGGCTGGAGCAGCGTGCCGAACTCGGCGTACTGGGTGAAGACCAGGGCCTTGTCGCCCTCGGCGACGATCTCCTCGGCCAGTTCCTCCAGTCGGGCGAGCTTCCCCGAACGGCCGGCCAGGCGGGAGCCGTCCTTGAGGAGGTGCGCCGGGTGGTTGCAGACCTGCTTGAGCTTGGTCATCGCGGCCAGGACGTTGCCGCGGCGCTCGATGCCCTCAGAGCTCGTGATCTTGCCCATCATGTCCTCGACGACCGCCTGATAGAGGGTCGCCTGCTCAGGCGTGAGCGTGCACCAGATCTTCATCTCCAGCTTGTCCGGCAGGTCAGAGATGATCGTCTTGTCGGTCTTGAGGCGGCGCAGAACGAACGGGCCGGTGGCGCGCCGGAGAGCGGCCGTCGCGGCCTCGTCGCCATGACGTTCGATCGGCTCCTGGAAACGGGTCCTGAACGCCTTGGCGGTCCCGAGAAGCCCCGGGTTGCAGAACTCCATGATCGACCAGAGCTCGGCCAGATGGTTCTCGACCGGCGTTCCGGTCAGCGCCAGCCGCGTCCTGGCCGGTAGGGAGCGGACGGCCTGGGCCTGCCTGGCGGCGCTGTTCTTGATCGCCTGGGCCTCGTCGCACACGATCCGGCCCCAGGTGAACCCGGCGAGCGTCCCCCGGTCGCGCAGCGCCGTGCCGTACGTCGTGAGGACGAGGTCGGCCCGGGAGACACGCTCGGCGAGCTCCTCCTCGCGCAGGCGGGACCCGCCGTGGTGGAGGTAGACGTCGAGGGAGGGGGCGAACCTCGAGGCCTCCTTCTGCCAGTTGCTCAGCAGGGACATTGGGCAGACCAGCAGCGTCGGGTCCGGCCGTGCGCCGTCCGCCCGCTCCTCCAGCAGGAGGGACAGTGTCTGGGCGGTCTTGCCGAGCCCCATGTCGTCGGCGAGGACGGCGCCCAGCCCGATGCCGGACATGAACGCCAGCCAGGAGAGGCCGCGTTCCTGGTAGGGGCGCAGGCTGCCGTGGAATGCCACGGGCGTGGCCACCGGCGTCAGACGGCGGTCCGCCTCGCCGGACAGCAGGTCGCCGAGCAGGCCGTCGGCGTCCACGACCATGGGCAGGTCCTCCTCGCCGCCGTGGACGACCTCCTGGATCACCTCTGCGACCGTCATCTCGCCGGAACGGCGGCGTTCGACCGCTCTGAGCGCGGCGCCGAGCTGGCGGTCGTCCAGCTCGACCCAGCGCCCTCTCACGCGGACCAGCGGGACCTTGAGCCGGACGAGCTCGGCCAGCTGGTCCTCGGTGATCGTCTCGTCGCCGATGGCAAGGTCGACCCGGAAGTTCACGAGCTGCCCGAGGCCGAAGCCCTGATCCGAGGCCGCTCCTGGGCCGGATCTCTGTGATCTGGTGGTCAGCTTGAGGCCCAGCCGCGACTTCCCGGCCCAGGCGGGCAGCTGGACTCCGAATCCCGCCGCCTGCAGGAGAGGGGCCGCGTGCCGGAGGAAATAGAAGGCGCCCGCCATGTCGAGCCGGATTCCGGACGGGCGGGTGCCCCGGAGAGCCTCGTCGATCTTGGGATAGAGGCGAGCGGCCCTGCCGAGCCCGGCCAGCAGCGTCTCCTCGGGGCGTCCATGGAGGCCTGGTACGGTCTCGCCCGCCCACAGGAACTCGGCGGGAAGGTAGAGGCTCGGGTCGTCCGCGCCCTGGAGGGCGAACTCGACCTGCCAGGCTTCGCCGTCCTCGGTGGTGGGCGGTTCCGGTCCAGTCGCTTCCTGTTCGGTGCTCTCCTGTTCGGTGGTCTCGGGTTCGGTCGCTTCCGGTTCGGGTGGTTCCGCGAGCCGGAAGCACACGCGGAAGGGGCCGTCCGCACGCTGTGCCTGACTCATCCAGGCGTTGAGCGGCCGGGCCAGTTGCTCGGCCGCATGCGCGGTCACACCGGGAAGGAAGGCGTCGTCCCCGGTGAGGGCGATGATCCAGCGGTCGGCCAGAGGGCTGCGCGTGCCCGGGCGGTGGCCCCCGAGGAGGCGTTCGGGGAGCGCCTGCCGTACGGCGGCGTCCGCGAGCCCGGCGACGAGCTCGCCGAGCACGTGGACGGAGGGCCGCTCCTCGCCCGCCGCGCGGCAGACCGGTGGCATCGCGGCCGTGAGTTCCCGGAAACGCGTCCCGTCGGCACCGGTGAGCACCGGCCGCCAGCGTGCCGCGTAGCCGTCCCCTTCTGCGACGAGTTGCGGCAGGATCCGGCCCCGGCGGACCATGTCGCGAACATTCGCCGCGACGACGGCGAGGTAACGCAGCGAGGTGCCGGGAACCGGCGCGCCGTCGAGTGACTCGCCCGGTTCGTACGCGGCCGCGGGGAGGCGGGCGATGTCGTCGACCACGTCGAGCAGGTCGAGCGCGGCGGCGGGTTCGACCAGTAGCCCTGGTACGCGCCACGAGCTGATCCTGGGCCGGCGGGCGCCGACGTTCAGGCCTGACTCGGGAGAGGGGAGCGGGCTCCGAGCAGCGCTCGGCAGCAGCATGGTCAGCTCGGAGACGGTCGCCTTGCCGGAGATCGCCGCTGCGAGGTCACCCCAGAGCGGCAACTCGGTGAGGAGCCCGTCCGTGGAGGCCGCGAAGGGATGCGCACGCGCGGACGAAGACCCGCCTGATGAGGTCCTGGTCGACGAGGTTCTGGTTGATGAGGGTCTGCCTGAGGAGGGTCTGTCTGAGGAGGCTCCGTTTGATGAGAGCCCCTTTGCCGCGGCTCCGTTTGTCTCGGCTTCGCTTGGCGTGTCCTCAGCCCACAGCGCCAGTCGGCCGTCGATCCATGTTCCGTGGACCACCAGCACCGCCGCCGCCTCCCTTCGCCCTTCGAAACCGTAGCAGCGGCAGATGCCTGCCATGCCGGGCCGGGCTCAGCCTGTGGATATCGCCTTGGCCGAGCTCGCGCCTTCGCGACCCGGGCATCGTGGGCTCGAGCGGAGGCACGAAAAGGACTCCTGAGCGTGACAGGCCAGACCCGGCGACGAGCCTGCAGCTATATAGCCCTCACTGGGTGCAGAGCGGCGATCCGACCGCTGGCGCAGGCCTCACGGAGATTCGCGTACGGGCGCTGACCGTTCCGACAATACGTGCCGTTTTGCTCGGAAATTTGGAAGTTATTGACGATTGCCTCCTTCTCGACCAGTTTCGATTACTTAAAGCTTCGAGTTGCTCACGCTCTGCGTTTGTGAAAGGATTCATACACGTGTTCGAATTGCTTGGAGGTGCGCGGCGTTGTTCGAGATTGTTGAGCCGGTGGGGCGGGCGCCGGACGCGGGTGGTGAGTGGCTCTCTGGAGTGGGTGGTTCGTCGGGGTGGTGGTCGGATGGTTCGGCTGCTCGTGATTTCGGCTCCGCGGATGAGGCAGGTTTCGGCGCCTGCGCTGGTGACGCGTCATCCGAGGCGGGGGCCGCGTCTGGGGGTGACCACGGCCGTGGCGGGGTCAGCGGTCGGGCCTCATGGGTGGTGGTGGCTGAGGTTCGGCGGGTCGCACTGGAGATGGCTGGGGTGGGGATGCCGGGGTCGGCGGCGGGGTGTCTGGCCGAGGTTGAGGAGTTGGTGTTCGCGCGGGATCGGTTGATGTCGGCGATCGCGGCGCGGGTGGGGCGGGTGCACGGCGCGGGGGAGGCGCGGGCGCACGGTCATGCGAGTACGCGGACCTGGTTGCGCAGCGGGTGTGGAATGAGTTCGGGTTCGGCGTCGTCGCTGGTGGGTTTGGCGGTGGAGTTGGCTCGGTTGCCGGTGGTGCGGACTCGTTTTGCTGAGGGGTCGTTGAGTGAGGGGCAGGTTGCCGCGATTTGCGTGGCGACGAGCGGGCTCAGCGATGAACAGGCGAGGGTGGCTGAGCCGATTTTGGTGGGGTTGGCGGATCGGGCGAGTCCGGGTGAGGTGTCCCGGGCGGGCCGGTATCTGCGGGAGGTGCTGGACCCTGGGTGGTCGGATAAGGAGTCCGAGGCTGACCATGGGCGCCGCTTTCTCCGCGTGCGGCCGACGGGGTCGGGTGGCCTGGAGGGGGAGTTCCGATTGCCGCGGGAGGCGGGGGCGCGGTTGCGGGCGTTGCTGGACGCATTCGCGCGGCCGAAGGTGGAGGGGGATGATCGGCCGCTTCGGGTGCGGAACGCGGATGCGTTCATCGCGTTGCTGGGGCAGCAGATAAGTACCGAGTTGCTGGTGCTGGTCAACGCGGAGTCCCTGCCCGATGACCACCCTGCCAAGAACTCCCCGCCCGGCCCGCAGGCCGCAGACAAGGGCGAGCAGGCCGGTGCTGATGACGGTGCCGAGCCCACAGCTGATGGCAGCGCTGAGCCCACTGCCGAGACTGACCCGGGACCCGGCCGATCAACCGCCGCCCCAGAGCAAGAACGAGAACCGGGGGCAGTACCGAGGGACGAGCCTGAGCCGGAGTTGGGGGATGGTGCGGCCTGGTGGGCGGGCCTGGGTGAACGGGTGGATCGCCTGGTGCCCGGGCTGTTGCTGGCGACCGGGCAGCTGCTGCCGGTGCGGGAGATCCACCGGCTGGCGCGGACCTCGTCGCTGGTGCGGTTGGTGATGGACGCCGACGGTCAGGTCCTGGACATGGGCCGGGCGGTGCGGCTGGCGACCAAGGCCCAGCGCAAAGCCGCCTTCGCCCGCTACGCCACCTGCTGGGTGCAGGGCTGCCCGCTCCCGGCCACGATGTGCCAGATCGACCATGCCGACAACTGGTCCGACGGCGGCCGTACCGACCTGCGCCTGCTCGGCCCGGCCTGCCAGTTCCACAACCGCGACCGCTACCGCCGCCCCCATCTCTACCAACGGCGGCGAACCGGCAAAGACCGCTGGGCCTTCACCTACACCGGCACCCACACCAGCCGGAACACCGCCCGGAACACCGGCCAGAACACTGACCGGAACGCCGGAGGGCCCGTCAACCGACCCACGCGAACATGATCAGCAGACGCCGGCCGGTACCGACACCGGGAGGGGCGACCACGCCACCGGACGGGAATGACGCCTGCCCCGAAGGCCGGAGGTCGCAGCGCCGCCGCCACCGGCAATGCGGGGCCGGGTGATCGTCTCCACGGGTGACCCATCGCTCGGCGGCGTGACATGTCGCGGCGTGGCATGTCGCGGCGTGGCAGGCGTGACATGTAGACGTCAGTCAGTGAGAACCGCAAGCTTCGGAAAGTCTCCTGTGTGCCAGGTGGCACCGGAGGCCGTGACGGCGAAGGCCTCGAAGCCTTCCAGTTCTCCGACCCAGTCGCGGGCGGCGTCTCCCATGGCGAAGGCTGCCGTGGCGTACGTGTCGGTCATGGTCAGGCTTTCTCCAATGAGCGTGATGGAGGCGAGCGCCGTCGCGGGGCGGCCGGTGTGCGGGTCGATGATGTGTGCGCCGCGCTCAGCCGTGCCCGAGGTCGCGACCGCCAGATCGCGCCCCGTCACCACGGCGGCGAGTTCGCCCGGACGCAGGGGATGGGCGATGCCGACCCGCCAGGGGCCACCGGAAGCGGAAGATCCGGCGAGCTGCACGTCGCCCCCACCGTTCACGCAGTGGTTCGCCGCTCCCGCACGCGTCAGGATGCGTGAGGCCCGTTCGATCGCCCAGCCCTTCACGACGGCCGACGGGTCGAGACGGCCGCCGGGACGGGGCGTGAAGTATCCGCGGGACACCCGCGACGCCTCGTCACACAGGCGAAGGACCTCCACGACCTCCGGCGGGCAGTCGGCCAGGGTGATCTCCCCTCTGTCCAGTCGGCTGACCACGCTCTCTGGCCGATACGTCGAGAACGTCTCGTCGACCCGGTGCAGCCACTCCACGGCCTCGGCGACCGCACGTTCGAAGCCGTCGTCCCGTACGTCGAAGGAGAAGACGGTGCCCATCACATGCTCGGCATGGCGCGTCACAGGCCGGCCCGGTCGAGTGCGCTCTGCAGGGACCGGACGTAGCCGTCGCTCGTGTAGGTGGCGCCGGAGACCGTGTCGATCCGCGCGGACTGGGCGGCCAGGGCCTCCTGATCGAGGATCGGCAGCGCCTCGCTGTTGATACTGAAGTCCCTGCGGCTCTCCTGCGGGGCCTGAAGGACCTGCACTCCCGTGATCTTCCCGTCGGAGAGCACGAGTTGCACCTGAACAGGACCGAATCGTGTGTCGGCGACGACACCGCTGATGACCTTCTCGCCGGCTGTCTCGCCCAGGCCGGCGCCGTCGCCCGGCCAGCTTCCCGGGTTAGCCGTTACCTTCGGTACGGCCTTTCCCGTGCTCTTCTTGCCGGATGTCGCGGGAGTATCGGCCTGACCGTTCGCGTCGCCGGCGGGGGGGTCTGACATCACGCCGGGGCGTTCCGGGGCCGCCGTGACGTTGTGGGGCTTGAAGGACAGCAACAGGACGAGGCCGGTGGCGGTGACGATCACGGCGAATATCGCGCTTCGCATGGGCGCCCTTCAGAACTCGAACGATTCGTGGTGGATACGACGGCGGGGCACGCCCGCGGCCCGGAGCGCGGGGATCACGCGGCCGGTCATGCCGGTCGGCCCGCAGACGTAGACATCGTGGTCGGGCAGGTGGGGGACCAGCGCCGTAAGGGTGTGAGGAGTGAACGGGTCGCCGACCACGCTGCGGGGCCCGACGCAGTAGAGGAGCCCCGTGCCCCGTCTGGCGGAGATCTGCTCAAGTTCGGTACGGAACACCAGGTCCTCGGACGTCCGGGCACGATAGAGCAGCGTCAGGTCGCCGGGCGCCGCCGGTATCGACTCGAACAGAGCCCTCAGCGGCGTGATGCCCACTCCTCCGGCGATCAGAAGCACCTTGCGCCTCGTACGGCGTCTCGCGGTGAACGAGCCGTACGGCCCTTCCGCGAGGACTCTGGTCCCCGGGCGTATCCCGGCCAGGCCCCTGCTGTGGTCACCCAGGTCCTTCACGGTGATCCGCAACCCGTTCCGGCGGGGAGCGGCCGACAACGAGTAGGGATTGGCCGACCACCACAGTCCACGGGTGAGGAACCGCCAGCGGAAGAACTGGCCAGGCTCGATCTTCAGCCTGTCGAGGCGGCGCCCGGCGATGTGGATCGAGATGACCCCTGGAGCCTCCTCGATGACCCGCGTCACCGTGAACCGGTGCAGAAGGGCCTGGCGTATCGGGGTGAGGAATCGATTCCACACCAGCACCAGAGCGACCCCGAGGTAGAGGGCGTACCACGCGGCCTGAGCCGTGCGGTTCCCGATGAACTCGTTGCCGTCGGCCAGAACGTGCCCGAACGCCAGCCATGCGGCCAGGTACGTGTAGAAGTGCAGGTGGAACCAGGTTTCATAGCGCAGTCTCGGTCTGATCGCGCGGGCGGAGACGATCCCGATCCCGACCAGGAGAAGCACGGCCACGGTGGCCTTGAGCACGTCAGGGTAGGTCAAATTCAGCGTGACGGTCTCGCTGACGATGCCGGTGCCGTCGGTGACCGCGTATCCCCAGATGATCAGGAGCGTGTGACTCACGGCCAGGCACACGACGTACCGTCCGCCCATCGCGTGCCAGCGGGCGAGCCGGTCGGAGCCGACGCCGTGCTCCAGCACCGGAATGCGTGCCATCAGCGCGAGCAACACCGTGATCGCGTATCCGGCGAGCAGACCGGTGATCCGGCCGGCGCCGGTCAGCCATTCGTCCAGGCCCACCACGGCCGGGGTGTCGGCCCACCACAGCGCCAGTACCGCCACGGCGCCCGCCCCGATGGCCGAAATCGCGGCGGCCGGGACCATGCGGGTGGGCATGCCGCCCGTCGCGTCGCCCGGCATTTCGCCGGGTGCGTCGATGGCCACGCGAGTGTCTCCCTTCTCGGTCGAGCCGTCGAGCCGTCGAGCCGTCGAGCCGTTCAGCCCTCGAACCGTTCAGCCCTCGAACCGTTCAGCCCTCGAGCCGTTCAGCCCTCGAGCCGTCTCCGTGCGAGAGTCCGATTCGCCGGAGTGTCTGTCGGATCACCACCGTGCCAGCCGAACCTCTGAGTCGCCCTTGAAAAGGGGCAAAACGGATTATTCATAGGATTCTCAGAGAGAACGCAGAGAGTCGGCAGGGTGACCAGGAAGGACCCTTGGAAGCTATGCAGCCCGTTTCCCTCCCGCTTCCGAAGGTGCTCCGTCCCGACGGCACCCCGGTCAGGGTCCTCGTCGTCGACGACGAGCCCGATCTGGTCGAGGTCCTCGGCGCGGTCCTGCGCTACGAGGGCTGGGATGTCCGTGCCGCCGCTGACGGCCTGAGCGCCCTGACCATGGCCCGCGACTTCCGTCCGGACGCGGTGCTGCTCGATGTGATGCTGCCCGACATCGGCGGCCTCGAGGTGCTCCGGCGCCTGAGGTCCGACGCGCCGCAGGTGTGCGTGCTGTTCCTCACTGCGAGGGACGCCGTGGAGGACCGGATCGCCGGAATAACCGCGGGCGGCGACGACTACGTGACGAAGCCGTTCAGCCTGGAAGAGGTGCTCGCCCGGCTGCGGGGGCTGCTGCGCCGTGCGGGCATGGCCCAGGCCGCGGTGGGCACCCCGCTGACGGTGGGGGATCTCGTGATGGACGAGGACGCGCGGGAGGTGACCCGCGGCGGCGAGTTCGTCGAGCTGACGCCGACCGAGTTCGAGTTGCTGCGCTTCCTGATGCGCAATCCGCGCCGGGTGCTCAGCAAGGCGCAGATCCTCGACCGGGTCTGGTCCTATGACTTCGGCGGTCAGGCCCATGTCGTCGAGCTGTACATCAGCTACCTGCGCAAGAAGATCGACGTGGGCAGGCCGCCTCTCATTCACACGGTCCGGGGTGTGGGATACGTCCTCAGGCCATCGGAAAAACCATGAAGGCCGTGAACACCGTGAACACCGTGAACACCGTGAACACCGTGAACACCGTGAACACCGTGAACACCGTGAACACAATGAACACATGAGGCCGCGCACGCTTCGGGGCCGCCTGGTGGCGGGAGTGCTCGTGCTGCTCGCTCTTGGCTGCGTGGTGGTCGGCGTGGCGACCTCCCTCGCGCTCAGGGGGTTCCTGCTGCAGCGGGTGGACCAGCAGCTGTCGATGACGGTCGGCAGGTTCGCCGCCAGCCTGGAGCACCACAATGAGAACGGCGAGGGCGGGGACAGCAGGGGGCAGTCGCGCGGCACGCTCGGAGTCCGCCTGGTTGGCGGGCACGTGACCGACGCCGCCGTGGTGGCATCCGGGACCGTTCGCATCACGCTTTCCGGGGCCGACGCGTCCGTCCTGGCCGGTGTGCCGCTTGACGGCAAGGCCCACAGCGTGGACCTGTCGGTGCTCGACGACTATCGCGTGATGGCCGTCGCCGGCGCCGACGGCGACGTGCTGATCAACGGGCTCCCGACGGAAGGCGCCAACGCCACGCTTCGCCGTCTTCAGCTCGTCGAGGCCGTCGTCTTCGCCGCCGTCATGGCGGGCACCGGGGTCGCGGGCACGATCTGGGTACGGCTCTCGCTCCGCCCCCTGCAGCGGGTCGCGGCCACGGCCCGGCAGGTGACAGAGTTGCCGCTGGCCAGCGGGGAGGTACAGCTTCCCGAGCGGGTGCCGTACGACGACGACAGGACCGAGGTCGGGCAGGTCGGCGGTGCTTTCAACCGCATGCTCTTCCACGTCGGCGACGCGCTGGCCAGGAGGCACGCGAGTGAGCAGCGGATGCGCACGTTCGCGGCCGACGCCGGCCACGAGTTGCGCACGCCGCTCGCGACCGTCCGTGCGCACGTCGAACTGGCCCGGAGGGACGCGGCCCAGGTCCCCCCTGCCGTACGGCATGCCCTGGAGCGGATCGACGCGGAGTCCGCGCGGATGGGGTCGCTCGTCGACGATCTGCTGCTGCTGGCCAGGCTCGACGAGGGCAGACCGCTGGCGCGGGACGAGGTGGACCTGAGCCGCCTGGTGATCGACGCGACGGGAGACGTACGCGTGTACGGCCCGGGCCACCGGTGGCGGCTGGAGCTCCCAGAAGAGCCGCTGACGGTGACCGGTGACGCCGACCGGCTCCACCAGGTCGTCGCCAACCTGCTCGGCAACGCCCGGCTGCACACCCCGGAGGGCACCACTGTCACCGTCAAGCTCCGGGTTTTGGGCACGGGGGAAGCCGGGAGGATCGAACTGACCGTGGCCGACGATGGGCCGGGCATCCCGGAGGAGCCGCAGAAGGAGATCTTCGAACGCTTCGTCAGGGTGGACAAGGCCCGCTCACGGGCGTCCGGCGGCAGCGGCCTCGGCCTGGCCATCGTCCGGGCGGTGGTCACCGCCCACGGAGGAACCGTCGACCTGGAAAGCCGTCCCGGCCGTACGGTGTTCCGCGTGTTCCTTCCAGCCGGATGAGCCGGATGAGCCGGATGAGCCGGCTCGCCCGGCCGACGGGACCGCCAGGCCTCACACGATCTCGTCAGACAGTTGTGAGCCGATCCCGCGGGACCGGCCTTCTGCCACGTCGCGGCACGTGACCCGGCCGTTTCGTGACTGAAACTTTCATGTTCTCCGTGTGGGTTAGGGCTCCTTTGTGCGGGTAGGCCGCACCCCATCGCTGGAAGGGAGGCATGCCATGACCGACCAGATGATCAGACAGACCGAGAAGCCGTCGACCGGTGAACTGGTACGACGCCTCTCCGAGGACGTCTCCAGACTCGTCCGCGACGAGATGCGCCTGGCGAAGGCGGAGATGACGCAGAAGGGCAAGCGGGCGGGCCGGGGCGCCGGCCTGTTCGGCGGCGCGGGAGCCATGGGCTTCTACGCCGGGGCCGCTCTGGTGGCCGCCGCCATCCTCGCCCTGGCGCTGGTGCTGCCCGGATGGGCGAGCGCGCTCGTCATCGGCGTCCTGCTGCTGATCGTGGCGGCCGTGCTGGGCATGCTCGGCAAGGGTCAGGTCTCTCGGGCGACCCCGCCGACTCCCGGTCGGGCGATCCACGGGATCAAGTCCGACATCGACGCCGCGACACCACACAAATCGTATCGATGATCCACGGGGTCGTCCGAATACGATTCCAGTGTGACGGTGCATGAGGCCCGGATCGGGCGCTACTACGAGGATTTCGTGGTCGGAGACGTCTACCAGCATCCCCTCGGCCGGACGATCAGCGAGGCGGACAACACCTGGTTCACGTTGCTGACGATGAACACGAACCAGAACCACTTCAACGCCCATTTCGCGGCCGGTGCGCCGGTGGGGCGGATCATCGTCAACTCCGGCCTGTCGGTCATGGACGTCAGCCAGACCGCGATGATGAACCTCGGCTGGGACGAGATCAAGCTCACCCATCCCGTCTTCATCGGCGACACGCTCTACGCGGAGTCGATCGTGCTCGAGGCGCGGGAGTCCAGGTCGCGGCCGTACGCCGGAATCGTGACGTGCCGGACGCGCGGGCTCAACCAGGACGGCGACGAGGTCATGTCCTGGCGCCGGTCCGTCATGGTCTACCGGCGCGACGCCCCGCACGACAAGGGCTACTTCCCGCGTGCCAAGACCGGCCCGCTGGAGGCGTGATGGACTTCGAGCTGAACGAGGACCAGCGGCTCTTCCAGCGGACTCTGCGGGAGTTCGTGGAAAAGGACATCGTGCCCGTCGCCTCCGAATGGGAGCGGACGGGGCGCTACCCCACGGAGATCGTCGACCGTTTCCGCCAGATGGGGCTGTTCGGCCTCACGGTCCCCGAGCAGTACGGCGGGCTCGACCTCGACCGGGTGTCGTTCGCCCTCGTCTTCGAAGAGATCGCCCGCGGCTGGATGGGGGTGGCCGGCGTCCTCGGCTCGCATTCGCTCGCCACCTGGATGATCGCCCATCACGGCACCGAGGAGCAGCGAGCCCACTATCTTCCCGACCTGGCGAGCGGCGCCCGCCGCACGGGGATCGCCCTGACCGAGCCAGGCGCGGGGACCGACCTGCAGGGCATCCGCACCCGGGCGGTCAGGGACGGGGACGAGTACGTGATCAACGGCACGAAGACGTGGATCACCAACGCCCGGCACGCCGACCCGCTGCCCGTGCTGGTGAAGACCTCAGAGGAGACCCCCGCGCACCGCGGCATGTCGGTGCTGCTCGTCGACGGCTCGCGGGAGGGCCTCACGATCAGCAGGGACCTGCCGAAGCTCGGCTACAAGGGCACCGAGACGTGCGAGGTGGTCCTGACCGACGTGCGCGTCCCCGCGTCCTGTCTTCTCGGCGGCGTGGAGGGGCGGGGCATGCAGCAGGTGTTGTCGGCGCTCGAACTCGGCCGCATCAACATCGCCGCGCGGGCCGTGGGCGTGGCCCAGTGCGCCTTCGACGCGGCGCTGGCCTACTCGCGGCAGCGGCAGGCCTTCGGCCAGCCGATCGCGGACTTCCAGGCCGTGCAGCTCAAGCTGGCCGACATGGCCACCGAGATCCAGGCCGCCCGCCTGATGACCTATTGGGCCGCGGTGCGGTCGGAGTCGGGCGCCGTCGCCAGCGAGGCCGCCATGGCGAAGTACTTCGCCTCGGAAGTCGCGCTCAGGGCGACGATGGAGGCGATGCGGATCCACGGCGGCTACGGCTACTCCCAGGAGTTCGTGGTCGAGCGGCTCTACCGCGACGCCCCTCTGATGGCGATCGGGGAGGGCACCAACGACGTGCAGCGGCTGGTGATCGCCAGGGCGCTCGTCCAGGGCACCGCCACCCTCGGCTGGTGATGGACAATACCGAGATGCCGAATGCGGGGCCGTACGTGCCCGGATGCCTGTTCTGCGAGATCGCGGCCGGGGAGCGGCCGGCCCAGGTCGTCTTCTCCGACGAGGTCGTGGCCGCCTTCCTCGACGCCCGGCCGGTGTTCAAGGGCCACGTGCTGGTCGTCCCCCATGGGCACGTGGAGACCCTGACCGACCTGCCGGTCGAGATGGTCGGGCCCTTCTTCGAGCGGGTGCAGGCCGTCGCCCGGGCGGTCGAGGAGGGCATGGAGGCCGCCGGCACCTTCGTGGCCATGAACAACCGGGTCAGTCAGAGCGTCCCGCACCTGCACGCCCATGTCGTGCCGCGCAACCGCAAGGACGGCCTGCGCGGGTTCTTCTGGCCCCGCATGAAGTACGCCGACGACGCGGAGGCCGTTGAGACCGCCGACCGCATCCGGGCGGCGCTCGAAAAGTCCACGCTCAAAAAGTCTGCGCTCAAAAAATCTACATCGTAAAGGACCGCGCATGGACGTCCTCCGCACCCCCGCCGAGCGCTTCACCGATCTCCCCGGCTTCCCGTACGAGCCTCGCCTCGCCGAGGTGGGCGACGGGCTGCGGATGGCGTACGTCGAGACGGGCCCCGCCGACGGACCGCCTGTGCTGCTGCTGCACGGCGAGCCGAGCTGGTCGTTCCTCTACCGCCATGTCATGGAGAGGCTCGCCGCGGCGGGACTGCGGGCGATCGCACCTGATCTGATCGGTTTCGGCCGGTCGGACAAGCCCGCGCGGACCGAGGACCACTCCTACGCGCGACACGTGGAGTGGACCCGCGCGCTCGCCTTCGACGTGCTCGACCTGCACGGCGTCACGATGGTCGGGCAGGACTGGGGCGGCCTGATCGGCCTGCGGCTCGTCGCGGAACATCCCGGCCGGTTCGCCCGGGTCGTCGCGGCCAACACGGGTCTGCCGACCGGCGACATCCCCATGCCGGAGGTCTGGCACCGTTTCCGGGAGGCGGTCGCCACGGCGCCCGTGCTCGACGTGGCGCGGTTCGTCCAGTCCGGCTGTGCCACGACGCTCCCCGACGACGTACGGCGGGCCTACGACGCGCCCTTCCCCTCGGAGGAGCACAAGGCGGGGCCGCGGGCGATGCCGGGGCTGGTGCCGACCACGCCGGACGACCCGGCGTCGGAGGCCAACCGGGCGGCGTGGGCCACGCTGACGACACTGGACCTGCCCTTCCTGGTGGCCTTCTCCGACGGAGACCCGATCACGGGCGGGATGGCGCCGATCCTGAAGAAGTCCATGGCGGGGGCCGCCGGGATCGACCACCCCGTCATCAAGGGCGCCGGCCATTTCCTCCAGGAGGACGCCGGTCCTGAACTGGGGGAGATCGTGGCGGCCTTCGTACGCGAGTAGGCTCCGGCGGCGTGGAACCGCTCGTCGCCGCCCTCGTCGTCGTGGCACTCATCGCGGTGCCGGCCACCGTGTTGTGGCGGGTCCTGCGCGGCCGCCGCGACCTCGGGAGCAGTCCCGCGGAACGGGCCACCTTCGAGACCCTGCACACGGCGTCTTTGGCCGCGCCGCCCCTGCGGGCCGGGCTGACCCCCGCGGGTGCGCTCAAGGCGTCCCGCCACCTGCGCGAGCTGCTCGGCTCGCGTGCCATCGCCATCACCAACGGCGAGGAGCTGCTGGTCTACGACGGCGCGGGGGAACACCACGCGCGAGAGGCGTTCGCGCACGCGGCGGAGACGCTGGAGGACGGCCGCACGCAGGTGCTCGCCCTCGACTGCGGGCTGCCCGAGTGCCCGATCCGGCAGGCCGTGGTGGTCCCGCTCACCACGGACGACCGGGTGATCGGCTCGCTGGCGGCGTACGGCGACCACGCCTCGGCGGGACTCGTCCGTGCGGCGCAGGAGGTGGCCCGCTGGGTCGACTCCCAACTCGAGCTGGCGGAGCTCGACCGGTCGCGGACCATGCTCATGGAGGCGGAGGTCAGGGCGCTGCGCGCGCAGATCTCGCCGCACTTCATCTACAACTCGCTCACCACCATCGCGTCCTTCGTCCGCACGGATCCCGAGCAGGCGCGGGAACTGCTGCTGGAGTTCGCCGACTTCACCCGCTACTCGTTCCGGCGGCACGGCGACTTCACGACGCTCGCCGAGGAACTCCGGTCGATCGACCGCTACCTCACTCTCGAACGGGCACGCTTCGGCGACCAGTTGCAGGTGACGCTCCGCGTCGCCCCCGAGGTGCTGGCCGTGGCCGTGCCGTTCCTCTGCCTGCAGCCGCTGGTGGAGAACGCCGTACGGCACGGCCTGGAGAGCAAGCCGGGCGTCGGCCACGTCACGATCATCGCCGAGGACGCGGGCGCCGAATGCGGCATCACCGTCGAGGACGACGGCATCGGGATGGACCCCGAGCACCTGCGCCGCGTGCTCGCGGGCGAGGACAGGTCGGGCGCCGGCGGGATCGGCCTGGCCAACGTGGACGAGCGGCTGCGCCAGGTGTACGGCGACGAGTACGGCCTCGTCGTGGAGACCGGCCACGAAGCGGGGACGAAGGTCACCGTGCGCGTGCCCAAGTACCACCCCGGGGTGTCCGCGCACTGAACACCTGGTGCCCGACCACTGTGATCCGGTCGTGATGGCGGGAAACGTTGACTTTCCAATGTCCGGGTCATCACTCTCTAGGGGATTCGTCGGTGAGAGGGGTGGAGCTTGACCGGCCTCCGGGTCCTGGCGGTGGACGACGAGCAGCCCGCTCTGGAGGATCTGTCGTACCTGCTGCGGGCGGATCCGCGCATCGGCGACGTCCTGACGGCCCGTGACGGCGCGGCGGCGCTCAAGCTGCTCGACCGGGCGATCGCGGACGGGCGGCCGGTCGACGCGGTCTTCCTCGACATCCGCATGCGCGGCCTGGACGGCGTGGTACTCGGCCGGCTGCTCACACAGTTCTCGAGCCCGCCGAAGGTCGTGTTCGTGACGGCCTACGAGGACCACGCGGTCGACGCGTTCGAGCTCAAGGCCGAGGACTACCTGCTCAAGCCCGTCAGGCCGGAACGCCTGACCGAGGCGATCCGCCGGGTGTGCGGGAACCGGGACGTCGGGGAGGTCGGGCCGCGGGCCGACACGATCCCGGTCGAGCTGGGCGGGGTCACCCGGTTCGTGGCCAGCACCGAGGTCAGGTACGTCGAGGCGCAGGGCGACTACGCCCGGCTGCACACGGCGACGGGAAGCCATCTGGTGCGCATCCCGCTCGCCGCGCTCGAGGAGCGGTGGGCGTCCGCGGGGTTCCTCCGGGTGCACCGCAGCCACCTCGTCGCGGTCAAGCACATCGA
Source organism: Planotetraspora kaengkrachanensis (assembly GCF_016862895.1). GTDB lineage: Bacteria > Actinomycetota > Actinomycetes > Streptosporangiales > Streptosporangiaceae > Planotetraspora > Planotetraspora kaengkrachanensis. The sequence goes on along the minus strand of NZ_BONV01000021.1, from coordinate 91,061 downwards.
GGAGCTGCACATCGACTCGGGCAAGTGCGTGGTGCGGGTCGGCGGGGCGGAGATCCCGGTGAGCCGCCGTCACACCCGTGAGCTGCGCGACCTCCTCGTACGGCGGGCCCGCAAGGTCAAGCGGGAGGACGCGGAATGAGCGAGCGATGACGGGCAAACCGCGACGGGTCGTGGTGACGAGCCCCCGGACGGCCGCCGCCCGCAGGCCGCGCCACCCGCTGACCCGGGAGATCGACGAGCAGACCCGCCTCGGCGAGGTGTACATGCGCTCGCTCGTGCGCACGCAGTTCCGCCTCGCGCTGTTCGTCTGCACCCTGCTCGCCTGCCTGGTCGGCGGCCTTCCGTTGCTGTTCCTGCTGGTCCCCGACCTGCGGTCGGCCCACCTGCTCGGCCTGCCGCTGCCGTGGGTAGTGCTGGCCGGGCTCATCTATCCCGCGTTCATCGCGGGCGCGTGGCTCTACGTGTGGCAGGCCGAGCGCAACGAGCGTGACTTCGCCGACCTGGTGGAACGCCAGTGAGCATCGCCGCCATCGTCGTCGTGGTGCTGGCGGCCATCCTCATCGGCGCGTTCGGGATCCGGATGTCCCGCACGACCTCGGACTTCTACGTCGCCTCGCGGACGGTGTCGCCGCTGTGGAACGCGTCGGCGATCGGCGGGGAGTACCTGTCCGCCGCCTCCTTCCTCGGCATCGCCGGCCTGCTCATCACCTACGGCGCGGACATGTTGTGGCTGCCGGTCGGGTGGACGGGCGGCTACCTCGTGCTGCTCGTGCTCGTCTCGGCGCCGCTGCGCCGCTCGGGGGCCTACACGCTGCCCGACTTCGCGGAGGCGCGGCTGGAGTCGATGGCGGTCAGGCGGGCCTCCAGCGTGCTGGTCGTGCTGATCGGCTGGTTCTACCTGATGCCGCAGTTCCAGAGCGCGGGGCTGGTCTTCCGCACGATCACGGGCGCGCCCGAATGGGCGGGCGGCCTCGTGGTCGCCGCCGTCGTCGCGGCCAACGTCCTGTCGGGCGGGATGCGCTCGATCACGTTCGTCCAGGCGTTCCAGTACTGGCTGAAGCTCACCGCGCTCGCCGTGCCGCTGGTCTTCATGCTGCTCGCGTGGCGGTCCGACGGGTTCCCCGGCCTGCCACCCGGCGATCCGTGGGCGTTGCCGCTGCACGGGCGCGAGCATCCCCTCTACGAGACCTACTCGCTCATCCTCGCGACGTTCCTCGGCACGATGGGCCTGCCCCACGTGCTCGTGCGCTTCTACACCAACCCCGACGGCCGCGCGGCGCGCCGTACGACCCTGGTGGTGCTGACGCTGCTCGGCGCGTTCTACCTCATGCCCGCGATCTACGGCTACCTCGGCCGGGTGTACGGCCTGCCGGCGACGGACACGGTGGTGTTGTCGCTGCCCGGGCGGCTGGTCGGGGGCATGGGAGGAGAACTGCTGACCGCGCTCATCACGGCGGGGGCGTTCGCCGCCTTCCTGTCCACGTCGTCCGGGCTGACCGTCTCGGTCGCGGGTGTGATCGCGCAGGACATCCTGCGGGGAGGCGTGCGCTCGTTCCGGGTGGCCACGATCCTCGCGGTGGTCGTGCCGTTCGCGCTGGCGGGCACGGCCAGGTCGCTGCCGGTGGCCACCGTGGTCGGGCTGGCCTTCGCCGTCGCGGCGTCGTCGTTCTGCCCGCTGCTCGTGCTGGGCATCTGGTGGCGGCGGCTGACGACGGTCGGCGCGATGTCCGGGCTGCTCCTCGGTGGCGGCCTCGCGTGCGCCGCCGTCCTGGCGACGATCACCGGCGGGCCGAAGACCGGCTGGATGGGTGCGCTGCTGTCCCAGCCGGCCGCGTGGACGGTGCCCGTCTCCTTCACCGTCATGGTGGTCGTCTCCCTGCTGACGCAGTCGCGGGTGCCGCCAGGCGTCGCCCGCACGATGGTCCGGCTGCACACTCCGGAGAGGCTCAACCTCGACCGCGGCGACTGGCGGCCGCGTTCCCTCTGAGCGTTCTCTCTGACATGTTCCTTCTGTCGTGCTCCTGACGGGCCGACTGCCGTTCGGCGCGCGGAACCGACCTCTCGTCGCATGCACCGCTCGCGCGAACGTGCGGCCTGTACGGCTGGGCGACGGGGCGGCGTCAAGGTCTCGTATGGAGGGGACCGCGCTCCTACCTTGAAGTGATTCAGATCACTGTCGAAGGAGGGCATGTGACCGTACAACACGACTCATCGGTCTACGAGGAGATGCAGGCCAGTGAGCAGTTCCAGGAACTGCGTCGCCGGTACCGTTCCTGGGCCTTCCCGATGACCGTCGCGTTCCTGGCCTGGTACCTGCTCTACGTGGTGCTCTCGGGCTTCGCCCGCGGCTTCATGGGCACCAAGCTGCTCGGTGAGATCAACGTCGCGCTGGTGTTCGGCGTGCTGCAGTTCGTATCCACGTTCCTGATCGCCTGGGCGTACTCGCGCCACGCGGCCGCCAAGCTCGACCCGCTGGCCGACGAGCTCCGCGCCCAGGTCGAGGAGAAGACCCAGTGAAACACGAGACGCTTGCCACGATCCTGTTCCTGCTGTTCGTCGCGGGAACCCTGGCGATCACCTTCTGGGCCAGCCGCAACACGAAGACCGCCACGGACTACTACGCCGGCGGCCGCTCGTTCAGCGGTGTGCAGAACGGCCTGGCCATCGGCGGCGACTACATGTCGGCCGCCTCGTTCCTCGGCATCGCGGGAATCATCGCCCTGTCCGGCTACGACGGGTTCCTCTACTCGATCGGCTTCCTCGTCGCCTGGCTGGTGGCGCTGCTGCTCGTCGCCGAGCTGATGCGCAACTCCGGCAAGTTCACGATGGCGGACGTGCTCGCGTTCCGGATGTCCCCGCGTCCGGTCCGCACGGCCGCCGGTGTCTCCACGATCGTCGTCAGCATCTTCTACCTGCTCGCGCAGATGGTCGGCGCCGGCGCCCTCGTGGGCCTGCTCCTGGGCATCACGTCGGAGTCCGGCAAGGTGTGGACGATCATCGCCGTCGGCCTGCTGATGGTGATCTACGTCGTGATCGGCGGCATGAAGGGCACCACCTGGGTGCAGATCGTCAAGGCCGTCATGCTGATGACCGGCGCCGCCCTGGTGACGTTGCTCGTCCTCGGCAAGTTCGGCTTCAACCTGTCCACCCTGCTCGGCGACGCCGCCCAGCAGAGCGGCAAGGGCGACGCCTTCCTCAACGCCGGCCTCAAGTACGGCACCGAGGCGCAGGGCATCTGGGGCAAGATCGACCTGATCAGCCTGGGAATCGCGCTCGTGCTCGGCACGGCGGGCCTGCCGCACATCCTGATCCGCTTCTACACCGTGCCGACCGCGAAGGACGCCCGCAAGTCGGTCATGTGGGGCATCGGCATCATCGGCGTGTTCTACCTGCTGACCCTCGTCCTCGGCTTCGGCGCCGCGGCGGTGGTCGGCTCGGAGAAGATCGCGGCGGCGAACGCGGCGGGCAACACGGCGGCGCCACAGCTCGCCGAGGCCATCGGGGCGGACATCTTCGGCGAGGTGGGCGGCACGATCCTGCTCGCCGTCATCGCCGCGGTCGCGTTCGCCACGATCCTCGCCGTCGTCGCCGGCCTCACGCTGGCCTCGTCGTCGAGCTTCGCGCACGACCTGTACGCCCACGTGTTCAAGAAGGGCCAGGTCACCGACAAGCAGGAGGTGCGGGTCGCGCGGATCGCCGCGTTCGTCATCGGTGCGATCGCGATCGCCCTCGCCATCCCCGCCCAGTCGCTCAACGTCGCATTCCTGGTGGCCCTGGCCTTCGCGGTCGCGGCCTCCGGCAACCTGCCGGCGATCCTCTACAGCCTGTTCTGGAAGAGGTTCAACACCGCCGGCGCGGTCTCGGCGATCTACGGCGGCCTGGTCTCGGCGCTCGTGCTCGTGATCTTCTCGCCGGCCGTCTCCGGCGCGCCGACCGCGATGTTCCCGGACGTCGACTTCCACCTGATCCCGCTGTCCAACCCGGGAGTCTTCTCGATCCCGATCGGCTTCCTGTGCGGCTACCTCGGGACGATCTTCAGCAAGGAGTACAACGCGTCGAAGTACGCCGAGATCGAGGTCCGCTCGCTCACCGGCGTCGGCATGGAGAAGGCGGCAGAGCACTGATCGGAGCACTGATCGGAGCACTGATCGGGTGCTGACCTGACACCGAGCCTTTTGGCTCTCTCCCGGCGAAGCCCGGCCGCGTCCCTTCCCGCGGCCGGGCTTCTGCTATTTCGCCCCGTTTTTGCAGGATCCACTGTCCATTGCGTCATGGTGTTGAGGCCCCAGGTCCGGATATCGTCTGGCCCGTGGACGACCCGCTCGAAACCGCCAAGGCGAGGACCCGCATCCTCGACGCCGCCGAGGAGTTGTTCGCCGACGGCGGGTACGACGCGACGCCGACGGCCAGGATCGCCGCGGTGGCCGGCGTTCCGAAGGGCCTGGTCTTCCACTACTTCCCGCGCAAGATCGATGTGCTGGTGTCGCTCGTCGACGAGCGCACGATGGTCACAGAGGAGGACGTCGAGGCCGTCCCCGGGGACGCGGCGGGCACGTTGTCGAAACTGGCCCGCATGCTGCCCCTGCGGGCGTCGCCCGACATGCGGCGCATCCTGTTCCGCGAGGCCGACACCCATCGCTCCGTCCGGGACCGGCTCGGGCGGCTGAACGCCGAGATCATCAGGCGGGCCAGGTTCGCTCTCGAACTCGCGCTCCCGGGTACCCGCGGCGACGCGGCCCGGCTGGAGGCCGCGGCCGCCACGTTCGCCGCCGTCCTCCTCTACCAGGAGAGCCTCTGCCTGCTGACCGGCCACCACATCGACCCCGACGCGGTGGCGGAGCTGATCGCCCACGCCCTGGGATAGTCCCGGGACAGCCCCGGGACAGCCCCGGGATAGATGGATGGATGGAGCCGGCCGGCTAGGCCGGGATCTTCTCCCGGATCGGAGAGGCAGGCCCGGGCACGGTCGCCGTCGCGCTCTCCTCCGTCCGCACGTCGGCGGGCGACTCGTCCGTTTCCTGGGCCGGCTCTTCGACCAGGGCGAGCAGTTCGTCCATCGCCTCGCGGAGGTGGCCGATGACGCTCCAGACGTCAGGCAGCCGGGTCGGGCACGCGACGACGCCGAAGTCGAGGCGGCCGTCGTAGGACATGCAGGTGACGCTGATCCCGCCGGTGACGTCGGTGACCACGGACATCGGGTGGTACGACAGCAGTCGCGCGCCGCACATGTACAGCGGGGCCCGCGGTCCGGGGACGTTCGAGACGATGAGGTTGACCCCGGTGCCCGCCATGCCCGCCAGCCGGAACAGCGCCGGGGTGGCCAGCGCGGTGAACGCCGCGGGGAACATCGCGCAGACGTCGGACAGCCAGGTCCTGCGCGACAGCGCGAAGCGCCGCTTGGCCGCCGCCATGGTGGCGCGGACGGTGGTCAGGCGCTCCTTCGGGCACTCCACGTTGGTGGCCAGCGGAGTGATCATCGCGGAGATCTGGTTGCCGATCGTCTCCCCGCCGCGGGTCGTACGCACCGCGACGGGGACGGCGGCGAGCAGCGGCCGGTCGGGCAGTGCGTCGTGGGCGGTCAGCCAGCGCCGCAGCGCAGACGAGCACAGGGTCATCACCACGTCGTTGGAGCTCATCCCGGAGGCGCGGGCGACGGTCCTGACCTCGCTCATCGGGATCGAACCGTAGGCGAAGGCGCGCTCGGCGGAGATCGGGCCGTTGAACGGCGTGCGCGGAGCGGCGAGGGGCGGCACTTCGGGAAGCGGCCTGTCGTCGCCCGTGATCCGGCGCGTCAGCTCGGCCATGAACCGCGCGCCCGGCAGCGCGGCCACGACGGGGATGGTGTCGAGGTCGGCGGCGGCGCGGGCGATCGAGCGGAGCGTCTCCACGGGCTGGGTGACCGACCGGGCGAACGCGCCCGCGAGCATCGGCAGGATTCCCGGCTCGGCCGCCGGGGCGACCTCGGGCGGAGCCTCCACCAGGCGCGGCTCGGGGGAGGGGTCGAGAAGCGAGACGAGGATCTCCGAACCGGAGACGCCGTCGATGGCGCAGTGGTGGACCTTGGTGTAGACGGCCACCCTGCCGCCGGACAGGCCGTGGATCAGGTGCAGTTCCCACAGCGGGCGCCCGCGATCGAGCCGCCGGGCGTGGATCTCCGCCACGTGCGCCGCGAGTTGCCGGTCGTCGCCCGGCGCGGGGAGGGTCGACTCGTGGACGTGGTCCTCGAGGTCGAAGTCGGGGTCGTCGACCCAGTAGGGCCGGTCGAGCCCGAAGGGCAGCCCGGCGAGCCGCATCCGCAGCGGAGGCGCCAGGTGGATCCGCGCACGCAGCAGGCCGATGAGGCACTGCCTGGTCACCGTGCCCGACGGGGCCGAGGACGGGTCCAGAATCGCCATGCCGGCCACGTGGGCGGCCGTCGTGCTCGACTCGACGCTCAGGAACTGCGCGTCGAGGGCCGTCAGCTGGCGCATGCTCCATCCCCTCTGCTCGCTTCCGGAGTGTGACCATAATGGCGGCAGAGAGTTACCGGGACATTACTCAGGCATCTCCGGGAGATTCCTTCAGCACGACGCGCTCGATCTCGCGTCGTCCGCGAACCGTCCGCCTAGCTGACTGCCGATGACATTCCCCGATCCCGTCGATGGAATGACCCGTGATGTCGTATCGGTGTCGTATGGCCTGCGCAAAACCTCACGATCGCCTGCGCGTCTACGGCCGGTCGAGGTAGGCCAGCAGGCGCTCCAGCGGCCAGGTGTTCACCACGTCCTCGGTCGTCAGCCAGGCGCGTTGCGCGATGCCGATTCCGAACCTCTGGTGGGCGAGGTGGGGGATCGCGTGGGAGTCGCTGTCGATGGAGAACTTCACGCCGTGGTGGCGCGCGAGCCGTACGAGATCGGAGGGGAGGTCGGCCCGGTCGGGGTAGGAGTCGATCTCCATGATCGTGCCGGTGCGCGCGGCGGCGCGGAAGACCTCGTCCCAGTCGGCGTCGACCGGCGGGCGCTTGCCGATCTTCCCCGTGGTCGGGTGGCCGATGATGTGGACGTGCGGGTTCTCGCACGCCGTGATGAAGCGGCGGGTCATCTCCTCGCGGGACTGGCCGAAATGCGAGTGGACGGAGGCGACGCAGAGGTCGAATCCGGCGAGCACGTCGGCGGGCCAGTCGACCGAGCCGTCGGGCGCGATGTTGAGTTCGCTGCCGTGTAGCAACCGCATATCCGGATATTTCCGTTGAAGGTCGGCGAGCTGCGCGCGCTGTTCGAGGGCCTTGTCGAGGGTCATCCGCTGCATGGACAGGTTCGGCGCGTGGTCGGTGACGGCGTAGTAGGCGTATCCGCGCGCCGCGCCCGCCGCCACCATGTCCTCCAGCGACGCGATCCCGTCGGTGAGGTCGGTGTGGGTGTGCAGGTCGCCCTTGACGTCCTCGAGCGTCACCAGTTCGGGCAGCTCGCCGCGCAGGGCGGCCTGGACCTCGCCGCCGTCCTCGCGGAGCGTCGGCGGCACCCACGACATCCCGAGCGCCCGGTAGACGTCCTCCTCGGTCTCGGACGCGATGACCTGGTCGTCGGCGTCGAAGAGGCCGTACTCGGACAGCTTCCAGCCCTTCTTGACCGCCATCTCCCTGATGCGGATGTTGTGCTGCTTGCTGCCCGTGAAGTACACCAGCGCCGCGCCCCACGACTCGGCGGGCACGACCCGGAGGTCGACCTGGATGCCGCGGTCGGTCCTGACCGACGTCTTGCGGTCGCCGTGCGCGATCACCTCCGTGACGTACGGCTGCCGCACGAAGGTCTCCATCAGGCTGACCGGGCCGACGGCGAGAACGTCGATGTCGCCGATGGTCTCCTTCATCCTGCGCAGGGATCCCGCGTAGGCGATCCGCTCGGCGGAGAGCGAGGCCATCACCCGCTCGGCGACGTCCGTGGCGATGCCGAGGTGGACCCGCCGACCTGACTGCTCCATCTGCTCGATGCCCTTGAGGAGGTTCTCCTCGGTCCTTGCGCCGAATCCCCTGAGCCCGGTCAGCCGTCCGGCCCTGATCGCCTCGGCGAGGGCGTCCGGGGAGTCGATGCCGAGCTCCTGGAACAGGAACAGCGCCTTCTTGGGGCCGAGCGACGGGACGCGGGTGAGCCTGCGCACGCCGTCGGGCACGCGGCCGCGCAGGTCGTCGAGCTGGCGGAAGCTGCCCCTGGCGAGGAACTCCTCGACCTTCTTGGCGATCGCCTCGCCCACGCCGGGGATCTTCCTGACGTCGGTGCTCCTGAGGTCCTCGGGGAACCCCGCGATCGACTTCGCGGCCTTCTGGTAGCTCCGCACGCGGAAGGCGTCGCCGCCCGTCAGCGCGAACAGGTCCGCGTACTCCTCGAGGGCCGCCGCTGCCTCGTCATTCGACCGTCCCATGGAGATCAGCGTACGCGGCCCGGACCCGCCGGCCCGGGGGGATCCCCGAGCCGGACGGCCCCGCGGCCGGCACGACCGGTCAGAACTGCTGGGGCCGGGTCTGGTACGGCTCCTCGAGGAAGGCGATCTCCTTGTCGGACAGTGTGAGACCCGCCGCCGCGATCGCGTCGTCCACGTGACGCTCCTTGGTCGCTCCGACGATGGGAGCGACGACACCGGGCCGGCTCAGCAGCCAGGCCAGCGCGACCGTCGCGGAAGTGGTCCCGCGTTCCGCCGCGGTCTGCGCGACCCGCTCCAGGATCGCGGCGTCGCCGTACCCGCCGTAGAGCTGCTCCTGGCGGGCCCCGTCGCCGACCTGGCGCGTGGTGTCGGCGGGGGCGCCGGCGCGCGCGAGCAGGCCGCGGGCGAGCGGGCTCCACGGGATGAGCCCCACGCCCTGGTCGACGCAGAGCGGGACCATCTCCCGCTCCTCCTCCCTGTGCAGGAGGTTGTAGTGGTCCTGCATGCTCACGAATCTGGTCCAGCCGCCCCGCTCCGCGACGTGCTGCGCCTTGGCGAACTGCCAGGCCCACATGCTGGACGCCCCGATGTACCTGGCCTTGCCGGCGCGGACGACGTCGTGGAGCGCCTCCATCGTCTCCTCGATGGGGGTCTCAGGGTCGAACCGGTGAATCTGGTAGAGGTCGACGTGATCGGTGCCGAGCCGGGTGAGCGAGGCGTCGATCGCCGAGAGGATGTGCTTGCGGGACAGGCCGTAATCGTTCCTGCCGCCGCCCATCGGGAAGTACACCTTGGTGGCGAGCACGTAGTCGTCGCGGCGCTGGAAGATCTTGCGCAGCAGGTTCCCGGTTATCTGCTCGCTGACGCCCCCCGAGTACACGTCGGCGGTGTCGAAGAAGGTGACGCCGCCGTCCGCAGCCTTGCGGACGATCGGTTCCGCCTGCTCCTCGTTGAGCACCCAGCCGCCCCACGTGTCGGGGTCGCCGTAACTCATCATCCCCAGGCAGATCCGGGAGACCTTCATTCCGGTGGAGCCGAGCCGTACGTAGTCCAATATCCACACCTCCTCCGGACATCTCACCACGATCAAGTCGGGGGTGCGCGGTGAGGTGCACGGTCAGGTGCACGGTGGGATGCGCTGTGCTGAACGCCGCGGATATTCGAAGGCGCGAACCCCGGCGTACGGCGTAGAACTGCCGGATGAGCACATTCGACACCAGGCGGCCGGACGTCGCCGACGCAGAGGCGGTCCACGACCTGGTCGCCGAGCACGACACCGCGGTCATCGGCAGGCCGGACATGACCCGGGCCGACGTCGCCGACCTGCTGGGGGAACTCGACCTCGGCAACGACAGCTGGCTGGTCCACGAGGGCGACCGGATCCTCGGCTGGGGCTGGGCGCAGCGGCAGGGGGACAGCGACAACGTCGAGGTCGACGTGCGCGCCAGGAATCAGCCGGCCGCGGACCTGTTGTGGGACGCCGTGACGGAGCGGGCGCGGCGGCTGGCGCGGGAGGCCGGTCACCCGCGGGTGCGGATCGACATCGCCGTCTACGAGCAGGACGCGGCCATGCGGGCGGCCGCGGCCGAGCGCGGGTTCGCGCCGGCGACCAGCTTTCACCGGATGCGGATCGACTTCCCCGCGCCCGTGCCGGTCACCGTGCCCGGGGCGAGCCTGGAGGCCGGTTCTCCCGGCGACATACGGCTGATGCGCACGGCGCACGGCGTCCAGCAGGAGGGGTTCGCCCTGCATTTCGGGTTCGTTCCCCGGACGTTCGAGGAGTGGGTCGAGGTGATGGAGGCGTCAAGCGCCAACGACTGGAACCAGCTCCTGCTCGCCCGCGTCGACGGCGAGCCTGCGGCGATGCTGCTCGGCACCGACCACTTCGTCGAAGACGAGAACTGCGGCTATGTGAGGACGCTCGCCGTGCTCCCGCGGTTCAGGGGGAGGGGGCTCGGCAGGATGTTGCTCGGGCACGCCTTCGCGGCGGACGAGCGGAGGGGGCGCGTCGGCACGATCCTGCACGTCGACTCCAACAACACCACCCCCGCGCTCGGTCTCTATCTGTCCGCCGGCATGCGCCCCGTGCTCGCCATCGACGTGTGGCGCAAGACGGTCAGCGCCTCCTGAGCAGGGGAAGGGCGACGACGCCGGCGGCCAGTGCGGTGATGGCCAGTCCGACGGAGGTCACCGAGATGGCGTGCGCCGACGGGGTCAGGCTGAGGAACAGGGTGCCGAACGCGGCGACGCCGACGACCTGGCCGAGCTGGAGCATCATCGCCATCAGCCCGCTGGCGTCCGGCGCCTCCGACTGCGGGACGTGCGAGAGGGCCACCGTCATCAGCGGGCTGAACGCGCCCGCCAGGCCGGTTCCGATGACGGCGAAGAGCACCTCGAGCAGCACCTCGTGGTGGCCGCCGTCGGACAGGACGGCCGCGAGGCCGAGCTCGCCGAGCGCCGTCAGCACGGTGGCCGACACGATCATCGGCCGGTGCAGGCGGGCCGGCAGGCGCTTCCAGTTGAGGCTGGTCAGGCCGAACATGGCCGCCGCGGGGATGAAGAGCAGCCCGGCGTGCAGGGCGCTGTCGCCGAGCGCGCCCTGAAGGTGCAGGGCCATCGTGAACAGGTAGCCGCCGTAGGTGACCATGACGAGGAAGATGCCGGCCGCCGCGGGGGAGACCCCGGGCGTGCGCAGCAGGTGGCCCGGCACGAGCGGATGCCTGGCCCGCCGCTCCACGAGGAGGAACGCGCAGAACACCACGACCGACGCCGCCATGGAAATCCAGCCCCACAGCGGCCAGTCCTGCTCGTGGCCGAGCACGAGGGGGACGACGAGCAGCGACACGGCGAGGGAGAGGGTGAGCAGGCCGGGCACGTCGACGCCCTGCTCGCGCGGCACGTGACCGGTCGGCAGCAGTTTGCCGCCCACGATCAGCAGGACGACGCCGATCGGCACGTTGACCAGGAAGACCGGGCGCCATGACGTGCCGAAGAGGTCGGCGGTCACCAGCAGGCCGCCGAGCACCTGGCCGACGACGGCGGCGCCGGAGATGACCGCCGCGTAGACGCTGATCGCCTTCAGCCGCGCGGCGCCGTCGAAGGAGAGCTGGATCAGGCTGAGCACCTGCGGCACCATCAGGGCGGCTCCCGCGCCCTGCAGGAGCCGGAAGGCGATCAGAAGGTCGGCGGACGGCGCCAGCCCGCACATCAGCGAGGCGACGGTGAACAGGCCGAGGCCGTAGAGGAACAGCTTCCGATATCCCAGCAGGCCGCCGAGGCGCGCGCCGGTGATGAGAAGCATCGCGTACGCGATGGTGTAACCCGAGATGACGAGCTGGAGGGCGGATCCGCCGGCGTTCAGGTCCGTCCGCAGCGTGGGGGCCGCGACGTTGACGATGGAGACATCGAGGATCGCCATGAACTGCCCCACGAGGATGACGGTGAGCAGCCACGACCTCGACCGCTGCACCGGGGGCGCGGCTGTTGCGAGGGTAGTCATGGTGTCATCATGGGGAGACCCCGATACCAGTAACGAGAGCCTGCTGATACTGGTACTGACACCACCAGGCTGCGCGCGCCGTCGTCAGCCGGAACCGGAGGGCGAGCATGGCGACGGTCACACACACCCAAGGCACACACACCGGGGGCACACACACCAGGCGGGACCAGCTCGCCTCGTTCCTGCGGAGCAGGAGGGAGCGTGTCACACCCCAGGACGTGGGGCTGCCGCCCGGGACGCGCCGCCGCACGCCGGGGTTGCGGCGCGAGGAGGTCGCGCAGCTGGCCGGGGTGGGCGTCACCTGGTACACCTGGCTCGAGCAGGGCCGGCCGATCAACGCGTCCGTGCAGGTCCTGGACGCCATCGCGCGGACGCTGCGGATGGACGCCGCCGAGCGGGAGCACCTCTACCGGCTGGCCGACCTGCCCGAGGTGGTCGACCCGGGGGCGGACGACGAACTGGACCCCGAGATCCACAAGATCCTGGGGCACCTCGACCCGGTGCCCGCCTGCGTGTACAACAGCCGTTACGACCTCATCGCCTGGAACGCCGCCTACGCCGCCTTCTTCCCCAGCCTCGTCCGTCAGGCGGCGTGCTGCCGCAACGTCCTGTGGCTGATGTTCGCGATGCCGGGCTGCTGCTGCCCCCTCGTCAACCGGGAGCAGGAGTTGCCGCAGATGGTCGCCACACTGCGGGGGGCCTACGCCCGGCACGCGGGCGAGCCTGCATGGACCGCGCTGGTGTCCCGGCTGTGCGCGGAGAGCCCCGAGTTCGCCCGGATGTGGGCGACGCACGACGTGGCCAAGCCGGGTAGCCGGATGAAGATGCTCAAGCACACGTCCGCCGGGCTGATCCGGGTGACCTCCACCAGCCTGGCCCTGTCGTCGCCGCAGGAGACGCGGCTCGTCGTCTACAGCCCGGCGGACGACGAGAGCAGGCGGCGCATGGAACTGGTCCGGGCGCATTCCGGGCCTGCCTGCGAGCACGACGTGGCGTATGCCGCCGATCGTGAGTAGGGCCGTCGCTTCGCCCATCGGGGGAGGTCTCCCGTCGTCGCACAACCAGATCCGGGGAATCTTCGCATTTGCCCCAAACAGGCAGCAACCTCTCCAGGGTTAACTCTGCGTTGCGGCGGAAACGGCTGCCACGATGGAAGCGGGTGTGACAGGTCGCACCCGGATCGCGGTCAACCCCGGGTATCGTCGCGGTCAAGTGACACGGGGGATCGGCGGGGCGGGACGGGCGTTTTGTTGCGCGGCCCTGCAATTCCTTGACACATGATCACCGCCGGGAGTACAAACCACCCAGCGCGTCGCATGTAACCGCTTTTCGCCGCGGTATGGCGCTTTCCGCCCGTCGAAGCGTTGCCGAGCCCTGCCGAACGTCGCCGAATGAGGTGGACAGGATCTTCACCGTAGAAGAGGCCAAGTCGCTGTTGCCGAAGGTGCTCGAACACGTCCGTGAACTCGTCACGTTACGGGCCGATCTGGCGGAGCTCTCCTACGACCTGAAACAGTCCGGGCTGTCCGCCATCGGGGGGATCCCCGAGTCCAAGGCGTTCGAGGCGCGGATGGACGAGATCCTCAGCTGGTTCGCCGCCGAGGGTATGGAGATCAAGGGGGTCGCCCCCGTCCTCATCGACTTCCCCGCCGTGCTGGACGACGGCGTCTCCGTCCGGCTGTGCTGGATGGAGGGGGAGGAGGAACTGGCCTGGTTCCACCGCAGCGAACTGGGCTTCGCGGGCCGCAGGCCCCTCGTCGGCGACCACGTGTAGCCCGACCACGTGTAGCCCGACCACGTGTAGCCCCGTCCCAGCCTGGGCGGGGCGGTTACTCGGTCAGGTCGTCGAATTCGGGGAGTCCGCCCAGCGCGGCCCCGTAGCGCACGCACACCATCCTGGCCACGGCCTCGTGCGCGCCCAGCGGCGCGGAACAGCCTGCCTCGATCGACTCCGCGGCGGCGGTGATGCGGTCGCCGTCCGCCTCGGGCCCGATGACGTAGGGGGCCACGGCCAGCCGGTTCGCGCCGATCTTCCGCAGCCGCTCCGCCGCGTCCCTGACCGTGGGCACCCCGTCGAGCGCGGCGGGGACCACCGGCAGGGTGAGGCGCGCGGCCAGCAGGACGGCGGTGGCGTCCGCCCCGCGCGCCGCCTCGTCGCCTCCCGCCGTCGCGACGATGATCCCGTCGACGGGCGAGGTGACGTTGAACAGGCGCATGCGGTCGGCCCGGGCCAGACCGGCCTCGGACAGCCGGATGTGCAGCGCTTCGGCGAGCAGCGGATGCGGGCCGAGAGGCTCGGTGATCTTGACGGTGGCCTCGCTCTGCGTCACGGCGTCCCGTACGGCGCGCAGCACACGCGGGTGGGGGCCCGTGACGAGGGGGACGACCACGGCGGACGGGCCCTCGGCGGTGCGCTCGGCCGAGATCGAGGAGAACTCCGTGATGAGGTCGGCGCCGCCGTCGCCGAGGGAGACGAGACGAAGGTCGATCTGGGGGTTGTCGAGCTTGATGACGGCGGCCACCTCGGTCGCCACGTCGCCGGCCTTCCCCGGAACCGCCAGGACCAGCGAGGGGGCGTCGGGCGGCAGGCTCGCCGGCAACGGCCGTCGGTGACGGCCGCTACCCATTCGGGAGGATCGCTCCCGGATAGGGAGCTTTGGCGGCTCTTCGTGACCTTCGTTCACATCGGCGGATTCTAGGGTGAATCAGCGCCAATAGCAGAACCAACGCGCGGCTTGTTGCCGACGGGTGATCCTTTCGCGTCCCGTCCCCCGGACGGAGGCGCCTCCCGCGAGGCGCTGGAAAGGCCGCTCGCGGAACGGGGCGATCGCGGGTCCGGGAGAGCCCGGCCCGGCCGTCCTGGGCGCCTCTCAGCCCCGCGCAGACACCCGCCGGAGACGTGAGAGCCTGGGCGGGCACGGGAGAGGACGGATGATGATCTCGGTTTTCGGCAGCGCCAACATGGATCTGGTCGCCTACACCGCGAGGGCTCCCCAGCGCGGTGAGACCGTGGCGGGCAGGGCGTTCGCGACGATCCCCGGGGGCAAGGGCGCCAACCAGGCGACGGCCGCGGCCCTGGCGGGTGCGGACGTCGCCTTCTTCGGCGCGGTGGGCGACGACGCCTTCGGCCCCGTGCTGCGGCGGGGGCTGGAGGCCGCGGGGGTGGACGTGAGGGGCCTCAGGACGGTCGCGGGCTCCTCCGGCATCGCCCAGATCGTCGTGGACGACGACGGATCCAATTCGATCATCGTCGTCCCGGGCGCGAACGGCGCCGTCACGGGCGCCTCGGCGGACGACCTCGAGGTGATCGGGCGCTCCGACGCGCTGCTGCTCCAGCTGGAGCTCCCCATGGCGGCCGTGGTGGCGACCGCACGGGCGGCCGGGGCGCCCGTCGTCCTCACTCCCTCGCCGGTCCAGGAACTCCCGGGTGAACTGCTCGACGCGGTCACGCTGATCGTCCCCAACGAGCACGAGGCTCGGGCGATCACCGGCCTGGCGGATCCCGAGGAGGCGCTCGGCGCGCTGCTTGAGCGCGTCCCGGAGGCGGTCGTCACCTTGGGGTCCGAGGGCGCCCTGTACGGATCACGCGCCGGGGAGCGCCTGCATGTGCCCGCCGTACCGGTGCGGGCGGTGGACACGACAGCCGCGGGCGACACCTTCGTCGGGGCGCTCTGCGTCGCCCGCGCCGAAGGCCGGTCGAACGCGGAGGCCCTGCGCTTCGCCGCGACGGCGGCGGCCCTTTCCGTGCAACGGGAGGGGGCGAGCACGTCCATGCCCGCCCGGGCCGAGATCGACGCGGCACTGACGGCCTGACCCCCTGATCCTCGGCCCCGCGTAGGCCGCTGAGGACTGAACCGGAGCATCTCCCGTTTTGTCGCCGGCCGCCGAATTTGGGAGCCTGTGACGTTCAGGTGACCGGCTGACGGGGGAGCGCATGGGGATCCACGACCTGTCCGGGGGAGACGGCGTCCTCGCCCACGTCGAGACGGTCGCCCGCCGCGCGCTGCGCCACTACGACGTGGCGCCCGGCGCGGACGTCCGCCTCATCAACGTGTCGGAGAACGCCACCTTCACCGTCGACGGCGGCGGCGTCCGCACCGTCCTGCGCGTTCACCGCCTCGGCTACCACTCGCCGCCGGCGATCGCGTCCGAGCTCGACTGGGCCCATGCGCTGCGCGCCGAGGCGGGGGTGCGCACGCCACGGGTGATTCCCGCGCGCGACGGGTCCAGGATCGTCACCGTCGAGACCCCGGGAGCCGACGTCCGCCAGTGCGTGATGTTCGAGTTCCTGCCCGGCGGCGAGCCGCCGCTGGACCGGCTGGTCGAGGACTTCGAGCCGCTCGGCGCGATCACGGCGCGGATGCACCTCCACGCCCGCGGATGGGCCCGTCCGCCGGGGTTCACCCGCTTCCACTGGGACCTCGACGCGGCCTTCGGCGCGTCCCCCCGCTGGGGGAGCTGGCGGGACGGCCTCGGCATCGACGCCGAGGCCCGCGCCGTACTCACCCGGCTGGAGGCGAGGCTGCGCGACCGGCTGCGGCGCTTCGGCACGGGACCGGAGCGCTACGGCCTGATACACGCCGACCTGCGCCTGGCCAACCTGCTCGTGGACGGCACGGGGCTCGGTGCCGCCGGGACCAGCGTCATCGACTTCGACGACTGCGGCATGGGCTGGTACCTGTACGACTTCGGCGCGGCCGTCAGCTTCATCGAGCACGACCCGCGGGTGCCCGAGATGATCGGCTCATGGGTGCGCGGCTACCGGTCCGTCGCCGACCTGCCGCGCGCCGACGAGGACGAGATCTGGACGTTCGTCATGTTCCGCCGCCTCCTCCTCGTCGGCTGGATCGGCTCCCACTCCGCGGTCGACGTCGCGCGCGAACTAGGCGCGGGATACACCCGCGGCACGTGCGAACTCGCCGAGCGCTATCTCGCGACCCCGTGATCATGGGAGGCCGCGACGTATCGTGGCGGCATGACGCTGGAGGTCGAGGGCAGGGAAGTGAAGATCACCAATCCTGACCGGGTGGTCTTCCCGCAGACCGGGCACACCAAGCGGGACCTCATCGCCTACTACCAGGTCGTCGCCGAGGGCGCGCTCCGCGGCGTGGCCGGCCGGCCGGTGATACTCAAACGGTTCGTCCACGGCACCGACCAGGCGGCCTTCTTCCAGAAACGGGCGCCGTCGAAACGGCCCCCCTGGATCGAGGTCGTCGAGCTGAGCTACCCCTCAGGCCGCACGGCCGACGAGGTCGTCATGCGCGACCTCGCCCATCTGCTGTGGACGGTCAACCTCGGGTGCGTCGACCTCAACCCGCATCCCGTGCGCGCCGAGGACCTCGACCATCCCGACGAGCTGAGGATCGACCTCGACCCGGTGCCGGGGATCGAATGGGAGCAGATCGTCTCGGTCGCCCTGGTCGCCAGGGACGTGCTGGAGGAGCACGGCCTCACCGCCTGGCCCAAGACGTCCGGCTCCCGCGGTTTCCACGTCTACGCCGCGATCGAGCCCCGCTGGGCCTTCCGCGACGTGCGGCGGGCCGCCGAGGCCGTCGCACGCGAGGTGGAGCGCAGGGCGCCCGAGGTCGCCACGAGCCGGTGGTGGAAGGAGGAGCGCCAGGGTGTCTTCGTCGACTTCAACCAGAACGCCAGGGACAGGACCGTGGCCTCGGCCTACTCCGTCCGCCCCACGGGCCTGGTCTCCACCCCCCTCGAGTGGGACGAGGTCGGCGGGCGCCGTCCGGAGGAGTTCACGATGGCGACGGTGCCCGACAGGTACGGCGAGGCCGGTGACCTGTGGTCCGGCATGGAGCGGGCCGCAGGCTCGCTCGACGCCCTCCTGGAGCTCGCCGACGCCCAGGGCCCGCGGCCAGCGGCGCCCAAGGGCACGGGACGCCGGGTGCCCGTGATGCCGCTGATCGAGATCGCCCGCGCGGAGACCAGGGACGAGGCGATGGCCGGCTTCGAGCGCTGGAAGGCCAGGCATCCCGAGGCAGCCGCCCGGCTCGAACCCGCCGACGTCCTGGTCGACTCCATGCGCGGCAGCAGCACCAACTGGACGCGGATCCGGGTCAACCTGCAGCACGTCCCCGAAGAGGAACGGCCCGCCCAGGAACCCCTCGAAGTCGACTACGACCCGTGGCGCGGCCGGTAGATCTCCCACAGTTCGCCGAGGAAGAAGCCGCAGAAGCGGGCCAGCGAGGACGGCCCGTCGGGGCCCGCCGTACGGAACGTCGTCAGCATCTTGACCAGGTCGGAGGGCAGGATGTGCAGCGTGCCCGCGGCGATGGCCTTGGCGTCGTCGTCCGCGCCCTCCTCGACGTGGCCCTCCAGCAGCCGGGCGTACAGCGTGGAGGTGTCAAGCCACAACCGGGTGGGCGGGCCGTGGTGGACGTCCTTCCACCCCGCGAGAGTGCGCGGCCGGTTCTCCGCGTCATAAAAGTGCAGCCGGTAGCGCATCTCCCTGCGGTCGGGCGAGTCCCCGGGCACGAACAGGTTGAACCAGCCGCGCGTGACCGGGCGCCTGCCCCCGCACATCGCGGACTCGACCCAGCCCTCCGCCCTGGCCTGGTGCTCCGGCTCGGCGAGGAAGCGCTGCACGTCGTCGGCCGTGATGGTGAGGCGGAACATGAACTGGCCCGCCTCGGACGTGCCCATCCGCGAATGCGGATCGGTCCTGCCCACCGCGAGGGACCCGCGCATCTCCTCGACGAACCACAGCGAGGTCGGGTCGCCGGGGGAGCCGGCGTCCCACGCGGGTACGGCGGCCTTCGCCCGGGGCACCTCGAGGGCGGCGGTCCGCCGGTTCTCGAGGATGCGCGTCGACATGCGGTCGGACAGGGCCGCGATCGTGAGCGCCGGGTTGGCGCCGACGGGTCCAGGCATCGCCGCGCCGTCCGCGATGTAGAGCCCGGGGTAGCCGAAGACCTCCCCGTAGGCGTCGCAGACGCCCTCCCCGGGATGGCGGCCCATGGGCGCCCCGCCGAGCGGGTGCACGGTCATGACCCGCTTGTGCCGCCACGAGGGGCTGTCGGCGTACTCGGCGCCGAGCACGTCGCCGATCCGCCGCATCGTCGAGCGGACGCGGTCGAAGTACTCCTCGCTCGTCTCCGCCGTCCAGACCACGTCGAGCCGGCCGTCGCGCAGCCGTAGCCTCCCATCGGGCACGTCGCGCCCCATCCCGAGGAGCGGCAGCGAACTCCCGGACAGCTCGCCGGGGCCGATGAGCCCGGCGATCTCTGCGGACAGGTTGGTGTCGCCGGTCACCAGGCCGCGCAGCCGCTCCAGCAGGAACCGGGCGGCCCTGCCGAGTTCGCTTCCCACGTTCGCGCCCTCGACGATGAAGTCGACGAACGAGGGGTAGCCGCCGTCCTCGATGTAGGCCCCCCGGCCCTCGTCGCCGTCGGCCAGCCGGATGGCGCTCGTGATGACCGGGCCGCGGCTCGCGTTGATCGGCCTGGTCCTGGTCCTGTCCCTGGCGCGCAGCAGGAACGACAGCAGGTCGCCGTTGCCCGAATACCGGGTGCCCAGCGCGTCGCCCAGGAGGGGGAACCGCCCGCGGTTCTTCAGCAGCAGCGAGGTCGTCCCGTACGTGCCTGCGGCCAGGACGAGCCGGTCGCAGCTGATCGTGTGCGGGCCGGTCCAGCGTCCGCGGCGCGGGCCGTCCTCGTTCTCCGCGCTCGGCATGTGCTCGACGTAGTCGACGTCGTAGCCGCCGCCGACGCTGGGCCGGATGGCCCGCACCTCGTGGAGGGTGCGCAGGTCCGCGCCGTTTCGGCGGGCCGCGGCCAGATAGGTGTGGTCGAGGCTGTTCTTCGCGCCGTCGTTGCACCCGATGTCGCACTCGCCGCACAACCGGCACGTACGGCGGGGCACGCCGTGCGCGTTGCCGTACACCGGGTCGACGATCGGCAGCCCGAGCCCGGGTTCCGCACCGGGGGAGGGGGCGAAGCTGACCGCGAGGGGCGGCAGCCGCCAGTCGAGGCCCAGCTCCGCGGCGGCGTCGCGCATCGCCAGCGTCTTGAGCGTGTCGTCGTAACTCGGATGCCCGAGCGGGTACGGCGTCGCGCCGATCATGCGCTCGACCACGTCGTAGTGGGGATCGAGGTCGGCCCGCGTCACCGGCCAGGACTCGTGTCCGCCGCCGGGGAGCGGCTCGTCCTTGACGAACCAGTCCTCCTCCTTGCGCAGCAGCACGTTCGCGTAGATGAGCGAACCGCCGCCCAGCCCGCTGGACACCACCGAGTCGCAGTCGCGGAAGCTCCACACGTCGAACAGGCCGTGCAGGCCCTCACGGGGATCCCAGAAGGCCCGTCCCAGCTCCGAGGGGCTGCGGGGGAACGAACCCGGAGGGTACGGCCTGCCCCGTTCGAGCACCACCACCGACAGTCCCGCCTCGGCGAGCCGGTAGGCCGCCACAGCGCCGCCGAACCCCGAGCCGACCACCACCGCGTCGACGTGTTCCATCTCTTTCGCTTTCCGTGTCGCCCCGTGCGCCGAGTGGCCCGAGTGGCCAGAGCCGGCCTAATGCCGCTTGATGAAGTCGAGGATGTGCGGGAACACGTCCAGGTGCGCGTCCTTGCCGATCAGCGTGTCGATGTGCCCGTAGCCGGGCAGGACCCGCAGCTCGTGCCGTCCCGGCGCGGCCTCCGACAACCTCTCGTGGCACACGATGTTGGAGTCGGTGAAGACGTCGTTGTGGTCGCCGGTCATGAGCAGGATCGGCGTCGTGACGTCGGCCGCCGCCGCCAGGTAGTCGTCGCCCAGGTCGTCGTGCCGCCGGTCCCCGGGGTCGAACCTCACCGCCTGCCCCGCCGCCACCATCTTGTGGACGTGCCGGTAGTAGTGCATGTCGCACGCGCCGTTGAGGTCGGCGAGACGCTCGTGCAGGTGGGTCTCAGGCCGCAGGTTGCCGTGGCGGTACATCGCGGGCTTGCCGCTGCCCCACATGAAGCTCTGCATGTGGCAGGCGGGTTCGCGGCACTCCGGGTGGAGGAGCGACACCGCCCGGGCCAGCAGCCACCGGCGGGTGAGCGGCGGCGCGTCCTTGAACCGCGGATCGAGGTAGGACAGGCCCGTGCCGTACTCCATCAGCACGGGGCCCAGGGACAGCTTGACCCTGGACCACCGGTGCACCCGCGGAGTCAGCGCCACGCTGTTGGCGACCAGGCTCGCGATCCCGTCGACCGCGCCGGCGAACAGGCTCATGCTGAACGACAACGACCCGAGGCAGTGCGCGATCACGTGAATCCGCCGCGCCCCCACATGGCGGCGGAGTTCACGTAACGCTGCCGGGTAATCGAAATGGGCGATGTCGTCCAGCGTGTGCCTGCGCGTCTCGACGTTGTACGGGAACCGGTTGCTCATCCGGAAGTCCAGCGCCCATACGTCGCCGAAACCGTTCTCGTGCAGGAACCCGACCAGGTTGGTGTGCTCCGGCATGATGAACATGTCACTCGACGAGGTCAGGCCATGGATGAGCAGGACCACATCGTCCGGCGTCCCCTCCGCCGTCGGACCGCCCGCCCGGCGGAACCGGGTCAGTGTGAGTCCCAACTCGTCCTCGGTGGCGAACGGATGGATCGAGACCTCGGCTTCCCGCACGCCGTCAAGCGTGAACCGGGGAATTCGGTGCTCCATCTGATCGTCCTCCTTGGCCCAGGCCAACGATCCCAATCCGGCCGTGTCCGGCGGCATCGTGGAAAACCCGTACTCGTGGTGAGAGGTCAGTGACGACGGTTGAGCGCGGTGGCCACGCCCACCCGTGACGACACGTCGAGCTTGGTGAAGATGCGCGACAGATGGGTCTCGATCGTCCGCACGCTGAGGAACAGCCGCTGGGCGATCTGCTGGTTCGTGAGCCCTTCGGCGACCAGCCGGGCCACCTCGAGCTCCCTTGGCGACAGCCCGAGGTCCGCGGCGTCCCGGCCGGCGCCGGCCGCGCTCGGCGCACCGCTCACGCGGACGCCGAGGCGGCGAAGCTCACGATCGGTCTGCGCCTTGAGGCCGCGCGCCCCGCACGCGTCGAACGCGGCGGCGGCCGACCTGAGGCTGTCGCGCGCCGCGCTCTTGTCGCCCGCCTCCATGTGGGCGAGCCCGGCCGTCAGCAGTGCCCTGCCGGCGTCGAGGTCGCGCTGCCCACGCGACAGGAGACGGGCGGCCTCCTGCGCGGCGGCGGCCGCCGCGGCCGGGTCCTTGCCCCGCAACGCGTGGGCCCGGGCGAGGGGGACGATCCCGGACGGCGTCTCGAGTCCCCGGTCGTCGAGCTGCGCCGCGCGAGCCGCCCACGTCATCGCCCCTGCCTCGTCGCCGCGGGACGCCGCCACCCGGGCCAGCACCTCGCACGACGACGTCAGCGTCGCCCGGTCCAGGCGCGGTGACTCGAACCTGTCGCACGCGTCGAGGACGGCCTCGGCGCCCTCCTCCAGCCGCCCGGCGTTGACCAGCGCCTGCCCCCGCGCGTAACGGGCCTGCGCCCCCCACACCTCGCCGCCTCCGACGCCGCGCTGCACCGCCTCGTTCCCGGCGAGCAGGGCGGTCTCGTCGTCACCCGCCCACGACGCGGCCAGGCAGACCTGGGTGAGCGCGAACACGAGCTGCTGGCCCGAGTCGAGCAGCCTGGCGCCCTCAACGGACTCCTCGGCGGTGGCCGACGCGTCGGCCAGCCGTCCCATCGTCACCAACGTCTTGGCCCGCCCGGCGAGCAGGTTGGTGAGGATGTAGCTCTGGCCGGTCGCGCGGGCCACCTCCGCAGCCCGGTCGAAGTGGCGCAGCGCGTCTCCGTACCGGCCGAGGTTGATCTCGGCCCAGCACAGCCAGGCGATGGCGTCGAGCCACTCCGCGAGATGGTCGTCGGGCACGGAGGCGAGCAGGCGGTCGGCCGTCCGGGCGTATCCGAGCGCCTCTGCGGCGCGGCCCGCCGCGTAGGCCGGCATCGGGCGGAGCGCGGCCACCGCGACGGCGAGGCCGGGCTCCCAGTCGTCGGCCGCGTCCGGCATCAGGTCGAGGACGGCCTGGGCGGCGCGGAAGTCGACGCGCATGAGGCTCTCTGCGACCAGCCGCATCCGCAGGGGCACCGCGGCGGCCGACCGCGGGTTGGGCATGCGGCTCAGCTCGTCGAGAAGCAGCGCCCGGGCCTCCTGCGGGCGGTCGAGCTGGCGCTCCATGAGGGCGCACACCCGGGCGGCCCGGCCCCTGCGGGGATAGTCGTCACCGGGGAGGAGCCGCAGCAGCTCGCGTGCGGTGTCGCGTCCTTCGGCCAGCCTCCCGCTGACGCCCTGGGCCCAGCTCAGCTCCATCAGCAGGGCCAGGCGGTCCTCACGCGTCGCGTGGTCGTCCGGCATGAGCCGCAGCGCGGCCTGCAGCCAGTGGGCCGAGGTGGCGGGCGCCTGCGTGATCACCGTGCGGGCGGCCGCGAGCAGGACGCCGACGGCCTTGTGGTCGCCGAACGAACCGGATCGCTGCACGTGATGGGCCTGGACGGTGGACGGCGCACCAAGTTCGGCCAGGTGGGCGGCGATCCTCGCGTGGGCGCCCACCCGCCAGCCGGCCGCGGCCGACTCGTAGACGGCCCACCGGACGAGGGGATGCCTGAAGCTGAAACGCCCCCCGCGGGTCCTGACGATGTCGCGCTCCACGAGTTCGTCGATGGCGGCCAGGGCCGTGGCCTGGGACACCTCGGCGGCCACCGCGGCGATCGCCGGCTCGAACTCGTCCGCGGCCACCGCGGCGGCCTGCGCGACCCGCAGCGCGTCGGGGGACAGGACCCCGAGCTCGACCTGGAGCACGGCCGGCACGGTGGGCGGCAGCTCCCCGGCCTCGGTGTGGTCCATCCGCGCGAGGGCCTCGAGGTAGAACGGGTTGCCGCCGCTGGCCTCGTAGAGGGCCTTGCCCCGGCTGCGGGCGACCTCGGGGCCGAGGAACTGGTCGACCTCGGCTCGGCTGAGCGGCCCGACCGTGACCTCGTGACCGCGCGGCCCGGCGGCGGCCACGAGCGTCGCGAGCCGGGGCGGGGCCTGCGCCGGGCGGTAGGCCGCGGCCACCAGCACGGGACCGCCCGGAGGGTGGCGGACGACGTGGTCGAGGAACTCCATGGAGCTCTCGTCGGCCCAGTGGACGTCGTCGAGGATGAGGACGAGCCCGTTGGACCCGGCCAGGGCGTCGATCATCTGGCGCAGGGCCCGGTAGAGCCGGTAGCGGGCCAGCCCGCTGCGGTCGTCGGCGACGGTCTCGCCGGTGTCCTGCGCGGCCAGGGCGGGGAACACTCCCGCGAGCATGGCGGCCTGCGCGGCTCCCACGGCGCCGACCACGTCCGAGTGCCGGGCGTCGATGTGGTCGTCGAGCGCGTCCACCAGCGCGCTGTACGGCATGACCTGCTCGTACTCGGCGGCTCTTCCCCACAGCGTGGTGAACCCCTGCGCGGCGGCCAGGGTCGTCAGTTCGGACAGCAGGCGCGTCTTGCCCGCTCCCGGGTCGCCCACCAGGGTCAGGAAGCGGAAGCCGTCGCCGATGCTCAGCGCGCTCCGCAACATGTCCAGCGCGTCCTGCCGTCCGACCAGAGGCCCTGCCGGTGCGCCCCGCGCAGGCGCGGGAGAGCCGGTCACGGCCGGCGAGGTCGTACGACCGTCCATTCCCACCCCACAGCGACGCGGAGACGCCCGAGGTCCCGATCGCTCGCGCCGACATTCCTCAGTAAACGCACTTTACAGATCATGCTCCCCCCACACCGGACACACAACGTCATTAACCCCCTATGGAAATTATTCGAAAAGAAACCGGTCAGTCCCTCCGTTTCCGGGGTCAGAGATGCGCCGCCGGGTACGAGCAGCCTCGTTCGCGCAGGTCGTCGGAGCCATGTCGCTGTCACGGAGCAATGTCGGAGCTGTCGCGCCACCGCGGAGGTGCCAGGTGCCTGAGCCGATCGCCGACCACGGGGGAAGGCGCACGCCGTACGGACCTCCGGGTGGGGTGGAACGGCTCGCCGCGGCACTTCCCGGACGCCTGCGCGACGCGCTTCCCTCGGAGATCGGCCTCGGCAGTCCTTGGCCCGTGCGCGTCGACACCTTCCTCGACGAGGGGGTGACCGAGGCCGACGTCGGCGCCTGGATCCAGAACGTCTCGGCGACGCACTCGAGCGGCGACGCGCTCGACATCGCGGTGCGGGACGGCCGGATCGTGGGCGTGCGCGGCAGGTCGGCCGACCGCGTCAACCACGGCAGGATCGACCCCCGGGACCGGTACGGTCCGTCCACCGGCGACGGCGCCCGGCTGACCAGCCCGATGATCAGGCAGGAGGGCCGCCTGGTCGAATGCGACTGGGACACGGCCATGGACGCGGTCGCCCGCCGGTCGAAGGAACTGCTCGGCCCTCCGGGTGGCTGGGGCCGCGTGGGGTTCTACACGGGCGGCCGGCTTCTCCTCGAGGAGCACTACACGCTCGCGGTGATCGCCAAGGCCGGGATCGCCACCCCGCACGTCGACGGCAGCACCCGCGTCGGCGACGCGACGGCGGCGGCCGCGCTCAGGGCGAGCTTCGGCGCGGACGGGCAGCCCGGCTCCTACACCGACGTCGACCACTGCGACGCCATCGCCCTGTGGGGGCACGACATGGCCGAGTCCCGCGTGGTGTGGGAGCGGATGCTCGACCGCCGCCTCGGCCCGCGCCCGCCTGCCATGATCGCGGTGGATTCGCGGGACGCGCAGGTGGCCAAGGAGGCCGACGTCCACCTGCCGGTCCGCTCCGGCACCAACGTCCCGCTGATGAACGCCCTGATGCACGAACTGATCGCCGGTAACCGCGTCGACGCGGCGTACGTGGCCAGGCACACGATCGGCTTCGCCGAACTCTGCCGGGTCGTCGAGGCGTACCCGCCCAAACGCGCGGCCGAGATCTGCGGCGTGCCGGCGGCCCTGATCGAGCAGGCCGCCGAGATCCTCGGCTCCTGCGAGCGGCTGGTGTCGGCCGTGCTGCCGGGCTTCTACCGGTCCAACCAGGCGACGGCCGCGGCGTGCCAGGTCAACAACCTCCACCTGCTCCGCGGGATGCTCGGCCGCCCGGGTGCGGGCCTGTTCCAGATGACAGGCCGGCCCGCCGGTCAGCACGCCAGGGAGACGGGGGCGACCGGCGACCTCCCCGGAATGCGCAACTGGGAGAACCCGGACCACGTGCGAGAGCTCGCCGAGCTGTGGAACGTCGATCCCGCGGCCATTCCGCACTGGGGGCCGCCGACCCACGCCATGCAGATCTTCCGTTACGCCGAGCAGGGCTCGATCCGGCTGCTGTGGGTCTCCGCCGCCGACCCGGTGGTCTCGCTGCCCCACGCCGACCGGGTCCGCAGCGTCCTCGAGAGTGAGGGCTTGTTCCTCGTCGTCCAGGACCTCTACCTGACGGAGACCGCCCGGCTGGCCGACGTGGTCCTCCCCGCCGCGGGCTGGGGCGAGAAGCCGGGGACCGTCACCGGCGCCGACCGGTCGGTCCACCTCTGTGAGCGGGCCGTTGAACCGCCCGGGGAGGCCCGCGCCGACCTGGACATCTTCCTCGACTACGCCCGGCGGATGGACTTCCGCGACCGGGACGGGGCGCCCCTCATCGGCTGGCACGACGCCGAATCGGCGTTCGAGGCGTGGAAGGCCTGCTCGAAGGGCAGGCCGTGCGACTACACCGGCATCACCTACGAGCGGCTGCGCGGCGGCAGCGGCGTTCAGTGGCCGTGCACCCCCTCGTCGGGCCACGGCGCCGAGCGGCTCTACGCGGGCGGGCGGTTCGCCACCGACTCCGGCGTCTGCCAGAGCTTCGGGCACGATCTCGCCACGGGCGCCGAGTGGGGCGCGGAGTCCTATCTCGCCAAGGAGGCGCGCGGGCGCGCCTTCCTCCACGTCGTGGACTACGAACCCTCGTCGGAGGCGATCGGAGACGGGCGCCCGCTCTACTGGGACCCGGTGTCCAAACAGCCGATATACAGCGTGGCGACCGTGCCTGTGACGCCGGACGCCGCCCCGGACGCCGGGGCCGCCGAGCTCGCGGAAGTGGGAGGAGGTGCGGAGGCGGACGGCGTCGTGCCTGTTGAGGTCTCCCAACGGCTAGAGGAGGTATGAGCGATGCACCTCGCCCACTACCTGCGGCTGCTCCACAGGTCACAAACCGCGCTGGCGGAGGCGTTCCGCGAGATCAGGCGCGGCCACCCACATGAGCCCGACATGTACGGCGTCTGCGAGCGCCTGGCCGTACAGTGCCGGGACCAGGCCAGATGGCTGGAACCCTTCGTCCGGCGCTACGAGCCGTGGACGTCGCCCGCCCAGGAGCCGGAACGGCTCCATCAGCCGCTGTTCGCGGGGACCAGGCCCGGCGGGCTCGGACTGCTGCGCGATCTGCACGACCTCTACCTGCTGGTCACCGAGTGCGACATCGCCTGCGCGATGATCGCCCAGGGCGCCCTGGGGGCGCGCGACGACGAGTTGCTCGACGTGGTCCGCCGCTGCGGAGGCGAGCTCGCCGTTCAGCTCCTGTGGTTGCGCACCCGCATGCGGCACGCGGCCCCGCAGGCTCTGGTCGTGGCGTCCTGACCTGACGTACGGCCCGACGGCCGTTGCGGTTCCGCTCCGCCGCGCCTAGCGTGGACGCGGCCGGGACGAGATCGCGCGGAGGGACGCCTGGGTGGCGGGGGACGAGGGACCGGGGAGCTCGCCGCCGTTGCGGGCCAACCGCGACTTCCTGATCTTCCTGGGGGTCCAGACCCTCTCGGTCGCCGGCGACTCCTTCTCCGCGGTCGCGCTGCCCCTGCTCGTCTTCCACGCGACGGGGTCGGTCACCCAGATGGGGCTGGTGACGGCCCTGGCCGGCGCGGCGGGCATCGTCGCCGGGATGTTCGCGGGGATGACGGCCGACCGGCTGGACCGCCGCCGCCTGCTGATCGCCTGTGACGCGGTCCGGGCCGTCCTCTACGCGGTCATCCCGATCGTCTGGCTGGTCTCCCCGCAGACGTGGCTGATCTTCGTGATCGTGCCGCTCGGGGCCGCCATCGGGATGCTCTTCTCGGTCACGTACGTCACCGTCGTGCCCGCGCTGGTCGCCGAGGGCCAGGTCATGAAGGCCAACAGCCATCTCTACGGGACCTACGCCGTGGCGAGCCTCGTCGGCCCCGCGCTCGGCGGCACGGTCTCCGCGCTGCTCGGTCCGGCCGCCGCGATCGGGATCGACGCGGCGACCTTCGCCGTCTCCGCCGCGGGCCTGTGCCTGGTGCGCCCCCGTGCCCGTACGACTCCCGCGCCGGAGCCCGCCGGGCACGGGGGAGCGCGGCGGGGAGCCCTCGACGACTTCCTGGCCGGCGCGCGGTTCCTGTGGCGCCACCCGGTCCTGCGGACGCTGACGGTCCTGCTCTCGGTCCTGACGTTCGTCACGTACGGCATGTCCGACGTGCTGATCTACCACCTCAAGCACGATCTGGAGCAGCCCGACACCGCGGCAGGGTACGTGCTGGCGGCGGCGACCGCGGGGACGCTGGCGGCCGCCCTCCTGGCGCCCGCCTTGCGCAGATCCCTGGGTTTCGGCCCGCTGTGGATCGGCTGCTACGCGCTGGGCGGCGTCGCGGTCGCCGGGGTCGGCCTGGCGGCGAGCGTCCCGGCGGTGGCGGTGCTGGCGACGGTCTTCCTCTTCTGCACCGGTGCGGCGGGGATCTCGTCCATGTCGCTTCGGCAGGAGGTCACTCCCGACGCGCTGCTCGGCAGGGTGACGTCGGCCTTCTGGACGATCCACTCTGCGCTGGGGCCGCTCGGTGCCGGGCTCCTCACCTGGGCGGCCTCGCGGCACGGCGTGGCCGCGGCGTGCCTGGTCGCGGGGTTCGGGTGCGTGACGATCGCCGTGGCGGCCACGCTGACGCCCGTGCGGCGGCCCCGGCCGGAGGGACTGGGCGCCGAGCCTGGGTGATTCCCATGGTGATCTACCCTGGTAACTTCGACGCCGATCACCGGGGCTGGTCATCGAGGCCGGTCCCCGTGGTGTCCCGCGGCAGCCGGAACTGAGGAAGGGTAACGCACCCCATGAAGCGTGGAAGGCTCCTGGGCATCGTCATGGCCGGGGGCGTCGCCGCGACGGTCCTGGTGATCGCGACGCCGACACACGCGGGACCGGGGTGCGGAACGCCGTTCAACGGATTCGACGTCGGCTCGGAGCTCCGAAGCGCCGCCAGGACCGTGGAGACCGCCGAGGGCGTGCGGACCCTCCGCGTCCGCCTGGTCAACGGGCGGGTCTTCGACGAGTCCCGTGCGGTCATCACCGACGGGTACCGGCCGGGGGATCTCGTCTGGGTCGAGCGGTCCTACGACAGCAGGCGGACCTGGACCAGGTGCGGGCCGTTCAGCGCGTCCTCGTCGAACGAGCAGGACAACATCGGCGCCTGGATGCGCGCGTGCGCCTCAACGAAGGAGGACGGCGTCGCGGACGGCTTCTGCACGCGCTGGTACTTCGACCATGACTGAGCACTGCTGAGCAACCCTGAGCACGGCTGATCCGTCGCGGCCGTTTACCGCGTCGTTCTGTGCCTTTCCGTGCCGTTCTGGGCCCGGACGCGCCGAAGGCCTCCGGGATGTCCCGGAGGCCTTCGGATCTTGTGGTGGGCGATACTGGGATTGAACCAGTGACCTCTTCCGTGTCAGGGAAGCGCTCTCCCGCTGAGCTAATCGCCCGTGCCCAGTGCTGTGACGCACTCTGCGAGCGGAAGACGGGATTCGAACCCGCGACCCTCACCTTGGCAAGGTGATGCTCTACCACTGAGCCACTTCCGCGTTGTCGCGAGATGAATCATTCGCGACGCTTCGCCAACTCTAGCGGATCCCCAGGCGTCCCGGCGCCATCGCGCCCGCTCCGGAAGAGAGCCCGGCGCTTTCCGCGGGCCCGGTGCGAGACTGGGGCCATGGCTCATTCGGACACCCACGTGCACGAGTCGGACCCGGCCTGCGCGGTGGCGCACGGGGAGGCGGCGCCGCCACAGGGCGACCGCACGCTCGTGGCCGTGTTCGCGTCCCCCGTCGCCGGCTATCTGCTGCGGTACGGCGCCGATCTCGGCTATCGCGGAATCCTCCTCGAGCCCGACCGCGATCTCGCCGAGAAGGTGCGGGCGGAGGAGCCGCCCTTCGAGATGACGAGCGGCCCGCCCGCCGGCTTGGACGGCACGGCCGACGTCGTCGTCACCGACCACCACCGGGCCGACCTCGGGCCCGTGCTCCGCGACCTGCTCGCCTGCGAGTGCCGGTGGATCGGGGTGATGGGCAAGCCGTACCATCCCGCGCCGCACGAGGTCGCGCTGGCCGAACTCGGGGTGCCCGCGGAAGTGGTCGCCCGGGTCCACCGGCCCATCGGGCTCAACATCGGTTCCCGCACTCCGCCGGAGATCGCCGTCGCCACCCTGGCCGGGCTGGTGGCCGATCGCAACGGGCGGCCGGGCGGCTTCGCGTTCTGACGGGGGGCCCGGCGGCGTTGACCCGACCGCCCGCTCGTGCGCAGGATCGGAGGCAGAGCGCACGAGAAAGGGTGATCCCATGACGAAAGTGCTGATCATCACCGGTGACGCCGCCGAGGACCTCGAGGTGATGTACCCCTACCAGCGGTTGCTCGAAGAGGGGTTCGACGTCGACATCGCGGCGCCGTCGGCCAAGAAGCTCCAGTTCGTGGTGCACGACTTCGTCGACGGCTTCGACACCTACACCGAGAAGCCGGGCCACGCGTGGCCCGCCGACGTGTCGTTCGCCGACGTGCGGCCCGGAGACTACGACGCACTCGTCGTGCCTGGCGGGCGCGCGCCCGAGTACATCAGGAACGACGCCGCCTGTCAGGAGATCGTCCGGCACTTCGCCGAGCGTTCCAAGCCGATCGCCGCCCTCTGCCACGGCCCGCTCGTGCTCGCGGCGGCGGGAGTCCTCAAGGGCCGGGTGAGCAGCGCGTACCCGGCCTGCGCGACCGACGTCGAGCAGGCGGGCGGCACGTGGGTCGACAGCGAGGCGCACGTCGACGACAACCTCGTGACCGGCCGGGCCTGGCCCGACCATCCGGCGTGGATGCGGGCGTTCCTCAAGGTCCTGCGCGACGCCGGACCGGCGGCCTGACCCCGGGATCTGGCGAACGGAACGTATCGCGTATTTCTGTACGATCTACGAGAGCCCGCCTAATGGTGGCGGGCTCTTTCGCGTCTCATGGGACCACTTAGCGGCTGATCCTGCCCGAATCCGGGCAGGAATCTTGATAGTCGGCATCCGCGCTACGTTAAGGTCCTGCTCTGTGTCCACGGCACGACATCCCTTCGAGGACCTGATCGGTCACCTCACCAGGACGACCCCGCTCGGCCCCGGTGAGGCGGCACGGGTGGTCGCCGACGTCCTGGCGTACTTCGGCGAGCCCGCCGAAGACTTCGTCCGGCGGCGTCACGGCGAGCTCCAGTCGAAGGGGTTCACCAACGACGAGATCTTCCCGAGGATCTCCGCCGAACTGTCGGGAAGGCGTGTCGCGGCGCCGGAGCTGTCCCTCCGCCAGCTCCGTCGGATTGTTTACGGATAGGAGCGGATATGTGCGGAATCGTCGCTTACGTGGGATCGCAGGACGCGGCGCCCATCCTGCTCGAAGGACTCCAGCGCCTGGAGTACCGCGGATACGACTCAGCCGGTCTCGCCGTCGTCAACTCCAAGAGCCTGCGGACGCGTAAGGTCAAGGGCCGGGTGGCCGACCTGGCCGCGGCGGTCCCCGCCCGCTTCAAGGGCGGATCGGGCATCGGCCACACCCGCTGGGCCACCCACGGAGTGCCGAGCGACGTCAACGCGCACCCGCACCTCGACCAGGAGCAGCGCATCGCGGTCGTCCACAACGGCATCATCGAGAACGCCGACGAACTGCGCCGTCGCCTGGAGGCCGACGGGGTCGTCTTCGAGAGCGAGACCGACAGTGAGGTGCTCTCCCACCTGATCGGCAGCACCGTCAAGGAGACCGACACCCTCGAGGAGGCGGTCCGCCGGGCGCTCAAGAGCGTCGTCGGCACGTACGGCATCGCCGTCGTCGACTCCCACCGCCCGGACGAGATCGTGGTCGCACGCAACGGCAGCCCGATCGTCCTCGGCATCGGCGAGAAGGAGATGTTCGCCGCCTCCGACGTGGCCGCCCTGATCCGTTACACCCGCCAGGTCGTCCACCTGGAGGACGGCGAGCTGGCCGTCCTGAAGGCCGACGGCTTCAACACGTTCACGAGCGACGCGCGCGAGACCTCCAAGGAGCCCTTCACGGTCGACTGGGAGGCCGGCCACTACGACAACGGCGGCTACGAGCACTACCTGCTCAAGGAGATCTCCGAGCAGCCCGACACGGTGGCCCGCACGCTGCGCGGCCGGCTCGACGACCGTTTCCACATCGCCCACCTCGGCGGCCTCAACATGGACCCGCGCGAGAGCCGGTCGTTCCGCCGAGTGAAGATCATCGGCTGTGGTTCCGCGTACTACTCCGGCCAGATCGGCGCGCAGCTGATCGAGGAGCTGGCCCGCATCCCCGCCGACGCCGAGCCCGCGTCGGAGTTCCGCTACCGCAGCCCCGTCGTCGAGGCGGACACCCTCTACATCGCGATCAGCCAGTCGGGGGAGACCTACGACACGCTCGCCGCCGTCCAGGAGCTGAAGCGCAAGGGC
This sequence comes from Planotetraspora kaengkrachanensis, assembly GCF_016862895.1. Taxonomy (GTDB): domain Bacteria; phylum Actinomycetota; class Actinomycetes; order Streptosporangiales; family Streptosporangiaceae; genus Planotetraspora; species Planotetraspora kaengkrachanensis. The sequence continues at coordinate 58,510 of NZ_BONV01000021.1, read as the reverse complement.
GGCCGGGTGCTCGGCATCGTCAACACCGTGGGCAGCGCGATCGCCCGCGAGTGCGACGGCGGCGTCTACCTGCACGCGGGCCCGGAGGTCTCGGTCGCCTCGACCAAGGCCTTCACCTCCACCGCGGTGGCGTTCGCGCTGATCGCCCTCCACCTGGGACGGGTCAGGGACCTGTCCCCGGCCGACGGCAGGCGGATCGTCGACGGCCTCAGGCGCCTCCCCGAGCAGATCAAGGAGATCCTGACCCAGGAGGAGCACATCAGGACGCTGGCGATGAAGTACGCCGACGCGCCCGGGATGATGTTCGTCGGCCGGGTCCGCGGCTACCCGGTCGCCCGCGAGGGGGCACAGAAGCTCAAGGAGATCTCCTACGTCCACGCCGAGGCCTACCCCGCGAGCGAGCTCAAGCACGGCCCGCTCGCGCTCATCAGCCCCGAGCTGCCGACCGTGGCGATCGTCCCCGACGACGAACTGCTCGACAAGAACCTCACCACGCTCGGCGAGATCCGCGCCCGGGAGGGACGCATCCTGATGGTCGGCCACCGGACGGCCGAGGCCGCCGACGACTGCATCGTGGTCCCCAAGAACGAGACCGAGCTCGACCCCATCCTGCTGACGATCCCGCTCCAGATCTTCGCCTACCACGCGGCCGTCGCCCTCGGGCGGGACGTCGACCGGCCGCGCAACCTGGCCAAGAGCGTGACCGTGGAGTAAGGCGCCCGGGGCGCGTCATGGACTGGGTCATGGACTGGGTCATGGACTGGGTCATGGGCTGTGTGATGGACGGTGTCACGGCAGAGGCGCGAGAGCACCTATGCCCGAAATGTAGTCACATGGCGTAATAAGTCGTACGCTGTCGGTATGCGGGCTCCTTTGGGGGGAGGATGCCGACGTGCGACGCCGATCGGTCTTCGCGCTGGGGGCGGGGGTTCTGGCTCTCGCGGCGGGGTGCGGAACGGCTGATCCGCCGGTCCAGAGCGAGATCGCCTTCGTCGTCCCCGGCCCCTCCGGAGGCCAGAACGCGGCGTTCGCCCGCGTGATGAAGGAGCTCATCGAGCATCGCCGGTGGGCGCACAAGGTCGGCGTCAGCGCGCGGCCGGGCGGTGGCGGGACGCTCGCCATCGCCCGATTCGTGGCGGCGGGCCGTCAGGGCGACCTGATGGTCGCCGACCCGGCGCTGGTCTCCGTCGCGGTGATGGACCGCGCGGCGCCCATCGCGGGCAGCACCTGGCCGCTGGCCAGGCTCGCGGGGCAGTGGGAGGTCCTGGTGGCCTCCCCATCCTCGCGGTTCAGGACCTTCGACGACTTCGCCGCCGCCCTCCTGCGCGACCCCGCCGGGCCCAAGGTGGCCGGCGGGGCGGCGGGCGGCCCCGACCACCTGCTGTACGGCCTGACGGCTCAGGGCCTGGGGGCGGACACCCGGCTGCTCGACTATGCCTCGTTCCCCACCGGCGCGCAGGCGGTGGAGGCGATCGTCGACGGCCGGGTGGCCCTCGGCTTCGGCTGCCACCGGGACGTGGTCGCCCACATCAGGGCGGGACGGCTGCGCCCGCTCGCCGTCTCCGCCTCCGAGCGCATCGAGGGCGTGGACGCGCCGACGCTGGTCGAGTCGGGTGTGCGCCTGGTCTACGCGAACTGGTGGGGTCTGCTCGCCTCCCGGCGGCTGGGCCAGACCCAGCGGGACGCGCTGCTCGCCCTCTGCCAGGCGATCGGGGAGTCGAACGCGTGGGGCCAGGCCTGCGCGCGCAACGGGTGGACGCCGATGTTGCTGGCCGGCGACGACTTCCGCATGTGGCTCGAGGCCGAGGCGGGCCGCACCGACAAGCTCCTCGGCGATCTCGGTCTGCTCTGACCGCCGGAATCCGGGCGTTCAGCCAGGTAAACCCGTCTGGCAGTATTCGTCCACTGGTGTGTGTTTCCTCCTCACCGTGGAAGGGCAAAGGGCGACGATGACGACGAGTGGGGGCGCCGTCCTGTCGGCCGCGTGGAACTGGGGCACTCTCGCCGGTGCCGTCGTCGTCGCGATCATCGCCGTCGAGCTCGTCAGGCGCGTGCTGAAGTCCCGGCTCGTGGGCGATCGCTGGTCGCTCGCCGGCCCGGTGGTCAGGCGCTGCACCTGGCCAGGATTCGCCTCCGCGGTCGTCGCCGCCGCCAACGCCGTGTACACGCCGGAGATGATCGCCCCCCGGGCGGACGGCCTCCTCCGGCACGCGTTCACGCTCCTGCTCATCACCTGTGTGACCTGGCTGGTGATCCAGGCGGCGTACGCGGTGACGGACGTGGTCCTCGACCGCCTCGTGCACGTCCAGGGCGACCGCAACCGGCGGGCGCGGCGGATCCGCACGCAGATCACCCTGGTCCGGCGGATCTCCGCCGCGGTCGTCGTCGTCGTCGCGCTGGGCGCGATGTTGTTCACCTTCCCCGAGGTGCGGGCCCTCGGCGCCGGGCTGCTGGCCTCGGCCGGCATCGCGGGCGTGGTGGCCGGCATCGCCGCGCAGTCCATCCTCGGCAACATGATGGCCGGACTGCAGCTCGCCTTCAGCGACGCGATCCGCCTCGACGACGTGGTGGTGGTCGAGAACGAGTGGGGCAGGATCGAGGAGCTGACGCTCACCTACGTGTCCCTGCGGCTGTGGGACGAACGGCGGCTGATCCTCCCGGTGTCCTACTTCACCAGCAACCCGTTCGAGAACTGGACCCGCCACGAGAGCCGGATCCTGGGCAGCGTCTACCTGCGGGTGGACTGGTCGGTGCCGGTCGAGGAGCTGCGCACCGAGCTCTACCGGGCGTTGCGCGACAACCCGCTCTGGGACCAGAAGGACTGGACCCTCCAGGTCACCGACGTCACGCCGGAGGGGCTGGTCGAGCTGCGCGCGCTGATGAGCGCCGCCGACTCGGCCAGTGCCTGGGATCTGCGGTGCGACGTCCGCGAGCACCTGGTGACGTTCGTCAGGGAGAAGTACCCGGAGGCGATCCCGCGGGTGCGGATCGAGCCGGTCGAGGAGAGGTCATGACGTGTTCGAGGGGCGCAGCACCCGGGTGCCGCCCGCGATGAGCGCCGTGGCCAGGATCCACCCCGCCACGATCAGGCCGTTGGCCAGCCACTGGGTCCAGCCGACCGGCTCCCACGCGCCGCGCTGCTCGAACACGCTGACGGGCGCGAGCAGGTCGATCGTGTAGGTGAACGCGTTGAAACTGCGCGACTCGTCGAGCCCGATCTGGTGGGGTCTCCAGTGGGAGAAGACCGAGGTCCCGGCGGCGAGGAGCAGGCCGACCCACAATCCCGCCAGCCAGGGGCGGTAGCCGTACCCCACGACGATGTCCAGCAGCCGTCCCCACACGCGTCCGGGGAGTTTGAGCGTCCGCCGCCGCGCCCGCTGCTTGGCCAGCAGAACCCGCCGGGACTCCGACTCGTGCCCGATCCTGCGGTAGTAGGCCGATAGCTGCTCGTACGGCTGGGGCCGGTAGCCGTCGGGGTCGCGGTTCAGCCAGGACAGCCGGTCGGCGAGTACGGCGGGCCCGCGCAGCGACTCGTAGGTGGTCCCGTTGAGGTGCACGTTCTCGGGGTAGCAGTCCGGCCGGTCGAACAGCACGCCGATGCGGGAGTAGCCGAGGTTGATCCCCCCTTCGACGGAGTCCGGCAGGAGGATCAGCTCGTCGACCTGCATATGGCTCAGGTGCAGGACCCGGCCCTGCGCCTTGAGAGCCGCCTTGTCGAAGGACAGCACCCCGGAGATCCGGGCGCCGCGCAGCCGGATCGCCCCCGTGGCGGTGAAGCCCTGGCTGAACTCCGCCGCCGTGGCCTGCAGGTGGTCGGCGAACACGGCGTGCCCGTCGGTGCCGGACAGGACCGCGCCCTCCAGGTAGAGGCCGCTGTTGAAGTGCGCGCCGATGAACCGCAGCCCGCCGGTGGTCCGCAGGCCGCGCAGGAACGCGCCGCCGTCCACGGTCAGGCCGCCCGCCCAGACCGCGACCGCCACCTGCGTGACCGGCTCGGAATCCCTGCCCGCGTTGTACGGCTGGCTCCAGCCGGGAAGGTCCTCGGTCCCGCCGCCCCTGGACGGGACGGACGGAGATCCGACCACGGCGCGGGACATGCGGAACTGGCCGGTGACGTGGCAGTTGTCGAGGCGTACGCCGTTCTCGATCGTCGATCCGTCGAGGTCGAGCAGGCCGTCGATCGTGGCCCGTCCGGCCCGGAACCGGCCGATGTGGCACCGGCGCAGGCGCACGCCCCGGGTCCGCGCGTCGTTGAGGGAGACGATGCCCGGGATGTGGCAGCCCAGAAGGTGCAGCCGGGAGGTGACGACGGCGTCGGAGAGGTTCAGGTCGCCGACGATGTGCGCCCCCGCGAGCCGGATGCCCGGCACCCGCCCGGGCTGGTTCTCGCTGATGCCGAGCAGCAGGGCGGCGAGCACCTCCGCGCGGACCGCGCGCCCGCGGGCCCAGGTGTGCCCTTCGGCGGGATCGTCGTTCTTCCCGTCGCGGAGATCGACGGGGGTCCCGGTGGGGTAGGCCTCCCAGACCCTCCGCTCAGCCGCGTTCAGGTCCCGGAAAGGGAGCGATCTCCCCTCGCCTGGGCCATACCGGCCCGCCAGGCGGATGAGTCCGGAAATCCATCCCGATCCGTTCACGAGCAGTCGCAAGTGCCGTCCCAGCATGCCCCGCAGCCGAAGTTGCTCAGGTAGCAGCGGCCCTTCTCGCCCCCCTGGCGGTACCTGCTCCACGGCGGCCGGTAGAGCCCGCAGGTCAGGAACGTGACGATGCCCGCGGCGATCTTCCTCCTCGGATCCGTCGGGTGGACGCGCTCGGCGAACGCGCGGCGTACGGCATGCCGGGTCTCGCCGACGAGCAGGGCCTCGACGAGGTGCCGGTCGCGCAGTTCCAGATCCTGTACGGCAAGGCCGAGCCCGGTCAGCGCGTCCTCGCACAGCCGCCCGGCCTCGGCGACCGACGTGCCGGTCGCCACGAGGGGGTTGTAGCTCCCGCGGGCCCGGTCCTCGTCGAGGTCCTCGACGGCGTCGATGATGTGCGCGATCCGGCCGAACAGGCGCCCGGCCTCGCGGAGGCTCTCGGCGTTGCGGGGCTCGCCCGCCAGCGCGGCGGTGTGGGCGAAAGCGGCCGCCACGGCCGTCTCCGTGGGTTCGGTGACCTGGAGCAGGGACGGCGCCGCCGCGGCCTCCAGCGCCACCTGCCGGTCGACGGCCTCGGTCAGCACGGTCATGTCGAACCCGAGCGACTCGGCGTCCCGCGCGGCCGCGACGGACCAGGAGGCGGCGACATGGCGTAACGGGGCGCCGGAGACGCGGCGTCCCGCCATGCCGTCCCCGTCGGCCGCGTGGTCGCGGATCTTCCCGGCGGCCAGGGCGAGCGACACGACGGCGGCCAGCCGGGCGCCCCGCTCCGCCGAGGAGACCACGTCTGTGGTCCGGAAGCCGCGCAGGGGACAGGGTCCGGCGGTGCGCTGTTCCGCCGGCCGGGAGTCCTGCGCCTCGGTCAGGACGGACAGGATGAGCCCGTCGTAGTTGGTCGCCATCCGGGCGAACTGGCCGTGGTGGTCACGCAGCGTGAGGCACAGCCCGCACAGATGGGCCCGCCAGGCCGTGAGCACGGAGCCGCAGGAGTGATCTACGCATGGTCGAACGATCCCGAACATATCCGGTACTCCCCGTCCTGATCATCCCCGTTTCGTTGGCATTGTGACACCGGGCGATGGCTTTCGGTAGAGAGCGCTGCCCCGGACTTCGAGCATTCGCGAGGCATGCATTACCGGGGGTTCGGATCCGTCCCAGGCCGGCACCCGAAGGGCTTTCCCGGGACGCCTCTCCGATTGCGCGTCGATGCTCATATTCCGCAAATTCCGTCACTTAGGGATAAAGGTGATAACTCTCGGCGCATGGCCCACGTGGATCGAGTCTCCGGGGCTCGTCTCGCCCCGTGCGGAGCGCGAACGCCCGGAGGCGGATGGGCGCGTCGGGGCACGAAATGGCCGGTGGAGGCGAGCTATTCGGGGAGGGGAGTTCCCACCGATTCTCTTGGGCGGCAAAATAGGCATAAACGGGACTCGCAGTGGTAATGACCCTGTGAGGTGTGTGATGTCACAGAATCCATTCGCCAGGTTCGTCAGATGGCTCGGACTAGACAGGAATCCGCTTCGGCGCCGGTGTGACCGGGTCGAAGCGCTGGTCCGGCTTGTCGCCGTGCTGGGCGCCATGATCGCCATCGTGGCCGGTGTGGCCCTGGGCGTCCGGGAGTACGGCGCCGGCCTGAAGGCCGAGGCCGATCAGGCTCGCGCCCGGCACCTGGTGAACGCCACCCTGACCGAGAACGTGATCGCGCCGCGCCTGTCGGCCGCGGGAGCCGCCGTGGGCCACGCCCAGGCGACCTGGAAGGCGCCCGACGGCACCCCGCGCACCGGTGTGGTCGACGTCAGCCCCACCAAGTCCGCGGGCGACGTGGTGCAGATCTGGACCGACGGCACCGGCGCCATCACGCAGCGGCCCCAGGACAGGGAGACCACGATCGTCTCCGCCCTGACGGTGGGGACCGGCGTCCCGCTGACCACCGCGGCGTTCCTGGCGATGGTGGTCGTCGTGACCCGCTCGGTGAACCAGCGGCGTGCCCGGCGCGCCTGGGAGGCGCAATGGACGGTGGTCGAACCGACCTGGCGGATCAACGGCCGCTGAGCGGCGTCGCCGTCAGGCGCTCGCGGATCAGCGCTCGATGATCTCGTTCTTCCCGATCACCACGACGCCGCTGCGGGTGACGGCGAAGCGCTTGCGGTCGTAGTCGAGGTCGAAGCCGATCCTGGCGCCGTCCGGGATGACCACGTTCTTGTCGATGATCGCCCGGCGCACCACCGCGCCCCTGCCGACCTTCACACACCCCATCAGAACCGAGTCCTCCACCTGCGAGTGGGAGTGCAGGACCACGCCGGGCGACAGGATGGAGCGCAGCGCCGTGCCGCCCGACACGATCACACCGGGCGAGACGATCGACTCCAGCGCGTGACCGATCCGGTCACCCTCGTTGTGCACGAACTTGGCGGGAGGCAGCGGATCGTTGCCGGTGTAAATGGGCCAGCGGTCGTTGTAGAGGTTGAACACCGGGTGCACCGAGATGAGGTCCATGTTGGCCTCGTAGTAGGCGTCCAGGGTCCCCACGTCGCGCCAGTACCCCCGGTCCCTGTCGGTCGAGCCGGGGACGACGTTGTGGGCGAAGTCGTACACCTCGGCCCCGCCGCCCTTGACGAACATCGGGATGATGTTGCCGCCGAGGTCGTGCCGGCTGCTCGGGTCGAGGGCGTCCTCGCGCAGTGCCTCGATCAGGGCCTGGGTCTTGAAGACGTAGTTGCCCATCGAGGCGAAGATCTGGTCGGGCGCGTCGGCCAGGCCCACCGCGTCCTTCGGCTTCTCCCTGAAGGCCACGATCCGGCGTCCCGCCGGGTCGGTCTCGATGACGCCGAACTGGTCGGCCAGGTCGAGGGGCTGGCGGATCGCCGCGACGGTGACGTCGGCCCCCGAGTCGATGTGCTGGTCGACCATCTGCCGCGGGTCCATCCGGTAGATGTGGTCGGCGCCGAACACGATCACGTGGTCGGGGAGTTCGTCGTAGATCAGGTTGAGGTTCTGGAACAGCGCGTCGGCCGACCCGGAGAACCAGTGCGGGCCGAGCCGCTGCTGGGCGGGGACGGGCGTGACGTAGTTGCCCAGCATCGACGACAACCGCCAGGTGCGGGAGATGTGCCGGTCGAGGCTGTGGTTCTTGTACTGCGTGAGCACCACGATCTGCAGGTAGTGGGCGTTGGCCAGGTTCGACAACACGAAGTCGATGAGCCGGTAGATCCCCCCGAACGGAACGGCGGGCTTGGCCCTGTCCGCGGTCAGGGGCATCAGCCGCTTACCTTCGCCACCTGCGAGCACGATCGCGAGGACCTTCATAGGGAGGACCTTAACCCCCCAAAGCTCTGACAAACACCCGTGTCGTACGACAGGGCACGAAGAGGTGTGATCAATCCGGCACGGCCTAAGCTCCTGCTATGCGTGTCGATCTGCTCAGCCGCGAGTACCCGCCCGACGTCTACGGCGGGGCCGGAGTCCACGTCGAATATCTGGCGCGGGAACTGCGGAGACTGGCCGACGTGCGGGTGCGGTGCTTCGGCGCTCCCCGCGAGGAGCCCGGCGTCAGCGCCTACCGGGTGCCCGGCGGCCTGGAGACCGCGAACGCCGCGCTCCAGGTGCTCGGCGTCGACCTGGAGATGGCCGCCGGCTGCGAGGGCGCCACCCTCGTGCACAGCCACACCTGGTACGCCAACTTTGCCGGGCACGTCGCCAAGATGTTGTACGGCACGCCTCACGTGGTCACCACCCACAGCCTGGAGCCCCTGCGACCGTGGAAGGCCGAGCAGCTCGGGGGCGGCTACACGCTCTCGTCGTGGGCGGAGCGCACCGCCCTCGCGAGTGCGGACGCGGTCGTCGCGGTGTCCGAGGGCATGCGGCGCGACGTGCTGACGGCCTATCCCGAGATCCAGGCCGACCGGGTGACCGTGATCCACAACGGCATCGACACCGACCAGTACGCCCCGGACCCCGGCACGGACGCGCTCACGCGGCACGGCGTCGACCCGGACCGCCCCTACGTCGTGTTCGTGGGGCGCATCACCCGGCAGAAGGGCCTGGTGCACCTGCTGCACGCGGCCCGGTCGTTCGACCCGGCCGCCCAGCTGGTCCTGTGCGCGGGGGCGCCCGACACTCCGGAGATCGCCGACGAGGTCGGCGGGCTGGTCCGGGAGCTGTCCGCGGCCCGCGACGGGGTCGTCTGGATCCGCGAGATGCTGCCCAGGCCCGAGGTGATCCAGATCCTCACGCACGCGACGGTATTCGTGTGCCCCTCCGTCTACGAGCCGATGGGCATCGTCAACCTCGAGGCCATGGCGTGCGAGACCGCCGTCGTGGCGACGGCCACCGGCGGCATCCCCGAAGTGGTCGCCGACGGCTCCACCGGTCTGCTCGTGCCGATCGACCAGGGCGCCGACGGCGAGCCGCACGATCCGGACGCCTTCGCCGCGGCGATCGCCGAGCGGGTCAACGAGCTTCTCGGCGACCGGGAACTGGCGGCGGCGATGGGCAAGGCAGGGCGGCGGCGGGCCGTCGACCACTTCTCCTGGGGGAGGATCGCCGAGCGCACGCTCGATCTCTACACGAGCGTCACGGCAGCCGGGGGTCGATCATCGTGATCCCGGCGGCGCCTGCGGCCCCGGAGAGCGCCTTCAGCGCGGCGGGCACCTCGCCGAGCCCGATCGTCCGCGTCACCAGCAGATCCGGGCGGAGCACCCCCGCGGTGATCATTTCCAGCATCGGGGGGTAGGCGTGGGCGGCCATGCCGTGGCTGCCCAGGATCTCCAGTTCGTGCGCGACGACCCGGCCCATCGGCAGCGCCGCTCCGCCCGGGAGCAGGCCCACCTGGACGTGGCGGCCGCGGCGGCGCAGGCTCTCGATCGACGCCGCGCACGTCGCCGGGCTGCCCAGGGCGTCGAGGGATACGTGCGCGCCCCCGCCCGTGACCTCGCGCACCCGGGCCGCGGTGTCCTCGCCCGCTTCGACTTGTACGCACGCGGCCGCGCCGAACCTCCCCGCCAGCTCGAGCGCGGCGGGGGAGACGTCGACGGCAACGACCCGGGCGCCCATCGCCGCCGCGATCATCACGGCCGAAAGGCCGACGCCGCCGCACCCGTGCACGGCCACCCACTCGCCGGGCCGCGTCCTGCCCTGGGCGGCCACCGCGCGGAAGGCCGTGGCGAACCTGCACCCGAGACTCGCCGCGGTGGCGAACGCCATGTCGCCGGGCAGGCGGACGAGATTGACGTCGGCGTAGTCGATCGCGACCTTCTCCGCGAAAGACCCCCAATGGGTGAAACCGGGCTGGGTCTGCCGCTCGCAGACCTGCTGGTCGCCCGCGGCGCACTGCGGGCATCGGCCGCACGCGCCGATGAACGGCGCGAGCACCCGGTCGCCCGGCCGCACGCCCGTCACCGCCGAGCCGACCGACTCCACGACTCCGGACAGCTCATGGCCCGGCACGTGGGGGAACGCCCTGATGTCGTCGTCGTGGCCCATCCATCCGTGCCAGTCGCTGCGGCACAGCCCGGTCGCCTCGACCCTGATGACCGCGCCCTCAGGGGACGCGACGGGCTCGGGCACCTCCCGCACCTCGGGATCCTCGCCGAATCCCTCGTACACCACCGCGCGCACCGGTCCTCCTCGTTCCGCTCCGCCGCGTCCTGTCCGCCAGGTCGCGCCCGACAAATCATGCCCTGCCGTACGCGCCTGATCGTCACGGCGCCGCGGCCGGGCCGTCCCGCGCTGAGTACGCTGGTCCGGTGATTGCGATCGAACGGGTCCGCATGGCCTTCACCGACCGGCACGGCGGCGTGAGCACGCAGCCGTACGGGTCGCGCAACCTCGGCGGGGCGGTGGGCGACGCCCCGGCGGCGGTGGCGGAGAACCGGGCCAAGACCGCGGCCGAGTTCGGCGTGGACCAGGTCGTTTTCATGCGCCAGGTGCACAGCGCCGACGTGGCCTACGTGGACGAGCCGTTCGGCGCGGAACCGCCCGCACTCGACGGTGTCCTGACCGACCGCCCCGGGCTCGCGCTGGCCGTGCTCGTGGCCGACTGCGCGCCCGTGCTCGTGGCCGATCCCGTCGCGGGCCTGGTGGGGGCGGCGCACTCGGGGCGGCCGGGAACCGAGGCCGGGGTGGTCACCGCCCTGGTCGAGGCCATGGCCGGGCGGGGCGGCGACCCCGCCAGGATGACGGCCGCCATCGGGCCCTGCGCCTGCGGCCGGTGTTACGAGGTGCCCGCAGACCTGCGGGAGCGGGTCGCCGGCCGGGTCCCGGAGACCTGGTCGACCACCGGTTGGGACACCCCGGCGCTGGACATCAGGGCCGGGATCGCCGCGCAGCTCGCGCGGGCCGGAGTCGCCGACGTCCGGCATGACGACCGCTGCACGATCGAGACGACCGACCTGTACTCCTACCGGCGGGAACAGCAGACGGGCCGGTTCGCCGGATACGTGTGGATCGGCGCCTGAGCGCGCCGCTCAGCGGGCGGTGAGGCGGCAGGCCTCTTCCCAGCGGCCCGCCTCGAACGCCGCCTCTGTCTGCGCGGGCGCGCCGACGATTGCTCTGCAGTCGTCGATCGCCTGGGCCAGCAGGCCCCGCAGCAGCGGGTTCGGGTCCTGGACGCAGGCCTGGGCGATTCCCCTGACGGCCAGCTGAACGGTGTTCGGGGCGGCGTAGCGACGGAAACCCTTGGCCGAGATACGGACTCCGCGCCTGAAGGCGAACGCCCACCGCATGGCGTCGGGAACCTGCTCCAGCACCTCACGGCTGGCGTCGCTGAGGTTCCCGGTGGCCCGGCCGTCCAGTTCGGCGAGGACGTGCTCGGCCGACAGGATCGAGACCGCCATGGCCAGTTGCCGCTCGTGCGCGACGACCGGCAGCGCCGTGGTCGCGGCGCGCAGCGCGATCCGGGCGTCGATCCGCAGATCGTCGCCGGTCAGCCCGATGACCGCCGGGATGAGTTCGGCGAGGCGTGGCCGGGCGGCGTCCGAGGTGTGGTCGTTGACCAGCCGAGCGAGCCCCGCGAGCAGCGGATGAGTGCACGACGGGTGGTCGCTCCACCGCTCGCCCGCCAGGTACGACGCGAGTTCCATGAAACACGCGCCCTTGCTCGGGTTGCGATGCTTGCCGCGGGACAGCAACGGCATTGCTTGGGGCATCTGACCGTGCATGAGCTACTCCCACCAGAATCGCCCACCATGTCCCTTCCAGTGTGCGCTCAGGCGGGGCCGTTGAGAAGGACCCCGCCCGAGGTGGCATCGGTGGAGGGCTGGACGCCCCGTGGGAGAAGGAGATCAGCCGCCGCTCTTGCGGCGGAAGGACCGCCGGCTCGCGGCGGGACCCTGCGCTCCGTGGATCTTCGCTGAGCCCTTGCCCTGACCGCCCGTGTTGTGCTCGTCCTGCGCCTGTCGCTTGCGCTCCAGGGCCTCCCGGAACTTCCGCTTCATATCGTCCTCAGAAGCTTCGGGCTCGGCTCCGGATTCCGGTTCGGTGGCAGCCATGAGGACCTCCTGCTGGGATGGGACCACCGCGCGGAACAGGTGAACCCGGCGGTGTGAGATCACTCTATCGCCACCCGTCCGCCGTCGGACGTCAGGCATGGGCGCTCTGTCAGGAGCCTGTCAGAAGCACCGGCGAAGGTGTGGTGGGCGATACTGGGATTGAACCAGTGACCTCTTCCGTGTCAGGGAAGCGCTCTCCCGCTGAGCTAATCGCCCTTCGATCACAATCATTCGATCACAATCAGAGGTGGAGACGGGATTTGAACCCGTGTACGCGGCTTTGCAGGCCGCTGCCTCGCCTCTCGGCCACTCCACCGAGCGAGGCCCCCGCAATGATCTAAAGACCTCTCGGAGCGGAAGACGGGATTCGAACCCGCGACCCTCACCTTGGCAAGGTGATGCTCTACCACTGAGCCACTTCCGCGTGACGCCTTACGGCGACGAGGTAACTGTATCGGGTTTTCGACGCCGGTGCGTACTCATAGTTGCTCGGCCGACGTTCTCCGCGATGCCCGCTCGGCGCCGCGTTCGATCGCGGGCAACATCAGGAAGATCTCCAGGATCCGGGTGAGCCGGTGCACCTCGGTGCGATGGAACGCCGGCCCCTCCGTCCGCGCCAGCACCAGGGACAGCGCCAGCGGCGGCAGCGGCGCCGTGATGACGTGGACCCCATCCGGGAGTGTCGCGGCGGCCGGACGGGCCGGGATCCCGGCAGGGAAGGCGATGTCCGACGGCGCCCGCCAGCTCGAGTAGACGATCGAGCGCGGGCTCCGCTCCGTGGCCGCGGCGGCCCAGTCGGCGCTGAAGAGCACCGGCATCGAGTCGATCAGGGTGGCGAGCGCGCGGTCGCCCGCCATCGTGAGGAACTTGAGGATCTCCAGCTCCGGATAGGTCCCCGGAGCCTCCCGCGTCGTCCAGACGCCGTCGACCCGCACACCCTCGACGCTCTCCAGCGCCCGCATGAGGTGTTCCCGCGGGACGGCGTCCGGCCAGTAGACGGTGAAGTCGTCGAGAGCCTGGCCGTCCCCCCGGTCCAGCACGACGACCTGTGTGATGTCGGCGCCGACCGTGCCCAGCGCCCGGGTGACCTGGCCGAGCGATCCAGGACGGTCCGGCAGGCCGATTCTCAGCCGCAACAGCATGGGTGACCTCCCCCGACCGTGGTCAGCCCAGCGTAACCGGGGCAAAAGTCCCACGTCCACGATCTTGTACGGCTCACGCCTCCGGCCGGGCGAAAATGAAGAAGTGAAAATCGGGACGTTCGATGTGTGGCCACCCGTCGTGCTCGCGCCAATGGCGGGCATCACCAACAGAGGTTTCCGCAGGCTTTGCCGGGAGCAGGGCGGCGGCGTCTTCGTCTCCGAGATGATCACCTCGCGTGCCCTCGTGGAGCGGATCCCGACCACCTTCGAGATGATCCGCTTCGGCGACGAGGAGTCGCCGCGCAGCATCCAGCTCTACGGGGTCGACCCGGCGGTCATCGGCGGGGCCGCCCGGATGATCGCGCAGGAGGGCCTGGCCGACCACATCGACCTGAACTTCGGCTGCCCGGTGCCCAAGGTGACCAGGCGCGGAGGCGGTGCGGCCCTGCCGTACAAGCGGAACCTGCTGCGGGCGATCATCAGGGCGGCGGTCGAGAACGCCGGATCCCTGCCCGTGACGATGAAGATGCGCAAGGGCATCGACGACGACCACATCACCTACCTGGAGGCGGGCAGGATCGCCGTGGAGGAGGGCGTGGCCGCCGTCGCCCTCCACGCCCGCACGGCGAAGCAGCACTACGGGGGGTTCGCCGACTGGGACGCGATCAGGCGGCTCAAGGAGGCGGTGCCCGAGGTGCCCGTCCTCGGCAACGGCGACATCTGGAACGCCGACGACGCGCTGCGCATGGTCGCGGAGACCGGATGCGACGGGGTGGTCGTCGGGCGCGGCTGCCTGGGCCGTCCCTGGCTGTTCCGCGATCTCGACCGGGCCTTCCAGGGGTCGCCCGAACGTGCCCGGCCCTCCCTGGGGGAGGTCGGCGCCATGATGTTCCGCCATGTCGAGTTGCTGTGCGAGGTGCTCGGCAGTGAGCGGCACGGGCTGGTCGACTTCCGCAAGCACGTGGGGTGGTACCTGAAGGGCTTCGCGATCGGCGCGGACAGCCGCCGCGCGCTCACCTCCGTCGCCACACTGGCCGAGTTCGAGGCCAGGGTCGGGGAACTGGACCCGGACCAGCCGTGGCCGGACCTGGTCGACGGCCCGCGCGGCAAGAGCGGTGAGCGGGAGAAGGTCCTGCTGCCCCACGGCTGGCTGGACGACCCCGACGACATGACCGTCCCCGGCGTCGGCGCGGAGGACGCCACGTCCGGTGGCTGAGCGGTCACGTGATGAGACTGTGATCAGATCATGACTCGCGGGAGTCAGCGTCCGGCGTAACGTGCGGTCAAGAGTCGGCGGCATGCCTCACGCGAGGGACGAGACGCTTGACGGGGACCGGGCACGAGACAGGCGCAGGGACGGGGCGCGGGCCGGAGGCGCCGCAGGAGACGTCGCGGGAGACGCCACCGGAGACGGGACGGGCGCAGGCCTCGGCCGAGAGCCTGATCGCCGAACTCGACGCAGAACGGCCGGCCAGGCGCCTGCGGGGACGCACGGCCGCGGCCGTGACGATCGTCGCCCTGGGGCTGTCGCTCTACGCGTTGTACTGGACGTTCCGGCCGGGGCCCGTCCTGCCGTACCGGATGGTCTTCCTGGCGGTGGTCCTGCCGCTGACCTTCGTCTGCTACAAGCCGAGGCGGAGCGGGCGCGACACCCTCTCGCCCCTCGACTGGGCGCTCGCGGCGCTGTCGCTGGCGGTGTGCGCGTACCCGCTCGTCGTCTTCGACGACTTCATCCGCCGCGCCTTCGCCCCGACGGCGGGCGACGTGATCGCGGGGACCCTGCTGACGCTGCTGGTGCTGGAGGCCTGCCGCCGGACGGTGGGCTGGATCCTGCCCGCGGTCTGCCTCGGGTTCCTGGCGTACGCCTACTACGGCGGCTACCTGCCGATCGACTGGGTGATCGGGCACCGGGGCTACGACCTCGAGCGGATCGTCGCCTCGTTCGTGATGGGCACGGAGGGCGTGTACGGCGTGCCCCTGGACGTGGCCGCCACCTACATCATCCTGTTCACGATCTACGGTGCCGTGCTCGACCACTCCGGCGCGGGGAAGTTCTTCGTCGACGTCTCCTTCGCGGCCTTCCGCCGCTCGCGTGCGGCTCCCGGCCGCACGGTCACGCTCGCCGGGTTCCTGCTCGGCACGGTGAGCGGGTCCGGGGTGGCGACGACCGTCAGTGTGGGCAGCGTCGCCTGGCCGATACTCAAACGGGCGGGCTACCCGCGTGAGCAGGCCGGGGGAGTGCTCGCGGCGGCGGGCATCGGCGCGATCCTTTCGCCCCCCACGCTCGGGGCGGCGGCGTTCATCATCGCCGAATACCTGCGGGTCAGCTATCTGACCGTGCTCGTCTACGCGACGATCCCCACGCTCCTGTACTACCTCGGCATCTTCCTCGCCATCGAGATGGATTCGCGCAGGTACGGCACCACGAGCGCGGGGGCGGACGGCCCCCGCGCGTGGGACCTGGTCAGGCGCTTCGGGTACCACTTCAGCTCGCTGTTCGTGATCGTCGCGCTGATGGCCCTGGGGCAGTCGCCGTTCCGCGCGGTCGTCTACGCCACGGTCCTCGCGTTCCTGCTGTCGTTCCTGGACCGGGAGCGCCGGCTCACGCCGCGCCGGGCCGCGCGTGCCCTCGCGGAGGGGACCAGGGGCGTCCTGCCCGTGGCGGTCACCTGCGCCGCCGCCGGGACCATCGTCGCCGTCGTCACGCTCACCGGCCTCGGGCTGAAGGCCAGTTCCGTGATCGTCGGCCTGTCCGGCGGGGTGCTCGCGATCACGGCCGTCGCGTGCGCGCTCGCCGTGCTGCTGCTGGGGCTGGCCGTGCCGGTCACCGCGTCGTTCGTGATCGCGGCCGTAATCATCGCGCCGGCGCTGTTCGACCTGGGCGTCGAACGGCCGGAAGCCTACATGTTCATCTTCTATTACGCCGTGCTCTCCGAGGTCAGCCCGCCGACGGCGTTGTCGGCGTTCGCCGCGTCCGCGATCACCGGGGGTAACGCCACCCGGACGATGCTGGCGACCTGGAAGTACACCCTCCCGGCGTTCCTCGTGCCGTTCGCGTTCGTGCTGGCCCCGTCGGGCTCCGCGCTGCTCGCCCAGGGGCCCGCAGGGGAGGTCCTCCTCGCGGCGGCCGTCTCCGCGCTCGCGGTCGCGGCGCTGGCGGTCGCCACCGGCGGCTGGATGCTGGGGCCGGCGGGCCCCGTCGAGCGGTCGCTCTGCGCGGCCGCCGCCGTGCTGCTCCTCGTTCTGTCCCGAACGCCCGTGCTCGTCGGGCTCGGCGCCATGGTCCTGGCGCTCGTCGTCCATCTGGTCCTGAGAAACGTCCGGAGAAACAGGGAGGCGTCCGCGTGAAATCCACGAAAGGCATCAGGTCCCTCGTCGCGGTGGCCGCGGCGGTCGCGCTGCTGGCCGGCTGCGGCGGCGACCGGTCAGGCTCGCGGAGCGGGGGCGGCACGCGGCTGTCGATCGCCACCGGCAACACGACCGGCGTCTACTACGTGCTCGGCGGCGGGCTGGCCGAGCAGATCGGCAGGCACATCCCCGGCCACCAGGCGACGGCGGAGGCGACGGGCGCCTCGGTCGAGAACATCCAGCGCGTGGTCAAGGGGCAGTCCGACATCGCGTTCACGCTCGCGGACACGGCCGCGGACGCGGTCGCAGGGAAGGGCTCCTTCACCGCTCCGCAGCCGATCCGGGCGATCGCCCGCCTCTACGACAACTACACCCACGTGCTCGCCAGGACGGACGCCGGCGTGAAGTCGGTCGCCGACCTGAGGGGCAAGCGGGTCTCCACCGGCTCCCCGAACTCCGGCACCGAGGTGATCGCGCTGCGGTTGCTCGCCGCCGCCGGGCTCGACCCCGACAAGGACGTCACCCGTCAGGCCCTGTCGCTGCCGGAGACCGTGCAGGGACTCAAGGACGGCACGCTGGACGCGCTGGTGTGGTCGGGCGGCCTGCCCACCTCCGGCATCACCGACCTGGTGACCGGCATGGGAGACGACGTGTCGTTCGTGCCGCTCGACGGCTCGCTGGCACCGATGCGGAGCGCCCACGGCGAGGTCTACGCCGCGGGGACGATCCCCAAGGCGGCGTACGGCACGCCGTCCGACGTGCCGACCGTCGTCGTCCCGAACCTTCTTGTCGTGAACGAGAAGATGGACCCGGCCCTGGCGGAGAGCCTCGCCCGGCTGCTGTTCGACCACAAGGCGGACCTGGAGAAGGTGCACGCCGCCGCCAAGGACATCACCCGCGACGCCGCGCCGAGGACCGACCCGGTCCCGCTCCACGACGGCGCGAAGAAGTACTACGGCTGAGGCCCGCGCGGGCCTCAGCCGCGCGGCTCACATCCGGGTCAATCCCCTGACGTGCAGGACGGCCGTGCCCTCCGTGTCGGAGGCGGCGAGGTCGACCTCGGCCCCGATGCCCCAGTCGTGGTGGCCCGCCGGGTCGTCGATGACCTGGCGGACCCGCCACAGCTCCTTCTCCTCCTCGATCTGGAGCAGCGCAGGGCCGCGGGCGGCGGGCCCGGTGCCGATCTCCTCGTGCTCGTCGTAGTAGGCGTCGAGGCCCGCCGCCCAGTCCACGTCCGGGTACAGCTCGAGGAGTTCCTCCTCGCGGTCCATGGCGGCCAGCTCGACCATCCGGAACATCGCGTTGCGGACCAGCACCCGGAAGGCCCGCGTGTTCGCCGTGACCGGCCGGATCCGGGACTCCAGCTCGTCGCGGGCCTCCAGGGCCTCGGACGGGTTGGCCAGCTTCTCCCACTCGTCGATGAGGCTCGAGTCGACCTGTCGTACGAGCTCGCCGAGCCACTCGATGAGGTCGTTCAGGTCCTCGCTCTTGAGGTGCTCGGGAACGGTGCGCGACAACGTGCGGTAGGCGTCGGCCAGATAACGCAGGACCGTGCCCTCCGACCTGGCCAGCTCGTAGAACTGGATGTAGTCGGTGAAGGTCATCGCCCGCTCGTACATGTCGCGCACGATCGACTTGGGGCTGACCACGTGGTCGCCCACCCACGGGTGCCCGCGGCGGTAGGTCTCGTACGCGCCGAACAGCGTGTCGGCGAGCGGCATGGGGTAGGTGACCTCGGCGAGCAGCTCCATCCGCTCCTCGTACTCGATCCCGTCGGCCTTCATCTGGGCGACGGCCTCGCCGCGCGCCTTGTTCAGCTGGGCGTGCAGGATCTGGCGGGGGTCGTCGAGCGTCGACTCGATGATCGAGACGAGGTCGAGCGCGTAGGTGGGGGACTCGGGGTTGAGCAGCTCGAACGTCGCGAGGGCGAAGGTGGACAGGGCCTGGTTGAGCGCGAAGTCCTCCTGGAGGTCCACGGTCAGCCGAGCCCTGCGGCCGTGCTCGTCGGGCTCCTTGAGCGTCTCGACGATGCCTCCGGCGAGCAGTGACCGGTAGATCGCGATGGCGTGGCTGATGTGCCGCCGCTGGGCCTTACGGTCCTCGTGGTTGTCGGTGAGCAGCCGCTTCATCGCCTGGAAGCAGTCGCCCGGGCGGTTGATGATCGACAGCAACATCGCGTTGCTGACCTTGAACCTGGACGTCAGCGGCTCGGGCTCGGCCGTCTGTAGCTTCTCGAACGTCTCCTCGTTCCACCCGACGAACCCCTCCGGCGGCTTCTTGCGGGCGTAGCCGCGCCGCCGCTTCGGGTCGTCGCCGATCTTGGCGAGTGCCCGCTCGTTCTCGATGACGTGGTCGGGGGCCTGGCAGACGACGTACCCCACCGTGTCGAAGCCGGCCCGGCCGGCCCGCCCGGCGATCTGGTGGAACTCACGGGCCCGCAGCCGGCGCACCCGGTTGCCGTCGTACTTCGACAGCGCCGTGAACAACACCGTCCTGATGGGCACGTTGACGCCGACACCGAGCGTGTCCGTGCCGCAGATGACCTTCAGCAGCCCCGCCTGGGCGAGCCGTTCGACGAGCCGGCGGTACTTCGGCAACATCCCGGCGTGGTGCACGCCGATGCCGTGCCGTACGAGCCGGGACAGGGCCCGGCCGAACCGGGTGGTGAAGCGGAAGTTGCCGATGAGGGCGGCGATCGCCTCCTTCTCGGCCTTGGTCGCCATGTTGATGCTCATCAGCGCCTGCGCGCGTTCCATCGCGGCGGCCTGGGTGAAGTGGACGACGTAGACCGGGGCCTGCTGGGTGGACAGCAGTTCCTCGAGGGTCTCGTGCAGCGGCGTCAGCCGGTAGGAGTAGATCAGCGGGACGGGCCGCTCGGCGTTCTTCACCACCGCCGTCTCGCGGCCGGTCCTGCGGGTGAGGTCCTTCTCGAAGCGTTCGACGTCGCCGAGAGTCGCCGACATGAGCAGGAACCGGGCCTGGGGCAGTTCGAGCAGCGGCACCTGCCAGGCCCAGCCGCGGTCGGCCTCGGCGTAGAAGTGGAACTCGTCCATGATCACGGTGCCGACGTCGGCGTCCGCGCCGTCCCGCAGGGCGATCTGGGCGAGGATCTCCGCGGTGCAGCAGATGATCGGCGCGTCCGCGTTGACCGACGCGTCGCCGGTCATCATGCCGACGTTCTCCGTGCCGAAGAGCGCGCAGAGGTCGAAGAACTTCTCCGACACCAGGGCCTTGATCGGCGCGGTGTAGAAGCTGACCTCGTCCCTGGCGAGCGCCCCGAAGTGCGCCCCGGCCGCGACGAGGCTCTTCCCCGAACCTGTCGGCGTGGACAGGATCACGTTGTTGCCGGAGAAGACCTCGATCAGCGCCTCCTCCTGCGCCGGATAGAGCGTGAGCCCCCGCTCGGCGTTCCACGCGACGAACGCGTCGAACAGGGAGTCCGGTTCTGAGTCGTCCGGGAGATGCCGAAGAAGGGTCATGTTCTCGCTCACCTCTCTATCCTGCCGAAGCGATGCCGCTGGTTCGACCAGCACACAGACGACAACACCCGGCCAAGGTGCGCCAAAGGGCGTGGCGCTGTGAGAACGCCGCAGGTCAAACCCACAAACTAGGCCTATGGGGGAGAAGCGGGCCGGGTTCGTCTCGCGGCGTCGCGACGAGATCGTCGACGTGTTGCTCGCGACCGCCGTGCTCGCCTACACGATCCCGCACATGCTGCTGCGGCCGCACGCGTGGTTCCCCGTGTCCCTCTGGCTGTCGGTCCCCGCCACCGTGGTGGCCGCTCTCACCCTGCTCGTACGGCGGCGCACCGCGTGGCCGTCGCTCGCCGCCTCGGTGGTGTGCGCGGCCTTCACCGGACAGGGCGTGGCGCTCGCCGCCGCCGCCTACTCGATGGCGGCCGCGAAAACGGTCCGCGCGTGGCGGGCGACCGCCGGGGGCCTGGCCGCCGTCTACCTGCTGGCCGATTATCTCGCGCCGGAGAGCCCCCGGATGGCCTTCCTGAGCGCCTTCCACGCCGTGGCGTTCGTCTACCTGCCCGCGATGATCGGGAACTGGGAGCGGGCCTACCGCGCGATGGTCGACGACCTGCGCGAGTCGATGTGGCTGCGTGAGGAGCACGCCGCGTCACGGGAGCGCCGGCGCATCGCGGGGGAACTGCACGACACGGTGACCCACGCCGTCACCGTCATGGTCCTCAACGCGGGCATCATCCAGGACAACGACGACCTCGGGGAGATCCGCAAACTGGCCAAGAACGTCGAGGACAAGGGCGTCCGCGCCCTGGCGGAGCTGCGGGAGCTGCTCACGGTGCTGCGCCGCGCGGACATGCCGGCCTCCGCCGCGGGCCTGGAGGCCATCCCGCCGCTGGTGGCGGAGGGCAACGTGACCGGTCTGCGCGTCGCCCTGCATCTCGACGTCCCCCCTGGTCTGCTGAACAGGCAGGCGGAGCACGCGTGTTTCCGGGTGGTGCAGGAGGGACTGAACAACGTACGCAAGCACGCGCCCGGGGCCCGGGTCCAGGTCGACTGCGAGGCGTGCGGAGACGTCGTGAACGTGTCGGTGGTGAACGGCCCCGGCGGCGAAGGACACGATCCCTCCCCGGCGGAGCACCCCGTGAGATCCGGCTACGGCCTGGTCGGCCTCAAGGAACGGGTCAACCTGGTCGGCGGCTGGATCATGTCGGGGCCGACGCCGGAGGGCGGCTTCGCGCTCACCGCACGCGTCCCCTGCCACCCGCCGGACGCGTCGCCCCGGCCTCCCGCGGTCAGCGGCCGCTGAGCGCCCCGAGCTCGCGCAGCGGGCCCAGGGGGCGTTCCTCGACGACGACGGCGCGCCGCCCTGGTAGCGGTCCCGCCGTCAGATGCGTTCGATCACGACGACGGGGATCTCGCGAGAGGTCTTCGTCGTGTAGACGTCGTAGTCGGGCCAGGTGGCGGTCATCGTCCGCCACATGTCGGGCCGCTCCTCCGGCGTGGCGGTGCGGGCCCTCGCCTTGAACCGGTCGCCCTTGACCTGAAGCTCGACCTCGGGATCGGCCACGAGGTTCTTGTACCAGAGCGGGTGATCCGGTGCGCCGCCCTGTGAGGCGACGAGCAGATAGGCGTCGCCGTAGGGCTGGTAGATCAGGGGGGTGCTGTGCCTGGTGCCCGTCTTGCGGCCGGTGGTCGTCAGGATCGCGACCGTGGTGCCCCGCCAGTCGTGACCCTCTTCGCCATCGGTCTCGACGTACCGCTTCACATGTTCTTTGCCATAAAGCATCTTGCTCACCTCGCCTCTCTTCCGCGTCAACCCGCGGGGGCGTCGACCAATTCCAGGGCGACGTCGAGGGCGGCCTGCATTCGCTCCTCGTCGGTCACGTTCTGGTCGATGAGGACGAACCAGACCGCGTGCATCGCGAAGACGGCCATCGACCGCCTGAGCCGTACGGCGGGGCTGTCTCCGGGCTCGCAGAGCATGTCGATGAGGCCGGTCATGCGCTCGCGCATCTCCTCGACCTTGCCGTGCCCGCGCAGCGCGGTCTGATTGCGCTCCATGAACCGCATGACCTCGTGGTGGCGGCCGCGGGTCATGTCCTCGGAGTACCGCCTGATGATCTCCCGCCGGGTCTCCGGAGTGCGCGGCTGCTCCTTCGCCCAGGCGACCAGATCCTCGATGGCCTGCGCCCGGTCCTCGGTGAGGCTGGCGACGATGTCCTCTTTGGTCTTGAAGTGGTAGTACAGCGCGGCCTTGGTCACCCCGAGGGCTTCGGCGATCTCCCGCAAGGAGGTGGCCTCGTAGCCCTGTTCGGTGAAGAGCTTGATGGCGACTTCCTGGATGCGGGTCCGTGTGTTCGTTTGTGCACCCATTGTCCGATTATCCCTTATTAACTTGACGGCCGGCAAGTAAGGAGAATACCGTAGATCCATAACTTGCCGGGCGGCAAGTAAGCCACAAGGGGGGCTCCACTGATGACGGAAACCGCGGCCGCGCCGGCGCGGTCCAGAGAAGTAATGATCGTGCTCCCGGGCCTGGTGCTGGCGATCATGCTGGCGATGCTCGACAACATGATCGTCGGCACGGCGATGCCGAGGATCGTGGCCGAGCTGAACGGCCTGGAATATTTCACCTGGGTGACCACGGCCTACGTGCTGGGCACCACCGTGTCGACCCCCATCTGGGGCAAGCTCGGCGACCTCTACGGCCGTAAGAACATCTTCCTCGGCTCCATCGTCCTGTTCCTCATCGGGTCCGCCCTGTGTGGAATGGCCGGTTCGGCGATGTTCGGCGGCACCGGCGACGGCATGACCGAGCTGATCGCGTTCCGCGCCCTTCAGGGCCTCGGCGCGGGCGGCCTCATGGTCAACGTGATGGCGATCATCGGTGACCTGGTGCCTCCGCGCGAGCGGGGCCAGTACCAGGGCATCATGGCCGCGATGATGTCGCTGGCCATGATCGCGGGTCCGCTCGTCGGCGGTTTCATCACCGACCACCTGAACTGGCGCTGGGCGTTCTACGTCAACCTGCCGCTGGGCGGCGTCGCCCTGCTGTGGTTGATCGCCAAGCTGCACCTGCCCAAGAAGCGCACCGAGCATCGGATCGACTGGCTGGGCGCGGGCGTCCTCACCGTCGGCATCACCGCGCTCGTGCTGATCACCTCCTGGGGCGGCCAGGCACACGGATACGCCTGGGGTTCCTGGCAGATCATCCTGCTGGCGGTCCTCGCGGTCGTCTCGCTCGCCGTCTTCCTGCCGATCGAGAAGCGCGCGGCCGAGCCGATCATGCCGCTGCACGTGTTCCGCAACCGCAACTTCTCGCTGACCTCACTGATCGGCTTCCTGCTCGGGTTCGCCATGTTCGGCGCGATCAGCTTCATGCCGCTGTTCCAGCAGACCGTCCAGGGCGCCTCGGCGACCAACTCCGGCCTGCTCCTGCTGCCGATGATGGGCGCGATGATGGTCGTGTCCCTCTTCGTCGGCCGGGCGATCACCAAGACCGGCAAGTACAAGATCTACCCGGTGATCGGCGGCGCCATCATGGCGGTCGGCATGTGGCTGCTGTCGCTGCAGGACGTCAACACCAGCACCTTCCAGACCGGCGTGTTCATCGCGGTCCTGGGCCTCGGCATGGGCTTCCTGATGCAGACCAGCATGCTGATCGCGCAGAACAGCGTCGAGCAGCGTGACCTGGGCGTGGCGAGCAGCGCCTCGACGTTCTTCCGCTCCATCGGTGGTTCGTTCGGCATCTCGCTGTTCGGTGCGATCTTCAACAACCACCTGACGGCGAGCCTGACCGAGAAGATCGGCCCGCAGGCCGCGGCGGCGGTCACCGCGAGTGGCGGGCAGATGAACTCCGCCGCGCTCGACCAGTTGCCTCCGCAGATCAAGGGCGGGTTCCTGGAGTCGCTCGCCGGCTCGATCAGCTCGGTCTTCGGCTGGGCGGTGCTGTTCGCGGTGCTGGTTCCGGTCCTCGCCCTCTTCATCAAGGAGATCCCGCTCAGGGGTGGCCCGACCTCGGCGAGCGAGGACCGCGAGCCGGTTCCGGCCGTCGCCTTCGAGTGACCCTCCCCGAGCAGACCGAGTAGACGTTCCTGAGAAAGCCGTACGGCCTGTGCCCCAGCTGGGGCACAGGCCGTACGGTCTTTCTGCGCCGGGGTCGGAGTCGGAGTCGGCGCCGGGGCCGATCAGGCGGGGCTTTCCGAGCGGTCGGCGGACCAGTCGGTGTGGAACGAGCCGTCGCGGTCCACGCGGCGGTAGGTGTGGGCGCCGAAGAAGTCCCGCAGGCCCTGGACGAGCGCCGCGGGCAGGCGGTCCCTGCGCAGGGCGTCGTAGTAGGCGAGCGCGGAGGAGAAGCCCGGCGTCGGGACGCCGATCGTCGCCGCCGTCGCCACCACGCGCCGCCAGGAGTCCTGGGCCGCGGTGAGCGCCTCGGCGAAGGTCGGGTCGACCAGCAGGGTCGGCAGCCGGCGGTCGGCGTCGTAGGCCTCGCGGATCCGGTCGAGGAAGCGCGCCCGGATGATGCAGCCGCCGCGCCAGATCGTTGCCATGGCCCCGAGGTCGATGTCCCAGCCGTACTCCTCGCTGGCCGCCACCATCTGGTCGAAGCCCTGGGCGTAGGCGACGATCTTGGAGGCGTAGAGCGCGCGGCGCACGTCCTCGACGAGGTCCGCGTGCGCGGCCGTCCCGTTCGGGCCCGCCAGGGCGCGTGCGGCCGCGCGCTGCTCGGGGTGGCCGGACAGGGCGCGGGAGAACACCGCCTCGGCGATGCCGGTCACCGGGACGCCGAGGTCGAGGGCGCTCTGCACGGTCCAGCGGCCGGTGCCCTTCTGTTCGGCCTGGTCGACCACGACGTCGACGAACGGCTTGCCCGTCTCGGCGTCGACGTGGCCGAGCACCTCGGCGGTGATCTCGATGAGGTACGACTCGAGCTCGCCCCCGTTCCACTCGCGGAAGACGTCGGCGAGCTCCGCGGGGGACAGTCCCAGCGCCTGCCGCAGCAGGTCGTAGGACTCGGCGATGAGCTGCATGTCGGCGTACTCGATGCCGTTGTGCACCATCTTCACGAAGTGCCCGGCGCCGTCGGGACCGACGTGCACGCAGCACGGCGTCCCGTCGACCTTCGCGGAGATGTCCTCGAGTAGCGGCCCGAGCGTCTTGTAGGCCTCGGCGTCCCCGCCGGGCATGATGCTCGGCCCGTTGAGCGCGCCCTCCTCGCCGCCGGAGATCCCGGTGCCGACGAACAGCAGGCCGCGCTCCTTCAGCGCCGCCTCCCTGCGGCGGGTGTCCGCGTAGTTCGCGTTGCCGCCGTCGATGATCATGTCGCCCGGCTCCATGTAGGCGGCCAGTTCCTCGATCACCGCGTCGGTGGGGCCGCCGGCCTTCACCATGATGATGGCTTTCCGCGGGCGGTTCAGCGACGCGACGAAATCCTTGACCGAGCCCGCGGGCAGGAACGAGCCCTCTGCCGCGTGGTCCTCCATGAACTGGTTCGTGCGCTCCTCGGTGCGGTTGTGCACCGCGACCACATATCCGTGGTGGGCGAAGTTCCTGGCCAGGTTGCGGCCCATGACGGCCAGCCCGGTCACTCCGATGTCTGCCTTGTCCATGACACCAGTCATATACCGTTCGAGGGTGTCCGGGGGCGACCGGGGGAGGCCGGGCAATCGCCGCTCTCGCTTATAGTGACAAAACCCGGCTAATCCGACGGGTTTTCTATAGAGATGGCTGTCCGGGGCGAGAAATGCTTGGCAGTGGCCTTGATCCTCTGTTAAGAGGGGGGATGCCCGAGGCCGGGCTGACCATCGTCATCATGTGATCAACGGAGAGTTCGACGTGTTCATACCGAAGCCGGAACGGTCGGTCGTCGCGATACCCCCGCCCGGAGACGGGGCCGGATTCTGGGCTGGCGCGCCCAGCGCCGTCAGCAAGGACGGGTGGATCTACCTCGCCTACCGGCTGCGGCGTCCCATCGGCGAGGGCCGCGGATACGCGATCGAGGTGGCGAGGTCGGCGGACGGGGTGCACTTCGAGACGTTGCTCACCATCTCGAAGGAGCAGATGAACACCGAGTCCCTGGAGCGTCCCACTCTCGTGGCGACCCCCGAGGGCAGGTGGCGTCTGTACCTCAGTTGCGCCACGTACGGCACCAAGCACTGGCGGGTGGAGGTCATGGAGGCCGACGACCCCGCGGCCTTCGACCCCGCCGCGGCCCGGGTCGTGCTCCCCGGCGACCTGAAGACCGGGGTCAAGGACCCCGTGATCCTTCACCACGGCGACATGTGGCACCTGTGGGCGTCCTGCCATCCGCTGGAGGACCCGCAGGAGGCCGACCAGATGGTCACCGACTACGCCACCAGCGCCGACGGGCTCGACTGGGCCTGGCAGGGGACCGCCCTCGACCGGCGGCCGGGTGCCTGGGACTCCCGAGGCGTGCGCGTCAGCGCGGTCACCTTCACGGGGGAGACCGTCATCGCCTACTACGACGGCAGGGCGTCGGCCGAGGAGAACTACGAGGAGCGCACCGGCGTCGCGATCGGCCCCGACCCGTCGACGCTGACGGCGACCGGGGCCGGGCCCGCCGCGCAGTCGGGCCACGCCGGGGGCGGGCTGCGCTACCTGGACATTGTGCCCGTCGACGGAGGCCACCGGCTCTACTACGAGCTGACCCGGCCCGACGGCGCCCACGAGTTGCGCACCGAACTGCGCTGACCCGCCCGGGGCTACGCCGTCCCGCGCCTCGGCCGCCCGTTGCGCGCCTGCCGCTGGCCTGACGGCCGGCTGCCCACGAGGCCGCCCGACCTCTCGCGGGGGCGGAGCCAGTCGCTGTAGTCCTCCTCCGTGACCTCCTGGAGGAGGGCGATGTCCGCGGCGAAGTAGGACAACAGCTCCTGACGCTGTGCCCAGGTCAGGGGCCGCCGCGCCCGGCCGCCCCGCTGGAGGACCCTCTCCATGGGCGCCGTCAGCCGCTGCCCGAGGATCCGGTCGCCCAGCCGTACGAGTTGGGAGAGCATCTCGTGGCGCCGGGTCTCCGGCGGATGGGCGGTGACGTTCTCCCGGGGGATCTCGGTGATCAGCCCCCGCTCGACGCCGAGGAACGCGCAGATGCGGTCCAGGGTGTCGGCCGGGCGGTCGACCACGTCCCGGTAGCGGAAGAGCAGCACCTGCTCGCGCGGGAACAGCGAGAACAGGTGCCTGAGCTGCTCGCCGTACCTGCCGATCGCGACGTAGTGCCAGAACGGCGCCCACCCCGCCGCGATCCTGCTGCGCTCCCGCGCGCACGCCTCGATCACGTCGCCGACCGGTTCGAGCCCCGCGGACCAGAGGTGGGTCCAGTTGGAGTGCGCGCGCTCGACCGGGTCGCGCAGCGAGACGATCAGTTTGGCTCCCGGGATCGCGTCCCGGATCCGCCGCTGGGCGGCCAGATCGTAGAGGTAGAACGGGGTCGCCTCGCCGCACAGCGCCCCGGCGGGAGCCGCGTCGAAGAGCCCCTCGTAGTCGGCGCGCCGCCACACGTGCTCGCGGTAGGTCTCGGCGTCTCCGGGACCCACGCCCGGCGGGGGCGGGCCGTCGGTGAGGAAGAACTTCGGCTCCTTGACGGCCGACATGAACAGCCCCGGATGCCGGGCCAGGGCGGTGTGCAGGGCGGTCGTCCCGGCCTTCGGGACCCCGATCACCAGGAAGTCAGGCAAGGGCATGCTTATCCTCCCTATTTTCCTACAAATTTAGTTGGAAATATCACCTCCTGGGAAGCGTCCTTTCTGGGTTGGTGTACCACCCTGGCGGCCTTCCTATCGCGGTTCCCCGGAGTCGCCCCCGAGGCGGGGTGATCGTCGTTAGCATGGCCGCCATGATCCCCACGGATCCGGAGGAAAGCCCCGAATCCCTACGCAGGCGTGCCCACGAGCTGCGGGAGTGCGCGCGGCGGGCGAGGGCCATCGCCGAGACGCTCGGCCCCTTCCTCGACCAGGCGGTGGCCGTGGCCACCGCGAAGGACGCCTGGCAGGGCTGGTACGCCAGAGAGACGACCAGCCGACTGCAGGACCACAAACGGCATCTGGGCGGGATGGCCAACCGGCTCGTCATGGACGCGGGCGCGTGGGTCAGGGAGGCCGAGAGCCTGGAACGGCAGGCCGACGCGGCGAAGAAGGCGGCCAAATGACCTACGCCGGTTTCGACGTCGACAAGATCCGCCTGCTGGCCAGGGAGCTCAGGAAGGCGGGAGGCGGGGCCGGCGGGCTCCAGCGTGACCTCGCCAAGGTGCTCGGCGACGCCGAGTCCGCCCTGAACGGCGCGTCCCCGACGTCGTACCAGCCGCTGCTGGACACGATGCGCGGCGGGGAGGCCAGGGGTGTGCCCGGCGTGCTGGCGACCGTCCTGCCGGACACGGCGGGCGAGATCGACCGACGGTGCGACCGGATCTCGCCCTCCGGCGCCCCATTCCCGCCCGGCACGGTCGTCGACCCGATGATCGTCTTCGATCGGGACGAGCCCGACCAGGGCAAGGTCAACCAGGCGCTCGACGCGATCAAGGGGCTCGGCGGCGATGACTTCGGGATGAACGGGAACCGCGACGATCTGCGCGCGGTCGCCAAGCGCCTGGAGGAACTCACCCCCGCCGAACTCGACCTGTTCCTGTCGAAGGTGAGCGACGAGGACCTCAAGAGGTACGGCAGGCTCATCTCCGACACGGGGGACGGCTGGCTCAACCCGTTCGACCACAACGGCCTGCCCGACGGCGAGCGGCGCGAGCACCTCAGCCACCTCCTCGAGCGGGCGGGACCGGGGCTGTGGGGCAAGCTCGCCGCGGACCTGCCCGGCGTCCAGCCCGGGTTCGACTCCACCGACGTCTTCCTCGACGGCGCCAACAGCCAGAGCGGCGTGAGCACCGCGGGGCTCCATTACGGCACGCCGAACGTCCCGATGTTCGTCGACGGCGTCCAGGCGGACGAGGTGGCCCAGGGAACGCTGGGCGACTGCTGGTACATCGCCTCGCTGAAGGCCACCGCCGCCGCCGACCCGAAGTTCATCCAGGACGGCATCCGGCAGAACGCCAACGGGACCGTCTCCGTGCGGGTGTGGGACAAGGACGGAAAACTGCACTGGGTGACGATGACACCCGACCTGCCGTTGGACGCCGGCGGCGACATCGCGTTCGCGCGGAGCGTCAGCGGCAACACGACGACGGAAAGCTGGCCCGGGTACTACGAGAAGGCGTTCGCCCTGCTGTACGCCGAGGACAAGGGCGGCGCCCCGGACGGCAAGGGCGGCGACGACCGGTACGACCGCGAGGAACACGGCAGCTACGGCGCCATCGAGTGGGACTACAACGAGCAGGCCCCGCCGTACGTCACGGGTGACGACGCCGACGGCATCGACCTCGACTACGACGATGTGAAGAAGGCCTTCGACTCGGGGCATCCCGTGATCGTCTCAAGCCGTTCCTCGAACGACGGGCTGCCCGCCAACCTGAAGGCCTCCTACGTGACCCGGCACGTCTTCTACGTGAAGGGGTTCAAGGACGGGAAGATCGTTCTGGGGAACCCCTGGGGTCCGGGCTCGCCCGACGCCGTGGTCACGCCGGACGAGTTCAAGAAGTGGTTCGACGATCCGCAGAAGCTGAGCGTGGGGGACTGACATGGAAGAGTGGCGGCTGCGCCGCGGCATCCCGTACCGCCTGGAGCACGGCGGGGCGTCCCTGCTCGTGGGGATCAACGACCTCACGCCCGGGCAGGTCGTCGTCACCGTGAACGTGGACGGCGTGCCGAGCGGCACCTATGAGCTGGGCGTCGGCGACACCCTCGACATCGCCGACCGGTCGTACACGGTGACCGCGATCGAGGCGGACGGGCGGGGATACGCCGACCTGGAGGCCGGGTCGTGAGGCGCGCACCGGTCCTCGTGGCCGCGCTGTTGGCGGTCTCGGCCTGTCAGTCCACCGGTGAGCAGACCGCTGAGGCGTGTTCGGGGGCCGATCGGGCCGGCGCCGTGCACATCCTCCAGGGCGGCGCCCACCCCCTGGCCGGCGGCGCCCGCGCCGGGCTCAACTCAGTCGGGGACGACCATGAGGC
The DNA here is from genome assembly GCF_016862895.1 of Planotetraspora kaengkrachanensis. Taxonomy (GTDB): domain Bacteria; phylum Actinomycetota; class Actinomycetes; order Streptosporangiales; family Streptosporangiaceae; genus Planotetraspora; species Planotetraspora kaengkrachanensis. The sequence continues at coordinate 28,356 of NZ_BONV01000021.1, read as the reverse complement.
GACGCTTACGCTGATGGGGGGAGCGGCGGGCGACCCCGGCTCGGTGAGCGTCAAGGTGGGTGACCAGTTCACCGTCGCCGGACACCGGTTCGAGGTGGTGCAGGTCTGCGCCGACCTCGTATCCGTCGTCGCCGGCTCCTGAGGACTCGCGCGCCGTCTCTGTCCTGACCTCGAACCACACGTCGTTCCTGCCGTCTTCCCTGATGATCCCCCAGCGGTCGGACAGCACGTCCAGCAGGGGCAGGCCCCGTCCGTTCGAGCCGTTCGGCACGACGTGCCCCGCGCACGGGGGAGCGGCCGATCCGTCGTCCTCCACGCGGATCCGCACCCGGTCGCGAAGGCGCGAGACGGTGATGACGAACGTGCCGCCCTGTCCCGATCGCGAGTGGACGACCGCGTTGGTGACGATCTCACTGGTCAGCAGCACGCAGTCGTCGTGGCGTGGGTGGTCGCGTCCCAGGACGGCGGACACCAGCCGGCGAGCGTGCCGCACCTGTTCGCGCGCGCCGGCGAGCCGCGCCACCCGGTTTCCCGCAGCGTCCCCCGAGATCTCCATCGAGCCTCCTCTGTGGTCCCACAGATTGGACGTCCGCGAGTCAGCCGGAGATGTCACAAGAAGGTAGGAGTGTAGTTGCCTGCGGTGTATGTCCAGCGGTCTGTTGTCCGGGCGATGACTTTTGCGAAGTCAATCGCCGTTCCGGGAATGTGTCGCCGTCGATATATGTCTCAGGAGACGTGACGGAACCGCGCCAAGCCACCACCACGTTCTCGGGACGGACCAGGTGGGTCCGGCAACTCGAGACGCCGTTGCGCGAATTCCTGCGCACCGAGACCGGCAGTGCCGCCATCCTGCTGGCCGCCACACTGGCGGCCCTCGTCTGGGCCAATGTGGATCTGCGGTCCTACGAGGCCGTATGGGGCACCGACCTGTCCGTACGGCTGGGCGACGCGGCCGTCGCCCAGGACCTCAGGCACTGGATCAACACCGGCCTGATGACCTTCTTCTTCTTCGTGGTCGGCCTGGAGGCGCGCCGCGAGTTCGACATGGGCGAGTTGCGCGACCGGCGCAGGCTCGCCCTGCCGGTCCTCGCCGGCATCGGCGGCATGCTCGTGCCCATCGCGATCTACGCGGTGTTCAACGGGGGCCTGCCGTCCGCGCACGGCTGGGGCGCCGCCATGTCGACGGACACGGCCTTCGCCCTGGGGATGCTGGCCCTGGTCGCCTCCCGGTTCCCCGCCCGCGCGCACACCTACATGCTCACCGTCACCGTCGTCGACGACCTCATCGCCCTCTGCGTCATCGCGATCTTCTACAGCGAGCACGTGGCGGCGTTCCCGCTCCTGGTCGCGATCGCGATCTTCGCGGTCACCGTGGTGCTCAAGTCGAGATCGGTCCGCGGGGGATTCCTCTACGCGGCGCTCGGGATCGGGGCCTGGGTGGCGCTGTTCGAGTCGGGGGTCGAACCCGTCGTCATCGGCCTGGCGATGGGGTTGCTGACGAACGCCTCGCCCGCCGCCCGCGTCGACTTGGAGCGGGCGAGCGACCTCTTCCGGCTGTTCCGCGAGCAGCCGACGGCCGAGCTCGCCCGGTCGGCGACCGCGGGCGTGGTGAACGCCGTCTCGCGGAACCACCGCCTCCAGCAGCTCTACCACCCCTGGACGAGCTATGCGATCGTGCCGCTGTTCGCGCTGTCGAACGCCGGGATCCCGCTCAGCGGCGAGTTCCTCGTGCGCGCGATCACCTCGCCGATCACGCTGGGCATCCTGATCGCCTACGTGGTGGGCAAGCCCGCCGGCATCATCGGCTCGACCTGGCTGGTCTCCCGGCTCAGCGGCGGGCGGGTGCGGCCCCCTGTCGGGTGGGCGGCGGTCGCCGGCGTCGGAACCATCGCGGGGATCGGCTTCACCGTGTCGCTGCTGATCGCCACGCTCGCCTTCAGCGGCCCGGAGTTGGAGGAGGCCAAGTTCGGCATCCTGGCCGCCGCCCTGTGCGCCTCGGTGGTCACGTGGATCGTGTCGCGGGTGACCGCCATGTTGCCGAGGAAGACCAGGGCCAGGGCGCTGCTCGGCACCGCGGAGAGCATCGTCGACCTCGCCGACCCGGTCGACCCGGAACGCGACCATCTCCGCGGCCCGGAGGACGCGCAGGTGACGCTGGTGGAGTACGGGGACTTCGAGTGCCCCTACTGCGGCCTGGCCGAGCCGGTGGTGCGTGAGATCCTCGCCGACTTCGGCGACGTCAGGTACGTATGGCGGCATCTCCCGCTGCGTGACGTCCATCCGTCCGCGCAGCTCGCCGCCGAGGCGGCGGAGGCGGCGGCCGAGCAGGGGGCCTTCTGGGAGATGCACGACCTGCTGCTCAGCCACCAGGGCGACCTGCTGCTCCCCGACCTCGTCGTCTACGCCGAGCAGATCGGCCTCGACGCCGAGCGGTTCCGCGACGACCTCGACGCGCACTCCGGCGCCGACCGGATCGAGGAGGACATGGACTCCGCCGATCTGAGCGGCGTTTCCGGCACGCCCACGTTCTTCATCAACGGGCGGCGCCACCACGGCGCCTACGACATCGTGACGTTGTCCGCCGCCGTCAAGGCCGCGCGGGTGCGCGAGGCCCTGAGGTCGTAGGCGCTGAGGTTGTAGGCGCCGGGCTCGGGCGGGCGGCGCCCGTCACCGGCCGGTAGGCCCCCCGTCGAGCGCCGAGCCGTTCATGGACGTACCGTTCACCGGCGTGCCGCTGACCGACAGGACCGGCTCGTTCACCTCGATGGCCGGGAACGTGCCGGTGTCGAGGATGCCGTGCTCGTTGTAGGCGGCCTCGATCAGGGCGTACGCCTTCGCCTCGAGCTTCCACAGGGATCGGTACTCGCGGGCGGTGTCGAGCGGGATGCCGATCTCGAGTGCGATGTCGGCCGCCCGGGGCACGTACTTGTGCTCGATCTGCTCGTCCCAGTACTCCCTGGCGGCACGGATGGCGGCGGCGCGTTGCGCGGTGCCGACGATCTGGGGAGCGTTCGCCCGGCGGATCTCGTCCTCGTCGTCGACCTCGCCCGCGGCGAGCCCCGCGAGCAGGGCCGGGCGGGCGGGAGGCTCCTGCGGCTCGGGCGCCCACGGGACGGGCGGGTCCAGGTCGATCAGCGCCGCCGTGTTGTAGAGCGCTCCAATCTGGGACAGCAGCGCCTCCTGGCGCTCGGTGTCGACCGCGAGGCCGGTGTACTCCACCGCCCGGTCCATCTCCTTGTCGAGCCGCGCGAGCGCGCCGCGCATCCTGCGGTCGGACGCGCCGGCCTCGCGCAGGGCCCGGGCGCGTTTGGCGGCCAGGGCGACCCGGGTGAGCCTGCGGTGCGCGTCGACCTCGCTCGCGGTCCTGTCGCTCGCCTCGGCCAGCCCGACCCTGACCAGCACGCGTTCGGGGGTGAGCCGCCAGTTGATCCGGGCGCGGCCGGTGATGCGGTGCCGTTCGATCGCCATGCCGCGCTCCCACAGCCACGCGGCGACGAGCGGCGCGGCGAGCCGGAACAGCGCCTCGGCGAGGCTTCTGGCGTCCAGGCTGGACAACACCGCCGACAGGCCCGTGAGGGCCCAGACGGCGATTCCGTCGATGCCGGCGGAGTAGTTCTCCCGCATGTTGCGGCGGGCCCGGACGGCGCTGGTGATCACGGCCACCTCGATGAACGCGAACAGCAGCAGGCGCAGCGGCCCGTCGAAGCCGAGCACGTCACCGGAGAAGCGCCACATGCCCTGGGCGGAGACGCCGGTGGCGATGCTGGCGGCGATGATGGTGAGGATGTCCTCCGCCGGGCGGCCGGCGGCGTAGCGGCGAAGGAGCCGCGTCACCGCCCGGATGGCGGTGCGCAGGACGAAGAAGAGCAGAGTCAGCACGGCCAGGGATGACACGCAGATCACGACGGTGCCGACGGGATGGGCCGAGGTGAAGGCGGTTATTTCATCTATTGGCGGCATCGGTCACCGTCTTTCGATCTCCGACACGATATCTGGGAGATCATTCCAGAACGCGGGCATGCTCCGTGAGTAAACCGTTGCTCACCGTCGGAAGCGAAGTGATTACGGAGGACCGATACGCCACATGAGTCGCGAAGGGACTCAGGCGTCGGGTGCAGCCAGCCAGTCGTCCACCCGCCCGGTCAGCCGGGCCTTCGTCTCCTCCGGCGCGAACGAGGCCGCGATCGAGGCCCGGGCGAACTCGGCCATGACCTCGTCGCCGTACCCGAAGGCGTCCCGGACGCGGGCGTACTCCTGTGTCAAGGTGGTCCCGGCGATCGACGGGATGTCGGTGTTCAGCGTGACGACCAGACCGGCGTCACGCAGCCGGGGCAGGGGGTGGGCGGCCAGGGAGCCCGCGATGCCCAGGGCGACGTTCGACGAGGGGCACACCTCGAGCGGGATCGCCCGGTCCCGCACCTCGGCCACGAGTTCCGCGTCGTCCAGGACCCGGATCCCGTGCCCCAGCCGTTCGGCGCCGCCGGGGCCGATCGCCTCGCGGACGCTCGCCGCGCCGCACGTCTCGCCCGCGTGGTGGACGACGTGGAGGCCCGCGTCCCCGGCGGCCGCGAAGACCTCGGCGAACGGAGCCAGCGGATGGGACTCCTCCCCGGCGACGCCCACACCGGCGACGGCCGGATGGCGGGCGGCCAGTTCCACCGTGCGCCTCGCCCGCTCGACCGACCTGCGGCGCGAGTGGTCGAGCAGCACCCGGCATTGCACGCCGTGGGCCGCCTGCCCCTCGGCGAGGCCGTCGAGCACGGCCTCCAGCGGCATCTCCAGGTCGCCGAGCCGTTCGCCGTGCGAGGCCGCGGTGAACGTCACCTCCGCGTACGCGGTGCCCTGCGCCGCCTCGTCCTCACAGAACTCGACCGCGATCCGGCGGAAGTCCTCCGGCCGGCGCAGGCAGTCGCGCACGAGAGAGTTGTGGTCGGCGAACTGCCGGAAGCCGTCGAAGGCGAGGGGCGTCCCGCCGTCTCCGCGTGAGGGCACGGCCACGCCGTTCGCCGCGCCGATCTCCGCGAGCGTCTCCCAGCGGATCGTGCTCTCCAGGTGGACGTGCAGATGGGCTTTCGGCAGCAGCCTGAGGTCGCGCATGGCCGGAGGATAGGAGGCCGGGTTCCCGCCTCGCATCCGGATTTCCGCCGCCCGGGCCTCAGATGCCGAGGTTGAGCCGGGCGAGCGGCTCCACCAGTTCCTCCTCCTCGTAGCCGAGATGCGACAGCAGGGCGTCGGCCAGCAGGTCCACCTGGAGGCGGACGCCGTCGAGCTTCTCCGGGTCCTCGATCATGGCCACGAGCGCCGCGTCGAGCCCGGTCAGCACGCCCGCGATGACCTCGTGCTCCTGCTCCAGCCGTTCGACCACGGGCCCGAGGGACGGCTCCGCCCCCGTCAGCATCGGGAACATGTGCTCGTCCTCGATGGTGTGGTGGGTGGTGAGCAGGCGGCAGTAGGACGCGCAGAACGTGCCGAGCGTCCAGTAGTTCTGCCGCATCGTCAGCTGGTTGATCAGGGACCGGAGGGACTCCGCGTCGGTCTGCCCGTCCGCGACCTGCTCCAGCGCGTCCCTGATCTGGGTGAGCTCCTGCCGGAGGTGGTCGTGGATGAGGACCAGGCGCTGCCCGTTCGCGCGCTGCGCGGGAGGCAGGGCGTTGATGTCGCGCTTGGCGGACCGGGGGCGGGTCGCCTCGTCCAGGACGCTCACGGATCCCCGCTCCGTCGCCAGGACGGCCGGGGGAGCGACCGGGGCTCCCTCTTCCACCGAGGAGGCGGAGCCGGTGGAGGAGGCGGCGGGGCGCTCGCGTGCCACGGCCTCGCGGACCGCGGGCGCGACCTCCTCCGCGAAGGTCCTGAGGCTGCGCTCGTCGTCGGCGGCGAGCACGAACACGCTCATGCCGTACCGGAACGTGAGCTCGGCGAGCTGCTCGGCCCAGATCTTCGGCGGGCCGTCGAGGAAGCCGCCGCCCGCCAGGCCGGAGAAGCGCCCGGAGACGTTGTAGACACGCCGCACGTCGCCGGGGTCCCGCCCGGCCTGCTCGGCGGCGGCGTCGACGATCGCGGACATGCCCGCGAGCTCGGACGGCGCCGCGTAGCCGGACGAGGGGACCCATCCGTCGCCGAGCCGCCCGGTCAGCTCGAGCATCCTGCGCTTGTAGGCGCCGATCCACAGGCCGATGGGGTGTGCGGGGAACGGCCCGGGGTGCGCGCCGTCGAGCCGGTAGTGGCGGCCGTCGATGTGCACGCCGTCGCCGGGGGTCCACAACGCCCGCATGACCCCGATGGCCTCCTCCAGCGCGTCGACCGACTCCGCCGGAGTGCGCACCGGCCCGCCCAGTGCGGCGACGCCGCCGGGGAACGCGCCCGAGCCCAGGCCCAGCTCGACCCGGCCGTCGCTCAGCAGGTCGAGCGAGGCGGCACTGCGCGCGAGTACGGCGGGCGGCCGCAGCGGCAGGTTGACCACGTCGGGGAACAGCCGGATGCGTGACGTGCGCGCGGCGAGCACCGACAGCAGCGTCCACGTGTCGAGGAAGGACGGCTGGTACGGGTGATCCTGAAAGCCGAGGATGTCCAGCCCGAGGTCCTCGGCCAGCAGGGCCTGCCGTTCGAGCCTGCGGCGTCCGGCCGCGTCCGGCGTGAGGAACGCGCCGAACCACAGCTCGTGCCCGAAGTCAGCCATCGTGTTGTTCACTACCTCTCCCGAGCCAGCGTTCACCCCACGCGATCAGCGGCTGAACGGCGAGGGCCAGCTCCTTGCCTCTCTCGGTCATCGTGTAGGTGATCTGGACCGGCGTCGTCGGCTGGACCTCGCGGACCAGCACCTGGGCGGCGTCCAGCTCGCGCAGCCGCTGGGCCAGCACGCGCTCGGAGATGCCGGGCACGGCGGCGAGGAACTCGCTGTAGCGCCGCGCGCCGTCCTGGGCCGCCATCAGGATCGCGCCGTTCCAGCGCCGCCCGACGAGCTCGATCGCGGCCTGGAACGAGGGACAGCGCGCCTCGAAGTCATCTTTTGTCGTCATAAGTCAGATCACCGTGGGACAGCATAGCTTACATTTCGGAAGCTACTTACATTGTGGAAGTTTCCTGATATGGCATGATCTCGCCTCATGGAGCTCCAGATGCCGGAGGGCACTGTGTTGTCGGTGGTGACCGGCTCCCGCGCCTACGGGCTGGACGGCGAGGGCTCCGACGTGGACCGGCGGGGCGTCTTCGTGATACCCACGCCGATGTTCTGGCGTCTGGACAAGCCCCCCACGCACCTGGACGGCCCGATGGCCGAGCAGTTCTCGTGGGAGGTCGAGCGGTTCTGCGTGCTGGCGATGCGGGCCAACCCGACCGTCCTGGAGTGCCTGTGGTCGCCGATCGTCGAGCACGCGACCCCGGTCGGCGAAGAACTTCTCGCGATCCGGAGCGCCTTCCTGTCCCGGGAGGCCGAGCGGACGTTCGCGGCCTACTCCGACGACCAGTTCCGCCGTCTCGAGTCCCGCGGGGGCGAGCCGCCCGGTCCCGACGCCAGGTTCGCCGCCGAGCCGCGATTCAGGAAGATGACCATGCATCTGCTCCGCCTGCTGGCCGGCGGGCTGCACCTGGTGCGCCACGGTGAGCCCCTGGTGCGCGTCGACGACGGCCTCCGCGCGCGCCTGCTCGCCGTACGGCACGGCGCGACCGGCTGGCAGGAGGCGAAGCGCTGGCGCGCGGAGCTGACTGGCGAGCTGTCGGCGGCGATCGCCGGCGGAAGCGCGCTTCCCGACAAGCCGGGCAAGGACGTGATCGAGGATTTCCTCATGAGGGTGCGGAGGTCGGCCCTGTGACCGCGGTGCTGCCGGTGTGGCTGGACCGCATCCCGGGAGAGCAGCCGCATCCACTCGCGTTCGCCTCGGTCAGTGGCGCGCATCTGTACGGCTTCCCGTCCCGGGACTCCGACGTGGATCTGCGCGGCGTGCACATCCTGCCCGTCGAGGACGTCGTCGGGCTGCGGCAGGGGGAGGAGACGGTCTCCCGTGCCTGGGTGCGTGAAGGCGTCGAGGTCGACCTCGTCACCCACGACCTCGCCAAGTTCTGCCGGCTGCTGCTCGGCCGCAACGGCTACGTGCTGGAACAGTTGCTCTCGCCGCTCGTGGTGGCCTCGTCGCCGGTCCACGAGGAGCTGACGGCGCTGGCCCCTGCGTGCCTCACCCGTCATCACGCCCACCACTACCTCGGGTTCGCCCGCACCCAGCGGCGGCTGTTCGCCAGGACCGGCGAGCTGAAGCCCCTGCTCTACTCGTTCCGGGTGCTGCTCACGGGTGTCCACCTGATGCGCACGGGCCGGCTCGTCGCCGACCTGACGGGGCTGCTCGACGGCGGCCCGCCGTACCTCGCCGAGCTGGTCGCGGCCAAGCGCGCGGCCGAGCACGGCGCGCTGCCCGGCGACGCCCCCGCCGCCGACGTGCTCGACCGCGACCTGGACGCGCTCACCGCCGAACTGGAGGACGCGCGCGACCACTCGCACCTGCCCGACCGGCCCTCCGCTCAGGACGCTCTGCACGACCTCGTCGTACGGACGCGCCTCACCTCACCCCCATGCTGACAATCCGGACAAGCTGGATATGCTGATCACTGTCGAGATCATGAACACGCACGGGGGAGTGCTCCTTGGAGCAAGATCGGCGATCCTGGGGCTTCGATCCGACCACGCCCAACATCGCGCGGTTGTACGACTACTACCTGGGCGGCAAGGACAACTTCGCCGCCGACCGTGAGGCCGCCGAGCGCATCCTCACCGTGGCCCCGGAGCTGCGGCTCGCCGCCCGGGAGAACCGGGCCTTCCTCGGCCGGGCCGTCCGGTTCCTGGCCGAGTCGGGCATCACCCAGTTCCTGGACATCGGGACCGGCCTGCCCACCCAGGGCAACGTCCACGAGGTGGCCGCCGAGGTCATCGACGACGCCCGGGTCGTCTACGTGGACAAGGACCCGGTGGTGCTCGGACACGCGCGGGCCCTGCTGGCGGGCACGGGCGGGACGACCACCGTCGTCGAGGGCGACCTGCGGCGCCCCGAGGAGATCCTGAACCACGACGACGTGGTCAAGGCGATCGACTTCGGCAGGCCCGTCGGCCTGCTCCTCGTCGCGATCATGCACTTCATCCCCGACGAGGACGAACCGGCGCGCATCCTGGCCACCCTCAGGGACGCGCTCGCGCCGGGAAGCTTCATCGTCCTGTCGCACGGCACGCGCGACGCCCGCGCCGAGGCCGTGAAGGCCGGCACGCAGGTGTACGAGGGCGCCACCTCGCCGCTGGTGCTGCGCGGCCGCGACGAGATCGGGGACCTGTTCGAAGGGTTCGACCTGGTGGAACCCGGACTGGTCTGGCTGCCCGAATGGCGGCCGGACCTAGCGGTCCAGTTCGACCCGCCGGAGACGTCACTCATCCTCTGCGGCGTGGGCCGCAAGATCTGACAGCGAGGTCCAGCGTGGAGATCGGTCTTGCGCTCGCGCAGTACGGGCGGTTCGCGTCGCTGGACAGCGTCAGGCTCGTGGCGCGCGAGGCCGAATCGCTCGGGTTCTCCAGCCTCTGGGTCGGTGACCGGCTGATGACTCCGCTCAAGCCGAAGGACCCCTATCCCGGCGGGGACGGGACCATCCCGGAGGCCCACCGCGTCTTCCTCGACCCGGTCGCGGTGTTGACGGTCGCCGCGGCGACCACCACGCGGGTCCGGCTCGGCACCAGCGTGCTCAACGCGTGCTGGTACCCGCCGGTGCTGCTCGCCCGCTCGCTCGCCACCGTCGACCAGTTGAGCGGCGGACGCCTGTGCGTGGGCCTGGGGCTGGGCTGGTCCTCCGACGAGTACGCCGCCGTCGGGGTGCCCTGGAGATCGCGGGGATCCCGGTTCGACGCCGTCCTCGACCTGCTGGACGCCGTGTGGACCACCGACCCCGTCTCCTACGAGGACGAGCGCTGGGCGGTCGCCCCCAGCCACATCTTCCCCAAGCCGGCCGCCAGGCCGCCGCTCTACCTGTCGGGGTTCGCGCCGGCCGCCCTTGAGCGCGTCGGGCGCAGGGCGGACGGCTGGCTGCCCGCCGCGCTGCCGATCCCCGTCCTCACCTCCATGTGGAAGGCCGTCCAGCGGAGTGCGGAGGAGGCGGGCCGCGATCCCGACATGTTGCGCATGGTCCTGCGCAGCAACCCTCTCATCACCGACGAGCCCGCGCCCGAGTCGCGGGTGCCGCGAGCGGGAACGGTGGCGCAGATCGCCGGGTACCTCGCCGCCGCGGCGGACGCCGGAGTTCACGAGATCTTCGTGGACCTCCAGCTCACCGCCCGGGACGACCACCATCTCCTGGAACTCGCCGAGGCCTTCCGCGCCGCGCTCTGAACGTCTCCCCACCGGCGCGGTCCCCGACATGTGGGCCGCCCACATTGATCGGCCGTCTCCGTCGGGCGAACGTGTGTCTGTCACGGGGGTCGACCGTCAAGGGAGATGTGATGAGACGACGTCCGTGGGGCAGGCTGCCGGCCGCTCTCGGGATGGTGGCCGCCATCGTCCTCGCGGCCCCCGCCGCGCCCGCCTCGGCCACCGGGTCGGTGACGCTGGAGGCGACCTATACGTCCGGACTGCAGAACGGCTGGGCCCAGGTCGAGCGGTACAAGGACAACTCCAGCGCCTTCACGGCCGAGGCGTACCCGTCGGACGGCAGGGGTGACCAGACCGGCCAGACGAGGCGCCTGTTCGGCGACGTGGCCCGCCCGCACTCCTCGCGTTTCCTGCTCTACTCCGCGCCGGGATGGCAGACGGGCTCCAAGCCCGTCCCCGTCCTGCTCGTCCACGGCGCCAACCAGACGGCCGACCAGGCGTGGGCGAACCCCAACGCCGCCGGCGCGTACGGCTGCGGCCAGGCGACTTGCCCCTCGACCGGCCTCATGCAGAGCCTGAGCGGCAAGGGATACAAGGTCTTCGCGATCGGGTTCCCGCACACCACCGGCGACGGGTACTACTGGTCGGAGCAGATCGCCGACGCCGTCTCCCTGATCAGGGCCAAGACGGGCGCCGCCCAGGTCGACGTGGTCGGCTGGTCCAAGGGCGCGTTCAACGCCCGCATGTACGTCTCGTCATTGCGCAAGTCCTGGGGCACCGCGTACAGGGGGGACGTCAGGAAACTCATCCTGCTCGGAGGACCCAACAAGGGCTTCGACTGGGGCTACCGCCACGGCTGGACCCACGATTTCGCGATATTTCCTGAATGTGGAGGCACGCTCAACGCGCCCGCACCGCACACGAAGATGGTCTGCTACGGCCTCTGGCGCACCCACACCGACCTGAGCTACGAGGGCGACGCCTACCCGGGCTCCGACGACATGCTCTACCGCTGGGACGACGTCTATCCGCTGTCCACCCTCGAGCAGGACTGGTACACCACCTACTACGGCGGCACCGGCTTCTACACGGCGGGCCGCGGCATCCAGTACGCCATCGACCGCGGCTCGCTGGTCGTGCCCCTGATCAACGCCGGCACCCCGGCGAGCGTGCCGGTCTACCAGCTCTGCGGCAACACGCCGGACATGGCGCTCCTGCACAACGAACACACGGGCCCGTCCGACGGAGCCGTCTTCGTCGCCAGTTGCTCCGCGCCCGACGGGATCGGCAACCGGGCGGCCACCGCCGTCCTCGGCCTCAACCACCTCAAGCTCGGCTGGGCGTCCGGCGCCGTGAACCAGGTCGCCGCCTGGCTCGGCTGATCAGGACCGGCCAGGCGCGGGAAACTCCGGCGTCGCGGCCCCCACGTCCACCGGCCCCGGATCCCGTACGGAGGATCCGGGGCCGGCTCCATGAGCGGCCGATCACGAATACCGGTGGGCGGTGGTCGCATGCGGGCAGGGATGACTGATAATGGCTGCAATCACGACCACTCCAGGAGACCTCGGTGACCAGCCCATTCAGCAGGGACAACCTCGATCTCGCCACGAGCGCCCAGGAGCTGGCGGACAGCGCGCCCGCCGGATCTCTCCGTCACGCGGCGGCCGCGTCGGTCGCGATCACCTGCGCCACCACTCGCGACAACGATCACGCCCGCAGCACCCTGGACGGCATCGCACCCGATGACGTGCGCCAGGCCGCCCTGGAGTTGTTCGACCAGCTCTCCGGCCGCGCCGGCTGAAGCACTCCGGCCGGCCGCTCCGGACTGTCACGGTGGCCGGCCCGCCCCGGACGGCCCGCGCCGCTCAGCTCGGCTGAGAGGGGCGCGGGCCGCCGGGAGGGAGAACGCCCTCAGGAGGCGGCGCGGGCGTGCGCGCCCGACGCGAGCCCGGGCGGCGCCGAGGCCAGGGCCTTCTGGATGGCGTCGACCAGCGCCAGCGCGGCCTCCTCGGTGAGCTCGACCGCGACCCGCGCCGACGGGCCCTCGCCGGGGTTGGTGAAGTCGATGTTCAGCGTGTGCTCATGGCAGGCGTGGAACGGATGGTCGACGTAGACGGCGCCGTCGCTGAGCGTGAACCAGCCGGTCGCCCCCTTCGCGGCGCCCTCAAGCTCGATCCGCTGGGTGAGATAGGTGCACATCGTGGCTCCTGTCAGGCGCCGAGGTGGCGGCCGTAGAAGTCGAAGATCTTCTTCCAGCCGTCCACGGCGGCGGCGGGGCGGTACGAGGGCCTGTCGACGGCGAAGAACCCGTGCCCGGCGTCGGGGTAGGAGTGGAACTCGTGCTCCTTGCCCAGCTTGTCGAGCTCAGCGGCGAGCACCCCGACCTCCTCGGGCCCGGGGAAGGAGTCGTCGGCGCCGAACAGCCCGAGCAGCGGGCAGGACAGGCCGGGCGCCTTGGACAGGAGCGACGTGGCCTTCATGCCGGACTCGGCGGGCGGCTCGTTGACCACGAAGGCCCCGTAGCAGTCCACGGCCGCGTCGATCTGGAGCGAGCAGGCGGCCAGGAACGTCTGCCGCCCGCCGGAGCAGAAGCCGATCACACCGATCTTGCCGTTGGCGTGCTCCAGCCCGTTCAGGTGGGCCGCCGCCCCGGCCACGTCGCCGACGAGCTGCTCGTCGGCGACGCCGCCCTTCGCCCGCGCCGCCGCCGCCTGGTCGTCCGGGCTGACGCCCGCGCCCTCACGTGAGTACAGGTTCGGGCAGACGGCGGCGTAGCCGTGGGCCGCGAACTTTCTGACGATCTCCTTGGAGGCCTCGTCGTACCCGGGCATGTGGTGGATCACCACCACGCCGCCGCGGGCCTCCTCACCGAGCGGTCGGGCCAGGTAGGCCTCGAGCTCGGCGTCCTCGTGCCCGGCGATGTTGATCGTGCCGGCCCAGATCGCGTCGTTCATCGCTGTTCCTCTTGCTCGTGCGCACTCGTGTCGCTCGTGCGTACTGGTGGGTTCTGCCAAGCCCGTACGGCTCGCAGCGGAATGGAAGATCCGGTCAGGTCGTCGTCCTTCGCCTGCCGTCCAGCAGCGAGGCGATCGCCCCGATGACCATCATGACCGCGGCGGCGGAGAAGACCACGACGAGGCCCTGGTGGACGGGTGCGGAGATCAGATTAGGGAAGAACTCGTTCCCGGTCAGCCGGGCCTGCGTGTCCGGCGGCAGCGCGCTCAGCACGTCCGGCGGCAGGATCGTCCGGATGGGGTTGTAGCCCAGGAAGGCGGCGAACAGGCTGCCGACGGGCGGCAGGTGGCCGATCGACTGCGCGACGGCCGCGGGGACGCCCGATCTCTCCAGGCCCGAGGTGAGGGCGTTCGGCAGTCCGGCCGCCAGGCCGATGATGAGCAGGGAGAAGAAGACGCCGATCGACAGGGCCTGCCCGGAGTTCTGGAAGGTCCCGCGCATCCCGGCGGCGGCTCCCCGCTGGTGGGCGGGGACGCTGCTCATCACCCGCGAGGTGTTGGGGGAGGAGAACACGCCCGAGCCGATCCCGCTGATCGCCAGCAGGGCCGCGAAGACCCAGTAGGGGAAGTCGACCGGCAGCGCCATGAGGCCGAGGAAGGCCGCGGCCACGATGATCAGGCCGCCGGAGGCGAATAGCCGCTGGCCGTATCTGTCGGACAGGTAGCCCGACACCGGGCCGGCGGCGAGGAATCCCACCGTCAGCGGCAACATGTAGATGCCCGCCCACAGTGGGGTCTCCTCGAAGGCGAAGCCGTGCAGCGGCAGCCAGATCCCCTGCAACCAGATGATCAGCATGAACTGCAGGCCGCCGCGCCCGATCGCCGACAGCAGCACCGCCAGGCTGCCCGCGGAGAACTGCGGGATCCGGAACAGGCTGAGCTGGAACATCGGCTCGGCGGCCCTCCTCTCGATCACGCAGAACACGGCCAGCAGCAGGACCCCGCCGGCGATCCCGCCGAGTACCCACGGGTTCTCCCAGCCCGTCGAGTGCCCGCCGTACGGCTGGATGCCGTAGGTGATGGCGGCGAGCACCACGCCGAGCCCCGCCGCGAAGGTGATGTTGCCGGGCAGGTCGAGCCGGCCGGGGCGGCGCTCGCCCAGCTCGTGGAGCGAGGCGTAGGACCAGATCGTGCCGACGAGGCCGATGGGGACGCTGACCAGGAACACGACCCGCCAGTCCCATTCCGCGAGGAGCCCGCCGATGATCAGGCCGAGGAACGAGCCCGCGATGGCGGCGACCTGGTTGACGCCCAGCGCCGTGCCACGCTGCTCCACCGGGAAGGCGTCGGTGAGGATCGCCGTGGAGTTGGCGAAGAGCATGGCGCCGCCCACGCCCTGCACGACCCGCCAGCCGATCAGCCACAACGCGCCCGATCCGCCGTGCAGCGGGTCGAGCGACAACGCGATCGAGGCGACGGTGAACACCGCGAACCCGGCGTTGTAGATCCGCACCCGGCCGTACATGTCTCCCAGCCGGCCGGCCGGGACGACGAGTACGGCGGACACCAGCAGAAAGCCCATGATCATCCACAGCAGGAAGCTCACGTTGCCGGGCTCCAGCGGATTGAGCCCGATGCCCCTGAAGATCGCCGGTAGCGAGATGATGACGATCGACGAGTTCACGGTGGCCAGCAGCATGCCCACCGTCGTGTTCGACAGCGCCACCCACTTGTAACGGGGATGGTCCCGATCGAGCCGCCCGGCCCGCCGGGCCGGGCCGGAACCCGTCGAGGTCTTCGAGGCGTCCATGGAGCCTTCCGCGTCACGCATTGCGCACGACCTCCTCCTTCGACCCGATAGTAGTTGCTTTGCCTAACTAACTACTCACGGGGTCGCCGGGACCGGGGGGCGGGTGGAGGCGGGGCCCGGGCCGGCCGCCGTGATTCCTGAGCTGGCCCGGGAAAGCGAAAAGCCGCCGGAGATCCGGCGGCTTCGAACAGGCCGTCAAGGCCGGGAAAAGATGGTGGGCGATACTGGGATTGAACCAGTGACCTCTTCCGTGTCAGGGAAGCGCTCTCCCGCTGAGCTAATCGCCCGTCAGACCAGAGGTGGAGACGGGATTTGAACCCGTGTAGACGGCTTTGCAGGCCGCTGCCTCGCCTCTCGGCCACTCCACCAGGTGCAAACACCGAGCGGAAGACGGGATTCGAACCCGCGACCCTCACCTTGGCAAGGTGATGCTCTACCACTGAGCCACTTCCGCATGCCGTCCGCCCGGGGGGCGAACTCACGCGTCGAACTTTATCGAATGACCGCCCACACCCCAAATCAGTGCGAGCCGCCAGGAGGGGACGCTTCGTCGGGCGCCGAACAATAGGTGGGTTAGCGTCGAAACATGCCCGCCGAATACATCGCCCAGGACGCGGAGATCGCCCCGGTGGCGGCGCTGATCGCCGACGCCACGCGTGCCGCCATGCTCACCGCGCTCCTGGACGGCCGCGCGCTCGCCGCGGGCGAACTCGCCCGGATGGCCGGGGTGACCCCGCAGACCGCCAGCGCCCACCTGGCCCGGCTACGGGACGGAGGGCTGATCACCATGATCAGCCAGGGCAGGCATCGCTACTACCGGCTCTCAGGACCCGAGGTCGCCCAGGTCCTCGAGGTGCTCGCGACCATCAGCGGGCGCCCGGCCGTGCGTTCGCTGAAGCAGTCGCGGCAGGCCAGGCTGCTCCGGGAGGCGCGGACCTGCTACGACCACCTCGCGGGCAGGGTGGGCGTCGAGCTGTACGACGCCCTGCTGCGCGAGGGGCACCTGGTGGAGTCCGCCGACGGCGCCTGCGAGGTCACCTCTCGCGGCAGGGACGCCGTCGCCGCGTTCGGGGTCGACGTCGACGCCGTACGGCTCAGGCGCCGCAGGTTCGCCCCCGCGTGCCTCGACTGGCTGGAACGCCGGCCCCACCTCGGCGGCGCGCTCGGCGCGGCTCTGTTCGAGCGGATGGTGGCTCTGGAGTGGCTGGCGAGAGGGACCACCCGGCGGGCGATCGAGGTGACCGCCCTTGGAAGGGACGGACTGGAGGCGACGTTCGGATGTAAGGAGCTAACATGCAATACGCTGGTTACCTCCTCGGTCGCCGGCGGGCCTGCAAGCGCACGAAGAGCCACTGGGGCTCCGGGAGAGTGGGACGATGCACGACAGCGAGGCAACGGCGGTCGGGCCTGAGCCGCTGACCTTCGACGACGTCATCCAGGTCGCCAGGCACGGCGGGTCCGTGCGGCTGACGGACGACGCGCTGGCGGAGATGGCCGCCTCCCGTGGACGGATCGAGGATCTCGCCGAGGCGGACACCCCGGCCTACGGCGTCTCCACGGGCTTCGGAGCGCTGGCCACGCGGCACATCGACCCGGCGCTGCGGGCGCAGCTCCAGCGCAGCCTCATCCGCTCGCACGCCGCCGGATCCGGTCCCGAGGTCGAGACCGAGGTGACCCGGGCGATGATGCTGCTGCGGCTGCACACGCTCGCCACCGGTCACACCGGCGTGCGCCCGAAGACCGCCCGCGTCCTGGAGTCCCTGCTCAACGCGGGGATCACCCCCGTCGTCCACGAGTACGGCAGTCTCGGCTGCTCGGGCGATCTGGCCCCGCTGTCCCACGTCGCGCTGACGCTCATGGGCGAAGGCGTCGTCCGTACGGCGGACGGGCAGGTGCGGCAGGCCGGGGAGGCGCTCAAGCAGAGCGGCATCGAGCCGGTCGAACTGGCCGCCAAGGAGGGGCTCGCCCTCGTCAACGGCACGGACGGCATGCTCGGCATGCTGATCCTGGCCATCGACGATCTGGTCAGGCTGCTCAAGACCGCCGACATCAGCGCCGCGATGAGCGTCGAGGCGCTGCTCGGCACCGACGCGGTCTTCGCCGCGGACCTGCAGGCGCTGCGCCCGCATCCCGGCCAGGGGGCGGCCGCGGCCAACATGCGCGGCCTCCTCGAGGGCTCGGGGATCATGGAGTCGCATCGTGACGGGTCCTGCACCCGTGTCCAGGACGCGTACTCCCTGCGCTGTGCGCCCCAGGTCGCGGGGGCGGCCAGGGACACGGTCGCCCACGCCGCCACGGTCGCGGCGCGCGAGCTGGCCAGCGCCATCGACAACCCGGTCGTCCTCGCCGACGGCCGGGTCGAGTCCAACGGCAACTTCCACGGCGCTCCCGTGGCGTACGTCCTGGACTTCCTGGCGATCGCGGTCGCCGACCTCGCGTCGATCTCCGAACGGCGGACCGACCGGATGCTCGACGTGGCGCGCAGCCACGGCCTTCCCGCCTTCCTGGCCGGCGACCCCGGGGTGGACTCCGGCCACATGATCGCCCAGTACACCCAGGCGGCCATCGTCTCCGAGCTCAAGCGGCTGGCCGCGCCGGCGAGCGTGGACTCGATCCCGAGTTCCGCGATGCAGGAGGACCACGTCTCCATGGGCTGGTCGGCCGGCCGGAAGCTGCGGCGGGCGATCGACGGGCTGACCCGCGTCCTGGCCATCGAGGTACTGACGGCCGCCCGGGCGCTCGACCTGCGCGCGCCGCACCTGCCCGCCCGGGGCACGGGCGCGGTGGTCGGGCTGCTGCGCGAGTCGGTCGCGGGACCGGGTCCCGACCGGTTCCTCGCCCCCGAGATCGAGGCCGCCGTCGAACTCGTCGCCAGTGGCGCGGTGGTCGCGGCGGCGGAGGCGGCCACGGGCCCGCTCGCCTGAGGCTGCCCCCGGCTGAGGCTGGGCTCAGCGCCAGTAGTTGTTGGCCGCGGCGATGGTGGCGAACTCGATCGAGATCATGTGCGCGGCCACGGTGCGGCCGTCGGGATCCGCGGCGTTCTCGCCGCGGTCCCTCCGGAGGACCTCGAGGTCCGGCTGGATCGCGTGGATCGTGTTCCTGGCGATCAGGACGGCCAGCGCCCGCCCGTCCTCAGGGCTCGCGGTGATCAGGGAGTTGCCTGGGATGAGTTCCATCACGCCCCCGGATATATCGCGGATTGTCACCATGTGAATACGAATGGTAATCGTAATCGATGTGGACGGGGGCGCGGCCGGTGGATGCCGCCCGCGCCCCCGTGCACGCGGAGTGTCAGCCCGCGGCGGCGACCACCTCGATCTCGATGAGCAGGCCCGGCTGGAACAGGCGGGAGACCTCGACGGTGGTGCTGGCCGGGGGCTCGCCGGTGAAGTAGCGGCTCCGGACGTCCCGGTGCTCGCCCAGCAGCGACATGTCGGTCACGAACGTCCGCACATGGAGCACCCGGTCGAACGACGAGCCCTGGTCCTCGAGGATGCGCCCCAGGTTGGCGTAGACGAACTCGCTCTGGCGGGCCATGTCGCCCTCGCCCACGACCTGACCCTTCTCGTCGAGGGCCACCTGCCCGGACACGAACAGGAGGTCGCCCGTCCGGGTGGCGTGCGAGTAGTACCCGTTGGTGGCGGGGACGGCCGGTGGGTTGATCTTCAGCACCGCCGGGGCCGCCGCTTCGGGCGCGGCGGTGCCGGGAGCGGGTCCCTCCAGCAGCGCGGCGAAGATCGCGGTGACGTCCTGACCGCCGAGCCCGTCGCTGACGGCCTCGGCCAGCCGGTCCCTGGCCGCGGCCGTGACGGTCTGCGCCGCTCCCGGCCCTTCGCTCGCCAGTCGCAGGTCCTTGGCCGCCAGGCCGAGCGCGTAGCCGGTGGGCGGCGTGCCCGACTCGACCGCGGGACGGACGCGATCGACCATCCCCGCGAGGGCGGTGCCCGAAAGCGTGTCCAGGAAGTCCGAACGGTCAAGGCCAAGCGCCCGCACGTAGGCGAGGTTCTCCGCCAGCAACACCTGGGCGGAGACGATCGCGCTCATCACGGCGAGCTTCAGCGCCGCCCCCGCCCCGAGGGGACCGGCATGCCTGATCGTCCCGAAGACCGTGAGCACGTCACGGGCGCGGGCCAGGTCCTCCGGCGAGCCTCCAGCGAGGATGACGAGAATGCCGTCGGCGGCCGGCTTCAGGCTGCCGAGCACGGGAGCGTCGACGATCCCCACGGACTCGGGCAGCAGGTCGCGCAGCCGCGCCACCGCCTCCGGCCCGATGGTGGACATCTCCACGAAAACCGACCCGGGCCGCAGTCCCGGCAGCGCGGCCATGGCGACCTCGTCCACGGCCTCGGGGTCGCTGAGCATCGTCACGACCAGATCGGCGTCCGCGACGGCGGCGGCGGGGGAGGAGGCCACCTGTGCGCCGGGAAGCTCCTTCGGCGTCCGGTTCCACACGGTGACCTTGTGGCCGGCGTCCACGAGTCGCGCGGCCATGAGGGCGCCCATGCGCCCCAGTCCAAGAAAGGCAATCATGCGACGACGCTATTGGTGAATCCTGCCATTCCACCAACGAGTAGATTGCATGCGGCGTATGCCTCTCACTCATGGATGGACGGATGTTCGAGACGGACATGCTCCGGCTGCTCGACGTCGTGGCCCGCACGGGCTCCTTCACGGCGGCGGCGACGGAGCTCAACTACACCCAGTCGGCCGTCTCCAGGCGTGTGGCGACGCTGGAGGCCGAGGCGGGCGGCCCGCTCTTCGAGCGGCTCCCCCGAGGCGTACGGCTCACGCCAGCGGGCAGCGCGCTGCACCGGCACGCCTGTGACGTGCTCAACCGGCTCGCGCGGGCGGAGGAGGAGCTGGCCGCGATCCAGCGGGGCACCGGTGGCCGGCTGAGGGTCGGCGCGTTCGCGACGGCCAACGCCGCGCTGGTGCCCGGCGCGCTCCGCGATTTCAGGGAGGTCTTCCCCGGGGTCGACGTCGGCCTGGTCGAGGGCCTGAGCGGTGAGCTCATGGAGGGCGTCGCGGACGGCATGATCGACCTCGCCGTGGTCAGCGACTACTTCGCGGGCGTGCCGCTCGGGGACGACACCGAGATCACGCCGCTGCTGGAGGACGAACTGCTCATCGCACTGCCCGCCGGTCACCGGTTCGCCGGGGCGGACGTGGTCGACCTGCGCGACCTCCGGGACGAGAGCTGGATCGCCGGAGCCCAGCCCGACGGCACCACGACGCTCGGAGAGGCTTGCGCCCGCGCTGGGTTCACCCCCAGGGTCGAGGTCCGCATCGCCGAATGGACGGGCAAGCTCGGCTACGTCGCCGCCGGGCTCGGGATCACGATGGTGCCCGCGATGGCGGCGCCTGCCGTACGGGCCGATCTGGCGCTGCGGCCGCTCGGCGACTTCGCGCCGCGCAGGACCGTCTACGCGGCCCTGCCGCGCCCCGCGCTGGCGTCGGCCAGGGCGCTCCTCGGCTTCCTCCGGCGGGGTGTCCCGCAGACGGCCGGATCGCGCGCGCCGGCCACGGCCGCTGGACGTTTCGCCTGATATCCCGCTGATTGGGAGAATGGATCCGTGTACGACGCCTTCGCTTACATCGGCGGATATCTGGCCACCGGACTGCGTGACGTGACCACCGACCTGGCCGCGCTGGACGGCTCCGGCTGGTGGGCCGTCGTGGTGTCCTACGAAGGCAAGGTCACGTGCGCCCGGTTCGACGACGTGCGCCGCGCCCCGCTGCCGGCCGCGACGCGGCCCTGGCGCGGGCCCGACAGGGACTCCTGGCACAGCTCGCTCGACCAGGCGGGCTACGAGGACGGCGTCCGCAGGATCAGGGACTACATCGAGCAGGGCGAGGTCTACCAGGCGAACCTCTGCCGGGTGCTCTCGGCGCCGCTCCCCGGCCCCGCCGATCCGCTCGCCCTGGCCGTACGGCTGGCCGAGGGCAACCCCGCACCGTACGCCGCGGTGATCGACGTCCCGGGACTCGCGGTCGTGTCCGCCTCGCCGGAACTGTTCCTGTCGCGCCGCGGCGACGTGGTCGAGTCGCGGCCGATCAAGGGGACCGGGGCGACCGCGGACGACCTCCAGGACAAGGACTATCCCGAGAACCTCATGATCGTGGATCTCGTGCGGAACGACCTCGGCCGGGTGGCCACGGTAGGCTCGGTGTCGGTGCCCTCACTCTTCGAGATCGAGGAGCACCCCGGGCTGGTGCACCTGGTGTCGACGGTGCGGGCGAGACTGGCGGACGGGATCGGCTGGCCCGAGCTGTTCGCCGCGACCTTCCCTCCCGGCTCGGTGACCGGAGCGCCGAAATCCTCGGCGCTGCGCATCATCAACGAGCTCGAACCCGAGCCCCGGGGTCCATACTGTGGGGCGGTGGGCTGGGTCGACGCCGACCGGCGCGAAGGGGTGCTGGCCGTGGGCATCCGGACCTTCTGGATCGAGCACGACACGATCCGGTTCGGCACGGGGGCGGGCATCACGTGGGGTTCCGACCCTCGGCTGGAGTGGAACGAGACCGAGCTCAAGGCCGCCCGGCTCATCGGACTCGCGTCACGGAACGGGCCGGAAGCATAGAGATGGAGTTGGAGATGGCTGTACCCATCTGGGTGAACGGGGACCTCGTGGACCCCGGCAAGGCCGTGGTCTCGGTGTTCGACCACGGGCTCATGGTCGGCGACGGCGTTTTCGAGACGATCAAGAGCGTCGAGGGCGAGGCCTTCGCGCTCACGCGCCACCTCGACCGGCTGGCGCTGTCGGCCAAGCGCATGGACCTCCCCGAGCCCGACCTGGCCTCGATCGCCGACGGCGTCCGCCGCTGCCTCGCCGCCGCCCCGAAGTGGCCGCTGGCGCGGATCAGGATCACCTACACGAGCGGGCCCGGTCCGCTGGGCTCCGACCGGGGCTCGGACGGGCCGAGCGTGATCGTCATCGTCGGCGAGCAGAAGCCGTTCCCCGCGACCGCGAACGTCACCGTCGTGCCGTGGCCCCGCAACGAGCGCGGCGCGCTCGCGGGCGTCAAGAGCACGTCCTACGGCGACAACGCCAAGGCGCTCGCGTACGCCAAGGAGCGCGGCGGCGCCGAGGCGATCTTCGAGAACCTCGCCGGCAACCTGTGCGAGGGCACCGGGAGCAACATCTTCATCGTGACCGGCGGACGGCTGATCACGCCGACGCTGGACTCCGGCTGCCTGGCCGGGGTCACCCGCGCGCTCGCGCTGGAGTGGTACGGCGGCGAGGAGGCCGACGTGCCGATCTCGGCGCTGTACGAGGCCGAGGAGGCGTTCCTCACCTCCACCACGCGGGACGTCCAGCCGATCCACCTCGTGAACGGCACCGCGCTGCCGCAGGCGCCCGGCCCGATCACGCTGGCGGCCATGAAGGCGTTCGCCGAGCGGTCGGCAGCCGACGTCGACCCGTGAGGCAGGCCCCTCGGGTCAGGCTCCGCTCAAGCGGGTTGAGCTCGGCCGGGTCCCGCTCGGCCGGGTCCCGCTCGGCCGGGTCCCGCTCGGTCAGGCTCCGCCGTACGAACGCTGGCTCTGCGCGTTGAGCTCCGTCATCCGGACCGACTTCGCGGGGTCGGTGACGGGGTCGTCGACGCGCAGGACGTCGAGGCCTTTGGTGATGTCGCTCGAGTAGATGTAGCCGTTGTAGTAGTACGCCGACCAGGAGCCGCCGAGCTGGAGGCCGGGCCTCAGCGGCCCGCGCTCGAAGTAGGCGATCTCCTTCGGGGCGTTCGAGTCGGTGAAGTCGACGACCGAGACGCCGCCCATGTACCAGGCCTGGACCATCACGTCCCGGCCTGGGACCGGGATGAGCGACCCGTTGTGGGCTACGCAGTTCTCCTCCGGGGTCTGGATCCGGGGGATCTTGAAGTAGCCGCGCCGTACGAGCTCGTGGCCGGGCGTGATGTCGTAGACCGCGTCCGCCCCCTTGGTCGGCTCTCCTGACGCGCCGCACGTGGCGGCCAGCCCGCCGCCGAGTTCGTCACCGAAGACCACCTTGGTCCCCGCTTCGTTGAACGTCGCCGAGTGCCAGATGGAGAAGTTCTCCCTGTCGCTCACCAACTGAAGCAGGCGCGGCTTCACCGGGTCGGAGACGTCCATCAGGATGCCGTCGCCGAAGCACGCGCCGGCCGCCAGGCCCTTCTCCGGGTAGGCCGTGATGTCGTGGCACCCCGCCGACGGGAAGTCCGCGTTCTCGTCGATCACGCGCTCTTTGAGGATCTCGGGCTTGGCGACGACCCGTGCCCTCGCGGGCTCCTCCACCGGGACCTCGACGATGGAGATGTTCTCGTGCGGCGCCGGGCAGCCCTTCGAGCCCGGGATGGGCCCGGGGGAGGACACGTAGAGGTACAGCGTGCCCGAGTCCTTCCCGGGGACGATCGTGTGGGTGTGCGACCCGCATTCGGTCTGGACGGCGGAGACGTACCTGGGATGGGTCTTGTCCGAGATGTCGAAGATCCGGATGCCCTCCCATTCCGGGTCGCTGAAGGGGTCGGCAGGCGTACTCGCACAGGTGTCGTCCGATCGCGGGTCGTCGATCGACAGGAACAGCAGATCGCCGGAGACGGAGATGTCGTTCTGACCGCCCGGGCACTCGACCTGGGCCACCGCCTTGGGGTGCGTGGGATCGCCGATGTCGTGGACGGTGAAGCCCTCGTAGTTGCCGACGAAGGCGTAGTTCCCCTGGAATGCCAGGTCGGTTCCCCAGGCCTCCGGGCCGTTGAAGGGCGCCTGCAGGGGCACGTTGGCGATCACCTTCATGTTGGGGCTGTGCCCGATCTCGTCCTCACCGAGTTCGGACGCCGTCGTGGCCGCGGGCGTGCCCGTGGCCGTCGGGCTCGCCGACGACGCGGACCGGGTCGGCGACGGGGATTCGGCCGTCGTGCACGCGGCCGCGGGTATGAGGACGGCGGCCAGAACGGCCGCGGCGATCGGTCGTTTCACGGTGGCCCCTACTTATGTGAATTGGTTCAGTATGGAACCTATGTTGGGGAGCCGGGTGGCGTGCGGAGCTTTGATAACGCTTGCGCTGATATCGGGGGTCGGGCTCGCCGGCTGCTCTCCGGCCGATCAGGAGACCCCGCTGGTCGCCGGCTCACAGGTGCCGGTCGTCGTCCCCGGCGGCCCGGGAGAGCCCGGCCGTACGGCTGAGCCGGGGGAGCGGATCGGAGAGTCGGAGGCCAGGGCGGCCGCCGCCGACGTCCGCTTCGCCGAGATGATGATCCCGCACCACCGGCAGGCGCTGGAGATGGCGGCGCTGGCGCCGGACCGGACCACCGAGCCGCTCGTCAGGGCCATCGCACGGCGAATCGAATCAGGACAGGGACCGGAGATCGCCGTCATGACGTCCTGGCTCGAGTCGCTCGGCCGCGCGGCCCCGGACGGACATGATCATGACGGGGGCGGCTACGGCATGGCCACGCTGCAGGAGATGAACCGCCTGCGGACGGTGAGGGGCGCGGCCTTCGACGACATGTTCCTCCGCCTGATGATCAGGCACCACGAGGGCGCGATCACGATGGCAGGGGAGGAACTGGGCAAGGGCCAGGACCGGGCGATGCGGAAGATGGCACAGGACGTGATGTCCGGCCAGCAGATCGAGATCGCCCGTATGCGGAAGATCCAAGCGGACTAGGAGCCTGTGCGAAGTTCGGCGGGGATCGCCGGATTGGTCAGGAGCTCCAGAGCATGTTGATGAGCTCTTCGTCGAGATCCATGAAGTCGGTCTCCCGACCGGCGGGGACGAGCTCGTAGGTGCGATGGAGGAATTCGGTGAGCGGGGCCAGCGGAACCTCGAAGAGGGCCTGGCCGAAGGGGGACGTGAGACTGATGTTGAGTGTTCGCTCGCCGTCGGCGCGGGCCGGCCAGACCTGAACGTCGCCGTCGCCGACGCGCCGGACGATGCCGACGGTCAGCAGCTCACGGGCGAAGATCCACTCCACGGGCTCGTCGTTGCCCACGTGGAACGCCATCCGGATGGCGTAGGGGTCCTCGGCGGTGTAACTCAGTCCGGCGAGGAGAGGGACGGTAGCTCGGTCGGGGACCACAAGCCGAAGGCCTAGCTCGGCAGAGACGGTGGTGCTGTGCATCGTCAGCCAAACCTTTTCGTCGTCGGGTCCCCATATATAGGGGCTATCACTGCTCTGTCGGGTTTCGTTCGCGTTCTCGCTACCGAGGCGAACGAGGAGACCCGTAAGAAAGATTCCGCCTCCGGGCCCTTCTGTAACGCAGATCACAGGTCGACATTCGGTCACCTACCTGCGCAAACATCACCATCGGGCGCATCTTTTCTCGGGCTTTACCTGTCCTTGAACTCTTCCTGGCGGAGCCATTGTGGGCAAAGGATCTTACGTAGTGCGTATCGGTCGAGCACGATGCTATGACACCACACCGTCACGCCGTGGACTCTCCAGGGAACCTTTCGGCGCCTTTGGTGAACATCGGACGCTCGGGTCGGCTCGGCCTGCTTTTCGCCACCACCCCGTAGGTTGCGGTATGGTTTTCCCCGTCGGCACCGCGAGGAGCCGGCCATCCCGGGCGATTAGCTCAGCGGGAGAGCGCTTCGTTCACACCGAAGAGGTCACTGGTTCGATCCCAGTATCGCCCACCACGTTTCCGCAGTTCAGAGGCCGGACCCCTCCTAGGGGAGTCCGGCTTTTTGATCGTCTGACCCCGATCTGACCCCCGGATCGACCGTCACTCGCCGTCTCGGATCATCAGCGAGTCGCCTTCTCTGGCACGTGGTTGGGGGAGCCGGGCCCCCGCGGCGTTCGATCGGAATCGCGAGCACGCCCAAGACGTACGGCTATCAGGGTGGCCGGACCACTGTCCCGACGGGTGGTGGCGCAGGGGAACAGCGCATTTGGCCCATCGCGCTGATTGCACACATACAGGGCGAGGTGGGGCATGGTGATCGAGCCGTCACTTTATGTGATCAATCTGCGACTATCCTCTGGAGTCCTGACGTGTGGCTGCTCATACGGATAGGCGTCCAATGGACCCAGTCATTGCCCGCTTCAGGGGTCGCGGGCAGCATGACAACCGCGCCGCCCGTGAGCCTTCTTGCCGCGGGAGATTGTGGACGCGTCGCTGTCGTGAACCGCCGCGTTCGCGAGGGCGCGGCATGGCTCAAGCTGCGGCACTCTCGCCGGTAGTGAGCATTTGAACCAAGTGCCCCACTCTGGGGGTCAAGGGGTCGCAGGTTCAAATCCTGTCGTCCCGACTCTGTTTCGGCAGGTCGGAAGCCTGATCATCTTACAGATGGTCAGGCTTTTTGCTTGTCTGACCGTCGTCTGACCGTGAGCCGGAGCCTGCCGGACCGTTCTGACCGCTACTCCTCAATGCCGGACGCGACCAGGCGATTCGCGCTCTGCGGTGCGCTGGAAGCGCACATGTTCAAATGAGCTTCCGGGTCAGAGGCTCAGTATTGCGAATCTACAACGTAAAGGGCGGTGCTGATTGCGGTGGGCAGGAGAGCCGCGAGCGTCCGGTCAGGCTGGATGGTTGAGGATCTTGCGGAGGATGCTGAGGTTGTAGGCCCGGAGGGTCTGTGCCGGCGCCTTAGGCGTGTAGTTGGTGTAGTCGAGGGCGAGTACGACTGGGCCGCGCCCGACGAGGAGTTCGCCGCGCTCCGCACCCGCGGCCCCGCCGAGGTGCTCCGCCTGGCCGACGCGCAGGCCGACCCGTGGGAGGCGCTGACCGTGCTTGCCGCCGGACCGCCCGAGCTGACCGGCGAGATCGTCGCCAGGTTGCGCGCGCTTAAGGCCAGCACGCCCACTAAGGTGCCCTGGGACGGCTTCCCCGATGGTTGCGCCTGGCTGGTTCGCGGCATCGGCGACTGGACCCCGTCGTTCGTGCGCGTGCTCGCACCCGAAGTAGCCGAGGAGGTCCGGCCGCTGCTATTCGACGGCGGCTACTTGGAGGGAGTACCGCGCCTGCACCGCTTCTACGACGATGGGCACCTGCGACTGGATGACTGGGCGCACGACGTGCTCGCGCTGACGCCGATCTTGACCGTCGCCGAGCTCGACGCGCTTCTCGCGCTCAGGCGCGGCAAGCCCGGTATCAAGTCGGAGAGCACCCGCACGGCCTTCGAGACGGCCATCGGCGTCACCCTGGCTTGGCACGGGGAGTACGAGCGAGCCTACGAGCTGATCGGGGACGCCGTCTGGGAGACCGAGCTGCTACGGACCTCCGGCATGGCCGACATCCTCCCTCAGCTCCCCTCGTCCCAACTGCTCGAGTGGCTGGCCCGCGTCCATCAGATCTTCCATGATCCCAACGTCAGGGGGCCGCTGTGGGAGGTGTTCCAGGACAGGTGGCCGGAGCTGTCCAGGCAGGAGCTGTGGTCGGCGCTGGACCGGTGGACAGTCGAGCTCCCCCACGACAGCCGGTTCGGCGTTTTGGCCGACGTGCTGCTCTACCGATACCCGATCACGCAACTGGCGGGAGCGGCCGAGACCGCCCGCATCCTCGAGCTGATCATGTGACGCAGTCCGCGTCATCCCAGGCCGCCTTCCGCCAGGCGGTACACGGCAGTGGCGATCCCGTCCTGGTCGGCAGGGGAGAGGATGAGCCCCCGCTTGGTGATCCCTCCCAGCGCTGACTGACGTCGCCACTGTGCTCCCCGGCCCAGACGGCGACGTCCTCGTCGTGCCCCACGTGGGCTTCGGCGCTACGTGCTCGATAGACCGCGTCTCGGCTACCCGGTGTGCTGAGTCAGCGAAAAGGTCAGCGAGACCGCTGACACGGGGCCGTCCTGAACACGTCGGCTCAGTCCCGCCATGGTGCTTGTACAGGAATTCGAGTCGCCAGCTTCCCCGATCTCCATTGCGCCAGCATTTACCCTGGTCACCGGCCCCCCATATGTCACTCCTGTGACATTCGACAACTGTCCTGTGGATCACCCCCTTACGCAGGATTTCTGGCACGTCCATACACGCGGACAGCCGTGGCGGGGCACGTAAGGGGGCAGGCGATGAATACACAGACCATGGCTGTGGCAGGGATCGCCATCGAGCAGGTGGCGGGTGCACAGAAACCGCGGAGGGGCATCGCGAAGCGGGTCGTCGGCCGGGCGGTGATGGCCGTGGTTGCGGCTGCCATGACGGCCATGGGCGTGGCGGTGGTGCCGGCCGGAGCGGTGGTCCCCGGCGGCAACGGCAAGATCGCCTTCACCAGCGTGCGGGACGGCAACGACGAGATCTATGTGATGAACGCCGACGGCAGCGGGCAGACCAACCTCACCAACAA
>NZ_BONV01000020.1 GCF_016862895.1 Planotetraspora kaengkrachanensis | reverse complement strand
TTCGACCTTGACCCGGCGTGGTCACCGGATGGCACCAAGATCGCCTTCAACAGCGTGCGGGGCGGCAACGATGAGATCTATGTGATGAACGCCGACGGCGGCGGGCAGACCAACGTCACTAACAACCGCGCGGTTGACTTCGACCCGGTGTGGTCGCCGGATGGCACCAAGATCGCCTTCGCTAGCAACCGGGACCTCAACTTCGAGATCTACGTGATGAACGCCGACGGCGGCGGGCAGACCCGTATTACCAACAACCCCGCGGTTGACTTTGACCCGGTGTGGTCGCCGGATGGCACCAAGATCGCCTTCGACAGCACCCGGGACCTCAACTTCGAGATCTATGTGATGAACGCCGACGGCGGCGGGCAGACCAACCTCACCAACAACGTCGCGTTCGACCTTGGCCCGGCGTGGTCGCCGGATGGCACCAAGATCGCCTTCGACAGCACCCGGGACGGCAACGCCGAGATCTACGTGATGAACGCGGACGGCAGCGGGCAGACCAACCTCACCAACAACTCCGCGCATGACTTCCAGCCCGCCTGGGCCATCGCCGCTATGCCTCCGACCGTTCCGATTCTCAAGGAGAAGCGACACGTGGAGGAGAGCTCGACCTCCAGCACGCAAGAGTCCGGCGGCACCGTCAAGAGCGCCCTCAATGACCCTGCGCTCACCAACCCCCTGAAGGCCACCGGCCCACACGACTGACGGCGCGGACTATGCACGAACGGATCGGGAACGGATGAGCCAATAAGACCGGATCAAAACTCCCCAGGTCAGGGAAAGAACCCTGACCTGGGTTTTCAGGTTAAGTGGGTAGCCTTTCGCGTGTTCTCACGTAACTCGGCCTCGAGGAACTCCGAGTCTCGCGATTCGCGAATCACGACCCCCGGCAGGATGGGGGGCATCGTGATCGCGTCGCCTCCCTGCCTCACCGACGTCGCCATCGTGTTCCCCCGCCCGGACGGCGACGTCCTCGTTGTCCCTCACGTGCTGCCGTTCCGCGTTCCCGGCGAGGCGCTCATGCTGACCGCCGCCGAATGGCTCGGCATCCCGGGCGGGCCGTAACCTCCCAATTGCGCTGACCTGGACTGCTGGGACCGGCGGAATCACGCTGGCTTGACGTAAGGAAAGCTGCTATCCCGAAAGTCGCTGGCGACGGCTGGCTTCAGTCCCGAGGGCACCGCGGTACCGGCGACGAGCGACAGCATCGCCTCGGGTGCATTGTCGGCCAGCGTCCGGCCGTTACGGGCCGCGAGGCCGAACGTCGCGGGGGTGCCTACCACGTAGCGCAGCACATCGGGGAACAGTTCGCGGGCAACGGTCTGGCCATAGCCCTGAGGGTCGCCGGAGGTCCCGCTGGCGGCCACGACGGCGGCGACGAGGTCAGCGATGTACCCGGCGTCGGCAGCGACGTCCTCAGACGGGTGCCGCGAGTTGGCAGGGTTGGAGAAGTCGGTGTCACCGGGCCAGAAGATCGGCCACATCATGGGATACCCGGCGCGGTTGACCTGCCGCCAGCCACCGGAGTCCGTGGCGAGTTTGGTGGCGCACCACACCCCGATGTGGGCGCCGGGCCCCAGCAGCAGATGCTGATGCTGGTGGGGGACCTCCAGCACGATCGACTCGACAGTCTTGCCAGCGAAGCTGTTCTGCGCGTTTTCCGGGCGCCAGTCCGACAGGTCGACCGCAATCCGCTTTGCCACCGCGGAGTTGACGATGGCGAGCAGCGACAAGTCGATGTAGAACGAGTCCGTGATGCGTCCGGCCCAGATCCGGGCGCCTTCCCCGCTGGCCGGCTCACCCGTCCGCCCTTCCAGCAAGAGTGCGCCGTCCTCGGAGTCCTCTCGCGCTTCTGCGCCGCCGAGGGCGTAAAGCCTCAGGGCCTGCCGTCCGCTGGAGTCTGACTCGCCGAAGGACACCCGGTACGTCAGGTCCTCCTGGTCGGCTCCGTCGAAGTGCACCTTGAACTCGTAGCGTGCATCGGGGTGGAAGCCCGGCTCAGCATGGGCGCCGGTGATGTCGGAGTTGACATCCATGATGAACACCCGTGCTGCCCTCGCCCGGGAACACGTACAGGTCATCGATGAAAAGGTTCCCGCTCTGGCTTGCCAGCGGAGTATCAAGATGATGGGACATGAGACAGTCCCTTCTTCCCTGTTACGCGGATTAAGTCGAACACGTGGTCGAACCGGAAGCGTGATCGGCTGCCACGCAACGTCCGTTTGGGTCTGGCCCCCCATACCCCGTTCCCGACGGTCCGCTCCATGATCTATTGGGCCATGACTACATGATGGGCCCGGCATGGGTGCCGATGCCTGAAAGACGGACCGTGGCAAATGGCTGCAAGTTTCCGACGTGCCCTAAGTTGCGCATCGGGCCGACCTGGACGAACTATGCATCGTAAC
The DNA here is from genome assembly GCF_016862895.1 of Planotetraspora kaengkrachanensis. GTDB lineage: Bacteria > Actinomycetota > Actinomycetes > Streptosporangiales > Streptosporangiaceae > Planotetraspora > Planotetraspora kaengkrachanensis. Next base: position 10,566 of record NZ_BONV01000020.1, on the reverse strand, counting down.
GTCACATGATCCTTCGCCCCGACCGCCCGTAGCGTCGGGGGTTTCGCGTTCCCGGGGGTGATCATGTGCCCGAGCCGGTCAACGTCGACGTGGCCGCGGCCCGCCTCCACAGGTCCAAGGGGACCATCTACTCGTGGGCTTCCCGCTACCGGCTCCGCAAGTAGGGCGACCGGGACGCCACCCTGTACGACTACCGCGACCTGGCCACGATCGAGGCCTGCATCCACCGCGGCGACCCGGTGCCGGCCACCCCGGAGGAGCGTGACGCGTTGCGCGCCTCCTACTCGGCTTAGGCCTGAACCTCGCACGCGTCCCGCTTTGCGGTATCCGTGGCCGGATCTCGCCGGTAGCGGCAGCACTTCTCCGCCACCGGCAGCTGCGGCTCGAGCGGCAGCTGGTTGACCGCGATCCGCTCCAGATACTCGTCGTCGACCTCGCGCAGCCACCAGACCTGGTGCAGGTCCTGGTGCACGAGCACCCGCTGCAGGGTGGGAAGCATCGTCCCGCCGTCCAGGTCGACCAGGTAGGCGTGCAGGTCCCAGTGGAGCCGGTGACGGTACGTCTGCTCGTGGGCCTCGACGTCGGTGAACGCCTCCGGCGCCAGGTACCGCGCGTGTAACGCCGTGACTTCCCAGCAGGCGAGCGGGTTGTCCGCGAGCTCGACCGTGCCGCCGGGGTTCTGCCGGCAGTACCAGCTGGCCAGGCGGATGCGGACCGGCAGCTTCGCCTCGTGCCTGCCCCCAGTATCGAACACCGATTCGATCATGATCAGGAAAGGGGCTCTCGGGTAAGCCCTCGCTATCGCGAGGGCCGACCTCGCGTGCCTTTAGAAAGGAGGCAATCCAGCTGCCGCTCTTGCTGCAGCGGATCCGCCCGTTAGCCCTACCCCTGCTGCTGCTGCTGCTGCAGCAGATCCGCCCGCTGCTGCCGCTGCTGCTGCAGCAGATCCGCCCGCTGCCGCTGCCGCTGCCGCTGCTGCTGCTGATGCGCGCCTTGCCGCTGCCAGCGCCGCTGCCGTTTGGGCACTCGGTCGGGGGAGGAACGGGACCCCTCTGAGGGTAGGCCCGGCGTGCACGGTGAGTTCAGTGGTCCTCCTGTGCGTTGTCTGCTGCTCGTCGTTGTTGGCTTGGGCAGCCCTGTTCAGCGCCTGCGCCGCGTGCGGGTTGCCCTCGGCAGATGCAGCGGACTGTGCTGCAACAGATAGGAATGCCGCTGCGATGGCGACAGAGCCCATGCGCGCGAAGTTTCGCATCGTTCGTCCTCTCTTGGTGTTGCTGGTTACCCCGCGAGCGATACCCGACGATTTGCGTCGAACGCTCAGACCCGCCCGCATGTAGGCGCTTTCCGGCCCCAAGATGACCATGAATTGAGAGTGTCCGATTTGTCGGGCGGTGAAGGTAAAAGACGCTGCGCCAGGACCACGCAGATAAGGGGGCTGGTATGGCCGACAACCTCACCGATGCGGCGGAGCTGCTGATCCTGGACTGGATCAACGGCGTGGGCTCGCCCGCCAGGCCCACGACGCCGCTCAAGGTCGCCTTGGTGACGGCCAACGGCAGCGACTCGGCCGCCGGTACCGAGATTGCCAACGCTGGAGGGTTCGCCTACGCCCGCAAGGACGTCACGTTCGCGGCCGCGTCCGCCGGAGCGACGTCGAACACCAACGCCCTGACGTTCCCGAACATGCCGTCGTGCTCGGTCGTCGGGCTGGAGGTCTGGAACAGCGTCGGCACACCTGTCCGCGATGATCAGCGGGCTCGGCCCTGGTATGACGTACGACTTCCAGGTCGGCGCCGTCGCCACCTCCGGCAACGCAGGCGCCTGGTCGGCCATCACCTCAGCGGTCGCGAACCCGGACACGATCGCCCCGTCGGCACCGGCGCCGCCCACTGTGGCGGCGAGCCGCATCGCCTTTCAGATCACTCACACGCTCGGCCAGGCCGCCGGCGGGACGTACAACCTGGAGAAAGACCTCGACCACCTGGAGGTCCACGTTGGCCCAGCCACCGGGTTCACCCCGGACGCGAGCACGTTACGCGGCACCGTCTCGGCCAACGCAGGCATGATGCAGGCAGCCATCCCCGCCATCGGCACAGTAACGGTCGACGAGACGACAGTGATCGCCGTCGACGCGGAGGGGAACAAGAGTTCGCCGTCGCCGGCAGCCTCCGCGACGGCTCTGTTGATCGACGACCTCCACATCAGCGACGTCACCGTGTCCAAGCTGACCGCCGGCACCCTCGCGGGGGACATCACGCTCAGCGCCCGCATCAAGACCGCGAACACCGGGGCCCGGGTCGAGCTAAACGCGGGCGGGCTGCAGGCGTACAACGCGGCCAACTCGCAGACGGTGAACATCTCAGCGGCGGACGGGTCGGTGTCGCTGACGGGCACGATCTCATCAGGCGTCACCGGGCGGCGCGTCATCCTGAACCCACCCGGGAGCGTGGACCCGGAGATCCGCTTCTACCCGGCGTCCGGGACGGCGTTCGCCCGCATCTACGGCGCGCCTTCCACCACGATCGAGCCGGAGATCCGCCTGCAGGGCACGGTCGGAGCGAACGGGTCGACGCCGAGCCTGTTCCTCGGGTCGGGGTTCTCCGACTGGCTGCTGGACAACGCCGGCGCCACCCCGGATTGCCGGATCCGGCTGCAGGCGAACGGCGACGTCGGCGTCACCGCTGGGGCGTTCCGCTCCATCACGTCCGGAGTCGGTCTGCTGCAGTCGACCGGTGGGGACGTCACCGTTCAGGCATGAGGGGATCTCGACCTCATTTCCGACTCAGGCAACGTGGCCGTTCGCGGCAACCTTTGGAAGTTCGACCCGGACGGGGCGTTCACCGGCGGGCGAGTGAGCATCGACGGGTTCAGCTCCCAGACCATCGGCTTCGGAGTCACCTACGAGACGCAGATGAACACCACGTGTTCGCTGAGACGCACGTCGATCGTCTCCTGGATCATGACCCTGGCGAACGCGTCGAGTTTCGCGTTCACGTCTTCCTCAGCTGGCGGCGCGACCGACTTCATCACCTACATCGGGACGAGGGGAACATGAGCGAGCCCGCACGTGAGCTGAGGATCGAAGATCAGGTCCCGTGGGTGCTGAGCCACCTCGTCGACGACGTCACGACGGCCGAGGAACGGTGGACACTCGCGTTCGAGGTCCCGCAAGGCGGCCCTCTCGGAGCTGGAGGTGGGCTGCATGGCGTATCGCTCCCGAAGGCGATCGTGAACGACTGGGCGGCCGTGTACGGATACGACCTGGACACCGATGAGGGCCTGGAGCAGGTCGTCGACCACATGCTGTATTTCGGCTATCTCGAAACGGTGCTACCGGAGATAGGAGAGCACCCGACCGACAACCTGAGCCCGATGGCGTTCTCACAAGAGGCGGCGAAGGGACGGGTCCAGGACAAGATCGCCGACTTCAAGAAGAAGTGGGAGATCAAACAGAAGCACCAGGACGTCGAGATACGTACGGCCGGAGGGCCAGCACGTTCTCCCGATCGGGTGATGAAGGGCGCATCCATCTGGGAGGTGCTGAAGCAAGAGACCAGGCAGAGGGTCGACAAGGAGAAGATCGCCGATCGTGGCCACGCGGTAGCCAGGTCGCGTCAGTCGCTCCAGCGTCGGGGCATGGCCATGAAGGACGCCAGGTATGACTGAGCGCGAGCCGGGGCCGATCAGCGTGGACATCGCCGCGGTTCTGGAGCAGACGACCCGGCAACGCAATGCCGCTCTCGACGAGGTGGCGCAGCTGCGCGCAGCCCTGAACGGCCTGGTGGCTGAACGCGACCAGCTCGAAGCCGAGCGCGTGAACCTGAAGGCGGAGAGCTGAGCTGAACCGCCGACGCGCAACAAGAGCACGACAGAGGGGCACCGGCGAAACGCTCGTGCCCCTCTGTTCTCTCTACTTCAGCGGCCGCCTGTCACCACCGGATACTGACCGATTCCGTCCGGGTCGCTGGACTCGTGATGGTCTCCGTCCGCGTGACCGGGCGGGTGGCGGTCTCCATCCGCGTGACCGGGGTGGTAGTCGTCTCCATCCGCGTGACCGGACGGGTGATGGTCTGCATCCGCGTGACCGGACGGGTGACGGTCTCCATCCGCGTCACCGGGCTGGTGACGGTCTCCATCCGGGTCACCGGACGGGTGACCGTCTCCATCCGCGTGACCGGATTGGTGACCGTCTCCATCCGCGTCACCGAACGGGTGAACGCCGTGGGGCGGGTGTACGAAGTCTCACTGCCGGCCGCCTCGGGGCATTCGCTCTCGCTCGTGCGGCTCCATGACACCGGGCGGCTGTACGCGGTCTGCTCGCCCCAGACGGTGGGGCTGGAGCTGGACTCCTCGCTGTAGAGGATGGGGCTGTAGCTGGACTCCTCGCCGATCGCGCTGCTGATGCTGCCCCGCGTGTATCCGCTCTCCTGAACGGACCCAGCGATCCCGCTCTCTTCCGATCCGTCGCCGTGGGCCGCAGGCAATGCCGCACGGTTCGCGCTGACTGCCGCCGCCATGGCAGACGGGTGGTGGACGGAGGCCTGGGCAGCCGCCGACGACCAGAGGCCGACGACGGTAAGGACTGCTGGGCCGAGTAACAACGAGAATCGTTTGCCCTGCATGAGATAGCCCCTCTCGATCATGCCGCATGCGGCGATCGGGATTGCCATTCCATCGTCCGCGTCGATTTCGGGGCTCGTCCAGTGAATCTGACTCGCCCTAGGGCGATCGAACGCCGAATGTGTGCCTACGCCCGGCTGTGAGCTGCCCAAAGGCCGCAGGTGGCGGGGCTTTGAATTCTCCAGCATTGCTGGGGCAATACGTGCATCAGCAGCGGATAGCCAAACTTGCCCGCCCCCATTTGTTTATTTGCTGAATTCGGGTTTTGGCAATTCATTTCTCGTCCCGCCTGTTCTCGTTGGACCGTACGGAGCACGGGAGGGTGAATGGCCGGCCGGGTGATGATGGGCGTGCTGCATAGAATCGGCCGCCGCGGCGCGAGCCTGCTGTTCGTGGCGCTCCTCAACTTCGTCTACGCCGTCAGCCTGCTGACCATCCCGCCGGAAAGTCGAGGAAGTCCCGGCATCGCGTTCCTGGAGTTACTGCTGCCGCTGCCGATGTGGGCGGCCATCTGGGGGACGGTCGGGCTGACCTGCATGGTGCAGGCGCTCATGCTCACCGACCGGCTCGCGTTCGCGGCCGCGAGCCTGCTGATGGTGGTGTGGGGGACGGTGTACCTGCTCGGGTGGGCGGTGGGGGAGATTCCCCGCGGTTTCGTGTCGGCTGTGATCTGGCTGGGATTCGCCGGCTGGCTGGCGATCATCTCAGGGTGGCGTGAAGCACGACGGGACCCCTGATGGACCCGGTCAGCATCATCGTCGCCACCATCGGCGGTGTCGCCGGCCTGGGGTCGGCCGTCTACACCGCCCGCGCCGCCAGCAGGGCGACTCAGAAGAAGACCGAGGCCGACGAGCGGGCTGCGATCCGCCAGATCGAGGCCAACGCCTACGAACGCGCCCGCGAGTCGTACGAGGGCATCCTGGCCCAACTCCGTACGGAGTTGGACCGCCAGGCCCTCCAGATCAACGGACTGACGCGGCAGGTATCCCGGCTCACCCGGCAGGTCAGAGACGCCGGCCTGGTGCCCGTCACCAGCTCTGAAGAGGAAGCGTGATCATGACCCTTGAATTGTGGTGCCCGTTCGCCGATCACAAGCCGCTGGGCAGCCAGACTCAACCGAAGATCGGCGTGCCGCGGATCTTCATCCTGCACACCATGTCGGGATTCTTACGCGGCACGGACAGCATGTTCCGCACGTCCGGCTACACGGGCACTGAGTCGACGTTCGGCATCGGCGGCTCCTACGACCCCGAACCGCTCGACGGCGCGATCTGGCAGTGGCAGGACTTGACCCATTCCGCGGACGCCCAGTTCGCCGGCAACCGCTACAGCACCAGCGTGGAGACCAGCGACGGCGCCAAGTCCGGGGTCCGCTGGTCCGACAAGCAAGCCGAGTCCCTGATCCGGCTCGGCGTCTGGTGGTGCAAGCAGACCGGCCACCCGGCCCGCCTGGTCACCTCGCCGTCCGGGACAGGCTTCGGCTACCACTCGCAGCTCCCCGTGTGGAATGAGAACTCGCACAACTGCCCCGGCCCGGTACGGCTCGGCCAGTACAAGGCGGAGATCATCCCCGAGATCGCCCGCCGACTCGGCGGCACCCACGCCACGTCCTCGACGGCGTACCCCGGCCGTCTGCTGCGGTATCCGCCGCTGCTGAAGGGCGACGACGTCCGCCGCTGGCAGGCCCAGATGAAGAAGATCGGCTACAGCATCGACGTCGACGGCTACTACGGGCCGAAGTCGAAGGCGGTGTGCGTCAAGTTCCAGAAGGCCGAGCACCTCGACGCCGACGGGATCGTCGGGCCGAAGACGTGGAAAGCCGCCTTCGCCCACCGGTAGCCATTTACCATTCCGGGGCGTCTTGATCTAGCTGGACTTCCCCGTGTCCGAGGTGACCCGTGAGCGATAACGATCCCTACGCGAACGATCCGAGCTACACGCAGCCCTCGGTATACCCGCCGCCCCCGCCGTCCGGATTCCCCGCCGGCCCGCACACCGGTCCGTACTCCAGCCCCCAGACGGGCCCGCATGGTCAGCCGCCCATGCCGTACGGCGAGGCGCCCTCGCCGTACGCGCCGCAGCAGGTGCACGTGCAAGCACTCTTGGCCTCCAAATACGCGACCGCGAGTCTCGTATTCGGGATCATCGGGCTCGTCGGAGGTTGCTGCCTGTACGCACTCCCGTGCATGGCCGCGGTCGTCCTCGGGCACGTCGGCATGGCTGAAACGAAGAACGGGCGCAAGAGCGGCCGAGGCTCTGCGATCGCCGGTCTGATCCTCGGCTACGTCGTGGTCATACCGGCAATCCTGATCTGCGTGTACTTCGTCCTCGGCGGCACCATCGGATCCGACCGCCGACTGCCGTAGCGCGTTCACGACTGGATCCCCTCGGCGAACGCCACTCCCATGCGGATGGCGGTCGTGCCCCACGCGGGCGCCATCCGGCGCACGTGGACGTCGTTTACCACGAGCGTCAGATAGTCGCCCAGGACGGACGCCTCCAGGGACTCGCAGTTGTCTGCGGCCGGCCCGGAAAGCGTGCTCCCGAGTTGCGCGCCGCTGATGGCTTCGACGAGGCGCACCTCGCCCGTTGTGCCGGCGTCGGTCTCGACGAACACCCGCACGCGATGCCCGGGTGTTGCTTGTCGCCGTGGATCCAAGCGGCCACCAGGCGCACGTCGCAACCAGGCATTCGCCGGCCAGGTCTATCTGGCGGTCTTGGTCAGGTGTTCCCCGACGCCAACGGCGTGTGCAACCTGCAGGTGCTGCTCGACGGCAACGACGCCTACTGGGCCACCTCTCGGACTGAGGGTGACGAGCCGGGCCGCTGGTCCTGGCCGCCCCGCGTCTGACCCGCCATACGTCCCGCCGCCCGGGCGGGCCTGTCCCCAAGGAGGGGCACTCACATGCGTATCTTCGGCCGAGAGCCCGCCGTGTGGCTGCACGCCATCCAGGCCGTGCTCGCCTTCTTCATCACGATCCCCGCCGTCCAGGCGTGGGGCCTCAACCAGGTCACCGCCGACGCGACCGTGACCGTGCTGGCCGGCATCGTCGCCGTGTGGGTCGCCGCCGCCACCCGCCCGCTCGTCGCGTCCGCCCTGATCGGCGCGGTGCAGACGATCCTGACTGGCATCGTCGCGTTCGGGTTCGACATCTCCAGCGTCACGCAGGGCGCTCTGCTGGTCGCGTTGAACGCCGCCCTCATGCTGCTGATGCCGCTCGGTCTGACCCCGACCATGGACCCAGCCCAAGGGTTCACGAGGACGAAGGTCATCCAAGGGCGCGTCCTGTAAGACGCCCCGCACAGCAACGCCGCCCCACCCCCGCGCGAGGGGGTGGGGCGGCGTTTTCGCGTTTGAGGGACCGCCCGTCATGGGCTCTTGAGCAGGCCTTGTCCGGGTCGTCGGTATCAGTTGGCGCCGAATGGGGGATCTCCGTGGCGAGCGCACGCCTTCGGGGGGAGGCGGACGCTTCAGAGGAACACTGCCAGAAGGGCCCCCGTCCCACCGAGAAGTCGGCCACAGGCATCGGCCTCACCACTCCGGGCACATCCACGGGGTGATGTACTAGATGCCCCCGCATGATGCTGATCAAGTAGGCGCCACAGCGGGAGTCACCCTCCAGCACCTGACCGCCTACGCCTGACCACCTCGACAGATCACAGCCCGTGGCCCCCGTCCTCCGCCGAGAGGACGGGGGTTACCGCACGTCCCCACGCCTTGACGTACCACGGGCCGGTGATGCTGGCGTGCGCAGAGAAGGCCATGCTCTGCTGATCGACTCACCTACGCAGAGGCGGGCCCCGTCAAGCTCAAGCCGAGTTGGCTGTACAGCTCCAACTGATCGAAGTATTCCCGGTGCGTTTCGATCTTGTCGTTCGCGACGAAAGCTGAGCAGGTAGAGCGAACAGTGATGCGACGGCCCGTTGCTTCTAGCTCGCGCCCATCCGGCAGTAGGAGGGGTCCGGTATGTGTGCCGGTTACCGTCCATTCTGTGACCACAGGGTTATCGCAGTCGCCGAGCTCGAACCACGGTGTCAGGTGAAGGTCCGAGAAGCCCTTGAAAAGCTGCTCGTAGTGCCAGGCGATCTGCTCGTGCCCTTCTAGTACGCCTGATGGCGTTACGTAGACAGCGTCTGGGCTGTAGCAGTCGAGCACTCTATGCAGGTCGTGGGCGTTGATCGCCTCACCTAGCTGGTGTTTGAGGTCCCAGAAGGTAGACATGAGATGCCCCCTAGCTGGTGTCGGGGGCCGCCCGGGCTTCGATGGACACTACCCCCAAGCGCCTATAACTCCACACTATCGAGTGAGGAGCAGCACGGACCTGAGCGCCAGAATGATGGCCCCCGCATTGCGCTGGGCATTCCGCTTTAACCGCCTTTGACCTGCCGTTTCCTAACCTCACCATGTGGTGTTACGCATGGTCGGCGTGGACGGGTATGAGGTCGAAGCGATCAACCTCGGCGGTCGGCAGCGGCTGCGGGTTTCCCGGCTGGTTGGTGGCCGCCGCTACTTCATCGCGTGCTGCCGCACGCCCGCGGAGGTGGCTGCTCACGTTGACCTGGCTGACCTGGTGGAAGTGACGGACTTCAGCGCCTATCGCCGCCTGTGACTAGTGCAGACAGAGCCTCTTCATGGCACGCAACTTGGCCAGAGCCTCTTCGGAGGGACTGCCAGGATCCGCTCGCGTGGTGAAAAGACGCTGGCCGGGGGCGCTGTCGACGGAGAACGACTCATGCCAGAGGATCAGGTCGCCGACAAGGGGGTGGCGATAGCGAACGGCGTCGCCGCGCCTGGAGCGTACGTCGTGGCGAGCCCACATCTGTCGAAAGGCTTCGCTTTCCTCCGAGAGCTCCTCGACCAGCTCGAGCAGGCACGGATCCTCGTGGTCTGCCCCCACGACGGCACGTAGGTGGGCCACCATGTGACGGGCCTCCTTTTCCCAGTCCGGGAAGAACCCCTTGGCCACCGGGTTGAGAAAAAGCATCCGCAGAATGTTGTCCGCGTGCTCGAACCCTTCGACGAAAGCGACAGCCAGCGCGTTTTTGGCCAGCACGTCCGTTCGACGGTTCAGCACGGCCGCCGGCCCGTGGTTCCAGCTGTCCAGGAGCAGCAGGACATGCGGCTTGACCTGTTCGTCCTCGCCATCGCCCCCACATCTACGCGACCGGGTGCGAGCGAGCTGGTGAAGATACTCGGCGGCTTCGGCGTCAAGGTGAAACACGCGTGCCAGGGCGTCGATCACCTGATCCGACGGACGGCGTTCTCTGCCCTGCTCCAATCTCATGTAGTAGTCGACACTGACCCCCGCCAGCAAAGCCACCTCATCGCGGCGCAAGCCCGGCGTGCGCCGGCGGTCGTGACCGCTTGGCAAACCGACCTCTTCGGGGGAGACGACCTGACGCCGAGCACGAAGGAACTCGGCAAGGGGGCTCCGCATACCGGACAGAGTACGAAGCACCAGGTCAAAGCCATGCAAAACGAGGGAAGCTCATGAGCGGGAGCGATCACTTACGTGCTTGACGGCGCGGCCGATGGGCGGCCCGCCGCTACTTCATCGCGTGCAGCCGCACACGCGCGGAAGTGTCGGCCCACGTCGACCTGGCGGACCTGGCGGACCTGGTCGAGGTGGTGGAACTCCAGCCGTGAACGGGCGCGCAGTGGAAATCTACGAAGGTTTCCCGGCCGGGGTCGCGTCGGGCGGCTCGTCGTCAAGTCGCAGCTGCGTTACCGGACTTACCCAAGTTCCTCGCCGCCGCATGTCCATTAACTCTGCTAGGAAGCTCTCACGCTGGGCCCGGACCCTCCCGAGTGCTTCGGCCGCTGCTGCCAACTGGCGCGCCGCCTCACGTCGCTCCTCGTCGTCGCCGTCCGGAGCCGATACCTGCTGCTCCAACTGTTCCACCTGCGACTCTTTGGCGGCGATGACTCCGGAGAGGTCGATCTGG
>NZ_BONV01000019.1 GCF_016862895.1 Planotetraspora kaengkrachanensis | reverse complement strand
ACTCGGCTCGGGGCGTTCTCGCTGCTCAGGACACCGAGTTCACGATCTGACCACGTGGTTTACCCAGGTTCAACACTTTTTCCGTATATATACGGATCTCACTACGGATGTTCAACGTCCTGCGGTGGACCTAGCGTCGCGCGCATGACCGGCTCGCCCGGACTCCCCGCAGAAGGAGCGCCGTGACCCTTCCCCGCCTCCCCCCGTAGCCCCCTGTTCCCGCCATGGGAGACATGCCCGCCGGATGAGCCGGCCCCGTGCCCGGCGCCGGTGAGAACCGTCCATTTCTCTCATCACCCCCCGACTCCCACCTGTCCGCCGCCGGGTGCCGCCCGACGGCGTGAGCCGTCATGCCCGCTCATCGGCGGACCGCGGTGTGGGAGGCAGAGAAAGGAAGACGCCCATGAGGCGCAGAGCCCTACTCGCGGTGACCGCAGCCCTGGCGACGATCGCCGTGGCGGCGCCCACCACTCCCGCGGCGGCGACAGCGCCGTCCGCGAGCACCACCCGCCTGTCCGATCCCCGCCAGCTCGCCCAGGCCGCCGCCGACCAGGCCGTGGCGAGCGGTTTCGACAAACTGCGCAAGAGGTCGGACGAGAGTTATCGCCGCACCGCCGTGACGCCGAGCGCGGGCGGCATGTACTTCGTCACCTACGAGCGCTCCTACAAGGGACTGCCCGTCGTGGGCGGCGACGCGGTCGTCGTCACCGACTCCAGCGGGCACGTGCGCGACACCGCGGCGGCGGCCTCCACCACCAAGGCCGTGACGACCACTCCGGCGGTCACCGCCGACCAGGCCCTCGAGACGGCGAAGACCAGGCTGGACCGGGTCGACGACAGCGCCGCGCCGCGCCTGGTGGTCCTCGCATGGGGCGCGGCGCCGCGGCTCGCGTGGGAGAGCCTCGTGTCCGGCATCTCGGACGGCAAGCCGAGCAAACAGCACGTCTTCGTCGACGCGGCCACCGGCGAGATCGCGGACGGCTATGACGAGGTGCGCGCGGGCACCGGCACCGGCTACTACTACGGCCAGGTCACCATCGACACGAGCGGCTCCGGCTCCTCGTACTCGATGACCGACCCCACCCGCAGCGGCCTGCGCTGCGGCGGTCAGAACGGCTCCGCCTACACCGGCACCGACAACGCGTGGGGCAACGGCTCCGGCACCAACCTGGAGACCGCCTGCGTCGACGCGCTCTACGCCGTACAGCGGGAGTGGGACATGCTGAGCTCCTGGCTCGGCCGTAACGGCATCAACGGCAACGGCGGCGGCTTCCCTGCCCGCGTCGGCCTGAACGACGTCAACGCCTACTGGAACGGCAGCTACACCAACTTCGGGCACTCGCAGGACAGCGCCCGCCAGGCCACGCCGATCGACGTGGTGGCGCACGAGTTCGGCCACGCCATCTTCCAGACCACTCCGGGCGGCGCCGGGTCCGGCAACGAGAACGGCGGCCTCAACGAGGCGACGGGCGACATCTTCGGCGCGCTCACCGAGGCCTACGCCGCCAACCCGAACGACCCGCCGGACTACCAGGTGGGCGAGGAGGTCGACCTCGTCGGCGACGGGCCGATCCGCTACATGTACAACCCGTCGCTCGCCGGCGACCCCAACTGCTGGTCGTCGTCGATCCCCGGCACCGAGGTGCACTCGGCTGCCGGTCCGCTGAACCACTGGTTCTACCTGCTCGCCGAGGGCTCCTCCCCCGGCGGCGGCAAGCCGAACAGCCCGATCTGCTCGGGCGGCCCCTCCTCGGTCACCGGCGTCTCCCTCCAGAAGGCCGGCAGGATCTACATGGGCGCCCTGCAGCGCAAGACATCGACCTGGAAATACGCCAACGTCAGGTCGGCGACTCTCGCGGCGGCGGTCGAGCTGTACGGCGCGAACAGCCCCGAGTGCGCCGCCACCAAGGCGGCGTGGAACGCGGTGAGCGTGCCCGTGCAGTCGGGTGAGCCGACATGCGGCTCGTCGACCAGCGACTTCTCGCTGTCGCTCAACCCGACATCCGGCTCGGTCGCGCCCGGCGGGCAGGCCACGGCCACGGTCGGCACGACGACGACCGCGGGCGGCGCGCAGACGGTGGGCTTCAGCGCCTCCGGCCTTCCCTCGGGCGCCACCGCGAGCTTCACGCCCACGTCGGTGACCTCGGGCGCCTCCTCCACCTTCCGCATCACCACCGGCACGTCGACGCCGGCGGGGACCTACACCGTCACCGTCACGGGCACCGGATCCAGTGCCTCCCACACCGCGACGTTCACGCTGACCGTCACCGGCTCGGGCGGCACCCGGACCTTCACCAACGGCACCGACTACGCGGTCAACGACCTGTCGACCATCACCAGCCCGATCACGTCCACGGCGACCGGCACGGCGGTCTCCCCGGTCCGGGTGAGCGTCACCATCTCGCACACCTGCGCCGAGGACCTGCGGATCCGGCTCCGCGGCCCGAGCGGGACGTACTACACGATCGACACCAGCGGCGGGTCCAGCTGCACGCAGTACGGCACCAGGACCTACTCGGTGCCCGTCTCCCAGCAGGCGGCCGGGCAGTGGGTCCTCGAGGTGGCCGACCAGTACCGCCTCGACACCGGCGTCCTCGACACCTGGAGCATCACCGTCTAGGGAGTGTCTGACAAATGCTGCCCGTCGCGAGCGTGGATCCAGATGGATGCATCGCAAGGCGGAGGAGGAGGTCGGAGCGGAGCCTCCGGCCGACGACGACAACGAAGCGAGGCGCCATCTGGGCCGCGCGCAGCAGGGCTTGATTTGGCAGACAGGACCTAGCACGGCTCCGCCGGAGCGGCGCCCCTGGAACGGACAGGCCCCCGGGACCACGCGTCCCGGGGGCTTCGCCGTCGCGGCTGGTTTCACGGTTCAGCCGGTGTCACAGTTCAGCCGGGCGGGGCGACCTGCGTCCGCGAACGCAGGCCGAGCTTGCGCAGAACGGTGGCCACGTGGCTCTCCACCGTGCGCGTCGACAGGAAGAGCACGTCGGCGATCTCCCTGTTCGTACGGCCGAGGGCGACGAGCCTGGCCACCTCCTTCTCCCGCTCGGACAGCGTGCTCGCGTTGCCCCTCCTCCCACGTGGGAGGGGTACCTCGGCGCCGATGTCCCGCAGCGCACGCCTGCAGCGGGCCGCGTCATGCGTCGCGCCGAGCCGCGCGAAGCGCGCCGCGAGTTCCATGAAGGCCGCCGCGGCACCCGCGTCCCCGAGCGCGAGCCTGGCGCGGGCCTCCCCTTCACCCGCACGCGCCGCCGCGTACGGCTGGGGCAGCACGGCGTAGGCCTCCTGGGCGCGCGCGTGACATCCGACGGCGTCGGCGTACCTCCGCTCCGCGGCGGCGAGCACGCCACGGGCCATGTCGAGGGCGGCGTGCGCGGCCGGCGCGACCCTGCCCGCGATCCCGTCGGCGTAGTCGGCGACCAGGTCGGCCGCCACCTTCAGCCGTCCGGCGCAGGTGAACGCGGCCACGGCGGACGGGACCAGATGGGCGCCCCAGACCCATACGCCCTTGCGGCGCAGTCGCGCGACCGCCGCCTCTGCCTCCGTGACCGCGGCGTCGAACTCGCCACGGGCGAGGCGCAGGTCGACCAGCCCTCCGGAGGCGGCCGTCACGATCGGCAGGTAGCGGGCGTCGGGCGCGTCGAGCCCGGCGGTGTGAAAGTGCCCGGTCGCCTCGTCCCATTCGCCCGTCGCCAGGGCGAGCAGGCCCAGCACGAGCCAGGCGTCCACCGCGATCAGCGGGGTCTCGGTGGCCAACTCGGCCAGGGACGCGGCCCGGTCGCGCAGCCCGTCCCATCGCCCGGTCAGCCAGTCGCCGCGGATCGCCGACGCGTCGAGCAGGTAGGCCTGATACTGCGCGCCCGTCTCCACGGCCAGGCGCCGCCCCTCCTGCGCGTACCTCTCTGCCTCGGCGTGCAGCCCCAGGGTGACCAGCTCGTCGTGGATGTTGCAGTAGGCGCGCGCCACCTGCCGGCGTACGGCGATGCGCGGGTCGGCGACGGGCAGCGTGCCGGCGACGGCGAACGCGCCGGGCGAGCCGAGCGCCACCTCGAAGGAGGCCCGGTTGGCCAGCACCGCTGCCGCGAGCTCCGGGGTGTCCGCCGTGGCGACGAGCGCCTCCGCGCGGGACATCCACTCGTCCTGCGTCGTGACCGGCTCGATGCCCCATGCCGGCATGGCGAGCAACGCCCAGCCGCGCGCGGCGAGCGTCGGCCGGTCGCTCAGCTCACCGAGGGCCACCATGATCTCCGCACGTCCTGCGGCGGTGTCCCCCGCCTGGTTGGACAGCACCACGCCCAGGTTGAGCCGCACCTCGCCCCTCGCGTCGCGGGACAGGAAGCCGTCGCGCAGGACGTGCCGCAGCAGCCGTACGACCCTCTGGTGGGACAGGCCGGTGGCGGCGAAACGGCTCAGCATCAGCGCGAGGGGCACCCGGTGGGACGCGGGCAGGTCGGGATCGCCGAGCATGCCCTCGATGACCTCGACGGCCAGCGCGGTGTCGCCGACGGCGGCGGCGTGCTGGGCCGCGGCGGTTCCGTGGCGCAGCCAGGCGCCCGTGTCTCCCGCCTGACGGGCGTGGAACGCGAGCTGCACCAGGGGCGGCGAGTCCACGGCGCCGAGGGCGGCCATCGCACGCTCGTGCGCCGCCCGGCGGTCGGGACCGGGGACGGCGTCGTACACGGCCTGCTGCGCGAGCGCGTGGCGGAAGCCGTACCGGCCGCCGGGGTGCTCGTGCAGGACGCCCGCGAGCAAGGCCTCGCCCAGCCCGGCGGAATGGCCCGCGACCGCGGAGATGAGCTGCTCCCCGGCGGGGAGCCGGAGGACCGCGGCGGCCTGCACCGCTCCCGCCGCGGCGGCGGACAGACCGGCCATCCGCTCGGCCATCGCCTCCCGCAGGAGCAGCGGGACGCCGGCACGGTCGAGCGCGTCGGGGCCCTCCGCGTCGGGCAGGGACCTGACCGTCTCCTCGACCACGAACGGGATGCCCGCCGTGCGTTCGTGCAGCCGCACGACGAACTCGTGCGGCAGATCGGAGCGCTCCAGCAGCGCGCGGGCGAGGTTGCCGACGTCGGTCATGTCCAGCGGGCCGAGGGGCACCACCACGCTGGTCGTGTCCGGCTGGTGCCGGTAGGCGCGCCCCAGGGGCGAGCGGGCGGCGCCGCGGCTCTCCCTCCGGTGGGTCGCCACGACGGTCAGCCCCTCCGGCGGCTGCCCGGCCAGGAAACGCAGCAGGTCGACGGTGCCGTCGTCCGCCCAGTGCAGGTCCTCGATGACCAGCACGGCCGGCCCGACGGCGCCGAGCAACGCGCGTATCGCACGGAAGAGCCGGTGCCGTTCGGCCCGTGGATCGTCCAGGGGTTGCGGCGAGGGCGGCAGCACCGCGGCGAGCTCGGGAAGGTGCCCGCGAAGCACCCCGGTGACGGGGTTGAGCGGACGGTCCGGCGGCAACCGGCCCGCGACGTCGCGCAGCGCCTCGAAGACGGGCCCGTACGGGAAGGGTTCGCGGATCTGGTGGCAGTAGCCGAGGAGCACGGCCCTGTCGCCTGCCGGGAGGCGGCCGAGCGCGGCGCGGACGAGCCGGGTCTTGCCGATGCCCGCCTCGCCCTCCACCAGCACGACCGCAGGAGGGCGGGTCATCGCACCGGCCAGGATCCGCAACTCGGAGATGCGTCCGACCAGTGCGGGCGAGGGCACGCTCATCAACCGCTCCAAGGTAACGGGTGTGCTGGACCCCCCGGGACAGTTATCCACGCACGTTCGGCCGAGGTCAACCCTTGGGCGTTACGGACCAGTTGCGAATCTTGTCAAGTCGCCGGGACCCCGGCGGCCGGGCCGGTCGTAGACGTGGATCATCCGATCGGATGATGCCGTCCCAGCGCGACAGGCGATGTACACGAACGGGGCCCACAAGGATCATCGGTGCATGGCGATTATCGAAGTTAACGGCCTGCGCAAGGCGTACGGGGGCAGACCCGTTGTCGACGGGGTGTCCTTCGCCGTTGAGGAAGGCGAGATATTCGGAATCCTCGGCCCGAACGGCGCGGGCAAGACGACGACGGTCGAATGCGTCGAAGGTCTGCGGGTCCCCGACTCCGGCACCGTCCAGGTGGCCGGTCTCCACCCGGTCTCCGATCACGCACAGCTGACGCGGATCCTCGGCACCCAGTTACAGGAGAGCGCCCTGCAGGCGAAGCTCACCGTGCGCGAGGCGCTCGAGCTCTACAGCGCCTTCTATCCGAAGCCGGCCGACTGGGGGTCCCTCGCCGAACGGCTCGGCCTCACCGACCGCCTCACCACCCGCTTCGGCAAGCTCTCCGGCGGGCAGAAGCAGCGGTTGTTCATCGCGCTCGCGCTCATCGGCAACCCCAGGGTCGTGGTGCTCGACGAGCTCACCACCGGACTCGACCCGCGAGCCCGCCGCGACACCTGGAAGCTGATCGAGGACGTGCGCGCCTCCGGGGTGACCGTCCTGCTGGTCACGCACATCATGGAGGAGGCCCAGCATCTGTGCGACCGCGTCGCGGTGATCAACGCGGGCAGAGTCGCCGCGCTGGACACCCCGGCGGGCCTCATCAGCAGGTCCGCGTCGTCGACCGTCATCGCGTTCACTCCCTCCCGGCCGCTCGACGACGCCGACCTGGCCGCGCTGCCCGCCGCTACGTCCGTGGAACTGAAGGACGGCCGGGTGGTCGTCAACGGGACCGACGAGACCGTCAACGCGGTGATCACGCTGCTCGCGCGGCACCAGATCACGACCGAGCGGCTGCGCGTGACCGACTCCACGCTCGACGACGCCTTCCTCGACCTGACGACGGAAGACGCGGCCGGCCCGTCGGAGCCTGCGGCGCACCGCGCAGCGGATCTCACCCAGCAGGAGGCCTGACATGTCCGCATCCGCCGCCGTGCTGAAGTCCGAGGCCCGGCTCTTCAGCCGCGAACCGGGCAGCGTCTTCTGGATCGTCGCCTTCCCCTCGGTGCTGCTGGCTATCCTCGGCCTGATCCCGACCTTCCGCACGGTCGACCCCGCGCTCGACGGCCTCAGGGTCATCGACCTGTACGTCCCCATCGTCGTGCTCCTCGCCATCGTCATGGCCGGGGTGCAGGCCATACCGCCCGTCCTCACCAGCTACCGGGAGATGGGCATCCTGCGCCGCATGTCGACCACCCCGGTGCGGCCGGCGTCGCTGCTGACGGCGCAGATCGTGCTGCACGGCGCGGCGTCGGTGTGCTCGGCGGTCATCGCGATGGCCGTGGGCCGTCTCGTCTACGGCGTGGCATTGCCCGCGCAGCTCTTCGGGTACGCGCTGGCGCTGGTCCTCGCCGCGCTGGCGGCCCTCGCGGCGGGCGCGACGATCGCCGCGGTCTCACGGACCACGAAGATCGCCACGGCCGTCGGCTCGGCCGTCCTGTTCCCGTCGATGTTCACGCTTGGCGTCTGGTTCCCCGTCCAGGTCATGCCGGACGCGTTGCAGCGCGTCGTCCTGCTCACCCCGTTCGGGGCGGCCTCGCAGGCGCTGAACGAGGCGGCGGCCGGCGACTGGCCCAGTTGGTCGCACCTCGGCGTGACCGCGCTGTGGACGGTCGTCCTCGTCGGCGCTGCGGCACGCTGGTTCCGGTGGGAGTAGGGAGTAGAGAACGTGAGGAGGACGAGGTGACGCAAGCCGACACCGCGGCCGCGAACTGGGGGGAACGGCCCCTCCGCTGGATCCCCTACATCATGCTGGGCCTCGCCACGCTGATCTCGGCCCTTTCCAGCGGCCTGCTGATGATGACGCGTGGCGAGCAGTACGCGGCGGGGGTGCTCGTCGTGGCCGCGCTCGCACTGCACCTGTGGTGGAGCAGGACGGGCCCCGGCCTGCCCGAGTTCGACGTGCGGGGGCGGGCCTACTACGTCGTGCGGTTCGCGCTCGGCTTCGCGCTCACCTGGCTGAACCCGTTCTTCGCCATCTACGCGGCGCTCGGCTACTTCGACTCCGCCAGGCTGCTGCCGCGGCGTCTGATGTACGCCGGGCTGCTGGCCACCGCCGTGACCATGGCGGGCTCGCAGTCCGGCGGTCTGCCGATCAAGGACGGCACGCAGTGGATCGCCTTCGCGGCGCTGTACGTCGTCAACGCCTCGCTCACCATCGTCTTCGGCACGATCGGGCTGAGGGAGGCCGAGACCGCCAAGGCCAAGGCGGCCACCATCACGGAGCTCGAGCACGCCAACGCCCGTCTCGAGCAGGCGATGGAGCTGAACGCCGAACTGAACGCCCGGCTCCTCGTCCAGGCCAGGGAGGCCGGTGTCAACGACGAACGCCGGCGCCTGGCCGCCGAGATCCACGACACCCTCGCGCAGGGCCTGGCGGGCATCATCACCCAACTCCAGGCCGCCGCCGACAGCGCGGACCCCGCGACCGCCCGCGACCACGTCGACCGCGCCGCCGCCCTCGCCCGCCACAGCCTGGGCGAGGCCCGCCGGTCGGTGCAGAACCTCAGTCCCGGCGCGCTTGAGCACCACACGCTCCCCGAGGCGCTGAAGAACCTCGTCACCACGTGGTCGGCCTCGACGGGCGTACGGGCCGAGTTCACCGTCACCGGCATCGTCGAGCCGTTGCACGACGAGGTCGAGGCCACCGTCCTGCGCATCGCCCAGGAGACGCTCGCCAACGCCGACCGGCACGCCCACGCCACGCGGGTGGGCGTCACCCTGTCGTACATGGACGACGAGGTGAGCCTGGACGTCCGCGACGACGGCCGCGGCTTCGACCCGCTCACGCTGCCCCGCCGCGAGACCGCGCGCGGCTTCGGCCTCGGCGGCATGCGCGCCCGCGCCGAACGCCTCGCCGGGACGTTCGACGTCGAGTCCGAGCCGGGACGCGGCACGGCCATCTCCGCTCGCGTACCGTTGGTGCGCCATGGCTGAGCGCGCAATCACCCTCCTGATCGTCGACGACCATCCCGTCGTGCGTGACGGGCTGCGCGGCATGTTCGCCGCGCACCCCGAGTTCGAGGTCCTCGGCGAGGCCGCCGACGGACAGCAGGCGGTCGAGCTCTCCGCCCTCCTCGATCCCGATGTGGTCCTGATGGACCTGCGGATGCCGGGCGGCGGCGGAGTCGACGCCATCGCCGAGCTGACCCGCCGCGGCCTGCGCTGCAAGGTGCTCGTCCTCACCACCTACGACACCGACTCCGACACCCTGCCCGCGATCGAGGCGGGCGCCACCGGCTATCTGCTCAAGGACGCGCCGCGCGACGACCTCTTCACCGCCGTGCGTGCCGCCGCCGAGGGCAAGACGGTCCTGTCGCCCGCCATCGCCTCCCGCCTGGTCTCACGCGTGAGAGCGCCCGGCGGCGAGCCTCTGAGCTCTCGTGAGCGCGAGGTGCTCGGCCTCGTCGCCAAGGGCACGTCCAACCGTGAGATCGCCGTCGTGCTGTTCATCAGCGAGGCGACCGTCAAGACCCATCTCACCCACCTCTACGCGAAGCTCGGGGTCAAGGACCGGGCCGCGGCCGTCGCGGTCGCGTACGAGCGGGGCATCCTCGGCTGATCCGCCTGCGTACGGACGGCAGTCCTGCGCGCCGAGCGTGAACTCGAAACCTCCCTGCCGCAGAGACATGGGTGTCCGATGTCGCTACGACGGGAGGAAGTCAATGAACCGGTTACACCAGTCCGCTTCGCTGTGGTGACGATCACGACGACGCGGGACGCCGATGACGCCGCGGTCATCGAGGCGTCCTTGCGCGACACCGAGAAATTCGCCGTGCTGTACGACCGGTACTCGGCCCAGCTCTATCGGTACGCGTACCGCCGGGTCGGTCCTGAGCACGCCGAGGACGTCGTCGCGGAGACCTTCCTCGCGGCGTTCCGGCAGCGCCGGAAGTACGACCTGACGAGGCCGGACGCCCGGCCGTGGCTGTTCGGCATCGTCACGAGGGAGATCGCCCGCCGACGCCGGGCCGAGGAGGCCCGCTACCGGACGCTGGCCCGGGCAGGCGCGGGCGACGTCGTGGACGGGCTCGCCGACCAGGTCGCCGCGGCGGTGACCGCCCAGGCGCTGCGCGGCCCGCTCGCCCAGGCCGTGGGGCGGCTCTCCCCCGCCGACCGCGACGTGCTGCTGCTCGTCGCCTGGAGTCAGTTCACCTACGAGGAGGTCGCCGAGACGTTGCAGATCAAGATCGGCACGGTCCGGTCACGGCTGCACCGGGCGCGGCGGCGGATCCGGGAAGCGCTCGGCGGAAGCAACCCCACCACGGTGATCGAGGAGGATCGTTGACCTTCCCCTTCTTGGAGTAAGGGGTTCCCACGGTCGCCCGTGAGAGTTCCTGCTTCACCGCCAGTCGCCCGCCAGGAGAACTCCCTTGAGGACTTACACCAGCTCCACAGGCGTTTCACCTCTCCACCAGCCCGGCGGCGAGGATGTTGATCGCTGCGTTGACGTCCCGGTCGTGAACCGCGCCGCAGGCGCACACCCACTCCCGGACGTTCAACGGCATCGTGCCTTGCAGGGTGCCGCACGCCGAGCACAGTTTCGAACTGGGGAACCATCGGTCGATCACGACCAGTTCCCGCCCGTACCAGACGGTTTTGTACTCCAGCATGGACCGCAGTTCCCGCCAGGAGGCGTCAGAAATGGCGCGGGCCAGCGTGTGGTTCTTCACCATGGCGCGCACGGTGAGGTCCTCGATCACGACCGTTTGGTTCTCACGGACGAGCCGAGTGGTCAGCTTGTGCAGGTGATCGCGGCGACGGTCGGCGATCCGGGCGTACACCCGGGCCGCCTTCAGCTTCGCCTTCTGCCGGTTCGCGCTTCCCTTGGCTTTACGGGCGAGTGCCCGCTGGGCCTTGGCCAGGGTGCGTCGGTCGGCCTGCTCATGCCGAGGGTTCACGACCTTCTCCCCGGTGGACAGCGTCACCAAAGCGGTGACCCCCACGTCCACACCGACCATCGTCCCTGTCGGATCGAGCGGCCGAATCCGGTCCATGCACAGGATGGACACGAACCAGCGTCCGGCCGTGTCCTTCGACACCGTCACCGTGGACGGCTCCGCACCGTCGGGCAGCGCACGCGACCAAACGATGTTCAGCGGGCCGTCCATCTTCGCCAACCACAGCCGCCCGTCCCGCCAGCGGAACGCGCTGCGGGTGTATTCGGCGCTCAGTCGGGACTTCTTGCGGGACTTGAACGCCGGGTACCTGGCTCGCTTGGCGAAGAAGTTCGCGAACGCCGCCTGCAAATGGCGCAGCGCCTGTTGAAGCGGAACGCTGGACACCTCGTTGAGGAACGCCGACTCCTGCGAACGCTTCCATTCAGTCAGCGCGGCCGACGACTGCGCGTAGGAGACCTTGCGGCCTTCCATCGTGTAGGCGCGGGTCCGCTCTTCAAGTGCCTTGTTGTAGACGAGGCGGACGCAGCCGAACGTCCGGGCAAGCTCGTCGGCCTGATCCGGGGTCGGGTAGAAGCGGAACTTGAATGCCCGCTTCACGATCTGCGACATGTCCAGCACTCTAAGGCACGGCCAGGCAATACCGAACGCGTGTTCGAGATTATTCCGTGCGGCACCGTGCCGCGTCTTCTCCCCGCCTGAAAGCGGGACTCTCCACGCTCAAGGAGATTTGATGAACGAGCTGAAGACTCTGGACGACCTGGGTACGGCGCTGGACCCGGCCTCCGCGACCCCGCCCGAGCGGCTGCGTCAGCGGGTGCTGGCCGAGACCGCCCGGGATTCTGGCCGGGCCGGGTTCCGGCTGCCGCGGTTGACGATGCCCTCGACGGGCCGGCGGATCGCCGCGGCCGGAGGGCTCGCCGCCGCGCTCACGGCAGGCGTGCTGACGACCCAGGTGGTGAACGTCGGAGGGAACCCGCCTGCGTCGACCGCCTCGGCGGCGGTGCGCATCCTCCAGGGCGCCGCGTCGGCGGCGCGGAACCTGCCCGCTGTGGTGGTCCGGGGCGACCAGTTCGTCTACGCGGAGTCGATCACCACGGCCGTCGGAATGCCACAGGGACAGGGCGCCGACCCCGGCGACATGACCGTCATCTCCCAGCGGCGCCAGGCCTGGTTCTCGGCCGACGGAACACGCGACGGGCTGATCCGTGAGCGAGCGAAGTCCGGCGGCGGTGCGAAGGTCATCGAGATGCCGGGATGCCGCGACGGGGTCCGCGTCCAGAGCAAGGGCGGCAAGACCGGGACCCAGCCGTGCGAGCCGGAGGCCCACTACAGGAGGGATCTGCCGGCGGACGCCGACGGCATGCTGGCCTATCTCTACCGGGCCGGCGGCGGCACCAAGAATCCCCGGGACCAGGACGCGTTCAACGCGGCGGGCGACCTGATCCGCGAGGCGTACCTCTCGCCTCCCACGCTGGCCGCGGTTTTCGACGCGGTGGCGCGGATTCCGGGGGTGACGGTGGTCGGCGACGTGAAGGACGAGGCCGGTCGTACCGGCGTCGCCGTGGCGCTGACCCAGGTGCAGGGCTCGAGGACTGAGTTGATCTTCGATGCGCGCACCCACGCCTTCCTCGGCGAACGTTCGACGCAGGTCAGGGACCAGGACGGGCTCACGGCCGGTCAGGTGCTCGACTCCACCGCGATCATCAAGATCGCGATCGTGGACCGGGCGGGTCAGACGTCCTGAAAACGACCGGCGAGGTGCGACGGTGGCGCACCTCGCCGGTCCAGCCCGCGTCGTGCCCGCCGGACGGCGGATCCGTCCCGGGCGCCGACGGTTTCCACGCGTGGACGTACACCGAGACGACCGGAATACTTGCCGTGTCGATCCCGCGATCATGGGGGGCATCGTAGGAACGCGCCCGAACCGGCACAGGCGCCGGTGACGGCCGAACCTCGAGAACGCCCGTAGGAGCTGCATACGCATGGCATCGCTCTCAGGCTCGATCCAGCTCCCCGACGGGGTCCGGATCCGCGGTCGCGGGCTGCGCGATCGCCTGCCCGAGGGCCCGGTGCCCGACTTCGGCCTCTACCTCGGCGCCGCGGTTCTCCGGCGCCGCCACGACGCGTCCCTGACCTGGCCGCATGAATGGGTCTCCTGGCCGGACTTCCTGCTCCCCCTCGACCGTGACGCCGCAGCCCGCTCCATCGTCCTGCTGCACGACCGCGCACGATCGGGCCTCGGCGTCGAGGTCGCCTGCAACGGGGGCGTCGGCAGAACCGGCACCGCCATCGCCTGCCTGGTCACCCGTACGGGCCTGCCGCCCGGCGAGGCCGTCGGCTGGGTTCGGGCGAACTACCACCACAGGGCGGTCGAGACGCCCTGGCAACGCCGATGGGTGGCGTGGTTCGCCGGCTCCACCGCGTCGTGAAGGGCCGTCCCCATCGGCCCGACGCGACTGACGAGCCGGAACCTCGCCGTGTCCCGTGCCGGTCTGCTCTCCGGGACACAGCGAGGTGCGGGGCGGCCGGCGTCAGGATTCCGGTTGGAAGTCCATGCCGTAGATCGGGTTGTAGGTCAGATGCTCGCGGGTGACGAGCAACCGCACCGCCCCCGCCCTGACCGACTCGGCGTCCCATACGGTCCAGTCGTCTCCCACCTGGTCGGCCGTCAGGGGATCCAGCGCGTAGCCCTTGTCCGGCCCGAAAGGTTCCACGAGTTCGAACCCGGCCGTCAGACCCCGCTTACGCACCTCGCCCATGACCTGGCCGACCGGACGTCCGTGCACCTTGGCTCCGGCGAGGTCCTCGCCCGCGCCTGTGGCCCGCCCCGGGCTGTCGTAGGTCTCACCGGGCCTGGCCTGGCGTCCCAGTTTGAACCAGGACTTCCCCGTCAGGTCTGCCGGCAGCCGGAGCAGCAGATAGCAGCCCTTCTGTCCCGCCTTGCACATCTCCTCGTCCCGGCCCACCATCGCCGAGGTGAACGTCCTCGCGATCCCGGGTCTCTCCTCGCCCAGGCTCCCCTCCACCACCATGCCCACCCGGCTCGGGGAGACGGGGACGATGAGCAGGTCCACATCCAGGCCGACCGCCTCGAACGCCTTGCTGTACTTCTCAGCGTCGGCGTAGGGATCCTTGATCCGGGCGACGTACTGGTCCCCCTCCCGCTGGATCTCGATCTCCGAGCTGGCGTAGGAGCTCGCGGCCCCACCCCCCTGCAGCAGGCTCGGACCGACGACGACGCTCGTGACGAGCACGACGGTGGCGGCCAGGCTCAGA
Organism: Planotetraspora kaengkrachanensis; assembly: GCF_016862895.1. Classification (GTDB taxonomy): domain Bacteria; phylum Actinomycetota; class Actinomycetes; order Streptosporangiales; family Streptosporangiaceae; genus Planotetraspora; species Planotetraspora kaengkrachanensis. The sequence goes on along the minus strand of NZ_BONV01000019.1, from coordinate 198,838 downwards.
GCCAGGCGCCGGAAGCCGTGCCGGCGTCGCGGCTCCATGACGGTCGTGCCGGGCTCCTCTTCCAGGATCGAGGCCAGCAACGTCCGCGCCCCCGCGTCGGACGGACTGCCTCCCGGCCTTCCAGGTCGAACCCGGGGAAGGGATCTCATCAAGACTTCGATCTCGTCGATGTGCTTCACAGCGTCCTCTCCGCCGGGATGAGCCGGCTCTGGGAGGTGACCCGGACGCCCGCCTCGTCGAGCGCGCGTGAGAAGCGCCTCCGGGCACGGTGGAGCCTGATGCGTACGGCGTTGCGTGACAGTCCGAGCGCCGTGGCGATCTCCTGACGGTCCAGGCCCTCCCACGCGACCAGTGACAGCAGCTCACGGTCGTCGTCGGGCAGGGTGCGGAACACCTGGGCGATCGCCTCCAGCTCTACCCCGCTGTCCGGGGAGTCCCCGTAGAGGTCGGCCATCTCGGCGTCGAGCTCGACACTGCGCGCCTGGCGGCGCACCTCGCCGCGCCGATGGTTGGCCAGCACGTTGCGAGCGACGCCGTACAACCAGAGCGTGGCCTCTTCTCCCGGCGGCAGCTCGTCCACACGCCGCCAGGCGATGGCGAAGGTCTCCGCCACCAGGTCCGCCGCGTCCTGCGGCGAATCGCAGCGGCGCGCGGCGTAAGCCGTGATCTGGCCGTACGCCCGCTTGTAGACGACTTCGAATCTGGCCGGCCGCTCGTCATCCATAAGCGGTTCCCATGACTGATTTCCCTACGTAGGCGAGATATGCGGACGCTCTCCTTATGTACGGAAGGGGCCCATCATTTCTCGCCGGCCCGCGGAATCTCAGCGCCGGGAGCCCGTGTGGCTCGGGCCGGCGCCTGGGCGAGTCCGGCGGAGGCGATTCACTCCGCGCAGCGGGAGACGGTCAGTCGTCCAGCCGGAAGGCCAGCTCGGTCTCCCACTTGCCCATGTCGGGCTCCACCGCGGGATCGGTCTTGTACAGCTCGAGCCGGCATCCCCACCGCTCACCCTCGGGGGTCGGCGTCATGTCCCATCGCAGGTCGCGCTCGGCGGCCCACCTCAGCACCTCGGCGGTGAGGTCCATCAGGTCGTCGGGGTGGCCGACGTGGGTCACGCTGACGTAGCGCCCCGCGGGCAGTACGCCCGAAATGATCGCCCCTTCACCTGGGACGGCGTCCGTCACGGGCACGCCCGCCTCCATCTCCAGGCTCTCGGCCATGTCGATGACGTTGAACCGGAAGAAGGGCGCTCCAGCGGGCGCGATGCCGCGGGAGTACAGCCAGCCGAAGATCTCGGGGAAGCGGTCGGCGATCTCACTGATGGTGTCCATGGAGACCCGGCCTCTGATCGCCACGTACGGCTGATCGGCACGGGCGACGACCGTGGGTTCCAGCATCGCGACCTCCCGGCTCAGGCCCGGAGGATCTCCGGGGCTCCGGTCAGAATGCCACCGAAGCCCCGGGTTCGACGGGGAAAGTCCCGATGCGGTCAGCTGGTGCCGGCGGACGCCTGGTCCGGCTCGGCCTCACCGAACCGCATCTCCGGCGTCGGACGGCGGAAGCCTCCGGTCAGGACCGCCAGATAGACCACGCCGATCGCGAGCCAGGCGAGACCGAGTGTGATGGCCTTGGAGTCCAGGTTGGTCAGCAGCCAGACGCAGACCGCGGCCCCGATCACCGGGACGACCACGTGCCCCGTGACGCCGAGCGCGCGCCCCGCCCTCCGCTCCCGCAGCCAGTAGGCGATCACGCTGAGGTTCACGCAGGTGAAGGCGACGAAGGCGCCGAAATTGATGAACGAGGTCGATGTGGCCACGTCGAGCGTCAGGGCGATGAGGCCGACCGCGCCGGTGAGCAGGATGCTGAACGCGGGAGTGCGGAAGCGGGGGTGGACGTAGCCGAACAGCTTGTGCGGGAGGACCGCGTCCCGTCCCATGGCGTACAGCAGGCGGGCGGTGCCGGCCTGCGCGGCCAGTCCTGACGCGAACTGGGCGACCACGAGCCCGGCCAGGAAGACCGAGCCGAACAGGCTGCCGCCGATGAGCTTGGCGAGGTCGAACGCGGCCGACGACGAGTCGGCGAACGCGCCGCCCGGGTGCAGGAGCTGCGCGACGTACGCGACGACCACGAAGATCCCGCCCCCGATGAGCGCGACGAGCAGGATGGCGCGCGGGATGGTCCTGCGCGGGTCCCTGGTCTCCTCGGTCAGGGTGGTCACCGCGTCGAAGCCCAGGAACGAGTAGGCCGCGATGGCGGCCCCGCCCGTGATGCCGGAGAACGTGGCCGTGGTCCCGGAGAACGGGGTGATGCTGAACAGGCTGCCGGCGCCCGGTCCGCCCACGAGGTGGCCGACCGCCAGGACGAGGAAGAAGACGATGACCAGGATCTGGAAGGTCATCAGCAGGCCGTTCGCCTTGTCCGCGACCTTGACGCCCACCAGGTTCAGCACCGTCGTCAGCACGATGAAGCCGAGGATCCACACGGCGAAGGGGACAGCGGGGAACTGCGCCGACAGGTACGCGCCGCCGATCAGCCAGATGACCATCGGCAGGAAGAAGTAGTCGAGCAGGACCGCCCAGCCCACCATGAACCCGGCGCGCGAGTCGATGGCGCCGCGCACGTAGGTGTAGGCGGATCCCGCGACCGGGTAGGCCGCCGCCATCCGCCCGTAGCTGTGGGCGGTGAAGAGCATCGCGACCAGCGCGATCAGGTACGCCGAAGGGGTGGCGCCGCCGGTGGTCTCCGCGACGATGCCGAAGATGCCCAAGACGATCAGCGGCGTCATGTACGCCAGGCCGAACAACACGACGGAACTGAGGCCGAGCGACCTCGTGAGGGTGGGTGGCTGGGACATGTGCCGGTCTTTCTATCGGGGGGTCCGAGGCCGCCAGCGGTCCGGGTGCAGGCGGCCTTCATAGAGCGGGAGGTCGATGGGTGCGTCGCCCGGGAGGAACTGCGACCACATCCGGTTGAGGCCGGCCGTGCCGTACCGCCGGACGCGGGTGACGTCGTCGAGGTCGATCGCGTCGGTGAGCACGACGGCGCCGGCGTGGCCGACGGCCGCGCGGACCCTGCCCTCCGGGTCGACGATCACGCTCTCCCCCACGCCCTCCGGTCCGGCGGCGTTGACGCTGAGGACGAAGACCTGGTTGACGATGGCGTTGGCGCGGGCGAGCACGAGTTCCTGCGCCCGGTCGCAGGTGGTCGTCTTGACCGGGTTGACGATCACTTCCGCGCCCAGCCACGCGAGATGCCGCGCGGCCTCGGGGAACCAGGCGTCGTAGCAGATGGCGAAGCCGAGGCGGCCGACGTCGGGGACGTCGAAGACCACGAAGCGGTCACCGGGCTGGTAGGGCTCGTAGGGCCGCCACGGGAACATCTTCCGGTAGGAGGCGACGAGCCGTCCCTCCGGAGAGTAGGCGAGGGCGGTGTTGTGGATCGCTCCGCCCTGACCGCGTTCGACGACCGTCCCGGGCAGCAGCCAGACCCCCAGGTCTCCCGCGAGCTCGGCGAGCCTGCGTCCACGTGGCCCGTCCAGCGGCTCGGCCATCGCGGTGAGCTGGGCGTCCCGCTCCTCCGGTGTGCCGTCCGTGCCGCAAAGGTGCAGCTCCGGGTAGGCGATCAGGCGTGTCTGCGGAAGGCTCGCGACGCTCGCGTGAACGGCCTCGGCGAAGTCGTCGAGGTCTGCGGCGGGCGGGTCCTGCACGAGCGCCAGGGGGAGCACACGGGACATGACGGCGAAAATAAGTCATGTTGAGCAGTTTTCGCAATAGTGCTCAAGATGATTCATTTTCCGGATTCTGGCCGGTGAGCTACCGTGATCGCATGTCCCCCGCGTCCAGTGAGCGCGCCGGCTCCCCCATGCCCGGTGAGCCCGTCGACCTCGCCGCCCCGGCGCTCGCGGGAATCCGCCGGCTGTCGGCTCTGGACACGGTTCGCGCGCGCATCGGCCTCGCCGTCGATCTCGGCCTGCTCAAGCCGGGCGAACGGCTTCCGCCGGCCGCCGACATCGCCGCCGCCCTGGACGTCGGCGAGATCACGGTCCGCCGCGCCCTGGTCTCGTTGTGCGCCGACGGGGTCCTGCGCCGGGTGCGCGGCAGGACCGGGGGCACCCTGGTGGAGTCGGCGCCCGCGACGGGCGTCGTGTCGGAGATCGCCGCCTACCAGGAGTCGGCCGCGGAGGTCCACCGTCTGATCGACCATCGCGTGCTCCTGGAGTGCGGAGTCGCGCACCTCGCCACCCTGCGTGCCGACGCCGGCCACATCGCCGCGCTGACGGACGTGGTCGGCCAGATGGACGCGGTCAAGGACTGGGCGGACTTCCACGCGCTCGACGAGCGGTTCCATGTCCTGGTCGCCGAGGCCACCGGGCTGGCGGGAGCCGTACCGGAGTATCAGAAGGTCCTGCAGGACCTGTACCAGTTCTACCTGCCCTACCCCGTCGAGTACCTGCGCGAGTCCAACGGCGAACACCGGGAGCTCGTCGAGTCCCTGTCCGCGAGGGATCCCCGCGCCGCCGTCGACGTCGCCAGGCGGCATGTGGAGATCCTGCACACCACGATGTTCGTCGGACTCGTCTGACTCGTCTGACTCGTCCCTCGTCTGTCCGCGACCCCTTCGCGACGGCGGGCGAACGGTTACGATCCGAGGGAGTTGATCGTTTGATCTGACGACATCCGCCCCCGGATCGAGGGATGCAGTCGCCATGACCGACGTCGATGACCCGTCCAGGCGCCGCGTGCTCGTGGTGACGGACTCCGCCGCCCCCCGCGTCGACGGGATAGCCTCCTCGACCGGCTCGATGATCCGCGGTCTCGTCGAGCAGAAGTGCGCCGTCGCGGTCATCGCCCCGGGCCGGCGCCGCGGGGGTGGAACGGACGCGCTCGGTGCCGTCCGATGGGATGTGCGCTCGATCAGGACGCCGGTGGACGGCTACCCGCTGTCCCTGGCGTCGGCGGCGTGGATCGCCCGGCGGATCCGGGAGTTCGAGCCTGATGTGATCTCGGTTCAGACCATCGGCCCCCTGGGAGTCGCGGCGCTGCGCGCCGCCGACCGGACCCGGACCCCTGTCGCCCTTTCCTGGCACACCGACTTCGAGGCCTACGTCGAGAAGTACCCCCTGGGGTGGCTGTTCGCGCTCCCCGCAGCTCTCAGCGTGGACGACGGCCACGGCCGCCCCTCGCGGCGGGAGATCCTCTCCGCGGTCGCAAGACGGGAGCCGCACGCGTTCAGGAAGATCCTCACCCGGGGGGCCGGGACCGCCGACCTCCTGATCGTCCCGTCGGAGAAGACGGCCCAGTACACCGACCTGTTGAACATCGAGGCCCCGGTGTTCGTCCTGCCGACGGGCGTCGAGGCGTCCGAGATCGGCGGGGAGACGCTGCCGGACGACGTCCGCGAGTCCGTCGAGGGCCGCCCGCGCGGCTCGCGCATCGTCTACGTCGGACGCATGAGCAGGGAGAAGGGGATCGACTTCCTGATGGACGCGTTCGGTCACGTGCTGACCCGGCGCGGCGACGCGACGCTGATCCTCGTCGGCCCCTGCAAGGATCGCGCCACGGGACTACGGCTGGACGCGGCGCGGGCACGCTTCGGCCCCAACCTGGTCGTCACAGGGGGTGTGCACCGCGGGGCCCTGCTGGACCTCTACCGCAGGGTGGACGTTTTCGCGACCGCCTCACTGACGGAGACCCAGGGGATCGCGGCGTGGGAGGCGTCTCTCGCGGGACTTCCCGTCGTCGCGAGAGACGACGCCCTGCGCGGCGAGACCCCCGAGGTCTTCGAGGAACGGCAGGCGGGGTTCCATGAGCCGCGTGGGTTCGGCGACGGAATACTGCGAACTCTCGAACGCGAGGACCCTCGCGCCGCCGGACCACGTGACCATGTCGGGCTGCCCGCCGCGGAGCGGGCGCGGCTGTTCCTGGAGGCCGTCGATCTGCGGTCGGCCGCGGACGGCGGCGCGCCGTGGGTCTGTCCCGAGGGGGTGTGGCGCCCGGCGGACCGCTCGGTTGACCCTGACACGGTGTGAGGCCGTAGACCGGAGGCACCATGTTCAGTATCGGAGACTTCGCCCGGCTCGGCCGCGTGTCCGTGCGCATGCTGCGGCACTACGACGCACTCGGACTGCTCCGGCCCGCACGGGTCGACCAGGCCAGCGGCTACCGCTACTACGAGGCGGGGCAGCTGTCCCGCCTCAACCGGTTGCTCGCGCTCAAGGACCTCGGCCTCAGCCTCCATGAGGTGGGCCCGATCCTCGAGGAGAAGGTCGGTCCCGCCGAGCTGCGCGGCATGTTGCGGCTGCGCCACGCGGAGCTGGAGGCTCAGGTGGCCGACGACATCGCACGGCTGGCGAGGGTCGAGGCGAGGCTCCGAATGATCGAAACGGAGGGCGCCATGCCCGCGGATGTCGTGATCAAGAGTGTTTCCGGGGTTCGCCTCGCCGAGCTGAGCGCCACGGCGGAGAGCTACGAGTCCGACAAGATCGGCCCGGTGATCCAGCACCTGTACGCGGACCTGGTCGAACGGCTGGACGACGCCGGACTCACCATCACGGGCCCGGCGGTCGCCTGGTACGAGCCGGTCCCCGATGGCGTGCGGGCGCACGCAGGCGCCCCGGCGAACCTCGAGCCGGGGAGGACCTACGACTTCGACGTCGTCGACCTGCCGTCCGTCGAGCAGGCGGCCACGACCATCCATCACGGGCCTATGGACGACGTGAGCGGCACGTACGAACAACTCGCCCGGTGGATCGAAGACAACGGCTATCAAAGCTCGGGAATCGCTCGCGAGGTGTATCTCCACTATGGCGATGGTGACCCCGCGTCCTGGGTCACCGAACTGCAGGAGGCGGTCACTCGACTCGCGTAGGAAATCCCCCTGATGAGCGGGGGATTACAGCCCGGCGCCCCGATAACCCGAAAAAAATTCGCAGCAGCGAACCCGGCTGACCACATCTGATAGGCGGCGTCTATCAGGCGATAGCGGATTTCGATTGGACCTGAGGGGGAAACAGCAGGACCGTGCCCTTATAAGGGTCCTGCGATTTGGGAAGGGCTGTCCATGACGTCGTCGCCCCCGCAATCTCTGGAAGATCGGGTGCGCTCCATCGTCGCGGAACATCGCGACGACCGGGGCGCCCTGCTTCCGATTCTCCACGCCGTCATGGAAGAAATGGGACACGTCGATCCGGCGGCGATCCCGATCCTGGCCGACGAGTTGAACCTGTCGCGGGCCGATGTGTACGGCGTCATCACCTTTTATCACGACTTCCGGCAGACTCCGCCTGGTCGCAAGACCATACGGATCTGCCGGGCCGAGGCGTGTCAGGCCGTGGGCGCCGCGCAATTGGCGGACAACGCCAGGGCGCGGCTCGGCGTCGGTTTCGGCGAGACGACCGCCGACGGCGCGGTGACCCTCGAGCAGGTCTTCTGCCTCGGCAACTGCGCGACCGGCCCGTCGGTCCAGGTCGACGGCCGGTTGTACGGCCGGGTCAGTCCCGAGCAGCTGGACGGCATGCTGGAGGTGGGCGCATGACCGCCTCCGGACAGGTCGCCACCGTCTACGTGCCCCGCGACTCAGCGGCCCGCTCCGTGGGCGCCGACGAGGTCGCCGACGCCGTCGCGGCCCAGGCCGGACGGCCGGTGCGCGTCGTCAGGAACGGCTCTCGCGGCATGTTGTGGCTCGAGCCGCTCGTCGAGGTCGAGACTCCCGCCGGCCGGATCGCGTACGGCCCGGTCGCGCCGGAGGACGTCGAGGGCCTGGTCGCGGCCGGCATTCTCGACGGCGCCACCGGCCACCCCCTCTGCCTGGGCCCGACCGAGGACATCGACTGGCTGCGCGATCAGACACGCGTCACGTTCGCCCGGGTCGGCGTCGTCGACCCTGTCTCGGCCGAGGACTACGTCGCGCACGGCGGGTTGTCCGGGCTGCGCCGCGCCCTGTCCCTCAGCCCCGCACAGGTCGTCGCCGAGGTCACCGAGTCCGGTCTGCGCGGCCGCGGCGGCGCCGGCTTCCCCGCGGGCATCAAGTGGAAGACCGTCCTCGAGGCGGGATCCGAGCTGAAGTTCGTGTGCTGCAACGCCGACGAGGGCGACAGCGGCACGTTCGCCGACCGCATGCTGATGGAGGGCGACCCGTTCACCCTCATCGAGGGCATGACGATCGCCGCCTGGGCGGTCGGGGCTAGCGAAGGCTACATCTACGTCCGCTCGGAGTATCCGGACGCGATCGACACCCTCAGGGCCGCGATCGGCACCGCCTACGACCAGGGCTGGCTCGGCAAACGGGTGCTCGACTCCGAGCTCTCCTTCGACCTGTTCGTGCGCGTCGGCGGGGGGGCGTACATCTGCGGCGAGGAGACCTCCATGCTCGAGAGCCTGGAGGGCAAGCGCGGCATGGTCCGCGCCAAGCCGCCGATCCCCGCGCTCGAGGGCCTGTTCGGCAAGCCGACCGTGGTCAACAACGTGCTGACGCTCGGCTCGGTCCCGATGATCCTTGCCGACGGCCCCGCCGCGTACGCCGACCTCGGGGTGGGCCGCTCCCGGGGCACCCAGGTCTTCCAGCTCGGCGGCAACATCGCCAGGGGCGGCATCGTGGAGACCGCCTTCGGCATCACCCTCGGCGACCTGGTCGGGCGGTACGGCGGCGGCACCCGGTCGGGACGGCCGGTGCGCGCCGTCCAGGTGGGCGGACCACTCGGCGCCTACCTGCCCACGTCGCGGTTCGACCTGCCCATGGACTACGAGGCCTTCGCCGCGGCGGACGCGATGGTCGGCCACGGCGGCGTGGTGGTCTTCGACGACACCGTCGACATGGCGGGCCAGGCGCGGTTCGCCATGGAGTTCTGCGCCGCCGAGTCGTGCGGCAAGTGCACCCCCTGCCGGGTCGGCGCCGTACGTGGCGTGGAGGTCATCGACCGGATCGTCGCGGGCGTGGACCGGGAGAAGAACCTGAAGGTGCTCGGAGACCTGTGCGACCTGATGACCGAAGGCTCGTTGTGCGCCATGGGCGGCCTGACCCCGATGCCGGTGAAGAGCGCCCTCGCGCACTTCCCGGATGACTTCGCAACGACGACGACGGAGGAGGGCCGATGAGCCTGATCAAGGAACAGGACTACGGAACGCCGGCCCGACCGGGCGAGGCGACCGTGTCCGTGGAGATCGACGGCAAGACCGTGCTGGTCCCCGAGGGCACCTCGGTGATGCGCGCGGCCGCCGAGGCCGGCATCGACATCCCCAAGCTCTGCGCGACCGACAGCCTCGAACCCTTCGGCTCCTGCCGGCTCTGCCTGGTGGACATCGACGGCCGCAAGGGCTCCCCCGCGTCGTGCACCACTCCCTGCACGCCCGGCATGAAGGTGCGCACCCAGACGCCCAAGCTGGCCGAGCTGCGCCGCGGGGTGATGGAGCTGTACATCTCCGACCATCCCCTGGACTGCCTGACCTGCCCGACGAACGGCGACTGCGAGCTGCAGGACATGGCCGGGGTCGTCGGCCTGCGCGAGGTCCGTTACGGCTTCGACGGCGAGAACCACCTCGACCTGCCGACCGACAGCTCCAACCCCTACTTCGACTACGACGCCAGCAAGTGCATCGCCTGTTCACGATGCGTACGCGCCTGCGACGAGGTGCAGGGCACGTTCGCCCTGACGCTCGAGGGCCGCGGCTTCGCCACCAAGATCGCCGCAGGCGCCGGCGGCAGCTTCATGGAGTCCGACTGCGTGTCCTGCGGCGCCTGCGTGCAGGCCTGCCCGACGGCGACGCTGCAGGAGCGAACCGTGGTCGAGCTGGGCATGCCGACCCGCAGCGTGCTCACCACCTGCGCCTACTGCGGCGTGGGCTGCTCGTTCAAGGCCGAGCTTCGCGGCGACGAGGTCGTCCGCATGGTGCCGTACAAGGACGGCAAGGCCAACGAGGGACACTCCTGCGTCAAGGGCCGCTTCGCCTTCGGCTACGCCTCCCACCCCGACCGGCAGCTCAAGCCCATGGTGCGCGAGCGGATCACCGACCCGTGGCGTGAGGTGGAGTGGGGGGAGGCCGTCGAGTACGTCGGCAAGCGCATGCTGGAGATCCAGGCCGGACACGGCGCCGGCGCGATCGGCGGCATCACCTCCTCCCGCTGCACCAACGAGGAGGTCTACGCCGTGCAGAAGATGGTGCGCGCGGCCTTCGGCAACAACAACGTGGACACCTGCGCCCGGGTCTGCCACTCGCCGACCGGATACGGCCTCAAGCAGACGTACGGCACGTCCGCCGGCACCCAGGACTTCAAGTCCGTCGAGAAGGCCGACGTCATCCTCGTCATCGGCGCCAACCCGACCGACGCCCACCCGGTCTTCGCCTCCCGCATCAAGCGCAGGCTGCGTCAGGGCGCCAAGCTCATCGTCGCCGACCCGCGCAGGATCGACCTGGTCAGGTCTCCGCACATCGAGGCCCAGCACCACCTGCGCCTGATGCCCGGCACCAACGTGGCGCTGATCAACGCCATGGCGCACGTCGTGGTGACCGAGGGGCTCGTCGACCGCGAGTTCGTCGCGGAGCGCTGCGAGGACTTCGACGAGTGGGAGAGGTTCATCTCCGGCCCCGAGCACAGCCCCGAGGCCGTCGAGGAGATCACCGGCGTCCCGGCCGCCGACGTGCGCGCCGCGACCCGCCTCTACGCGAGCGCGCCCAACGCGACCATCATGTACGGCCTGGGCGTCACCGAGCACAGCCAGGGCTCGACCATGGTGATGGGCATGGCGAACCTCGCCATGGCCACCGGCAACATCGGCCGCGAGGGCGTCGGGGTGAACCCGCTGCGCGGCCAGAACAACGTGCAGGGCTCGTGCGACATGGGCTCCTTCCCGCACGAACTGCCGGGCTACCGCCACGTGTCGGACGACGCGGTGCGCAATGTCTTCGAGACGCTGTGGGGCCGCACACTCCAGTCGGAGCCGGGGCTGCGCATCCCCAACATGTTCGACGCGGCCATCGACGGCTCCTTCCGTGCGCTGTTCGTGCAGGGGGAGGACATCGTCCAGTCGGACCCGAACACCAAGCACGTCACCGCGGCCCTTTCCGCCATGGATCTCGTCGTGGTGCAGGACCTCTTCCTCAACGAGACCTCCAAGTACGCCCACGTCTTCCTGCCCGGCACGTCGTTCCTGGAGAAGGACGGCACGTTCACCAACGCCGAGCGCCGCATCAACCGGGTGCGCCCGGTGATGGCGCCGAAGACCGGCAAGCACGAGTGGCAGATCGTGTGCGAGATCGCGCAGGCGATGGGCTACCCGATGAAGTACGACGACGCCGCCCAGATCATGGACGAGATCGCGATCACCACGCCCACCTTCGCGGGCGTCTCGTTCGCCAAGCTCGACCAGGTCGGCAGCGTGCAGTGGCCCTGCAACGACAACGCGCCCGAGGGCACGCCGATCATGCACATCGACGGGTTCGTCCGGGGCAGGGGCCGGTTCGTCGACACGGTCTACGTGCCGACGAAGGAGCGCAGCACCAGGAAGTTCCCGCTGATCCTCACGACCGGCCGCATCCTGTCGCAGTACAACGTGGGCGCGCAGACCCGGCGCACCGGCAACTCGGCCTGGCATCCGGAGGACCTCCTGGAGATGCACCCGCACGACGCCGAGGTGCGCGGCGTCCGCGACGGCGACACGGTCTCGCTGACCAGCCGGGTCGGAGAGACCAGTCTTCGGGTGAAGATCGACGACCGGATGCCGGTCGGCGTCGTCTACACGACCTTCCACCACCCGGTGACGGGGGCCAACGTGGTGACGACCGAACACTCGGACTGGGCGACCAACTGCCCCGAGTACAAGGTCACCGCGGTCGAGGTCGCGTTGCGCAATCCCACCCCGGCCACGGCCGCTCCGGCGATGGCGGAGTGACACCGTGACGACGACGCACACGCCCCCGCACATCCGCCTGGCCAACGAGATCTCGGCGCAGTTCCAGCAGCGGGATCCGGCCGCCGCGGCGCAGGAGATCGCCCAGCACATCCAGTCCTTCTGGGATCCCCGGATGCGGGCCAAACTGATCGCCGACGCGGGCGCCCCCGGCAGCGGCCTGGACCCCCTCGCCGTCGCCGCCGCCGCCCTGTTGCCCCCGGCCGTCCACGGCTGAACGAGGGCTTGACGCCGGCCCGCCGTACGATCGCGGGCCGGCGTTCGGCGTCTGCGGGGAGACCTCGGCCCGGCGGCCGGCGGGGCGGGAGTAACGTCGCAATGGAGATGTGATTTGGCCACGACCGAGGGGGAGTCGCCATGAACATCTATACCGTCGAACTCAAGAACCAGCCCGGTGAGCTGGCCCACGTCTGTGAGGTGCTCGGCCGCGACGGCGTCAACATCGAACTGGCCGGAGTCACCGCGGGCGACCACGGGGTCGTCTGCTTCACCGCATCCGACGAGTCGGCCGTCACCGCCTCGCTGGAGGGCGCGGGCATCGACTACTCGGCTCACCCCGCGCTTCAGATCACCTGCGTCGACGAGCCCGGCGAGGGGGGCAGGTTCGCCCGCAAGCTGGCCAACGCCAACGTCAACGTGGAGTGGCTGGTGCCGATGTCGATCTGCCAGGGCCGAGCCGTCATGGCGGTGTCCGTCGACAGGATGGACGAGGCGCGCAGCGCGCTGGGCAGCATGATCTCCGGATAGGCGACCACATCTGAGCGGACGGGCCCCGCCCGGCTCGTCCGCTCAGGCATGTCCGTCAGCTCACAGCGAGCCGCCACGGGCTCAACGCTTGGGCGGCGACCGTCCTCAGAGGTTGGCCCACCGGATTTCGATGATCACATCGTGCCTGACGCCGCCGTCCACCTCATGGTGTAATCCGAGGCTGACAATACGGTCATCATTGGGATGGAAAGGCTTCCACGGGTCTTCTCCCACGATTGGACCAAGAGAGTCAATGAGCGGCTTCCAGACATTTGCCCAGTTTCGGCCCGGACCGGTGATGACGGCGATATCCATCGCCAACGGACCGGGAGCGGCTCGGCCCACTCCCGCCTGCAACAGCCGGTCTCGAAGATTCTGCTTCCACTCCTTCCGGGAGTAGGAGCCGACCATCCGGGTCGCGAATCGAGGGGGACGCACGATACTGCTGGGCAGCGCGGGACCGACTGCGAACGAGGACGGCCCGTACACTTTTCGCCCGAACACGGCCGCCAGCCGCGTCGCACCCAGATGCTGCGCAATCGGGAACAAATAGTTGTCCAAGTCACGACCGCCCGTCGTGAGCGACGCGCCGTCGGCCGAACCTACGACCAGTTCCACCGCGAGTCGGCTGTTGGTGGTGGTCATCATGGGCCTGGCGATGGCGTCGACATGCGTCAGAAAACGAGCCAATCGGAGCTGGCTAGGATGCCCGATACGATCCCAACTGGCTAACTGGGGCTCTACCGCGAGCCGTACGGCGGCGGTCGGGCGGAGGTACATCTGCACCATGGGAATCAGCGTGATTACCTGACGCTCCACAGCGCAATAGCGATGCCCGCCCAACCATTGGCGCTGGAGTCCCTCCTGGGGCAAGTTGCCCTCCAGCATCTCCGAGAACTGTTGAGGGGACCTCGGAATATTGCGGTTAGGCCAACGTCGAGGTACGGGCTTGCCGCCCCCCGCATAATCCGGATAGTCGACACGCCACTCAAGCATGAGGATCATCGTGCTGCACTCACCTCCCACGCCCGCATTCGCCGATCTTCAGCGGAATCTCGACTATGCCAAGCGCCTGGTCGAGGGCGGCAAGTTACTCTCCGGCCTCGGGGTCGGTTCCTTCGATGTGGACGACCTCTATCGGGCGGCATGGGTGCAGGCAGTGGCGGCGATCGATCACTGGGTCCATGAGGAGATCTATCATCGGGCACCGGTCATCGCGCAGCAGTCGGAGACCGCCAAGCCTCGGAAATTCCTGGACATCCAGGTTTCGATGAAACTTTTCGAGGCGGTCCATCTCGGCACTACGTCACTGGAGGTGGCCTTCCGCAGCCATCTGAAAGAGGCACTCGGATGGAGGTCATACCAGAATCCGAACAAGATCCGAGAAGGCTTCGCCATGGTGAGCGATGTCCAGCTATGGCCGGAAGTAGCCAAGGTCCTTTCCTCTGATGACCCCGACGGGGAGAAGATCAGGCATGAACATGTGATCGATGAGATCTCAACAATCGTGAACCGCAGGAACAAAATCTCCCACGAGGCCGACCGCGATCCGGATCGTTCTGGCCAGAAGATTCCCATCGACGCCGACACGACTTACTCGGTCATCGAACGGCTGGAACAAGTGGCCAGGGCAATTCTGGTCGCGTTGGACGGTCCGGTCCAGGCGCTTCCTCCGAGTCCAGAAACAGAACAGATCGATCCAGAGTTGATCGAAGAAACGCCGGGGGATGCAGCTGAGCACGAAGCGCGATTTTTCGCACAGGTCGCGGACGCGAACGGCCGGCAGACGGCCACGGCGGTACGCACCCTGCTCGACTGGTGGAGGGAGCGCGGAGGTGACACCCAGTTCAGTCAAGCCGCCAGCCCATCTTGTGCGCTGACGATTCGACGCGGCAAGCAGTCACTGAACATGGTCCGCCTGTACACCACGACCGTGGAGGTGCCCTTCGGCACGCTCAAAAACAGACGCCCTTTCGACAACCCCGAGTTCAGAGAAGAGCTGCGTCAGCGCCTCAACGAGGCACCCGGCATCGACATTCCTGCGACCAGGCTGGAACTCTATCCGACATTCAAGATCGCAGAGCTGACGGAACCCGATGTCTACAACACCGTGGTCGAAAGCCTTATCTGGTTCAGCGATAGTGTGCACGATCCGGCCAACCGCTGACTGGCCACTGGACCTGAATTCAAAACGTCCGGAAACACGCCCTCAGTCATGATCGCCTCTGGCCGATCGCATCGACCGCAGTTAGCGTGAGTTTCCGTGATGGCCTCTTGGGCGGAGCGCATTGTAGAAGCCTTGCGCATATCCAGCCGACCTCTGGACGATGACACCCTTGCGTTTCGGTTGGGTGCGCCACAAAGGCAAACGATCAATCAGGTCTGTCGGCGACTTGAGGCCCGTGGCATGCTCGCGCGCAGAGTAGGCCCGGACGGCAAGATCGTTAATTCACTCGTCTCGACTGTTCCCACAACCGAAGTCGCCCCACCGACTCCTCTCCGTCCAGCAGGTCACGAGGCCGTCCGTCGTTCCGGCGATCTGCTGAGCGAAGACTCCGTCAAGGCGGCGGTGAAGGCCTATCTAGAAGGCGCCGGCTGGAGCGTCACCGTGGCGTGGGGGCGCAATCATGGGGTCGACATCGAAGCGCATCGTGGTCGTGAGCACCTTTACTTGGAAGCGAAAGGTGAAGCCGGCAATCCCGCGCAGCAGGCCAACTACTTCATCGGAGCCCTCGGCGAACTGGTCCAACGACTGCGGGACCCCACCGCCAAGTACGGACTCGCCCTGCCGGACAATCCGCAGTTCCGCCGCCTGGCAGAGCGACTCCCTCCACTCGCACACGAACGGCTGAACCTCGTCGTCATGTTCGTCGATCGGCAGGACAAGTCGACAATCACCTTGCTGCAGAAGGACTGATCGCGCCGAACCGGCCCAGCAACAATGTGGTCCGCATTACGCCACCCTTGCCACGGTCGCGGGTTCGGATTCGGCACGGCCGTACGCAGACTCGAGTCGCCGATCTCATCCCGCATCCACGCTCAGGCTGCCTCGTGCGTAGCGGGGTCGAGGTAGGCGAACTCGCGGGCCGCCGCGTACAGGCGCCAGCTGAGGCTCCTGGGGCGGGCGACGACGAAGACCTGGACGCCGTGATCGGCGAGCCACCGCGCCAGGTCGGCGAAGTAGCCGTCACCCGACCCGATGACGACGCGCTCGAACCGCAGATCCACCCGATCGGCGAGCGCGGTCTCCGATAACGCGCTGTCCGCGCCGTCGGGGCCGGAACGCGTGAGCAACTGCACGCCGCGGAAGGCCAGGCCGACTCCGACGAGCGCGTTGTGGTTGACCGCGACCATGAACTGGTCCATCGGGCCGATCAGCACCAGCCGGCGATAGGCGTCCATGACGTGCTCGACCTCTTCCGTACTGGGCTGGGGACAACCCGCCAGGTTCTCGATGTCCAGCAGATGGATCGCACGTCCCTGTCGCAGAGGTCGCATCGCTCACTCCCATCACCAGCGTTGTGCCATGAAACGGTAATACTGGAAATCCATGGAAGCAAGTGGAATTCATAGGTTTCCCGTGGGACCTCTGATACGCTGCGGGACCGTGGAACTAGACGCTCTGGAAAAACGGATCGCCGAGCTTCGTTCGGAGATACGGGCCACCAAAGCCGCCGGGGATCACGCGACCGTCCGGACGTTGCGTGCCGAGCTCCGCACCGCCGAGCGGGCCTGGGACGACGCGCTCGAGCCCGAGCCCGAGCCGGCCAAGGCCCCCCTCCTCCCCGTACGCGAGCAGGTCCATCAGGCGCTGACCCTGCTCGGCGTGCCGACGGCCACCAAGATGATCGTGACGGTCAACGAGGCCTTCTTCGCCGGCCACATCACCACCAGCCAGCTGACCAGCCTGCGCCGGGACGAGGAGAAGTCCTTCCGCGGCTCGCCGTACGCCCGGCCGTACTACCTGTGTGCGGCGCTGACCTCCGAGCTGTTGTCGCCGGCGCGTGGGCTGCTGGCCGTCAGCACCTGGCCGATGCAGAACCGCATCATCGGACCGCTCAGCCCTCGCGCGGACTTCCTGACCTCGGCCACCCGCATCGCCGAGCACATCATGCGGCTCACCGGCGCGGGCGAGGACGCCTCGCCGTCCGCCTACCGCCTGCTGACGCGGATGGCACAGAACATCCCGGGAGCCGTCGACGGCTTCGACCAGGCCGATCCCACCCAGGTGATCGCCGCCGCCGGCGCCGAACTCGCCGTACACGAGGAGAGCGACATCAGTCACCGCGGCGAGGCCGCCCAACGCGCGGAGCGGCAACTGAACGAGGTCACCCAGTTGTTCGGCGCCGGGCTGAAGACGGCGAGGACCGCGTGACCCGTCTCGACACGCTCCGCGGCCCCGCCGAGCCTCTCGACCACAACGCCCGCACCATCGCCGCGCTCGCCGTCAACCCCGGCTGCGACCGGCGCGCCCTGCTGGACGCCGCCGGGGTCGACAAGCAGAAGACGGCCGTCCACGTCGGCTTTCCTGCTCCTTTCGGGCAGTCCCCGTTCGCGATCACCCGGGCCAAGTCCTTCGACGCCCTCGTCAAGGCGAACGGCTGCGCTCACCTGCTGCGTCTGCTGCGCGACACGCTCGACCTGTCGATCTCCGAGGCGTCCTACGCCGACATCTCCGACGTCGGGGGAAACGACGACCACCACGTACGGCACACCCGCACGCGGGCGCTGCTCAAGCGAGCCGCCACCGACGGAGACGGAGCCGGCACCCTCTTCGACCACCCGCTGCTCAAGCTCACCGTCGCGGGCCACGAGGTCTACCTCGAGCCGGCCGTCATCGCCTTCCAGATCGAGGGCCGCTTCCACATCGTGGAGATCAAGTCCTTCGCCGTCATCGACGACCAGGCCGACGCCGGACAGGTGGCGGCGGCGGCCCGCCAGTCCGCGGTCTACGTGCACGCGCTGCGTGCGCTGTTCGCCGCCGAGGGGCTCGACCCCGAGCGGGTCTCCCACAACGTCGTGCTGGTCTGCCCCAAGGACTTCGCCAACCACCCCACCGCGACGCTGCTCGACGTCCGCCAGCAGTTGGCCGCACTCGAGCGGCAGCTGTCCCGGCTGCCCCGCATCGACCGCATCCTCGACGAACTGCCGCTCGGGATCACCTTCGACCTCGAGACGCAGTCGCCGGACGAGGTGAGCAAGGCGGTCGCCACCGTCGACGCGCGGTTCGCACCCGAATGCCTGGCGAGCTGTGAAATGTCCCTCTTCTGCCGTGCGGAAGCGCGCGACAACGGGTCGACGGACATGCTCGGGCGTGCAGCCAGAGACGAACTGGGTGGCATCGAGTCCGTCCCCGCCGTCCTCGGCCTCGCCGACGGGAGCCGGCTGCCGTCCACCGAACAGCTCGAAATCGCCGAACAGCTGCGCTACGTCCGGCGGATCTACACGGAGGCCGTCGCTTGAGCATCATGAGCTCCTACGCGCGGGCACTGGCCGTACAGACCGGGTGCGCTCAGCCCGTCGCGACCGTACGGCACGTGCATCTGTCCGCCGCACCGATGGTGTTCATCCCCCTGAAGCTCGCCGGAGAGGCCGCGGCGCCGCTGGGGGCGCTCGTCGGCACCGACCCGGCGAACCCGCGACTCCTGTTGGTCCCCCAACCGCGCAACCGTGACCTGCGCTTCGCCTTCATGGCCGAACTCGCAGAAGTGCTGCTGCCCTACATCGAGGGTTTCGCCGGGGTCACCGAGACCGTCGAGGCGAAGACTCCGTACGAACGGTGCGCCGACGCGCCGCAACTCCTGGTGCCCAACCGCGGCGGCGTCGCCTTCGCCAAACTGCTCGGCCGCTCGACCAGGTTCCGCCGTACCGACGGGCCCTACCCGGTTCACCCTTCCGTGCCGGTCCTCGGCCAGTGGCTGACCTTCCTCGCCGAGCGAGCCGAATACGCGGGATCGTCGTCGCTGGTCTCCATGACCGACGCGCTCGCCCTCCACTGGGCCACCGGGCAGAGCTCGATGGAGGACGCCAGCCTCGCCACGCAGCTCGCGTGGATCGCTCCACCTGACGGCAAGAACGGGCCCGAGGCCGCCCTGGCCGCGGAGGACCCGCTCACCTCACCGCCCGCCGGGCCCGAGACGCATCCCGACTTCGACGGCCAGGTGCTGGTGCACGCGATTCAGGCGTACGAGACGTCGGGGTCGCCGGCCCAGATCCGCGAGGCGCTGCGGAGCCAGCTGGAGCCGACCTGGACGCTCATGTGGCAGGGCGTCCGATTACTGCGCGGGCTTCCCGAAGCGGCGACGGTCGAGGCCCGCTGGGCGAGGGACCGTGACCAGTTCACCCGTGAGACCGCCCGCCTCGCCGACGGAGGCTTCCCACGGGGCCGCGTCGACGGCGCCGTCAGCGCGGCCATCCGCCTGGCCGACCTGGAATCCGCCCTGCAGGCCTATGAGGCGCAACGCGCCTTCGACGACCCCCTCGTCATGACCGAGCACCGGGTCGCCGGCAAGGCGTTCTCCGGCGAGGTCGTCGCGGTGGACGCCACCCGGCGGATCGTCCCCGCCGGCAAAACTCGTCCGGCGCCCCGGCCCCTCGTCACGATCCGCACGGGCGATCCCGTACGGCTCTCGCCGGGCAGGAGGCTCGTCTCCAGCCGCAACCGCAAGCAGAAGACCGAGATCGTCGACATCACCGGCGACCTCGTCGTCATCCAGGTCAACGACCAGATGGGCCGCGGCGCCACCCCGGCCCCCGGCAGCCTGCCCGTGGTCGGCGACGTCGTCTGCTACGCCGAACTCGACCCCGGCGGCGGGCAACGTCCGCGCCTGCCCGCCGGCGAGGACACCCCGTGGACACACGGCGGCCCGCCCGAGCCCTACATGCCCACCGACGAGGACGCCCAGGAGGCCTGGTCATGATCACGACGACTCCCGGGCAGGCGGCCGCGGAGGCGACCGAAGCCATCCTGGCCGACTTCATCGGCGGCCCGCACCGGGGAGTGATCGTGGACTCCCCGCCGGGAGCCGGCAAGACGACCCTGGTCGTCACCGCGGCCACGACCCTCGCCGACGCCAGTGAGCGGCTCATGATCGTGGCGCAGACCAACGAGCAGGTTGACGACCTCACAGACAAACTGGCGACCAAGGTCCCCACGTTGTCCATCGGCCGCCTGCACAGCGACGGATTCTCCGTGCCGCCCAGGGTGACGCGCCACCCGGGCGTCACCGCCTCCAACAAGATCGACCAGGTCGAGGCCTGCACGGTGGTGATCGCCACGGCCGACAAGTGGGCCTACGTGTCCGACCGCACCTGGACCTGGGCGATCGTCGACGAGGCCTACCAGATGCGCTCCGACAAGCTGCTGGCCATCGCCGCCCTGTTCGACCGCGCCCTGTTCGTCGGCGATCCCGGCCAGCTCGACCCGTTCTCCGTCGTCGACACCGAACGCTGGGCCGGCCTCGCCTGGGACCCGATGCAGAGCGCCGTCGCCGTCATCGGACGCCTCAACGACCTGCCCGTACACCGGCTGCCCGTCTCGTGGCGGCTCCCGGCGAGCGCCGCTCCCCTCGTGTCCGAGGCGTTCTATCCCTTCGCGTCGTTCCGGTCCGGTACGGCCGCCGGCGACCGTGAGCTTCAGCTCACCACCGCCGGCTTCCCGGTGCCGTGGGACCGCACGCTCAACGAGGCCGCCGCCACCGGGTGGGCACTGCATGAGCTTCCGAGCCGCCACACGATCCGCACCGACGCCGAGGCCGTACAGGCCTGCGCCGGCCTGGCCACCCGCCTCCTCCAGCGAGGAGCCGTCGCCCGCGACGAGAACGGCTCACACGACGTGGGTCCCGACCGCATCGCCATCGGCTGCGCCCACAACGACCAGGTCGCCGCGATCCGCGCCGCCGGCGTGCCGGCCGGTGTCACCGTCGACACCGCCAACCGGCTTCAGGGCCGCGAATACGACGTCACCATCGTCCTGCACCCGTTGTCGGGACGGCGCGACGCCACCGCGTTCCACCTCGAATCCGGCCGCCTGTGCGTGCTCACCTCACGCCACCGCCAGGCCTGCATCGTCGTCGCCCGCGCGGGGATCGCCGAGCTGCTCGACAACCATCCGTCCACGGGACGCGTCCAGCTCAACGTGCCCGTCAAGTTCCCCGACGGCTGGGAGGCCAACCACGCCGTCCTCGCCCACCTGTCCATCCACCGCGTTAGAGCATGACCGGAGCCGCCAGCATGACCATCGACCCCCACTGAATTCGACACAGGATAGTTCGCCACAAATCAACTACTCGATGTGCGCCCGTCACAGAAAGCTCGCTTGTGATGGCTTCTTTTCGACCGAATATCTCCCCTATGATGGGGAAAAAAGGTGGTGAACCTTGGGCCTTTACACCGTCTTCGCGGACTGGGCCAGGCGAAACGGCGTCGAGGCGGCTGTGGCCAGCTTTTCGTCGCTACCGAAAGAAACCGTCGACGAGTTTCGCCGTCAGTTCGAGGCCGACAAGGCGAAGGTACAGGCCGGTGGTCCGCCAATCATCACGGCCGGATCAGACGACTGGTACAGCGGACCAGGGGAGTCCGACCGTTATTGGCTGGCGCTGAAGGACCGATTCAAGGCCGAAGGATGGCCGGACGACCGGACTTCCTCCGTGGATCATTCCTCCAGCACCGTTGTCGCCCATACTCCACGGCCGGAACGTTCCAAGTGGGACGCGAAGGGACTCGTGGTCGGCTACGTACAGAGCGGAAAGACCACCAACTTCACCGCCGTCATCGCGAAGTTGGCGGACGTGCAGTACCGCCTTGTCATCGTGCTCTCCGGCATCCACAACGGACTTCGCCGTCAGACGCAGGTGCGCCTTGACCAGTATCTGAAGGACCTCAACCCCGACCGTTGGGTGACGCTGACGGAGGAGTCTCGCGACTTCGTGAAGCCGTCACACGACGCCTCGGCCGCACTAAGTCCAGAAAAGACGGTTCTGGCGGTCGTCAAGAAGAACGCCGCTGTACTCAGCAAGCTCATCAAGTGGCTGGACACGCCCAACGGGCGGAAAGCGCTCGAGGCCGCACCAGTCCTGATCATCGATGACGAGGCGGATCAGGCCTCGGTGGCCACGGGCCGAATCAACCCGCTCATCCGAAGACTCTTGAGCCTGATGCCGCGGTGCACGTACGTCGGCTACACCGCAACGCCTTTCGCCAACGTTTTCGTGGATCCCACGCAAGACGATCTGTATCCGAAGTCGTTCATTCTCAATTTGCCACGTCCCGACGGATACTTCGGCCCCGAAAAGATTTTCGGTCGTGATGCGGTCGAAGGGGAGCCCGCCGACGATCAGGGTCCGCCGGACGGTTATGACATGGTCCGCCTCGTTGCGGAGGAGGACGTCCCCCTCTTACGTCCTGGCAGCAAGGAACCCGCGGATGGGTTCACTCCCACCATGATCGACGAATTGGTGACGGCAGTCCGCTGGTTCTGGTTGGCCACGGCCGCTCGCCGGGCGCGCGGTGACAGCGGCCACAGCACGATGCTCATCCACACATCCGTCAAGATCGCCGTTCACGAGAGCTATCGGGCGCCCTTGGAGACGCTACGGCAACAGGCCAGGGAGGGACTCGCCTCCGGTCGTCCCGAGACCCTCGATGAGTGGCGAAACCTATGGGAGAAGGAGTCGTCACGGGTTCCGGCCGAGGACTTCGACCGGAAGCAGAACTCGTTCGACGACGTGCTGCCGCACCTGGACGACGTCCTCGCGGCCACGCGCATCATTCTCGACAACTACCGGAGTCAGGACCGACTCAACTACTCCGACCCCTCCGTGGTCGCCATCGCCGTGGGCGGTAACACCCTGTCCCGAGGGCTGACATTGGAAGGCCTTGTCGTCAGCTTCTTCGTCAGGGGTGCTACGGCGTACGACACCCTGCTCCAGATGGGACGCTGGTTCGGGTATCGGACCGGATTCGAGGATCTTCCGAGGATCTGGATGACGCCCAGCCTCTCTGCGGCGTTCCGGCATCTCGCCACCGTCGAACACGAGATGCGGGACGATATCGACCGTTATCAGCGGGAGAACCTGACGCCGACCCAGGTGGCGGTGAGGATCCGAACGCACCCGGCGCTCCGGATCACGGCCAAGATGGGCGCGGCCCAGCCGGCTTTCATCTCTTACGCCGGACGTCGATTGCAAACCCGGTACTTCAAGCACGAAGATACCGACTGGCTGGACGGCAACCGCCAGGCCGCGGAGAACCTGGTCCAGGAGGCGGTCCGGCACGGTCGGATCGAGGACGTGGGTGGGGCCCGGCTGATTCGCGACGTTCCGGTGTCGCTCGTGAAGACCTTCCTCTCGCGATACCAAGTGCACGAGGACTCCCCCGACCTGGATCCAACGCTCATGGTCAAGTACATCGACCAGCAACTCACGAGCGATCCCCCGAGCCTGGCGACCTGGTCCGTCGCCGTCGTCATCGGTGAGGGCGGAGATGCCAAGCTGGGCGGCCTGGACGTCAGGTACTCGATTCGGTCCCGGCTTAACCCGCACGACCTCAACGCCGAACGCGCCGACATCAAGACGCTGATGAGCAAGCAGGATCGCGCGCTTGATCTTGGTCTTACGGCCGCGGAAGCACGAGCACTGAGCGAGAGCGATCTCGTCGCACTGCGTAACAGCGATCCGATCCATCACGACCGGGGTCTGGTCGTCCTCTACCTGATCGAGCCGACGAGTGAGCCCGTCAACCCGAAGCAGGACACCGATACGGCGACTCCGCTGCGTGTAGCGCTCGGGGCGGTGGCGGCGGTGGTCGGCTTGGGAATCACCTTCCCCGGAGACGTTCGGACGAAGAGCGTTCAGGCCACCCATGTCGCGGTTGACCTGACGGATGTCGAGAGCGAGAACGTCGACGAGGCTCTCGACACCGACACCGAGGAGATGTCGTGACGGAGATCGAAGCGAGCATGCTGGAGCGAGCATGGGCTGTTCTGATGCCCCCGCGCGCAAGGGATCTCTCTTCCTTCCCGCTGGACGTCGTGTGCGGTGCAGAGCCGTGCCGCGTGGCGCTCGACGGCAAGGGCGCTCGCCATCTCCTTGTTCCTGCCATCGACGAGACAGTGTCCGTCGACCCCAAACCGGCGGTGCTCGAGATGGCGATTCGTAAGCTGCACTTCGGAGGCCCGGCGCTCGCGTACGTCGATGTATCGTGCGCAGAGTCGGACCTCTTTTCGGAGTTCGACGAGATCGTGACCGATGTGCTGGAGGCCGTGTCCGATGCCCAGCGACCGGCATCGGCGGCGATCGATGCGGTCATGCGATGGAGGCGGCTCTTTCGAAGCAGTCTGCTTCGCGGTCTGTCGCGTCAAGCGAAGTTGGGCCTGTTCGCCGAGCTCACGGTCCTCTCATCTCTTGTCGAAGCGGATCCCGCGTTCCCTGTGGATGCGTGGCGGGGACCGCTCAACGAACCGCACGACTTCGAGGCGACCACCCGGTGTCTTGAGGTGAAGGGGCTCAGCGCTGTGAGCGACAGCATCGTGATCCATGGGTTGGAGCAACTCAACACCCACGACGAACGCCCACTGGACCTCGTCCTCTTAAGCGTGGTGGAAGACCCTGACGGCCGAACAGTAAGCGACCTTGTAGATCAACTCCGCGGTGCGGTCGCATCGCGCGCGGACCTTCGCACGCGATTATCGGCTGCAGGTTGGTCGAACCAACCTGATCGCCCTGACCTCGACACTTTTTCGATCGATGAGGTACTCCGACTTGTGGTCGGGTTCAACACACCCCGCGTCGTACCGTCGTCCCTCGTCGCGGGTTCACTCCCGCTGGGCATCGGAAACCTCAGTTATCAGGTCGACCTGGCTTCGTTGCTTCCATTCAGCGCCGGGGCATCGCTGGCTGAAATCGCCGAGGAGGCCGTTCGTTGAGTGTTCGCTGGTGGTCACAGCCGTTCGCACCGGAAGGATCGGCTGCGGCTGAGGGCATCGTCAAGCAGTTGGGTCGGCCGGCGCTGGATCCGTTGACCGTCCTGGTACGCGAGGCGGCGCAGAACAGTTGGGATGCACACCTGCCCGATGGTGTGGTGGAGTTCCGTGTCGATGTTCGCGTGCTCGGCGACGACGTTCATGCCTGGCGCGAATTGCTGCTGCCCGGACCACAGAGCGGGTCGAACGTCGACCTCGACAAGGCTCTACGACCCGAATCAGTTGTGCTGGTGATCTCTGACCGGAATACCAGAGGGCTGGGCGGTCCGCTTCGCGCAGGTGAACGATCCCATGGGGAGACGCCGGATTTCGTCCAGTTCATCCGTAATGTTGGTGAGCCGAGCGATCACGAGTTCGGCGGCGGCACCTATGGATTCGGGAAGGGAATCTTCTATCGGCTCAGTCAGGTGGGCGCGATCCTCGTGGATACCCACACGGCCGCAGGGGGCGCCTCTGGTCGTCGATTGATGGGTGCCGCGCTTGGACACAGTTGGCATCTCGACGATCGCCTTTTCACCGGTCGCCACTGGTGGGGCCTCGTAGCAAAGGACGACGTGCCCGACCCAGTGCTCGCCGAACAGGCGGACGCGGTTTCGAAGAGATTGAAATTGCCGGGCTTCGCAGATGGCCGCACCGGCACGGACATCGTGGTTCTCGCCGCCGATCTGGGGCCTAACGGATCCGAGACGAATGCACGTGAGCGTACGCCCCAGGAGGCCGCGACCTTCATCTCGTCTTCAATCCTGTGGAACCTGTGGTCGAAGATGGTCCCGGATCAGCACGGACATCGGATGCACTTCGTTGTGGGTGTCGATGGCGCGGGGGTTCCCGTTCCCGAACCTGACAGCTTCGACGAGTTGGCGCCCTTCGCCGAAGCTCTACGTGAGGTTCGGGCGGGTAAGGGTGCCGCTTACTCACGGACTGTCCCTCCAAAGCATGCCGGTTCCTTCGCGATGGCTCTGGGAGCCGCCGGCGGTGAAAGTACGCGTCTGGTGATCGCGGCGGCGAGGCCGTTCGAAGGACCTTCGCACCATGTCGCCCGTATGCGCGTCGCTGAACTCGTGGTGGACTACCTTCCCGGGCCGCTGCATCCGGACCCACGCCTGGCCTACGGTGGCGTGTTCAAGGCGTCAGAGGACGCCGATGCGTTGTTCGCGTCCGCCGAGCCACCGACGCACGACGACTGGGTGTCCAAGGGACTCAGCGGAGCCGCGCGAGGGGTCGTCGTGGGAGCACGGACCTTCGTGCAGAAGCAGTTGGACGAGCGCCTCGGCATTGGACCCCAGGCTGGCGGCCCAGGTGGCCAAGGCCTGGGGCAATTATCGGCACTGCTCGCCGGCCTCGTCCCCGCTCGGTTGAGCGGCGAGCACAAGACCGGTGATACAGGCCACGATGCCGGTGGTTTCGGAGGTGGGCTCGGCAGCAACGGCGGTAACGGCTCGAACGGCGGTACGACGCTGCGACGAGGGGGGAAGCCCCGGTTGATCGGAACACCGATGTTGCGGGTCCACCAACAGCAACCGTACTTGGTCGCCGTCGTCAAGGTCCCTGCGGCGGACGTCGCGCGAGTCCTGTCCGCGGACGTCGAAGTCGTCCTGGAAGGGGGTGGCCGCGAGAGTGAGCCCCCGTTGGGTGCCTCCGTGCCCCGGATCATGCAATGGCAGTCGTTTTCTGGAGATGTCGTCGTGCAAGATAAGACCATCCGGATATCCCCAGGAGAGGAATCGGACTGGTACGTCTTCGCCACACACGTGCCGGACGCCGTAGTTCGTTTCCGCGTGAGCCAGGTGACGTCCGATGCCGGCTGACGTCCGACCGTACCTAGTGCCTAGTCCGGGGACGGTCGCGTGGGAACCATGGATGTTGCTGGACGCGACAGAGTGGAGTCCGTTGCCGGACGCGGTCGACGGTTGGGATCCTGGGACGGACCTGAGAACCGCACGACGAGTCCAGATCGACGTCGACCGCTTCGTACAAGAGACGGGACTCCACCTCGGCGACGTCGCCCTGATCATCTCCTGGACCAGTTCGACGACTGGTATGACGGAAGCCGCGCCTCCGGTGAGGTTCGATCCTTTGGGCGCGGCAGTCCTCGACACCGTTCTCGTCGGCGAACGCCTGTCCGGAATCCTGACGCTTCGTAGCACCATCAGCCTGGTTCACCCCCCGACGGGGCGAGGAGTCGGCGTGGCCGCAATCCCCGGTTCGGTTCTTGCAGAACATGTTCAGCGAGTGGTGCTGGAGAGCATGTCCTCCATGTTCCCGGTCCATGAGATCGACTTCACGCACACGCGGCTCTCGCCCACTGCCAGTTGGCATCTGGAAACGAGCACAGACCTGATCGCGCCCTTCTACGGAACGTTCCGCGTACTCATCAATAAGCGCGACCGTGAACTGACCGCGGCTGTCGCCCGAGGCGGCAAGGACAAGCGACAACAGGCCCTGCTCGACGAACTGCAGTCGGGAGTCGCCGCGCTGCTACTGGAACTCGCCCTGCATCTCCGTACAGATCTGTCCGAGCGCGAGGAATGGCCGCCGGACAGCGTCGGCGACGTCCTGGCAAGAACGCTCGCAGCGTCGCCATTGTCCGTCGTCACCCCACCGTCGCCGGGCGACCTGGCGGATTTCAGGACTCAGGTCTCGGGTGCTATCAGAAACCTCGGTAGGGGGCGGATGTTCCTGTGAGTGAACTATGGCCGCATCTTCCGGCAGTCGTGAGTGCTGCAGTGTTCGCCGAGTTCGCCTCCGGGCGACCTCCAGTCCCACAGGAGAACCACCCGGACCAAACCTGGGCTCCCGTTGGGGGCCGCGTGTCGGAAAAGCGTGTACGTGAAATGATCGACACGATCTCCACTTTGGCCAAAAAGTATGGCTTTCCGGAACCTGCGGGCCCCGAGGCGCGAATCGCCTTCGACCGAGATGCGGCCAGCGCGATCCGTCTCCACATGGATCTGTCATGGGCGGAAGCCGGTAACCGGAATCTCTGGTCCTTCCTCTCCCTCGTGGCCCTGCCTCACGTGACCAAGTGGCGCTTCGGGCTGGACAACAGGGAACGATGGATCGCAACCGACCTCACCCGACACACGTGGGCCCGGCTATGGTGGCAGGCTGTAGTGTTCGCCGGACACGAACATGTCTTGGCCGCACTTAGCGAGAGTGATCTCAACCAACTTCTGGAACGGCGCAGCATCGGCGGCGACCCCCGTCTCGTACGGGAGATCGCCCGAGCAGTCACCGAAGTCCCCGCACAGGTTCCCCGGCGAGCAGTGATTCGCGATGTCACGTTCCGATTGAGACGGTACTTGGCATTCCTGGACGCGCGAGCCCTCTCCGACCAGCAAGTTCGAGAGCTGTGTTCTGCGCTGACGAACGAGACGGTCATGCGTCTGAGGACTGGCGTACCGGGGTCACTAGAAGGAGCCCCGACCTGACCCGGCGCATTTCAGTGAGCCAGACCCGAGGCCGGCTCGACCGACACCGCTTGCCCGACCGACCGGACGTGAAGTTCGTCGTGGCCCGCAAGTCCGCCACACCGGATAGCATCGGAACCCGTTTTCGCACATCTGGTTCGATCTTGTCGGCGACACCTCGTAGTATGCGAACACCGGTTCGGAGTAGCGTGGAAGGCGGTGCAAGAGGCCGATGTCCGATCCTTCCGTGCCGTCGAACACGCACCTGTTCCGAGTGATCGACCTCTTCGCAGGGTGCGGCGGACTTTCGGCAGGGTTCCGGGCAACGGGTCTCTACACCCCCATTGCCGCCGTCGAGCAGAATCTCTTCGCCGCAGCCACTTATGCGGCGAATTTCGGCGAGGACCATGTCCATCAAGGAGACATCGCGGACTGGGTGAAGGGAGACCTGCCGGCGGCTGATGTCGTCGTTGGTGGCCCGCCCTGCCAAGGCTTCTCCAACCTGGGCGCGAAACGTGAAGACGATGAGCGCAATGAGCTATGGGAGCGCTACGTCGACACTCTGGTCAAGGTCAAGCCCAAGGCCTTCCTGTTGGAGAACGTGGACAGGTTCCTCAAGACGCACCAGTTCCAACAACTGCAAGCCGAGGTCAGGACCGGCAGACTGCAGGACTACCAGATCGACTTCGACGTGTTGA
Source organism: Planotetraspora kaengkrachanensis (assembly GCF_016862895.1). Lineage (GTDB taxonomy): Bacteria > Actinomycetota > Actinomycetes > Streptosporangiales > Streptosporangiaceae > Planotetraspora > Planotetraspora kaengkrachanensis. Next base: position 170,101 of record NZ_BONV01000019.1, on the reverse strand, counting down.
AGGCCACCGACTTCGGAGCCGCCCAGCTACGCCGGCGAGCGATCGTCATTGGTACCCGTAAGGATCTTGCACAGATCGAGATGCCTGCCAGGCAAGTGGCACCCACAGGGTGGAAGACGATAAAGGACGTGCTCGGAGATCTCGATCCCAAGATCCCACAGGAACTCGTCGACCTACCCACAGGCAGGGAGTTCAAGGCCTTCGACAAGGTAGTGCCAGGGACTTATACCGCGGCGGAACTGCACATTACGCGGAACTACACCGAGCTCTCAGAGAAGCGCTTCGCAGCCATCCCTGCTGGCGGTAACCGTTTCCATCTGCCTGAGGATCTCAAGGCGCCTTGCTGGAAGAAGCACACCACAGGATCCGGGGACGTCATGGGGCGACTCGTCTGGGAAAAGCCATCCGTGACGATCCGAACCGAGTTCTTCAAACCAGAAAAAGGCCGCTACCTGCACCCTGACCAACCTCGCGCGCTATCACACCACGAGGCAGCACGCATTCAGGGATTCCCGGACGACTTCAAGTGGTGCGGTCCGAAGTTGGAGATCGCTCGACAGATCGGCAATGCCGTACCCATCCCCCTCGCGGAAGCACTGGCCAAGCACATCGCCGAGCATCTCCGCTCGTCCTGACGATCTAAGGTGCTCTCGCGCGAACACTGCCAGGCTTCCCTAACGTAGGCACTGTGAACGTTCCGAGACCCACCCAGGCATCCAGCCCTGGCGTGCGCAAGAGCATGCAGTCCAACAAAGGTCGAGACACACGGCCGGAGTTGGCGCTGCGCAAGGCCGCTCACGCACTCGGACTCCGATATCGCGTCTCAGCACGGCCTGTGCCGAGCGTGCGCCGGACGGCCGACATGGTGTTCCCCAAGGCGAAGATCGCCGTGTTCCTTGATGGCTGCTTCTGGCACGGATGCCCGGAGCACCACACCAAGTCGGCCACCAACGCCGAATATTGGGCCGAAAAGGTCAGGCGGAACCGCGAGCGCGACGCCGAGACCGACGGCCTGTTGACCGCGGAAGGTTGGCTTGCTATCCGCATCTGGGAGCACGAGCCCCCCCTTCAGGCCGCTCAAATGATCGCCTCGATCGTCGCGTCGCGCAGGATCCGACCCGGCCCAAAACTGACTCGGTGAGTCCCCACCGATGGACCGGACAGTGCCCGAGAAACAGGAGTCGGCCCAGGGAGCCGCTCCAGTACAGCGCTCGAGCGCGCAGCGCACAAAGATCATCACAGGCACCTCCCTGACCTCGGAGACCGAGTTCGCTCGATCACCCTGGCGTCCCGGCGGGACACAGTTCATCCGCTTGCCCCCGAGAGCGACTCCGGCCGCAGGGCAAATCGCGGCCACCTGACCCGGTGTGGAGACCGCGGCCTCGACATACAGATCATGCACGGCCGGCCCTCACGGACTCAGTCCGTCTCCAGGCCGCTCCAGTACTCAGCCTGACACTTTGTCCTCAATCAAGACAAAGTTAGAGCAACCTGAACGAAAGCTATTCCAATCCTGAAAAAAGCGACGTAACTTCCTTGTCAAGATCTCCGCAAAGGACCGATGGGAGCTGCGTGAGCCCGACGACGACGTCTGTGGTGACCGTCCGGGCGGCGACCACTCCGCGAGCCCGGTCCGACGCAGGAAGGGAGTCATAGCGGCTCAGGCATCGGGGGAACAAGCACGCGATTCCGACCTTTTGGAGTCAGGAAAGACATGACTGCGCACGAAGAAGAGATCCAGTCCGCCGGAGCGCTGCGCCGCGGGTTAGGCCTCAACCGACGTCAGTTCCTCGCAGCCACCACGGGACTCACCGCGGCGGCGACCGTCGCGGGCATGGGCCCGCTCTCGTCCGCCGCGGAGGCCGCCGCCAAGGGCCGCGGCGGCACGCTCGTGCCGCCGAGCAAGCGCGGCATCATCCTCTACACCGTCCGCGACGCGATCTCCCGCGACCCCCGGTCGACCACCTTGCCCTCCGGCTTCCGCGCCGTCTTCGAGGAGCTGTCCCGGATCGGCTTCAGTCAGGTGGAGTTCGCCGGGTACGGCCAGCACGCGAACAGCGAGGGCGGCGCCAACCTGGAGACCGTCGAGGGCGCCCGGCTCCTTCGCGGGTGGCTCGACGACAACGGTCTCGAGGCCGAGGGCAACCACGGCTTCATCCCCGGTTCGTGGCCTCTCAGCGCGGCCGACCTCGACCGGTTCAAGCTGCACCTGGAGATCGCCAACATCCTGGGCTTCGGGCACGTGGGCACCGGCAACGACCCGACCGGCAGCGCCTACAAGGCCGACTGGGACGTGGCCGCCGACAAGTGGAACTCCCTCGGCGAGATCGCTTCAGAGGCCGGGCTCAAGCTGTACACGCACAACCACGACGTCGCCTACAGCTTCCTCCTCGACAGCGGGCCTCTGGACGCCCAGGGCCGGCCCACCCGCTCCTCCGGCATCCGCCGTCTCGAGTACTTCCTGCAGATCACCAACCCCGAGCACGTCTGGCTGGAGATGGACATCTTCTGGGCGCATGTGGCCCAGTTCAAGTACCGCAACTACACCGCGCCGGACGGCTCGGCGCAGACCAACGTCTTCAACCCGCTCGGCGTCGTGCAGAAGCAGACCAAGCGGTTCCCCCTGTTCCACGCCAAGGACGGCAGGTCCAACCCGGCGACAGGCAACGGGTACGACATGGTGCCGTTCGGCACCGGCGACATCGACTACGCCACGTTCTTCTCGCAGATGGGCGCGAAGGGCTACCACAACCCGATGTACGAGCAGGACAACGCGCCCGGAGGCACGGCCAACCCGAACCAGTCGCTCGAGTTCTCCGAAGTGAGCTACGACAACATGGCCGCGCTGCGCGCCCCCAAGCACTGACCGGAGAAACGCCTGAAGATCGGCACCCGAGCGGCTGAGTAAGCCCCGAACATTCCGGCGGACCGCCACGTTCTCGAACCGTTGCACCGGTACGCGTGGCGGTCCGCCTCTCCTGTCACCCCTCGCGGAACAAGAGGTGCAGCAAGTGCAGCGTACTCGCATGACGGCCGCCGTCCTTCTGACGGCCTTGGCGCTCCCCCTCGCTCTGCCCGGAGCCACCCCCGCCTTCGCCCATCCGGGACACGACCCCGCCACCGAGTGGACCGACTACGAGAAGATCACGTTGACCAAGAACGTCGGGGAGCCGATCGACCTCGCCGTGCTTCCCGACGAACGGGTTCTCCACACCGCGCGCAACGGCGACATCCGGCTGACCGATCCGGCGACCGGCATCACCAAGATCATCAATACCGTCCCCGTGTACAACAACTCGGAGGACGGCCTCCAGACGATCGCGATCGACCCCGACTTCGCCGAGAACAAGTGGGTCTACGTCTACTACGCGCCGAAGACGATGTCGGCGCCGTACCCGGAGACGACGCCGACGGGGTCGGCGCCCAACTCGGTGCCCGCCGGCGCGGACGAGTCGTACTGGAACCAGTGGAAGGGCTACAACCAGCTGTCCCGGTTCAAGTGGACGGGCGACGCGCTCGACCTGTCCACCGAGCAGGTCGTCATCAAGGTGGAGACGCAGCGCGGCCAGTGCTGCCACGTCGCCGGCGACATGGACTGGGACGCCGACGGCAACCTCTACCTCGCGACCGGCGACAACACCCCCGCCAGCACGCCCGGCGCCAACGGCTTCGCACCCAACAACGACGCCCCCGGGATGAACCCCGGGTTCGACTCGCGCCGCGGCTCGGGCAACAGCAACGACCTGAGGGGCAAGATCCTCCGGATCCACGTCGAGGAGGACGGCTCCTACACGATTCCCGAGGGCAACCTGTTCGCCCCGGGAACGGCCAGGACCCGTCCGGAGATCTTCGTGACGGGAGTGCGGAACCCGTTCCGCATGGACGTCGACCCGGCGACCGGGACGGTCTCGTGGGCGGACTACGGCCCCGACGCCGGTGCGCCCGACCCCAACCGCGGCCCGCTCGGATACGTGGAGTGGAACGTCACCCCCATCGGCACGCCGATGAACAGCGGCTGGCCGTACTGCACGGGCGACGACTTCAACTACAACAACTGGAACTTCCAGACCGCGACGCCGCGCGAGTGGTTCGACTGCGCGGGCGGTCCGGTCAACACGTCACGGTGGAACACCGGGCTGGACAAACTGCCCGCCGCGACGCCGGCTGACCTCTACTACGGCGACAACAACACCCACCAGCCCGCGGCCTGGGCGGGGCTGACCGACTTCGACCCGCAGGGCGGCCAGGGGCCGATGGGCGGCCCCGTCTACCACTACGACGCGTCCAACCCGTCGCCGACGAAGTTCCCCGAGTACTGGGACAAGAAGGCGTTCTTCGCCGAGTTCTCCCAGGACTACCTGGCGGCGTTCACGGTCTCGGGAGCGGACGGGCCGGTCACCGCGATCGAGCAGTTCCTGCCCAACAGCGCGCTCACCTCGATGGCGATGCCCATCACCGACAGCCCGATGGACATCGAGTTCGGCCCCGACGGCTCGTTGTACGTCCTCGACTACGGCGACGGCTTCTTCCGCGCCAACCCCGACGCGGGCCTCTACCGCATCGACTACACGCCGGGGAACAAGACCCCTCAGGCGAAGATCACGGCTGACCGCAGGTCGAGCAGCGACGCGCCGCTCACCGTCGCGTTCAGCGCGGAGTCGTCGACGGACGCCGAGCCGGGGACGTTGACGTACGAGTGGGACTTCGACGGGAACGGAACCTTCGACGCGACGGGCGTGACGGCCTCCCACACCTACGCCGAGTTGGGCCAGTACGTCGCCCGGCTGCGCGTGACCGACGCCCAGGGCAAGTTCGGGCTCACCACGACGGAGATCACCGTGGGCAACACCGCCCCCGAGGTGACCATCCAGACTCCAGGAAACGGCGGTTTCATCGACTGGGGAGACGTGGTGCCGTTCCGGATCGCGGTTTCCGACGCGGAGGACGGCGACACCCCGGTCTGCAGCCGGGTGCAGTGGACCTTCGGACTCGGCCACGACGTCCACGCCCACCCGCTGACGACCGGAACCGGGTGCAGCGGGGGGTGGGCGACGCCCGCCGACGCCCCCCAGCACGGTGAGACCGAGAACATCTTCGGCGTCGTCGTCGTGAGCTACCGGGACAACGGCCACGCCGGCATCCCGGGTGCGCTCGGCGACGCGACGCTCATCCTCAACCCGAAGCAGTTGCAGGCCGAGCACGCGGACGCGAGCAGCGGGGTCACCGAGGTCGAGGACGAGACCGCGTCCGCCCTGGCCAAGATCACCTCGTTCGACCCCGGTGACTGGATCGCCTACGACCCGGTGAACTTCGCGGGCATCACCGGCGTGACGACCCGGGCCTCCGGCGCAGGCACGTTGTCCCTGCGGTGGAACTCGCCGTCCGCCGAGCCGTTCGCCACCGTCACGGTGCCCGCCGGGGACGGCTGGCAGACGGTTGACACCGCGCTCGCGGGCGCTCCGACCGGCAGCGGCAGGCTCTACGTCACCTCGACAGGCGGCGTGGACCTCGACGAGTTCGTCTTCCAGGGGGACGGCACCGCGGACACGACGCCGCCGGCCGTGACGGCGACACCGAACCCGGCCCAGCCGAACGGCGCAAACGGCTGGTACACCGGCGACGTCACGCTGACCGTCTCCGCGACCGACAACGTGGCGGTGGCGAGCCGGCAGTACTCCCTCAACAACGGCGCCACCTGGTCGAACGCCAGCAACCCGGTGACGCTGAGCGCCGAGGGCGTGCACGAGGTGCGGTACCGGGCGACCGACACGGGCGGCAACGTCTCGCCGGTCGGATCGCTCACGGTCCGGATCGACAAGACCGCGCCCACCCTGGACGTCAGCGGCGTGGAGGCCAAGGCGTACGGAGACTCCGCCTCCGTCACGCCGGTCTTCTCGGCGGCGGACGCCACGTCGGGCGTGGACACGGTGACCGCGACGATCGACGGCGGGCAGGTCGTCACGGGACGGCCGGTCGCCCTGTGGCGGCTGACGCTCGGCGAGCACAGCCTGTCCGTCACGACGAAGGACAAGGCGGGCCGGACGACGACGAAGACCGTCGCCTTCCAGGTCACGACCTCCTTCGCGGACGTGCGCACGCTCCTCGGCGACTTCAGGGAGGCGGGGTCGGTGACGATCCTGGGCTCGATCGTCCTGCGCGCCCAGCTCGACCAGGCCGACAAGGACGCGCGCAAGGGCAAGACGAAGAACGCCGTGAAGGCGCTGGAGCGGTTCGCCGACTCCGTCCGCATTCCGTTCCACGTGACCGACAGGGCGGTGCGTGACGCGCTCGTCCGCGACGCGCAGGCGCTGATCGCCCAGGTCCGCGCCATGTGAAGCCGGTGACACGCGAGGGGCGTCCAGGTCCGGAGACGGGCCTGGGCGCCCTTCGTCGTCACGCCCCGGCCCGGCAGGCGTCGCGCCGGCGGCGGCGCCTGCCGTATGGCGCCGGATCCCGCGCCGGAGGTAAGAACGGAGGCTCCCTGCGCATTACCCGGTGACACCTTCCCCGACGAAGGAGCAGGACCAGTGAAGGAACCAGATGCGGGCGCCCGGTTCACCGAGATGTACGCGGCCTGCCACGAGCAGGTATACGCGTACGCGGTGAGCCGGGCGGGCCGGCAGCTCGCCGACGACGTGGTCGGCGAAACCTTCCTCGTCGCATGGCGGCGCCTGTCCATGGTCCCCGAGACGCCGTTGCCGTGGCTGTTGGTGACGGCCCGCAACGTGATGCACGGGCGATACCGGGACGAGGTACGGCAGGCCTCGCTGGCCGCCGAGTTGCGTGCCTGGGTGGAGGAGGCGGACGCGGACGTGGCCGACGGGGTGACCGAGCGGGCCGCCGTCCTGGCCGCCCTGGCCCGGTTGAGCGACGGCGACCGCGAACTGCTGACGCTCATGGCATGGCAGGGCCTGTCCAACCGGGAGGCGGCGCACGTCGTCGGCTGCTCGGTGGCGACGTTCTTCGTCCGCCTGCACCGCGCCAGGAAGCGGCTCGAAGCCGCCATGGAAGACGCACCGACCACATTCGACCTCAAGGAGTTCAGCCGATGAGCAGGCATCGCGACGTGCTGCGGGTGCTGTCAGAGGCCCGGCCCGCCCAGCTCGATCGAGGCCCGCGCCCGATCGACCTGGCCGCCGTCACCGCCTTCCCGCAGGAGACCGGCGGCCGGGCGAGCAGGCGCAGGCTGGTTCTCGCCGCCGGGCTCGTCCCCGCTGTGGCGGCCGCGGCGGCGGTCATGGTGATGGTCACGGTGATGGTCGCCCAGAGCCCCGCCACCCCCACGCCTCAGCCCACCCTCACCCAGCGGCCCGCGCCCGTGGACACACCCGCGGACACGCCCGTCACGGCACGGGGGCTGCTCCTGGTCGCCGCCGAGCAGGTCGCCGCCGACGAGGCCGCAGGCGGGCGGTACTGGGTCACCAGGATCGAGAACGGCGAGACCCGGCAGGTCGGTCCCAAGGCCAGGCCGTACGACGTCGTCATCAGGATGATCGACGAGAAATGGCTGGCGTCCGGCCCGAAGGACAGGAGCTGGGTCTTCTTCCAGAGCATGGGCGCCGCACCGGCCACCGCCGCGGACGAGCAGGCGTGGAAGCGGGACGGCTCCCCCGCCCGGTGGACCGAGCCCGCACCCAAGGGCATGAAACCCGTCATCATCAGCGCAAAGGGGGGGCCTCGCCGGCTCAGGACGCCAGATGGTCTGTCCGGCAAGGATATTCACCTCCTCGGCGGACAGCCGATCACCTCGGCGGAGTTGTCCGCGCTGCCGGCCGATCCGTCGGCTCTGAAGGCCTATCTGCTCAGAAAGCACGCCGGCACGGGCAGTCTCGAGAGCGAGAACGCGTACCTGTTCTGGAGCGCCAACGCGCTCGTGCTCGATCTGCCGGTGACTCCGGAGGTGCGTGCGGCGGCTTACAAGCTGATCGCCGGCCTGAAGGGCATCACCAGCCTGGGCACTGTCACCGACCAGCACGGCCGTAAAGGGGTGGCCGTTGCCTACACCCGGCGCGGCGACTCGGGCGCGCTCGGCCAGATCCGGCTGATCATCGATCCGCGCACCGGGCACGCCCTCGCCGAGGAGTCCTGGAGCCTGGGAGGCAGGGACAAGCTCATGAGCTACACCGTCGTCATCAGCGCCGCCTGGTCCGACGACGCACCGCCCAAGGAATAGGCGGGGGCCGGCGGTGTGTGGGCCGCCCCCCGCCCGGTCCGCACCCGCCGGAACCGGCCGACCGACCCGCCGGTTGCTTCCCTTCATCCCCGGTCGACGCAGGCGCGGGGGGGGCACGGGCCTTGACATGGACTGAAGCGCACACGTATAAAACCATCTAGTTATAGAACTGGAAGGTAATCAGCGTGGCCTCCGACATTCTCGACGCGACGTTCGCCGCATTGGCCGATCCCACCAGGCGGGCGATCCTGGCCCGGCTGGCGGAAGGCGAGGCCACGGTGATGGAGTTGGCCGCCCCGTTCGCGATGAGCCAGCCGGGCGTTTCCAAGCACCTGCGGGTGCTGGAGCGCGCGGGCTTGATCTCCCGAGGTCGCGACGCGCAGCGGAGACCGTGCCGGCTGGAGGCCACCCGGCTCAAGACCGCGATGGACTGGCTGGCGGACTACCGCTCCTACTGGGAGGAGAGTTATCAGCGACTCGACGACCTGCTGGGCGAACTCGAGGCCGACAAGTCCGGCACCGGAGAACGGGAGGCCCTGTGATGTCACGGCCGGCGCCCGGCGAGGGCCTGTCTGTGACGACACCGTCCGACACCGAACTGGTTCTGACCAGGACGTTCGACGCGTCCCGTCCGCTCGTGTTCGACGCGTTCACCCGGCCGGAACTGCTCCGGCGGTGGCACGGGGCGCGTGGCTGGCATCTCGTCGTCTGCGAGATCGACCTGCGTCCCGGCGGCACGTGGCGCTTCGTGTCTCGCGGTCCGGACGGCGCCGAGATGGGCCTCAGCGGCGTGTACCACGAGGTCGAACCGCCATACCGGCTGGTTCAGACCGAACTGCACACCGGCTGGGAAGCGGGCGAGGCGCTCGTCACCACCGTCTTCGACGAGTCGCACGGCAGGACCACGATGAACACCACCGTGCGCTACTCCTCGCGGGAGATCCGCGACAGCGTGCTCCGTACCCCCATGAAACGCGGCGCGGGCGAGGCCTACGACCGGCTCGCCGAGGTGCTCAGCGAAACGACCCCGAAAGGCGATCTCGAATGACCGACTCCCAGCCCGGCGACCTGCGGCGCACGCAGACCGAGATTCCGGCCGATGTCGCCGACATCCCGGCCGACCCCGACATGCCGCCCGTACGTCCCGGGATGTTCCTGCTCGAACTCGTCCCGGTGCCCGTCGAGGACATCGACCGGGCCAAGGCCTTCTATGCGGCTCTCGGTTTCCACCCGGACGTGGACGTGCGACCGGCGGACGGGGTGCGGATCGTCCAGTTCACTCCGCCGGGCTCGGCCTGCTCGATCGTCCTGAGCGAGGGCGTACCGTCTCTCGACATGCCCGTCGGGACGCTGCGCGGCCTGCACCTGGTGGTGAGCGACATCGAGCAGGCCCGGGCGACGTTCATCGAGCGCGGCGCCGACGTGGGGCCGGTCGAGGATCTGGGCGGTGTCTTCTACGCCGCCTTCGCCGACCCGGACGGCAACACCTGGACCCTCCAGCACATGCCCTGGCGGACCTGAGCCGCGCCGCCACCCGGCGTCGTCGCCTACCTCGGCATGGGCCTGCCGTCGATCGCGTTCAGCCTCGTCATCCAGAGCGCGGCCCTCGAGGCCACGATGATCGGCTTCGCCGTCGCCCTCTCGCTCGGCGCCGTCGCCGCCGTCGTCACGGCCGTCCGCGCCGCCCGCTGACGGCCTCGAGCGATTCAGCCCGTCACGGCGAGGAGGGATTCCGCGATGGTCGTGCGGGCGTAGAGGACCGAGTGGCCCGCACGGTGGGCGCTGACCATGCCGGCGTCCCGCAGGGCGGTCAGGTGCTGGGAGACCCCCGCCGCGGAGATGCCGGTGCGGCGGGCGAGATCGGTCGTGGAGGCCGGGGCCTCCAACTCGGCCAGGATGACGGATCGGGATCGGCCGAGGACACGCGCGATCGCCTCGAGGTGCGCGACCGGGCGGCTCTCCCACAACGTGCCGATTCCGCGCGCGGGATAGGCGAGCTGGGGCGGCTCCGGCGGGCGCGACCAGGTGAGCATGCCGTCGGCGAAGACGGAGGGGACCAGCAGCAACCCCGACCCGGTCGTCTCGCGGCGGATGCCGCAATGCCTGCGGACCAACCGGAGGGTGTTGTCGTCCCAGCTCACCGTGGAGTGCAGGTCGTTGAACAGGTGGCCCGCGCCGCGCTCGGCGACCTGCCGGGCACGGTGGAAGACGTCCGCGTCGAGCACCACGCGGATCCTCGCCCAGTAGGGAGCGAGCGCCACCTCCCAGTAGACCTCGATCTCCTCCGTGAGGCGGCGCAGCCGGGCTTCCGGGTCGGCGCGAAGAGCCTTGCCGTGGGGACCGGCGCCGCCGAGGAGGTCGAGGTCGGCCAGCACCTGATCGGCCGGAGTGGCGCGGATGGCGGCGAGTTCGGCGTCGAGGGTGGGAGCCGGCTCGTCGGGCGGCGGGGTGAGGAAGTCGGGGAGATAACGACTGGCCGGGATCAGTTCGGCCAAACAGCCCGAGTCCAACTTGGCGGCGGCCACGCGCGGCCGTACCTGATCGATCCAGGCGCGGTGCACGGGATGCGCGGTTCCCATCGCGAGCAGCCGGAAGCTGGTGACGACCTCCCACATCGGCGAGACCGCGAACCGGGTCAGGGCCAGATCGTCGGCTGAGAAGGCCAGTTCGGACAGCACGGGCGCTCCAAGATTCGATCTGGACTTAATCAATGGTCATGAGTGTACGGCGGTCGCAGGATCTCCGACATGCTCTCCACCTTCAGCGGACTGCCCCGTACCGCCTGGGTCGTCTTCGCCGGCACCGTGGTGAACCGGCTCGGTTACGTGGTCACCCCCTTCCTCGTCTTCTACCTCGGATCGCGTGGCATCCCCACCACGCAGACCCCGTACGTGCTGGGTGCGCTGGGCGCGGGCAACCTGATCGGCCCGGTGGTCGGCGGCCTGCTCGCCGACCGGGTGGGCCGGCGTCCCACGATGCTGACCGGACTGATCGGAACGGCTCTCGCGCAGGGCCTGCTGTTCGCCGCGCCGAACGTGGTCACGCTGGCACTCGCGGCCGCGCTTCTCAGCGCGGCGGGCTCGATGGTCAGCCCGGCCGCCGGCGCCCTGCTCGCCGACACGGTGCCTGCCGAGCGGCGGCGCACCGCCTTCTCGTTGCTCCATTGGGCGATCAACATCGGCACCGCCGTGGCCGGAATGCTCGGCGGATTCCTGGCGACGCACGGCTACTGGCTGCTGTTCACGCTGGACGCGGCGAGCTCGCTGGCGTTCGCGCTCATCATCGTCGTGCTGCTGCCCGGCGGAAACGCCGTCGCCGTGCGGACCACCGATTCCGGAGGCGGGACGGGTTACGGAGTGGTGTTCCGGGATCCGCTGATGCGGGCGTTGCTTCCGCTGTTCGGCGTCGGGCTGGCGATCTACTCGCTCACCGAGGTCTGCCTGCCGCTGGCGATCCGTGACCACGGCCTGCCCGCCACCACCCTCGGCCTGATGGCCACGCTCAACGCCGCCCTGGTGGTGGTGCTGCAACCGATCGCCACGAACGTCCTGGCCCGGTTCCGGCAGGTCCCGGTTTATGTGAGTGCCAGTGTGCTCGCCGCGACCGGCATCGCTCTGACCGGAGTGGCGCACGACACCTGGTCGTACGGCGGGACGGTCGTCCTCTGGTCGATCGGCGAGGCGATGGTCGGCGGCATCCCCGGCTCGATCGTCGCGAGCCTCGCCCCGGCCGACGCTCGCGGCCGCTATCAGGGCAGCTTCCAGTGGACGTGGGGCATCGCCCGATTCATCACCCTGTCCGTGGGCACCACCGTCTACGCCGCCGCCGGCCCCGCCGTGGTCTGGTGGTTCAGCGCCGTCGCGGGCATCGGTGCCGCCCTCGGGATCGGAGCCATCGCCCCGAGGATCTCCCGTCGCACGGCCGTCCCCGGTGCCGTTCCCGCAGCAGCCACGGCCTGATCGCGGTGCGGTCCGACATGGCCCGGTAGGGGGGCCGGTCAGGGCACCGCGTACGCGCTGTCGCGGGCGTCGGTGATCGCCATGTGGCCGGGCGCGTGGCCGATGGCGAACGGAGGCCGCGACCGCATCACCGCGGCCTGGGGAGTCACCCCGCAGGCCCAGAAGACCGGCAACTCGCCGGCGCGTACCTCCACCGCGTCGCCGAAGTCAGGGCGGTCGAGGTCCGCGATGCCCAGCACGGCGGGATCGCCCACATGCACCGGGGCGCCGTGGACGGCCGGGTAACGCGAGGTGATCCGGACCGCGGCCGACACCAGTTCGGCGGGGACCGGACGCATCGACACCACGAGGGGGCCGGCCAGCTCGCCCGCCGGCCGGCACGGGCGGTCGGTCAGATACATGGGCACGTTCGTGCCCGCCTCGATGTGGCGGACCGGCACACCCGCCTCCAGCAGGGCCGCCTCGAAGGTGAAGCTGCAGCCGATGAGGAAGCAGACCAGGTCGTCACGCCAGTGGGAGCTCACGTCCGCGACCTCGGCGACCTGCTCACCGTTCCGGTAGACGCGGTAGGCGGGCAGGTCGGTGCGCAGGTCGCCGGCGAAGATCGACGCTGCGGTCTCGCCCGGCTCGGTGACGTCCAGCACCGGGCATGACCGCGGGTTGCGCTGGGCGAACACCAGGAAGTCGTACGCCCGGTCCCTCGGCAACGCGATCAGGTTGGCCTGGGTCCAGCCCGCCGCCCAGCCGGAGGTGGGTGTGACAAGCCCCGCCCGGAAGAGCGCCCGCGCCTCCGGTGGGGTCAGCCGCGCCCGGTCGGCCACGTCCCCGCCCGCTCTCATGTCATCCATTCAACGACGCCGGGTGGCGGGATGGAACAGGCCGGATTCACTGACGCAGGGTGTCAGTGAACCCGGCCTAGCGTTCGCGGCATGACGGAGATGAATCCAGACGGCCGCCATGACTTCGACTTCTTCCACGGGCGCTGGACAACGCGAAACCGCAAACTGGCCGACGTGCTCGACCGCGACTGCACGACCTGGGTCGAGTTCGACTCGACCGTGCGCTGCGAGCCCGTTCTCGGCGGTCTGGGCAACGTCGAACCCTTCACCGCGCCGGCCATGCCGCCCTCCGGTGATCCGCTCGAGGCGATGACCCTGCGGTTGTTCGACCCGCGTACCGGAAACTGGCGGATCTGGTGGATCTCCACCCGGCAGCCGGGGCTCCTCGACGACAACCCCATGGAGGGGAGGTTCAGCGGAACGCACGGCGAGTTCTTCGCGGTCGAGACCATCGACGGCGAGGCGGTACGGGTGAGGTGGGACTGGGACGTCCTCGGCACCGAGAGCGCCCGATGGGAGCAGCGCTTCTCCTACGACGCCGGCGTGACCTGGCACCTGAACTGGACCGCGGCCCACACCCGGTCAGACTGACCGCACGCCAGGAGCCCCCCGGCCCACCCCTGGGTGTGATCATGCACAGGTTCGCCGACCAGGTACACGACCTGGGCTCTTCCACCCCGTGATCATGCACAGGTTCGCGCAGACCCGCAGTGAGCTGGCCGTACACACTACGTGATCATGCAATCCACCACTGCATGATCACGAAGCATGAAACCCCAGGTCGAGCCATACATCCACGAAACCGTGCATGATCACGAAACGTGACTGCGCTGGTCAGCGCCCATGCGGCCGAGTCTGTGCATGATCACGCCAGAGGGTGGTCGCGCCGGAGGGTGGCCATGCCGGAGGGGGTCACCCCCCAACAGCGGGGGCGGGATCAGGGGCGTGCGCCGAGACTGTCGGTCCAGCCCATCGACTTGTAGGCCATCGTCAGGAGAGGCTTCTCCCCTTCACCGAAGGCTGCCTGGTAGGCCAGCAGCCGGCCGGTGTCCGGGTCGACGATCAGCCGGAATGACTCCCTCTCGGAGTTCCCCTTGAGGGTCATCTCGATCGCGATGCCGGGACGGCCGAACGGGTCCGTCACCTTTCCGGCCACGGTGAGGCCGGGCTGGTCGGCGAGGACGCGGTAGAGAGCCGCCCGGGTCCCCGGTGTGACCGGCCCGGCCAGCAGGTCCTGCGCCGTCGACCAGACGTACTGCAGGAAACTGCCCTTGAGGGGGTACTTCGGGTCGTTCACGTCGGCCTGATACCTGCGCTTCAGCTCCTTCTCCAGGCCGTCCTTGGTGGTGGGCAGCTTCGCGAGCTCGGCCATGCTCAGCTGCTGCTGGCCGATCATGAAGTTGAGCGCCATGTCGTAGTTGTTGACCCTGGGCTTGGTCGAGCCGCCGGTGTGGAGGGTGAGCGGGGGCGCGCCCATCTCCTTCCACTTGGCCTCGTCGGCCGGCGAGTCGAAGGCCGTCTTGAAATCGATGCCGGTGATCGTCCGGCTGCGGTCCTTGGGGCTCCGCGCCAACCAGGACTCCTGCGAGGTGGAGACGGAGGCGGTGAAGGGCAACATCTTCACCTTCGGGCTCTTCCCCGATCCCGGCTTGGTCACGATCCGGTCGACCCGTGAGGTCTCCCGTTCGAGGGTGTACCAGTAGCGGCCGGTCGTGGCCGGCTCGCGCGCCGCGGTCGCCGCGGCCGCCAACAGGACCGAGTGGGCGTCCAACCGGGTCGCCGAAGGACTCGGAGCCGCGGCGACGGGCGTCGTGGACCGGCCGTCTCCGGAGACCGTGTCCCCGGAGACCATTCCAGGGACGATGATCGCGGCGGCGGCGAGCCCCGCGACCGCGGTGCCGGCGATCAGGAAGAGCGGACGTCGGCGCTGGGACAAGGTGATCCTTCGGGTCGGCAGTTGGGTTCGGGGGGTCTCGAACGCGCGGGCGAGGTCCGCGGACCGGCGCCGCCCGTAGGCGTCGTCGGCCAGGTCGTCCAGCTGCGCCGGCCTGAGCCGGGTGACGAGGTGGTCGGTCATGTCGTGCTCCAGGTGGGGGCTTCTGGGCGGGTTCGGCATCAGATCTCCTCCAAGAACGGGCGGGCGGCGGCCCGGTACGGCGGCGCGACTCGTGGCTCCACCCGCATCGCCCTGGACAGGCGGGTGCGGGCGCGGTGGAGGCGCACGTTGTAGGTGCGGGCCGAGCAGCCCATGACGGCGGCCGCCTCCTCCGGAGTCAGGCCGTGCCAGGTGGCGAGGGTGATCGCCTCGAAGTCCTTGTCGCGGAGGGAGGCGAGCGCGGCGAGCGCGCTCTGCCGGTCGAGCACGTGCTCGGCGACGTCCCAACTCGTCTGGTCCGCGGCCGTGGTGAGCACCGTGATCCGGTCGATCAGCGCCTGACCGCGGCGCCGTGCGTCACGCTGCTTGGCGAGCAGGTTGCGCGCCACCCCGAGCAGCCACGGCAGCGGCTGATCGGGGAGCTCGTCCAGGCGCCGCCAGGCGACCAGGAACGTCTCGCTCGACACGTCCTCCGCCGTCTCGCGCTCGGCGCGCAGCAGCGCGTAGCCGAGCACGCTGCGGTAGTGCCGGTCGTAGAGGTTGGTGAAGCGTTCATGAGGATCGTTCACACCAAGTAGTCCCTCCCGGCGCGCCCCGATTACCGCCCCCGACAAGGAATACGCGATCGACGCGCCCGCCGAATCCGGCGACCGGGGCGATCATGGTCGTGACCTGCGCGTCAAGGCTCGTTGAGGCGTGTTCAATTCCTGAACAATGTGTTGCGGCCCGCTTCCCCGAGGACGCAGGATCTCCAAGTACCGGGGGCGACACCCCCGGACCGGCGAGATCGGCCGGCGTCGACGACGCCGAGTCGCCCTCAACGGGCGACTGCCCTGGTGGCCGACGGAGGAGGACCCAGCATGACGACGCAGTTCGACGATCTCGCCGCTCAGGCGCCGGTCAACTGCGATCAGCTTGGGGACGAGCGCACCGAGTGGATCCTCGCTCAACAGCTCCAGTTCGCCGCGGACGTCTCACATGAACTGCGGACTCCTCTGGCCGCCCTGCGGCTCCAGTTGGAGGAGGCTCTGCTCCACCAGGACGAGACCGAGCTTCCCGGCCTGCTCGCCGGCCTGTTGCGTGACGTCGACAGGCTGGAGGCGATCACGACCGACCTGCTCCTGCTCACGCGCGTGGCCGCCGGTCCGCGGCCGTCCGAACAGGAGAAGGTCGACCTGGCCGACCTGGTGCGGGCGGAGGTCTCCCGGCGGGCGAGCGGACATGAGGTCCGGCTCCGGCTCGAGCGTGGAGTGCTGGTCCGGGCCGTCCCGAGCCAGCTCGACCGGTTGCTCGCCAACCTGCTCGACAACGCCCACCGGCACGCGAGGACCACGGTCGAGATCCGGGTCCGCCGTGACGGCGACAGCGCCGAGCTCCAGGTGATCGACGACGGTCTGGGCGTCGCCGCCCCGGATCGAGAAAGGATCTTCAGGCGGTTCAGCCGGCTCGACGCCGCACGCAGCCGCGAAAGCGGCGGCACCGGCCTCGGCCTGGCGATCGCCCGCGACATCGCACAAGCCCACAAAGGCACCCTCCGCGTGGGGGACGCCGCCGGTGGCGGCGCGTCCTTCGTCCTACGACTTCCTCTTGCCGACCCTCCCGACCGACCCGTCAGGTTGTGGGAGCGTCTGAGGCAGAAGCCGGTGACCGATCTCTGGGGTCCACAGGATTCCCTCGTCATCGTGGCCGCCTGTTGTCCACCAGGTCCGGTCGCGTCGGCGAGCACACGATCCTTCCAGGTGACCAGGTCAGCGGAGGCTGTCTAGTCCGCCGGTACGGCCATGGCGGCGAACGCCGGCGTGGCCGTACCGGCGGACAACCCCTCTCGTGCGGCAAGCCGAGCTGTTTGAGCCGATCTATTTGAGCCGGTAACGCCGGAGCTTCTGATAGAGCGTGCCCCGGGAGATGCCGAGTTTGGCGGCGGCGGCGGACTTGTTGCCCGCGCACTCGACGAGGACGTTCGAGATGATCTGGGCCTCGGCCCGTTCGATCGGCGTGAGCCTGGCGGGCTGCGGCTCGGCGGAGGCGGGAAGTGCGGCCTGCCGCCCGACGGGCACGACCCCGGCCAGCAGGAGCACCACCCCGTCTGCCAGGGTTCCCGGCGTCACGGGGAACATGCGGGCGGTCACCATTGCGCTGAGGCGGATCGTGCGTGCCGTCGGCCCGGCCTCCCTGACCGTCGCCCACAGGCGGCCCTGGTCCAGATTCAGCGACGTCGCCGTCTCGTCGGCGATCATGATGTGGTCGTAGAGCGTGATCACCGGACTGGTCGTCGTCGCACGGTAGTTGAGGAAGACGTCGAGCAGGCGGCGCTGCTTGGCGGTGGCGGCGGCGTACAGCGCCGACGTGATCTCGTCGGCGAGGAGCCGCACCGCCATCCGCAGAAGGTGGTTCGCGTCGTCCGCCCTGCAGGTCACGTTGACGGTGCCGAGGGGCTGTCCGGTGATGGGGTGGGCGATCGGCATCGCGGCGCACGCCCACCTGTGCAGGGGTTGTTTGTAGTGCTCTCCGCCCACGATCATCGCCGGGCGGCCGCTTTCCAGGGCCACGCCGATCGCGTTGGTCCCGGCGTGCGCCTCGCCGTAACGCGCCCCCTCCGCGAATTCGTACCGGTCGAGCGCACGGCCCAGGGACCGCTCCGAGACCCACCGCCAGTTCAGGTTGCCGTTGGTGTCGGTCAAGACCAGGCAGGTCGCGCTGCCGACGAGCGTGTCCCCGATCTTCTCCAGCACGGGAGCCGCCGTTCGCACGAACGCCGAACCCGAGTCGATCTCGATGTAACCGACATCGAGCCGCTCGGGATGTACGCCGCTGTCCTGGGAACGCCGCCACGAACTGACGATCTCCCCCTGGATACCGGTGGGTTCTCCCCCGGATTGGAAGATCTCCCACGCGTCGAGAGCACGCGCCATGATCCCCCCGATGCGACGCCGTACTAGTTGACCTGCGTTATCCCCTCTGTCTACCTTCTGGCGAACTTTTCCAGGTAGCGGGCATGTCAAATCTTTGACGTACGCGTGCCGAACCCTTGAACCGGAAGCAGGGCCGGGGCAGGCACGGCGTCCGTCCTGCCCCGGCCACCCGGTCAGGGACCGGTGCTGGTCGGGAACTCCAAGCTGAGTGCGAGGAGCCGGATCTTGGCGTCACTCAGAACACCCTGGTAGGCCCACACATCGTCGATCGGCCCGGCGAAGTACTCCCCGGCCTCGCCCTCAGACCAGTTGCGCCCGAACTGCAGACCGCCCGTTCCCGCGAAGGGTTCGACGCCGTCCACGGTCGAGACCGCCTGCTGGCTGTTCTCCAACTGACCGTCCACGTACAACCGCAGTTGCTTGCGGCCGGCGTCGTAGACCACCGCAAGGTGGGTCCACGGACTGAAGCTGCCAAACCTATACGAATGGGAGGCGACGGCACGGACGGCTCCGGGGGCGTCCTTGTCGGGCATCTCAACCTGCCAGATCCCCCATGGCTGGTTCTCCGCGTCACCACGGCCCATCACATGCCAGCGCAGGGTGAACGCGCTGTTGTACGGATGCTCGCCGTTCCCCTGGAGGCTCAGAACCGTCATGTCGCAGTCGGCGAGGGCCTTGTCCTCCGGGCAGTCCGGCATGCCGTTGGGCATGCTCGCCCAGCCGGCGATCGTGAAGCTCTGTGTGGTGTCCAGCGGAGAGGCCGCCGTGGCGGCGTAACCGTCGACTCCGTCCAGCACCAGGCCCCCGTCGGGCTCCTCCTGCCCGTCGGCGTTGATCCCGTTGAAATCGCCCACCAGCCAGTCCGCGTAGAAGTCGGCGCCGATGCGAGCGCCGCCGGACAACGTGGCGCCGAGCTTCGCCGGAGACGAGTCGGGGGTCACGCCGTCCGGAGCCGAGTTGAGCATCCACCGGCCGGCGACCGCCGGCGGCTTCGGTGCGGCCAGCTTCTGGGCCTCCGGCCCGGTCACGACCCGGTCGAAGACCTCGATGTCGTCAAGCGATCCCTTCCAGTAGTCCCGGTAGCCGCCCTGGCCGAGGACCCGGCCCAGTTGGAGTCCGCCCGCGGACTGCCAGGCCGAAGGCGCCGCCACCGGGGACCCGGCCTGCCCGTTGACGTACAGCGTGATCTGGTCGGCCGCGGAGTCGTACACGCCCAGCAGGTGGATCCACTGTCCGGCCACGGCCGGTGCCGGTGAGTAGGCGGCCTGGAAGTCCGCTCCCTCCGCGTCCCGCGTCGGCAGCCGGAAGACCCACGCTCCCTTCTCGTGGTCGTACCCGAGCGTGAAGGAGCCTCTGGCGCTGCCGCTCTGGCTCAAGGCCGCGTGGTCGGAGGCGGTGTCCCCCAGCTTCACCCACGCCCCGGCCGAGAAGCTCCGCGCGGTGTTGACGACTTCGCGTGCGGTGTCTCCGTAGCCGTCTGCGCCGTCGAAGGCCGCCGCCTTGCCGGTGTATCCCGGTTGCCCGGTCTGCGCTCCGCCGTGGAAGGTCACGCTCTGGCCCTCTGAACGCCCGGTCGCGTCGTCCAGCCCCCACACCACCTTGGCGGGCAGGCGCGTGGTGACCGCGCCGGTGCTGTGGAGACGCGCGACCTGAGCGGCGGAGACCACCCGATCCCACACGCGCAGATCGTCGACCGCGCCGGACCACGGGTCCGCCCACACGCCCGCGTCCCAGCGCCGGCCGATCTCCAGGTTCCCGCGGGCGTTGAACGCCGTCACCGAGGCGGCCGACGCGGCCGCACCGTCGACATACAGCGTCGCGGTCTTCGTCCTCGCGTCGTACGTCCCCACGAGATGGGTCCACCGGCCCGGCACGACGGGCGCGTCCGAGACCGAGGCCGCCGTCGAGGCGCCGGAGTCGTCCGCGTCGGGAAGGCGGAGCGACCACTTGCCGCTGGACGCGTCGTATCCCATGACGACGCCGCTGTTGTACGTCCCGGCCTGTGAGACCACGGTCCGGGAACGGCTCAGGTCGTCCGCCTTCGCCCACGCGGAGACGGTGAAGCCCTGGGAGAAGTCCAGCACCGCACCCTGGGACTCGGCGAAGGAGTCCTCGTCGCTCAGGGACAGCGCCGTGCCCGAATGCCCGTCGGCGCCCAGCGCGGCATGGCCCCCGATGGTGAGCGGATAGGAGCCGCCCGCGCCTCCCGCCTCGGCTGCGCCGGCGCCCTCGTCGAGGGTCCACGACGCCCGCTCCGGCTGACCGGCGAGCACGTTGAAGTGGTAGGTCACCTGGCGACTGCCGTTGCCGTAGGAGTCGAAGGCCCTGACCGCCAGCGAGTGGCCGCCCTCCGTCGTGGGCAGCAGTCGCACGGTCCGGGGCTCACCCTGTCTCGTCGTCACCACGTGGGCGCCCGTGACGCCCGTGTCCATTCCCCACTGGTACGCGACGACATCGCTGTCGTCCGAATCGACGGTGAACGCGCCGTCGCGGCCCACCCCGGTCGTGAACGGCAGCGAGCCGGTCAAATCAGTGGATCCCGGATAGTCGGCGCTCGTCACCTTCGGGTCGCTCAGCGCGGCCGTCTTCCATGCGAAACGGCACCTCGTGGAGGTGCCGGCCGGGCTCCACGGGCCCCAGGCGACTCCGTCCCAGGCACGGACCTCCCAGCCCACGGTCGTTCCCTGGGGGATCGACGCCGGCAGCGCCTCCGTGAACGGGGACCCCGAGCTCTCGAACCACCCACTGGGCGGCGGGACGTCCTCCCCACCGGTGGACCACCACTGGCGCACCAGCTTGCCCGTGGCGTCAGGCCAGGAGACCGCGAACTGGGCGCCCACCCGATCGCCGTCCGGGTCGGTCAACTTCGCGGTGACCTGGGGCAGCCGGTTGACCCGGACCGGCTCGGCCTGGCACACGGAACCAGGCGACATCGTCAGATCCGCAAGCGCGGGTTGTGCGGGCGGCGTGTTGACCACCGCTGCCGCCGTGAACGCTCCCGAGGACGTCGTCTCCGTGGCGGCTGAGGCCTGTGGCACCCCGACGCCTGCCTCCAGTGCCAGCACGGCCGCCGCCGCACCCAATATGCGGACCGCGTGACGCGTGCGCGCTCTCCGCGGACTTCGCTCTCGTGCCGCCGACGATCTCCTCGTCAGACGCATTTCAGCCCCCATCAAAGACCAGTTGCCGACAAAGCGCCCTGATCGTAAGAAAGGTGATCAATATGCGTAAATACCAACAGTCAGTGATCCAGTCGGCACACCTGTAACGCCGCGGGCCGGGCAGGCGATAGCAATGCCCGGCGGCTCGGTTAGCGTCCGGTTAACTCACTGATCACCCACCCCGGCCCACCCCGAAGACCGCCGGTACGGCGTCGCCCCGCGACGGACGTGCGGGGCAGGACGGTGATATTGCTCACACAGGAATCTCTCGGTCCCCATGCCGAACCCTTGAACCGAGGCTCCGGCCCGCGCCCTGCGGCACCGTGATCACATCTCTTCGGGGTCGTGGCCGGCGGCGGACCGGCCGCCGTCGACGGGCACGATCGCACCGTTGACGAAGCTCGCGTCATCGGACAACAGATAGGCCACCGCGGCCGCCACCTCCTCGGCCCGCCCGACCCTGCCCAGCGGATGCAGCGAGGCCATCTCGCCTTCGATGCGCGCGGCCGCAGCCGGATCCCGGCTGCCGAGGAAGTCCGCATACCGCTGCGTGCCGATCGAGCCGAGCGCGACGGCGTTGGTCCTGACGCCCGAGGGCCCGTAGTCGACCGCGAGCGCCCGGGTCAGCCCCTCCATCGCGGCCTTGGCCGTCGCGTACGGCAGCGCGCCCCGCACGGCACGCCGCGCCTGGTGGGAGGAGACGTTCACGATCGCTCCGCCCTGGCCGCGTGCCAGGAACCGGCGCACCGCCGTGGCACAGCCGGTCACCGCCGGGGCGAGGTTCAGCGTGATGAGGTCGAGGACGTCCCGCGCCGCCGTCGAATGCAGCGCGGCGTCCCGGAAGACCGCGGCGTTGTTCACCCACCCCGCGAGCCTGCCTGACGACTCCGCCAGGTCGGCGGCCCGCTCGGTCACGGCCTCGTCGGCGGCGTCGCCCGCCACCGCGGTCAGACGAGGTCCGGCGGGGTGGTCGTCGGTCCACGCAAGCGCCGCCGGGTCGAACTCGATGACGACGACGCCGCTCCCCTCGCCCAGCAGCCGCTCGGCGATGGCGCGTCCGATGCCGTGGCCGCCCCCGGTCACGATGTAGGTGTCGCCCATGATCCCTCCTCGGTCGGACCCCGCACCTACCCGGCGATTCAGAAATGTCGCCCACAGGCCACAAACCGCATCGCCGTAATCCCCATCTCTTCTCTCAGTAGCGAGGGACGGCACCGGCCTCCGCCGGCCGGCCCGGGGGGAAGGACGCGCGATGAGAGCAAGGATGGTGTACGGCCTCGCCGCCGCCACGATGGTCATCGGCCTGACCGCGGCCGTCGAGCCGGCGCAGGCGACACCGATGCGGCAGACGGCGCCGACGCGACAGGCGGCGGCGGTCCCGCCCGCCTGGAAGATCTTCTACGCGGGCCGCCTGACCGAGGGATACCTCCACTCGGTGGCCGCTCCCAGCGCGTCGAGCGCGTGGGCGGTCGGCCAGTACCAGGACGCGAACGGCGACCACCACGCGGCTGTCCTGCGCTGGAACGGGCGCGCCTGGAGCCTGATCCCGCCCGGCTCGCTGCCGGACATGAAGTACTGGTACTCCGTCAGCGCGTCCTCGCCCCGTGACGTATGGGTCTACGGCTGGAACGAGGAGCGGGCGGGGGTCGCCCACTTCGACGGGCGGAGGTGGCGCGAGGTCGCCTTCCCCGAGCTTCCCGAGGGGGCGCCCGTCTCCTACGCCGAGCTCGCCTCGGCGGGCAAGGCCACATGGCTGGTCGGGGAGACCTGGGTGTCGCGGCGCGTCCGCGGCGGCTGGAAGACCACGGCTGTGCCCGCGGGCGTGCGGATCAGCTCGATCGACGCCAGGTCCGCCACCGACGCGTGGATCGCCGGGACCGTCTACACCGAGGCCAAGGGGCTGCAGCCGTACACCGCGCGCTGGAACGGCCGAAGCTGGAAGCGGGTGAAGACCCCGGCGAACAATCTGGGCGTCAACGACGTGTGGGCCCAGTCCAGGAAGAGCGTGTGGGTGACCGGGCTGATCCCGAAGGGCGAGGGCTGGATCCCGACGGTCCTGCACTGGAACGGCGAACGCTGGAAGAACGTCAAGATGCCCGACAAGGGCCAGTGGCCGCTCGCCATCAGCGGCAACGGCGGCAAGGTGTGGGTCACCGGCGACCCGGCCGGATTCTCCGGGCCGCCGCTCTATTGGCGCTTCGACGGCAGGCGCTGGAAGACCGTCGCGGGCACGGTCCCCGCCGGGGGCCGGGTCGAAGCGGTGAACGCGCTGGCTCCGATCAAGGGCACGGCCCGGTTGTGGAGCGTCGGCAACTACATCGTCGACGACGGCCAGGTCGCCCACGGCTTCGGCCTCATCCAGCGCGACCGCTGAAACCGGGACCTGCCATCGGGGGCACATCGGAGGCCCACCGGCCCCCGGTGGCACTCCGCCCGATGCGCGCGCCGGGCGCTCCCGCCTGACGCGCGCATCGGGCGGCTCAGCGGGCCTGCTTGTCGATCTCCTTGCCCTTCGGCGTGATGGCGTGCCAGGCGCCCTCGGCCAGCTGGCCCTTGACGTCTCCCGGCGCCTTGTCCCCGGCGTAGAGGTAGACCGGGTGGTCGCCGATGGTGAGCTGCTCGGACCCGTCCTTGCGGGTCAGCGAGCCGACCAGGGCGGAGTCGATGCCGGCGACGTCGGTGGTGGCGGGAACGGGTGGCCACTGGGCGGCGCACCGGTCGTCGCAGTCCGACGTCGCGGGGTGGGTCTTGTCCTTGTCGTACGCGTAGACCGTGCGGCCGGTGCCGTCGACCACGATCAGTCCGATGGACGACGTCGAGGTGCCGACCGGCCCGCCGACGACGGGGCCGGGGGTCTCCGTCGCGTTCGCGGCGGCGGTGGCCGCGGTCGACTCGGGAGTGGCGGCCTTGGGGGCGGGGGCGGCGCTCTTCGACTCGTCACCGGACGAGCAGGCGGTCGCGAGCCCGACGACGGCGAATGTGACGGCCACGAGACGGCCCGCGCGGGCACGAGTGTTCATCAGGGTGGTCCTTCGCATGATGGACGGCGAATAGGCGTTCCCATCTCACCAGCACCCGCCGGACCTCCGTCCGGCGGGTGGGGCGATCTTTACCGCCGGCCCGGTCAGCCGACGCCTAGGCGGCGGGCGACGGCCGCGGCCTCGCCCCTGCCCGCCACCCCGAGCTTGGTGAGGATGTTCGACACGTGGACGCTGGCGGTCTTGGCCGAGATGAACAGCGCCCCGGCGATCTCCCGGTTGCTCCTCCCGTCGGCGATGAGGCGGAGCACCTCCCGCTCACGCGGCGTCAGCCCGAGCGAGTCGTCGCCCGGACGCGCGCCGATCGGCACGCGGGCACGGCGGGCGCGGGCCTCGATCTCCTCGAGCAGCGGCTGGGCGCCGAGTTCGTGTGCGAGCTCGGCCGCGCGGTGCAGCCGGGTCGCCGCGGCGTCCTTGCCGGCCGTCTCCGCCGCCCGGAGCAGCGCGTAGGCCTCCGGGTACGGCTCGCCCAGCGCCTTCCAGTGAGCCGCCGCGGCGTCCCACTCACTCGGGACGGCACGGCCCTCGGCCCGCGCTGCCTCCGCCTCGAAGACGAGGGCGTGCGCCTGCTGGACGCGTACGCGGACGGGCGTCTGCGAGGCCAGCAGGCGTAGCTCGCCCACCAGCTTCGCCGCGCGTTCCCCGCCCGCCTCCGCACAGGCGCGTGCGGCGCTCGCCAGCAACGGCCAGCCGTACCGGGGTCCGCCGGAGAGGCCGAGCTCGGCCAGCACGTAGTCGACGGCGTCGAGCGCGCCGGACAGGTCGCCCTGGGCGACCCGGAGTTCGATCCGCAGCCTCTCGGGCGGGAACAGATCCTGCACGAGGGAGGACGACGACGCCCGCACCGTGTCGACGGCGGCCAGCGCGTCTGCGGCGGCGTCGAGGTCGCCCCGCGCCATCGCGACGAAACCGATCAGCCAGTGCAGCGAGGCCCGGGTCAGCCGGGGCGGTGACAGCTCCAGCGCGTGCTCGACCAGCTCGAGGACCTCGTCCCAGCGGCCGAGCGCGAGCAGCGGCTCCGCCAGGTTCATCGTGAGGAACGCGCCCGACGTGCGGGCCTGGCCGTGGCGGCCCGCGGCCTCGATCCCCCGCCGTGCCGCGGCGGCGGCGCGCTCGTGCTCGCCCATGCCCTCGAGGACGTGCGCCTCGTTGGTGGCGGCCCGCAGCAGCACGGAGTCGTCCGCCCCGCGCTCGGAGACCCTGAGGGCCTCCGCCAGAGCCTCCAGGTGCCGCTCCGCGTCCCCCTCGTCGAACTCGCACCCGGCGAGCGTGATGAGGGCGTGGGCCTCGGCGGTGGCGTCGCCCACCGCGCGGGCCATGGTCAGCGCCTCGGCGGCCAGCGCGCGGGCCTCGTCCCTTCGTCCCGACGGCATCAGGTAGAGCCGCTGCGCGAGCGTGGACAACGCCCGCGCCAGGGGCAGGCTGGGCGGGTGCGCCGGCACCAGCCGAACGGCCTCGTGCAGGTCGTCGAGGACCGTGGCGTCGCCCAGCTTGATCTTGATCCTGGCCCGCTGTTCGAGCACCCCGGCCGCGCGCACCGGATCGTCGATCTCCTTCAGCGCCTCGCGGGCGTAGGCGATCCCCCGATCGGTCTCGCCCGCGACGTTGGCGGCCTCGATCGCCCCCTCCAGCACCGACGTGTGGTCGACGCCCAGGCGCTCCTGCGCGTCCGGCACCTTCTTCCACAGGTCGAGGACGCGGTCGAGCATCTGCAGCGACTCGGTGTAGGCGGCCGCCTCCTTCGCGACCTGCGCGGCCTTCCAGGCGCTGACCAGCGCTCCGGTGTCGTCGTGCACGGAGTACCAGTGGAAGGCCAGCGCCGCGGGGGCGCGGCCGGGCGGGACCAGGGACGGGTCGGCCTCGAGCGCCTCGGCGAACCTGGCGTGCGTGCGGGAGTGCTCGCCCGGCAGCAGGTCGCCGTGGACCGCGTCGCGCAGCAGGGCGTGCCTGAAGGTGTACGCCTCGCCGTCAACGACCACGACGTTGCCGGACACCGCCGGTCGGAGCACCCGCGACAGGGCGGCGTCGTCCAGCCCGCTGACCGCCGCGAGCAGCGTGTGCTCGACCCGGGCGCCTCCCGCGCTGGCCAGCCGCAGGATCTCCTGGGTCTCCTCTGGAAGCTTGTGGACGGCTCCGAGCATGAGGTCGCGCAGCGACTCGGGCAGCTCGCCCTCGATCCTCCCGTCGCCCAGCAGCGCCTCGACGAACAGCGGGTTGCCCTCGCTGCGTTCGTAGATCCGGTCGAGCAGCCGCGGATCGAGCTCGCGGCCGAGGATGCTCCGGACCTGCTCGGCGACCCCCCGGCGGGGCAGCCGGTCGAGCTCGAGCCTGCGCACCCAGGGGATGCGGTCGAGCTCGGCGACCAGCGGCCGGAGCGGATGCGTGCGATGCAGCTCGTCCGACCGATAGGCGACGATCACCAGGACGCCCGGCGGCAGGTTGCCGATCAGGTAGCTGAGCAGGTCGCGGGTGGAGCGCTCCGCCCACTGCGCGTCCTCGATGACCAGGACGACGGGCCTGTCCTCCGCCAGCCGCTCGAACAGCAGCAGGACGTGGTCGAACAACCGCGACCTGGCCACCGACGTGCCGGACTCGGTGTCCGGCTCGCCGAACTCGGGCAGCAGGCGGGCCAGACCGCGAGGCGAGCCGCCGGGCAGCAGCGCGGTCACCCCCTCCACGCCGATCTGCCTGACGAGCCGGCGGAGCACGGCGCTGAAGGGCGCGTACGGCAGGCCCTCCGCGCTGATCTGGTGGCAGGCGCCGATCAACGCCAGCACGCCCTTCGTCCGGCCGCGCTGCTGGACCCGTTGCACGAACTCCCGGATCAGCCTGCTCTTCCCCACGCCGGCCTCGCCCCCGACGAGCAACGCCGTGGGCAGCGTGTCCATGGCGGCGTCCAGGAAGGCGAGCTCACCGGCACGACCTACCAGAGTCGAACTAATCCCCCGAGAAGCTGACACAAGGTAAGGATGCCATCAAAGGTCTCTCATTCGGGGCCGGCCGCCCGTTCGATGGCCTTCTCCACGCCGCCCACCCGGTCGGCGAGCAGGCCGATGGCGCCGACGGCCCGGGCCACCGGGTCGTCGCCGTCCCCGCCGAGGGCCTTCGACCGCAGGTAGCCGGATTTCACCGCGGCCCAGCGCTCGGCCTGGCCGGGCGTCATCGTGCCGCGCAGCTCGGCCAGCTTGAGCATGTTGGCCTCGGCCCCGGAGGTGAGCGTCTGGGCCTCGCCCAGGTAGTGATCGTCGATCAGGGCCTGGAGCTCGGCCTCGTTCATGATCGGGATGATCCGCTCGGCGAGCTTGTTCATGTTCCGGTACGACCCCTGGAGCTGGAAGGGCGGCTCGGTCCTCGAGGCGTCCGCCTGGGCAGCCGAGGCGATGTACGCCTGGTTGACGGACAACACGATCTCCTGGACCAGCAGCAGCTTGGTGAGCACCGCGACGATCTGGTCGAGCTCGACCTTCGAGTACGGATGGCTCAACTGGTCGGCGCGCACTCCCGAGTCGCCCCTGGCCAGCCGTACGAGCAGTTCGACGTCGGCGCGGTCGCGGGTCGACAGCGGCGCGAGGACGGGGTTGGAGGTCAGCGCGTTCTCGATGTAGCTGAGCGCGAACAGCTCCTCCCTGCCCGACAGCACGTCGCCGAGGTTCCACACGTCGGCCCGGTTGGCCAGCATGTCCGGGATGCGGAAGCGTCTGCCCGCCTCGGTGTACGGGTTGCCCGCCATGCAGACGGCGAAGCGTTTGCCACGCAGGTCGTAGGTGCGGGTCCGGCCGTTCCACACGCCCTCGATGCGGCGCTGGGCGTCGCACAGCGAGATGAACTTCTGCAGCAGTTCGGGCGAGGTGTGCTGGATGTCGTCCAGGTAGAGCAGCACGTTGTTCGAGCACTCCAGCGCGAACGAGACCTTCTCGATCTCCTGCCGCGCGGTGGCGTCCGGAGCCTGGTCCGGGTCGAGCGAGGTGACGGCGTTCCCCAGTGCCGGGCCGTTGACCTTCACGAAGACCAGGCCGAGCCGGCTCGCGACGTACTCCATCAGCGTCGTCTTGCCGTACCCCGGCGGGGAGATCAGCAACAGCAGGCCCATCTGGTCGGTGCGCTTGGCGTCTCCCGCCGCGCCCAGCTGCTTGGCCAGGTTGTCGCCGATGAGCGGCAGGTAGACCTCGTCGAGCAGCCGGTTGCGCACGAACGCGCTCATCACCGAGGGCCTGTACTCCTCGAGCCGCAGCCGCGCCCGCTCGCCGTCGACCAGCTCACCCCGCCGCCGCTGGTAGGCGCGGTAGGCGGGCACCCGCTCGGTACGGAACCGGCGGGTGCGGGCGAGCACCTCGTCGAGGCGCAGGTCGATGTTCCGCCCGGTCAACCGGGGATGCGTGCCCAGCAGGTTCTCGACGGTGGCCGTCAGGGCCGCCGACGAGTCGTGCCGCGGCAGGTCGCACAGCAGCACGGCGACGGCCTCGGCCAGATCTCCGGCCTGTACGGCCGACCGGCCGTCGGAGGCGTCGAGGTAGGCCCCGAGCCAGGCGCCGACGAGCTGGTGGCGGGCTCTCAGGTCGTCGCCGAGCGCGCGCAGGTCGGCTTCGAAGTCCCTCGCGGAACCGCCGAGCGCCCCCCGGAAGCCGTCGAGGAGGCCTCTGGCCGCGGTGCTCGTGACGAAACCGGTGGGCGTGCTCGACATCTCCTCGAAGAGGTACTCCCCCGCGAGCGCGGCCTCGCCTCCCGCGAGTCCCGCGCCGCGAAGGAAGGCGTCCACGGCCGAACCCAGCTCCGCGTGCATCTCACCTGCCGCGGAGCTCCTGCGGAACATGGCCCGGGCCCTGGCCAGCGAACGGGCCCGCGTCGTCCAGGTGGCACGGGCGGCCTCTTCGGCGCCGAACGCCCAGAACAGCTGCGCGGCGGCGCGCGCCTCCGGCGGGTACCGCAGCAGACCGGCGCCGGCGTGAAGTCGCAGGAGGGCGTCGAGGACGGCCGCCGCGTCGTGATCGTGCACCCCGCGTTCGTAACCCTCGTCGTAGCGGGTCTCCACGACGCGGCGGACCACGTCGAGCAGGCCGCCGTCGACGAGCGCGGCCGCCTGGAGGGCGTCGAGCGTGCGCTCCGGTGCGTCCGCCTCCGCCTCGGAGAGGATCGCGGCGGCCAGGTGCTCGGCCCGGTAGACGTCGGCGGACTCGGAGACGAGCGGCTGGTCCCAGAACGGCCGGGTGGCGTCGAATGACTCGTCGCCGACCGGCGCCCGGTAGTCGGTCCCGGTGATCGCGAACGCCATCCGCCCGTCCTGCGGGACCAGCGTGAGGTCGAGCGGCTGCGTGTTGACGGCGAATCGGTGCCTGCCGAGCCGGATGGTCTCGCCGCCGTCGGCGTAGAGGTCGAGCCGGTCGCGCAGCGCACGGCCCGCCTCGAGCCGGGCCGCCTTGATCCTGCCGTCGAGCTCCTCGGCCCTGACCTGGTCTCCGAGCTCGCGTAACTCGCCGGACACGGCGCGCAGCTTGGCCACCATGGGATCGGAGGCGAAGTAGGTGTTGACCTCTTCGAGCGATCCGAGGCTCGCGACCCGGCGTCCCAGGCCGCCGAGGATGCGGTCGGCGGAGGCGGACAGCCGGTCGGCACGCCGCGCGCGTTCGTCGAGAAGCGCCTGCTTGCGCGAGGAGAACGCCTCGTAGACGTCCTCCCGCTTGTCCTCGAGCCGGGCGACGAGGTCGTCGAACTCGCCGAACCGCGACTCCAGCCCCTCCAGCTGGAGCATCAGCCGGCCGAGTTGCTCGTCGCACCGTTCGGGGGTGTCGGCCACGTCGAGGGCGCCGGTGATCGTCTGGCCGAGCACGGCGAACTCCGCGGCGAAGCCGGCCCGTCCCTCGCTCGCGAGCAGTTCCTCGCGCCGCGCGGTGAGCGTCGCCCTGCCGCGGTTGATCCCGCCGAGGACCTCGCCGATCCGTTCCAGGATCGCGGTGCGCACCGTCGCGTCGTCGATGTCCAGCGTGCCGACGACCTCGGTCAGGATGGCCAGGCCCTCGCTCTGCTCCGCGAGCCGCTCGGAGACCGGCGTGGATTCCGCGACGGTGCCGATGGCCCGTGCCTGCTCGGTGAGCCGTTCCACGTCTGCGTGGTAGCCGGTGAACGCGTCTTCGCCCTGGAGGAACGTCACGGCCCGACGCGCGGCCGTGCCGATCTCGGAGTCGAGGTCGGCCGTCAGCGCGGCGACCCTGTCCAGGTCGGCGTACCGCATCTCGCGCAACGTCGCGAGACGCCCCTGGGCCCGGCGGAGCCCGGCGAGTTGCCGCACCCAGGCGTCGGCCGTCATGGGCGTCTCGCCACGGGCCTGCCGTACGAGCGAGGCGATCCGCCCCTCCTCGTCCTGCAGCGCGGACGCGGCCTGCCCGGTCAGCGACTGGACCTTCTCGAACTCGTCCAGGACCTGCTCGGCCGTCGCGCGGACGTCGGCGAGCGGCCCGCGCAGGCCGTGGTCGTTCAGCCAGTGATAGGTGTCGAAGGCCCGGACGCACGCGGCGATCAGCGCCTCGAGCACCGGGACGGACGGCGCCATCTCCCCGACCATGCGGACGACGGACAGGCAGTCGGAGATCCCGCGCACCAGTTCGGCGTTGCCGATGCGTTCCAGCGGGCCGGTCCCCACCGGCTGGGCCGCGGCGAAGGTGTCGGAGACGTACGGCGTCTGCCACACCTGCATGGGATGCACGCGGGTCGGCTCGGCGGAGGTCTCCCGGAACACGATGAGGGTGCCGTCGTCGAACAGCGAGTAGCCGTGGCAGGTGATCGGGTTGGCGACCTCCTTGCGGATCACGTTGTACGGCAGGAGCAGCGTCCGGCCCTCCGTCCGCGCGCGGTAGACGTAGAGCACGTCCTCGCCGTTGGGCGAGCGGATGACGCGTTCGAACTCCAGGCCCGCCACGTCGGTGTCGAAGGTCTTGGCCGTGCCGGTGGCGAGGTAGTAGCCGCCGGGGAAGATCACACCCTGGTCCTCGGGGAGCAGCAGGCAGGACCTGCCGATGCCGTCCAGCCTGACCACGGCCCTGGTCCGGATGTTGAAGACCAGGTGACGCCATTCGGGCTCGTTGTAGGGCCGGATGCGCAGCAGGATCAGCGGGCCGACCCTGGCGTACTGGACGTCGGCGTCGGCCAGGCTCTGCAGCGGCTCGGCGACGGGCTCCCGGTAGACGCCCTCACCGGTCTCCGTGTTGTTCTCGATCTTGATGGTGAGGTCGCCGCCGACGGTCTCGACGAACACCTCGTCGCCGATCGAGATGTGCGGATGGCGGCCGAGGACGTGGTCGTCCCGGGTGGTCTGCGTCCACTCGAAGTCGTGCGACGGCGGGAACACGTGGTCGCGCTCGCCGCGGTTGTCCAGGTAGGCGATGGAGCCGTCGGCCGCGACCGTCCAGCGCAACACCCGGATGTCCTGCGGGCCCGTCTGGAAGACCGCGAGCAGCCTGCCCTCCACCCGGCGCAGCTGCAGCAGCCTCGTCTCCTTGTAGTACCGGTACAGCTCGCCGAAGTCCCGGTCGAACTGCGGGTCGCCGCCGAACGGCAGGGGCGCGTCGTCGAACCGGAACGCGTCGCCGTCGCGGCTGAACCGGTGGGCGGAGAACACGTCCGGCACCGTCGTCTCGGACTTCAGCCCGATGAACACGTTGTAGCCGAACAACATGACCCCGTCCGCCGACACGATGTCGCGGGGCACGCAGTTGTTCTCCGTACGGACCCGGTCGGTGCCGACGAGCCGGAGCTCCGTGCCGCCGAAGACCTCGAGCCGGTCGGCGTTGAGCGCCTCGGCCCGGCGGGCGAGCTCCTTGGCCTGCTCGCCCAGCCGGGCTCTGAGCACCTCGTAGGTGCCCGCGTCGAGCCCGGCCCGCGTCCCGGCGGCGTCCCCCGCTCCCATGCTCCCTGCCTCGGCGCCCCCGGCTGCGGTGGTCGCCGTCCCGATCGGCTGTGTTCCGATCGACTCTGTCCCGGTCACTGCGGTGTCCGTCCCGCCGGCCTCTGTCACGGAAACCTCTGTCACGCGCTCGTCAGTGCTTCACCGCGTCGAGCGCCGCCACCGGCTGTTCGGCGACGCCGAGCCGCTGCGCGGCGCTCAGCAGGGCCTGCAGCTTGTCGGCATCGGGTCCGCCCGCCTTGATGAGCTTCACCAGCAGCGCGGAGAGCGTGAGGTTCCGCACGTCGGCAGTGTCCAGCGACCCGAGCATCCGGCTGAGGTCCTGGGTCAGGCTCGCCGTCCCGTCCAGGTACGGCCGGGCGACCGCCCGCGCGACGTCCGAGTTCTCGACGAAGCCGTCGACGCTCTTGCCCATGGAGATCGAGCCCATCAGCCGGTCGAAGAACACGGTGTCGCCGCCGACGATGTCGATGTCGGCCTTCTCCAGCCCGGCCGCCAGCACGGCCGCCTGCGCCTCGGCGATGTTCCGCTGCACGTCGATGCTCCTGAGCCGGACCTGCGTGTCGGCCTCCAGCCGCAGGCGGTACTCCTCGTGTCCCCGGCTCGCCTCGTCGAGCGCGGCCATCGCCGCCGCCTTCTCGGTGAGACCCTCGGCCTCGGCCTTGAGCTTCTCGCCCACGGCGGCCGCGGCCGCGAGCGCCTTGGCCTGCTCGCCCTCGGCCTCGGCCTTGAGCTTCTCGCCGACGGCCAGGGCGGCGGCGAGCGCCTTCTCCCTGTCGACGGCGGCCTCCGCGCGGCCCACCTTCTCGATGGCCTCGGCGTCGCGCTCGCGCACCTGGACCTCGGCGAGGCCGGCGGCGGCCGCCTCGGCCTGGATGCCCTCGGCGAGGCGGATCTTCGCCCGGCTGTCGAGCTCGGCCGCCTGCTGGCGGGCCTCGGCGAGCACGAGCTCCTCGCGGGCCCTGTACTTCGCGGCGGCCTCCGCGGCCTCGGCCGCCTTGATGTCCTTGACGAGGTTCTCCTGCGCCTCCGCCTCGGCCTGGATCACCAGTGCCTGGCGGGTGCGCTCGGCCTCCTCGACGACCCGCAGGCGCTTGATGGTCTCCTCCTGCTCGGCGACCGTCTTGTCCACTGCGATCCGCTCGCGTGTGACCTCGGCGATGGCCCGCTTCTCGACCTCGAGCTCCTTGTCCTTGGCGATGCGGGCCAGTTCGGTCTCGCGATCCCTGGCGATCACTTCGAGCATGCGGTCCTTCTCGATCCGCTCGGTCTCGATCGCGATGACCCGCTCGCGGTTCTTCTCCGCGACGGCGACCTCCCTGGCCCGGTTCTCCTCCTGGACGCCCACCTGCTCGTCGGTGCGGATGATCGCCGTCTGCGCCTTGAGGCGTTCTTCGGCCCGCACCCGGGAGGTCTCGGCCTCCTCCCGCGCCCGCATGGTCTCGATCTCACGCTTCTGCTTGGTCTCCGCGTCGGCCTGGCGCCGTTCCAGCTCGAGGATCGCCTCCCGCGCGTCGACGTTCTGGCGGGTGATCTCCTTCTCCTCGTTGCGCTGGTACTCGTTGGTCTTGACGTGCTCGATCGCGGTGAGCTCGGTGATCTTTCTGATGCCCTGGGCGTCGAGGATGTTGGCCGGGTCGAGCTGCGCCAGGGGCGTCTGCTCGAGGAAGTCGATGGCGGCATCCTCGAGGCTGTAGCCGTTCAGGTCGGTGCCGATCACGCGGACGATCTGGTCCCGGAACTCGTCGCGCTTGGTGTAGAGGTCGACGAAGTCGAGTTGCTTGCCGACCGTCTTGAGCGCCTCGGAGAACTTGGCGTTGAACAGCACCTGCAGCGTCTGCTCGTCACTGGCCCTGGCCGTGCCGATCGCCTGCGCGACCTTGATGACGTCCTCGACCGTCTTGTTGACCCGGACGAAGAACGTGATGCGGATGTCGGCCCGGATGTTGTCCCGGCAGATGAGGCCTTCCTGCCCGGTCCGAGTGATCTCGATGGTTTTCACCGAGATGTCCATCGTCTCCGACTTGTGCAGCACGGGCAGGACGACGGCGCCGGTGAATGTGACGTCCACCTTCCGCACTTTGGAGACGATGAGAGCCTTGCCCTGCTCGACCTTGCGGAACAGGCGGCTGATGACGAACACCATGCCGATGATGACGAGAAGGATGACGCCTAAGAGAACGCCCATTCCCGTGGAGATGACATCCATGCGCTAGGTCCCCTGTCAGTGCATTTCATAGGGCATGACCCAGAAGAACTCGCCCTCCGGGTCATAGTCGAAGATGAGGGCGGAACTGCCGGCGCGAAGGTCGTCCTCGCCGGTCTGCCGCACCTGGACGACCGCGGAGGAGCCGTCCTCCGCGGTGACCTCGGCCTGGCCGAAGTCACGCCCGACCCGCCCGGTGCGGATGACGCACATCCGCCCGACGAAGTCGTTCCGCGACGGCGCGGCGATCGGCGGCAGGAACCGCCGGAACGGCAGCGCCAGAAGGCGGGTGAGCGACCATGCGGCGAGCAGCGCGACCAGCAGAACGGCGATCCTGGCGGGCGTCCCGTCGACCAGCACCACACCGGCGAGGCTGACGAACCAGGCGATCGCCACCATGAGCGAGAGCGCGACGCCCGCGGGGAGCCCGCGCATCCCGATGCCCGACAGGAACTCGTCGGGAAGGTCGAGCCCGAGACCTCCGAGCAGAACGAGCACCCAATAAGCGATGACGACGACCAACATGAAGCTGAACAGGACGGCCGGAAAACCGAGCGCCGCGCCGACGAAATCCCCCATCGACTCCCACCGTTTACGTACGTCCCCCCTGAGACGTATGCATTATTGCCTGATAACCCAGCATTTGTAACTAACAAATTCGATGCGAATATCGGGCACTTTTGGCCGCTTCAGCCCGTTGTGTTCACAACGGCTCCCTCCACTCACATTGCTCCTGCCCGGCCCCTCTGATGAGGTCGAAGCGAGGGGCACTCCGGGTGCCCTCTCTTTCGTTTCATGGAATCTCGGGCCGGCTTCCGTGAGCCGGCTCCGTACGGGCGACGAGACCGGGCGTGATCTCCCGATCTCGCCGCCCGGCACGGCGCGATGGCGAGTCATTTGTGGCGGCGCGAACGAATCGTCCGTCTCGCTCAGCCGCCGGGCCGGATCAGGCCGCTCTCGTAGGCGAGGATGACCAGTTGCACCCGGTCGCGTACGTCCAGCTTGGCGATGGACCTGGTGATGTGGGTCTTGGCGGTGAGCGGGCTGATGACGAGGCGCTCGGCGATCTCGTCGTTGGACAGGCCGAGCGCGACGAGCCTGACCACCTCCCGTTCCCGCGCCGTGAGGACGGCCAACCGCTGTCCGGCGCCCGGAGAGAGGTCCTGGCGACGGGCGAACTGCTCGACGACGCGGCGGGTGACACCCGGCGATAGAAGGGCGTCTCCGGCGGCGACCGCAGCGACCGCGCGGCGCAGCTCGGCCGGTTCGACCTCCTTGGTGAGGAAGCCGCCGGCTCCGGCGCGCAGCGCGGCGAAGACGTGCTCGTCGGTGTCGAACGTCGTGAGGATGACGACGCGGCAACCGGGCGCGGCGGGGTCGGCCACGATGCGGCGGGTGGCGGTGATGCCGTCGGTGCCGGGCATGCGGATGTCCATCAGGATGACGTCGGGGCGGGTGCTCGCGGCCAGCCGTACGGCCTCGTCGCCGTCGGCGGCCTCGCCGACGACAGTGACGTCCCGGGAACGGGCCAGCAGGCTGCGGAACCCGGCCCGCACGAGTGCCTGGTCGTCGGCGAGGAGCACCTTGATCGTCACGGTGCCGAGCCTGCCACAGGGATGTCGGCCCGTACGGCGAAGCCGCCGGGGACCGAGGCGGCGCCTGAAGAACAGGAGAGCTCCGAGAAAGAGCGCGAGGGGGATCGTGCCCTGCCAGGGTGAACGCACCCCGGCGGCGAGGGCGCCGGTGGTGAAGCCGACCACGGTGAGAACGGCGAGCGCGGCGTCGACGATCACGGCGGAATGGCGCACGGGGGCGGGTTCGCGGAGCGGCGAAGGTTCGGCCATGCGGGGTGCTCCCTCAAGGGGGTGAAGCGCGACAAGCGCGACAAGGGGCGAGGCGCAACGCTAGGCCGGGCCGCGCGCGGGCCGCGTCGTCCGTTGACCGTCACCGGGGTCTACACCGTTCGGGGTACGCCCTGCGCCAAAGGGAACAGGCGGCCGCTCCACTCGCGCAGATATTCAGATCAGCGAGTGTGACCGCGCCTGGACTCTCGACAGGTTCGGGCATGCCCCCCACCGCGACACACCCGAGCCCGTCACACAGCGGAATCAGCCAGACGCTGAACGCGATCCAGCGATGTAGTGCTAGACGGCGAACACCTGCGCGTCGTCCGCGAACGCCTTGAACTCCATCGCGTTGCCGGCCGGGTCCAGCAGGAACATCGTCCACTGCTCGCCGGGCAGGCCCTCGAAACGCAGGTACGGCTCGATGACGAACGCGGTGCCGGCTTCGCGGAACCGGTCCGCCAGCTTGTGAAATTCTGGAATTGTCAGGATAAGCCCGAAATGCGGCACGGGGACGTCGTGGCCGTCGACCGGGTTGTGCACGCGTTCGGAGCGGCCGGGGGCCAGGTGGGTGACGAACTGGTGGCCGTGCAGGTTCCAGTCGATCCACCGGTCGGAGCTACGGCCCTGCGCGCAGCCCATGAGCTCGCCGTAGAAGCGGCGGGCCGCGTCCAGGTCGTCCACGGGCACGGCCAGATGGAAACGGGGAATCTCCGCCATTGTCTGCCTTTCCATGTCTTATGCGACATTTGCCATGAACGAACGGTAGCTACCCTGTAGGTGTTTCGCGGAACTCCTCGCCCCGGACTCTGCCGAAGTCGCAAATCGTCACGTTGAAGCGCTTCCGGCTCGTCGCCGGGGTGACGATCTCGAAGACGCGTCGGCCGTCACCTTCGCCGCCCAGTCGATGCGGTACCGCTGGATCGGGCCCAAGGTCTTCTCCGGCCGCAGCGCCGTCCTCAGCAGCAACCGCATCAGCGTCGGCGTCACGGCCCGCGCGAACGGACCAGGCGCCTTCACGTGGTTGACCTTCGCCGCCTTGCGGGCGATGCCTTCCACCCTCGACCGGCGCAACCGCTCGTACGCGGTGAACGCCGACCGCGCGTCCGGCAGGTCCCGTAGGCAGCGGGCCAGCTCGATCGCGCTCTCGATGGCCAGCGACGCGCCCTGCCCCGAGCTGTTCGACGGCGCGTGCACCGCGTCGCCGACCAGCCCGGCACGCCCGCGGTGCCAGTGCGGCACGGCCGGCATGATGTGCGTCGAGCCGGTCACGATCAGTTTCGCCGGGTCGATATGCCGGACCAGGTCGCCGCCCGGGTCGTCGTCGCCGTACACATCGCGCAGCCGCCGCAACCACTCCTCGGCCGGCACGGCCCGCGCCTCGGTCAGGCTCATCGGCCGTTCCTGCGGCAGGTTGACGCCGAACTGCGTGCGCCCGTCAGGCCGCCGCGAGTACAGGTAGTACGCCCGCTTGCCGAACGTGAAGCGCATCGTGCCGGTCTCGGTGGGCACGGCCCAGTCGATGATCGACTCGAGGCCCAGCATGCCCGTGTAGCCGGCGTTGGGCGCGGCCGGGTCGATCAGTCGACGCACGGTCGAGTGCACGCCGTCGGCACCGATCAGCACGTCGGCGGTCGCGACGCTGCCGTCGGCGAACCGGGCGGTCACCCCGGCTGGGTCGTCGTCGTCGAACGCCACCAGCCGCTTGCCGTGCTCGATCTGGACACCGCCGGCGACCGCGACGTCGTACAGCGCCCTGTGCAGGTCGCCGCGCTGGATCAGCCGCATGGGCGGCAGGCCGGACGGCTGGGGCAGCTCGACCTCCCTGCGACCAAAGGACATCACGGACTTCGGGGTCGGTGTCCCGTAGTTTTCGACGGCCTTCCTGGCGCCGACGATTTCCAGCGCGGCCAGGCCGTTCGGGGCGATCGCGAGCGAGCCGCCGATGCCGTCGGCCGTGCTCGGGTAGGCCTCGTACACCTTCGCGTCGATACCGGCCTTGCGTAATGCCAGCGCCGCGACCGGTCCGGCCACCCCGCCACCGATCACCAGCGCTGTCCGTACCTTGGACATGCCCTCTCCTCGGGTTGGGTTCTGCATGGATTCCTCCGGTTTCGGATCTTGATCGTCCGAACCGGCCCATGGAGGAGAGCCCCGGCTATTCTTGCGGTCGCCACCTCGTGCTGGTTCCCTTCCGCGGGTTCGGTTCGAGGCCGGGGACCCCGGCGGGGTGTTGCAGCACCTCGTCCGGGGTCCCCTTCTTCATGGCGCGTCCTTCGTACGGCTCCTCTCCGCGATGTCGAGCACCTCCTGGGGGACCTGCCCCGTCTCGTGGAACCGCCGCCAGAGCTCGAGCTCAGGCAGCGAACCCGAGGTCAGCTCGCCGAGCAGCGAGCGGACCCAGGCCGCCTCCGCCTCACGCATGGCCAGGTCGTACTCCGTCTCGAGGAGGAGCACCCGGGGAATCTGACCGGCGACCCGCCCGAGGGACTCCCGCGTATCGGCGATCTCCGCCTCCAACAGGCTCAGGCGCTGCCCGAGCAGCGCGGTCACCTCGTCGGGAGGCAGCACCACGAGCACCGAGAGCCCGGCTTCGAACCTGAAGAACTCACGCTCGGGCGTGGAGACCAGCTCACGCACCCAGTCGACGAGCTCGGCGCGACCGGCGTCGGTGATCCGGTAGACGGTGCGCTCGGGGCGGCCCCCCTGCCGGACACTCTCCGTCGCCTCCAGCAGGCCGTGCTTCTCCATGTTCCGCACGACGGTGTAGAAGGAGCCCCACTTGATGTTCATGTCGCGCTCCTTGCCCCGCTCGCGGAGCACAGAGGCCATCTCGTAGGGGTGCATCGGCCGTTCCATGACAGCGGAGAGCACGGCGAGCGCCAGTAGGTTGCCGACCTTTCGACGCTTGGCCAATGGACGCTCCGATATTCGCAGCCGATTACTCGTAGGCGAGTATACGTTTACGAGTAATCGCCTGACAAGGCTCCCGCCCGGCCCGCGCGTGCGCTTCGGGGCCCGCGCGTACGCTTCGAAACATGGCCGCAGACCGGGAAAGGCTCCGCCGTACGTTCACCGAGGACGCCGAGCTGTACGACCGGGCGCGGCCCGGATATCCCGCCGGGCTCTTCGACGAGATCCCCCGGGGAAGCCGCGTGCTGGAGATCGGCTGCGGCACCGGGCAGGCGACCATCCCGCTCGCCGAGCGCGGATGCCGGATCGTCGCGATCGAGCTGGGCGAGGAGTTGGCCCGGCTCGCCCGCCGCAAGCTCGCCGGCTTCCCCGACGTCGAGATCGTCAACGCGGCGTTCGAGGAGTGGCCGTTGCCGCCCGAGCCGTTCGACGTCGTCCTCGCGGCGACGAGCTTCCACTGGATAGACCCGGCCGTCCGCGTCGCCAAGGCCGCGGACGCGCTGCGCCCCGGCGGCACCCTCGCCGTCATCTCGACGCACCACATCAGCGGCGGGACGGAACCCTTCTTCGCCGAGGTCCAGCGGTGCTACGAGAGGTTCGACCCGGACACGCCGCCGGGCCTGACGCTGCAGCCGGCCGTCGCGTTGCCGTCCGACAGCGCCGAGATCGACGCCTCAGGCAGGTTCGGCGTCTCACGGTTCCGCCGCTTCGAATGGGAACGGGGCTACACCACGGCCGAATACCTCGACGTGTTGTCCACCTACTCCAACCACCGGGCGCTGCCCGCCGACGCCAGAGCCGGGTTGCTCGGCTGCATCGCCGCCCTCATCGACGGCCGGTACGGCGGGCGGATCGTCAAGCGCTACCTCACCCTGCTGCGCCTTTCCGACACCCGCCTCTCCGACACCCGCCTCCCGGACGGACGCTGACGCGCGGCGGGCCGCCGACCCGCCGCGCGTCAGCGCTCACCTCTTGAGTCAGGCTCACTCCTCGGGTCAGGACGACCGCCGTCCGGGCGGCAGGTCGAACTCGTCGTCGCGCATCCGCAGAAGGGCGACGCCCGCCCCGGCCATGCCGATCGCACCCACCACCAGTCCCGCGGCGCTGCCGACCTGACCCGGGATGAACGGGTGGGTGGGGCCGGCGATCATGAGCGCGACGCCCGCCCAGGCGGGCGCGACCCGGCTGCGCCAGAGCGCGGCCCCCACCAGCGCCAGGCCCACGGTGAGCCCGAGGATCCACAACCCCGAGGCGGCGGAGACGACCGGGTTCGCCCACAGCCCCTGGTCGAGCGCGGTCGCCGCGCCCTGGTCGATGCCACCCTGCAGCGTGACCAGCGCGATGAGGTGGTCGTTGGGCAGCAGAGCCGAGGCGAGGAACCCCAGGATCGACAGCAGGGCGCCCGCCGTCGCGAGCCGGGGGGCGCCGCGGCGGGCGACCCACGCCACCGTGCACGTGGCCGGGATGAGCGTGACGGTGAAGACGGCTCCCACCCACTGCAGCGCGCCCACCGTGCCCTGGGCGGAGCCGACCATGTCCAGCGTGCTCGCGAAGTCGCCGCCGGCGGGGCCAGGCATCAGCAGCTGGTAGACCGCCTGGGCGAACAGCGGCAGCGGAGTGATCACCGCGAGCAGGATCCGCCAGAACGCGCGGACGTCTCGCAGTGGCCTGCCGGCCGCCGTAGCCGCCGCGCGGCTCGCCGTCTCGGTACGGGACTCGTTTTCCATGGATCCTCCGATGCCTGTGATGTCTCCTCCCGCCGAGAGTGGGCCGCCGGAGCCCCCGCGTTCCTGGGCGCGCCCTCCCATCCGTTCCCAGGCCTCCTGCGGCGGGATAGGAGTCCGCCCCTATGGCTCCAGGGGTCGCCGGACCCGATGATGGGTCGCATGTCAGCCTCCCGAGCCGCTCCGATCGCCACGTTCACCGTCACGGCCGTGGCGATCGCGGCCGCGTGGGCGTCGTGGCTCGCCGGCGGCTACGACCTGCGCGACGCGGCCGAGACGTACCTGCTGACGAACTCGGCGATGGCCGTGACGTTCACCGCGTTCGGCGCGCTCGTGCTGACCCACCGGCCGCGGCACCGCATCGGATCGTTGTTCGTCGCATTCGGCGCCTTCTACGCGGCGAGCGTGGTCTGCCTGGGCCTGCAGTCGGGCGTGATCGCACTGACGCCGGGGTGGGAACGGCTGATCGACGTGATCGGCATCACCGTGTGGATCCCGGCCCCCGCGGTCTGCCTGCCGCTGATCCTGCAGCTGTTCCCCGACGGGACGGCGCTGTCGCCGCGGTGGCGCCCGCTGGCCGCGGTCACCCTGGCTCTGGTCGTGCTCACGCCGGCTCTGACACTGCAGCCGGGGGCCATCGACAAGGAGCCCATCGCCGACCGCAGCCCGTTGCTGCCGGAGGCGGCCGGACGCGTCGTGGGGGCGATCGTCCCGGTGGCCGTCGTCCTCGTGGGGCTCGTGCTGCTGGCCAGCGTCGCCGCGTTGTGGTTGCGGGTCAGGCGCTCGATCGGCGACCAGCGGCTCCAGCTCATGTGGCTGCTCTGGGCGGTCGCGGTCTTCGTCGTCCTCAACGTCCAGCGCCTCGTGACTACCGACGGGCCGATCCTGTTCCTGCTGACCCTGCCGCTGATCCCGGCCGCCGCGACGATCGCGATCATCCGGCACCGGCTGTACGACATCCGGCTGGTGGTCAACCGGTCCATCGTCTACGGCGTGCTCACGGTGGGCGTGATCGGCGCCTACCTGGGCATCGTCGCAGTGCTCGGCGCTCTGGCCCGCGACCGGCTCGAGGCCAGCCCGCTGGTGGCGACCGGTGTGGTCGCGCTGGTCTTCGCGCCCGCCCGCGCCGCCGTCCAGTCCGGCGTGGACCGGCTCATGTACGGCCGGCGCCACGACCCGGCCGCGGCGGCGGCCAGCGTGGGCGTGCGGCTCGGCGCCGGACTGGAGGGTGTGCTCCGGGCGGTCTGCGAGGCGTTGCGCCTGCCGTACGCCGCGGTCAGCGCCGACGGCAGGCTCGTCGCCACGTTCGGCACCGCACCCGAGGGGCGGCACACCGTGCCTCTGGAGGTGGCGGACGG
Source organism: Planotetraspora kaengkrachanensis (assembly GCF_016862895.1). Lineage (GTDB taxonomy): Bacteria > Actinomycetota > Actinomycetes > Streptosporangiales > Streptosporangiaceae > Planotetraspora > Planotetraspora kaengkrachanensis. The sequence continues at coordinate 127,985 of NZ_BONV01000019.1, read as the reverse complement.
CACGCCCGCCGACCTGCTGGTGGGACTGCGCTCCGGCGAATCACGGCTGTCCGCGGCCGACAGCCGCGCGCTCGATCTGCTCGCCGCGCCCGTCGGAGTCGCGCTCCAGGCGGTCCTGCTGTCCGAGCAGTTGCGCGAGTCGCGTGCCCGCATCGTCGCCGCCAGGGAGGAGGAGCGCCGTCGGCTGCGCCGTGACCTGCACGACGGCCTCGGCAGCGCGCTGACCGCCGTCACGCTGAAGGCGGACGCGGCCCACAACCTCCAGACCGTCGATCCGGCGCGGTCCGGGCAGTTGCTGCTCGACCTGCGGGCCGACCTGACCGGCGCCATCGCCGACATCCGGCGTCTCGTCTACGACCTGCGGCCGCCGGACCTCGACGAACTCGGCCTGCTCGGCGCCCTGCGGCAACGGGCGGAGCAGGCCTGGCGCCGCGACGACGGCCGCTTCGTCGTCACCCTCGACTCCCCCGCCGACCTGCCGTCGCTGCCCGCGGCCGTGGAGGTCGCCGCCTACCGCATCGCCACGGAGGCGGTCACCAACGCCCTGCGGCACGGCAGCGCCGGCTCGTGCGTCATCACGCTGCGGGCCGACCACTCCCTGCATCTGGAGGTCCGCGACGACGGCGCCGGCGGCGTGACCGCGTGGCAGCATGGAGTCGGCCTCCGTTCCATGCACGAACGCGCCGCCGAACTCGGCGGCTCCCTCAGCGCGGGGCCGACCGACCGCGGCGGCCGCGTCCACGCCCTCCTGCCCCTGGAGCCGAGATGAGCACCGACCTGAGCACCGGGGCCGCCATCCGTGTGGTCGTGGTCGACGACCATCCGATGATGCGCGAGGGCATGCGCGCCCTTGTCGCCTCCCTGCCCGACATCGAGGTCGTCGGCGAGGCGGGAGACGGCGAGGCCGCCTGCCGGGAGGTCCAGCTCACCCGTCCCGACGTCGTCGTGATGGATCTGCACATGCCCGGGGTCAGCGGCGTCGAGGCGACCCGGTCGATCCTGCGCGTCGCGCCCGCCACCCGGGTGCTCGTCCTGACGATGTTCGAAGACGACGAGTCGGTCTTCGCCGCGATGCGCGCGGGCGCGTCGGGCTATCTCGTCAAGGGCGCGGAGCAGGAGGAGATCGTCCGGTCCATCCGCTCCGTCGCGGCAGGTCAGGCCGTCTTCGGGCCGACGGTGGCCCGCCGGATCATCGACTTCTTCGCCGGCGGCGGCCGGAACGCGACTCCCGCGGAGCCGTTCCCCGAGCTGACCGGCAGGGAGCGCGAGGTCCTCGACCTCATCGCCGCCGGACACTCCAACGCGGTCATCGCCCGGCGTCTCGTCATCAGCCCCAAGACGGTCAGCAACCACATCTCCGCGATCTTCGCCAAACTCCAGGTCGCCGACCGCGCCGAGGCGATCGTGCGCGCCCGCCAGGCCGGTCTCGGCCACCGGCCCTGACGGGGCCGGCGGATCCCGGCCACTACGATGGCCGAAACGGGACGAAAGGGTACGGCGTGAATCTGGTCGAGCGTGGTGCGGAGTTCGCCGGGTTCTGGCGGGAGCGGCACCTGTGCACGCTCACCACCGTCCGGCGTGACGGCACGCCCCACGTGGTGCCGGTCGGCGTGACCCTCGACCTGGAATCGGCGACGGCCCGCGTCATCACCTCGGGCGCCTCGCACAAGGCGCGCCGCGTCGCCGCCGCCGGTCCCGAGGGCACACCGGTCGCGGTCTGCCAGGTCGACGGACGCCGGTGGTCGACCCTCGAAGGCATGGCCGTCCTCCGTGCCGAGCCCGAGCAGGTCGCCGACGCCGAGCGCCGCTATGCCGAGCGGTACAAACAGCCGCGGCCCAACCCGGCCCGAGTCGTGCTGGAGATCCGGGTGACCCGAGTGCTGGGAAACGTGTGATCACGGTCGTCGGGATCGGCGCCGACGGGTGGGCCGGTCTTTCCCCCTCTTCGCGTGCGGCCGTCCAGGCGGCCGAGGTGCTGGTCGGCGGCTCCAGGCAGCTCGATCTGATCCCTGAGGTGCCCGGCGTCACCGCCGAGCGGATCATCTGGCCGTCCCCCCTCCTGCCCGCCCTGCCGAGGCTGATGGAGGCGCACGCCGCCAGGGCCGTCTGCGTCCTCGCGAGCGGTGACCCGATGTTCTTCGGCATCGGCTCGACGCTGGTGCGCCTGCTCGGTCCCGAGCGGCTGCGCGTGCTGCCCCACCTGTCGTCGCTCTCCCTGGCCTGCGCGAGGCTGGGCTGGCCCGTCGAGCAGGTCGAGGTCGTGAGCCTCGTCGGCCGACCGCTCGCCGCCGTGAGCGCGGCCGTCTCGCCCGGGCGGCGCGTCCTCGTGCTCAGCGCGGACGGCGACGGCCCCGCACAGGTGGCCGCGCTCCTGACCGCGCGAGGCTACGGCGCGAGCGGCATGACGGTCCTGGCCGATCTGGGCTCGGCGGCCGAGTCGCGGCAGGACGGCGTCGCGTCCCGGTGGCCGCACTCCGACTCCCCGGCGCTCAACGTGATCGGTGTCGAATGCGCGGCCGACCCGGGCACCCGGCCGTCAGCCCTGGTTCCCGGCCTGCCCGACGAGGCGTACGAGCACGACGGGCAGCTCACCAAGCGCGAGGTGCGGGCGGTCAGCCTCTCCAGGCTCGCTCCCCTTCCCGGCGAACTGTTGTGGGACGTCGGCGCGGGCGCGGGAAGCATCGCGATCGAATGGATGCGGACCCACCCGTCCTGTACGGCTGTCGCCGTCGAGGGCAGGCCCGACCGCGGCGAACGGATCCGCCGCAACGCGGAGACGCTGGGCGTGCCCGGGCTGCGCGTGGTGGACGGGTATGCCCCGGCTGCGCTGGCGGGCCTGCCCTCGCCCGACGCGGTGTTCGTCGGCGGCGGCGTCACCGTGCCCGGAGTCGTCGAGGCGTGCTGGGCGGCGCTACGGCCCGGCGGTCGGCTCGTCGCGAACGCGGTCACCCTGGAGTCCGAGGCCGTCGTCGGGCAGTGGTACGGCAGGCTCGGCGGCGACCTGGTGCGCCTCTCGGTGCAGCGGGCCTCTCCGGTCGGCGGCTTCACCGGATGGCGGGCGATGATGCCGGTGACCGTCTGGTCCGCGGTCAAATCCGTGCCCGAATCCCTGGTCGAAGGAGATTCCCCATGACGGTGCACTTCGTCGGCGCGGGCCCGGGAGCGGCCGACCTCATCACGTTACGCGGGCTGCGCGTGCTGGAGTCGTCGCCCGTCTGCCTCTACGCGGGGTCGCTGGTCCCCCGTGAGCTGCTCGACTCCTGCCCCGGGGACGCCCGGCTCGTCGACACGGCCGACCTGACGCTCGACGAGATCATCGCCGAGATGACCGCCGCGCACGAGGCGGGGCTGGACGTGGCGCGCCTGCACTCGGGCGACCCTTCGGTGTTCAGCGCCGTGGCCGAGCAGATGCGCCGGCTCGACCTGCTGGACATCCCCTACGACGTGGTGCCTGGAGTGCCCGCCTTCGCCGCGGCGGCCGCCTCGCTGGGCCGCGAGCTCACCGTCCCCGGCGTTGGCCAGACGGTCATCCTCACGCGAACGTCCGCGCGGGCGACGCCGATGCCGGAGGGCGAGGACCTCGGGACGTTGTCGGCGAGCACCGCGACCATGGTGCTGCACCTGGCCGTCCAGCGCGTCGAGGAGGTCGTCGCGGAGCTCCTGCCCTCGTACGGCGCGGGCTGTCCCGTCGCCGTCGTGGCCCGGGCGAGCCGCGACGACGAGGTGATCCTCCGGGGCACGCTCGCGGACATCACCGACCAGGTACGGCAGGCAGGGATCAGGCGCACGGCGGTCATCGTGGTGGGGCGGGTGCTGGCGGCGTCGGAGTTCCCCGACAGCCACCTCTACTCGCCCGGCCGCCGCCGGTCGTGACGGTAGCGTCAGGAGCGGCCGCCCGCCCGTCCCACGATCACGCCGGCCCGGTCGATGACCACGATGTCGACCTCGACCGGAGCCTCCCGCAGCACCTCGACCGCCGTGGCCCGTGCCCCCTCGGCGACCAGGTCGCCCAGCGGCAGCCCGGCCTCCTGGCACAGCCGCAGCGCGTGCAGCGCGGTGTTGGCCTCGCGGACGCTCTCCACGAGCCCGGCCGCGCCTCCCGCGTCGAGCACGAGCCTCGCGAGCAGGTCGGGGTTGACCTGGGAGCGGCCCGAGTGCAGGTCGAGGTGGCCGTCGGCCAGTTTGGAGAGCTTGCCGACGCCGCCCGCGATCGTGAGCCGCGGCACGGGGTGGCGGCGCAGGTACTTCAGCAGTGCTCCCGCGAAGTCGCCCATGTCGAGCAGCGCGTCGTCCGGCAGGCCGTACAGCCCGGCCGCGACGCGCTCCGAGGTGCTGCCGGTGCATCCGGCCACGTGGACGTGCCCGGCGGCCCTGGCGACGTCGACCCCGCGTCTGATGGAGTCGATCCAGGCCGAGCACGAGTAGGGCACGACCACTCCGGTCGTCCCGAGGATCGACAGCCCGCCGAGGATGCCGAGCCTCGGGTTCCACGTGTGGCGGGCCAGCTCCTCGCCGTTCTCCACCGAGATCTCGACCACGAGGTCGCCGCCGCCGCCGTGCGCCGCCGCGACCTCTGCGACGTGCTCACGCATCATGCGGCGCGGCACCGGGTTGATGGCCGGCTCGCCCACGTCGAGCGGCAGGCCGGGCTTGGTGACCGTGCCGACGCCCGGTCCGGCGACGAAGGTGACGCCGCTTCCCGGAGGGCCGGGCCGTACGGACGACGAGATCAGCGCGCCGTGCGTCACGTCGGGGTCGTCGCCCGCGTCCTTCACGATCGAGGCCGTGGCGAAGCCGTCGCCGAGCGTCTCGCGCGCGAGCGCGAAGGCGGGCGTGCGGTCCTTGGGCAGCGTGATCGTCACCGGGTCGGGGAACTCGCCGGTGAGCAGCGCCGTATAGGCCGCGGTGGTGGCGGCGGTCGCGCAGGCGCCGGTGGTCCAGCCGTGACGCAGCGGGGCGCTCATCGGACGGATCGCATGGTCGGCAGGACGGAAGGGGACACGGCATGCGGGTGCTGATCCTGGGCGGGACCGCAGAGGCGCGGGCGCTGGCCGCCGTGCTCGACCCCCGGCCGGACGTCCACGTGGTGTCGTCGCTCGCCGGTCGGGTGAGCAATCCGCGCCTGCCGGTCGGCGAGGTGCACGAGGGCGGCTTCGGCGGGCCCGACGGCCTCGCGGCCTGGATCCACGGCAACGCGATCGACGCCCTCGTCGACGCGACCCACCCGTTCGCCGCGCGGATGAGCGCGTCGGCGGCCGAGGTGGCGCGGCGCACCGGCGTTCCCCTGCTCGTGTTGCGCCGCCCAGGCTGGACGGAGGAGCCCGGCGACTCCTGGCATCGCGTCGCCTCCCTGAACGCGGCGGCGGACCTGCTGCCCTCGCTCGGCCGGAGGGTGTTCCTCACGACGGGACGCAGGAGCCTGCCTGTCTTCGCGGCGCTCGACGGCCTGTGGTTCCTCGCGCGTTCCGTGGACCCGCCGGAACCCCCGATCCCCGGCAATGTGCGGATCCTGCTCGCCCGCGGCCCGTACACCGTGGAGGGCGAGCGCGCCCTCATCGAGGACCACCGGCTCGACGTGCTGGTGACCAAGGACAGCGGAGGCTCGATGACCACCGCGAAGCTCGTCGCCGCCAGGGAGCTCGGTCTGCCCGTGGTCATGGTGGACCGGCCGGCGCCGCCCGGCGGCGTACGGCTCGTGACCACGCCCGACGCGGTCGTCGAATGGCTCGGCGGCCTGGCGGCGGACCGGCGTCACGACGGGTAGCGGCGCGGTGTGTAGACCACGGGGCCGCCCTCACGTTCGACCACCCGCGTCGTCGAGGATCCGACGAGCAGCAGGCACCGCATGTCGACGGCCGACGGGTCCAGCTCGCCCAGCGTGGTGATCGTGATGCTCTCCTCCGGCCCGCCGACGTCACGTCCGACGACCACGGGCGTCCCCGGGTCGCGGTGCTCGAGCAGCAGGTCCCGCGCGGCTCCCACCTGCCAGGCGCGGTTGCGCGAGGCCGGGTTGTAGACGGCGAGCACCATGTCGGACTTCGCCGCCGCCGTGATGCGGTCGGCGACGACCTCCCACGGCTTGAGGATGTCCGACAGCGACAACACGCAGTAGTCGTGGCCGAGCGGCGCCCCCGCCCTGCTGGCCACCGCCTGCGCCGCGGTGAGCCCCGGCACGATCCGCACGGGCACCCCGGCGTACCTCTCCTCGCCGGCCTGCTCCAGCACCGCGCTGGCCATGGCGAAGACCCCGGGGTCGCCCGAGGACACCACCGCCACCCGCGCGCCGCCGAGCGCCATCTCCAGCGCGTGCCTGGCCCGCTCGGCCTCCACCCGGTTGTCGGTGCGGTGACGGCGCTGCCGGGGGTTCTGCGGCACCCTGTCGACGTAGGGGCCGTATCCGACGAGGTCGGTCGCGTCCGCGAGGGCCTCCTGCGCCTCCGGGGTGAGCCACGGACGCCCCGCGGGTCCGAGCCCGATGACGGTGACCTGCCCGGACTGTTCCTGCCGCCCGGCGTGCTCGGGCACGAAGGTCCGCTCGGCCGGACTCGGGATGAGCGCGAGCGAGAAGTAGGGGACCTCGGAGGGGTCCACGTCCTTCAGCGGGGCGACCCGCTGGCCCTTCGTCGTGGCCCGCTCGACGTACCACGCCTCGTCGAGCCGCCCGGCCTCCGCGAGCGCGTCACGGACCTTCTCGAACGTACGGCCCAGCTTGAGCACCGCCGCCGAGTCCGTGTTGCGCAGCTTGTCCGCCAGCACGTCGGCGGGGAGCGTCCCCGGCAGAACGGTCAGGATCTCGTCCCGTTCCACCAGCGGACGGCCGAGCACCGCCGACGCCCCGCTGACGGAGGTGACACCGGGCACCACCTCGGTCGGGTAACGGTGCGCGAGCCGCTTGTGCATGTGCATGTACGACCCGTAGAAGAGCGGATCCCCCTCGCACAGCACGACGACGGTCCTGCCCGCGTCGAGGTGCACGGCCAGCCTCTGCGCGCAGACGGCGTAGAAGTCGTCGAGCGCGCCCTGGTAGCCGCCCGGGTGGTCGGTGGTCTCGGTGGTCAGGGGGTATTGCAGGAGCTCCTCGACCTGGCCGTCCCGCATGTACGACAGGGCGATCGAGCGGGCGATGCTCCGCCCGTGACGGGCGCTGTGGTAGGCGATCACGTCGGCCTCGCCGATCAGGCGGGCCGCCTTCACCGTCACCAATTCGGGGTCTCCCGGACCGAGCCCGACGCCGTAGAGCCGACCTGTCATCGCGTTCACTCCTGCTCGCTCGCGATGGCGTTGACCGCCGCCGCCACCATCGCGCTGCCGCCCCTGCGGCCGTGGACCACCAGAAACTCCAGATCGCTGTCCGCCAGCGCCTGCTTGGACTCCGCCGCTCCGATGAAGCCCACCGGGATGCCCAGCACGGCGGCCGGCCGCGGCGCCCCCTCGGCGATCAGCTCCAGGAGACGGAACAGCGCCGTCGGCGCGTTGCCGATCGCGACGACCGCGCCGCCGAGCCGGTCGCCCCACAACTCCAGCGCCGCGGCGCTGCGGGTGGTGCCGAGTCGCTCGGCGAGCTCGGGAACGCGCGGGTCGCCGAGCGTGCACACCACGTCGTTGTCCGCCGGGAGCCGCCGCCGCGTCACGCCGGAGGCGACCATCGCCGCGTCGCACAGAATCGGCGCACCGCCGCGCAGCGCCGCCCGCGCGGACGCCACGACGGCCGGCGACCAGCCGAGGTCGTCGACCAGGTCCGTCATGCCGCAGGCGTGCACCATGCGCACGGCCACCTGGGCCACATCCGGCGGCATCCCGGTGAGGTCGGTCTCTGCGCGTATCGTGGCGAACGACCGGCGGTAGATCTCGGCGCCGTCGCGTACGTAGTCGGTCACTTTTCCCCTCTGGCTGCGGGCACGCTCGACACGGCCTCACTGGATGCGGCTGGGTCTTCGCCGGCCGTGGTCGAGCCGGCCGTGGTCGAGCCGGCCGTACTGAACGCGGCAACGGCGGCGGCCACCTCGTCGGGGCCCGAGCACGTGCGGCGGTCGCCGTCGAGCTCGACCCGGTATCCCGTGCCGGTCGCCACGACCTCGACCACCCGTCCGCGTGGCCGTCCGCAGCGGCGCTCGCAACCGGCCCAGTGCACGGGCACCCCTCGTGCGTGCACGGCCTCGTCCGCCTCCAGCGCCGCGTCCGCCTGGACGTCGGCGAGCGACTTGGCGCAGCCGGGCGTCCCGGTGCAGGCGCTCACGCCGGCCCAGGGGGACGACGGGTCGGCGACCAGACCGGCCCGGGTGAGAATCGGGGTCCAATGGCCCGCCTCGGCGCGGGTCAGATCCGGGACGACGACCGTCCGCCACGGCGTCAGCCGTACCGATGGAGCCTCGCCCCCCGCCGCGTCGGCGAGAAGAAGCGCCTGGGCGGCGGACAACCTGCCGAGCGGCACCACGACCTCCAGCGCGACGCGTCCGTCCGTCTGCTCAACGAGCCTCGGTCTCCGCACACCCGCTGTCGTCCGTACGGGGACGGGCGCGGAGCTGTCCGCAGTGGCCGAGTCGAGGTGCAGACGGGTGGCCACTCGGGCGGGGCCGTCCTCGAGATCGGAGACACGCCACGCGGTGCCGCCCTGGGCGGCCCTCTCGTCCAGGAACGCCTCCGCGGCGGCCACCATGACGCCGACCGGACCAGCCGCGTAACCGGCCGCGCCACCAGCCACCGGACCGGCCGCGTTACCAGCCACCGGACCGGCCGCGTCACCGGTCGCCGGGACTGTTCCGGCCTCCACACCTGCGAGCAGCACCGTCCATGCCGCACGCGACCGGGCCGTACGCGACCGGGCACTACGCGACCGGGCGAGGAGCGCGACGTCGGCGCCGAGTTCGTCGACGTCGCCGGTGCCGTCGTCCAGAGCGAACAGGAAGCGCCCGGACAGCTCCGCGAGGCGAGGGCGGGCGCACAGGGCCCGGTCCAGCTCCGCGACCAGCGGACGCACGTCGAGCAGGGTCGAGCCGGACCGGCCGGAGAACGGTGAGGCGATGATGTTGCGCACACGTTCGTGCGTCTCGGACGGCAGGAGCCCGGCGGCGGCCATGCGCTCAGCGAAGGCCGGCGCGGAGTCGAGCCCGCGCACCTGGACGTTCGCCCGCGAGGTCAGCTCGATGACGCCCGAGCCCAGCTCGGCCGCGCAGGCGGCCAGCTCGCGCAGTTGGGCGGCCGAAACGGCACCGCCGGGCACGCGGACCCGGGCGAGACCGCCGTCGGCGGCGGTATGGACCTGCAGCGCACCCGGGCATGCGTCGAGGTGCGCACGTCCGGAAAAGTCGCCAATCGCCACGAACAGGATGTTAACGCCAGTTATTGCATTCCATCCGGCTGCCGTAGTCTCATCGGAGACGACGGCACAGGGAGGAAGCCGGTGCGAAGCCGGCGCGGTCCCGCCACTGTGACCAGGGAGCGACCCCCATCGCGGGCCACGGTCCGGCTTCGGACGGGAAGGCCGGGGTGAGCGTCGATCTGGGAGCCAGGAGACTCCTGCCGTCGCGACACCCACGACCGGGGCGAGGACCCCGAGGGAGGAACCTCCGTGCGCCCTGAGCCGTCCAGCTCCAGCTCGATGCCGACCAACTCCACGCCGTCGAACTCCACGCCGTCGAACTCCACGCCGTCGAACTCCGTGCCGTCCGGCACCACGCCGTCGACTTCCGTGCCGACCGTCCTGTTGTTGTCGACGTCCGACACCGACCTGCTCAGCGCCCGGGCGAGTGGGGCGTCCTACCGCCTCGGCAACCCGGCCAGGCTGGTCGCCGACGACCTGCCCGAGCTGGTCGAAGGCACCGATCTCGTCGTCGTCCGGCTGCTCGGGGGGCGCAGGGCCTGGGAAGAGGGCATCGACGCCCTGCTGGCCGGGCCGCGACCGGTGGTCGTCCTCGGCGGCGAGCAGGCGCCCGACGCCGAGTTGATGGAGCTGTCCACGGTCAGCGCGGGGACCTGCGCCGAGGCCCATGCCTACCTGGCCCACGGCGGGCCCGCCAACCTCGCCGAACTGCACGCCTTCCTCTCGGACACGGTCCTGCTCACCGGCCGCGGCTTCGCGCCGCCCGCCGCCACGCCGACCTGGGGTCCGCTGGTACGCACGCCGCGCCGTACGGAAGGTCCCGTCATCGGCGTGCTCTACTACCGCGCGCATCACATGGCCGGCAACACCGGCTTCGTCGAGACGCTCTGCCAGGCCGTCGAGGACGCGGGCGGCCAGGCGCTGCCCGTCTTCTGCTCCTCGCTCCGCACGGCCGAGCCCGACCTGTTCGAGACCCTCCGCACCGCCGACGCGCTGGTGGTCACGGTGCTCGCCGCCGGCGGATCGCGGCCGGCCACCGCCTCGGCGGGCGGCGACGACGAGGCCTGGGACGTCGGCGCGCTCGCCGACCTGGACGTGCCGATCCTGCAGGGACTCTGCCTGACCACCAGCAGGCAGGCATGGGACGAGAACGACGACGGGCTCTCCCCGCTCGACGCGGCCTCCCAGGTGGCCATCCCCGAGTTCGACGGCCGGATCATCACGGTCCCGTTCTCGTTCAAGGAGGTCGACGCCGACGGGCTCACCGTCTACGTCGCCGACCCCGAGCGCGCCGCACGCGTCGCCGGCATCGCCGTACGGCACGGCCTGCTCAGGCACGTACCGCCGGCGGAGCGCAGGCTCGTGGTCATGCTCTCGGCCTATCCGACGAAGCACTCGCGCGTCGGCAACGCGGTGGGCCTGGACACCCCGGCGAGCACGGTCAAACTGCTGGCCAGGCTCGGCGAGGCGGGCTACGACCTGGGCGAGGGACTGCCCGGCGTGGCCGACCAGGACGGCGACGCGCTGATCCACGCCCTCATCGCCGCGGGCGGCCAGGACCAGGACTGGCTGACCGAGGAGCAACTCGCTGGCAACCCCGTGCGCATCTCGGCGGCGTCCTACCGCGAGTGGTACGACACGCTGCCTGACGACCTCCGCGAGGGGATGGAGCGCCACTGGGGGCCGCCGCCGGGCGAGCTGTTCGTCGACAGGTCCCGCGACCCTGACGGAGAGATCGTGCTGGCCGCGCTGCGGGCGGGCAACCTGGTGGTGATGGTGCAGCCGCCGCGTGGCTTCGGCGAGAACCCGATCGCCATCTACCACGACCCCGACCTGCCGCCGAGCCACCACTACCTGGCGGCGTACCGCTGGCTGGCCGCGGACTTCGGCGCCCACGCGATGGTGCACGTCGGCAAGCACGGCAACCTGGAGTGGCTGCCCGGCAAGTCGGCCGGCATGTCCGCGGCGTGCGGCCCCGACGCGGCGCTCGGCGACCTGCCGCTGGTCTACCCGTTCCTCGTGAACGACCCCGGTGAGGGCACGCAGGCCAAACGCCGTACGCACGCCGTGCTGGTGGACCACATGGTGCCGCCGATGGCCCGCGCGGAGACGTACGGCGACATCGCGCGACTCGAACAGCTCCTGGACGAGCACGCCTCGATCGCCGCGATGGACCCGGCCAAGCTTCCGGCGATCCGGGCACAGATCTGGACGCTGATCCAGGCGGCGAGGCTCGACCACGACCTGGGGCTGGAGGACCGTCCGCACGACACCGAGTTCGACGACTTCCTGCTGCACGTCGACGGCTGGCTCTGTGAGGTCAAGGACGCGCAGATCCGCGATGGTCTCCACGTCCTCGGTGAGGCGCCGGTCGGGAAGGTCCGCGTCGACCTGGTTCTGGCGATGTTGCGCGCCCGGCAGATGTGGGCGGGCAGGCAGACCCTGCCCGGCCTGCGCGAGGCGCTCGGCCTGGCCGAGGACGGCAGCGAGGGACTGGCGAACGTCGACCGGGCCGAGACGCTGGCCCGGGCCCTGGTCGAGGGGATGGAGGAGCGCGGCTGGGAACCGGCCGCTGTCCGCGACGTCACCGCGGCGGTCCTCGCCGGAACGGCCGGGTCGCCCCATGGCAGCGAGGCCCCTGACAGCACCGCCCCCGACCGCACGGCCCCTGACAGCCCCGCCCCCGACCGCACGGCCCCTGACAGCCCCGCCCTCGACAGCGGGGCTTCCGGTGCCCGCCGGGAGCTCGTCGAACAGGTTCTGACGTTCGCCGCCACCGAGGTGGTGCCGCGGCTTGCGCGCACCACCGACGAGCTCGACCACGTCCTCCACGCCCTGAACGGCGGCTACGTCCCGGCGGGCCCGAGCGGCTCCCCGCTCCGTGGACTGATCAACGTGCTGCCGACCGGCAGGAACTTCTACTCGGTCGACCCCCGGGCCGTGCCCAGCAGGCTGGCCTGGGAGACCGGCCAGGCGATGGCCGAGTCGCTGCTCGAGCGCTACCGCGCGGACACGGGCGACTGGCCGCGCTCGGTCGGCCTGTCCGTCTGGGGGACCAGCGCGATGCGGACCGCCGGAGACGACGTCGCCGAGGTGCTCGCGCTGCTCGGAGTCCGCCCCGAATGGGACGAGGCCTCGCGCCGGGTGACCCGGCTCGAACCGATCCCGCTCGAGGAACTCGGCCGTCCCCGCATCGACGTCACCGTCCGGATCAGCGGCTTCTTCCGCGACGCGTTCCCGCACGTGGTCGCGATGCTCGACGACGCCGTGCGGATGGTCGCCGCGCTCGAGGAGGCCGACGAGGACAACTACGTCCGCGCTCATGTCACCGCCGACCAGGCGGCGCACGGCGACTCCCGCAGAGCCACTATGCGGATCTTCGGGTCCCGCCCGGGGGCGTACGGCGCCGGGCTGCTGCCTCTCATCGAGAGCGGCAACTGGCGTGACGACGCCGACCTCGCCGAGGTGTACGCCGTCTGGGGCGGCTTCGCCTACGGCCGCGACCTCGACGGCGTCCCCGCGCGGACCGACATGGAGAGCGCCTACCGGCGGATCGCCGTGGCCGCCAAGAACGTCGACACCCGCGAGCACGACATCGCGGACTCCGACGACTACTTCCAGTACCACGGCGGCATGGTCGCCACGGTCCGCGCCCTCACCGGTACGGCTCCCGCCGCCTACGTCGGCGACAGCACCCGCCCGGACGCGGTCCGCACGCGGACCCTGTCCGAGGAGACCTCGCGCGTCTTCCGCGCCAGGGTCGTCAACCCCAACTGGCTGGCCGCGATGCGCAGGCACGGGTACAAGGGCGCGTTCGAACTGGCCGCGACCGTCGACTACCTGTTCGGCTACGACGCCACGACCGGCGTGATCGCCGACTGGATGTACGACAAGCTGACCGAGTCGTACGTGCTCGACCCGGAGAACCAGGCGTTCATGGCCAAGTCGAACCCGTGGGCGCTGCACGGGATCGCCGAGCGCCTGCTCGAGGCGGCCGAGCGCGGCATGTGGGAGCACCCGGATCCGGAGATCCTGCGCGGCCTCCAGGAGGTCTACCTCAAGACGGAGGGAGACCTGGAGGACGGCGGCTCGGCCTGACCCCAGGGGCCCTGGCAGTCACTGCCTGCCTACCATTCGATGCCCTTCTGGCCCTTCTGGCCGGCGTCCATCGGGTGGCGGACCTTGCCCATCTCGGTCACCAGGTCGGCCGCCTCGATGAGCCCGTCCGGGGCGTCCCTGCCGGTGATGACGACGTGCTGGCTGCCCGGCCTGGCGGCGAGCGTCTCCAGCACGTCGTCCAGGTCGAGCCAGCCCCACTTGAGGGGATAGGTGAACTCGTCGAGCACGTAGAACCGGTAGGTCTCCGCGGCGAGGTCACGCTTGATCTGTTCCCAGCCCTCGCGGGCGTCGGCGGCGTGATCCTCCTCGCTGCCGGGACGCTGGATCCACGACCAGCCCTCGCCCATCTTGTGCCAGGTCACCGGGCCGCCTTCGCCGGACGCGCCCAGCACCGTGAGCGCGCGCTCCTCGCCGATACGCCACTTGGCCGACTTCACGAACTGGAACACGCCGATCGGCCACCCCTGGTTCCAGGCGCGCAGGGCCATGCCGAACGCCGCCGTCGACTTGCCCTTGCCGGGACCGGTGTGGACCATCAGCAGCGGCCGGGTGCGCCGCTGCCGTGTGGTGAGGCCGTCGTCGGGGACGCTGGCCGGCTTGCCCTGCGGCATCTCAGATCGCCTTCCTGTAGTCACGCCCGTCGGCGGTCCGATCACTGACCCTGCCGCCGGTCCTGCCGCCGGTCCTGGCGGCGGCTCCGGTGGCGGTCCTGCCTCCGGTCCTCGCGCCGGCTCCTGTGTCGGGCCGGCCGCCGGGCTTGTTGTCGCGGTTATCGGGCCGGTGGTCGCGGCCGCCGGGCCGGATGTCGCGGTTGTCTCGCTTGTCACCCCGGTACTCGCGCACCAGGGCGCCGAGGTCCGCCATCGAGTCGAGAGGGACGGTCTGGGCTCGCATCTGGAACGCGAGCCGCCTCGCCAGGCCGAGCCGTACGGGACCGGTCTCGCAGTCGACGACCACGCTCGCCACCCCCTTGAGCAGCCCGGCGGCCCGTTCGACGTCGCCACCGGACGTGGCGCGCCCGTCGGTCACCACAATCAGCAGCGGCCTGCGCGAGGCGTCGCGCAGCCGCTCGACCCGCAGGACCTCGGCCGCCCGTGTCAGTCCCTCGGCCAGCGGCGTACGCCCGCCGGTAGGAAGCGAGCGGAGCCGCGCCGCGCCCGCCTCCACCGACGAGGTCGGCGGCAGGGCCAGGTGGGCGGCGGACCCGCGGAACGTCACGAGCCCGACCTTGTCGCGCCGCTGGTAGGCGTCGAGCAGCAGGCTCAGCACCGCCGTCTTGACCGCCGTCATCCGCTTGCGCGCCGCCATGGATCCACTGGCATCGACGACGAACAGCACGAGGTTGCCCTCTCTGCCCTCACGTACGGCTTCGCGCAGGTCGCCGTCGCGAATCACGAGCCCGGGCCCGGTCCTGCCGCGCTCTCGCTGGTACGGCGCGGCGGCGAGCAACGTGCCCGTCAGATGAACCGAACTCAGCCGGCCCCCGGGTGCGCGGGAGCCCGTGGTGCGGCCGTGCGGTGTGCGCGCCCGCGACCGTCTCCCCGACGCACCGTCTCCGATGCCCGGCACCTTCATGATCGGCACCTTGTACGGCCTGCCCGCCACGGCGATCTGCCCCACGCCACCGTCCTGATCGGAAGGTGAGGCGTCCCGGGACTCCTTGTCGTCGCCGGCTTCGCCGTCCCGAGCGTTGGACGCCTGGTCCTCTCGGGCTTTGCGCGCCTGGTCCTCTCGGGTCGCGTCATCCTCGGCCCCGTCGGCGCGCGATTCGTCGCGTGGCCTGTCGCCAGTGTCCCCGCCGTCCTGCGGGTTCTTCGTCTCGCCCGCCTGGTCGGCCGTCGCCGAGCGATCGTCGGGCGTGGTCTGGTCGCCCGCATCCGGAGCGCCATCGGGGCCGTCGTCGTCGCCGGGAGAGCGCCCACCCCCATCGGGGTCGTCGGGATCGTCGTCCTCCGCCGACTGGGCCAGCAGTTCTTCCAGGAGCGACTCGTCCAGCCCCGGCGCGTCGAAGGGGTCGCGGCGACGGCGATGCGGCAGCGACAGCCGGGCGGCGGCGCGGACGTCCTCCGTCGTGACCACGTCACGACCCTGCCAGGCGGCGTGCGCGATGGCGGCGTTGGCCGTGACGAGGTCGGCCCGGAGGCCGTCGACCTCGAATCCCGCGCAAACGGTGGCGATCTGCCGCAGCCGGGCGTCGGGCAGTCGCACCCTTCCCAGCCGCATCCTCGCCTCGGCGATCCTGCTCGCCAGCGCCGCCTCCTCGGCGGTCCAGCGCGCGGCGAATCCTTCGGGGTCGGCGTCGTAGGAGAGGCGTCGCCGTACCACCTCTGCCCGTTCCCGAGGATCGCGCGAGGCCTTCACCTCGACGGTCAGCCCGAACCGGTCGAGAAGTTGCGGCCGCAGCTCCCCCTCCTCCGGATTCATGGTGCCCACCAGCAGGAACCTGGCCGCATGCCGTACCGAAACGGACTCACGCTCGACGTAGCAGGTCCCCAGCGCCGCGGCGTCGAGCAGCAGGTCGACCAGATGGTCGTGAAGGAGGTTGACCTCGTCCACGTAGAGCACGCCCCTGTGGGCGGCGGCGAGCAGGCCGGGCTCGAAGGCCTTCACTCCTTCGGTCAGCGCTCGTTCCAGGTCGAGCGAGCCGACGAGCCGATCTTCTGAGGCGCCGACCGGAAGCTCCACCAGCGCCGCGGGGCGGTGCGCCGACGCGCTTCCCGGCTCGTGCGGGCCGTCCGGGCACTGCGGATCAGGCGCGGCCGGATCGCAGGAGAAACGGCATCCGCCGACCACCGCGACTCCCGGCAGTTGCGCGGCCAGTGCACGGACGATGGTCGACTTGGCGGTGCCCTTCTCTCCGCGAACGAGCACACCGCCCACCCGGGGGGATACGGCGTTGAGCACCAGCGCCAGTTTCAAGTCGTCGAGGCCGACGACCGCGCTGAACGGGTAGGTGACGATCAAGGAGTTGCCCTCCGGTTGACCTGGCGATCCGCGAGGGAGCGGACCTTGTCAGCTCGGGAGACTCGTCAGCTCGGGAGAACGGCACGGTGACTCACGGCAAATCCTCCTCAGGGATGACGCGTCCCACGACATGAGGCCGCGGCAGCCAAGCGACCTGGCTCCCGGGATCGATGTCCCGGATACAGTGGCGCGTCCGCACCGGCATCTCACCGGATTTCCCCTGGACAACCGCAAAACCTACCGGAACGTACCGTTTCCTCCCGATCGCGTCAACCATGTGAGGATCTCCTCACACGGTGTGCCGCACACGGTGTGCCACATCGGCGGCCGGACATCGCATCTGGTTCCGGTGGCGGCGCTCGGCCACCACCGTGCACGAACCGTCGGCACAACCAGCACCACCTCCAGGTCGGCGCGAAATCGGAACAACGCACGCTCAGAACGGCGGCGCGTCCCACAACAAGGAGGCCGCCCCGCCCTCAGGCGCCTCGTTCCAGCTGATGCTTCGCTCACCGACTCGCTTATCGTCTTGCCCCTCGGAGACGGGATCGGCCTCGGGACGACTCGGGCACGCTTCCGGCTTCCGTTCGGCTGCCATGATCGGGGCTTCGTCATCGCCCATGACCTCCATCGGTGTGTCAGGCCAGTCGCGAGGCTCGGGCCGGGGCAACGCGGACATGATCGGCGGTAGCCGTGAGGGGTAGTCATGGCCGAGGGGGCTGGTCCAGACGACGAGTCCAGGTTCGGGCATGGTGACGAGCCAGCGGCCCTGGTGCTTGGCCCGATGGTCGTGCCGGCAGGCCAGGTGCAGATTGTCTTCGTCACTGGCTCCCCCAGCCGCCCACTCGATGACGTGATCCTGGTCGGTCTTGGTCGCGGGCACGCGGCAGCCCGGCCGGGAACAGACCCGTCCGCGAATTTGGAGGTATCGCCGCAAGGTCGCGTCCGCCTGCCTCCGATCCCTGCCAGACGGCGGGTCTCCCCGCACGAGCCCTCGTTCCTGTCCTCTGCCTCGCCCACGTGATCGAGTGTCGTCGTCTATCGCGTTCGACTCGGCGCTCTGCCGGGCGAGATCGACGAGGACGCCGGCCCATGCGCCGAACTCCGTTGCACGCCGAACCAGGTCGTCCAGTGTCTGCTGAGTGATCTGCAGTTCCACGATTCCGCCACGCCGACTGTCGCGCGTCGGACGTGCGCGCATGGCGACTGGTCGGTGACGAGTCAGCCCAGCGAGTGAGAGTCGTCCGTCGTCGGAGCAGATCGCGAACCGCCACTCCCCTGCTGCCATTCCGGCCACGATGCGGCGCGCCAGGCCCGCATGGACAAGCCCCCATCCAGGCAATTCGGCCGGATGCTCGTCCAGCCCGAGAAGAGTCGTCAGTTCAACCCGCACCTCACCGACCGCCCACCCCTTCGCCGTGGTCCTGCCGCCGGGTGGGTGGCCGTCGTCACGGTCCGCGCCGTGAATCGCATCAAGAGCTGGATCCGCTTGTTGGTGGGGATGTGGTCGCTCGTTCCGCTCCACCGACTCCGGATCGGATCGGCTCGCCGATGCTGGGTACGGCCCGCAGCCCGGCGGGCTGCTCGGCGCGATGCCGCCTCCGCAGGTCCCGACGCCGCCGTCGTTGTCGTCGTTGTCGTTGTCGTTGTCGTCACTATCGGCGCCGTCGAATCGTGGACCTATTTCATCGGAACCATCCTCATCGGCAGGGTCGGATCCGGCTACGCCGACGACGTCTTCCTCCGAATCCCGCTCCGCGCGCCTCTGAGGTGCCACCTCTGCATGGTTCGAGGGCCGACTCTCGCTCCGCCTCTCGGGACCGATGTCGTCTCCGGCGTCGTGCCCGGCGTCGTGCCCGGCGTCGTGCCCGGTGGTGGGACTGGCCGGTTCGGCTCCGCCTCGCTTGGCGCGCCTTGCTCCGCGTCGTGCTCCGGCGGTGCGCGCATGATTCGCGTTTCCAGCCGAGCGTGGAATATCCGGGTCCGGGGCGACGGGAGGGGGCGGGTCGACGAA
Organism: Planotetraspora kaengkrachanensis; assembly: GCF_016862895.1. Lineage (GTDB taxonomy): Bacteria > Actinomycetota > Actinomycetes > Streptosporangiales > Streptosporangiaceae > Planotetraspora > Planotetraspora kaengkrachanensis. Next base: position 109,569 of record NZ_BONV01000019.1, on the reverse strand, counting down.
CGGATGGGCCAGCACATGAGCGACCACCTGCTCGTCGGTCAACCCTTCGAACGACCCGTCCAGCGATCCCAGGAACAGGTCGACCCGAATGTGATCAATGGGCCGATCGTCGCCCGCACGCTTGCAGGCGCGTGCCAACTCGTCGATTCGCTCGCACCCGGCCGCCGCCCTGTCCATGGGGAGGTCCAGCCCCGACACCGTCGCGGTTCCGTCCTCCTGCCGAACGCCGATCACTCGGCGACGCCGCACCGCCTCCCGATATCGCTTCTCGGCCCACTGCGGATCGATCGCCAGCACGAGTCGCTGAATCTGCTCGACCAGCTCTCCGACCGTCCATCCAGGCGCCTGGGGCAGCAGGAGTTCGCAGACTCGAGCCGCCTGTTCGCCGGTCAGACCGGCCGTCCAGCGGACGAACGCCTCTGCCCGCGGCTCATCAAGCCGCCCGGCCAGCATCTCCTCCCCCAGCAGGGGCAACCGGCGATGCACGTCCCACGCCCGCTCGAACGTCGCGTCCGACCGCCGCCGCGACCAGACCAGGGCCGCCCGAACCTCATCGGGACCGAACTCGTCCGGCACCTGCAACCGGCGCACCGCACCACCAGACAACGGCTCCCTCAGGCCCACCTCCAGCACCGCCTGAAGGAAACGCGCCCGCTCGTGACACAACTGCCGATACGCCGCTTTCACCACCTCGACGGCATCGAACCCCGACACCTGGGCGACGTCGATCTTCGTCAACATCGCGCTCAACTCGGCACCGGCCGGCGTCTCGGCCAGGCCTTCCGGGAGCGGAATGGGACGCGTGCCGTCACCGCCGCCCAGCCCCGGACACGCCGACGACAGCCAACCTGATCCGGCAGATGCGTCAGAAGTACATGGTGAAGATGGGGCGCCGGATGACGAGGGCGCAGAAGTAGACGGGTGCGAAGTCGGCGGGTGCGAAGCAGACGGGCGCGAAGCAGACGGGGGCAAAGCAGACGGGTGCGAAGCAGACGGGCGCGAAGCAGACGGGGGCAAAGCAGACGGGTGCGAAGTCGGCGGGTGCGAAGCAGCCGAAACCAAAGCCTCTGGCGAGGACGAGGGCAAGGGCAAGGGCTCCGACGAGGGCGGAGAGGAGATGGGCACCGCGGCAAGCGAGGCAGAAGGCTGCGCACACCCTTGGGACCAGCCGTACACGGGGAGCCTCCCTCGCCGGAGATGAAACGACGGACTGCGACTTCCCGGCCGCCCGGACCGGGACCTTCTCTGCAGGCATCGACGACTTCATCACGCGGCGTACGGCACAGCGGCCCGCCAACAAAGCTCATCTGTAACGACTGGCTCAACCATATATCGAACACACGATCGATGCAAGTGGTCACACTGCGCAATCACAGCCGCCCAACCCCCCTGTAGCCACGCGTCCGCAGCGAGTCGATCAGCACCACGTCCCCCGTTTGGGGACCTCGAATCGAATCCCAGGTATGCCAGACCTAGGCTGCTGTTTCATAGGGTCACCATTTGAGGGACATCGCCCGAGGGACACCAACCCGGGGACAAGGGACACCATCTTCGCGACGCGACGGAGGTGAGCCGAGTGAACGACTTCCGCGTCTCGACCGAGCTTCACCCGCCCTTCACCATCATCAATGTGAGCGGCGAGCTCGACATAGCAACAGAACCGGAGCTGCGCAGACGGGTCGAAACGATCCTCGACCATCCGACGGCGCGGCTGCTCTTCGACCTCAGCGACGTGGAGTTCCTCGACAGTACGGGGCTTCAAATCATCTTTGACACCTATGTCCGTCTTGGCCGGGGACACCGTGTGGCGGTCTGCGGCCTGTCTCCACGGATCAAGAAGGTCTTCGACGCCCTCGGTCTTTCTGAAGAGATCACCATTTATGCCGACTGTTCGGACGCGCTGCTGCACCCGGACGCCTAGACGCGCCGCGTCCAAACGCCCGACCCACCACGTCCACCCGACCCACCATGTCCACCCGACCCACCACGCCCGACCCACCACGTCCCAAGGCATGGCGCGTTGTCCTGGACGTCCGACTCCCATGAAGCCCCGGCTCGGGTACGGCAGGTCTCGCGCCTTCGAGATGTGGTCCCCCGAAAACCGGACGGCCGGTGATCCCGGCCCGAAGGCCCGAATCACCGGCCGCCCCTAAACACTGGCCGCCCCTAAACACCGGCGCCGCTAAACACCGGCGCCGCTAAACACCGGCGCCGCTAAACACCGGCGCCGCTAAACACCGGGCCGCCCAGAATCACCGGCGCCCCGAATCGCCCGCCGGCCACCGCAGCGTCGGCCCGGACCGCCCGGACCCGGCCTGAAGCGGATTCAGTTGGTGATCAGGTCGAACGACTCCCAGGGGCCGACGGCATCACGGTTGGCGATCAACGGCTGTGCGCCGCCACCTTCCGCGCAGACGAGCTTGTTGTTCACCGTCGCCCTGAGGCTGACCGACCCGTCCGAGTTGTTGATCAGCTGGAACGTCTCCCACGATCCCGCCGACGGCCGGTTGGCGATCAGCGCGGCGGCTCCGGCGTTCTCAGCGGTCACGAACTGGTTGTTGCTCCTGGCCCGCAGGGCGATGTTGCCGTTGCCGAGGTTGACCCGTTCGAACTGCTCGCTCGTCCCGATGGCCGTCTGGTTCGCGATCAGCGGCGAACCGCTGGGCGCGGTGACGTACAGGTTGTTGGCCCGGGAGCGCAGGCTGACCGTCCCGGCACCCGAGGAGCCGCTGGTGACGCGCACGGCGTCGACCATGCCGACCGCCGTCGATTTGTTGACGATCTTCAGGGTGTGCTGGCCGTTGGACAGCCCGGTCTTGCTGAACACGACCTGCTGGACCTGTCGGCCGCCGGACACGTTGAGGTTGACGTTGGTCTGGAGGACGTTGTCGATGTAGACGTCGACGTTGCCCATGTCGCCGTTGCGCTCGGACAGGTAGTCGATGCCGGTCCCGGTGAAGGTGTACGTGGCGGTCGCGCCGACGGTGTTGGTGTGGTGGGTGTCGTCGTTGTAGTCGCCGTAACCCCGGGACGTGGTCTGGTACCAGTTCGAGTCGTACGTCAGCTCGGTGTCGTTGATCAGCGAGTTCGCCGTCTGGGCCGCGGTGCCGAGGGCGGACGCGGTGCCGCTCAGGGTCTTGACACCCTGGTTGGCCGTGCCGGTCAGCGTGGTCGAGGTGTACGAGCTGAGCGGCTTGGCCGTGCGCTCCACGACATAGACCGTGTTCGCCGCGGTCGGGAAGGTGACCTCGCCACTCGAACTGGTCGTGATGATCGCGTTGTCGGACGTCCTGCGGACCCGGACCTGCTGGGTGCCCCAGGGGTTGACGACCGTCGCCTGCTTGCCGTACTGGCTCTTGAGCCCGACGTACTTGATCTCGCCGGCCTCGCGCTCGGAGCTGACGAGGAAGCCGTCCTTGGCCAGGAGGGTGAACTTCCCGACGAACGACGAGTCGGACGGCACGGCGGGGAACACGCGGATCTTGTCGTTGTAGCTCTGCAGCAGCGTCTCGTTCAGAGCCGTCAGGTGCACACCCAGGTACTCGAAGACGCCGTTGGTGTTGTTGGTCATGCCGTTCGGGTAGTTCTGGTACTTCTGCAGCATCGTCTTCATGCCGTTGTACGCCTGGTCGCCGAGGCCCAGCCGGGCGGCCTGGACGGCGTCGTTGGCCCACACGTTGCCGTACGGGAACGGCCGCTGGTTCCACGTGTTCACCGCGGTCTGGTAGTCGGAATAGCCGATGCCGGTCAGGTCGTACGGCCAGATCAGCTCGGACGAGACGTTCTCGCCGTTGCGGGTCTGCGAGATCGGCGGCTGGTGCGGCTGGTAGGCGCCGTTCGACACGACGTACGGCGTGAGGTGGTCGAGCACGTTCTGCCAGGTCGACCGGAGCCCCGCGTCGACGCCGAGCTGCTGGCTGACCTGGATGGTCAGCGGGAAGATGCTGCGCACGGCGGCCAGGTCGGTGATCGCGTTCTTGACGTTCCAGTACGTCTCGTGCGAGTTGGAGTTGGCCATGTAGTACGTGTTGGTCGCGCTGTCGTAGGACAACATGGCCGAGTAGAACTTCGCGGTCTCCCGCATGAACGGGTAGGCGACGTTCTGCAGATAGGTGGCGTCGTTGGTGTAGCGGTACCGCATGTACATGCTGTAGGCGGCCTCGTAGCCGGTCGACAGGATGTTCTTGGTGTAGTCGCTGCCGGTCGTGCCGCGCGCGTTGCCGTCCCAGCCCATGGTCTCCGGCACCCACAGCCCGTCCACGCCGTACCGCGTCTGCGTGTACGACTTCAGCGCGTTGTAGTTACGGCTGTAGAGGTTGTTGTGCCGGTCGATCAGGTCCGGATGGTTGGAGGCCAGGAAGGACAGATAGACGTCGCGCTGGTTCCAGTACCAGTACGCGTTGCTCCACTTGCTCTGGTCCTGAGTCGCACGGAAGACGCCGTTGATGAAGTGCGCCGGATAGTTGCCGAAGCCCGCCGCGGCGATCATGTACGTGCTCAGGTAGTAGACGTTCTCCAGGTAGTCGGCGTCCTTTGAGCCGTTGGAGTACTGGACGAACGACTTGTTCCAGAACGAGTGCCAGAAGTTCTTGTAGTTGTTGAACGTCGTGGCGTAGCCGGTCGCCTTGACCGAGGAGAGTTGGTTGCGCGCCTGCGTCACCGAGTCGCGGTTGGGAGCGTTGATCCTGCTCGCCGCCGTGAGCCAGATCGTGTAGCTGGAGGTCGGCGTGATGTTCAGCCGCACCTTCCGCCCGTCCACGACCTGCGTGGTGAAGTTCGCGCCCTCCACGGTGGCCGCCATCGTGTACCCGAAACCGTTGGCATCGGTCTGGCCGCGGCTGAAGCCGGCGACGTTGGCGTCGGAGAACGTCGAGATGGTCTTCCACGTGTTCAGGTCGGGCACGTCGGCCATGTTGGTGACGGTCGCCGGGTCCCACATGCTCAGGTCGAACGCCACGCTCGAGACGCCGCCGCGGCTGTCGTCCACGTGGATGCCCATGACCTCGGAGTTGGGCGATCCCATGATCGTGACCGTGCGGTTGGAGTCGTACTTGGTGGTCAGGGTTCCGTCATAGAGCGAGAGCCGCTGCTGGTAGGTCGAGTAGCCGGTGTCCATGCCCGGGATCGTGTACAGGTTCGCCGACCCGGCCGCATACGCCGACTGCTCGGACAGGTCGACGCCCGACACCTGCATCGTCAGCCCGTTCTGGTTCCACACCATGGCGCCCGTACGGCCGTTGCCCACGGTCAGGCCGTACAACGGGTTGGTGTTGGGCCGGTTGTAGACGATGTCGTGCTTGGACAGGTAGCTCGCGTAGTCGACCTTGAGCGTCCCCGCCGTCTGGTCGAATGCCGAGTCGGTGGTCGAGGCCTGCGCCGGCGCGGCCAGGCCACCCGCCGCGAGGGAACCGGCGAGAAGTAATAAGGAAAGGGAACGCAGCAACCTCATCTACATGATCTCCCTTACTCGCTGCTGCTGTGACGCCACCTGGGCAGCGGCCTCGCCTGGCCGCACCTCGATCGATCGCACGCCTCACCCACGCCGAGATCACCAAGATCACCAGGGGTGCGGAGGACGCGAAACTGGCAGGGGGACGGCTCCGCCTCCGCCACCGGTGATCGGCGACCGGTGGCGGCGGTTTCACCGCCCCCCTGCGCAGCGAAGACCGGTGCGATCCGGCACGGACACGAGGTCCGGACCAGTCGCACCCATCACAGCTGCAGACTGTTACGCGTAGTTAACATTGGATGTCTGAGGGCGTCAAGAGATGTTCAGACGCCCAATTGACCAGCCGAAATCGGGCATTTGTTGGGCTACGGCCAGCTATCTGGGCGGATTTCGTCCAGAGGCAGCAAGCAGTTATGAACACTGGTCAAAAAATACATCCGATGTATCGACAGAAGAGTCGGCGGTAACCCGGCGCGAACCACCCGAAACACGTGCGCGGAGACTGGAAGAGAGGAACGCCGCCGAGGGAAGGGCACACGACATGGCCACCGAAGCCACGGAGAAGGTCTCGTGGTCGGGCAGGTACTTCGAGGACTTCGCGGTCGGGGACGTCTACCGGCACCCGCTGGGGCGCACGATCACCGCCACCGACAACGTGTGGACGACGCTCCTGACCCAGAACACGATGCCGGTCCACTTCGACGCCCACTACGCCGCGCAGACCGAGTTCGGCCGGAGGCTGGTGGACTCGACGTTCACCCTGGCACTGGTCACCGGCCAGAGCGTGACAGACGTGTCGCAGCACGTCATGGCCAACCTCGGCTGGGACAAGGTGCGGCTGCCGCATCCGGTGTTCGAGGGCGACACGATCTATTCACAGTCGGAGGTGCTCAGGCTCCGCGCGTCGGGGTCGCGCCCGAGCGTGGGGATCGTGACCGTCCGCACCGTCGGGTTCAACCAGCGCGGTGAGATCGTCATCGTCTTCGACCGGACGATGATGGTCTACCGGCGCGGCCACGGCCCCGACGTGACGGCCGTGCGCCCCGTCTGGGACGAGCGGGCGCGCCGGGCGGTGGATCGATCATGAGAGTGCGTTCCTGGCTGTTCACGCCCGGCGACCGGCCGGACCGGTTCGCCAAGGCCGCGGCGAGCGGCGCGGACGTCGGCATCCTCGATCTCGAGGACGCCGTCGCCCCGCAGAACAAGGAGGCGGCCCGGGCCGCCGTCGCGGACGCGCTGGGCTGGCACGGGGCCTACGTGCGGGTCAACGGCGTGGACACCGTGTGGCACGACGACGACATGGCCGCGATCACCGGCCGTCCCGGCCTGCTGGGGGTGTTCCTGCCCAAGGCGGAGAGCCCGGAGGACCTGGACGGGCTCGGCGTCCCCGCGGTCGCGCTCGTCGAGACGGCTCTCGGGCTCGAGAACGCCGCGCTCATCGCCGCGCATCCCGACACCGTACGGCTGGCCTTCGGCAACGTCGACTTCTCCCTCGACATCGGGGCCACGGACGACGACCTGCTGTACGCACGCTCCCGCCTGGTGGTCGTCTCCCGGGCCCACGAGCTCGCACCGCCCCTCGACGGGGTGACCACCGACCTGTCCGATCCGGCGCTGACGGCCTCCGACGCGCGGCGGGCCCGGCGGCTCGGCTTCGCCGGCAAGCTGTGCGTGCACCCGCGCCAGGTCGAACCGGTCAACCAGGCGTTCTCCATAACCGACGCCGAGCTCGACTGGGCACGCCGGGTGGTCGAGGCCGCCGCGGGCGGCGGGGCCGTACGCGTCGACGGCCAGATGATCGACGCACCGCGGCTGGAGCTCGCCCACCGCCTGCTCGCCGAGGAGGGGCCGTGAACGCCGCCGCCGACGTGCTCGGCCACATCCCGCCCGGCGCGGACGTGATCGTGCCCATCGGGCTCGGCGAGCCGGTCACGCTGCTCGACACCCTGGAAGCGAACGCCGACCGGCTCGACGGTGTGCGGATCCACCGGATGGACCCCTACCGGGAGCGGGCCTACATCCGCGGGGAGTTCGGCGATCATCTGCGTCACGTCGACTACTTCCTCGGCCCGGGTTCCCGCCGGGCGTACTGGGCGGGCCAGGTCGAGCTGGTCCCCACGCACTTCAGCGAGGCGGCCCTGCTGATGCGGCGCTCGACCAGGTGCACGATCGCACTGGCCATGGTCAGCCCGCCGGACAGGAACGGGTACGTCAGCCTGGGCACCAGCGCCGACTACACGGCCTCGTTCATCGGCGAGATCCCGTTCTTCGTCGAGATCAACCCGAACATGCCGCACACCCTGGGCGAGAACCGGCTCCACGTCAGCCAGTTGGCCGGGTGGTGCTCCTCCGACCTGCCGCTGCTCGAGGTGCCGCCCGCCACACCGGACGAGCGCGATCTCGTGATCGCGCGCCACATCGCCGGGCGGATCCCCGACGGGGCCTGCCTCCAGGTCGGGGTCGGGCGGATACCCAACGCGCTGCTGTCCGCGCTCGAGGACCACCACGACCTGGGCGTGCACACCGAGGCGTTGTCCGAGGGGATCATGGATCTCATCGAGAAGGGCGCGGTCAACGGCACGCGCAAGCGGCGACATCGCAACGAGCACGTCGCCACGTTCTGCGTCGGCACGCGGCGGCTGTTCGACTGGCTCGACCACAACTGACACCGGAAATCCCCGTCGTGATCGCCAGCCGGACACCGGAACCGCTTGTCACAGGGACTTGACAGACCTATTGACAAAGAAACTTTACAGTAATACGTTTCCCGGCGGCGGCCTGGCCACAAGCCGGGCGCCGCCGTCTCCGCCCGCCCGGACGGCGCACCCGGGCGGTGATTCGCCTGCCTTTCAGAGGGCTTCACGACTCAAGAAGGCTTCACCGACCGCACCCGTCCCCGGGCGTCTCCTGCCGTCCCGCGGACGGGCGAAGCACGACGTCCGCCATGTGCGCACCGGACTGCGGGGCGTACCGCGGCAAGAGGAGATCCTTTGACTCTGGGACGCGACGACACCGGCCTCATCCCTCCCCCTCCCCGGCGGCGCCGGCTCTTCATCCCGGCCCTGGCGGCTCTGGCCGCCTCCGCCCTGACACTCGCGGCGGCCCCGAGCGCGGGGGCGGCGACCGGCACGGCGACCGCTGCCGCCGCCGCGAAGGCGGCCGCCCCGCCGTCCGGCTTCACAACGGTTGTCAACATCGGCAGCGGCAAGTGCGTGGACGCGCGGGCCGCCGCGACCGCCAACGGCACGGCCGTCCAGCAGTACGCCTGCAACGGCACCGGCGCCCAGCTGTGGCAGTTCCAGGCGACGAGCGGCGGCTACTACCGCGTCAACGTGAGCGTCAACACCGCCCAGTCGTGGGACGTCAAGGACGTCTCCGCCGCCGACAACGCCCCCATCCAGCTGTGGAGCTACTCGGGCGGCAACAACCAGCAGTGGCTGCCCGTCGAGGAGGCCGGCGGCTCCTACCACTTCGTCAACCGATTCAGCGGCAAGTGCCTGGACGTGCCCGCCGCCTCCACCGCGGACAGCGTCCAGCTCGGGCAGTACACCTGCAACGGGACGGCGGCGCAGAGTTTCACCATGGGCACCCCCTCGACTCCCCCACCACCCCCCGGCACCCCCGACCTCGGGCCGAACGTCTTCGTCTTCGACCCTTCGATGCCCGCCTCGACCATCCAGAGCAGGCTCAACTCCGTGTTCGGCCAGCAGCAGTCCAACCAGTTCGGCGACAACCGCTACGCGCTGCTGTTCCGGCCCGGCTCGTACAACGTCGACGTGAACGTGGGCTTCTACACCCAGGTCCTCGGTCTCGGCATGTCCCCCGACAACGTGACCATCAACGGAGGCGTGCACGTCGAGGCCGACTGGTTCCAGGGCAACGCGACCCAGAACTTCTGGCGCGGCGCCGAGAACCTCTCGGTGAACCCCCCGTCCGGCACCGACAGGTGGGCCGTCTCACAGGCGGCGCCGTACCGGCGGATGCACGTGCGGGGCAACCTCAGGCTCGACGACGGAGGCTGGTCGAGCGGCGGCTGGATCTCCGACTCGAAGATCGACGGTCAGGTCAACTCCGGCAGCCAGCAGCAGTGGCTGACGCGCAACTCCCAGATCGGCAGCTGGGCCGGCGAGAACTGGAACATCGTGTTCGCCGGCGTGACCGGCGCGCCCGCGACCACCTTCCCCAACCCGTCCTACACCACGGTCGGCACGACGCCGGTGGTGCGGGAGAAGCCGTTCCTCTACGTCGACCAGGCGGGCGCCTACCAGGTCTTCGTGCCCGCGCTGCGGTCCAACGCCCAGGGCGCGACCTGGACCTCGGGGACGTCCGCGGGCTCCTCGATCCCAATCGACCAGTTCTTCATCGCCAAGCCCGGCAACTCGGCCGCCGAGATCAACGCCGCGCTCGCCCAGGGCAAGAACCTGCTGTTCACCCCGGGCATCTACCACCTCACCGACACGATCAGAGTGACCCGGGCGAACACGGTGGTGCTCGGTCTCGGACTGGCCACGCTCCAGGCCGACAACGGCGTCATGGCCATGTCGGTCGCGGACGTCGACGGGGTGAAGGTCGCCGGCATCCTCATCGAGGCGGGCACGACCAACTCGCCGCTGCTGATGCAGGTCGGCCCGGCCGGTTCGACGCAGAGCCACGCGGCCAACCCGACGTCGCTGCACGACGTGTTCTTCCGGATCGGCGGCCCCATCGCGGGCAAGGCCACCCAGAGCCTCGTGATCAACAGCCGCGACGTGATCGGCGACCACATGTGGCTGTGGCGGGCCGACCACTCGGACACCTCGCACCCCGGCACGGTCGGCTGGACGGTCAACCCCGCCGACACCGGGCTGGTCGTCAACGGCGACAACGTCACGATGTACGGCCTGTTCGTCGAGCACTACCAGAAGTACCAGGTGATCTGGAACGGCAACGGCGGCAGGACGTACTTCTTCCAGAACGAGCTTCCCTACGACCCGCCCAACCAGTCGGCCTGGATGAACGGCTCCACCCAGGGCTGGGCGGCCTACAAGGTGGGCAACTCGGTCACCGGCCACGAGGCCTGGGGGCTCGGCAGCTACGCCTACTTCAACGTGAACCCCAGCGTGGTCGAGGCCCGTTCCTTCGAGGTACCGAACACGCCCAACGTGAAGTTCCACAGCTTGATCACCGTCTCGCTCGGCGGCACGGGAACGATCAGCCGCATCATCAACAACACCGGTGCCGCGGCCAACTCGTCGCATCTCGAGTCCCCGTTGGTCGACTTCCCGTAAGGGAGGTCGCAAGCTCATGGCGAAGCCCGCGCCGCTCATGCGGCGCGGGCTTCCGCTGTAGCAGGCCGCGGCCCTCGCCGGGCGGCGCGGGGCGCCTGCGCTGTCAGCGCGGGAGGGGCCGGGTGGGAGAACGGCGGATTCCCCCCGCGAAGTGCCGGCGGACGGTCATGCGTTCACGTGTGTGACGCACCGGCAGCGCGCACCTGTATCCCCATCGACTCCGGACCCGGGCGCCGAGGAGATCCTCGATGCCGCGCTCCAGGCGGTTCGCGGGTTCGCTCTCAGACAACGCGCTGATCCACTGCTGCGGCGGGGTCGCGAGCCGGGTCGCCTCCGGGCATGCGGAGCGCTGCTCCTCCGCGGCGGGCCCGGCCGCGGGGAGCCGGGCGACGAAGCGGGCGCCGTCCTGAGCGGTGCCGTCCAGCCCCAAGGTCCCCCCGTGCGCCCTGACGATCTCCCTGGCGATCGACAGACCCAGCCCTGCCCCGCCCTTGCGGCGGTCCCGGGCGGCGTCGAGCCGGGCGAACGGTTCGAAGATCCGTTCCCGGTCCGCGGCGTCCACGCCCTGGCCGTCGTCGGTGACGGACAGCTCGGCCGCCTGGCCGTCCCACCGCACCTGGATGCGGATCGAGCTTCTGGCGTGGCGGTAGGCGTTGTCCAGCAGGATCGCCACCACTCGCCGGACCTGGAAGCGGTCGGCGTCGACGACGACCCCGGCGTCGCCCAGCGTCTCGAGGAGCACGGGCGTCCCATAGCGGTTGCCGTACCTCGAGACCTCGAGGCCGACCAGGTGGGCCAGATCGAAACGCTGACGGTCGATGGGTGCGGCGGACTGGGCCCGCGCGAGCGTCAGCAGATCGGTCACGATCGTCTGCAGGCGGTCGACGTTCCCCAGCGCGCGATCAAGGAGTTCGCACAGGTCGGTCTGATCCGGGTGAAGCCGGGCCTCTTCCAGTTCGACGCGCAGCGCCGCGACCGGCGTGCACAACTCGTGTGCGGCGTCGGAGGCGAACCGGCACTGCAACTCGGTCGGCGACGACTCCCGAGGTGTGTCGACGGCCGCGGTCTCACGGTCGGACGGTGGGATCGAGCCGGTCATCGGTAATTCCTTCCTTGATCGGGATGGTCGGCCATTCGCCACTTTCCAGAAAACCACTCTCGGACGGCACATGGTGGCGCTGAACAGGCCCTGTCCAGACACGGACCAGCAGGGCCACCCTGAGCCCCGAACAGTGATATAGGGCACATAATGGACAAATGGACCGCCTCGTGAAGCTGGGGGACTTCCTCCGCTCACGCCGAGCCCGCCTCCAGCCCGTCGAGGGGGAAACGGCGGCTCAGGGACGTCGGCGCGTCCCCGGACTGCGGCGTGAGGAACTGGCACGGCTCGCCGGCGTCAGCGTCGAGTACTACACCCGGCTGGAACAGGGCCGCAGCAAGAACGCCTCTGCCACGGTGCTCGACGCCATCGCCCGCGCGCTCCGGCTCAACGAGACCGAGCGCGATCACCTGTTCGCGCTGGCCAGCCCCATTCTTCACCCCGTCCGTGATCATCCGGGATCCAGGCAGCAGGTGCCGCCCGCCACCTACGAACTACTGGACACCCTGGAGCACGCCGGGGTCCCCGCGTGCGTGCTCAGCCGGTGCCTGGACGTCCTGATCGCCAACCGGCCGTACCGGGCCCTGCTGATGTGGTCGGACGACAGACCGGTCCGGGACAGAAACCTGGCGAGGTTCTGCTTCCTGGACCCGAGCGCACGCGAGTTGTACAGCGACTGGGAACACGTGGCGGCCGACCTCACCGCGGTGCTCCGCTTCGCCCTCGGCAGGCATCCCGGCGAACCGAAACTCAACGAGCTGATCGAGGAACTGCTCGGCGACGAGGAATTCAGGCGGGTCTGGGCCGCGCACCACGTCCACGAACGGACGTCGGGAAGGAAGGGCTTCCACCATCCGATCGTCGGGGACATGTCTGTGACCTACCAGTTCCTGCGGCTCCCCGAGGAGTCCGAGCAGTTCCTGTGCGTCTGCACGGCCACCAGGGGGTCTCCGTCCGCCTCCGCTTTGGACCTGCTCGTCAAGTGGGCGATGTCCGGCTACCCCCCTCACAACGACCAAAAGTGACGTAAAGCACATACTGGACGCATGGACCGCCTCGTGAAGCTGGGGGACTTTCTCCGCTCACGCCGGGCCCGCGTCGATCCGAAGAGCGTCGGGCTGGCCGTTCGGGGACACAGGCGCGTCCCCGGGCTGCGGCGCGAGGAACTCGCCCAACTCGCCGGCGTCAGCGTCGACTACTACACCCGGCTGGAACAGGGCCGCAGCAAGAACGCCTCTCCCGTGGTGCTCGACGCCATCGCCCGCGCACTCCAACTCGGCGAGACCGAGCGCGAACACCTGTTCGATCTCGCCAACCCGATCTGCGTCCCGAGCCGCTGCGGGACGCTTCCCCCTCAACGCGTGCGCCAGGAGACCCACATCCTGCTCGGCACCCTGGAGCACGCCGACATCCCGGCGGCCGTGATCGGCCTTCGTACGGACATCCTGGCCGCCAATCTGATGTTCCGTGCCTTGATGGTGGGCTTCGAGACCATGTCGGCGCGCGAACGCAACCTGGCCAGATTCGTCTTCCTGGATCCGGCGTCCAGGGAGCTCCACCTCGACTGGGAGATCGTGGCGGCCGACGCCACCGCCATGCTGCGCTTCTCCATCGGCAGGTATCCGCACGACCCGGGGCTCCATGATCTGACCAGGGAACTCTGCCTGCACAGCGAGGACTTCCGGCGAATCTGGGACGAACACCACGTGCTCGAGCGCATCTCAGGGACCAAGCGCTACCGGCACCCGGCCGTCGGCGAATTCACGCTCGGATACCAGGCGCTCACCCTCCCCGGGGACGCCGACCAGATGTTGCTGATCTACACCGACGATCCCGACTCGCCGTCCGGGAACGCCCTCCAACTCCTCGCCAAGTGGGCGAGGTCCAGTGAGTACGAAGCCGGGAGCTCCCAGCCCGATCGCTCTGACATGAGAGCTCCATGTCCGGTTAAGAATTCTGTGACGCCGCGGTGACATCCCGTCGTTAGCGTCACAGGAATGTCCTCCAAGATCGGCAAGGTCCCGGCCGTCATCGCCGCCACCGTTACGGCGATCGGTCTCCTGGCCCCCAGCGCCCCCGCCACCGCGTCTTCCGGCCACTCATCCTCCGGCCACTCGGTGAAGGTCACCGTCATGGCCAGCTCCGACATCCACGGAAACGCCGTCAACTGGGATTACTTCAAGAACGCCGAGTACGACGACAGCGCGCACAACGACGTCGGCCTGGCGAAGGTCTCCACCCTGGTCAAGCAGATCCGCGCCGACCGCGGCGCCGACCACACGTTGTTGTTCGACTCCGGCGACACCATCCAGGGCACCCCGCTCGACTACTACTACGCGAAGGTCGAGCCGGTCACCGAGACCGGCAGGACCCACCCGATGGCCAAGGCGATGAACGCCATCGGATACGACGCGGTCACGCTGGGCAACCACGAGTTCAACTACGGCCTGCCCCTGCTGGCCAAGTGGATCGACCAGATGAAGGCCCCCGTACTCGGGGCCAACGCGGTGTCGGCCAGGACGGGCCTCCCGGCGTACCAGCCCTTCATCATCAAGACGATGAAGGTCAAGGGCGAAAAGCCGATCAAGGTCGGCGTCCTCGGGCTCACCAACCCGGGCATCGCGATCTGGGACAAGGGCAACGTCGAGGGCAAGCTGAAGTTCCTCGACCTGGTCGCGACCGCGAAGAAGTGGGTGCCGGTCATCCGCGGCCTCGGCGCCGACGTGGTGCTCGTCACCGCTCACGCCGGCGACAACGGCATGTCGTCCTACGGCTCCGACCTCCCGGTGGAGAACGCCTCGGCCATGGTCGCCGAGCAGGTGCCGGGAATCGACGCCGTCCTGTTCGGGCACGCCCACAACGACGTGCCGCAGCGGTTCGTGACCAACAAGGCCACCGGGCAGCAGGTGCTGCTGACCGAGCCGGGCCGGTGGGGCCAGCGCCTGTCGGTGGTCGACTTCACCCTCACCAAGCAGCGCGGCAAATGGGCCGTCTCGGGCAAGTCGTCCACCACGTTGAACACCAACACGGTCCCCGAGGACCCCAAGATCGTCGCGCTCATGAAGGACCAGCACGACAAGACCGTGGCGTACGTCAACCAGGTGATCGCCCAGTCGAAGGAGCAGCTGTCCGCCGCGGAGTCTCCGTACAAGGACACCCCGATCCTCGACTACATCCAGAAGGTCCAGACCGACCTGGTCGGCAAGGCCGTCGCGGGCACGCCCGACGCGTCCCTGCCGGTGTTGTCGATCGCCGCTCCGTTCAGCCGCAGCGCGGTCTTCCCCGCGGGTCCGGTGAGCGTGCGCGACATGGCCGGCCTGTACGTCTACGACAACACCCTGCTGGGGATCAAGCTGACCGGCGCCCAGGTCAAGGACTACCTGGAGTACTCCGCCAGGTACTTCAACCAGGTCGCCCCGGGTGCGCCGATCGACCTCAGTACCCTCACCAACGCCGGCGGCACCCCTGATTACAACTACGACCAGTTGTCCGGGGTGACGTACGACATCGACATCTCCAAGCCGGTGGGCGAGCGCATCGTCGGCCTGTCCTACCAGGGGCAGCCGGTCGCCGCCGACCAGCAGTTCGTGGTCGCGATCAACAACTACCGGCAGTCGGGCGGCGGCGGCTTCCCGGGAGTGACGACGGCTCCCGTGGTCTACAACGCCCAGGTGGAGATCCGTCAGGCGCTGATCGAGTACGCCACGGCGTCCGGCACCATCGACCCCGCCACCTTCGCTGAACCCAACTGGAAGCTCGTGCGCGAGGGCGTTCCGGTCTTCTGAGCCACACCCCGTAGGAGGACCCGGCGTGAATCTCCACGCCGGGTCTCCTCCCTTTTCCGGCCACTCGATAATGTGGCGCCTGGAGGTACAAATGGGATTTGTTTCGCGCGGTTTCCGCGGCAGGCCGAGGGACGAGGGCGTCAAGCTGCCACCCGGCCAGTACCTGGTTCACGACTTCCCCGTCCTGTCGGCCGGGCCGACTCCGAGGATCCCGCTGGATCGCTGGGAGTTCGCCATCGACACCGAGGACGGGAGGACACACCGCTGGTCGTGGCAGGAGCTGATGGCCCTGCCCAGCGAGACCCCGACCGTCGACCTCCACTGCGTCACCAAGTGGTCGAAGCTCGGCACCGCCTGGAAGGGGGTGTCCCTGGACACCCTGTTCGCCGACGTCGAGTCGAGCGCCGAGTACGCCCTCGTGTACTCCTACGGCGGTTACACGACGAACCTCCCCGTCGAGGACCTGCTCGACGGCAAGGCGTGGATCGTCTACCAGTTCGACGGTGAGGAACTCGCCGCCGCGCACGGCGGCCCGGCCCGGCTCCTGGTCCCCCACCTCTACCTGTGGAAGTCCGCGAAATGGGTGCAGGGCATCCGGCTCCTGAACGAGGACTGGCCGGGATTCTGGGAGACGGCCGGCTACCACAACTACGGCGACCCGTGGCGCGAGCAGCGCTACCAGGGAGATTGAACGGCCGCAGACTGGTCTGGCGCATCGCCAGGCTGGTCGAGATCCGTGACGAGACCCCGAGCGCGCGCACTCTGGTGCTCCAGATTCCCGACTGGCCCGGGCACCTGGCGGGCCAGCACGTGGACGTACGGCTGACCGCCGAAGACGGCTACAGCACCCAGCGCAGCTACTCCATCGCCGCTCCCGCCGACGGCGAACGGGTCGAGCTGACCGTCCAGCGGGTGTCCGACGGCGAGGTCTCGCCGTACCTGACCGAGGAACTCGCCGTAGGCGACGAGGTCGAGATCCGCGGGCCCGTGGGTGGCTGGTTCGTGTGGCGGCCCGACGGCACCGCGCCCGTGCTGCTGGTCGCCGGCGGTTCGGGGATCGTCCCGCTGATGGCCATGATCCGGGCTCGCCGTCAGGCGGGCAGCCGCACCCCGTTCCGCCTCGTCTACTCGCTGCGCGAGCCGGGCGAACGCTATTACGCGCAGGAGTTGCGCCGGCCGGACCCCGGCCTGGACGTGACCTACCTCTACACCCGCGCCGTCCCCGACGGGTGGACCCGTCCGCCCGGCCGGCTCACCGTGGCCGACCTGAACAGCGGCGGCTGGCCGGCGGACTTCACGCCCGCCTGCTACATCTGCGGGCCGACCGGCTTCGTCGAGACGGCCTCCGACATCCTGCTCGCCATGGGCCACGACGCCCGCGCGATCAAGACCGAACGATTCGGCCCCACCGGAGGGTGACATGACCGAACCCGCTCAGGACTCCTACCAGGACGGCAACGCCCTGGCCGGCCCGCTGCGCGAGATCTTCGCCGTCGACGTCACGGCGGCCGCGGGCCAGTGCGTCCACTGCGGCCTCACCGGACCGGTCGCCTCGCTGCGGGTGTACGGCCCGGCCCCGGGGTTGGTGGCGCGCTGCCCCGCCTGTGACGAGGTCGTGCTCCGCCTCGTCCGCGGCCCCGAGAGCGTGTGGCTCGACCTGCGCGGGACCGTGTCCCTGCGCATCCCGCTGCCCGCCCGGGGGGTTCCGGACGGGAGCGAGGCGGACACGACCTAACCTCGCATACCGGGGGGCATCGGCATCCGGCGTTTGTGGGCGGTCGCCTGATACCGGTCGAGGATCGCCTGTGAGACGGCCTCCTCGACGGCACGGCCTTCGAGGAAGTCGTCGATGTCGTCGTAGGTGAAGCCGAACACCTCCTCGTCGGGCCTGCCGGGGCGGAGGGATTCGAGGTCCGCGGTGGGCGTCTTGTGGATCAACGTGTCCGGCATGCCCAGCGCGTGGGCGATCGCGCGTACGCGCCGCTTGGTCAGACCCGCCAGCGGTATGACGTCGGCGGCGCCGTCTCCGTGTTTGGTGAAGAATCCGGTGACCGCCTCGGCAGCGTGATCGGTGCCGACGACCAGCCCGCCGAACGCTCCGGCGACGGCGTACTGGGCGATCATCCGCTGCCTGTTCGCGGGCGATGGACTGCCGGGCCGGCTCGGTGGTCGTGACGTCGTTCATGACCGCCCGATTCCGGCCGTCTGGGGATAGCGGGCGCCGTTGACGGTGACCCGAATCGTGTACACGCTGGTCCCCGCGGTGATGAAGAGGTGATTGCGCTTGGGGCCGCCGAAGGTGAGGTTCGCGACCGGTTCCGGCAGCAGGAGCTTTCTGATGAGCGTGCCGTCCGTGTCGAAGCAGTGCACCCCGTCCCAGGCGGCGGCCCAGACCCGTCCGGCGTCGTCCACCCGGAGACCGTCGAAGCGTCCGTGGTCGCATTCGGCGAAGATCTTCCCGCCGGTCAGGTCGCCCTCGTCGGAGACGTCGAAGGCGCGGATGTGGCTGGGCTCCTGCCGGGTGTCGGCGATGTACAACCGCTGTTCGTCGGGCGCGAAGGCAAGTCCGTTGGGTCGGCAGAAGTCGTCGGCGACCACTCGTAGGTCGTTCGTGGCCGGGTCGAGGCGGAACACGTAACAGGCGCCGCCGAACTCACAGTCACCCTTGTTGCCCTCGTAGTCGCTGACGATGCCGTAGATCGGGTCGGTGAACCAGATCGTGCCGTCAGCGCGGACGACCACGTCGTTGGGGCTGTTGAGGCGCCTGCCCTGGTACCGGTCGGCCAGCACGGTGACGGTGCCGTCGTGTTCGGTGCGGGTGACGCGCCTGTTGCCCTGCTCGCAGGTGATGAGCCGGCCCTGCCTGTCCACGGTGTTGCCGTTGGCATGACCGGAGCCGTGGCGGAAGACCCCGACGGCGCCGGTGGTCTCGTCCCAGCGCAGGAGCCGGTCGTTGGGGATGTCGCTCCACACCAGGTAGCGCCCTGCCGGGAAGTACGCCGGGCCCTCGGTCTTGCGCGAGCCGGTGTGCAGCCGTTCGAGGACGAAGTCGCCGTCGATGTACCGGAAGCGTTCGTCGAGCACCTGGAACTGGGCGGGGATGGTCTCAGCCATCGCGAGCTCCTCAGAGTGAGCCGATTACTGTTCGACGAAACGCTAGCATTACCATATGTAGTATGGTCAATTACCAGATTGACTAGTTCACGTTCGAGCAGTGGAGGTGCGGTGGACGGCACAGACCGGGCCCTGCTGGCGGCGTTGCAGGCCGACGCCACGCAGGCGTACGCGGATCTCGGCAAAGCGGTGGGGTTGTCGGCGGGATCGGCTCACGAGCGGGTTCGCAAGTTGCGCGAACGCGGGGTCATCCGGCGCACCACCGTCGACGTCGACCCGGCCGCCGTCGACCGCGGCGTGCTCGCGTTCGTCATGCTGCAGGCCAACGTGTGGATGGGCGACCCGCCGACCCGTGACGCCCTCGCGGCCATCCCCGAGATCCAGGAGGCCCACGTCATCGCCGGTTCCGCGTCGCTCCTGGTCAAGATCCGCGCCTCGACCCCGGAGCATCTGCAGGCCGTGCTGCGCCGCGTGTTCGACGTCGACGGTGTCACCGGCACCCAGACCATCGTCGTACTGGAGACGTTCTTCGAACGGCCGCTGGACGTCTCCGATCCCGGCTCGGCCCGGTAGCGATCAGTACGGCAGGAGCCTGCCCTTCGGGGTGCGCAGATCCAGGGCGAGCCTGGCCACCGGCCTTCTCGGCCTGCGGATGCGGATCTGCCGTGCCATGGGGCCCTCCAGCTGCGATGTGGGCTTACCCGGACCACGATGCCGTCCGCGCGGCCGGCCGTCTTCGGTGCCAGCCGCCATCCATCACACAGGCCAGCGGAACATTCGGCATTACCGTTAGCTGCAATGCCCGGGCGGCTCCTTACGGCGATGCTGGATTCATGGCCCTGCGCTGCCTGATCGTCGATGACAACGACCACTTCCTCGAGGTCGCATGCGATGTGCTGGGCCGCGAGGGAATCGAGGTCGTCGGCGTGGCGTCGACCCGGGCCGACGCCATCAGGCAGGCGGCGGCGCTGCGCCCGGACGTTTCGCTGGTCGACATCAGCCTCGGCGAGGACTCCGGCCTGGACCTCGCCAGAGACCTGGCCGAAGGAGCATCCGCCGGGACGTCGAAGGTCATCCTGATCTCCACCTACGCCGAGGGAGACCTGACGGACGTCATCACGGCGAGTCCGGCGATCGCCTTCCTGCCCAAGGCGCGGTTGTCGGGCAGGGCGATCAACGAGATCGTCCAGGCCGCCGAACTGCCCCCGGACGGGGCGTCACCCGACGGGAACCCGCGCGACGGGTCCGTCTTCTGGAAGGCCCGCGGCAAGAACCACCCCGGACCTAACGGGAGTCGAGGAAGGTGATCACCGCGAGAACCCGGCGATGGTCGTCCGGCGTCTCCGGCAGCCGCATCCGCGCCATGATGCTGCGCACGTGCTTCTCGACGGTGCCCTCAGTGATCCACAACCTGTGGGCGATGCCGGCGTTCGACCGGCCTTCGGCCATCAGGGCGAGCACCTCGCGCTCACGCTCGGTGAGCTGCTCCAGCGGGTCGTTCCTGTGCCGCGCCGCGAAGAGCTCGCGCACCAGCAGGGGATCGACGACCGAACCTCCGGCGACGATCCGCTGGATCGTCTCGATGAAGTCCGCGATCGCCGTCACCCGGCTCTTGAGGAGGTAGCCGATCCGGTGGCCCGCGGCGAGCAACTCCATCGCCTGCTCCACCTCGACATGCGCCGACAGCAGGAGGATTCCCGTCCGCGGGAACTCCTCCCTGATCGTCTTCGCCGCCTCGAGCCCTTCGGTCGAGTGGTCCGGCGGCATCCGGATGTCGACGATGACCACATCGGGATCGTGCTTGCCGACGATGTCGATCAGCTCGGGGCCGTCTCCCGCCTGACCGACGACCTCGAACCCCGAACGCTCCAGGAGACTCACCAGTCCCTCGCGGAGCAGGACGTCATCGTCCGCAAGCGCTATCCGCGTCCGGGAGGGCTCCACCATTTCGTCTCGCACCGGTCTGCCACCCCTCATCGGGCGGTGCCACGAGGGCGATCGCGGACGGCGCCGGAGCGGGTGCCCGCCCGATCTCCCCGGGCGGAGCCCGAGTATATTCAGTAACTGTGCGCGCACGACTGTTGTCGTCGTTGCTACGCCCAGCGCGCCCACCCCTCATGCCGGGGATACTGACGGGCGCCTTGCTGGTCGCGGTGGAGACCCTTGTCGCTTATCCGCTGACGAAGATCGCGCCACCGAGTTCCCTGGGGCTAGTTTACTTGCCGGGTGTTCTGGCGGTCTCGGTCGTATGGGGGTGGGGGCTCGGCACGCTGACCGCGCTGGTCAGCGCACTGGCTTTCGGCTATTTCCACGTCATGAAGATCGACACCGGTCCCGAGTGGGTGGCCCTCGCCGTCTTCCTCGTCGTCGCGTTGTTGTCCGGATGCTTCGCGGCTCTCGCCCGCTCGGCGGCCGTCGAAGCCGAAAGGCGCCGCCAGGAGGCGGCCCTGGCGGCGGAACTCGCCCGCGTCCTGCTGAACGGGGAAGACTGCCGCGCGGCCCTGCGTACGGCCTCCGACCGGCTCGCCGTCGAACTGGCGGCACCCGGTTTGATGATCGAGCTGGAGCCGTCCGCGGACGATCGCCTGCGCACCGTCACAGAGCTCAGGGATCACGACAGGACGATCGGCAGAGTGGCCGTCCCCGCGGACTTCCCCGAGCCGGTGTTCCAGCGTGTTCTCGACGGCCTTCCGCGCTCGCTCGACGCGCTGCTGTGTGCGGCACTCGACCGCGAGACGACGGCCAGGGCCCTGAAGACCAGTCACGACGAGCTCCAACGGGTCGCCGACGAGCAGGCCGCGCTGCGCCGCGTCGCGACGTTGGTCGCCCACCGGGTGGCTCCGGAGGAGCTCTTCGTAGCCGTCGCCGACGAGATGGGCAGGGTGCTGAAGGTCGAGAACACGGCGATAACCCGGTTCGACCTCGACGGGAGGATCCACGTGGTGGGCACGTGGAGCGCTCGCGGGCCCGAGTTCCTGATCTCTGGCGGGACAAGCTGGCCCGTCGACGAACCGAGTGTGGCCGGCATGGTCTACCGGACCCGGCGACTGGCTCGGATGACGGACTACGCCACCGCTTCCGGCGGTCTCTGCGCCCAGGTCAGGCAGCAGGGGATCAATTCGGGGATCGGCATACCGATCGTCGCCGAGGGGCGGCTGTGGGGCGCGACGGTCGCCCTGTCCGTCGAGCCCGACCTGCCGTCCAGCGTGGAGGCGCACATGCTCGAGTTCACCGAACTCATCGCGACCGCCATCGCGAACGCCCAGATGCGCCAGCAGCTCACCGCCTCACGCGCCCGCGTGGTGGCGGCCTCCGACGAGACCCGCCGCAGAATCGAGCGTGATCTGCACGACGGGACTCAGCAGCGGCTCATCTCTCTCGGGCTACGGCTTCGCGCGGCGGAGGCCACCGCCTCGCCGGACATGACGGAGCTCAAGGAGCAGTTGGCCGGCGCGTCCGAGGAGCTTTCCGGCGTCGTCGAGGATCTTCAGGAGCTGTCGCGCGGCCTGCATCCCGTGATCATGTCCAGAGGCGGGCTCGCCCCCGCTCTGCGCACTCTCGCGCGCCGCTCCGCCGTACCGGTCGAGCTGAACGTGAGCGCCCCCCGGCGCCTGGCCGAGCGCATCGAGGTGACCGTGTACTACATCGTGTCCGAGGCGCTGACGAACGTGACCAAGCACTCCAAGGCCTCGACCGTGCACGTCGATCTCATGATCGAGGAGTCCCGCCTTCTCCTGTCCGTACGCGACGACGGGATCGGCGGCGCCGACCCCGCACGGGGCTCGGGGCTCATCGGCCTGCGCGACCGCGTCGAGGTGCTCAACGGCGCCATGGACATCTCCAGCCCGCCGGGCGGCGGGACGTGCATGAAGGTGATCATCCCGACGCCGACGGAGGACACAGCCGGGGCGTCGCGGGCTAGTCCTGGTACGCGGGAATCCTGAAGACGAACCTGGCGCCGCCCACCGGCGACGCGGCCGCCACCAGGGTGCCGTCGTGCGCGTGGGCGATGTCGCGCGCGATGGCCAGCCCCAGGCCGGTGCCGCCGTGGTTCCGGCTGCGGGCGGTGTCCAACCGGGTGAACCGCTCGAAGATCCGCTCGCGATCGCACTCCATGATCCCCGGCCCGTCGTCGGTCACGGACAGTTCGGCGTAGCCGCCGTCACGCCTCAGATGGACCTCCACGCCGCGCCTCGCGTGCCGCTGGGCGTTGTCGACCAGGTTGGTCAGCACCCGGGCGAGCTGGGGCCGGATCGCGTTCACGACCACCCCCGGCTCCACGCGCAGGCGGACCGGCAGGCGGTCGAGGCGCCGGGCGACCTCGTTCCTGACGAGCTCCGACAGATCCACCTTCGTCCGTTCGGCCTTGCCGTCCGCTCCCACCCGAGCCAGCAGGAGCAGGTCGGTGATGATCGACTCCAGCCTGTTGACGTCCTCGAGCGTGTGGTCGAGCAGGTCAGGCAGATCGGTCTCGGCAGGATGGAGCTGGGCTTCCTCGAGCTCCGTACGGAGTCCCGCGAGCGGGGTGCGCAACTCGTGTGAGGCGTCGGCGACGAACTGCCGCTGCTGCCCGACCGCCCGGTCGCTGATCCGCTTGGCGTCCTCGATCCGGCCGAGCGTGCCGTTCACGGTTCGCGCGAGCCGCGTGATCTCGTCCTGACCTGGCGGCTCGGGCACCCTGGCGCTCAGGTCGTCGCCGTTGATGGTGGCGAGGTCGGCCCTGATGGCGTCCACCGGCTTGAGCGTGCGCCCTGTGATCAACCAGGTCGCCCAGGCAGCCAGGATGATCAGCATGCCGTCCTGCAGGCCGAAGAACCGCCCGAACACCTCGGTCGAGTTCAGGCTCGCCGACGGCCGCGCCGCGTAGACCACCGGAGAGTCCGCCGCGGGCTCGACGCGGAGCGCGGAGAGCCGGAGGCAGCCCAGGTGGGCCGCGGACGAGCAGGTCTCCACATCCCGCTCGGGATTGATCGCGGTCGGCCAGACCGAGGTCAGGGCCGGCAGGCCGTGCGCCGCTCTGGACGCGTCGACGACGTGACGGCCCGGGTTCACCACCTGGACGAGGCTTACGCCGCTGACGCTCGGCCGCACCGGATCGCTCACCTGCCCGAGGCGTACGGCGGCGGCGGTGAGACCGGCCTGATGCCGGACCGCCAGCCACATGCCGTCCGTGATGGCCTGCCGTCCGACCGCGCCCTCGGCGAGCGCGGTCGGGATCAGCAGAAGGAGGGCGACAAGCGTGACCAGGGCGGTGATGCGACTGCGGATCGACCTTGGCCGCAGACGTGCCAGAAGTCCTTGCGTGGTCGCTGTTCGGGGCCTGCCGGGCACCGTCTCTCCTCCTTGATTATTGCATACTGTATGCTGTTGCCACGCGCCCCACTCTCGGGAGGGAGTGGTGGTGATGGGCGGCCGAGAACGCCGTCTGCCTCGACGGCCTCACCGCATATGTGTCGCGGGCAACAGGAGTCGTCGCCCTCCGGAAACCGGAGGAGCCTCGGCGGCTTCGACCCGCCCTCGCATCGACCGGCTTGGATGCCGGGTGCGTTCATCTGCTCGAATACCGGACACTGGTCAACGGATACCTACCGATTGTAACAACAAACTGGATTGGTTCAAGTAAAAGAACCGTTCCAGTATCGATAGCGAACCGCGACGGTGCTCGTCCGTGTCCGCGTTGATCGGCTGTGATCTGGGTGTGGTAGCTACTACGTTCGACGCACCGCCTGAATTCCTGCCTGCTGCGGAGATGTATATGAGCGACTTCCGCGTGACCGTCGAGACGCGCCCTCCGTTCACGGTCGTCTCCGTCAGCGGGGAGATCGACATCATCACCGAGCCCGCGTTCCGCGCCCAGGTGGACGAACTCCTCGACCGTCCGGTGAACCGGCTGGTCTTCGACCTCACCGAACTCCGCTTCCTCGACAGCGCGGGGCTGCGCGTCATCCTCGACGCCTACGCCCGGCTCGGCCGCGGCGACCGGGTGATCGTCTGCGGGTTGCTGCCCAACATCCAGCGCCTGTTCCACATCCTGGGCCTGTCCGGGCGGCTGCCCATCTACCCCACCCTCGACGACGCCCTCGCCTCCGCCCCCACCCCCCCGCCGTGATCATGCACAGGCTCGCCCGCATGCCCGCCCACCTGCCCAAACCCCGGGTGTGATCATGCACAGATTCGGCCCCGTACGGCACAGCCTGCGCAAACACCATCCGTGATCATGCACAGATTCGGCCCCGTACGGCACAGCCTGCGCAAACACCATCCGTGACCATGCACAGATTCGGCGCCGTATGGCACGGCCTGCGCAAACACCATCCGTGATCATGCACAGATTCGGCCGTCGTCGACGCCACCTGGCGGACTGTCGTGCGCGATCATGCACGACACGCGTCCCCCACCCGACCGGCGAACGCCTCATGCCCCCGACGCCATCGCCCATTGCCTGATCACGAACGGCGTCCTCGCAGGTCCCACGGCATTTTCCAGAATCCGTGCATGATCACGGATGGTGTTTCCGCAGGCCGGACGGCGCGCGGGCGATCCTGTACATGATCACGCCCCGGGGAGTAGCTGTGCATGATCACGCCCTGGGGGTTCCCCCGGGCGTTCCCGGGGGAACCACCGGGAACCCTCGGGGAACCCTTGGGGAGTAGCTGAGGGGGAGGGCGTACTCCTTGGGCCGTAGGCGACGAGTCGCCGGGCGGCGGACGACGGGGCGACCCATGCCGGGACACCATCGCCACTGTTGGTCCACATGGAAGGGAGCACGCCTTGCGCAAGGTCTATCTCGGGCTGGCCGGCCTGCTGCTGGCCGCCGTCGTGGTGCAGTGGTACCTCGCGGCGGTCGGCGCGTTCGACAAGCCGCAGGACGACGGCTCGTTCGCACTGCACAGCATGAACGGCATGATGATCATCCCGATCGTCTCGCTGCTCGCCACCGTGGCCGCCGCGCTCTCCAAGGCGCCCGGCCGCACGATCGGCCTCACCATCCTGCCGCTCGGACTGATCATCGTTCAGGTTCTGATCATCGCGCTGGGCGATGCCCTGAACGACAGTTCCGGCAACACCACACCCGCCTCGCTCGCGGTCCTCGGGCTGCACGCGATCAACGGCATGGCGATCGCGATGGTCTCCGCCATGGTGTTCCGGCAGGCCCGGCGGCTCGCCATGGGCACGCCCGCGGACGACGCGAAGAGCGCGGCGGCGCACGCGTCATGACCACCGCCCTGCTCATGACGCTCGACCTGCTCGCCTCGGTGCTCGCCGCTGCGACATGGCTGGGAGCCGGCGTGGCGGCCGCGTCCCGCCGCCCCAGGACGGCGCTGGCCCTCCTCGCGGCGGCGGTGCTCGTCTCGCTGGCTCGCACGGGCGTCGTGCTCGGGCTCGCCTCCGCCGGCTGGTGGTTCGCACAGGAGAAGGTCACGGTCGCCCTGCCGCTGCTTCTGATCGCGGGGGCGGCCGCGACCGCTCTGGCGGGGCCCCGGCTGGGCCGGGCGGTCCGTTCCCCGTCGGACGACGGCGCCGCCGGATCGCCCGCCGTCGTCGTGTCGCTGCTGGGCGCGGGATACGCGGCGGCGGGCGGTCTGGCCGGCACGTTGCTGCTGGGCTACCCCGCGACTGCGAGCACCGCCCTGGTCACCGTGGCCGCGGTCGCCGCCGCCATGCTGGTGACCTGGCGGATCGTCGCGGGTCCCGGCAGGTCACCGAAGGTGGCCGTGACGATCACTGTCGTGATCGGCCTGGCCGGAACGGGTCTCGCCTTCTTCCCCTCCCCCACGATGGACGACGGCCGCGATCATGTCCTGAGCCACAGCGGGATGGGGCACCTCGCGATGGCGGCCGCCTCCCCGGTGACACCGGCGGGCCGGCCGGTGACCTCGTTACGCGGGCCGGACACGCCCGCGAAGGGCGGCGCCGTCCGCCGCTACACGCTCTCCGCCGGCACCACCACCATCACGCTGTCCTCCGGGCGGAAGGTCGCCGCGTGGACCTTCAACGGGCAGGTCCCCGGCCCGCCGATCACGGCGGACGTGGGGGATCTCGTCGAGGTACGGCTCCGCAACACCGACATCAGGTCGGGGGTGACCCTGCACTGGCACGGCTACGACGTCCCCGCCGGTGAGGACGGCGTGCCGGGGCTCACCCAGGAGGCGGTCCTCCCCGGACAGGAGTTCGTCTACCGGTTCCTCGCCGACCGGCAGGGAACCTTCTGGTACCACACCCACGAGGTCTCCGACCTCGGTGTCAGGATGGGCCTGTACGGCATGCTGGTCGTCGGGCCGCCGTCACCAGGCGTCGATCTGACCCTCCCCGTCCACACGTTCGGCGGCGAAACGGTCGTCGGCGACCACGACCAGCCCATCGACCGTCGCGTGTCTCCGGGCACACCGGTACGGCTGCGCCTGGTCAACACCGACAACACCCCGCACCGGTTCACCCTGTCCGGCACGCCGTACCGGCTGGTCGCCGTCGACGGCATCGACCTGAACGGCCCGGGCGAGCTCGACCGGACGGCTCTGCGCCTTCCGGCGGGCGGCCGGTACGACCTCGCCTTCACCATGCCGGCCGGCCGCGACGTGGTGCTGACGACCGACGACCGCACCCCGTCCGTACGGCTCACGCGGCAGGCCTCCGCCGCGGCGGCGACGGAGGACACGAAGTCGTGGCCCGACCTGGACCTCACGACGTACGGCACGCCGGCCGCGACGCCGTTCACCGCGGCGGACACGTTCGACCGCCGATTCACCCTCGTGCTCGACCGCGGCCTTTCCCTGGCCGGGGGCCGGCCGTTGTACGCGTACACGGTCAACGGCCACGCGTTCCCGTCGATCCCGACCGAGATCGTGTCGGAGGGGGACCTCGTGCTGCTCACCGTGGTCAACCGGAGCCGCGACATCCATCCGTGGCACCTGCACGGGCATCGCGTCCTGGTGCTCTCGCGCGACGGGCGGGCGCCGACCGGCAGCCCCTTGTGGCTGGACACCTTCGACCTCCAGCCCGGCGAGGTCTGGACGGTCGCCTTCCGCGCCACCAATCCCGGTCTGTGGATGAACCACTGCCACAACCTCATCCACGCCGACCAGGGCATGGCGCTCCACCTGGCGTACGAAGGCGTCACCACGCCGTTCCACGGCGCCCACGGCGGCTAGGGACTGCGCCGCGGGACCACCGTCGAGCGGGGGAACGCCTTGATCAGCGCGCTGCGCTCGCGGGAGTCTAGGTCGTCGACCTGACTCCTGCGGTCGACGCCGATGGCGGCGAGCAGGGCGGCGGACCGGGCCGACCCGTAGTCGGGCAGGTGCCGCAGGACCCACAGGACTCCGACCCGTCCGGCCACGCCGCCGTCGTCGCGGAGCACGTCGGCGAGGCTCATCCGGCCGGACGCCACGGCCGTGCCGAGGTCCGCACGGGTCATCGGGGACGACGTGGCCGTGGGAGAGGCGGCGGGCGTGGAGGTGGCGGCGGCCGCCGGCGTGCCCAGGGCGCTCGCCGGCGGGTGGCCGTCGTTGTCGCGATGGGTCCGCACGCCGTAGGCGCCCACGAGGACGACGCCGCCGGTCACGACGATCGCCGCGGCGACGTCCAGATGGCGTTTGGACACGATCACCCGCTCGTGCCTGCTGGCGGCGTGGTGCATGCCGGCGATGGCCGTACGCACCGCGACTCCCGTCACCATGCCCAGCAGGATCGGCACCACCTGGCCGGGAAGCGGGCTCACGGTCGCGGCGAGCACTCCGACGGCCGGGCTCACGCAGGCCACGACCAGCCACGGGGTGAGGCGCTGCCCGCCCACGTCGAGCAGCGCGGCCAGGGCCAGCCCCTCGCTGGCCGAATGGACCATCAGCGCGATCACCACGACGAGGGTGGCGTTCAACGCCAGGGTGGCTCCCTCGATCGCCCGGTGCAGAGTGAGCGCTGCCGCGGTCTCGAGTCCGCCGAAGACGGCCGCGCCGACCATGCCGCGCACACGGCGATGCCGCCCGGGGGCGTGCTCGGCGGCGTGCGGCCGTGTGGTTTCCAGGTCGCAGGCGCAGGACTTGCGGCTGTGGTGCGTGATCATCAGGAAGCCGAAGGCCGCCGCGAGTCCCACGGCCCACAGGGGGACGCCGCAGGCGACCGCGTCGCTCCAGGCGTCGGGCAGCAGATCGGCGAGGGCCGTGACCAGCATCAACGCCGACGTGACCGCCAGCCATGCGGTCAACCGCCGGGAGTTGCGCCGGGCCAGCCAGGCGCCGGCGACGGTGGAGGCGCCGACCAGGAGCACAGCCGTCCAGGTCCGCTCCGACACCGGCGGCATCGTCGTCGGCAACCCCGGCGGCAACCCCGGCGGCAACATCGTCGCCACTGCCCGGGTCCAGTCGGCTGAGGACATGTCGCAACCACTCCTCGAATACGCGGCGGCCACCCCGTGGAGATCTTCTTGACCGCTTCTTGGGCGTCGCCCGCTGTCTGGATCCCCCCGGGTGCGGTCCCGGGAAACGCCACGACCTGCAAAGAAAAGAGCCATCGAGAACCATGACCATCGAGGACATTCCGCTACTCGCTCGCCATTTAACGGTAAAGAAATCCCGCGTGGACGTCCTGGCGTTGTAAACAGAGAGTAACTGGTTACAACCGAGAGTGACAACGCGTCCGAAGGGAGCCACCGTGGCAATCGTCAAGCGGATCATCCCCGCCCTGACCCTGTGCGCCACCGCGGGGGTGCTCGTGATCGCTTCCGCGCCCGCCATGGGCGCCACCAAGCCCATCGACGAACCGGCCGCCGTGCCCGTCGTCAAGCCGGTGCACGAGCCGTACCGGCCGCCCATGTCGTGCACCTATCAGGTGGTCAAGGTCCGCCCGTCGAGCTTCCTCAACGTCAGGCAGGGACCGGGCCTGCGCTACCGGCCGATCGGGGAGCTCACGACGGCCGACGGCCGCTTCCTCGGAGCATGCGGCGTCACTCGCGGCTGGGTGGCGCTGACGTCCTCCTCAGGCAGGCTCGGCTGGGCCTCCGCCGGCTACCTGTACCGGATCCCCACTCCCCACCCCTCGCTCATCCGGCGTCCGGCGCTCTCCTGCAGCTACCGGGTCGCCAACCTGCGCAAGGGCGGCGACCTCCAGGTGAGGAAGGGGCCGGGCCTCACCTACGAGCGGATCGGAACGCTCGACCAGGCCGACGGCCGCTTCGCCGGCGCGTGCAGCGCGTGGCGCGGTTGGGTCGCCGTGACGACCTCCGACGGGCAGCCTGGCTGGGCCTCGTCCCGCTACCTGAAGAAGTAGGCCGACGACCTCCGGTCCATCCGAAGTCCTCCAGACCATCCACCCCGCGTTTCCCGCCCCCGGCCTCCCACCAGCCGGGGGCGGGAAACCTCACGTCCGGCAGGGAAGCGCGCCTAGCGGCTCCCGATGACGCCGCAGGCGGTCCGGACACCGGAGTCTCCCGCCTTCAGCGTCTCGGCGTCCGGGCCCGTCTTCCCGTCGGACCGGTATCGGGCGGGGATGTTGGCCATGTTGTCCGGCTTCGAATGGATGACGACCGCGGTGCCCTGCCGGGTGAGCAGCTGCCTGACGACGAAACGGTTCGTCACATAGCTGGCCCCGGCGATCCCGTCCTCTCCCACCAGGAGGTTCGGCAGGTCGCCCGTGTGGTTCGGATGGTCGCCCTCGCCCAGGTGCGGGCCCGCGTTGAAGAACGGGCTGCCCGTGGTGGGATCGATCGACTTGGCGTCGCAGACGCCCCTGCTGTGGATGTGCAGCCCGTGGAAGCCCGGGGACAGGCCGGCGACCGCGATGGTGACCAGGGATTTGCCGCTGCCGTTGTCCTCGATCTGGAGCGTCCCGACGGACTGGCCGTGCACGTCCTTGATCACGGCGCTCACCTTCGAGCCCGACGGCGACGGCGGTGGCGTCCCGGCGGCGGGCACGGCGATCGTCGTCCCCAGTACGGCGAGCAGGGCCACAGATGTCATGCCGACCATGGAGGCCTCCCCGTGACAAGATCCCGTGCCTCTATGGCCAGGGTAAACACGGCGGCGGACGCCATAGGGCCAAGCCCGCGTCAAGGTCTTGAGCTAACCGACATGCACGTGTGGCCGGCAGGCGACGTCGGGCTCGGCCTTGCGCAGCACCTCACGGGTCAGCGCGGGCACGTCTCCGCCGCCGAACAGCACATAGCGGATCATGGCGACGACCGGGTTGCCCTCCGCCCAGTGGAAGTAGATGTCCGGCACCTGTCCCGTGCGGTCACGCAGGTAGAGCAGGAGCGCGGCCAGTGCGCTCGGCACCGTCGGGCTCTCCATGCGCAGCACGCGGTGGCCCCACCGGTCCTCGCCGCAGACCCGCACCTCGGCCTCGAACTCCGAGGCGTCCGGCACGGTCACCTCGACGAACATGATCGGCTCCTCGCTGCGGAGCCGGTGGGTCAGCCACTGCTCACGCAGCTTCTCGTTGTACTCGGCCTGGTCGCGGACGCCGGGCTCGTTGGCGATGAGGTGGATCCCGCCGACCGCATCGTTGACGAAGTCCTCGGCGGCCGGATCGAGGCGGACACTGGTGACCCGGAGCTCGATCGACCGAGTCACCCGTGAGATGAGCGAGGTGACGATGATCGCCACGATGAAGAAGGACGCGATCTTCACGCCGTCGGGACGTTCGATCACATTGGCCACCAGCGTGTACGCGAGCACGATGTCGACCACGACGAACACGCCCGTGAGCCTGCGGTGTCCCTGCCTGCGGGCCGAGAGGGTGACCGCGACGGCCGCGGAGAGGATCAGCACCAGCACGCCCGTGGCGTACGCGCCGCCCTGGGCGTCGACGTCGGCGTTGAAGATGATCGTGATGGCGAAGGCGATCGCGGTGAACACCAGGACCAGTGGCCGGACGGCCCGCGTCCAGTTGGGAGCCATGCCGTACCGGGGCAGGTAGCGGGGCACGAGGTTGATCAGGCCGGCCATCGCCGAGGCCCCGGCGAACCACAGGATCGCGATCGTGCTGACGTCGTAGAACGTCCCGAAGTAGTCGCCAAGGTGCTCATGGGCGAGATAGGCCAGTGCCCGGCCGTTCGCGCGCCCGCCCTTGCGGAACTCCTCCTCCGGGATCAGCACACTCGTGGCGAAGCTGCTGAAGATCAGGAAGACGCTCATGATCAGCGCGGCGGTCGTCAGGAGCCGCCTCGTCCCCCGGATCCGTCGGTCCAGATCCCCCTTGACCAGCGGCATCACGGCCACGCCCGTCTCGAACCCGGACAGCCCGAGGGCCAGTTTCGGCATCACCAGCAAGGAGACCCCGATCATCGCGAGCGGGCTGCTGTGCTCGGTCAGCAACAGGCGCCGCCAGTCTTCGACGACGGGCGGATTCTCGCCGATGTGGACCAGAGCAGTCCCGACGACCACCGCGTTGAGCGCCAGATAGACGCCGACCAGCACCACAGCGATGCCGATGGCCTCCCTGAACCCCACCAGGAACACCGCGCCCAGCAACGCCAGCAGGCCGAGCGTCACCGCGACCTGATGCCCCTCCACGACTCGCGGCGCGAACGGGTTCTCCAGGATGTGCGCGGTGGCGTCGGCCGCCGACAGGGTCATCGTGATGACGAAGTCCGTCGCGGCGAACCCCAGCAGGACCAGTACGAACACCTTGCCCCACCATTTCGGGGCCAGCCGCTCCAGCATGGCGATCGAGCCCTGGCCGTGCGGGCTCTCCACAGCCACGCGCCGATAGACCGGCAGAGCGCCCAGCAGCGTCAGGAGCACGAGGAAGAGCGTGGCGATCGGGGACAGCGCGCCGGCCGCGAGCGCGGCGATGCCGGGCTGATAGCCCAGTGTGGAGAAGTAGTCGACGCCGGTCAGGCACATGACCTGCCACCACGGATGCCGCGCGTGCGGGGCCTCGGGACCGTGCGGCCCGACGGCCTTCAGGTCCGCGTGCTGGAGCCCTTCCAGGAACCACGAGCGCAACCTGTCCATGGCCGCCACATCACGAAACGCTACTGAGCGCCGTGCATACGGCCCGACTCCCAAGACGTCAAGAACCGGTATTGATCTGGCGGTTGACACTCGTAGGCTAAACACTTTAGCTTTTCAGCTATGAACGTTAGCAAGGGTGACACGGAGTTCCTCGATCTGCCCGGAGGGCGGCTCGCCTACAGCGTCGACGGACCTCAGGACGGCCTTCTCGTGGTGTGCGCGCACGGCATGGGCGACACCCGCGCCGCCTACCGGCACCTGACGCCGCGCCTGACCGAGGCGGGGTACCGGGTCGCCGTCGTCGACGTGCGCGGACACGGTGAGTCGAGCGCCGACTGGCCGTCGTACGCCCCCGAGCACGTCGCGGGCGACCTGCTCGCCCTGGTGCGCCACCTCGGCGGCCCGGCCGTACTGGTCGGCAGTTCCTCCAGCACGGCGGCGGTGACCTGGGCCGCGGCCGACTCCCCCGGCGACGTCGCGGGCGCGGTGCTGATCAGTCCGTTCGTCCGCGACGCCCAGCTCAACTTCTTCATGCGGGCGGCCCAGGGCCTGGTCCTGCGCAGCCCCCGGCTGTGGGGCGTCTATTACAGGACGCTGTTCCCGAACACGAAGCCCGCGGACCTCGGCGACCACGTGCGCCGCCTCAGGGCCGTGCTCGCGGAGCCCGGCAGGATGGCGGCGACCCGGGGAGTCATCGAGCCGACCGAGGTCCGCTGGACCGAGCGCGCCGGAGACGTGCACCGCCCGGTGCTGATCATGATGGGCACCCGGGACCCCGACTTCCCCGATCCGGAGGAGGAGGCCCGCATGGCGGTCGACCTGATGGCCCCGGCCGCCAGGCTGGCGATGATCGAGGGATCGGGACACTACCCTTACCAGGACATGCCCGGGGCGACCGCCGAGGCGATCCGCCAGTTCCTCCTGGAGACCGTCAGTGCCTAGAGCGGGTCTGTCCCCGGCCGCCGTCGTCGACGCCGCGCTCACCATCGTCGACGAACAGGGACCGGAGGCTCTCACGCTGTCCGCGGTCGCCACCCGCACCGGCGTGGCCACGCCGTCCCTCTACAAGCACGTGCGGAACCTCGAGGAGTTGCGCACGCTGATCGCGCGCCGGGTCATGGAGGAGATGACGGAACTGGTGGGCGCCGCCGTGATGGGCCGCAGCGGCCCCGATGCCGTCACGGCGCTGATGCGGGTGTGGCGTCGCTACGCCGTGGACCACCCGGCCCGCTACGCGGCCATGCCCCCGGCCCCGCTGCAGCATCCCGCGCTCGAAGAGTCCGGCAGGCGGCTGATGGAGGTCGTCCTCGCCGTGTTGCGCGGGTGCGGACTCGAGGGCGAGGCCGTCCTCCACTCAGCACGCTGCCTGCGGGCGGCCGTGCACGGCTTCGCCGCGCTTGAGGTCGCCGGAGGCTTCGGACTCCCCGAGGACCTGGACACGACCTATCGGCTGATGGAGCAGACGATCATCGACGGGCTGCTGCCGGCGAACTGACACCCCAGCTTGCCGCACCTATCGAATTTCGATACATTTCCATCGTGACTCGATCGAAGGAGATGCGATGGGCAGACTGACAGTGCTCGCGCTGCGCGCCGTGCTCGCGGTGGTGCTCACCGGCACCGTGTTCGTACAGGCAGGGATGGTGTGGGCGTTGGTCAGTGGGAGCGACCCGGAGGACGGGTCGCTCCCGCTGACCCCGCTGCGCGTGATCACGATCCTGGGCATGGTGTCGGTGCAGGTCGCCCTGGTCTGCGTATGGCGGCTGGTGACGATGGTGCGACGCGGAACCGTGTTCTCCCACGCCGCCTTCCGGTACGTGGACGGCGTGATCGGCGCGATCGTGGCGGCCGCCCTCGTGTGGTTCGCGGTCACGGCCTTCAATGCGCCGGGCCAGCGGGACGACCCGGGCGTCACCGTCATCATGGGCGGGATCGGCGTGGCCATCCTGGGGGTCGCACTCATCGTGCTCGTGCTGCGGATGCTGCTCGCCCAGGCCGTCGCGCGCGACGTCGAGGCCGCGCAGATGCAGGCCGAGCTTGACGAGGTGATCTGATGCCGATCGTCGTCGACATCGACGTGATGCTCGCCAAACGGAAGATGTCCGTGGGCGACCTCGCGGACCGCGTCGGGATCACGCCCGCCAACCTGGCGGTGCTCAAGAACGGCCGCGCCAAGGCGGTGCGCTTCACGACGCTCGCCGCACTCTGCGACGTGCTGGAATGCCAGCCGGGAGACCTGCTGCGCTGGGAGGCCAAGGACTCCGCGGACGGCTGACAGGCGCGGCCGGGGCCTTCCGGGAAACGGCTAGGCGGGCTGGGTGATCAGGTACGCAAGTCCGACAAGGATGACGACCGGGATCAGCCAAACGACGACCTCGCCGAGAAACTCCTTGTACATGGGCCTGTGTCCTCCGGTGTGACGCGCGCGAAAGTGAATTGCTCGCAGCATATTCGTTCCCGGGACCTGCTGGAACCCCGCCCCGGCGCCACATGCCAGGATCGAGCGGTGCGATACGTCATCATCGGCGCCGGCGCCATCGGGGGGACCATCGGCGGCCGGCTCTTCCAGAGCGGCCACGACGTCCTCCTGGTCGCGCGCGGCGCACACCACGAGGCCTTACGTGACGGCGGGCTGCGCCTGATCACCCCCGAGGGTGAGGACCGTCTGCCGGTGCCGGTCGCGGACGGGCCCGTACGGCTCGGCGGCGACGACGTGCTCGTCCTGGCGACCAAGACCCAGGACACGGCGGCCGCCCTCGACGCGTGGGCGGACGCGCCGGTCGACGGGGGCGGCCGGGCCGCGGAACGGCTGCCGCTCGTCTGCGCGCAGAACGCCGTGGAGAACGAGCGGATCGCCCTGCGCCGGTTCGCCCAGGTCTACGGCATGTGCGTGTGGATGCCAGCGCTGCATCTCGAACCCGGGATCGTCGCGTCGTACGGCAGGCCGCTGTCCGGGATGCTTCCGGTCGGGCGTTATCCCCAGGGTGTGGACGGAACCGCCGAGCGGATCGCGGCCGACCTCAGCGCGAGCAACTTCGCCGGTTTCGCCGTCGCCGACGTCATGCGCTGGAAGTACGCCAAGCTGCTGACCAACCTCGGAAACGCCGTCGACGCGCTCTGCGGCCACGCGGACGGCCGGCAGAAGATCATCCAGCGGGCCTACGAGGAGGGCCGCGCCGTCCTCGACGCCGCCGGCATCCCGTACGCCTCCCGGGAGGAGGAGCGGGCGACGCGGGGGGACTCGGTCGAGGTCGCTCCCCTGGACGGCGTCTCCCGCGGCGGAGGGTCCTCATGGCAGAGCCTGGCCAGGAGCACGGGCTCGATCGAGACCGGTTACCTCAACGGGGAGATCGTGCTGCTCGGCCGTCTGCATGGCGTGCCGACCCCGGTCAACCTCGTGCTCCAGCGGGAGTCCGACCGGTTCGCCCGCGAACGGCTGGCGCCCGGCACCCTGGGCGTGGAGGAGCTGGAGCGCCTTCTGGGGTGAGAGTGACGCCTCAGAAAGGCGCCTACGGCTGGAAGCGGTAGCCCATCCCCGGCTCGGTCAGCAGATGCTCCGGGCGGCCGGGATTGGGCTCCAGCTTGCGGCGCAACTGCGCCATGTACTGCCGCAGGTAGTTGGTCTCCTTCAGGTACGCGGGACCCCACACCTGGGTCAGCAGATGGCGCTGGCTGATGAGCTTGCCCGGGTTGCGCAGGAGGATCTCCAGCAGGTGCCATTCCGTCGGCGTCAGCCGTACGCCACTGGAGATCGTCTTGTTGGCCAGGTCGATCTCCAGATCGCCGAGCAGCACCTTCGACTCCCCGGTCTCCTTGGGTTCGGTGCGCCGGGTCACCGCCCGGATCCGCGCCAGCAGTTCGTCGACCCCGAACGGCTTGGTGACGTAGTCGTCGGCGCCGGCGTCGAGGGCGTCGACCTTGTCGGAGCTCCCCGGCCGCCCGGACAGCACGATGATCGGGACGCTGGTCCAGCCGCGCAGCCCGTGGATGACGTCGACGCCGTCCATGTCCGGCAGGCCGAGATCGAGGACGACGAGGTCGGGATGCCACTCGGCCGCCAGCCTGAGGGCGGCGCTCCCGTCGGGCGCGACCTCGACCTCGTAACGGCGCGCGGCGAGGTTGATCCGCAGCGCGCGGAGAATCTGCGGCTCGTCGTCGACGACGAGGATGCGGGACGTCGTCCCGCGCGGCGAAGGTTCACCCACAAGTTCCAGGCTACGACCTGAGGAGAAGGCCTTGATCGGCTAGGGTGCTGTGCGCCAATCCCCCAGGAGGACGACATGAGCGACTACACCACGACATTTGCCTTCATCGACGGCGACAACGACGGTCTGATCTCGGCCGCCGAACTGGTCCGGCTCATGGACGTGCTCGGCCAGCCGATCACCGCCGACGGCGCCGAGGATGCGATCGCCAAGGTTGACGCCGACGGCGACGGCCGGATCAACCTGAAGGAGTTCGGCGTGTGGCTGGAGAGCCGCTCGTCCTGAGCCCCCGGGCGGGCACCCGCTCGTGCAGGCCGAACCTCCGATCGGGTTCGGCCAGGCCGTCCACCACGTCGGCGACGTACTCGGCCAGAGCCGGGGCGTGCTTGAAGCCATGCCCGGAATCGCCGCCGAGCAGCCAGACCCCGTCGGCCGCCTCCGCGATGATCCACTCGGCGTCGGCGGTCAGTGCGTACTGGCAGACCTGGCTGAACAGAACCGGTGCGCCGGCGAGCGCGGGGAACCGGCGGCCGAGGTAGTCCCGCGCGAGTTCCTCGCCGGCCGCCGTCACCTGCCGGCTCCCGGTCTCCGGGTCGTACGGCTCGCCCTCGGCGTCGCTGGTGACCTTCATGCCGGCCCCGCCGATGTCGCCGTGCCCGTAGGCCGACAGGTCGAAGTCGCAGAAGGCCGGCAGCGGCGGCGACGTCCAGTCGCGGGGGACGGCGAAGTGGAACGTGTCCTGTCTGGTGATCGTCATCGGCACGTCGAACAGACCGGGCAGCCAGGCGCCGCACGCCCACACGACCCGGTCCGCGGTCAGCACCTCGCCGTCGGCCACCACGCCCGTCCGCTCGCCGTACGGCACGGCCCTGGCGCGGACGAAGGTGACCCCGGCGGCCCGCGCGAGCCTGGCGACCGCCAGCGTGGCCTCCCGGGCTCTGAGGACGCCCGCCTTCGGCTCCCACAGGACGAAGGCCAGATCGTCTCCCCGGAAGGAGGGGAACCGGCGACCGGCCTTCTCGGGTTCGAGCAGCCCATGCGGGATTTCTAGATTTTTCAGGACCTGGGCGCTTCTGCTCTCCCAGCCGTCCTCCTGATAGGCGAACCACATCAGTCCCGACTCGACGAGCAGTTCCTCACCCGCCCGCTCACCGAGCCGCAGCCAGGCCTCCCTGGCCCGCCAGGCCATCCGCGCGTACCACTCGTCCGACCCGTGCGAGCTGCGCAGCAGTCGCGTGTGGCCCGCGCTCGCCTGACGGACGTGGCCGGGCGCGTACTGCTCGACCAGGGTCACCCGCCAACCGGTCTCGGCCAGCCGTAACGACAACGACAGGCCCCAGACGCCCGCCCCGACCACGATCACCGACTTCATCTCAGCCTCCTTCGGGAGCGAAAATGTCCGCGGCCGTCACCGCCATGAGCCTCGGATCCGCGTGTGTCACCTCGGTCCGCGCGCAGATCGCGTACCGAATTCCTTCGGGATCCGGCACGAGACGAGCGGCCTTGGCGGACAGCTTCGCCATGATCCGCGGGGCGGACACCGACCTGGCCCATTTCGACTCGCCGGCCAGAACCGGTTCGCGGGCGCGGCCGCGCAGGACGACCGCGTCGATCTGGTTCTGACCGTCCGCCTCCCACCAGGGGCCGACTGCGACGACCTGCGGATCGATCTCCGGCGCGCGACGGCGCAGATGGTCTCGGAACGCGTCCTCATAGACGGCTCCCATGTGGTCGTCGAGCCCTTCGGCGATGACGGGCAGCACCGTGTCGCCCAGGCCGATCTCGATCTTCGATCTGTTGCGCATCAGGGGGCCGAGATAGAAGCCGAGGAAGTTGTCGGCGATGCGGTAGATCCTCCGCCTCGATTTCCTCTCATCCTCGGTCACGGGGATCAGACGCTCGACCAGCCGCAGCTCGATGAGCCGCTCCAGCGTGCGCGTTGGATCGGTCCCCACGGCATCGGCGATCTCCTGGAAACGGGTCCTGCCTGCCGCGATCGCGTCCAGAACCGCCGCCGGCTGATGACCGGCCCCCAACTCGGTGGCCAGAATCAGCCGGCCTTCGTTGTAGAGAGGCGCCGACGGGCGCACCGCCAGACGGCGCAGATTGTCCTCGATCGAGCCGTCCTGGTCCCAGAGCGAGAGGTAGAGCGGCACCCCTCCGACGATCCCGTAGACCATGGCCCGATCTTCCGGGGACAGCTTCGGCAACATCAGCGCCGCCTCATGCGGGCGGAACGGGTGGAGCTGCATCGCCAGGTCGAAACGGCCGTAAAGCGGAGCCCGGTACTCCTGCATCTCCCACATCGCCCGGACCGAGGATCCGCTCAACAGGATGCGCAGCTTCGTCCGTCCCTGGATCCGGTCCAGGACCGCGCGCATGATGCCCGGCAGATCCGGAGACATCGCGGTCAGCTCGGGGAACTCGTCCAGGACCAGCAGCAGGGGATCCCGCTCCGCCTGGGAGGCGAGATGCTCGAACGCGTCATACCAGTCCCGGTACGGCGACACCTCGAGCTGCCGCAGCCCGCCCGGCAGCGCCGCCGCCACCTCTCGGGAGAGCTGCGCCAGCTCGAACGTCGGCGCGCTGCCTGCTCCGGTGTAGAAGACGAGCCTGCGGCCCTCGGCGAACCGGCGGATCAGCGCCGTCTTCCCCACGCGCCTCCGTCCCGAGATCAGGGCCGGGCGCGGATACGGCTGAGCCCACCACTCTTCGAGAGCGGCGAGCTCCTGGACACGATTGACGAAGCCCACGGAGTAAACCTACATCGCATGTAGGCTACGTAGGGCGTAGGTAGCATTGAATCCTGGGTCCATCCACCCGCTCGACGATCGGGAACATGATGACGGCCGAGTCGGCACAGACGCTGGAACGGGGGTTACGGCTGCTCCGGCTGCTCGCGGACGGCCACGGGGGCCACACGCCCACCGAACTCGCCCACGAGCTCGGCCTCAGCCGGCCTGCCGTGTACCGGCTGCTCACCACCCTCCAGGAGGAGGGTTTCGCCCGCCGCGACGCGGAGGGGCGGGTGCATCTGGGGTTCGGCGTCCTCACCCTCGCCCAGGCCGTGCAGCCGCTGCTGCGCGCCGCCGCGCTGCCCGCGTTGCGGACACTGGCCGAGCGGGCGGGCGCGACGGCCCATCTGACCGTGGCAGAGGGCGACGACGGCCTGGCCGTCGCCGTGGTGGAGCCGTCCTGGACGGACTTCCACGTGGCCTACCGCGAGGGCTCGCGGCACCCGCTGACGCGCGGCGCGGCCGGGCTGGCCCTCCTGGCGCTCCGGTCGGGCAGCCTGGAGCCGCCGCTGCATCTGACGAGAGACCAGCTCCAGGAGGGCGCCCGTGGCCTCGCCGCGCCCGTCCGGGGGCTCGCCGGGCTGGAGGCCTCGGTGGGCGTGGTGACCTTCAGCGACCTGGACGTGGACGCGGTCGGCCCTCTCGTGCTCGCCGCCGCCGATGACGTCGCGGCCGCACTCGCCCATCCGAAACGGACCGATTTTTCACCATAGGCAGCGGTTTGACATCTGGTGCACATTGGCGGATCGTCGTACGTATAGAGGACGCATGCGTCCGATATTCGGACATGGAGGGTCGCCATGCCGTACTACCGCGTCGTCGGCGAGGTACCGGACAAGCGTCATGTGCAGTTCCGCAGGCCCGACGGAGGGCTCTATCAGGAGGAACTGATGGGCGAGGAGGGCTTCTCGTCCGACTCCTCGCTGCTCTACCACCGCTACGCGCCCACGGCGATCGTCAAGGCGGAGGCCGTCGACCAGGGCGCCCAGGGGCTCAACCCGAACCTCCCGCTGTCTCCGCGCCACTTCCGCACGCAGGACCTGCGTCCTGACGGCGACCTTGTGTCCGGTCGCCTGCTGCTCGCGGGCAACTCCGACGTCCGCATCTCGTACGCCGCGACCAGCGCGCCCAGCGAGCTGTACCGCGACTCGATGGGGGACGAGTGCGTGTACATCGCGAGCGGACGGGCGCGCTTCGAGTCCGCCTACGGTGCCATGGAGGTCGGCGAAGGCGACTACATCGTCGTGCCGACCGGGGCGATCCACCGCTGGGTGCCCGACGGCCCGGTGACCGCGCTCGTGATCGAGGCCGCGGGCCACATCCGCCCGCCGAAGCGCTACCTGTCCCAGTACGGCCAGTTCCTCGAGCACGCCCCCTACTCCGAGCGCGACCTGCGCGCGCCGACCGAGCCGCTGCTCGTGGACGGCGAGGAGGTCGCCGTCCTGGTCCGCACGCGCGGCGGGCTGACCAGGCTGACCTACGCCAACCACCCCTTCGACGTGGTGGGCTGGGACGGCTGCCTCTACCCGTACGTCTTCAACATCCGTGACTTCGAGCCCATCGTGAAGCGCACCCACGCGCCGCCGCCGGTCCACCAGACGTTCGAAGGCCCGGGCTTCGTGATCTGCTCGTTCTGCCCCCGGCCGCTCGACTTCCACCCGGAGGCCGTGCCGATCCCCTACAACCACCACAACGTCGACTCCGACGAGTTCATGTTCTACGCGGGCGGCGACTACTCCGCACGCAAGGGCTCGGGCATCGACGTCGGCTCGGTGTCGCTGCATCCGGCCGGCTTCACCCACGGTCCCCAGCCCGGCGCGGTCGAGGCCGTCGTCGAGGCCGTGCGCAAGGGGCTGTCCACGACCAGCGAGATGGCGGTCATGCTCGACACCTTCCGCCCCCTCGACCTCGGCCCGGCCGCCCTCGCCTGCGAGGACCCCGGCTACGCCTGGACGTGGGCGGTGCGGACGTGAGCTTCGGCGTGGAGAACCTGCCCTACGGCGTGTTCTCCCGCCCCGGACAGGCCCCACGGGTGGGCGTGCGGATCGGGGACCACGTCCTCGACCTCGCCCCCGCCCTGGGTGACCCGGTCTTCGCCTCGCCGTCCCTCAACGCCTTCATGGCGCTGGGCCGTACGGCGTGGGCGCGGGCGCGGGCCCGCATCAGGCGGGTGGCGGAGTCCGGGGACCCCCGGCACCTCGTCCCCCTCGGCGACGTGACGCTCCACCTGCCGATCGAGGTGGCCGACTACGTCGACTTCTACGCCTCCCTCGAACACGCCTCGAATCTCGGCCGGATGTTCCGGCCGGACGAGGAGCCGCTGAAGCCGAACTGGCGGCATCTCCCCGTGGGCTACCACGGGCGGGCGGGCACGGTGGTGGTCTCCGGCACGCCGATCAGGCGGCCGTGCGGGCAGCGCCCGTCGTTCGGGCCGACGGAGAAGCTCGACATCGAGGCCGAACTCGGGTTCGTCGTCGGCGTGCCCACCGCGCTCGGCGAGCGGGCCGGCGCCTTCGAGGACCACGTCTTCGGAGTGACCCCGCTCAACGACTGGAGCGCGCGGGACATCCAGTCCTGGGAGTACGTCCCCCTCGGCCCCTTCCTCGGCAAGTCGTTCGCCACCTCGATCTCGCCGTGGATCACTCCGCTCGAGGCGCTGGAGGACGCCAGGGTCGAGGGACCGGCCCAGGACCCGGAGCCGGTCGCCTACCTCAGGAGGTCGGCCCCGTGGGGCCTCGACCTCACGCTCGGCGTCGAGCTCAACGGGGAGCCGGTCTCGGCGCCGCCGTACCGGCACATGTACTGGACGCCCGACCAGATGCTCGCCCACATGACCGTGAACGGCGCGTCGCTGCGGACGGGCGACCTGTTCGCCAGCGGCACCGTGTCCGCGGACGGCCGGCCTGGTTCCCTCATCGAGCTGACCTGGAACGGAGCCGAGCCGCTCAAGCTCAGGAACGGGGAGAAGAGGACCTTCCTCGAGGACGGCGACATCGTCACCATCTCCGCCGTCACGCCGGGCGGTCTCAGCCTGGGCGAGGTGTCGGGGAGGATCCTTCCGGCCACCTAGTGTGTTCGTGTCGTCACCCGCCGCTACTGTGGGGCGATGCGGCACACGGCAGCGGTCATGATCCTGCTCTTACTGGCGGCCTGCGCGCGGGTGGTCCCTCCGGCTCCTCGGATCACGATGTCTCCGGCGCCGGACACGGTCTCGGCCCCGACGGAACACGGGCTCACCGTCACGGCGGACGGAGGGAGGCTGACCAGTGTGCTGGCCTACGCCGGGCGTGACCTCGTCCCCGGCTCCTTCGACGCCTCCCGCACGAGGTGGCGGTCGTCCCGGGCGCTCACACCCGGCACCGAATACGTGGTGAACGCCGTGGCCGCCGGGCAGGACGGCGTCGCCGCCCAGGTCGACGGCAGGTTCGAAACCCGGCGCTGAATACGTCCACGTCATGGACGGCGAATTGGCCGACAATCCGGTTACGGACAAATGCTGAAAATTTCGGCAATTCGCCCACAACAACCGGCTCAGGGCGGCTGACTTCCCATACAGAGTTAATGTAAAAGGGAGGAACCCTGCCCGATCGGAATCCGTTCATTGCTATGGAGGCGAGGCAATGGACTCGTGGATCATCTGGATCATCCTGGCCGCGGCGCTCGGCGTCGCCGAGATCTTCACGCTGACCGCGGCGCTCGGGATCCTGTCCGTCGCGGCGCTCCTCACCGCGGGGGTGGCCGCCGTCGGCCTCCCGCCCGCTCTCCAGATCATCGTCTTCGTCCTGGCCGCCGGGGCCGGCCTCATCGGCGTGCGGCCGATCGCCATGCGGCACATCCGGCAGCCGCCGGCTCAGCGCTTCGGGGTGTCCGCGCTGGTCGGCAAGCCCGCGTACGTGACCAGGGAGGTCACCGGCCGTGACGGCCGGGTCCGCATCGGCGGCGAGGAGTGGTCCGCGCGGGCCTACGACGAGACGCTCGTCATCCCACCGGGGGCCACGGTGGACGTCATCGAGATCGAGGGCGCCACGGCCCTCGTATATCCACGGGAGTGAGCATGGACGCAGCCCTGATCGCCTTCATCGTCGTCGCCGTCCTCGCGGTGTTCACGGTGCTGCGGACGGTTCGCATCGTGCCGCAGGCCAGAGCCGCCAACGTCGAGCGCCTGGGGCGCTACTCCAGGACGCTGGCCCCCGGGCTGAACTTCGTCCTGCCCTTCATCGACCGGGTCCGCCCGCTGATCGACCTGCGCGAGCAGGTCGTGTCGTTCAAGCCGCAACCAGTGATCACCGAGGACAACCTGGTCGTCGACATCGACACGGTCCTGTACTTCCAGGTCACCGATCCCAGAGCGGCCGAATACGAGATCGCCAACTTCATCCAGGG
The DNA here is from genome assembly GCF_016862895.1 of Planotetraspora kaengkrachanensis. Taxonomy (GTDB): domain Bacteria; phylum Actinomycetota; class Actinomycetes; order Streptosporangiales; family Streptosporangiaceae; genus Planotetraspora; species Planotetraspora kaengkrachanensis. The sequence continues at coordinate 65,523 of NZ_BONV01000019.1, read as the reverse complement.
CGTCGAGCAGCTCACCGTGACCACTCTCCGCAACGTCGTCGGCGGCATGGACCTGGAGTCGACGCTGACCTCGCGCGACACCATCAACAGCCAGCTGCGCGGCGTGCTCGACGAGGCGACGGGGAAGTGGGGCATCCGGGTCAACCGGGTGGAGATCAAGGCGATCGACCCGCCGAAGTCGATCAAGGAGGCCATGGAGAAGCAGATGCGCGCCGAGCGGGACAAGCGCGCCGCGATCCTCACGGCCGAGGGCCAGCGGCAGTCGAACATCCTGACCGCCGAGGGCGAGAAGCAGAGCGCGATCCTGCGTGCCGAGGGTGAGCGGACCTCGCAGATCCTCAAGGCCGAGGGCCAGTCCCAGGCGATCGACGAGGTGTTCCAGGCCGTCCACCGCAACGACCCCGACCCCAAGCTGCTCGCCTACCAGTACCTCCAGGTGCTTCCCCAGCTCGCCCAGGGGCAGGGCAACACGTTCTGGGTGATCCCGAGTGAGGTGACGGGAGCCCTGCAGGGGATCTCCAAGGCCTTCACCGAGGCGTTGCCCGCGTCCCCGGCCACCCGTGAGCGCGAGCCGAGCCGGGCCGGCAGCGAGGCCGTCGCGGCGGCCGAGCAGGCCGCGGCCGAGGCCAAGGCCGCGGCCGAGGACAGCGAGACGACCGGTCCGCGCCAGCTCGGGCCAGGCTCCGCCGACCTCGGCGCGCTCTCCGAGTCCGCGCTTGCCGACTCGGCGCTTCCCGACGCTCAGCCGGCCGACGCCACCCGGTCGACGAAGCGCACGTAGCGGCTCTGCTCCTCACAGGCGGGGACGACCACGAGCTCCTCGCCCACGCGGTCGATGGCGGCCCGCAAGGTCTTGGCCACCTTGCGGGCCCTTCGCCGTCCGCCGATCCACGCGGCGACCCGGGAGAGCAGGGCGACGAGCACCCCGGCCACGGCGCCGCCGAGCAGCAGCACGGTGGGCCAGGACGCCTGTCCCACCGTGGGCGTGGGCGGCCGCGGAAGCAGCAGGTAGCCGAGGGCGGCCAGAACGAGCAGCCACAGCGCCCCGGCGGCCATCGTCCCGGTCACCAGCCACTGAAGCGTCCCGATCACCCGCCACCAGCGCGGTCTCTTCGAGGCGCCGAGCGTGGCCCTGGCCACCGCCCGGTCGAGCGCGTCTCCCAGCTCGTCCGACCGCGCCCGCGCCGAATGCCGTACGGCGGCGGCCCAGGGTTCGGGCAGGCCCTCCGACGCCGCGGCGCCCACATCGCGCACGGCCGTGTCGACCATGGTGAGCTGCACGGCCGTCGGCGCGGGCAACGACGTACGGCCCCTGCCCGCCAGATGGAGGCGGCGGAGCGGATCCGGACGAAGCCCGCGCACCCACCGGGTCACCGGCCACCCCGTCGCCGCGACCGCGCGGTGGCGGTGCGACTTGGCGACCGACCGCACCACCAGCGGCACCGCCGCCGCCTCCGACAGGGCCCTCGACAACGGGCGGACCAGCGCGGCCTGCGGCACGGGCGCGGAAACGGTCCCGCCCGCCGTCTCCGACAGGACGTCGGCCGCCGCGCCCACGTCGGCGGCCAGCCTCGCCGCCCACGCCGTACGGCGGGACACCTTCCGGTCGAGCGCGGCCCGCAGGTCGGGCAGCCCCTGACCGGTACGGGCCGAGACGCCGAGGACCGGGACCCCCTCGAGACCGTCGGCCGCCAGCAGTCCGCGCAGGTCGTCGAGACAGCGCCTGACCGCCCGCTCGGGCAGTCGGTCGATCTGGTTGAGCACCACGAGCATGGAGTCGCGATGCCGGCCCAGCGCCTTGAGGTAGCGCTCGTGCACGGCCGCGTCGGCGTACTTCTGCGGGTCGAGCACCCACACGAGCAGGTCGACCACGCCGACGAGCCGGTCGACCTCCAGCCGGTGGGAGAGCACGATCGAGTCGTGGTCGGGCAGGTCGAGCAGGATCAGCCCGGAGCCCTCCCCCACCACGTGACGCAGGGGCACGCCGAGCCAGTCGAGCAACGGCCCCGAGCCCTCGGGGCTCCAGAGGGCGGCCTGCGCCTGCGAGGTCGTGGGCCGGGTGGCGCCCACCTCGGCCAGGTCCGTGCCTGCCAGGGCGTTGAAGATCGACGACTTCCCGCTGCCCGTCGCACCCGCCAGGGCGACCGCCGTGTGATCCACCGACAGGCTGCGCCGTACACCCGCACGGTCGACCACGGCACGGGCGCGGTCGACCTCGGCCTGGTCCAGCCGTCCCTCGGCCAGGTCCGCCGCCTCGGCGAGCGCCGCCAGCCGGTCGTCCAGGGACGCCTCCGTCTTGCCGCGCAGGAGCTTCACAGGGCGCCTCTCTCCTGTACGGCCTTCACTACCTCCCTGAGGCGGGCGGCCGTGTCGTCCGCGGGCCCGAGACCGTCGATCAGCGAGGTGAACCTGGCCTGCTCAAGATCGAAGATCTCGCGCACCCGGTGGCGGAGGTCCTCCCGCGCGTTCTGCGTCAGGGTCCGCACGGCCTGGTCGCCGAAGATGGCCTCCAGCAACTTCTGGCTCAGCACGGTGGTGCCGCCCGCGATGCCGATCTCGATGCCGGTGATCCCGCCGGTGGACGTGAACACCGCCAGCATGAGCAGCAGGCCCAGGCTGTTGACGCCGAACGACGCGGCGCGTGCGGTCGTCCGCCGATCCGCGCCCTCCGACCTGACGAGGTCGAGGACGTAGCCCTGCCAGGCCCGCACGGCCGTGGCCGCCCGCGACTGCAGGTCAGGGGAGGCGCGGCCGAGCCGCCCGCTGATCCGGACGCCGGAACGCTCGAGCAGGTCACGGCCCGCGGGCATGGCCAGCCACGACTCCACTGCCCGTTCCGCGGCGCCGTCGGCGCTCGCGCGTACGAGCGACTCGATCCCGCTCTCGAGCGCGGTTCGCAGCTCCTTCGCCGGCGCGGGCCGCCCGGTGAACACCGCGGTGAGGCGGTCGCGCAACCATCCGATGCGCGACTCCAGAGATCGCATGAGGTCCCCGGTGCCGACGAAGTCCTGCCAGCGGGCCAGCACCTCGCCGCGGAGCAGCAGGCCGTCGCGCATGCCCTCGTCGAACGCCGACATCCCCGAGTCGTAGGCCCGCTCCGCCACGGCGCGGAGCTCGGCTATCCCGGCCCGCTGGCGGTCGACCCGGTCGGCGAGGGCGGGCACCCGGGTGCCCAGGCTGTCGAGCGCGCCCGTCAACGTCCGCCGCACCACGGCGGAGCGGGACCTGGCGTCGGCCGACAGCCCGGCCAGCCACGTGGCGATCGGCTGCACGGCCTGCGCGGGCAGCCGGGCGTGCTCCGACGGCAACTCCAGCTCCGAGACGACGAACAGCGGCGTTCCGCCGAGGCCGTTCTCCCTGAGGAGCCGGGTGAGATCGGCGGTGACGGGCGCGCGGGCCTCCGACGGCGCCCGCTGGAGGATGACCGCGAGGGCCGTGCTGCGCTCCCTGGCCGTACGCAGGAAGCTCCACGGGACCTCGTCGGCGTACCGCGCGGCCGTGGTCACGAACAACCACAGGTCGGCGGCGGCGAGCAACTGGGCGGCCAGCTCACGATTGGCGATGACGACCGAGTCGATGTCGGGGGCGTCGAGCAGCGCCAGCCCGGGGGGGAGGAGGTCTGCGGTCGCGATCCTGAGGGTGCCCGGCTCGCCGCGGCCGTCTCCGGTGACCCGCGGCAGGCCGGGGAGGATGTTCGTCGAGGTGAACCAGGCCGAGTCGGCCGGGTTGGCCACCAGGGTCGGCGCCAGCGTCGTCGGGCGCAGCACGCCGGGCTCCGTGACGCTCTCGCCCACGAGCGAGTTGACCAGCGTGGACTTTCCCGCGCCTGTCGAGCCTCCGACCACCGCGAGCAGCGGCGCGTCGATGGCGGCGAGGCGGGGCAGCAGGTAGTCGTCGAGCTGCCCCCGCAGCTCCTTCAGGGCACGCCGGTCCGCCGCGACGTCACCGATCGCCAGGGGGAACAGATCCGGCTCGAGGTGGTGACGCAGGCTCTGGAGGGCCGCGAGTAGCCCTACGTTTCCCTCCATACCCCCGGCTTTCCCCGTGCCCGGGCCCCCCAACGCCGCGATCAGTGACAATTTCCGCGAAGGGGAGACACTGGGCGGGGCTCGGGGGACGGCCCATCCCGCCACGGCCGAACCGGGCTCAGGCGCTCGGCGACGCGGCGGGCGTCGGCAGCAGGGGCCGGCACTTCTCCAGCGCCTTGGCCACCTTGGGGTCGCTCCTGTCGATGTTGCGCATGCCCGCACCCTCGGGAAGGTCGGCGCCGTTGTCCTTCATGCACGTGCGGAAGGCCTGCAGCGCGCTCGCGTCGGCCCCGGTCCCGTTTCCGTTCCCGCCGCCGCGGCGGAACCCGCCGCCGCCCTGGGGCATGAGGGATGCACAGGCCTGGAAGGCCTTCTGCATCTCGGGCGACATCGACCGGAATCCGCCGCCGAACCCGCCGAACCCGCCGCTCGGACGTCCGCTGGGGCGGCCACTCGGCCGCACCGACGGGCGGCCGCTGGGCCTCGCCGTCGGACGCCCGCTCGGCAGCGTCACGCCGTTCTTCTGGAGACACGCGGTGTAGGCGGCTCGCTGGTCGCCGCTCGGCGCTGCGGCCGCCGTCGTACTCCCGCCTCCGTCGCTCCCGCCGCATCCGGCGACCGCGACCGCAAGCGCCGCAGCCACCGCGACATGTACGTAGCGCATGGGATCTACCTAGCCTTTCTTGACGGGCGAACAGGAGGGGAGGCGAACCCGGAAGGTCGCCCCATGGCCCGGCTCGCTCTCCGCGGTGATGGTGCCGCCGTGGGCCTGCACGAGGGCCGCGGCGATGGACAGGCCCAGTCCGGTCCCACCCGAGGCGGACCGGCTGCGTGCGGGGTCGGCCCGGTAGAACCGTTCGAAGACGCGTTCGGCGTCCTCCCGGGACAGTCCGGGGCCGTCGTCGGCCACCTCGAGCACGGCGGCCTGCTCGACGTCGGACGTCACGCCCACCCCGACCCGGAAGGCCGTGCCGGGGGGCGTGTGCTTCAGGGCGTTGCGCATGAGGTTGCCGACCACCTGGCGCAGCCGCGTCTCGTCGCCGAGCACGTAGACAGGCTGGTCGGACCCGTCCAGGCGGACCAGGTCGATCTCCCGGTCCGGGGCGAGCGTCTGGGCGTCGAGGACGGCGCCCGCCGCCAGGCTCAGCAGGTCGACCGGTTGCCGCTCCAGGGGGCGCTCCTGGTCGAGGCGGGCGAGCAGCAGCAGGTCGTCCACCAGCAGGCCCATCCTGGCCGCCTCATCCTCGATCTTGCGCACCAGACGCAGGGGGTCCGCCGACCGCTGCTGCCGGGCGAGCTCGGCGAACCCGCGGATCGAGGTGAGCGGGGTGCGCAGCTCGTGTGAGGCGTCCGCCATGAAGCGGCGCATCCGCTCCTGCGATGCCTCCCGGTCCCGGAAGGCCGCCTCGATCTGGGACAACATGCCGTTGATCGACCGGCCGAGCCGGCCCATCTCGGTCCTTGGATGCCGGAGCGGCACGCGGCGCGACAGGTCGCCGGAGGCGATCGCCTCCGCGGTCCGCTCGATCTCGCCCAACGGCCGCAGGCTTCGCCGTACAAGCCAGTAGCAGGCGACACCCAGGGCGACCAGCACGGCGAAGCCGACCCCGGACACGATGGCCACCAGCCGGGAGACCGTGCCGTCGATCTCGTTCAGGTTCATCGCGACCGCGCGGAACCCGCCCGCGTCGTCGCGCGCCACTATCGCCCGCCACTTCGATCCCGACGGGGACTCGACCGTGAACAGCCCGTGGCCGCCTCCGTCCGGCCGGGGCAGCAGAGGCAGGTCGGCGTTCGGCGGCTCCTGGATGGTACGCAGGACCGCGCCGGTCCCGTCGAGTTGGACGATGTAGAACGAGCCGAACAACCGCAGCGGCCCTCCCTGCAGGCCCGCCTGACGCGGAAAGGCTTCGATCGGAAGCTCCGGCGGGCGCCTGCCCATCGTCAGAAGCTGCGTGTCGACCCGCTGCACCAGATAACCGCGCAGCAACTGGACGGCGAAGCCGCCCGTCAGCGCGACGGCGAGCGTGACGAGCAGCAGCGTCCCCCCGACGAGGCGCAGCCAGAGTGGGGTGCGTGCCACCCTCACATGGAGACGCCGTCTCAGCTCACTGGCGCGGCGCACGGAGAACATAGCCCACGCCGCGAAGCGTGTGGATGAGCTTGTGGTCGGCGTTGTCGATCTTCCGCCGCAGATAGGACACGTACGACTCCACGACGTTGCGGTCGCCGCCGAAGTCGTAGTGCCACACGTGATCGAGGATCTGCGCCTTCGACAACACCCGGCCCTGGTTGATCATGAAGTAGTGCAGGAGCTTGAACTCGGTCGGCGACAGCCGTACGGGCCTGCCTCCACGCCAGACCTGGTGCGCGTCCTGGTCCAGCTCCAGGTCGGCGACCTGGAGGCGGGGCGGCGCGGAGGCCTCGCCGCGGGTGCGGCGCAGCACCGCCCGGATCCGCGCCAGGACCTCGTCGAGGCTGAACGGCTTGGTGACGTAGTCGTCCCCGAGCGCCAGCCCGGCGAGCTTGTCGTCGCTCGCGTCCCTGGCCGTGAGGAACACCGCCGGGATGCGCCGGCCGGTGGCCTTGAGCCGGGCCGCCACGGCGAAGCCGTCCATGTCGGGGAGCATCACGTCGAGCACGATCAGATCCGGTCTCGTGCGCTCCGCGACCTGGACGGCCTCCCGGCCGTCCGAGGCCGTCACGACGTCGAATCCCGCGTAGCGCAGGCTCACCGACAGCAGTTCCCGGATGTTCGGCTCGTCGTCGACGACGAGCAGCCTCGCCTGGGCCGTCATGAGCCCGCCCCCCTGCCGCCGAGGGCGCCGCTCTGCGTGACCGAGGTGGCGTCGACGACCCCCTGCGCGTCCTTGTCTCCCGCGACGACGACCACGCTGCCCGTCTTGAGATCCTTCGCCTTCCCCGCCTTGGACACCTGGATCTTGGTCGAGGTGCTGGTCTTCACGGTGACGACGCCCCCGTCCGCGGTCTGGACGTAGATCTTGTCGCCGTCGACGAGCTTGACCGTCCCGAAGGTCGCGTTCGCGGCGGCGCCACCGCCGAAGCCGCCGCCCGCGAAACCGCCGCCGCCACCCCCGCGTCCTCCTCCCCCACCGCCGGCCTGCCCCCGCTGCCCGCCGGCGTTGCCCTGGCCGGACAGCAGGGCCCCGAACGGTACGGAGCCTGAGGAGGTGGCGGCGTGCTTCTGCGCCTGGACGCCCACGAGGAACCCGGCGACGAGCACGACGCCCGCGCCGAGCAACATGGTCAGCTTCGACGGCCCGCGCCGGGCGGGCTGAGCCGCCAGTTCGGCCTGGAGATCGTCGTCGAAGGGCGAGATCTCCAGGACATCCGCAGCCTTGTGCCTGCTCACATTCATCTCCTGGCTGTCACTCGAAGCGCAGGGCTTCGATCGGCCGCAGCTTGGCGGCGCGGTTGGCGGGGTAGCTGCCGAAGAACAGGCCGATCGCGACCGAGACCGCGAGCGCCAGCACGATCGACAGCGGCACCAGCACGGGTTTGACCCCGGCGATCGTGAACTGGGCGCCGATCACCGCGATCAGCACGCCCAGTAGGCCGCCGACGAGGCTCAGCACGGTCGCCTCGACGAGGAACTGACCGAGGATCGCCCCGCGGGGCGCGCCGATCGCCTTGCGGATGCCGATCTCCCTGGTCCGCTCGGTGACCGTGACCAGCATGATGTTCGTGATGCCGATGCCGCCCACGAGCAGGCTGATCGCGGCCACGGCGCCGAGCAGCACCGTGAACGTGCCGGTCGCGGCGCTGACCGTCTCCTGCAGCGTCGCCTGGTTGAGGATGCGGAAGTCGGCCGTCGCCGTCCCGGTGATGCCGTGCCGCTGGTTGAGGATGTCGGTGACCTCGGCCTGCGCGGAGTCCACCGCCTCGGCGCTCTTGGCCTGCACCAGGATCTGGCCGAGCGGCCCGAACCCGGTCAGGCTCTGCTGCACCGCGGGCAGCGGCGCGATCGCCACGTCGTCGGCGTCCTGGAAGCCGGACGAGCCGGCCTCCTTCAGCACGCCCACGACCGTGAACGGCACGCCGGACACCACGATCTGCTTGCCCACGGGGTCGACGGCGCCGAACAGTTCCTGGGCCACGGTGTTCCCGATGACCACGACCTTCCTGGCCGCGATCACGTCGTCGTTGTAGAAGTACGTGCCCTTGACCACGGGCTTGTTCGACGCCTCGAAGTAGCTCGGATACGTGCCGACGAGCTGCTGGATCGTGTGGCTCGCCCCCTCGTACGTCGCCGTCTGAGACTGGGCCGTCACGACCGGGGACACGCTCTTGACCGACGGCGCACTCGACGGGTCGGCCAGCGCTCGGGCGTCGTCGACCGTCAGGTCCTTGGCCTGGGTGCGCGGGCCCGAACCCTGCTGCCGCCCGCCGCCCGCACCGCCGCCGAGCGCGCGGGCGAACCCGCCGCCGCCTCCGCCTCCCCCACCGCCGCCCGACGTGGACGGGGAGATGGTCAGCGAGTTGGCGCCCAGCCGCTGGATGTTCTGCTGGATCTGCTGCGAGGACCCCTCGCCGACGGCGACCAGCAGGATCACCGCCGCGACGCCGATCAGGATGCCGAGCGTGGTCAGCGCGCTGCGCAGCTTGTTGGCCGCCAGACCCCGTAGGGCGAAGCGCAGGACCTCGAACGGGTTCACGTCGTCACCTCTGCCAGCCGTGGGGGAAGGCCGCCGACCGGCGACCTGCGGACGTCCTCGACCACCTGGCCGTCCATCAACCGGATGACGCGCTTCGCGTGGGCGGCCACGTCGTCCTCGTGCGTGATCAGCACGATGGTCCGGCCGGTAGCGCTGAGCCCGTCGAAGATCCGCATCACGTCGTCGCTGGACTTGCTGTCCAGGGCTCCGGTCGGCTCGTCGGCCAGCAACAGGGTCGGCGACGTGACCAGCGCGCGGGCGAGTGCGACCCGCTGCTGCTGGCCACCGGACAGCTCGTTGGGCTGATGGCCCACCCGCTCGGCCAGGCCCACCTGGTCAAGCGCCGCCAGCGCCCTCGTGCGCCGCTCCGCCGACTTCACCCCGCCGTACGCCAGTGGCAGCTCCACGTTGGCCAGCGCGCTCATCCGCGGAATCAGGTTGAACGACTGGAAGACGAAGCCGATCTTGCGGTTGCGGACGATCGCCAGGCGCACCTCGTCGAGCACGCCCACATTGGTGCCGTCGAGCAGGTAGCTCCCCGAGGACGGGATGTCGAGGCAGCCGATGATGTTCATCAGCGTCGACTTGCCCGACCCGGAGGCGCCCATGATCGCCACGTAGTCGCCCCGCTCGACCTTCACGGAGACGCCCCGGAGGGCGTGCACCGCGGTCTCGCCCTCGCCGTACACCTTCGCCACGGCCCTGATGTCGAGGACCGGCGCCATCTGCCCGGTCATCCCCGGCCTCCCCGGCCGCCGAAGGCGCCGCCTCCGCCTCCGCCGCCGAACCCGCCGCCGCCGGGGAACTGGAAGCCCCCGCCGGTGCCGGTGGTCGTGGGAAGGGTCCTGACGACCTGGTCGCCCTCCTGAAGCCCGGACTTGATCTCGGTGAGGGTGTCGCCCTTCACGCCGATCTCGACCGGCTTCACGACCTGCTTGCCGTTCTCGAGGACCCTGACGGTGCTGCGGCCGCCCGCGGTGGTGACCGCGGCGTTCGCCACGGCCAGCGCGTCGTCCGCCGTGGCGACGGTGACCTGGACGTTGGCGGTCTGGCCGAGCCGCACGGTCTTCGGCACGTCGCTCAGCGAGATCGTCACGGCGTACTGGACGACGTTGTTGTTGGTCTGCGGTTGCGGGTCGATGACGCTCACCTTGCCGGTCGCGGTCACCCCGGTCAGTGCGTCGAAGGTGACGGTCGCCGCCTGGCCGAGCTTGAGCTTGGTCACGTCGGCCTCGGTGAACTGGCCGACGATCTGCAGGCGCGCCGGATCGGCGATCTCGATGAACCCGCTGCCCGTGCTCGACGTGCCGGAGGCGCTCGACGATCCGCCGCTCGAGGCGCCGGCGCCCGCACCGGACCCGGAACCTCCCGACGAACCGCTGGACGAGGTGCCGCCTCCCGAACCGCCGGACGGGCCGCCCTCCGAGCCGTTCACCGCCACGATGGTCCCGGCGAAGGGTGCCTTGATCTCCGTACCCGCGACGGCCCGCTCGGCCGACCGGTAGGAGTTCCGCGCGCTGATGTACTGCGAGTAGCCCGACGCGGTCGAGGTGTCGCCCGCGTCGGCGGCGTCCAGGGCGGCCTTGGCCGCGTCGAGGCTCTCCTGCGCCGCGGTGTCGTCGAGGCGCGCGAGCACGCGGCCCTTCTTCACCTTGTCGCCCGTCTCGACGGCGATCGACTCGACCGTGCCGCTCGTACCGAAATCGAGAGATCTCGTCCGGGAGCTCGCGACGGAACCGGAGGCCGACACCGTGGACGACACCGTCGCCCGCGTGACACGCGTGGTCAGGGGGGCCGCCTCATTCGATGAGTCGTTTCCCAGGGAGGCCCAGGCCACGCCGACTCCACCGAGCAGCAACACTCCGAGGACGCCGTTGATGATCAGCGCTCTGCGCTTCGTCGACAGCTTCACGACGCTGAACCCTGGCGGATCCCGCTTCGGGCAACCTCGGCCGATGCTGACAGTTTCCTGGAAGTCGCATTTTCAGATAACTCTCAGGCAGGGCCAAGGGAGCGGTGACGTGGCGTCGCGAGGATGGCCGCCATGACACCGAGCATTCCGATCCGCGTCGGGGGACTGGCCCTCGCCGGGGTCGCCATCGCAGGCTTCGCCGTCCTCCGTGTGAGCGACGGGGGCTCCCCCGCGGCCGGGCAGATCTCGCTCGCCGCGGCCAAGCGCGGCACCGTGTCCGCGTACGTCTCCGCCGCGGGCAACACTGTCAACGACGGCGTGAGCGATCTGGGGTTCGGCGCGGCCGGTACGGTGCAGAAGCTCGACGTCAAGGTCGGGGACAAGGTGAAGAAGGGCCGCGTGCTGGCCCGCATCGACGACACGATCGCGCGCGAGGACTACGACGCCGCCAAGGCGTCCCTGGCCGCCGCGCAGGACACCCTCGACAAGATCGAGAGCGGGACGTCGGTGACCTCCACGGGGGGTTCCTCCGGAGGCGTCACGGTCGTTCCGGCCATGGCCCGCACGACCTCCGGCCAGGGTTCGTCGTCGGCCGGGTCGGGACACGGCTCGTCGGGCTCGTCCTCCGGTGGTTCCGGCTCCGGAGGTTCCGTGACGTCCTGCGCGACCACTCCCGCCTCAATGTCGGGGAACGTGGCGACCAGCCAAGGCTGGCTCGCCCTCAACGTGTCCCTGGTGTCGTACGACTCTGACGGTCGCGGACGGGAGCACCCGCCGCTCGCGTCGGCGACGCCCACACCGGACTCCGCCGGCCGTACGACGGGCCACGGGGCGGCAAGCGGTTCCGGAGCGGCGAAGGCCGCCGGCACGTCGTCCGCGAACGCCTCGACCGGCCGGGCGCGGCAGACCTGGACCAAGCACCCGAGCCCGTCGCCCACCCCGACCGTCACTCCGACCGTGACACCGACACCTTCACCGTCACCGACACCGACACCGACCGCGACGCCCACTCCCACTCCGACTCCCACGCACGCGACGCCGACACCGACGCACTCGGCGCCTCCGAGCGCGACCCCCTCGCCGACGTGTACTCCCGGAGGCGGAACGCCCGGGCAGGGCGGGGGCGGCCAGGGCGGACCCGGCGGCGGTCAGGGTGACGGACAGGGTGGCGGCTCCGGCCGGGGCGGCGGCGGTTTCGGCGGCTCGGGGGGCCGCGGTGGCGGCGGTGGCGGTGGGACGCCGATGACCGAGGCGGAGGCCGAGGCGGCCGTCAGCAAGGCGACGTCCGACCTCGCCGACGCCAGGCAGGCGCTCGCGGGAGTGAAGATCAAGGCTCCCGCCGACGGCACGATCCTGTCGGTCGCGGGAACCGTCGGCACGCAGTACACGTCCGGCACCTTCATCACCCTCGGCGACCTCGGCGACCTCCAGATGCAGGCGATGTTCACCCAGTCGGACGTCCAGTCGCTCAAGGTGGGCCAGAAGGCCACGATCACGCTGGCCACCCATCCGGGCGAGGAGTACGACGGCACCGTGGCCCACATCGACCCCACGGCGACGACGAGCGGCAGGCTCGTCCGCTACGGCGTGACGATCTCGTTCGAGGACCGGCCGGCCAACCTGCTGCTCGGGCAGAGCGCGACCGCACAGGTGACCACCGGAACGGCCGACGACGCCCTGTACGTGCCGGCGCAGGCCGTACGGACTCTCGCGGACGGGACGGCGACGGTGACGGTCCGGCAGGCCGGCGGCGGCCAGGTGCAGCGGACGGTGAAGACCGGCATCCGCGGCGACCAGTACGTGGAGATCGTCGACGGGCTCACCGACGGGGACCAGGTCGTCCTGCCGAGCGGATCCTCGGGCGGCGGCTTCCCCGACGAGGGCTTCCCCGAGGTGAGCTGAGACTCCGCTCCGCGAGCGGGCGCCTCCTGTCGGGCGGTCGTCAGCGGGGCGCGTCGGGAGCGGCCGAGACCGCTTCCTCCGCCTCGAACGAGGCCTCATCGAGCAGAGCCTCGCCGGACAGGTCCTCGGCGAGGTCGGCGTCCTCGGAGTCGTCGGGATCCTCGTCGACGTCCAGGGCCTCGGGCGCGAGCGGGAGGACGATGCGGAAGGCCGCACCCTCACCGGGCGCCGTGCGGACGCCGACCTCGCCCCCGTGCGCCCGCACGAGCGAGTCGACGATGGCGAGCCCGAGGCCGCTGCCTCCGGAGGGCCTCGTCCTCGAGGGATCCGCGCGGTAGAAACGCTCGAAGACGCGCGCGGCCTGCTCCGCGGTGAGCCCGGGCCCCTGGTCGGCGACCTCCACGAAGGCCCGCGAGCCCGTCGCCCCGAGCCGGACCGCGATGGAGGTCCCGCCGGGAGTGTGGATGGTCGCGTTGCTCATCAGGTTCCCGACGACCTGCCGCAACCGCACCTCGTCTCCCATGACGATGAGCGCCACGTCACTGTCGACGTCGAGGGTGACGTCCCTGTCGGGGCACAGGATCCTGGTGTCGTGGACGGCGTCCGCGGCCACCGCGAGCAGGTCGACGGGCTCCGACTGGAGCGGGCGCTGCTGGTCGAGCCGGGCGAGCAGTAGCAGGTCCTCGACGAGCAGGCCCATGCGGGCCGCCTCGCTCTCGATCCGCGCCATCAACCGGGTGGCGTCGGCGTCCGGAACCTGGCGGTGGAACTCCGCGAACCCCCTGATGGACGTGAGGGGCGTGCGCAACTCGTGTGAGGCGTCCGCGACGAAGCGCCGCATCCTGGCCTCAGACTCGCGTGCGGACGCCTCCGACGCCGCGCGGGCCTCGAAGGCCGTCTCGATCTGGGCCAGCATGCCGTTCAGAGACCGGGCGAGCCGCCCGACCTCGGTGCGGGGGTCGCGATCCGGGATCCGGCTGCTGAGGCTCCCCTGGGCGATGTCCTCCGCGGTCCGCTCGATCTCCGTCAGCGGACGCAGGCTCCGCCGTACGATCACGACGCCGACGACGGCGAGGACGACCATCACGACGCCGCCGACCAGCAGTTCGATGAGCGCGAGCCGCCCCGTGATCTGGCGTACGGAGGCGAAGTCGACGGCGACGACCACGGTGCCGAGACCGGAGACCGGGACCACCCGGGCACGCCACAGCCCGTCGCCGGACACGGCGGGGACGGTCCGGGGCGTCTGCGAGGTGACGGAGGCCGGGCCGGGCAGGGTCTCGACGGCCATCCCCGCCTGCGCGGCGATCAGCTTGCCCGTAGGGTCGCGGACCTCGACGCGGCCCTCCGGCGGGACCCTGAGCCTGGCCAGGAGCATCGGCCCGCGTTCCAGGCGCAGGACCACGTCCTGGGTGACCATCGCGAGCTGCAGGTCCACCCGGGAGACGAGGTAGTGGCGGAGGGCGGAGACACTGCCCACACCGATGACGGCCATGGCCACGGCGACGAGCGCCAGCATGGCCGCGCTCAGTCGTATCCGCAGCGGCGTGCGCCCTGACACGACGCTCAGGCGGTGGACGGCGGTGTCCGCATCACGTATCCGACTCCTCTGAGGGTGTGGATGAGCCGCGGATTGGCGTTGTCGAGCTTGCGGCGCAACACGGAGACGTAGGACTCGACGATTCCCGCGTCGCCGCGGAAGTCGTAGTCCCAGACGTGATCCAGGATCTGGGCCTTGGACAGCACCCGCCCGGCGTTGGCCATGAAGTACCGCAGCAGCTTGAACTCGGTCGGCGAGAGCGGGACGGCCGCGCCGCCGCGCCACACCTCGTGCGACTCCTCGTCGAGCTCGATGTCGGCGAAGGTCAGCCGGGGAGGCACCGCCGTGGGGTCGCCGCTCGTACGGCGGAGCACGGCCCGGATCCTGGCGACCACCTCTTCGAGACTGAAGGGTTTGGTCACGTAGTCGTCGCCGCCGAGGGTGAGGCCGCGGACCTTGTCCTCGGTCGCGTCCCTGGCGGTGAGGAACACCACTGGGGTGTGCGTTCCGCCGCCGCGCAGCCGGCGCACGATGTCGAAACCGTCCATGTCGGGCAGCATGACGTCGAGAACGATCAGGTCCGGCCGGTGGCGCTGGGCGGCCGAGACCGCCTCGCCTCCGCTGGAGGCGGTGTTGACCTCGAATCCGGCGAACCGCAGGCTCGCGGCCAGCAGTTCAAGGATGTTCGGCTCGTCCTCGACGACGAGCAGCCGTGCTTCGGGAGATGCGTTGACCATGGCATCAAGCACTCTAGGAGTTGGAAGTTAAGGGAGCCGTTAAAGCGATGTGCCGGGCGATGGCCAGACTCGACGTCGCGGCGGGCGACGGGGCGTTCCTGACCAGGACGATCCGCCCGTGCACGTCGATGGAGAAGTCGTCGAGCAGGGCGCCGTCCCTCGCCACCGCCTGGGCCCGGACTCCCCCTCGCGTCTTGACGATGTCGTCCGCGGTGAGCGCGGGCACGTACCGCCGCGCCGCGGCCAGGAACGACCGCTTCGCGAGCGATCCGTACACCTCCCGCACGCCGGTGCGCCAGTGCGTCGCCGCCATGCGCCGGGTGCCCGGCCAGGTCACGATCCGCCGGAGGTCCTTGAGGGAGATCTCGCCCCACGAGTAGCCCTCGAGCGCCAGCGCCAGCACCGCGTTCGGCCCGACCAGCACCTCGCCGTCGATCCTGCGGGTGAGGTGGACGCCGAGGAACGGGTAACGGGGGTCGGGCACGGGATAGATGAGCCCGCGCACCATGGTCTTCGCCGTGTCCGTCAGTTTGTAGTACTCGCCGCGGAAGGGGATGATCCGCACGTCTCCCGGCGCGCCGGCCATCGCCGCCACCCGGTCGGTGCCGAGTCCCGCGCAGGAGATGAGCCGGTCGAAGGTGAAGCGTGACGTTCCCGCCACCACCTCGACCCCCCGGGACGTCTCCCTGATGCCCCGGACGGGATGCGAGAGCCGTACGGAGCCGCCCATGTCCGTCACGTCGGCGGCGAGGCGGCGCGCGATGGCAGGGAAGTCGGTGATGGCGGTGTGCGGCGAGTGGACCGCGCCCACGCCGACGGTGTCCGGCTCGATCTCCCGCAGCCCGAGCGCGTCGACCTCCGCGATGCCCGGCACCCGGTTCTCCCTGGCGCGGTCGGCGATCCTGCGCAGTCCCGCCATCTCGGCACGGGTGGACGCGACGACGAGCTTGCCGACCTCGTCGTAGGGCAGCCTGTGCTCCGCGCAGTACTCCCTGAGCATCGCCATGCCGTCCCGGCAGAGGGTCGCCTTCAGGGAACCGGGGGTGTAGTAGATCCCGGCGTGAACGACGCCGCTGTTACGCCCGGTCTGATGGGCCGCGACGTCGGCTTCCTTGTCCAGCACGGTCACCTCGGCGCCCGAACGCGCCATCTCCCTGGCGACGGCCAGGCCGAGGATTCCCGCACCGATGATTCCAAGCTTCATGTCGCTCCGGCGGACATACGGCTGAATATGGGCACCACGCCCGCCATTGTCCACCAGCCCTCTCGGACTCGTCTGCCACTCATTAGAGATCGAACTGACGTTCGGTAGACTGGTGGCCATGTACGTGCCGCCGGGATGGCCGCAGGAGGTTCGCCCGCCCGACAGTCCCGACTGGGAGACGTCGGCCTCGGCGTGGCTGCTCGACGCGGTGCCGCCGGACTACCGCGCCTACGCGGTGCTGCGCCGCCACCCGGTCGCGCTGGCGCGGATGGCCGCCCACCACGTGCGCGCGTCGATCCAGGCCGCCCGGGAGGGCTATCGCGGCGCCGCCGTGGACCTGAAGGATCACCTGCCTCCGCACGCCGTCGAGGCGGTGCTCAAGGCCTATCGCAGCGAGGGGCCCCGGCTCGTACGGCTCGCGCAGGCCATCGACCTCGTGGAACGGGCGTTGCGGGGCGAGCGGTTCGCCGAGAGGATCCGTCCCGACAGTCACAGGCGACCGATGTGACGCGCTCATGGAGCGTGCCGTGACACCCTCCTCAGCGAGCGGTCCGCCTTCAGCGAGCGGTCCGCCAGGCGATCACGAGGATCACGCCGATCGCTCCCACGGCGACCGCCACCCATAAGACGATCATCGTGGTCGGCACTCCGGAATCGCCCGCCTGTCCGGAGGCCGCGGCCGAACCTCGCGGGGCCGGGGTCGCCGCCGGAGATCGGGTGGCGACCGCGGGCCGCGCCCGGGCCTCCGCCGGCAGCGGCACCTCGTAGACCGGGCTCCGCGCGCCTTCCGAGCCGGTGAGCAGGGCGGTGCCGTCCGGGGTGTAGGTGACGGACTCCGACTGGTTCAGCGGCGGCATGGTGACATGCGCGATCTCGTGATCGGGCGAGCGGAAGACCGTGGCGGAGAAGTACGTCCGGATCACGAAGCTCGAACCGTCGGGGGCGAAGGCGGCGTCGGTGGCCATGATGGGTGCGGACCCGACCCGCCGGAGCACGTTCACCCCGTCGGTCCTGAGCTTGGCCGGCGCCTGGTAGATCGACCCGTCGAACTCCTTGCTGACGACGTACAGCCGGCCGGAACGGGGGTCGACCATCAGGCCCTCGGCGTTGCGGGCGCCGTCCTTGTAGCGGAAGCGGTACCGGGTCGCCTTGAGCGTCGCGTCCGCCAGCGTCCGCGGCTCGACGACCTTGTAGACGGAGATGTCGGACCACGCGCCGTCCAGGTTGTCGCCGATGTCGCCGATCCACAGCACGCCCCGCCCGGTCTTGGGGTCGACGGAGGTCGCCATCGCCTCCCAGTCCCTGGCGACCGCTCCGGCGAGGGTGAACGCGGCCCGCGTCCGGCCGTCGAGGCCAAGTGCGTAGACCGTCGGGGAGCCGCCGCTGTCGTTGTGCGTGTAGACGACGCCCTTGTGCGTCGGCGAGAACGCCAGCCCGCTGGACTCGGCGATGCGCTTGTCCCTGATCGTGAAGAGGGGTTTGTCGTCGTCGGCGAACAGGGGCTTGTCGTCGTCGGCGCGGGCGCTCTGCGGAGGCGGGACGGCGAGGGAGAGGGCGGCGGAGACGGCGAGGACGAACGCCGCCGGCCGAAGCGCCCTCCCGACCCGGTTCACGGCCCCCCGCGAGATCCCCATGCGGCAATCATTCCCGATGCACGGAGCGTCCGCGTCGGTGCCTAGTCTGGGCCGAGTGGAATATCAACAACTTGGACGTACCGGCCTGCAGGTCAGCAGGCTCTGCCTCGGCACGATGAACTTCGGCCCGCAGACCACGGAAGACGACTCCCACGCGATCATGGATCGCGCCCACGAGCTCGGCATCAACTTCTTCGACACCGCGAACTCCTACGGCGGCCAGAAGGGCGAGGGCGTCACCGAGCAGATCATCGGCCGGTGGTTCGCGAAGGGCGGCGGCCGGCGCGAGCGCACCGTCCTCGCGACCAAGGTCTACAGCATCATGGGCGACTGGCCGAACGAGCGCCGGCTGTCCGCGCTGAACATCAGGCGGGCCGCCGACGCCTCCCTGAAGCGCCTGCAGACCGACCACATCGACCTGTACCAGGCCCACCACATCGACAGGTACACGCCGTTCGACGAGTTCTGGGAGGCCATGGAGGTCCTGCGGCAGCAGGGCAAGATCCTTTACGTCGGTTCGTCGAACTTCGCGGGATGGCACCTCGCCAAGGCCCAGGAGACCGCCCGGCGCCGCAACTTCCTCGGCCTGGTCAGCGAGCAGGCGCACTACAACCTGCTCAACCGCCTGCCGGAAATCGAGCTCCTGCCCGCCGCGGAGGACTACGGCATCAGCGTGATCCCGTGGAGCCCCCTCGCGGGCGGCCTGCTCTCCGGTGTGCTGAAGAAGCTCGAGAAGGGGCGGTCCGGCACCGACACCATGCTCGCCGAGGTGGCCAAGCACAAGAGCAAGATCGAGGAGTACGAGGCGTTCTGCGCGGAGATCGGCGCCGATCCCAATGTCGTGGCGCTGTCCTGGCTGCTCTGTCAGCCCGCGGTCGCCGCTCCGATCATCGGTCCGCGCACGATGGCGCAACTCGAGGGAGCGAACCAGGTCATGCACACGGGGATCGACGAAGACACGCTCGCCCGTCTCGACGAGATCTTCCCCGGTCCCGGCCACCCCGCCCCCGAGGCGTACGCCTGGTAGCGCGGGGTCCTGCCTAGGACGTCATCCCAGCAGCGTCCCGACCACCACGATGAGCACGAGCAGCGCGAGCACCGTGGGCAACAACCAGCGACGAGGACGATCCACGGCAAGGAGCCTAGTCGCGACGACCGAGTGAATACGCCTCGACGTGCTCGTAACGGACGCGCGGCCCCAGGTGGCTTCGCATCAGATGTACGGCTTTCGCCTCCCAGGAGCGCCCGCTGAACGTGCTCGTGGCCCGGACGAGCGGCCACAGGTCGACGCCGTCCCGAGAGCGGGCCAGGGTGAGATGGGGATGGAACCGCGTGCGGTCCTTCTCCATCGCCCCGGCCCGGCGGGCCCCCGCGGCGAGCGAGTCGGCCAGCCCCTTCAGGGACGGGCCGTCGCCCAGGCCGGCCCAGAAGACCCTCCCATGAGCGGGAGACGGGAAGGCCCCGGACCCCGCGAACGACAACGTCGCCGGAGGGTGGCGCGAGGCTGCTCTCGCCAGCCGTACGTGCAGGTCGGGCAGCACCCGGTCGGGGACCTCGCCGAGGAAGGCGAGCGTCACGTGCCACAGGGACGGGTCGATCCACCGCAGGCCCGGCCACTCGTCCCGGACGGGGCCGATCGCCGCGGCGACCTCCTCCAGCGCCTCAGACGGCGGTAGCAGCGCCAGGAACAACCTCACGGACCGATTGTTCCCCGGCGGCCGCACGGGCTGCGACGACCCTGGTCAGCAGCAGGGCGAGGCCGGTGCCCACCACGCTCAGCACGCCGGCGGTCAGGACGGCGGCACGCGGGCCTGCCGTCTCGGACAGCCATCCCACGAGCGGCGACCCCACGGGCGCCCCCGCCGTGAACACGAGCACGTAGATGCCCATGACCCGGCCGCGCATGTCGGGCGAAGAACCGAGTTGGACCATGGTGTTCGCGGTGGTGTTGACCGTGATCATGGCCATTCCCGCCGGGACGAGCAGGAGCAGGAAGATCGGGTAGTCGGGGGCGATCCCGGCCGTGATCTGGAAGATCCCGAAGCACACGGATCCGGCGAGCAGGAACCTTCGGCTCTGCTTGACCCGCCGCGCGGCCAGCAGGGCGCCGCCGAGGGCCCCGACGGCGAACGCGCTGGACGCGATGCCGAAGGACGACGCGCCCGCGCCGTACACCTGCCTGGCCATGAGGGCGATGCTGGTCGTGAAGCTCTGCGCGAAGACCGCCATGAAGCCGACGATGAGCAGCGGCAGCAGGAGATCAGGCCGTTCGAAGACGTACCGCACCCCTTCGCGGAGCTGACCCCTGGCCCGGGGAACCGGCTCGGGGCTGCGCAGCTCCGAGCCCCGCATGAGGATCAGCCCGATGATCACGGCGGCGAACGACGCCGCGTTCAGCAGGAAGATCGGGCCGGTGCCCATCCAGTAGATGAACACGCCCGCGGCGGCCGGGCCGACCACCCTGGCCAGGTTGAACGTCGAGCTGTTGAGCGCGATCGCGTTCGGCAGGTCCTTGCGGCCCACCATCTCCACGACGAACGACTGCCGAGTCGGGACCTCGACACAGGAGACCAGGCCGAGGGTGAAGGCCATCACGTAGACGTGCCACACCTGCACGGAGCCCGTCAGGACGAGCACGCCCATGCTCAGCGCGAGCAGGCCCATCAGGGTCTGGGCCACGACCAGCACCCGCCGCTTGGGGTAGCGGTCCGCGAGCATGCCGCCCCACAGGCCGAACAACATCACCGGCAGGAACTGCAGCGCGACGGTCACGCCGAGAGCGGAGCCGCTGCCGCCCGTGAGGTCGAGGACCAGCCAGTCCTGCGCCGTCCGCTGCATCCAGGTGCCGATGTTGGACACCACTCCACCGGCCGCGAACAGCCGGTAGTTGTAGTTGCGCAGCGAGCGGAACATCCCCCCTACATCTGGGAGAGCCTCGCCAGAATCGGAGCCGCCACCCGCAGCGCCGCCCGCTCCTCCGGCGTCAGCTCCTTGAGCTGACGCGCGAGCCAGGCCTCCTTCATCCGGCGCTCCTCCTTGAGCAGCGCCGTCCCCGCCTCCGTCAGGCGGACGGTGACCTGTCTCCGGTCCGTCGGATGGGGCCTGCGTGCCAGCAGACCCCGCTCCTCGAGCTTGGCGATCACTCGGGTCATGGAGGGCGGCTGCACCTTCTCGTGCTCCGCCAGCTCGCCGGGGGTCATCTCGGTGTGGCTCTCGAC
This sequence comes from Planotetraspora kaengkrachanensis, assembly GCF_016862895.1. Taxonomy (GTDB): domain Bacteria; phylum Actinomycetota; class Actinomycetes; order Streptosporangiales; family Streptosporangiaceae; genus Planotetraspora; species Planotetraspora kaengkrachanensis. Next base: position 44,672 of record NZ_BONV01000019.1, on the reverse strand, counting down.
GGCCGCCAGCGTCGCGAGCTGAGTGGGGGTCAGCGAGTGATGCGCACCCTGCTTGCGCAGCCGGCGGTTCAGGCGCGCGAGCGAAACGCGCAACGCGGACGCGAGGCCGGCGTCGCTTCGGAGATTCTCTGTCTTTGTTAGCATGTCTCATTACCTTTGCTAACTTTATGTCGCCTGCCGATATTCCGCAATTCGCGAGCTCAGAGCCTCGCAGGCACGCGACGGCCCCTGTGTGACAACAACCACGGGACGCCGCCCACCCGGACCCCCCGATCCCGAACCGACGCTTGCACCCCCATTCTAACGCTGTTAGTCTCAACCTAACGATGTTAGAAAGGAATCGTCCATGAGCCCGGCGGCACGTCTCGACACCGAATCGATCCTCCGCGCGGTGTTCGACCTCCTCGACCAGGAGGGCGTCGCCGCGCTGTCGATGCGCACGCTGGCCACGCGGCTCGACGTGAAGGCGGCCTCGCTCTACTACCACGTGCCGAACAAGGCCGCGCTGCTCCAACTGGTGTCCGACCGCGTCGCGTCGCAGGTGCTCGCCGCGCTCACCCCTGAATCGGGGTGGCGTGAGCTGATGACCGGAATGGCGCACTCCCTGCGGGAGGCCCTGGGGGTCCATCCCGGAGCCGCCGCGGTCGTCGCCGTGCGGAACGTGTCGCCGGAGGTGTTCGAACCGGCGGTCCCCCTGGTGCTGGCCTCGATGCACGCCGGCCTGCGCCTCACCGACGAGGAGGCGCTGTTCCTGGTGCAGTCGCTGTTCATCCTCGTGACCGGCCACGCCCTGGCCGAGTTCGGCGAGGTCCCCGAGCCCCCGGCCGCACCCCGGGCGTACTACGACACCTGGTTCGACATCGCCCTTTCCACGTTCCTCGCCGGAGTCCACGCGCGTCACGGCGCCGACGCCGGCTGAACCCACCCTCCCCGAGTAAGGACGCCCCCATGTTCGCCGTCGCGCTCGTCCTGCTGCTCCTGGCCGACGCCTACTTCGTCTTCACCACGCTCGTCGACGTCTTCCCGTTCAACAACGTTCGGGACGCGAAGAGGTCGGAGCAGATCACAGAGGTGGCGATCAACGCGCCGGTCATGCTGGTCCCGGCCGTTCTCCTCGTCGCCGCCGGCGCCGCCGGCCTGCCGGTCCTCGCCTATGCGGGCGCGGGCCTGGAACTGCTCGTCGTCCTCGGCGGCCTGACCCTGTGGTGGCTTCCGTACCTGGCCGGCGTCACGGCCCCCTGGGCGACCGCGGGCACCGGAGAGACCTGGGCCGGCCTGCATGCGCGGACCTACGCCATGACCGTCATCGTGCTCCCCCGCCTGGGGGACCGCCCCCGCCCCAACCTCGAGCACATGATCCTGCACTCGCTCATCCTCGGCGCCGCGATCTGCACGTTCGCCGCCGCCGGCGCGGTGTGACGCGCCCCCTCACGCGGGCCCGCGTCCTGCCTGGACGGCCAGACCCGGCTGCACGGCCAGGTCGTCATGGTGGTGGCCCGCTCCGCCACCACCACGACGGCCTCGACGTCAGCCGATCCCGAGCAGGCTCTTGATCGGCTCCAGCGCGAAGTAGACGACGAAGAGGATCCCCACGAGCCAGAGCAGCGGGTGGACCTCCTTGGCCTTGCCGCGCAGGACCTTGATCACGATGTAGCTGACGAAGCCCGCCCCGATCCCCGCGGTGATCGAGTAGGTGAACGGCATCAGCACGATCGTCAGGAAGGCCGGGATCGCGATCTCGAAGTCGCTGAAGTCGATCTCCTTGATCTGGGTCATCATCAGGAAGCCGACGATCACCAGTGCGGGGGTCGCCGCCTCGAAGGGGACGATGTCGGTCAGCGGCGCGAAGAACATCGCGAGCAGGAAGAGCAGGCCGGTGACCACGCTCGCGAGACCCGTTCGCGCGCCCTCCCCGACGCCGGACGCGGACTCGATGTAGGTGGTGTTCGACGAGACGCTCGCCGCGCCGCCGGCCGCCGCGGCGACGGAGTCGACCAGCAGGATCTCGCGGGTCCGCTCCATGGTGCCGTCGGCGCGGACGAGACCCGCCTGGCGGCCGACGCCCACGATCGTGCCCATGGTGTCGAAGAAGTCGGCGAGCATCAGCGTGAAGACCAGCAGGACCGCCGCGAGCCCGCCGATCTGGGCGAACGCGCCGAACAGGCTGAACTGGCCGATCAGCGACAGGTCGGGGACGTCAATGATCTTGCCGGGCCACTGGGGGATGTTGAGGCTCCACCCGTTCGGCTTCCCTGGCTGACTGCCGAGGTCGCCGATCAGCTCCACCACGAACGCGAAGATCGTCGTCGCGACGATGCCGACGAGGATCGCGCCCTTCGCCTTGCGCGCCACCAGGAACGCCGTCGCCAGCAGGCCCACGACGAAGACCAGCGTCGGCCAGCCGGTCAGCGAGCCGTTGCCGAGCGAGCCGAGCTGCACCGGCACGGTGGTGTGCGCGGCGTCGGGGATGCGCCGCACGAAGCCTGCGTCGACGAAGCCGATGAGCGTGATGAACAGGCCGATCCCGACGCTGATCGCCGTCTTGAGCTGGGCGGGGATGGCGTTGAACACCGCGACCCTGAAACCCGTGACCACCAGGATGGCGATCACGATGCCCTCGAGCACGACCAGGCCCATGGCGTCTTCCCAGGACATCTGGCTCGCGACGCCGAAGGCGAGGAAGGCGTTCAGGCCGAGCCCAGTGGCCAGCGCGAACGGCACCCGGCCGAACACGCCCATCGCGATCGTGACGATTCCGGCCACGAACGCCGTCGCGGCGGCGACCAACGGGAGATTCGGGACGCTGCCGTCACCGAGAAACTGCCCGGCCTTGTCCGCGGCGGTCCCGATGATGAGGGGATTGAGGACCACGATGTAGGCCATCGTGAAAAAGGTGGCGATGCCGCCGCGGATCTCCTGACCCACCGTGGAGCCACGCGCTGAGATGGAAAAATAGCGATCAAGTGCAGTGGAACTGCTGGTTTGGTTCACGCGCGCAGAGTGACAGGATGACACCTTTTACGAAAAGACGGAGTTGTCCTTTTGTGACTAATCTGTCATCCGAGGTCACCCCCGTTCGCCCGATCTCTTAAGCTTGCGGGGTGAACCAGCCGCGCCGACCCGATCCCCAACCCCTCAAGACCAACGACACCAGGACCTTCCTGGTGGGAACGGGGTTGTGGGCGATCGCCCTGGTCGTGCTGCTGATCATCCGGCCCGTGCACACCTGGTCGATCTGGACCTGCGTGGTGGGAATCGGTCTGGGCCTGTTCGGCGTCTACTACGTCCACCGCCGCGACGCCAGGCGCCACTGAGGCGGCGGCCGGGGAGGAGACCCCCCGGCTGCGCTCACCCCAGCGCGGTCACCGGGTCGAGGTCGGCCTCGGCCAGCAGCAGCGGAACCCTGCCGGGATCCCGCAGGAGCGCGGCCACCGCTAGCCGGTCGCCCCACTGGCCGGCGGCCCACGCGAGGCCCCTCGCCAGGCCCTCGACACCCGAGGCGTGGACCCTTCCCTCGAAGAAACGCCAGGGCACCGGCCTGCCGTCCACCTGCAGCTCGTCGTGCTCGACATAGCTCAGCGGCACGGAGGGCAGCAGTGACCGCACCTCCGGCGGCACCGGCCGCTCCACTCCCGCCGACGTCACCGCGCCCGTGACGACCTCCCCGACCAGGGGCAGGTCCAGCACCTCCGACAACGCCTCCGCGAGATCGAACGGCGCGAGCACGAGCGGCCGGTCCTCCACCAGGGGCAGCAGGTCGGGCGCCTCCACGACGACGGAGCCCTCGTCGGCCTCCGCCACCACGATCGCCCCCTTCAGCACGGCCCGGACCAGGTCCGGCGGGCTCACCCGCTCGGGGTCGACGCCCGCAAGGGCCGTGTAGAGGGAGCGCAGCTGCGCCCGGTCGACCTCGGCCGCGGGGTCGGCGAGCTGGTCGAGCAGTTCCTCCGGCCCGCCGTGTGAGGCCAGCAACTCCTCGAGTGACGACCTGACGCCGATCATCTTCAGCGCGCTCTCGTCGATCCCCGCCGGGGCGTCGCCGTACAGGCCGAACAGCAGAGGGTCGCCCGAGGGAAGCCGGAGCGTCGTGGGGACGCGGCCGCCGAGCACGGGATGCCGCGACAGCCACCACGCCGTGTACGAGGGGACCTCGACCGTCTCGCCCGCCACGAGCACGCGAAGCGGCAGCAGCGCGGCCCGCAGCGGCGGCCGGGAGAGCAGGCCGAGCGCGGAGGTCCACTCGGCGACGTATTCCAGGTCGCGGACGGCGGTGAACTCCCTCGCCACCGGTGGCACGTCCAAGTCGGGCAGCAGATCGAGCACCGCCTCGATCCACTCGTCCTCGAGATCGAGGTCGTGGTCGCATTCGGACAGGTCCAGCACGACGTCGGAGTCGTTGACCACGGCGAACCCGTCGAGCACGCCGGCCGCCGCCAGCACGTGCGAGCCGTACTTCTCGACCAGGTCGGCCGCGGCGACGCCGAACGGCACGTCCCGGTCGATCAGCCCGGCCAGCGAACCGCCCTCGAGGAGCAGGTCGCCGGCGGCGTAGAGCTCGCCGTCCGAGCCCCGCAACGCCAGCGCGGACAGCCATGGCGCCTCACCGGCCGTGAGCCCCGCCGCGTCGACCAGCGCGAGCACGGCCTGGGACACCGGCTCGGGATCGGCGCTGTCGAGCGACTCGGCCACGGCGGCGTGGGTGAGCGGGTCGTCGAGGACCGTCCTCGGCGTGGCCTCGGCCGCGCCCAACCGGAGCAGCAGCGGATGCACGGCCTCGGGATGAACGATCCGCAGCCCCAGCGGGCCGAGCAGGGCCGGATCGAGTGACGGGCGGTCGCCAAGATCATGGTCGAGGCCGGCGGAGAGCACCAGCGTGCCGCGCGGGCCGCGGACCAGCCGGCCGTCCGCGAGCGGCACGGGAATCGCGCCGATGGCCTCGCGGTCGTCCGCGGGCAGGACCGCGTACAACGACCGCCACCACGACGGGTCCCTGTCCTGTACTGCGTCGCCGGACAACATGTCCACCACGTCGGCGAGCTCCACCCGCCTGACGCCGAGGGTGGTGAGAGCGGGACTGCGTGAGGCCCAGCCCGCGGGCAGCAGCCCGGGCACCATGTCCGCGATCTTGTCGAGGAAGTCCTGCGAGCCCTCGACGGCCCGCGTCTGGTCGCCCGGCAGGATCCCGGAGATCGCCGGGAGCAGCGGCGTGCCCGGCAGCAGCCTGATGATCTCCCTGCGGATGGCGGCGTCGAGCTCTCCCTTGCCCATCAACCCCGGCACGAGGTCGAGCAGGGCCGGGGTGGCGGGCAGTTCCTGCAGCAGCCGGACGTACGCCTCCGCGGCCCGGCCGACCAGGAAGTCCGTGAGGGGGCCAGGGGCGACGTGCCGCCGGTCGGTGGTCAATGGGAACGTGGCGATCAGCAGGGCCGGGAGGTCGAGGGGCTCGTCGCTCGGGGTCGGAGCGTGCACCACTCTCGGGGTGCGGACCTCCGGGTGCACGGCCCAGCGGACCTCCCAGTACGGCCGGGCCCGCTCCTCGGTCGGCCGGCCGGCGAACAGCTCGGCGACCTGCTCGGGCGTGAACACCCCCGACTCGGTCACGATCCGCCAGCCGTCGGTCGAGATCGTGCGCGTCAGCCCGTCGATCTCGATCTCGACGGTCTCGAGCGCGGGCATCGCCAGGGGCAGCGCCGGGCCGGCCTCCTCCAGCATCCGCCGCACGGCCTTCGCGGCCGTGTCATCGCGGAGCGGGAGCCGTACCAGCGTGTCGAAGCCCTCGGGAACCTCCGTGATCTCCGCGGGGAACGGCAGGCGCAGCAACGGCACGTGGCCGTCGCGGCCGGCCAGCTCGGCGGCGAGCTCGGGACGTGCGCTCACGAGGGCGGCCGTCTCCCCACGCGACCAGCGGACCCCGCCGGTCTCCCGCGAGACGATCGAGGGCTCGTCGCAGACGGAAACGACGGCCGCGAAGCCGACGCCGAACCGGCCGGCCGCGCCCGCCTCGTCCCTCTTCCCTGAGACGCGCAGCGTGGACAGGCCCTCGACGCCCGCCTCGTCGAGCGGTGCGCCGGTGTTGGCGGCCATGAGCACGCCGTCCCTCAGCGACAACCTCAGCCGCCCCGGGACGCCGGCGCGCAGGGCCGCGTCCGCCGCGTTCTGGGCCAGCTCCACGACCAGCCGGTCGCGGTAGCCGCCGAGCGCGAAGTCCTCCTCCGCGTTGGCGTCCTCGCGGAATCGGGCGGGCGACGCCGTCCAGGCGGCGAGGACCGTCTCGCGCAGTCTTCCGGTATCGAACATGTCAGGAGTGACCGAGCGGCTCGGAGTCGGTCGCGTCGACCGATCCGGCTTCCGTGAGGTCGTCGTATCCCAGGTCGTCGAGGATCGGCGGCTGGGCCTCCACGACCATCGAGGGGACCGTCGTCGCCTCGGAATGGGCGCCGCACCCGTGGTCGGCGGCCACCACCCGGCCGTCGTCGGGGGCGTACTCGTTGGCGCAGACGCCGAAGCCGAGCCTCAGCGTGCCGGAAAGAGGCCAGTAGAACCCGCAGGTCGAGCATTGGGCGGGAGCCGCGTGCGCCAGCGGGGTGTGCGGGCCCGCCTCACCGGAGTGCCAGCGCTGCACGGCCAGGTCCCGGCCGACCGGCGAGAGCACGCGGGCACGGCCCAGGCCGTACTCGAAGATCATCTGCTCGTCGAGATCGTCACCGGTGGCGGTGTAGCCGGGGGTGAGACGGTCGTCGTCGGCCTCGGTCGGCAGCAGGTCGCCCACGCCGAGGTCTCCGGGCAGCAGCCGCTCGTTCCACGGCACCCACTGGGGAGCGAGCAGCGCGCCCGACCCCGGCAGCAGCACGCCCTCGCTCACGGTGACGTTGCGCGCACGGGAGGCCCGGGTGACCGTGACCGCCCACCGCCAGCCCGAGTACGCCCGCTCCAGACACTCGAAGTAGTGGGTGACGAGCCGGTCGCCCTCGCCCTCGAATCCCAGATGCGCCCCCACCTCACCCGGACGGGCCATCTCCTCGGCGACAGCTCGGGCCAGGTCGACGGCATCGGCACACGCCTGGTCGACTGGAGTGCTTCGGATTCGGGTACGACTCACACTCCATTTTCACCCACGCCGAGAGCGGACCGCACCGGCTCTATGGGGTAACACTGGAAGGGATGTCGGTGCCTATGGTGAATTTTTGGCCGAAAGTTGTGCGTGCTGTGGGAGCGCCAGGGCGGGCGACCCGGCGGCTCACGCATGCCAACGGCGCTGATCGGACCGGCCTCGGCCGGCTGATCGAACTGACCGCGGCCCATTCGGCCGGCGACGCGCTGATCACGGTCTCCCTGGCCGGCGCGCTGCTCTTCCGGCTGCCCGTCGGACAGGCGCGCGGCCAGGTGGCGCTCTACCTCTTGATCACGATGGTCCCCTTCGCCGTCGTGGCGCCCTTCGTCGGCCCCGTCCTCGACCGTTTCAGGTCCGGGCGGCGCTACATCATGGCCGGGACCCTGTTCGCGCGCGGGTTGCTGTGCTGGGGCATGGCGGGCGCCGTGCACTCCTCCGACGCGATCACGCTCTTCCCTTCCGCCCTGGCCGTGCTCGTGTTGTCCAAGGCGTACAACGTGTCCCGGGCGGCGATCATGCCGAGCGTCCTGCCGGCCGACATCCCGCTGGTGACGGCGAACGCGCGGGTCTCCCTGTTCGCCCTGGTCTCCGCGGGAGTGGGCGCCGCCCTGTCGACCGGGGTGGCCGCCCTGGCGGGGCCGGAATGGGTTCTGCGCGTCACGATGCCGCTCTTCTTCGCGGCGGGCGTCGTCGCCGTACGGCTCCCGCGGCACGTCGACTCACCCGACGTCGAGATGGACGCCGAAACAGCCACTGAGACGGCCACTGAGGCGGGCACCGAGGTGGGCGCCGGGGCGGCGCGGCCGTCGAGGTGGCGGACCATCCTGAGCGTGGGTCAGGTGGTCGGCGAGGCGATGACCGCGAACGCCGCCATCCGCGTGCAGGCCGGGTTCCTGGTGTTCTTCCTGCTCTTCCTGGTGCAGGACCACCATCTCAACGGTCTCGCCCCCGAGGCGGCCCTGACCCTGCTGGCGCTCGCCGCGGGCGGCGGCGGACTGGCGGGCGCGGCGGTCGCCTCCTGGGTCCGATCCCGATCACCGCTCCTGACGGTGCTGGTCACGCTCGCGGTGACGACCGTGACCACGGTCGCGGCGGCGTTCTTCTTCTCCCTGTGGACGGCCCTCGTGGTCGCCCTGGTGGGCGCCTTCGCCCAGAGCCTCGGCAAGCTCGCGCTCGACGCGATCGTCCAGCGGGAGATCGGCGAGGAGGTCCGGTCGTCCACCTTCGGCGTCGTGGAGACGCTGCTCCAGATCGCCTGGGTGTTCGGCGGCCTCCTGGGCCTGGTCATGTCGTTGTTCACACCCGGCCCCACGGGGCTGGCGGTGGTCTCCGCGGGGCTCGCCTTCTCCCTCGTGTGGCTTCTCACTCACCGGCGCAGGCGGCTGGCGGCCGTCACTCCCGAACCGGCCGCCTGACCACACCGCCTGACTACGCCGCCCGCCGCGTCACCCGTCGATGTCGTCGGCGACCGCCCGCAGCACCGTCGCCACCTTCTTGGCATGGGCGACGTCGGGGTGCTTCCCCCTCTGGTAGGAGTTCGAGATGTCGTCGAGCAACTTGATCAGGTCCTCGACGATGACCACCATCTCGTCCGGGCTCTTCCGCTTGCCCTTCGGCTTGGCGGCCTTCGCCAGGGTCGGCGGCTGCTCCAGGACCCGGACAGAAAGGGCCTGCTGGCCCCGACGGCCCTCGGCCACACCGAACTCGACCCGCTGCCCCGGCTTCAGCGCCTCCGTGCCCTTGGGAAGCGCCGAAGAATGTACGAATACCTCACCGCCGTCATCGCGCGTGAGAAAGCCGAAACCCTTGTCGGCGTCATACCACTTGACCTTGCCACTCGGCACAGGGGTGACCTCGTTCAGACTGTCGTGAAGGTGATTGCAAGTAGGTTATGCCCTGAGAGGGCCGCTGCGGACCCCCACTCTGGGAAGTAAGCCTGCACATCACGAGATCGACACGCGAGTGGTTTATCGGCGATTGTTTCCGCTTTCTCCATGGGGTGGATCGAGCAGCCGAAAGGCCAGCCAGGACACCGACGCGGCCGTTCCGAGAATGAAGAGCACGCCGCTCACGTTGTGGAACGAAACCATGAACGCCTGGACGCTCCCGCCCTCCGTGCGCGCCGCTCCGAGCAGGACCCCGCCGACCGCGAAGGCGACGACGGGGACGGTCAGACCGATCAGCCGGTCGGAGAACGACCATCCCTGGCAGGCGAGCAGGGTCAGGGCCGCCGCGGCCCACACGATCCCGGGGATCGGGAAGATCGCCAGCGTCGGCAGGCGGAACGGGACGAGCAGGCCCGCCGCGACGAGCAGGACGAGCGCCACCGTCTCGCGGCGGTTGTTGAGGAAGATCGTCCGGGCGTCCCTCCCCCCGGTGGCCATCGGATTGCCACCGGCCATGGCCGCACGGCGCAGCCGTAGCAGCGGTGCGGGCCGATCGGCCCTGCGGGAGACCCGCTCCGTCGCGATCCGGCGGCCGTAGATCACACCGGGAGGCAGCCGCCTTTCCGCGTCCTCCGGGTGGGTTCCCCGGCGCGGTTCGCCGTCGTCGGCGATCACGGGGAACACCGCCGTGTCCCCCTCACCCGCCGGACGGGCGTCGTCCGGCACCGCCTGGTCCCCGGATCGCCGGGCGGCCTGCTGGGCGGCCGCGAGCCTGCGGATCTCCTGGTCGATCAGGTCGGCCGGCGTACCGAAACCGGCGATGACCTTGGCGACGTGCTTTGGATCCTCGCTGCCTGCGCGCGCCCGCTCGACGCCGGCGCGTAGCCGGTGGACGAAATCGAGCCGCTGTTCGGGGCGCAGCCTGCCGTGAGCGGCGTCGGCCACCCTGCTGACGAACTCGAGAACGAGCTGGTCCGCACGCTCGATCATGCTCGTCATACTGCCTCAGCACTCGCCCCCGGTCGAGTGATGCTCGAAAAATGCGGCCCTACGATGGAACGGATGACGAGCACTGAGTTCACCGAGTGGCTGCGTGGCCGGACGGACGAGCAGCTGCGCGCCCTCGTGACGGCGCGGCCTGAGCTCATCACGCCCGTTCCCGCTCACGTCGAGGGGCTCGCCGCCCGCGCCGCCAGCCCTTCCGCGCTCGGCAGGGCCCTCGACAGGCTCGACAGGTTCACCCTCGCCGTGGTCGAGACGCTGACCCTCCAGTCCGGGCCCGTCGGCCGCAAGGCGCTCAGGTCGGCCCTGAGGAAGGCCGCGGCGGGCACGACGGGCGAAGGGGAATTGGACGCGGCGCTCGACGAGGCGCTCGACCGGCTCAGGACCAGAGGCCTCGTGTTCGGGCCCGACGACGCCCTGCTGCCCGCCCCTGGCGTGATCGAGGCCCTCGAGCCTCCCGCCGGGCTCGGGCCGCCTGCCGCGGAGGTGTTCCGGCATCATCCGCCGGAGGCGCTCGAGACCCTGCTGAACGACATGGGGGCGCCGCGGCGTGACGGATCTCCCCGCGACAGGCTGGCCGAGCTCCTCGCCGATCCCGTGACGGTGGGCCGCCTGGTGGCCGAGGTCGCGCCGCAGGCGCGGGCCGCCCTCGACGAGCTGTCCTGGGGGCCGGCGAGCGGACGGCTGCCCAACGCCCGCAGAGAGATCCGGGTCGCCACCGCGCAGTCGCCCATCGAGCAGCTCCTCGCGCGCGGCCTGCTGGGGGCGACCGGCGAGGAGACCGTCGCCCTGCCCCGGGAGGTGGCGCTCTTCCTGCGCGACGGTCGCGTCCACCGCGACCTGTCCCCCCGTCCGCCTGACCTCGAGGGCGTCGTACGGAACCAGAAGCTCGCCGACAGGACCGCGGCGGGCCAGGCTTTCACTCTGGTGCGGACGGTGGAGGAGCTCTGCGAGCACTGGAGTGTCGACCCTCCCGGAGTCCTGCGCACGGGCGGGCTCGCCATCAGGGATCTGAAGAGGACGGCACAGCTGCTCGACCTGCCGGAATGGGCGGCCGGGCTGGTCGTGGAGATCGCCTACGCCGCCGGACTCTTCGCGTCGGGCGGATCGGTCGACGGAGAGTGGCTGCCGACCTCGGCCTACGACGGCTGGCGGGTCAAGGCCACCGAGGACCGATGGGCCCTGCTCGCCTCCGCCTGGGCCGCCATGGACCGCGTCCCCGGGCTCATCGGGGAGCGCGACGACCGCGACCGGCCGCTGAACGCGCTCCATCCCGACCTCCGCAGGGCGGCCGCGGCCCAGGTCCGCACCCAGACGCTGGCCGTGCTCGCCTCCGCGGGTCCCGGCCTCGCGCCCACGACCGCGTCCGTGCTCGCCAGGCTCGCCTGGGAGCAGCCCAGGCGCAGGGGCGCCCAGCGTGACCGGCTCGCCGAGTTCACCCTGCGGGAGGCCGAACAGGTGGGCGTCACCGGGCTGGGGATCCTCTCGGAGCACGGCCGCGGGATCGTCCGCGGGGACGGCACCGCCGCCGGGCTGCTCGCCCCGCTGCTCCCCGAACCGGTGGACCACGTGCTGCTCCAGGCCGACCTGACCGCGGTCGCCCCCGGTCCGCTCACCAGCGATCTCGGACGGTGGCTCGCCCTTGCCGCCGATGTCGAGTCGAAGGGGGGCGCGACCGTTTACCGCTTCAGCGAACGCTCGATCCGGCGGGCCCTCGACGCCGGGCAGTCCGCCGACGACATGGCCGGCATGCTCGAGCGCCACTCCACCACCTCCGTCCCCCAGCCGCTGCGTTACCTGATCACCGACGTGGCCCGCCGCCACGGCCGCATCCGCGTCGGTACGGCGTCCGCCTACGTCCGGTGCGACGACCCCTCCGTGCTGGACGAGGTGCTCGCGGACAAGCGGTCGGGGCTCCTGCGGCTGCGGCGGCTCGCACCCACCGTTCTGGCGTCCAAGACGTCCCGCGCCACCCTGCTCGACTCGCTCCGCGCGATGGGATACGCGCCGGTCGCCGAGTCTCTTGAGGGCGACGTGCTGGTCTCCAGGGCCGAGAGCCGGCGGACCGAAGGACCGCCGGTCGCCCGTACCTCGGTCCCTGCCGGGCCCGAGCCCGATGTCGCGGCGGCCGCCATCCGCGCCATGCGGGCCGGGGACGAGGCCCATCGCAACCGTCGCCGTCCGTCGCACGGTCCCGACGGGCAGGTGCCCCGGTCGCCCGCCACGGCGACGATCCAGGCCCTCCAGGAGGCCATCCGGCAAGGGTCACGGGTCTGGATCGGATACCTTGACGCACAGGGTCACGCCACCAGCCGCATCCTCGAACCCGCCCGGATGGAGGGTGGCTACCTCACCGCATACGACGAGACCCGTGCGGCCGTCCACCGGTTCGCCCTGCACCGGATAACCGGCATCGCGGACGTGGGCTGATTTCTGCTCGGTAGTTTGTTATGCGGTTCATCCGGACAAGGGAGCGGACTTTTGAATGACGGGCCCCTGATCGTTCAGTCGGACAAGACGCTGCTGCTCGAGGTCGATCACGCACGAGCCGACGAGTGCCGTAAGGCGATCGCGCCGTTCGCCGAGCTCGAGCGCGCTCCCGAGCACGTGCACACCTACCGGGTCACCCCTCTGGCGTTGTGGAACGCGCGGGCGGCGGGCCACGACGCCGAGCAGGTCGTCGACGCGCTGATCGAGTACAGCCGCTATCCGGTGCCCCACGCGCTGCTCGTGGACGTCGCGGAGACCATGTCCCGCTACGGCAGGCTCCGTCTGGAGAAGCACCCCGTCCACGGGCTCACCCTCACCAGCACGGACCGTGCCGTCCTCGAGGAGGTGCTGCGGTCCAAGAAGATCCAGCCGCTGCTCGGCGACCGGATCGGAGCCGACGCGGTCGCCGTGCACCCCTCGGAGCGGGGCAACATCAAGCAGCTGCTCCTCAAGATCGGCTGGCCCGCCGAGGACCTCGCCGGCTACGTCGACGGCGAGCACCACGCGATCGCGCTGGCCGAGGACGGCTGGGCGCTGCGGCCGTACCAGAAGGAGGCGGCGGACGCGTTCTGGCACGGCGGATCCGGCGTGGTGGTGCTCCCCTGCGGCGCGGGCAAGACCATCGTGGGCGCCGCCGCCATGGCGCACGCCGAGGCGACGACGCTGATCCTGGTGACCAACACCGTCTCCGCGCACCAGTGGAAGCAGGAGCTGATCAAGCGCACCTCCCTCACGGAGGACGAGATCGGCGAGTACACCGGGACCAAGAAGGAGATCCGCCCGGTCACGATCGCGACCTACCAGGTCATGACGACGAGGCGGCAGGGCGTCTACCGGCACCTCGAGCTGTTCGACGCCCGCGACTGGGGCCTCGTGATCTACGACGAGGTGCACCTGCTGCCCGCACCGATCTTCCGCATGACGGCCGACCTGCAGGCCCGCCGCCGGATGGGCCTGACCGCGACGCTGATCCGCGAGGACGGCCGCGAGGGCGACGTGTTCTCTCTCATCGGCCCCAAGCGCTACGACGCGCCGTGGAAGGAGATGGAGACGCAGGGCTGGATCGCCCCCGCCGACTGCGTCGAGGTGCGGGTGACCCTCAGCGACGAGGAGCGGCTGGCCTACGCGATGGCCGAGGCCGAGGAGCGGTACCGGTTCTGCTCGACGACGCCGTCGAAGACCCGGGTGACCGAGGCCCTGGTCCGCCGGCACGCCGGCGAGCAGGTCCTGGTGATCGGCCAGTACATCGACCAGCTCGACGAGCTGAGCGAGCATCTCGACGCCCCGGTGATCAAGGGCGAGACCCGGGTGCGCGAGCGGGAGCGGCTGTTCCAGGCCTTCCGGGACAAGGAGATCCAGGTCCTGGTGGTGTCGAAGGTCGCGAACTTCTCGATCGACCTGCCCGAGGCGTCCATCGCGATCCAGGTGTCGGGCACGTTCGGCTCACGGCAGGAGGAGGCGCAACGGCTCGGCCGCGTGCTGCGTCCCAAGGCCGACGGCGGGGGCGCGCGCTTCTACTCCATCGTGAGCCGCGACACGGTGGATCAGGAATTCGCCGCGCACAGGCAGCGGTTCCTCGCCGAGCAGGGATACGCCTACCGCATCGTGGACGCGGACGACGTGGGCGAGGAGAACCCGGCGAGATGATCTCGCCGGGCGCGGGTGCCAGGTCAGGTCCAGGAAATCCCCTTGGCCCCAGACAACCGCATCACCCCCCCACACCAGAACAGCAGGAACGCCCATACCCCATCTTTGTGGCAAATCACGCAATTCGCCCTACGTGAGCCATGCCAATTTGATAGAAATCGCAGCGTATTGGGGTGATTACTGGGCGATCACTCCTCCCACGAAGAGCGCGCCGACCGCCGCCACCCACGACAACACCGCGACGCCGAGCAGACCCTGCCTCCGGGTGAACCAGGCGGCCGTCGTCGAGGCGGCGGCGAAAAGCGCGATCCCGCCGGAGACCCGGACGGCGGAGGCGATCCTGTCGGCGCACGCGCCGGGCGATTGCGCGGCCGGGCAGAACGCCTCGACGCCCCAGCCGCCGAAGACCGACAACGCCCAGAAGACGGCGAGCAGCAGACTCGCCGTGGCAGGAATGGCGGGAGGCATCCAAGTCCGCGTCACCCCGATACAGGTACCCGGACAGAAGGTGCAACACGCACAAGAAAACCATTTGGGTTCGTCGGGCGGCCGTCGGTAGGCTCTTGTCTTTCCCGCGTCCTGAAGGAGTTCGGCATGCCGGAAAACGTCCTCGAAGCCGAGCGCACCCACCTCGCGGTGTCTCGGGCCGCCCTCACGTCGATGCGCGAACACGCGCAGTCGTTGTCGGCGGACGCCGCCGGCGACTGGGTCTCGCAACAGATTCTCCAGGGCCTGCTCGACCAGCGGGTCGCCGCTCTGGCCGACCACAAGGACACGCCGCTGTTCTTCGGCAGGCTCGAGCTTTCGCCCGGCGGCGACATACCGGGCACGATCTACGTCGGCCGGCGGCATGTGCACGACGAGGACAGGCGCGCCCTGGTGATCGACTGGCGTGCCCCGGTGTCCCGCGCGTTCTACCAGGCCAGCCCGGCCGACCCGATGGGCGTCACGCTCCGCCGCAGGTTCGGATACCACGGCGGCGACCTGACGGCCTACGAGGACGAGCCCATGGACGGCAGGGAGCTCGCGCAGAGCAGGCTGCTGGCCGAGGAGATCGAGCGCCCCCGCACCGGCCCGATGCGCGACATCGTCGCGACCATCCAGCCCGACCAGGACGAGATCGTCCGGTCCGATCTGACCGTGACCGTCTGCGTCCAGGGAGCCCCGGGCACCGGGAAGACGGCGGTCGGCCTGCACCGTGCCGCCTACCTGCTCTTCACGCACCGCGAACGCCTCTCCAGGAACGGCGTGATGATCGTCGGCCCCAACCGGGCCTTCCTGTCGTACATCTCCTCGGTCCTGCCCGCGCTCGGCGAGGTGAAGGTCGACCAGACCACCGTCGCGGGGATCCTGGGCGATCACTCCTTCCCCGAGGACCCGGTCACGGCCTCCGTCAAGGGAGACGCCCGGATGGCCGCCGTGCTCAGGCGCGCCCTCTGGCTGCACGTCACCAAACCCGAGGAGGGCGTGCTCTACACCAAGGGGATCAACCGCTACCGCGTCGCCGATCACGAGGTGCGCGAGATCGTCGCCTCGCTCCGCGGCACGATCCGGTACGCCCCCGGCCGCGCGACGCTCGCCCAGCGGCTCGCCCACGCGGTGCTCGTCCAGATGGAGCGCCGGGGCGAGTCGCCCGACGACCGGGTGCAGGACGCGGTCGCGCGCTCCAAGCCGGTCAAGCAGATCCTCGACACGGTCTGGCCGAAGCTCACCCCCGAGCAGGTGCTCTTCCGGCTGCTCTCCGACGCCGACTTCCTCGCCCGGGCCGCCAGGTCCGACCTGTCGCCCGAGGAGCAGGAGGCCGTCCTGTGGCGCAAGCCGGCCAAGTCGCACAAGTCCGCCAAGTGGTCGGCCGCCGACGCCGCGCTGCTCGACGAACTGGCCGACCTGATCGAGCGCACCGCCTCCCACGGACACGTGGTCGTCGACGAGGCGCAGGACCTGTCCGCCATGCAACTGCGCGCGCTGGGACGGCGGTGCCGTACCGGGTCCGCGACGGTCCTGGGCGACATCGCGCAGGGCACGACGCCGTGGTCGGCCCAGTCGTGGAAGACCGTGCTCGAGCACCTCGGCCAGCCGTCCGGCGAGGTGACCGAACTGACCCTCGGCTTCCGCGTGCCGCGCGAGATCCTCGACTACGCCGCCCGGCTGCTCCCCTCGGTCGCGCCCGACCTCGCCGCCCCGCGCTCCCTCCGTCCCGGCGCCGGCTCCCTGTCCGTACGGCGCACACCGGACGCGGTCGCAGCCCTGCCCGACGTGGTACGGCAGGCGCTGCGGAGCGAGGGGTCGATCGGGGTCATCGCGGCGGACGACTCGGTACCGGCCGTCTCAGCGGCTCTGGACGGCATCGCGCACGGCGTGCTCGGCGCCGACTCCACCGGTGAGGAACGCGTGCTCGTCGTGCCCGCCGGCCTCGCCAAGGGCCTCGAATACGACCACGTCATCGTGGTGGAGCCCGCCGACATCGTGGCGGCGGAAAAGCGCGGACTGGCCCGGCTCTACGTCGTGCTGACCCGCGCCGTCACGTCGCTGAGCGTGCTTCACGCCGCGGAGCTTCCTGCCGAACTGCTCTGAAGAACCCGCGAGACGAAACTCACCGCTCTCCGGTCGCCGGTAATTGCCATTACCTATTTGTCGCAATAAATCATGACACGGCATTATTTGGCGTCGTGAGTGAACCTTATTCCGGGGGCAACCAGCCGGCGGCGCCACCGCCGCCCGGCTCCTACGGATCCCCCTACCCCCCACCGCCCGTCCCCCAGGGTGCCCCGCCCGGCCCGTACGGCGCGCCGACCATCCCGCCGCCCGGCCCGTACGGGTCCCCGTATCCCCCGCCGTACGGCTACCCTCCGCCGCCCCCCGCGCGGACCAACGGCTTCGCGATCGCGGCCCTCGTCCTCGGGATCCTCGGCGTCCTCCTGCTCTCGATCATCTTCGGCATCGTCGCGCTGGCGCAGATCAGGAAGCGGGGCGACAAGGGCAAGGGCCTCGCGATCGCGGGTCTGATCGTTTCGGGGTTGTGGATCGCCCTCTTCGCTCTGCTCATGACCATCGCCACACTGGGCGTCGCGGAGCGCGACGAGACGGGCACCGTCACCCGCGGCGGCTCGGTGTCGGTCACCAGCCTGCACGAGGGCGACTGCGTGGACGGCGTAGTCGAAGGCAAGGTGATCACCACGCTGAAGGCGGTGCCCTGCGCCCAGCCTCACGACGCCGAGGTGATCGTCGTGTTCGATCTCCCCGCCGGCGCGTGGCCTGGCAGGGAGGCCGCCGGCGATGCGGCGGCGGACTCGTGTGACCAGCGGCTCTACAGCCTGCTCGCAGACAGTCCGATGCTCGACCGGCTCAACTCCTTCGTGCTGTACCCGTCGAGCGCCTCCGTCTGGAGTGTCGACCGCACTGTCGACTGCATGGTGGTCGACCTGGATGCCGGCAAACTGACCGGCTCGGCGCGTCCCTGATCTCGAGAAGCCGGGACGGAGGACTCAGGCACGGGGTCTGAGACACGGGGTCTGAGACACGGGGTCTGAGACACGGGGTCTGAGACACGAAAAAGGGGCGGTTCCCGGTCGGGAACCGCCCCTTCTCGCGTGCGGTGAAGACTTAGAAGTCCATGTCGCCGCCGCCGGGCATGGCGGGAGCGGCAGGGGTCTTCTCGGGCTTCTCGGCGATGACGGCCTCGGTCGTGAGGAACAGGGCCGCGATCGACGACGCGTTCTGCAGAGCGGAGCGCGTCACCTTGGCCGGGTCGATGATGCCCGACTCGAACATGTTGACGTACTCGCCGGTGGCCGCGTTGAGGCCCTCGCCCGCGGGCAGGTTGCGGACCTTCTCCACCACGACGCCGCCCTCGAGGCCGGCGTTCACGGCGATCTGCTTCAGCGGCTCCTCGAGCGCCTTGCGGACGATCGACGCGCCGGTGGCCTCGTCACCGTTGACCTCGAGCTTGTCGAACGCGTTGGCGCCGGCCTGCAGCAGGGCCACGCCACCGCCGGGGACGATGCCCTCCTCGACGGCCGCCTTCGCGTTGCGGACGGCGTCCTCGATGCGGTGCTTGCGCTCCTTGAGCTCGACCTCGGTCGCCGCGCCGGCCTTGATGACCGCCACGCCGCCGGCCAGCTTGGCCAGACGCTCCTGGAGCTTCTCACGGTCGTAGTCGGAGTCGGTGCTGTCGATCTCGGCGCGGATCTGGTTGACCCGGCCCGCGATCTGCTCGGCGTCACCGGCGCCGTCGACGATGGTGGTCTCGTCCTTGGTCACGACGACCTTGCGGGCGCGGCCCAGCAGCTCGAGACCCGCGTTCTCCAGCTTGAGGCCCAGCTCCTCGCTGATGACCTGGCCGCCGGCGAGGGTCGCGATGTCGCCCAGCATGGCCTTGCGGCGGTCGCCGAAGCCCGGAGCCTTGACGGCCACCGAGCGGAACAGGCCACGGATCTTGTTGACCACCAGGGTCGCCAGGGCCTCGCCCTCGACGTCCTCAGCGATGATCAGCAGGGGCTTGCCAGCCTGGACGACCTTGTCGAGCAGGGGCAGCAGGTCCTTGTTCGCGGAGATCTTCTGGTTCGCGATCAGGATGTACGGGTCCTCGAGGACGGCCTCCATGCGCTCCGGGTCCGTCACGAAGTACATCGAGATGAGGCCCTTGTCGAAGCGCATGCCCTCGGTGAGCTCGAGCTCGAGGCCGAAGGTGTTGCTCTCCTCGACGGTGATGACGCCTTCCTTGCCGACCTTGTCCATCGCCTCGGCGATCATCTCGCCGATCTGGGGGTCGCCGGCGGAGATCGACGCCGTGGAGGCGATCTGCGCCTTGGTCTCGACGTCCTTGGCGAGCTTGGACAGCTCCTCGCTGACGCGCTCGACGGCCGCCTCGATGCCCTTCTTCAGGGACATCGGGTTCGCGCCGGCCGCGACGTTGCGCAGACCCTCACGCACCAGCGCCTGGGCGAGCACGGTGGCCGTCGTGGTGCCGTCACCCGCGACGTCGTCGGTCTTCTTGGCGACTTCCTTGACGAGCTCGGCCCCGATCTTCTCCCACGGGTCCTCGAGCTCGATCTCCTTGGCGATGGAGACACCGTCGTTGGTGATGGTGGGGGCGCCCCACTTCTTCTCCAGCACGACGTTGCGGCCCTTGGGGCCGAGGGTCACCTTGACGGCGTCGGCGAGCTGGTTCATGCCGCGCTCGAGACCGCGCCGGGCGTCCTCGTCAAACGCGATCATCTTGGCTGCCATAAGGCTAGACCTCCCAGTAGCAGGGTGGTTTTAACGGACCGAGCCGACGCCCGCGACGGCACGGGCCCGCTTTCCTTTCGCAGGCCCCATCGCCTCGATCCCGCTGAGTTGTCACTCTCGACCTCAGAGTGCCAAACACGTGTTTAGCACTCTACCCCTGCGAGTGCAAGCGGATGCCAGCCTGACCAGCTTGTACGGGTAAGTCCGGCCACGTGGAAGGCCCGGCTCGTTGGTACGAACCGGGCCTTACGTAGAGGGTGCTGAACGGATCAGACGGTCCGGACGCCTTCCGCCTGGGGCCCCTTCTGGCCCTGCGTGATGTCGAACTCGACTCGCTGGCCCTGCTCGAGGGCCTTGTATCCGTCCATCATGATTGCCGAGTAATGGACGAACACGTCCTTACCACCGTCTACCGCGATGAAGCCGTAGCCCTTGTCCGCGTTAAACCATTTGACGGTGCCCTGCGCCACTTTCCGACTCCTCTTGCTGGGCTGGGGACCACGCCAAGAAGCCCCCGATTACGTCGATCGTCCTCGACCATACCCGTGTCAAGCCGTGGCACAACAGAGTCAATCAGCAAACCACTTCATGGCGTTCGCTCAAAGCTGTAAACGGCGAATATTCAGTTAGGGGCCGGATAGTTGATTATTGCACCATTTCCGAGTGGCGATTGACTTCGATAATGATAGAAGCGCATGTCAGGCCCATGCGCTTCCGGATCGATCAACCGCCGGCAACGGCCGGGATGACGGAGATCTGGCTGCCGCCGGGCGTGGGCGTGTCGAGCCCCTCCGTGAAACGGACGTCCTCTTCACCCACATAAACATTGACAAAACGCCGGATCTTGCCCGTTTCATCCAGGATTCGACCTCCGATGCCCGGATAGTCGGCGTCCAGCTTCTGCAGGACTTCCCGGAGCGTTCCCCCGTCGCTGGAAACCTCCGCGGCGCCGCTCGTGTAAGTGCGCAGAATCGTCGGAATCCGCACTGAAACGCTCATTTTTGGCTCGCTTTCTTGCTTCAGTTGGGCTTGGAGAAACGGCTTCAGTTGGCGAATGCCGTACGGAACGCCTCGAGGGAGGGGCGGATGACGGCGGTGGGCCGCGCCTCGGCGGCGACCGCGTCGAGCGTCTTGAGCCCGTCACCCGTGTTGAGCACGACGGTCTCCGCGTCCGGGTCGAGCACGCCGTTCCTGACCAGCTTGCGCAGGACGCCGACGGTCACGCCGCCCGCCGTCTCCGCGAAGACGCCCTCCGTCCGGGCCAGCAGCCGGATCGCCTCGACCACCTCGTGGTCGTCGACGTCCTCCACCGCGCCGCCGGTGCGCCTGGCGATGTCCAGCACGTACGGCCCGTCCGCGGGGTTGCCGATGGCGAGGGACTTGGCGATCGTGTTCGGCCGGACCGGCTGAACCACGTCGTGCCCCGCCTTGAACGCCGCGGAGACCGGCGAGCAGCCCTCCGCCTGGGCGCCGAAGATCCGGTACGGCTTGTCCTCGACGAGCCCGAGCTTGATGAGCTCGCGGAAGCCCTTGTCGATCTTCGTGAGCTGCGAGCCCGACGCGATCGGGATGACGATCTGGTCGGGGAGCCGCCAGCCGAGCTGCTCGGCGATCTCGTAGGCCAGCGTCTTGGAGCCCTCCGCGTAGAACGGCCGGAGGTTGACGTTGACGAAGCCCCACTTCTCCCCCAGCTCGTCGCCGATCAGCTCGGAGCAGAAGCGGTTCACCTCGTCGTAGGTGCCGTCGATGGCGACCAGACGGCCGCCGTAGACGGCGGCCATGGTGACCTTGGCCTCTTCGAGGTTCGCGGGGATGAAGACGCAGGAGTCGAGTCCGGCGCGGGCCGCCGCCGCGCCGACCGCTCCGGCGAGGTTGCCCGTGGAGGAGCAGGAGAGCGTGTGGAAGCCGAAGGTCCTGGCCGCCTCGAGGGCGATGGACACGACCCGGTCCTTGAACGAGTGGGTGGGGTTGCCCGAGTCGTCCTTGACGTGGAGGGAACGCAGGCCGAGCTCGGCTGCGAGGTTGTCGGCCTTGACCAGCTTCGTCCAGCCAGGCTGGAGGTTGGGCTTGGTGGCCACGTTCTCGGGAACGGGGAGCAGCACCCGGTAGCGCCAGATGTTGGTCGGGCCGGATTCGATGTCCTCCCGGCGGACATCCCCGAAGTCGTACGCCACCTCAAGTGGCCCGAAACACTCGGCACAGGCGAAGAGCGGACCGAGGTCGTAGACGGTGCCGCATTCACGGCACGAAAGACCGGTCGCGGGGCCGAACTGGGGGGCATCTGTAAGCGCCATGAAGCGAGGCCTTTCCCTCATCTTCGCTCGCGACCACCCTGATCACGAGCCGGAATTGGCACCTGTCCCGGCCGGCCTCGTGGTCACGAGTCGGACGCCGGGAAGGTTGCCGGGGCTTCGCAGGGCCGGTCCCTCCACCCCTCTGGATGAGCAATGTTCAGTTGTAGACCCGCCGAGCAGGTCTCTAGCACTGTACCCCGACGTCCCGCATGTCCGTTCCGTCGTCTCACGATCCGGGATACGAACGTCCGCCGCCGCTCAGCGGTACGCGTCGCCGAGCACCGCCTGAACGTACTTGCGCGCCTGGTGGATGCGCGACTTGGCGGTCCCGACGGGGATGCCGAGCTGGTCGGCGATCTCCGCGTAGTCGAGCTCGCAGATGTCGCGTAACACCAGGGCGTGGGCCAGGTCGGGCTTGTCCGCCTCCAGCGCCTCCATGGCGTCGAGCAGGTCCAGGCGTGACCCGGCGATGACGCTGACCCGCCGGGGGTCGGGCCGCTGCTCGGGCAGTTCCTCCACCTGTTCCGACGAGCGGCGCTTGAGCGACCGGTAGGTCGTCCTGGCGCAGTTCACCGTCACGATGTGCAGCCAGGTGCCGAACCGGGAGCGGCCCTCGAACCTGCTGATGTTGCGGGCGACGGCCAGCAGCGTGTCCTGCGCCGCCTCCTCCGCGTCCTGCCGGTACGGCAGAAGCCGCTCGCAGTGCCGGATGACGTCGGGCTCGATCCTGCGGAGCAGCTCGCCGAGCGATCGGTGATCGCCTTGCGCGGCCGTCCTGGCCAGCTCGTCGACCGCCTCGTCCAGTGCCATACGGATCAAGCCTTTCCGCGATTGACCGAGATCCTATTGATCGGTGTCAGCTTTGATTAATCTTCGTGCATGCGCGCCCACTCAGTCTTGATCGCCTCCAACCGGGGGCCGGTGGCCTTCACCCTGTCCGACAACGGTGCGCTGACCATGCGCAGGGGCGGCGGCGGCCTGGTCTCCGGCCTGTCGGAGGTGGTCAGGGGCACCGACGTGCTGTGGGTCTGCGCGGCCCTGTCCGACGGTGACCGCGGCGCCGTACGGCAGGCGCCCGGCGGACGCCTCGACCAGGCGGGCAACGACACCGGTCCGGTCCGCATGCTGGACATCCCCCCGCCGATCTTTCACCGGGCCTACAACGCGGTGGCCAACTCGACGCTGTGGTTCGTGAACCACCTGCTCTACAACACCCCGACCGCCCCGCAGTTCGACACCCGCTTCAGGCGCGAGTGGGAGTCCTACCGCGAGTACAACGGCGCCTTCGCGCTCGCGCTGGCGGAGGAGGCGGCGCACGACGCCAAGGTGATGGTGCAGGACTACCACCTGACGCTGACGCCCGCGATGCTCCGCGTCGAGCGGCCCGATCTTCGCATCAGCCACTTCTCGCACACGCCGTGGGCTCCGCCGGAGTACTTCTCCCTGCTCCCCGACGACGTGGCGGCCGAGGTCCTGTCCGGCGTCCTCGGGGCCGACCACGCCGGTTTCCTCACCGCCCGATGGGCCGGCGCGTTCATGGACTGCTGTGAGGCCTTCCTCGGGGCCAGGATCGACCGGGCCGCCCGCACGGTGACCCACGAGGGCAGGACCACCCGGATCGGGGTTCACGCCCTGGGTGTCAACGGGGCGGGGCTCCGGGCGCGGGCGGCCGAGCCCGACGTCGAGTCGCACATGACGGCGATCCGGGACCTGGTCGGCGACCGCCGGCTGATCGTCCGCATCGACCGGACGGAGCTGTCCAAGAACATCGTGCGCGGGCTCGCCGCCTACCGGGAGTTCCTCGGACGGCATCCCGAGTGGCACGGCAAGGTCGTGCATCTGGCCTTCGCGTATCCGTCCCGCCACGACCTGCCGGAATACCGGGAGTACACGGCCGCCGTCCAGCGGTGCGCCAAGGAGATCGAGGACGAGTTCGCCACCGACGACTGGGATCCGCTGATCCTCAACGTCCACGACGACTACGCCCGCTCGCTCGCGGCCTACCGCCTGGCCGACGTGCTGCTGGTGAACCCGATCCGCGACGGCATGAACCTGGTGGCCAAGGAGGGGCCGATCCTGTCCGAGAGGTGCGCGCTGGTGCTGTCCCGCGAGGCGGGCGCGGCGGCCGAACTGGGGCCGGACTCCCTGCTCGTCAATCCGTACGACGTCTCGGGCACGGCCACGGCACTCCACGAGGCGCTGATCCTCCCCGAGGAGGAGCGGATCAAGCGTGGCGTCCGGTTGCGCGAAGCGGCCACGGCGATGCCGCCGCACCGCTGGTTCGAGGACCAGCTCGCCGCTCTGGGCTGACAAAAGCACGAATGCTAGCCTTTCCCTCCATTTGACGTGCGAGTTCGGGGGACTGGGTGGACTCTGCCACGACCGTGCAGGCAGCTCGTTTCACTAGGGATCGTCCCACCTGGTTCATCTATTTGGTCCTTGCCACTTTCGCGACATATCTCTACGGTTTGTCGGCCGCGCTGCCCACGCTCCGCGCCGAACTGGGCGTCTCCCAGGCCGTCGGAGGGTTGCACGGCACGGCCATGGCCGTCGGCGGCGTCGTCGCGGGTCTCACGCTTCCGCTGCTCAGCGTCAGGTTCGGCCGCCGTGTCACGGTCTGGGCCGGACTCGTCGTGATGAACGCCGGCATCCTCATCGTGATCCTCGGCGACGCGCTTCCCCTCACCCTGACCGGGTTCGCGGTGGCCGGCACGGCGGGCTCGCTCACGCTCTACGTCGTGATGGCCGCGCTCAGCGACCACCAGGGTCCTGCGGGCCCCGCCGCCATCAGCGAGGCCAACGCGGTGGCGGTCATCGCGGGAATCGCGGTCTCCTACCTGTTCAGCGTGCTCGCGGGCTCCGCGGTCGGCTGGCGGGCCGCCCTGTGCGTCCCGGTCGTGGCCACCGCGCTGCTCGCCGTGACCATGGGCCGCGTATGGATCCCCCCGCGCCTCACCACCGCTCCCCCGGCCGCCGATCGACCTGCCGGAAAGATCCCCTTCGGCAGGCGTTTCCACATCGCGGGTGCCGTGCTGCTGTGCTGCGTCGGGCTCGAGTTCACCTTCAACCTGTGGGCGGCCGAACTGTTCGCCCAGCAGACCGGCCTGACGGCGGCGGCCGCCGCGAAGGGGCTGACCGCGATGCTCGCGGGGATGGCGATCGGCCGCTTCGGCGGAGCACGGCTGGCCCTGCGCTTCCGGCCGGGCCCGCTGCTCCTCGGCGCGCTCGCCGTGACCCTGCTGGGATGGGCGTTGTTCTGGCTCAGCACGTCGCAGGTGGGCGGTTACGCGGGGCTGGCCCTCAGCGGGCTCGGCATCTCCCTGCACTTCCCGCTCGCGCTGGCCAGGATCATCGACGCCTCGGGAGGCAGGCCGGACCAGGCGTCGGGAACCGCGTCGATCTGGGCGTCGGTCGGGTCGGGTGGCGGCCCGTTCGTCCTCGGCGTGCTGGGCGACGGGTTCGGCACGCACGCGGCGTTCCTGCTCGTACCCGTGCTCATCGGGCTCGCCGCGCTCGGCGTCCTCGATACACGCCCGCTCACAGAGTGATCGCGGGAGCTCACCGGCTGGTCGTGCGACTCAGCGGCCGGCCACCCGCCCGCTGATCGTCCGGAGCAGGTCCACCACACCCGCCGGGCCGTCGACGACGATGTCCGCCCGCTCGGCCAGCGCGGTCACCTCGGCGGAGCCGCTGCACACCCGGACGCCGGGGATCGGCGCGGCCACCACCGCGTCGAACGCGGCGATGTCGCCCAGATCGTCCCCGACGAACATGACGGAACGCGCCTTCCGCTCGGCGAGGAACCTCGACAGCGCCCGGCCCTTGTCCACGCCCGCCGGCCGCAGCTCGAGCACCAGCCGTCCCGGCTCCACCACCAGCCCCGTCTCCATCGCGAGCTCGGCGACGGGCCCGCGCAGAGCCTCGAGCGCGGCCTCGGGATCGGGACTCGTCCGGGTGTGGACGGCGACCGCCTGCCCCTTGTCCTCGACCAGCACGCCGTCGAAACCGTCCACGATGAGCGGGAGGCGCTCCCGCACCTGCTCGAGCCCCCGGGAGGGAGGCGGAGCGGTGATCCGGCCGGATTCCCACCGCTCCAGCCCGTAGTGCCCGAGGATGACGAGGCCGGGAACGTCGGAGAGGGACGGCCCGGAGTCGCTCGTCCCGAGCGCGAGAGCCGTACCAGGGGGACGGCCGGTGACGATCACGATGCCGCCGACCCGCTCGGCCAGTTCGGCCAGAACTCCGGGGGCATCGGGGTGGATCCGGGCGGCCGCGGGGTCGGCCACGATGGGGGCGAGGGTGCCGTCGTAGTCGAGCCCGATCACCGCGCCCTGCGGATCGTCGAGCAGGGCCTCGAGCCCGGCGTGCCGGGGGATCGTCATGGGTTCAGACCGAATCGCCGGGCCGCGCGCTCACGCCTGCGGCCGGCCCGCATCCGGCGTAAACGTTTGACCAGCATCGGATCGTGCTCCAATGCCTCCGGCCTGTCGATCAGCTCACCGAGGAGCTGGTAGTAGCGCGTCGCCGAGATGTCGAACGCCTCACGGATGGCCTGTTCCTTCGCTCCCGCGTACCGCCACCACTGGCGCTCGAACGCGAGGATCCGGCGGTCTCTGTCCGAGATGACAAGCCCATCGCCGTCGGCCGGTTCGGTTTCCATCCGCTCCTCCTCGATGGGCTCGCGGCGCCCGCCATCATCGTAGTAGGCAATCCCGGGGTGTTCAGGCCGGAAGGGCAGTCGTAATGTCACCAAGTGTGACCTCAGTAATCACGCTTCTGACCGACTACGGGCTCGAGGACGGCTTCGTCGCCGCCTGCCACGGAGTCATCGTCGGTATAGCGCCAGAGGCGAGGATCATCGACGTCGGCCATCTCGTCCCCACCGGGGACGTGCGGCGCGGCGCGGCCATCCTCGCGCAGACCACGCCGTACCTGCCCGTCGGCGTCCATCTGGCCGTCGTCGATCCGACCGCCTGCGGCGCCGGACGGGCGGTCGCGGTGGAGGCCGGGGGCCGGGTGTTCGTCGGGCCTGACAACGGAGTCCTGTCGTGGGCCGTCCAGGCCGTCGGCGGTGCCGAGGCGGCCTACGAGATCGCCAACGAGGAGCTGTTCCTGCAGCCGGTCTCGCCCACGTTCCACGGCCGGGACGTCTTCGCACCCGTGGCCGCGCATCTGTGCGCGGGCAGGAGCCCCACGGACGTGGGGCCGCCGATCCCGGGGAACAGCCTGGTCCTGCTGCCGGCCCCGATGTGCCGGATCCGCGACGGCGCCGCCGAGGGCGAGGTCCTCTGCGTCGACCGCCACGGCAACGTCCAGTTGTCGATCACCGGGGGCGACGTGGCGTCCCTGGGCGTCCGGGCCGGCGACATGCTGACCGTCTGGCTGGGACGACGGCAGATCACCGTTCCGTTCCGCGACACGTTCACGGCGGTACCGCCAGGCGACCTCGTCGCCTTCACCGACTCCGCCGGCCTGGTGGCCATGGCGATCAACTTCGGCGACGCGGCGGAGCGGCTCGGGCTTCCGCCCGGCGCACACGTACGGCTCTCGCCGGTCCGCCAGCAGGCGTGACTCGGGCGAGAGCCGTAGGTGGAGGTTGCCGCGAAGGCTACGACTGGGTGTGGACCACGTCGCGAGCCTCGGCGAAGTGGCATGCGCTGAGGTGGTCGGTGCCCGGGCGGATCTGGAGGAGAGGCTCCTCCTTGGCGCAGATGTCCTGCGCCTTCCAGCAACGGGTGCGGAACCGGCAACCCGAGGGCGGGTTCGCCGGCGACGGCGGGTCACCCTGGAGGATGATCCGCTGCCGGGCCTCGCGGCCCTCCGGGTTGGGCACCGGCACCGCCGAGAGCAGCGCCTGCGTGTAGGGGTGGCTCGGCCGGTCGTAGATCTGGCTGTCCCCGCCCAGCTCGACGATCTTGCCGAGGTACATCACGGCCACGCGGTCGGAGATGTGGCGGACCACCGACAGGTCGTGGGCGATGAAGATGTACGCCAGGTTGAACTCTTTCTGGAGCCGGTCCAGCAGGTTCATGACCTGGGCCTGGATCGACACGTCGAGCGCGGAGACCGGCTCGTCGCAGATGATGATCTCGGGCTGGAGGGCCAGGCCCCGGGCGATGCCGATGCGCTGCCGCTGACCGCCGGAGAACTGGTGGGGGTAGCGGTTGATGTGGTCGGGGTTGAGGCCCACCACGTCCAGCAGTTCCTGCACGCGCTTACGGCGGCCGGCCTTCGGCACGACCTCCGAGTGGATCTCGAACGGCTCGCCGATGATGTCGCCGACGGTCATCCGGGGGTTCAGCGAGGTGTACGGGTCCTGCATCACCATCTGGATGTTGCGCCGCATGCGCTTGAGCTCGGAGCCCTTGGCCTTGGTGATGTCCTTGCCGTCGACCACCACCGAGCCGGACGTGGGCCGCTCCAGCGCCATCATGACCTTGGCCAGCGTGGACTTGCCACAGCCTGACTCGCCCACGACGCCCAGCGTCTCACCGCGGTGCAGGTCGAAGGAGACCCCGTCGACGGCCTTGATGGCGCCGATCTGCCGCTTGAAGACGATGCCCTGCGTCAGAGGGAAGTGCTTGACCAGGTCACGGACTTGAAGGATGGGCTCAGCGGGAGCCATCGACAACCTCCCTCCAGTAGTGGCAGGCGCTGCCACGATTGCCACTGATCGGATACAGCGGGGGGATCGCGGTGGCGCAGTCCTCTCGCCGGTAGGGGCAACGGGGGTGGAAGGCGCAGCCCGACGGCATCTCGAGCAGGTTCGGCGGCATGCCCTTGATCGCGTACAGTTCCTGGCCCTTGAGGTCGACCCGGGGGATCGACTCGAGCAGACCCCTGGTGTAGGGGTGGGCCGGGTTCGCGTAGAGGTCGTGCACCGGCGCGGTCTCGACGATGCGGCCGCCGTACATGACGGCGATCTTGTCGGCCACGTCGGCGACGACGCCGAGGTCGTGGGTGATCAGGATGAGGCCCATGTTGCTGTCGCGCTGGAGGTCGGCGAGCAGCCCCATGATCTGGGCCTGGACGGTCACGTCGAGCGCGGTCGTCGGCTCGTCCGCGATCAGGATCTCCGGGTCCAGCGCGATCGCCATGGCGATCATGATGCGCTGGCGCATACCACCGGAGAACTGGTGCGGGAAGTCGTTGACCCGATCCTTGGCCCCGGGGATGCGGACCCGGTCCATCAGCTCGACGGCCTTCTTCTTGGCGTCCGACCGCGAGGCGCCCCGGTGGATCCGGAACATCTCCGCGATCTGCCAGCCGACGGGGAAGACGGGGTTCAGCGCCGAAAGGGCGTCCTGGAACACCATCGAGATGCCCTCACCGCGGATCCTCCTGCGCTGTTCCTCGGACAGCTTGAGGATGTCGACCCCGCGGAAGCGGATCTCCCCACCGGTGATCTTCCCGGGGGGCATGTCGAGGATGCCCATGATCGTCTGAGCGGTCACGCTCTTGCCCGAACCCGACTCGCCCAGCACCGCCAGGGTCTCGCCGGGGTTCACGCTGTAGGTGACGCCGTTGACGGCCTTCGCCACGCCCTGACGGGTGTGGAACTCCACCTGGAGGTTCTCGACCTCCAGGAGGGCGCCGCTGTAGGAGCCTCTGCCCGTGGGCTCGGAAAGCACTTCTACCACTTGCTGTGCCTCCTCAGCGAAGCTTGGGGTCGAGGGCGTCACGTACGGCTTCGCCCAGCATGACGAAGGTCAGCACGCACAGGGACAGGAACGCCGCGGGGAACAACATCGCGTGGGCGCCGGTCCTGATGTAGCTCGTGTGGTCGGCGATCGCGATGCCCCACGAGATGACCGGCTCGCGCAGGCCGATGCCCAGCAGCGAGAGCGTCGCCTCGGCCCCGATGTAGCTGCCGATCGTGATCGTGGCGTACACGAGGATCGGCGCCAGGGAGTTCGGCAGGAGGTGCTTGAAGATGATCCGGAACGGACCGGCCCCCAGAGCGCGCGCCGCCTGGACGTAGTCCTGGTGTTTCGCCTGGATCACCGACGAGCGGGCGATGCGCATGAGGATCGGCCACCCGAGCACGGCGAGCACGACGATGACGACGGCCATGATCGTCGCCCTGTCGGGGCTGCTCTGCGCGGGCGCGATGGTGCCGAGGATGATGATCGCACCCAGCACGTACGGCACGCCCAGGAAGATCTCACCGACGCGGGACAGGACCGAGTCGACCCAGCGCGCGTAGTAGGCGGCCAGCACGCCGGCGATGCCGCCGAGGACCACGGTCAGGAGTGTGGCGAGCACGCCGACGATGATCGAGGTGCGGGCGCCGTAGATCGTGCGGGCGAAGACGTCGCGTCCCTGCAGGTCGTAGCCGAACCACGCCTCCCCGCTCGGCGGCTCCATGCTCTTGGCCAAAGTCGCGTAGTCGGGGTTCTTGCCCGTGAACAGCGACGGGAAGGCCGCCATGAGCAGGAACAGGACCAGCATGGTCAAGGAGATCCAGAAGATCTTCCTGCGCTTGAGGATGTCCCAGGTGTCCTGCCACAGGCTGCGGGGCTTGTTCGAGGCCGACACGACCGATGCCGCGGGCCCCTCGCCGCCGTGAATCAGGTCCTGTGTTACGGAGGGGTCACTCATAGCGGATCCTCGGGTCGAGCACGCCGTAGAGGAGGTCGACGAGCAAATTCGAAACCAGGTACACGAGGACGAGCAGCGAGGCGATCGGGACGACGATCGTGTAGTCCTGGCCCGTGATCGCGCGGTAGAGAAGGCCGCCGATGCCGTGGATGTTGAAGATGCCCTCGGTGATGATGGCGCCGGACATCAAGGAACCCACCTCGGTGCCGAGGAAGGTCAACACGGGGATCAGCGAGTTGCGCAAGAGATGGACGCCGACCACTCGCCGGTTGGTCAGACCCTTGGCGATGGCCGTGCGGACGTAGTCGGAGCGGCGGTTCTCCACGATGCTCGTCCGAGTGAGGCGGGCGGTGAACGCCATGTTGAGGCTGGCGAGCACGAAGGCCGGGACGAGCAGCTCGGTGATGGTCGCCTCGTCGGAGACCGTCGGGGTGATGACCTGCAGCTGAACGCCGAGCAGCCACTGGAGGAGGAAGCCGGTGACGAAGACGGGGAGCGAGAGCAGGAACAGCGTGGAGATGGTGACCACGTTGTCGATGAAGCCGCCGCGCTTGAGGCCGGACAGGACGCCGGCGCTGATGCCGATGACGGCCTCGATGGCGACCGCGAGGAGCGCCAGGCGGATCGTGATGGGCCAGGCGTCGCCCAGCTGGGCCGCCACGGGAACCTGGTTGAAGTCGACACCGAGGTTGCCGGTGAGCATGTTCTTCAGGAACTGCCAGTACTGCACCAGGATCGGCTGATCCAGGCCGAACTGCGCCCTCATCGCGGAGACGTAGCTGTCCGGGCAGGGCCGCTGGCCACATCGGCCGGCGAAGGGGTCGCCAGGAAGCTGCCACACCATGTAGTTGATGAGGAATGTCGTGCCGAGCAGCACGGGTATGAGTTGCAGCAGGCGCCTGATGGTATATCGGCCCATGCGCACCTCCTGTCTGACGCTAGAGGTCGTACAGCGTTCCCCCGTAGGTCAACACAGGGGCGGGCGTTAGTTGGACAGCGACCGAGGCCGGCCCCGGTCTGGGACCGGCCTCGACTTACGTGCTAGCCGAAGGCTCAGGCAGCAGCCTTGATCTGGATGGAGAGCGGGTCGAGCTCGCCGAACGGCGTGACCTTGACTCCAGTCACCCACTTCGAGGTACCGGCCTGCAGACCGTACGACCACAGCGGGATCGTCGGCAGGTCCTCGGCAAGCATAGCCTCGGCCTGCTGGTACAGGCTCACCGACTGGTTCTGGTCCGTGGCCACGTCGGCCTCGTGCAGCTTCTCGTCCAGCGCCTTGTTGCTGTACAGACCGTCGTTCGAGGACGCGCCGGTCTTGACCAGCGGGTTCAGGAAGTCCTCGATGTGCGGGTAGTCCATCTGCCAGCCGGTGCGGAACATGCCCTTGATCTTGTGCTCCGTGATGACGCTACGGAACTCGTCGAACGTCGGCATGGACTTGCCCACCACGGTGAAGCCGGCGTCGCTGCCCAGGGCCTGGTTGATGCTGTTGGCCATGGCGTCCACCCACTCCTTGTGCGCGGAGTCGCCGTTGTACCAGATCGGGAATTCCTTCGGCGGGGTGTAACCCTCCTGCTTGGCCTTGTTCAGGAAGTCCTTGGCCTTGGTCGGGTCGTAGGTGCAGAACTCGCCGCAGGAGCCCGCCTTGTAGCCCTCGACGATCGGGGAGACCCAGCTGTCGAGCGGCACGCGGCCCTTGTTGAAGATCTTGTCGGTGATCGTCTTCCGGTCGACCGCCAGCGAGATCGCCTTGCGGAAGTCGGCGTTGCCGCCGAACTCCTTGTCGTACAGCGGGAACGACACCGTCTGGATGACGCCCTGCTGACCCTCGATCGCGCGGTCACCGAGGTCGGTCTTCCACTTGTCGCCGGCCAGGGCCGACGGCGGGATCAGCTCGGTGAAGTCGAGGTTGTTGGACACCAGGTCCGCGTAGGCCGCGTCGTCGTCCTTGTACATCTTGTAGACGATCTGCTTGACCTTCGGCTTCTCCGCGCCCGCGTAGTCGGGGTTGGCGGCGACCACGATCTGCGAGTTGTGGTCCCACTTCACGAACTTGAAGGGGCCGTTCGTGACCGGGTTCTGCGCGAAGCCCTGGGGGTTCTTGAAGAAGGCATCGGGCAGCGCGGCGAAGGTGATGTAGCCCAGCTTCGTCCGGAAGACCGCCGTGGGGGCGTTGAGCGTCACCTTGAACGTGGTGTCGTCGACGACCTCGAGGCCGGACAGCTTGTCGGTCTCCGGCTTCGGAGCCTCCTTGGGCCCGTCAGGACCGTCGGGGTCGGCCGTGTTGACCTTGTCGAAGCCCTGGACGTCCGCGAACCACGAGCTGCCGATCTGCGCGTTCGGCGAGTACGCCGTGTAGTTCCACGCGTCGACGTAGTTCTTCGCGGTAACCGGGGTGCCGTCGCTCCACTTGAGGCCCGGCTTGAGCTTGATCGTCCAGACCTTGTTGTCGGTCGTGTCGATCGATGCGGCCTGGTCGAGCTCGGGGGCGGCCGTGTCGGGGTTGTACTTCACGAGCTTGCTGTACACGAAGTCGTTGACCGTGCCGCCGCAGGTCTCGTTGATGTTGCCCGGCACGAAACCGGTCTGCGGCTCACAACCGCGGATGTAGACGGTGCCCGTGGCCGTACGGGGGTTCCCGCCGTCACTGGAGCTGCCGCCGCCACCGCCGCACGCGGCGACCCCGAGCGCTAGCAGCGCGGAGCCTGCGGCGATCTTCGCGCCCTTAGTCACGCGCATAGTGGATTGGTCCTCCCTCTAAGGATGGGCGTTCGCGCTGGTAAGGTCCCCG
This sequence comes from Planotetraspora kaengkrachanensis, assembly GCF_016862895.1. Lineage (GTDB taxonomy): Bacteria > Actinomycetota > Actinomycetes > Streptosporangiales > Streptosporangiaceae > Planotetraspora > Planotetraspora kaengkrachanensis. Next base: position 11,621 of record NZ_BONV01000019.1, on the reverse strand, counting down.
GTTTTCCGGGCGTGGTCAAACCAGAATGACGCCCTGTCAGTCGTCCGCGAGCATCCCTCACCCGACGCAGCAGAGGAGTCTCTGCTGCGTTGCAGTTCGGTCACACGTGCGTCAGTAGGGCGTCACACGCATACCAGCGAGCCAACCCCAAATAGGTATCTCGGGTATAAAGCGTCAACTACGGTAGATATACCACTTCTACGTCTCCCCATGATGGCAGGGATGTCGTAAGGTCCGTGGCGTTGTCGTCGCGTCACGACGTCTTGGGCTACCTTTGACCAGTCGCAGCGGCGTTCGACGCGACAGATGTACCCCACTCCAGGGAGGATTCGGCCGACCAACGTCGCCGACTTCTCATCGACCTCCATCCAATAGAGTCCTTGCCATGAGCCAGCCGGAGTCCGCGGTCGCGGACGCCCAGGCGGGCGGCCGAGCCCAGGAGTCGCTGGCCGCACTCGCCGAGCGTTACGGGTTGCGGCGTGCCATCGCACGCCCCTCACTCCCCGCCTATCTGCGCCAACTGTGGGACCGACGGCACTTCATTGTGACGTACGCCACATCGAAGAACGTCTCCAATTATTCGACGTCGGCACTCGGCCAGCTCTGGCAGGTGCTGACGCCGCTGCTCAACGCGGCGGTCTACTGGCTGATGTTCGGCGTCATCCTCGCCCAGAGTAAGCACATCCAGAACTACCCCGCATTCCTCATCACCGGGGTCATGGTCTTCACCTTCACCCAGCGGACGGTGACGGGCGGCGCCAAGTCCATCTCGGGCAACCTGTCCCTCATCCGGGCGCTGCACTTCCCCCGGGCCACGCTGCCCCTGGCGTACGCGATCCAGGAACTGCAGGTGCTCGGCTGGTCGATGGGCGTGCTCATCGTCCTGGTGCTGGTCACCGGAGAGCCGATCAGCTGGCTCTGGCTGCTGATCCCGGTCGCCCTGGTCCTCCAGTTCGTCTTCAACCTCGGTGCGAGCCTGTTCATGGCCCGCATCGGCGCGTTCGTCCGCGACATCAACCAGCTGCTTCCGTTCATCCTGCGCACCTGGCTGTACGCCTCCGGCGTCTTCTACATGATCACCGAGAGGACCGCCGGCCTGCCGAGCGCCCTGCGCTGGGCACTGGAGTTCAACCCCGCGGCGGCGTACATCGAGTTCATGCGCGACCTGCTGATCTATCAGAGGTTCCCGGAGCGGTGGGCGTGGGTCACGTGCACCTTCTGGGCCGTCTTCGCGGTCATCGGCGGCTTCTGGTACTTCTGGCGAGCTGAGGAGAGATACGGCCGTGGCTGATGTGATGCAGGAGCCGCTGAGCGAGGAGCTGTCGAACGTGACAGTGGGAACGCCAACCGTGATCGTCGACGACCTGCACATCGTCTACAAGGTGTACGGCGCGGCCAACAAGAAGGGCAACGCCGCCAACGCCCTGAGCCGCATCGTCCGCCGCCAGGGCCGCCCGGAGATGAAGGAGGTCCACGCCGTGCGCGGCGTCTCCTTCGTCGCCAACCACGGCGAGGCCATCGGCATCATCGGCCGCAACGGGTCGGGCAAGTCGACCCTGCTCCGGGCCATCGCGGGCCTCCTGCCGGCCCACAAGGGCGCCGTGTACACCAACGGCCAGCCGTCCCTGCTCGGCGTCAACGCGGCGCTGATGAAGGAGCTCACGGGCGAGCGCAACATCGTGCTCGGCTGCTACGCCATGGGCATGTCGCCGACCGAGACGCGGGAGAAGTACGACGAGATCGTCGACTTCTCCGGCATCGGGGACTTCATCCAGTTCCCCATGTCGACCTACTCCTCCGGAATGGGCGCGCGACTCCGCTTCGCGATCTCTTCCGCCAAGACTCATGACGTCCTGCTGATCGACGAGGCCCTCGCCACCGGCGACCGCGAGTTCAAGAAGAAGAGCAAGGACCGCATCATGCAGATGCGCGAGTCCGCCGGCACCGTCTTCCTCGTCGCCCACAACCTCGATGTGATCGAGGAGACGTGCAACCGGGTGATCTGGCTGCACAAGGGCAAGATCAAGATGGAGGGTGATCCGCAGGAGGTCCTGGGGGCCTACAACCGGGTGTGACCACTCTTGGGAGGGTGAACTGATGCCCACACCGCCACCGATTCCTTACGACCATCTGCCCGAGGTCGCGGCACTGACCGTCGTCAGCGACGACGTCCGCGACGGGGAGCGCACGTCGGAGGCTCACGTCTTCAACGACTGGGGGATGACGGGGCAGAACCTCTCCCCGCACCTTCGGTGGTCCGGAGCTCCTGAGGGCACCAAGAGTTACGCGGTGACCTGCTACGACCCGGACGCGCCCACCGGGAGCGGCTTCTGGCACTGGGTGCTGTTCGACGTCCCCGCCGACGTCACCGAGCTGCCGACCGGAGCCGGCACCGGCCCCGACTTCAAGGGCCTGCCGGAGGGGGCGGTGCACGCGCGCAACGACTACAACGCCAGGGAGTACGGCGGCGCCGCACCGCCTCCAGGGAATCCGCACCGGTACCTGTTCGCGGTGCACGCGCTCGGCGTCGAGAAGCTCGGCGTGGACGGCGACGCCTCCCCCGCGGTCGTCGGCTTCAACATCACCGCCAACACGCTCGCGCGCGGCTACATCGCACCGGTGTACGGAACCTGATGCCATTGAGCCCCCTGTTCCATTATGATTCGAACGGAGATTCGATCTGAGGGAAGGGGTGGCATGAGCGACCTGGCGATGGCGATCGACCACTTGGCCGCCGAGGATCCCATGGAGTTGCCGGCGGGCCTGCTCGTCGAGCAGCTGATCGATCTGCACTGGCAGATGGCGCGGCTACAGGCGCAGATCGCCCGGCGCACATGCGTGCGCGCCCCCGTCAACTGACCCCTCGACGACAACGAAACGGCCGGTGCCCCCTCGGGGGACACCGGCCGTTCGATTTTCGTGTGGTAGCCGACGGTCAGTTGCCGTTGCCGCGGACGTACCCGTTCTTGTGCTTCGGCAGCGTCCCCTTGACGGTGCGGGGGATGCCCGTCACCGCGGTGGCTCCGGTCGCGTCCGCCGTGGTGGCCGTGGACGTGACGAGGGACGTGCCGGCGGTCGCGGCGGTCTGGCCGGCGGGGACCAGCGTCTGGTTGTTGACGTGCGTGACCGTGGTGCCGGCGCCCCGCTGCACCGTGGTCGCGGTCGTCCGGGCCGTGGCCGTCGCCGCGACCTGAGCGGCCGTGGCCGGCGTGTCGCACGGGATCAGCGCGAGAAGCCCGCCGGAAGCCGTTCCGGCGACCCCGACCGCGGCGTCGAGGTCGAGGAGGGCCGTGAGGTTGGCGACGAGCCCCAGGTTGGCCGCCGCGCCCACCGTGGCGGCGACGGTCGGAGCGGCGCCCGCGGCGACGGCCGGAGCCTGCCCCGTGGCGGCGAGAGCCGGCCTGCCCGCCTCCGCGACCACCACCGCACCGGCGTTGACGTTGGCCAGCACGGCGGCGTCGAGGTTGGCCGTGACGTTCGCGGTCGCGTCGATCACGGCCGTGAGGTGGGCCTGCAGGTTCGCGACGACGTTGGCCGTGAGGTTGGCGGTGATGTTGGCCGAGATGTCGGCCGCCAGGTTGGCTGCCGCCGCGATCTGGGCGTTCGCCTGGGCGTTGAGGCCGGCGGTGGTGGTGCCCGCCAGGTTGGCGACCGCGACGAGGTCCGCCTGGAGATCGGCGACGACGTTGGCGCTCAGGGTCGCCACGGCGTTGACCTGTGCGCTGGCTCCCGCGGTGGCCGCGACGACCGCGTGGCTCTGGAGGTCGGCCAGGAGGTTCGCCACCGCGGTGATCCGCGAGGTGCAGACGTTGTTGCAGACGTCGGCCTGTGCCGGCGCGGCCATCAGACCGGCGACGCCGACCGTGAATGCGACTACGGCTGTCCTAACGACTCGTTTCATTACTTGCCCCCGGTTCATATCCCTTTTCACGAGAGTGGGAATGACGAACCCAAGAACCCCCGTGCGTCGGCGTGCTTGCCGACCAAGACGACGGCATTTCTATCACCCCGCGCACTGCGGGAATGCCCCCTGTCTAAGGGCCTCTGACCAGGGACAAGGCCAGAAAAGTCCGGATATAGGCAGGTGACCGTTGGCGCTAGGGTCAGGCCAACCCCGGCCCGGGAGAAAGGCACGGTAAACATGCCGCCCAGGCCGGGGACAGATTTTTCCGGTCACTTTTATTAACGCGCGTGGTGTCAGGCGCTCAGGCGGGCAAGAGACGTCGCCTCGAGGCCCTGTTCGAAGGGGAAACGGTCGGCGAAGGCCGGCCGGAGATCCGAGAGCCAGACGGCCTCGGGGTCGTATCGGGCGAAGAACGGCCGCCCGACAAGTTGGGGGTCGCGGGCCTGGATGAAGTGGAGCATGATCACCCGCTGTCCGGCGATCTCGGTCACGCCGTCGACGCAGACCTTGCCGGGGGTCGCGGACATCGACGGTCCCCGGACCGTACGGCAGACGCCGGAGACCTGGGAGTAGGCGTCGCGGAAGATCTCGTAGGCGTCCACGAGGGGAACGGCGAAGTAGTCCTGGGGGCCGGTGTCGCGCTCGACGAACATGTAGTAGGGGATCATGCCGAGCGTGCTCTGGCGCCGCCACATCCCCGCCCAGGTCTCCGCGGAGTCGTTGATCGACCGGATGATCGGCGCCTGCGTCCGGATCACGGCCCCGGTGTCCCTGATTCGGCGGATCGCCTCCTCCACGACCGGCGACTCCAACTCGCGGGGGTGCGAGAAGTGCGCCATGAAGGCGAGGTTCTTGCCCGACTTCACCACCTCGGCGAACAGTTCGAGGGTCGCGTCGGCGTCGGGGTCGGTGACGAACCTGGCCGGCCAGTACGCCAGGGACTTCGTGCCGATGCGGATCGACTCGATCTGCTCCACCCGCAGGAGCGGCTCCACGTAGCGGCGGAGCACGGGCTCTCCCATGATCATCGGATCACCTCCGGTGAGCAGCACGCTGGTGATCTCCGGGTGTGCGCCGATGTAGGAGATCAGGCTCCCGACGTCGTCGGAGGCCATCTTGAGGTCGGGCTCGCCGATGAACTGCGCCCACCGGAAGCAGTAGGTGCAGTAGGCGTGGCACGTCTGCCCTTGCTTGGGGAAGAAGAGCACGGTCTCTGGATATTTGTGCTGCATCCCCTGCATGGTCTCCAGGCCGACGCGGGGGACGTTGAGCTCCAGTTGCCCTGCGGGATGGGGATTGAGCCGCATGCGGATCTCGTTGGCGGCGGCGTTGAGCTGCGCCGCGGGTGCTCCCTCCCGCAGAAGGCCGGCCAGCCGCGAGACGTCGGCCTCCGGCAGCATGTCCTCCTGGGGAAAGACCAGGCGATAAATCGGGTCATCGGGGACCGCCGACCAATCGATCAGCTCGTCCACGACGTACGCGTTCGTCCGGAACGGCAGCACCGTCGCCACGGCGCGTACTCGCAGCCTCGTATCTCCGTCGAAGCCTGCGCGGCCGAGCAACTCATCGAGATGCTTGGCCGTATAGGCCCGGAAGCCGCGCGTGCCCTGGGAAGAGATCACTCGACCTTCCTTTCTTGGTAGATTTCAGGACCTCCGGTAAACCAACCGCCCTCGCCACGCGTCGGTGGTTCCTCACCTATTCGGACGCGACCCGCCCACAGTTGGTTCCACTCCTTTGAAAACTCACAGTGAAGAGTTCCGGATTATCGCGACATATCTCGTTTAGAGCTACGCTGAATCCGTGACTTCTTTGACTCCGTTCGCGGGCGACGACCCCGCTCAGCGCGCCTCCGACGCGGACCGCGATCGGGTCGCGGGCATCCTCGGGGAGGCACTGGCCACCGGTCGCCTCACCACGACGGAACACGCCGACCGGCTCGACGCCGCCTACGCGGCCGTCACGGTCGGCGACCTCGTTCCCCTCACCACCGACCTTCCGTCCACCGGTGCTCCCTCCGCCGGCGCCGTGGCCGAGCGGCAGAAGATCGCGGCGGTCTTCAGCAAGGTCATCCGGCGTGGCCGCTGGGTCGCCGGACGCCACACCGAGCTCCGTTCGACCTTCGGCGCCCTGATCGTCGATCTCTCCGACGCCGTCATCCCAGGCCGGGAGGTCACCCTCGAGCTCAACTCGTTCTGCGGCAAGCTGATCGTGACCGTGCCCCACGAGGCCCACGTCATCGACGAGGGGCTCGCCGTTTTCTCCAAGCGGGCGGTCACCGCCGGCAAGGACGGCGACGGCCCGCTGATCCGGGTCACGGGACGCGCGACATTCGGCAAGATCGTGGTGTACAGGAAGCCGTCACCCTGAGGGCCTACCATTCGGGCATGTTCCAGATGCGGGTGAAGTGACCAGGGTGAACGGCGTCACGCCCCATTCGCCCCGTAGCCGCGCCCTGCCCGTGGCCCTCGACGCCATGGGCGGCGACAACGCGCCGGACGAGATCGTCGCGGGAGCCGTGCAGGCCGTGCGTGAGCGTGGCGTGCCCGTCGTGCTCGTCGGCCAGCCGCGGGCCCTCCATCCGCTTCTCGCCGCACACGACGCCGTCTCCGAGATCCCGCTCGTCCGGGCCGAGGAGGCGCTCGCGATGGACGAGGGTGCGCTGGCGAGCCTGCGCCGCCCGCGCTCCAGCATCGCCATCGCCTGCCATCTCGTACGGCGTGGCGACGCGTCCGCCGTGGTGTCCGCGGGTTCGACCGCCGGGGTGGTCGCGACGGGCCGGTTGCGCCTGCGCGGGCTGCCGGGTGTGATGCGGCCCGCGATCACCGTGCCGCTGCCCACCAGGCCGTACCCGACCGTGCTGCTGGACGCCGGCGCCAACGCCGACGCCAAGCCGGAGATGCTCGTGCAGTTCGCCCATCTCGGCGTGGCCTATGCCGAGACCGCGCTCGGCCTCGTCCGGCCGCGGGTGGGCCTGCTCACCATCGGCGCGGAACCCGAGAAGGGCAGCAAGCTGGTCAAGCGGGCACACGAGCTGCTCTCGGGCACCTCGGGCATCGACTTCACCGGCAACATCGAAGGCGACGACCTGCTCACCGGGAAGGTCGACGTCGTCGTGACCGACGGGTTCACCGGCAACGTCACCCTGAAGGCGTTGGAGGGCAGCGTCCGCTACGCCTTCGGCCAGCTCAGGGAGACGATCAACGAGAGCCGCGTGGCCAAGATCGGCGGCCTGCTCCAGCGGGCGAAGCTGAGAGAGCTGGCGGCGCGGCTCGACCCCGAGGCGCATGGCGGCGCCGTACTGCTGGGGCTGAACGGGACCGTGGTGATCGCCCACGGATCGTCCAGAGCCAAGGGGATCGCGGCGGCCTGTGAGCTGGCGGCGCATCTGTCCGCACAGGGGATCGTCGCCCGCATCGGGGAGCGCATCGCCTCGGCGAACAAGTCGCACCGCCGCCGATAAGCATTCGCGTTCTCGCATACCACCACCACTAAGCTTTGTGCATGACCGACCCGCAGATCGTCCTCGCCGGGCGGGTCCAGCAGGCGCTGGGCACGGCCTTCGGCCAGGACTACGCCTCAGAAGATCCGCTGATCAGGCCCTCACAGTTCGCCGACTACCAGGCGAACGTCGCGCTGAGCCTGGCCAAGCGGCTCCGACGGGCGCCGCGGGAGGTCGCCCAGGCCGTGGCCGACGCCATGGACCTCACCGACGTCACGGTCGAGATCAGCGGGCCCGGGTTCCTCAACATGACCCTGAGCGACGACTGGATCGCCACCCAGGCCGTACGGCAGTTGGCCGACGACCGGCTGGGCGTGCCGCAGTCCGCGCCGAAGAGCATCGTGATCGACTACTCGGCGCCCAACGCCGCCAAGGAGATGCACGTCGGGCATCTGCGGACCACGATCGTCGGTGACACTCTGGCCCGGCTCCACGAGCATGTCGGCCATGACGTCACCCGGCAGAACCATCTCGGTGACTGGGGCACGCCGTTCGGCATGTTGATCGAGCACCTGATCGACATCGGCGAGGGCGAGGCGCTCGCGAGGCTCGCCGCCGGCGACGGCAACGCCTTCTACCAGGAGGCCCGGCACAAGTTCGACGACGACCGCACGTTCGAGGAGCGCTCGCGCAGCCGGGTTCCGCTGCTCCAGGGCGGCGATCCGGCCACCCTGCGGCTGTGGCGGGAGTTCATCGAATACACCAAGCGCTACTTCAACCACGTCTACAACGTGCTCGGCGTCACGCTCACCGACGACCACATCGCGGGCGAGAGCATGTACAACACGATGCTCGCCGACGTCTGCGACGAGCTCGAGTCCTCGGGCGTGGCCCAGATCAGCGAAGGCGCGCTGTGCGTCTTCCCGCCCGGCTTCACCGGCCGGGACGGCACACCGCTCCCGCTCATCATCCGCAAGAGCGACGGCGGGTACGGCTACGCCACCACCGACCTGGCCGCGATCCGGTACCGGGTGCGCGACCTCAAGTCGGACCGGATCCTCTACGTCGTGGGCGCCACCCAGTCGCTCCACTTCCAGATGGTCTTCGCCGCGGCCCGCATGGCGGGGTGGCTGCACGACGACGTGAAGGCCGAACACGTCCAGATCGGCAGCGTCCTGGGCGCCGACGGCAAGATGTTCAAGACGCGGAGCGGCGCCTCGGTCAAGCTGACCGAGCTGCTCGACGAGGCGGTCGGCCGGGCCGAGACGGTCATCGCCGAGCGCTACGACGACCCGGCCCTGCGCAAGGAGATCGCTCGCAAGGTCGGCATCGGCGGCGTGAAGTACGCCGACCTGTCGGTCAGCCACGACAGCGAGTACGTCTTCGACTTCGACCGCATGCTCGCCCTCACCGGCAACACCGGCCCCTACCTGCAGTACGCCACGGCCAGGATCCGGTCGATCTTCCGCCGGGGCGAGCTCGACCCCGCCGGATTCCCCGGCCCCATCGTTCTGGGCGAACCGTCGGAGCGTGCTCTCGCGCTGCAACTCCTCGGGTTCGGCGCGATCGTCGAGACGGTGACCGAGGCCTCCGAACCGCACCGGCTCTGCAACTACCTCTTCGACCTGGCGCAGGCGTTCACGTCGTTCTACGAGAGCTGCCCGGTGCTCAAGGCCGAGGAGCCGGTCCGGGCGTCGCGTCTCGCCCTGTCGGCTCTGACGCTGCGCGTGCTGGTCCAGGGTCTCGACCTGCTCGGCATCGAGGTCCCCGAGCGCATGTGACCGGTGGTCGGTGAACGGGGTGCCTTATCAGGTCAACTCCCGTTCACCGTCCGGCGCGCCTCAACCCCTCCCACCCGGCCAGGCGTCTAGTCTGGCGCGGGTCAAGGGAGTGCCAGCCAATCCCTCGGGGAGCGTACGCGTGAGCATGGACCTGACCACGAGTCCGGACCCTGGAAGTAAGGCCGACGCGACGGAGCTGCACCGTTACGCGGAGGCGCTTCTCGTCAGCCTGGCCGCCGACGGGAGCGCGCCGAGCCTGCCGCCAGGCGTCACCGACGTGCCCAGCTACTGGCTCGCGCCGGCCGTGGAGGCACTCGGGCTCATCATGGCCGGGCAGGACGCGCTGGAGCCCCTCTCGCTGGCCACCGAGCTCGACGAGCAGCGCACATCCCTGTTCCTCTGCCTGGCTCTCGCCGTATGCGGCCTCGGCGACCGGATTCACGCGTCATGGCTCGGCACGGCCTTCGGCGAGCTCTCGAACGAACGGCCGGTGACCTCCGGTCAGCGGGCTCTGTGGCTGGCCGCGGCGCGCGGCGCCTACGGCCCGGTGGGGAAGATCTTCGTGCTGCGGAAGCTCGACGCCGTCATCGTCCCGCCGGAGGACGAGCTGTGGCTCAAGGCCCTCGTTCCCGACGAGCCGACGCCCGTGGTGCCGACGTCCCTCGACGGATTCCCTGAACTCGCCGCCGTTCCCGAGATCGCCGTCTCGGCTCAGGCCGTTGCGCGGCTCCGCCGGCTGCGCGAGCGCTGTACCGAGATCACCTCCGCGCCCCGCCCCGCCGAGGTGTCCAAGGTCGTCTCCGGCACGGTCTGGACGGACGACGAGCCGCTCGCCGTCCTCAGGGCCCTGGCCGGCCAGGAGAGCACGGACGGGCCGTTGAGTTCACTCAGCGGTCACCTGCTTCACGACGTACGGCCGGGGGCCGACCCGCATCTCGCGGCGCTCGCCCTCCACGTGGCGGCTCCCGCCGTGAAGGCCGCGGGCGAGTCGCTCGTCGAGACCATTCAGACGCCCCCACCCGGCTCGGTGACCGTCCCCATCCTGGGTTATCCGATCACACTCCGCGTCGAAGGGCCCGACCAGTTGTCGATGGCCTCCGCGGAGGAGCGGATCGTGACCGATTGCGTGCCCCGCGCATCGACACCGTGGCCCGGCTATCTGGTCGGCGTCGTGGCGGTGGCGGTGTTCGCCGTCGGATTCGTCGTCTCGTTCCTGCTCACGCTCGCCGGGGCCGCTCTCGGCGCCTGGAGTGGATACCTCATCTGGCGGCACAGGGTACGGGAGCAGGCCGACCTCCGCCGTGTCCAGGCCAGGGTCGGCGAGTTGTCCGACGCCGCGGAACGTGGGGTTCGGACCCTGCGCGAATACGGCAAGGAGGCCACCGCCCGCGCGGAGACCGCCACCGAGGACCTGACCGAGCTCTGCCGCGTGCTCCGCCGCGGCCCCCGCGCCGCCTGAGCTGTCGCGGAGCCCGCTGAACGGGTTGTGTGAAGCGGCTTATGCGAAGCGACGAGCCGCGGTGGCTCAGGGCCGTTCCGCCATGGTGGTCTCGGTGCCGCTTCGGTCAGAAGGCTCCAGGATCTACGGGCTCCGGTCATCCGTCCTAGAAGACCGTGAAGCCGACCCCTGGGACCGGGTGGAACCCGGCCGTGCAGAAGTCGGCTTTCAGGAGTCCTCAGGACATCGGACTGCCGCTCGGACGAAGGCCCGCCGCTCAGGGCATGGCCCGCCGTGGAGCCCCGCAGCGTCAGGCCGTGGAGACCTCGACATTGGCCGGGGTCAGCAAGAAGACCTTGTCGGCGATGCGCTCGATCCGACCCTCACAGCCGTAGGCCAGGCCGGCGGCGAAATCCACCATCCGGGTCGCCTCCGCGGTCGACATGCTCGCCACGTCCATCACGACGGTGTGTCCCTCACGGAAATGACGACCCATGGTCAGCGCGTCATCGTACTTCTGCGGACGCACCATGACGATGCGCGCCGGCTCACCGGTCGGCTGCCAACGCTTAGCGGCCCGCTCGGACGCCGGCATCCAGTCATCATCCCCATAGTCTTCGTCGCCACCGTAGGCCTCGTTGTACTGCTCAGCACTGCCCAGGCCAAGGTAGCTCGCCACCTTGCGCACTGCCCCCATCGGCATGTCCTTTTCCGGCTTGTCCTTTTCCGGGCTTGTCCCGATACGTGGGACGCTAACCGACGGGTCTGGGGCACCCCGCCGACACGCCCAGGCATTTAATTGAATTTGGCTTGAGAATGTCGCGAGTGAGTATGAGCCGGGGAAGGGCGTACCCCGGAGAGCGCCGCCGGACACCTGACCGAAGATCCTCAGGTACGTCGACGCCGCTCCCGCCGGGGCCGGCACGCAAGATCACGGGCGGGGCGGGGTGCGCTGGGGGACGCTCTGAGCGACTGCCAGGCGCAGGCCTGTTCGCAGTGGCGGCGTGCGGGACGGCGCAAGGCGTCGGTGCACACGCGATTCCGAATTTTGTGGGG
>NZ_BONV01000018.1 GCF_016862895.1 Planotetraspora kaengkrachanensis | reverse complement strand
TCGACACACACGTCGGCGCGGGACGCCTTGGCATGTCGGACGATGTTGGACAGCGCCTCCCGCAACACAGCCGCCGCCTGTTCCGCCAGCTCAGCGGATACCTGGTTGTCCAGTGGGCCGTCCATCCGCAGACCCGGCATGAAGCCGAGCCGCGTCCCGGCGTCGGCCACGAGACCGACGATCTGGCCTCGGAACCCGATCTCCCCCGATTCGCTCGGCGCCTGCAACGCGAAGACCGTCGAGCGGATGTGCCGGATCGTCTCGTCCAGCTCGTCGATGGCGTGGCGGATGCGGCCGGCCCCTTCCGGCCGCTCCATCATCCGCACAGTGCTCGTCAACATCATGGCGACGGCGAACAGCCGCTGGATCACCACGTCATGAAGGTCCTTGGCGATCCGGTCGCGGTCCTCGAGCAGCCGCAACCGCTCCGCGTCCCGCCGGGACTCCGCCAATTCGAGCGCGATCGCCGCATGCCCCGCGAAGGCGTGCAGCATCCGTGATTCCGCCGCGGTGAACGAGGCGGCGCCCCTCCGCTTGCACACCGAGAGAACCCCGCGGACGGCTTCGGCCTTACCGATCGGAACCGCGACGACCGGTCCCGCGGGCATCCGCCCCGCGACCACGGCCGGCATGCCCGCCTCGGCGAAGTCGTCCACCATGACGGGCCTGCCGAGCGTGAACGCCCTCCCGCCGAGCGACCCCGCCACCGGGACCTCCGACCGCGCGATGCGCAGGGCCTCCGGGCCGTCCGCGACGACGACCCGCAACGTGGTGCGATCCTCTCCCGGCAGGAGGACGGCCGACACGTCGCCGCCCGTCATCTCCCTGGCCCGGCGGGCCATGAGGGCGAGCACGTCGTCGGAGGAGACCCCACACAGCAGATCGGTCGTGACCTGCGACGACGCCTCAAGCCAGAGCTCCCTGCGTCGGCTCTCCTCGTACAGCCGGGCGTTCTCGATCGCGGCCCCCGCGGCCCCGGCCAAGGTGGTCACCATGGCCTCGTCCTGCTCGTCGAAGTCGCCGCCGTCGAGCTTCTCGACCAGACACAGATGGCCGACGGCCTCACCACGGACCAGGACGGGCACACCCAGAAATGCCTGATCAGAACCGCTGCGCGGCAGCCGTACCGGCCTGTGGTCCTCGGTGAGGACACGCGGCGGCTCGACGCCGCCGACCTCGGCGACATCGAATTGGGCGCCGTGGGCCTTGATCAGAGCTCCGCGGCGCGCGTCGACCAGGGAGGTGGCTGCTCGCACGATCCGGCAGGTCACCGTCTCGGGATCGAGATCGCCGCCGACGGCGAGGAGAGCCTCAAGCAGCGCGTTCACACGGTCGCGGGAGACCCGCACGGTGTCGAAGCGCGTCCGTGGCTCCGTCACCGGTTCGCCCAGCCGCACCGGGCGACGCTCCCTCTCGCCCATATCGTGAATTGTCCCACCCTCGCAGGTCAGCGCCCATCCCAAGGGGGGTAATGGCGCGGCCGCGCGGGTCACCACACCCCAAGGCCCGCAGGTCACCACACCCCAAGGCCCGCGGCCCACGGCATCCCACAACCCGCGGGTCACGACACTCGACAGCCCACGGGTCACGGCACCCAAGGTCCACGCTGGTCACGGCGCCACACGGCCCGCGCACGTCGCGACACCAAAGATCACGGCACCGCCGTGCCCGCTCCACACCCGGGTTTCCGCTTCGGGAGGCCTGTCCGGATCCGGCTTCCCGGCGGGGACCGGGATGATGGACCTGTGCGCGCCCGCCCCGTCTCCCCGTCGCTCCTCGTGGAGGAACTCGCCGACCGCATCGCGTCCGAGCCCCGGGACTCGTGGCTGCGGGTAGCCGTCGACGGCGCGCCGCCCACCGCGCCGGGACGGCTGGCCGACGAACTCGTCACTCCGCTGCGCGTGCGGGGGCGCGAGGTCCTTCGGGTGTCCGCCGCCGACTTCCTGCGCCCGGCCTCCCTCCGGTTCGAGTTCGGCCGTACGGATCCCGACGTCTTCTACGCCGAATGGCTGGACACCACGGGACTGACCCGGGAGGTCCTCGGGCCGCTCGAGCCCGGCCGTACGGGCAAGGTCCTTCCGGCGTTGTGGGACAGCGCCAGGGATCGGGCCACCCGCGCCCCCTACGTGACGCTGCCGCCGGGCGGCGTCGCCCTGGTGGACGGCCCGCTCCTGCTCGCCCACGGGCTGCCCTTCGACCTGACCGTTCACCTGTCGTTGTCTCCGGCGGCCCTCACCCGCCGCACGGCCGTGGAGGAGCAGTGGACGTTGCCCGCCTACGACCGGTACGAGCGGGAGATCGAGCCCTCACGGACGGCCGACGTGGTGATCCGGATGGAGGACCCGCGCCACCCCGCCGTGATCACCCAACCGTGAACGGGGAGTCAGGGAGACAGGAGGCGGTCACATGCCGTACGTCTCCAGCAGGCGCAGCCACACCTCGCTCACGGTGGGGAACGCCGGGACCGCGTGCCAGAGGTCGTCCAGGGAGACGCCGACGGTGACGGCGACCGTCGCCGAGTGCAGCAACTCGGACGCCCCGGGGGCCACGAACGTCACCCCGAGCAACACGCGGCGGCGCTCGTCCACCACGGCCTTGGCCCTCCCGCGGTAGCCGACGCCCATCAGGGAGCCGCCCGCCACGTTGCCCATCTCGTATTCGACCGTACGGACGTCGAACCCCTCGGCGCGCGCCTGGGCCTCGCTGCGGCCCACCGCGCACACCTGCGGGTCGGTGAAGATGACCTGAGGCGAGCCGATCGAGTCGGCCCGGTCACGCATGCCGGGGAGATCGTCCGGGGCGCCCTTGGCGCGGGCGACGATCACGTCGGCACACACTCGTGCCTGATATTTCCCCATATGGGTGAGCAGGCTGATGCCGTTCACGTCGCCGATCGCGTACAGCCAGCCCTCTTCGACTCCTGTCGCCCGCATGCTGTCGTCGACGCCCACCGGGTGATGATCGTCCAGGCCGACCGCGGACAGGCCGACATCCGCCGTGGCGGCGCGGCGGCCGGTGGCCACGAGGATCTCATCCACTTGCAGGGTCTCGCCGCCCCCCAAATACGCGGTGATCTCCCCTCCGGGAACCGGCCGCTCCACCCGCTCGACGGTCTCCCGCGGCAGAATCCGGACGCCCTGGTCGGCCAGGGATCGCGCCACCATCTCGCCCGCGTAGGGCTCGACCCGCTCCAGGAGACCGTCGCCCCGCACGACGAGGGTGGTCTCCTCCGCCCCCAGCCCGTGCAGGGCCTGGGCCATCTCGCACGCCACCACGCCACCACCGATGACCAGCAGTCTCCGGGGTACGGCACGCACCCCGGTGGCCTCCCGGTTGGTCCACGGCTCCGCCTCGGCCAGCCCGGGGATCGGCGGGATCACCGGGCCGCTGCCGGTGGCCAGCACGACGGCGTGGCGTGCGGTCAGCGTCTGAGAGGTCCCGGGAGGGGATCCGTCGCCCGGCAGCACCTCCACCTCGCGAGGTCCCTTGAGGCGCCCCTTCCCGCGGAGAAGCACCGCCCCCGCGGACTCGATCCACCCGACCTGGCCGGCGTCGTCGTAGCCGGAGACCATCTCGTCACGCCTGGCCAGCACCTTGTCGACGGCGAGTTCGCCGAGCGCGAGCCCGGGTACCCTCGTGACCTCTCCCGCGAGGTCCAGCGGGCGGAGCAGCGCCTTGCTGGGGATGCAGGCCCAGTACGAGCACTCTCCTCCGGCCAGCTCCTTCTCGATGACCGCGACGCTCAACCCGGCGGCGGCGATCCGCCCCGCCGCGACCTCTCCCGCCGGTCCCGCGCCGATCACGATCACATCGAAGACATCGGGCATGGTCGTCTCTCCACTCTCAGTGCCGTCGTATCAGGGCCGTCGTATCAGTGCAGTCGTAGGGTGCCAGTCTGACGCCACCCGCATGCCGGTTCCTTCCCACCCCCGCGGCCCCCTCGCGAGATGTTCATGAACAGCCGGGGTACGAGCCGGTCCGCTCGGGCGGTGGCGCAGCCAAGGTCGTACATTTTGGGCATGAGCAACCTGGAACAGGACCCGCAGGCGACGGTTTCCGTCGGGACGGCGCCGGAGGGCCCGGCCGCGGAGTTCCTCACCGGACGCGACGTCGTGCTCGGCGGCCCGCGGGGCATGAAGGTGACAAGGACCCTGCCGAACCGCGATCGCCGGATGGTCGGGGCCTGGTGCTTCATCGACTACTACGGGCCGGAGACGGCCGTCATGCGCCTTCCCCCGCATCCGCACACCGGACTGCAGACCGTCAGCTGGCTGGTCCAGGGCGAGATCCTGCACCGGGACAGCGTCGGCAGCGAGCAACTCATCAAGCCCGGCCAGCTCAACCTCATGACGGCGGGCAGGGCGATCTCCCACTCGGAGGAGTCGCTGAGTGAGACGGTTCTGCACGGGATCCAGCTGTGGATCGCCCTTCCCGAATCCCAGCGGAAGGTCGCCCCTCACTTCGAGCACCATCAGGCCCTTCCCGAGCTCGGCGTCCCCGGCGCGAGCGTGACGGTCATCCTCGGTGAGCTGGGCGGCGCGACGTCTCCGGCCCGGATCTACACCCCGCTGGTCGGCGCCGAGATCAGCCTGGACGGCGGAGCCGAGATCACTGTTCCACTGCGCCCCGACTTCGAGCACGCGCTGCTGGGGCTGACCGGGGCCGTCGACGTCCTGGACGCGGAAACGGAACAGGAGACGGAAACGGACAAGGAGAAGGGTGCGGCGGCGGAGACGGACGGCGGCGAGGGCGTCGTGCTCGAACCCGGCCCCCTGCTCTATCTCGGCTCCGGCCGGGACCATCTCACGCTGCGCGCCCGCCGTCCGTCACGCCTGCTGCTCCTCGGAGGCGAGCCGTTCGAGGAGGAGATCATCATGTGGTGGAACTTCGTCGGCCGGACTCACGAGGAGATCGCCGGCTACCGCGAGGAGTGGACGACGGGCACCGCCTTCGGCACGGTCGACGGCTTCGACGGCGCTTCGCTGCCCGCCCCCGCCCTGCCCGTGACGCCGATGCGGCCGCGCGGCCGCCACAGATAGCGTTCGCGCGGGCCGTGCCTGGTGAGACCTCGTCGTACGGGGGTAACGCTGAGGCATGACCACAGAATCGGATCAGCTCGCGGATCTCGACCCGTTCGAGATCTTCGATGATGAGGCGCGACGGCTGGACCGGTTCTTCTCGTCCCTCGACGAGCAGGGCTGGGAGCGGGCGTCGCGGTGTGCGGGGTGGAACGTCCGCGACGTTCTCGGTCACCTCGCGGGCGAGGAGCTCTACAACCAGGCCTGCCTCGACGAGGACATCGCCGGATTCTTCGAGATGCTCGGCCGGGAACAGGTGGGGCGGGGCTTCGACGCCTTCAACGAGTGGTGCGTGCGGCGGCGGCACGAGGTGCCGGTGGCGGAGGTGCTGCGGGAGTGGCGCACCAAGAACGGTGAGACCCGCCGCCGGATGCGTGCCCTCGGTCGCGACGCCATGATCGCGACCTCCGTCGGCCCCTACCCCGTCGGCCTGCAGACCTTCCACTACGCCTCGGAGTACGCGACGCACGCCGACGACATCGGCGTGCCCGTCACCGGCGCGGAGGCCGGACCCCGGCTGGACTGGCGGACGCGGTTCGCCGGGTTCGTGCTCGACGAGGCCGGGTCCGGCGCCCGCGTCGAGACCGGACCGGGACGGGTCTCGGTCCGGATCGACAGCATGAGCACCCGGCTGGAGCCGGAGGAGTTCGTCGAGGCCACCGTGGGCAGGCTGCCGGACGATCACCCGCTCGATCCGCGGGTGCGCAGCGCGCTGCGCTGCCTGGCGTGACGCGCCGAGGTCCGGAGGGCCGCAGGGAGAGCGGGAAAGAGGTCTCCGCGCCCGCTCCGGCCGCGTAGGCGCCCGGGTGTGCGGTGCACCGTGGCCGGAGAGCCGGCCACCGGGCGCGGAGACCCTGGTAATAAGACCGCCAGGGGGCACTCGACGACGGTCGTGCCACCGCCCTCGCCCACCGCCCTCGCCGGACGCCGGGGCGTGACCGCCGCCGAGGTCCGCTGAGAGCGGCATGGCTCCCGTCGCGGCCACGCGCACACCGGCCGATGCGGGGGCCAGTGCGGTGGCCGACGCAGGGACCGGTGTGGCGGCGGGGGTCGTCGTGCGGCCCGCCGCAGGATCAGCAGCCACACCGGCGGCAGCAGCAGGATCGCCGCCACGGCCAGGAACCGCATGTACTGCACGGGCCACACGGGCCGGCCGGGCCGCTCGGATCGTACGGACCGCATGGGCCGGACAACCTGGACGGTCCGGACAGCCTGGACAGCCTGGACGGTCCGGGCAGGCTGGATAGCCTGGACGGCCTGGACTGGCGTCGGCGGCACGGTCATCGGGTCGACCGGCGCCGACGGCCGGGAGCCGATCGGCGTGGGCGGGATCCTCAGGACCGGGGACGCGGGCGGGGTCCCCCACTCACCCCCGGGCCGGACACCCCCGGCTCCGCTCGAACCGGTTCCGTACGCCGGTCGGGTGCCCCGCCACGTGGGCCCGGACGCACCGGGCCGGGCGGCGGATGGACGTCGCGCCCGCCGACGGGCGGCAGGCCGCCTGCGGCGGTCCTCCGGCCACGATCTTCTCGGTGGAACGGCGAGCCGGCGCAGCGCCGGATCGGAAATGGCGGGTGCGAGATTCACACCCGATAAGACGGGGTCCATGACTCTGAGTATGAACGCCTGTTGATACGACGCGCGCACTGATAAATGCCTCAATGTGGAGCCCCACGCAAGTCATCCCGCGGAGGCGGTTTGCCGGGGGGATCCGGACGTGTCGCTCATCCAATCGTGCAGGCGATTGGCGGCGGCACGTCAACCATGCACCGAGATCGACCGCAATCGCAACCAGGCGCGCCAGACCCATTCATTTAGCACCCTGCAAACGACTTACCCCTAAATATTTGGCAGCAAGAGCATAATTAGGGATAAATCAATTCAGCTTTCCTCGATGGCCGGCGCAGCCTCGACCGTCTTCTGTACGGCTTTCGCCCCCGACCAGATCGGCAGCGTGAGGATCATGGTGGTGCCGCCTCCGGGAGTCTCCTCGGGCAGCAGGGTGCCCCCCATGGCCTCCGCCAGACCGCGTGACAGCGCCAGCCCGAGCCCGACGCCGGTGTGATTGTCCCGATCGCCGAGCCGCTGGAACGGCATGAACACCCGATCGTGGTCCTCGGGCGGGATACCGGGCCCCCGGTCCATGACCCGGACCTGGACCTGCTCGCCGTGCCAGCTCGCGGTGACCAGGGTCCGCTCGCCCTCGGGGCTGTAGCGGACCGCGTTGGAGACGACGTTGACGAGGATCCGCTCGAGCAGCGCGGGGTCGGCGATCACCTCAGGGAAGTCCGGCGGGATCTCGGCCTTGACCCGTCCGCTCAGGTGGCCGAGATCGTCGACGGCCCGGGGGACGACCTCCTCGAGCGCCACCAGTTCCGACGAAACGCCCAGCACTCCGGCCTGCAGGCGGCTCATGTCGAGCAGGTTCACCACGAGCCGGTTGAGCTTGACCAGGGACTCCTCGGCCGTGGCGAGCAGTTCTGCACGGTCGTGCGCCGACCATTGGATGTCGGTGTTGCGCAGGCTCTCCACCGCGGCCTTCGCCGAGGCCAGCGGCGTCCTGAGGTCGTGACTGACCGCCGCGAGCAGCGCGGTGCGCATCTTGTCGGCCTCCGCGAGCGGCCTGACCTGTTCGGCCTGCCGCTCCAGCCGTTCCTGGCGCAGGACCACGGCCGCCTCGGCGGCGAACGCCTCCACGACCCTGCGGTCGGACGCGTCAAGCAGCCGGCCGCGCAGGGCCAGCACGAGATCGTCGGCGATCGGCATCTCGGTGTCGGCGATCCCGGGACAGGTGCAGGGCACCCCGCCGGTGGTGGCGACGATGCGCCACGCCTTCGGCTCGGACTTGTCGCCGTGGCTCGGCTCCACCTCCGGCCGCCGTTCGAGCAGCGTGACCGAGGCGAGGCCGAAGATCTCTCTGAGCCGGGCGAGCAGCGACGGCAGTGCCGCCTCACCGCGCAGCACGTGTCCGGCGAGCGCGGACAGGACCTCGGCGTCGGCGCCCGCCCTGGCGGCCTCGCGGGTACGGCGGGCCGCGAGGTCGACGATCCAGCTCACCGAGCCCGCCACGAGGACGAACACGATCAGGGCCAGCAGGTTCTCTGGATTGGCGACCGTCCAGGTGTGCAGTGGCGGCGTGAAATACCAGTTGAGCAGCAGAAAGCCGCCGACGGCCGCCGTGACGGCCGGCCACATGCCGCCCACGAGGGCCACTCCGACCACGGCGACCAGGAAGAGCAGGATCTGGCTCGGCAGGGTGAGCTCACCGCGCAGCGGAAGCAGCGCCGCGGTCAGGGCGGGCACGCCCAGCAGGGCGAGGAGCCAACCGGCCAGCCGTCTGCTTCTGGTCAGCGCGTCCCTCGACGGCGCGGGACGCCGTCCCTTGCTGACCTCGTCATGCGTGATCATGTGCACGTCGATGGCCCCGGACAGCGTGGTCACGGTGAAACCGACACCCCGGGAGACCAGCTGGGCCAGGCGGCCGCGGCGGGAGACCCCCATCACGAGCTGGGTGGCGTTGACCCCCCGGGCGAAGTCGAGCAACGCGCGCGGGACATCGCTTCCGACCACCTGATGGTAGGACCCGCCCAGGCTTTCCACGAGCGCGCGTTGCGTGGTGAGGCCGACGGGGTCGGTGCCGCTCAGCCCGTCGGCCTGCGTGACGTGGACGGCGAGCAGATCGGCGCCCTTGGTCCTGGCCGCTATCCGCGCCGCTCGCCTGATCAGAGTGTCGCCCTCGGGGCCTCCCGTCAGGGCGACCACCACCCGCTCGCGCGTCTCCCACGTGCCCGCGATCCCGTGCTCGGTCCGGTAGCGATCGAGCTGTTCGTCGACCTTCCCCGCGACCCACAGCAGGGCCAGTTCGCGCAGCGCCGTCAGGTTGCCCACCCGGAAGTAGTTCGACAACGCCGCGTCGACCTTCTCCGGGAGATAGATGTTGCCGTGCGCCATCCGGCGGCGCAGCGCCTCCGGCGACATGTCGACGACTTCCACCTGGTCGGCGCGCCGCACCACCTCGTCCGGCACGGTCTCGCGCTG
Organism: Planotetraspora kaengkrachanensis; assembly: GCF_016862895.1. Lineage (GTDB taxonomy): Bacteria > Actinomycetota > Actinomycetes > Streptosporangiales > Streptosporangiaceae > Planotetraspora > Planotetraspora kaengkrachanensis. The sequence continues at coordinate 205,636 of NZ_BONV01000018.1, read as the reverse complement.
CGGAACTCCGGTGATCTGCCTGGCGACGTCGTTGACCGACTCGAGGTGCTGGATGTTCACCGTCGAGACGACGTCGATGCCCGCCTCGAGGATCGCCTCGATGTCCTCCCAGCGCTTGGCGTTGCGCGAGCCGGGGACGTTCGTGTGCGCGAGCTCGTCGAGCAGCGCCACCTTCGGGCGCCGGGCGATCACCGCGTCCACGTCGAGCTCGGTGAAGGTGCCGCCTCGATACAGGACGGTCCGCCGCGGGATGATCTCCATCCCCACGAGAAGCTCCGCCGTACGCGGACGGTCATGGGTCTCGACGAAGCCGACGACCACGTCCCGGCCGCGCTGCATCGCCCGGCGGCCCTCGCTGAGCATGGCGAACGTCTTGCCGACGCCCGGAGCGGCCCCCAGATAGATCCGTAATCGCCCGCGTGGCATCCAGACCCTCCCGAGTCTGTCGAGGGCGAGGTCGGGCACGTACGCCGGCCGCGGGCTCGCCCATGAATCCCCCGGCTGAAACCCAAAGGTACGGCTGGCCGTGCATGCCGCGACGAGCCGCCTCGCGTCAGCAAACCGCGAAACGCACCCGGGCTCGGCGATATTGACGCCCCAGATACACCATCGAGTCCGATATTGACGGATTTTATACGCTACGTCCCGTTCTTGGCGTGGTGCACCCGGACCCGGAGACACACGTGGCCGGCCCCGGCCGTACAGGCGCGGGACCGGCCACGATCGCCATGCGTCAGCTACGCGAGCGGCGCATGCCGAGGATGCCCACAGCGGTGCCGATCAGGCCGACGGCGATGCCGACGGCGCCGATCGCCCGGGCGGTGGAGTCGGAATCCGCGACCTCCGGTGCGGCCGCGTGCCCGGCGTCCCCGAGCACGGTGGCCGTGGGCGCCGGCGACGGCGCGGCGCCGTGGGCGTCGTCGTCGGTTCCGGCGACCAGCTTGAGCGCGGGCACCGGGTGCTCGGCCTCCGACCCGTCCGCCTTGGGCTGGTCCGCCCACTTCACGACCTCTCCGTTGGAGTAGGTCTGAGTGGCCGGGAAGTCCAACTCGTCGACGGTCTTGGGCAGCGGGCCGACCGACACCTCGAACTCCTGGAACTGCCCGGCGCTGATCTCACCGCCGCTCCAGGTGATCTTCAGGACCGACTCGGTGACCGTGTCCCCGTCATCGTTGACGACCGGCTTGGGCAGCTTGCCCTGGGTCACCTTGACGTCCCACCCGGGAACGGGCCGGACCGAGACGAAGGGCAGCGGGTGGTCGGTCGGGAAGTCGACCTCCACCTTGGTGGTGGACGCGTTGTCACGCTCGTTCGGCACCCGGAAGGCGACCTTGGTCCAGCTGCCCTTCACGGCGCTGCCGGGGTTGATCGTGACGTGGGCGAGGGCCGGTACGGCCAGGCCGACGGTGAGGGCCAGGACACCGGCGGTGACGGCGCCGGCACGGCGAAGCGCGGCGTTGAACGCCATGGGAATCTCCACTTCTGGATACGGGGGAAGGACGATGACCCGTTCACGAGAACGGCGACAGCGCGAGCCGTACCGGAAGCGTCCTGAGCGGAGATCAGGAGCAGATCAAGGAGATCGCGGAGATCACACGGACGACGTCCCGGCGGCGCGCGCGAGAAGGCGCGGTACGGCGGGACGGGGCGGTCCGCGCCGGGTGACGGCGTGGAGCAGCACCCGGCCGGGACGGACACGCGAGACGGTGGAGGGAAAGCCGAAGGACCGGGCAGGCACCGGCGCCGGCTCCCGGGTCAGGAGTGCGAGCAGGACGCGCAACGACCCCGTGGCCCGCGCGCCCGCCCGGCGCAGCAACGACCACAACGCGACCTCACCGCGGGCCAGCCACCAACCGGTGATCAGCGTGGCCGTGAGGTGCGCGATGATCATGCCGAGGTCGACGCCGAGGCCTCCGTGCGCGTGGACCGCGGGGAGCGCGCTCGCGGCCGCAGGGGCCGTGCGGTCGAACAGTTCGTGGAGGGAGACCTGCGCGACGACCAGCAGGACGCTGATCGTGGCGGCGCTCCGCTCACGTCCGGCCAGGCCCGCCGCGACGGCCAGCACGACGGCTCCCGCCGCCAGCGCCGTCGTGAACGAGGGGGCCGATCCGCCGCCCAGCCGGTGCGCGCCGACGGCCAGCGTCACGCACACGATGGCGAAGAACGCCGATCGCGCGAGACGAAGGGGTAACCGGGCGCGCATAACGTCCCACATGGTCTCACGTCGGCCTATTGGCGCAAGCCGACTTCATGAGTTTTCCGGCCGGTCAGGCCGGTCGTCAGGGAAGCCAGGAGACCTTGCCGCGGAGCAGACCGTATCCAACGAACGCCACGGAGTCGATCAACGTGTGGGCGACGATCAGGGGCATCGCGCGTCCCCATCGCTGGTAGAGCCGCCCGAAGATCAGACCCATCGCCACGTTTCCGATGAACCCGCCGAAGCCCTGGTAGAGGTGGTACGAGCCGCGCAGCAGCGACGCGACGGCCACCGAGCGCCAGGGCGACCAGCCGCGCTGGTCGAGCCGGTGCAGGAGGTATCCGGCGACCAGCACCTCTTCGAGCACGCCGTTCTGGGCGGCGCCGAGGAGCAGGATCGGCACCCGCCACCATTGCGGGGGCAGCGACTCGGGGACGACGTTCAGGTTGATCCCGGAATTGAACGCCACCAGATAGAAGGCCAGGCCGGTGCCGCCGATGGCCGCCGCGAGCGCGGCACCCCTGAGCAGGTCACGACCAGGTTCGCGCAGGTCGACGCCGATCGTCCGCATGGACTCGCCCGACCGGGCGAGCAGATAGGCGACCAGCCCGACGGGGGCGACGTTGACCGCGATCTCAGCCACCTGGAGGGTGAGGTCCAGCCACGGCCTGCCCGGCGCGAGCGACCCGACGAGTACGGCCTGCTGCCCGCTGAGCGCCTTGGGCGCGGTCAGCGCGCCGATCAGGCGAATGAGCGCGAACAGGGCACTGGCGCCGAGCGACACCGAGAAGACGGCGACGATCTCCGGGCCGATGAGCCTGGGGGTCAGCCCGCGCAGGTCGGCCGTGACCTGGGAGCCGGGCTCGGACCCGGACTGTGGTGTCGTGGTCACCGGCCCGCGCCGCCCGAGATCCGGCCTTCCGCCGCGGCGGCTACCCTGTGGCGGGTTGAGGCGTCGTCGTCCATGCCCGCAGGCTAGTCGTAGAAGGGCTCCGGTGCTCGGTCGGCCCCGGGGGCATCGGAACACCCGGTCGCGACCCGCGACGACGCGGTCCGGCCCGAGCCTGAGGGAGAAGACAGTGCGAGACGACGATCCATCCGCGACCCGTTTCACAGGCGCGCCGGCCGGGCTCGCGCAGACGAGGCGGGCGTTGCACGGCGTCGCCGAGCTGATCATGGCCGGCCCCCAGTACCGGACGAGCGGCACGATCCGGCTGCGGGTCGTCGCCGGAGGGTTCGCCACCGTCTCCACACCCGACCTGCGCGTCGACGGCGACGTGCTGGTCACGGAGACCGGCGACGTTCTGCCGCTCCACGGGGTCACCTACGCCGAACTGGCGGGGGCGGCGGGCGTCGAGGCCGGCGCGCCCGAGGGGCTCTACCACGACGGTTCGGGCGCCGGTCCTGACCAGAGCGTGGACGTCAGCGCGGACGCCGCGGCCTACCTGGCCCACTGCCTCGCCAAGGGAGACATCGAGCTTCGCCGTCTGGCCTCCGCGGCAGGTCAGGAGATGGCACCCGTGCTCTGGCCGGAGCACTTCGATCTCGCCATCACCCTCGACGAGGTCAACTACGGCGTCTCCCTCGGCGACTCGGCGATCGACGAGCCCTACGCCTACGTCGGGCCCTGGCGTCCCCGCGAGGGCGACTTCTGGAACATGCCGTTCGGCGCCGCCCGCCCGCTGGCCGGCCTCGGCGAGCCCGGGGCCCTGGCGGCGTTCCTCCAGGAGGGGCGCCGCAGGGCGGGTCACGCGAGCTGACCCGCCCCCGCCGTGCCGGCGGGAACGGGTCGGCCTGTCAGTACCTGAGCCTGTACGGCAGGGTCAGTACGGCAGGGCCCGGCTGGTGAAGGGCGCCGCCACGAAGGGCGCCTTGAACTTCGGGAAGGCGACGGTGCTCGCGTTGCCGTCGGAGGTGAAGCGGTCGCTGGCGTTGGCGTTCAGCCAGTCCAGCCAGGCGGTGGAGCAGAACTTCACGCAGTCGCCGACCTTCTCCTTGGACCGGATGCGCGGGATGCCCACCGGGTCGAAGTCCTTCGTGTACGGAGAGGGCGCCGGGGTGTAGCCGGCCAGGAACACACCACCGAAGTCGTAGCTCGCGCCCGCCCCCGATCCCTTCAGCGCCCACTTCTTGTCCCGCGGCTGGTTGCCGTACGGCAGGGCGAGCGTGACGGGCGAGAACTTGATCAGCGAGGTGACCAGCTTCTGCCCCGCGCCGATCTGCTCCTCGACCTCCTTCTCGGACTTGCCGAGCAGGTTGAGGTGGTCGCGGGTGTGGTTGCCGATGTCGAAGCCGTGGTCCTTGAGCCACTCGAGGACCTGGGTCTGCTCCTCCGGCTTCGCCATGCCGAACAGGTCACGGATCACGTAGAAGGTGGCGACCGGCCGGAAACCCGGATGCTTCTTCGCCACGTCCATCAGGATGCCGACGGCGGTGTCGGGCTTCGGATTGCCCATGCCGTCCAGGCTGAGCTGCGACGGTGAGGAGTCGTCGAAGGTAAGCACGACGGGATGCTTCCCCGCCGGAATGCCGATCTTGCCGGTGACGTACTCGGCCGCGGTGATCGGGACGTAGTTCTCCTTGGCCAGCCGCTCCAACTCGGCCCGGAACTGCTCGGGCGTGCGGTCGTCGCCGGGCGGCGGGTTCTTGATGATCCGGTGATACATGATCACGGGTATCTGACCCAGCTCGTTGGCCTTCGCCTTGGCCGCGATCTCGGTCTCGGCCTTCTTCTCCGAGGCCGCCGCGGCCATGTTGCTCGCCTTGGCGCGAGCAGCGGCGGCCTTGTCGTCCTGTTCCCCCCCGGACATGCACGCGGCGGACAGCGCGGCGACGCTCAGCGACGCTACCCCCACGCCGAAGGCCCTCAAGCGTCCCATGGCTCCCCTTCCAACGGGCACCGGATGACGATGAGTGACTTCCTACCCCGGACCATGGTCAGACTCACGGAGAGTGGGACAAACATCACCCTGCGTGAATCTTCGCGATGCTTACCGTCCGCGACGCTTGACGCCGGTACCGAGGGGGCGGGTGGGGGGCTCGGCCGGCCGCCTCACACCTGGGGTTCGGCGCTGAACGCTGTCCCTTCGCCGGACAACTCGACCGGACCATCCGAGGCCGGGACGAACACCGACTCCCCCGGGTGCAGCTTCACCTGCGTGCCGTCCGGCGCGGACAGGCCGACGGTCCCCTCGGTGCACACCACGATCCGGGGCACCGCCCGCTCGAGGACGTGACCGTCTCCCGGCGTGATCCTGCGCAGCAGGAACTCGGCCGCGGGCGGCACGTAGGCGTCGCCCTCCTGGACGACCGCGAGCGGCTGGGCCCCGGCCTCGGTGATCCGCAGCAGTTCCTCGACGTCGATCCGCTTGCCGGTGAGACCCGCTCTGAGGACGTTGTCCGACCCGGCCATGATCTCCACGCCGAAGCCGTCGAGATAACAGTGGAGCACGCCGGCCCCGAGGTAGAGCGCCTCGCCGGGAGCCAGCTCGTGCCGGTGCATCAGCAACGGCGCCAGCACGGCGGGATCCTCGGGATACTGCCGGGCCAGCCGGCAGACCAGTTCGTAGTCGGCCTGGTGGACCGAGGCCGCCGCCCACACGATCGCGTCGACCAGCTCACGCTTGGAGCCGGGCCACTCCAGCAGCAGGCGCAGGGCGCCGAGCACGTCGTCGGCCGCCAGGCGCGACACGACCGGCTGAAGAGCCTCCACCTGCAGCCGCTCGACCAGCATCGCCGACTGGGCGGAGGGCCGGAATCCGGCCAGACCGGAGAACGGCGTCAGAGCGCAGATCATCTCGGGCTTGTGCCACGGGTCGGAGTAGTTGGAGTCTCCCCGCGCGAACGCCTCGGCCGCCTGCTCGGAGGTGGGGTGCACCTGGAGCGACAGCGGCTGGTCGACCGCGATCAGCTTCATCAGGTACGGCAGGCGCCGCCCGAACCGCTCGATGGAGGGCTCGCCCAGGCTGCCCTCGGGGTCCGCGGCGATCACCTGGTCGAGGGTCGTCTCGGCGCCGTCCCGCACCAGGCGCGACGGGCCGGACGGGTGCGCGCCCAGCCACATCTCGGCCTCGGGGCCGGTGGCCGCCCTGCCGGTCAGGCCGGCGATGGCCGTCCGGGAGCCCCACGCATAGTCCTTGATCGGGTTGGAGAGCGGATCCACGTACGTCTGTCCTCATGCTGGGCGGATGTGTCCCGGGGCGGACACAGTGAGGTCCGAGCCTAACAACGGCCCGGTGCACGCGAGTCGGGCGGTGGGTGAACTGTGGAAGACGAGACGGCACCGCGCCCGCCCGTGATCAGGAGCGCGTGGTCACGAGCCTGTGGTCACGGGCCTGTGGTGGCGAGCCTGTGGTTAAGAGAACGACACGCCGCTCGCCAAAGCAGCGAAAAGTCGCCGATCACGAGATCGGGGACGGCTAGCGTCAGCGCCGACTCATCCGTTTCGCATGCGAGTCAGGGATGGCTCCCCGCCCTCCGGAACCGGCGGGCCCGCACCGGGCCCGGCCCTCCCCACCGCGACGGTCCTACAGGCGGCAGGGAGGAGTGCGGGCAAGATGGTCGAGCATCCGCGACACCGGCACCCGGTCCCGTGCCCGCGGCGCATGGGACGACCCTCCGGAAGCGACCTGGATCACCCGGTCCCCGCAACAATGATCACCGGATTTCTCCGCATTCTTCACAACTTTTCGCCCCGCACTCGCATCTACAAAGAGGAAAGCGGGGGCGCGAACACCGCTCGCGGTCCACGTCTCGGCGGCTGGAAGCGAACGTTCAGAATCCGTCGCTACACTTGCCCCGGTTTGCCGCGCTGGCTCTCGATTTGGGCGTAAGCCCAGGTCCGAACCTCAGGAGTCATGAAGAGTGGGTCTCGTCGACGTCCGGCCCGCGCCACCAGTAGAAGATCCTCCGGCGGCGCCTCGCATCGTGCCGAAGTGGCGCGCATGGCTGTGGACGGTGCTCGCGGCGGTGCTGGGGGTGCTCGTCGGCGCGTCGACCTTCGTGGTCTCGGGATACTTCAAGCTGAGCGGCAACGTCCGGCACGAGCAGGTGACCCCGCAGGAGCTCGGCCCGCGACCGGCGAAGATCAGTGAGGCGCTCAACGTCCTGATCGTCGGGTCCGACCAGCGCAACGGCTCGAACGCCAAATACGGCAAGTTCGTCGGCGAGCGGACCGACACCATCATCCTCGCCCACATCTCCCCGGACAGGGACGGCGCCGTCCTGATCAGCTTCCCTCGCGACTCCCTCGTTCATCTGCCGTCCTGCCCGGCCAAGAAGGGCCTCACCGGCCAGCACACCCATGTCGGGATGATCAACGAGTCGTTCAACTCCGGCGGCATCGCCTGCACCTGGAAGACGATCGAGACCCTGACAGGCATCCACATCGACCATTTCGTCAAGGTCGACTTCACCGGCTTCAAGTCCATGGTGGACGCGCTCGGCGGCGTCCCTGTCTGTCTTCCGCAGCCGATCAACGACACCAAGGCGCTGCTCCACCTGACCGCGGGCAAGCACACGCTCCAGGGTGAGCAGGCGCTCGGCTACGTCAGAGCCCGATACAGCATCGGCGACGGTTCGGACATCGGCCGCATCCAGCGCCAGCAGATGTTCCTCGCCTCCATGGCGAAGAAGGCGATGAGCGGCGAGACGCTGACCAATCCGCAGGCCCTGTTCGGCTTCCTCGACGCGATGACGAAGTCGATCACCACGGACCCGGAACTCACCGTGGGCGTCCTGAAGGACCTCGCGATGAGCGCGCAGGGCCTCACCGCGGGCCAGATCCGCTTCGTGACCACGCCCTGGCGCTACTCGGTCTCGAACCCCGGCCGCGTGGAATGGGTCCAGCCCCAGGCGGAGAACCTGTTCAAGATGGTCGCGGCCGACCAGATCGCCGACAACGTCAAGAGCGGCGAGCAGAAGATCCCCAAGTCGCAGGTCCAGATCATCGTCCAGAACGGCTCAAGCAGGCAGGGGCTCGGCACACAGGTCGCGGCGCAGCTCGAGCAGCGCGGCTACCACGTCGTGAAGGTCGCGTCCGCGAAGAAGCCGTCGGCGAAGACGCTGGTCAAGTACGGACCCGACGGCGAGAGCCGGGTGCCGCGCCTCGTCGGCGAACTGAAGAAGTCGAAGACCCAGGCCGTGCACGACACCGACACCAAGTCGCTCGTCCTGGTCGTCGGGGCGGACTGGGCGGGACTCAAGTCGCCCAAGTCGCTGGACGACGTGGACGGCTTCGACGCCACCCAGGACACCTGCACGGCCTCCTGAGGCCCGACGGACACCTGAGCCGGGGCCCACGCGCGCCCCGGCCGGCGAGGGACGCGCGGAGCCTCTCGCCGAGGAGCACACGCGTCCCTCACCACGGCCGGCTCAGAACAGCCGGCTCACCAACGCCGGCTCAGAACAGCCAGCCGAAAAGGCCGCCGTCATCGTCGTCGTCATCGTCATCGCCGGGCGGGGTCGGCGTCGGGGTCGCCGTCGTCCGCGTCGGTTTCGGGGTGGGCGTCGGCTTGGGCGCCGCCGGCGTGGCGGCATGGGTGGCCGTGGGAGTGGCCGTGGGCGTGTGCGAGGCCGGCGCCTTGGTGACCGTGGCGCTCGGGGAGGCCGTTGTCCGCGGAGTCGACTTCGGCGTCGCCGTCGAGACCGGCGTCAGGACGTCGCCCGGATCCGCCTCCTCGGTCGTGGCGGGATCGTCGACCGGCACGACCGTGGCCTTCGCGGTGGCCGCCGGTTTCGCCTCGCACCCGCCGGACGGGCAGGGGGTGGCGGACGGCTGCCCGACCCAGGCGGCCAGCGCCCAGATCGCACCCACCACGACCGCCGCGACCACGCCGGCCCGCAGCAGCACGCTCTTGCGCCCGCTCTCGGGAACCTCGCCGGGACGCGCTCCGTCGCGCCATCCCGACCCGAGGAACCCGCTCGGCTCGGCGCCGCCGTCGTCATAGCGGCGCCGGCCTTCGGGGTCGTCGCCGCGCATGTCGGCGGCGTCCCATTCGCCGGTGGCCTCCCACTCGTCGGTGGCGTCGCGCCGGGCGTCCCAGTCGCCGCGGGAGTCGTCGCGGCCGTCCCAGTCGCCATCACGCGAGTGATCACGGCCGTCCCAGTCGCCGCCGGCCTCGCCCCGCCCGCGTTCGCCCCACTCGTCGTGGAGTTCACCTGAGCCGAGCGCGTCGTGGGCGGCCGCGTCCTCACCGCCTACGCGTTCACGATCGGCCTTCCGTCTCCATTCGTTCGAGAGGAGATCACCGCCGCCGTCCTCCGGGGAGCGGCGGTCCGCCGCGTCTTCGAGATCCTCCGACCAGAACTGCTCGCCGTCTGCTCCGTGCGGTCCGCTGCGCGATACGTACGGCCGGACGAAAGATCCGTTCTGATCCATGGAGTCGTCAGAGCCAGGGTCGACCATGACGGTCCTTCCTATAGCCAGGCTTGCTCGCGCAACTTCTTAGCATCATCCGACACCAGTTGTACGGAAATTTCACAACAATCGCTGTAAACACAGTGATTGACACCTGCCACAACGCTGATTTCCCAAGGTAGAGCCCAAGATCTCGTCACGTGCCTCTGTAAAGGCCGGGGGCTGGGCACACCCGGCCTGTCGGACAAACGATCAGGTCAAGGGGTGCGAATGCGGGGCGAACGGGCGGCCGTCTGCCGGGTGCTGGCGCTCACCCTGGGATCGGCGGTCCTGTGGGGCCTCGCCCATCTGATCGCCGGCCGGACCCGGGCCGGCCTCGCCCTGGCGACCCTGTACGTGATGCTGCTCGGGACGGTCATGACCGCGGTCACCGCGCTGCGCCCGGCCCTGTTCCGGTTGCTCGTGCAGCCCGAGTGGCTGGGCCGGCTGATCATCGCGGCGTTGACCGTGGCGGTGCTCTGGTCGGCCGTCGTCGTGCGCTCCTACCTCCTCGTACGGCCGGCCGAACTGAGCGCCCGCGGCCGTCGTGTCAGCACGGGCGTCGTCACGCTGGTCTGCGTCGTGCTGGTCGCTCCGCTCGCGGTCGCGAGCAGGATCGCGTACGTCTCGCGTGACGTGCTGACCGCCCTCTTCGCGTCAGGCTCGGCCGACGGCCCCTGGGGCGCGAAGACCAGGCTGAACGTGCTGCTCGTCGGCGCGGACGCGGCCAAGAACCGCCCCGGCGCACGGACCGACAGCCTGACCGTGGCGAGCGTCGACACCGGCACCGGGCAGACCGTGCTGTTCGGGCTGCCCCGCAACCTGCAGCACGTACCGTTGCCGCCGGGCCCCGCGCGCGACCTGTTTCCCTGGGGGTTCCCGGGCGCGGGCACCACCACGCCCGGCCTGCTCAACGAGGTCTACGAATGGGGCGTCGACCACCCGGAGACCGGCCCGGGCCTGGAGCCGCACACCAGAGGGATCGCCCTGCTCAAGGGCACGGTCGGCGAGATCCTCGGCATCCCGGTCCACTACTACGCCATGGTGGACATGCGGGGGTTCCGCCAGGTCGTCGATGCCATGGGCGGCGTCAGGGTCACCATCAGGCAGGACATTCCGTACGGACTGGAGGGCGGGGTGCTCCCCGCGGGGACGCGCCTGCTCGACGGCGAGCAGGCGCTGTGGTTCGGGCGCTCGCGCACCGGCAGCGACGACTACACGCGCATGGCCCGCCAGAAGTGCCTGCTCAACGACATGGCCCAGCAGGCCGACGCGATGACCGTGCTCCGGGGGTTCGAACGGATCGCGGACGCGGCCAAGCAGTACGTCAGGACCGACCTTCCCGGGCGCCTGCTGCCCGCTCTGGTCCAGTTGGCGGGGAAGGTGCGCGGCACACAGATCCGGAGCCTGTCGTTCGTGCCCCCCCTGATCAACACGGCCGACCCCGACTGGTGGCTCATCAAGAAGCGGGTCGCCCAGGCGCTGACCGCGCACCCCCACGCCACCCGTACACCCACGATGAGCCCGTCACCTGCGGCGACACCCGCGAACACGCCGCAGTCGCTCGACGCGATCTGCTAGCCGCCCGCTCCCGGCACCACGGCTTCCGGGAGACGGCACGATACCCAAAAACCTACTTGACTTGACGGGAATCTACCTTCGGCCCTTTAATGACGACGAAGCCGACTTATTAAGTAGGAATAAGGGAGATGGGCATGAGAGTGCGCAGGCTCGGGGGCATCGCGGCGGCCGTCGTGGCGACCACAACCCTGGTCACCGCCTGCGGGGGAGGGGGCACCGCCGGAGGGGACGGCAAGATCCAGCTGGCGCTGGTCGCCTACTCAACCCCGCAGGCGGCGTTCGAGGACATCATCAAGGCGTACCAGAAGACGCCCGAGGGCAAGAACATCACCTTCACCCAGTCGTACGGCGCCTCCGGCGACCAGAGCCGCGCGGTCGCATCCGGCCTCAAGGCGGACATCGTCGAGTTCTCGCTCGAGACCGACGTCACCCGTCTCGTCGACGCCGGCCTCGTCGCCCCCGACTGGAACCAGAACGCCACCAAGGGGTTCCTGACCAAGTCGATCGCCGTCATCGGGACCCGCAAGGGCAACCCGAAGGGCATCAAGACCTGGGACGACCTCATCAAGCCCGGCACCGAGGTCATCACGCCCAACCCCTTCACCTCGGGCGGCGCCCGCTGGAACCTGCTCGCGGGCTACGGCGCCAAGTCGAACAAGGGCGCCGACCAGGCGGCCGGGCTCGACTACGTCGGCAAGCTCCTCGCGAACGTGCCCGTCCAGGACGACAGCGGCCGCAAGTCGCTGCAGACCTTCACGGGCGGCAAGGGCGACGCGATCATCACCTACGAGAACGAGGCGATCTTCGCCCAGCAGAACAACCAGCCGATCGACTACACCGTGCCCGACTCGACGATCCTGATCGAGAACCCGGTCGCCGTGACCAAGAACTCGGCCCACCCCAAGGAGGCGGCCGCCTTCCTGAAGTACCTCTACTCCTCCGAGGCGCAGACGATCTTCGCGAAGAACGGCTACCGCCCGGTGATCGACGGGGTGACCGGGTTCGACTTCCCCACGCCGCCGCAGCTGTTCACCATCAACGACCTCGGCGGCTGGCCGAAGGTCACCAAGGACTTCTTCGACGCCAAGACCGGTCTCGTCGCCGACATCGAGCGCAAGCTCGGCGTGGCGACGGAGAAGTGACCCGCCGGTGACCACCGACGTCGCCGTCGCCGCCGCCCCTCCGCCCGGATCTCCGGGCGGAGGGGCGCGGCCGCGTTCGCGCTGGTCGGTAACCGGAGGCACCGCGCTCGGCGTGGGCTCCGCGGTCCTCTACCTGAGCCTGATCGTGCTGATCCCGCTGGCCGTGGTCGCCTGGCGGTCGCTCGACCAGGGTCCCGGGTACTTCTGGCGGGCGGTCACCACCCCCGACGCGTGGGCCGCCCTCACGCTCACGGTGGGCGCCTCGTTCCTCGTTGCGCTGATCAACCTCGTCATGGGCACGATCATCGCGTGGGTGCTGGTCCGCGACAGGTTCCCCGGCAAGGCGGTGGTCGACACGCTCATCGACCTCCCGTTCGCCCTTCCGACGATCGTCGCCGGCCTCGTGCTCCTCGCGCTCTACGGCCCGGAGAGCCCGCTCGGGCTCAACCTGGCCTACAGCAGGGCCGGCGTCGTGCTCGCGCTGTTGTTCGTCACACTCCCGTTCGTCGTCCGCACGGTGCAACCGGTGCTGCTGGAGCTCGACAAGGAGATGGAGCAGGCCGCGGCCTCCCTCGGGGCGAGCCCGTTCCAGACCTTCCGGCGGATCATCCTGCCCAACCTCGTGCCCGCGATGTTGTCCGGCACCGCGCTGGCGTTCACCCGGTCGATCGCGGAGTTCGGGTCGACCGTGCTGATCTCCGGCAACCTCCCGTTCAAGACGCAGGTCGCGGCCGTCAACATCTTCAGCCAGATCGAAGGCGACAACACCACGGGGGCGGCGGCGATCTCGACCGTCCTGCTCGTCGTCGCGCTGGTCGCCCTGGTCTCGCTGGACCTCTTACAACGCTGGGGGAGCCGTCGTGGCTAAGCACGGCCTGCGCGTGATCGCCATCGCGTACCTGTTCTTCCTGCTGGTGCTGCCGGTCGGCCTGATCGTCTGGCGGACCTTCGGGGACGGCCTCGGCCCCTTCGTCGAGGCGCTCACCTCGGCGTCGGCCGTCCACGCCTTCCAGGTCACGCTCACCGTCGCGCTGTGGGCGGTGGCGGCCAACACGGTCTTCGGCATCGGCACGGCCATCCTGCTCGTACGGCACAACTTCCCCGGTAAACGGCTGCTCAACGCGCTGATCGACCTGCCGATGGCCGTGTCCCCCGTCGTGGTCGGCCTGGCGCTGATCCTCGTCTACGGCAAGTTCGCCCCCGTCGGCGGCCTGCTGGAGAGCTGGGGCGTCCAGGTCATCTTCTCCACTCCCGGCATGGTGCTCGCCACGGTGTTCGTGGCGCTGCCCCTGGTGGTGCGTGCCGTGGTGCCCGTCCTCGAGGAGCTCGGCGACGAACAGGAGCAGGCGGCGCACACGCTCGGGGCGAGCCGCCTGCAGACCTTCCTCCGGATCACCCTTCCCGGCATCCGGTGGGCGCTCGCGTACGGCGTCGTGTTGTGCCTCGCGCGCTCCCTCGGCGAGTACGGCGCCGTCGCCGTCGTCTCCGGGCGGCTGGTCGACCAGACCCAGACGCTCACGCTGTTCGTCGAAGAGCGCTTCCAGAACTTCGACCAGCCGGCCGCCTTCGCGGCGGCCACTGCGCTCGCGCTGATCGCGGTGATCACCCTGCTTCTCACCAAGTTCCTGCGCCCGAAGGGTTGACCATGGCCATCGAAGTACGCGACGTGAACAAGTCGTTCGGCACGACGCCCGTCCTTCGCGACGTCTCGATCGACGTCAAGTCCGGGTCGCTCACCGCGCTGCTCGGCCCGAGCGGCGGCGGCAAGTCGACGCTGCTGCGTGTCATCGCCGGGCTCGAGCAGCCCGACACCGGCACCGTGCGGATCTCCGGCGTCGACGCCACCCGCCTGTCCCCCCAGCGGCGCAACGTGGGGTTCGTCTTCCAGCACTACGCGGCCTTCAAGCACCTGACGGTGTTCCGCAACGTGGCCTTCGGCCTGGAGATCCGCAAGCGTCCCAAGGACGAGATCCGCAAGCGGGTCATGGAGTTGCTCGAGCTCGTCCACCTGGAGCAGATGGCCGACCGCTACCCGTCGCAGCTGTCCGGCGGGCAGCGCCAGCGCATGGCACTGGCGCGGGCGCTCGCCGTCGAGCCCGAGGTCCTGCTGCTCGACGAGCCGTTCGGCGCGCTGGACGCGCAGGTGCGCAAGGAGCTGCGCACCTGGCTGCGCCGCCTGCACGACGAGGTCCACGTGACCACGGTCTTCGTCACCCACGACCAGGAGGAGGCGATCGAGGTCGCCGACACCATCGTGGTGCTGGCCGACGGCGAGGTGAAGCAGGTCGGCAGCCCGGCCGAGGTGTACGACAACCCCGCCGACCCGTTCGTGATGCGCTTCCTCGGGCCGGTCACGGAGATCGGCGGCAACCTGGTGCGCCCGCACGACATCGAGATCAGTGCCGGGCCGGTGGAGGGCGGCACCGCCGCCACGGTCTCGCGGGTCGTTCGCCTCGGCTTCGAGGTGCGGGTCGAGCTGACCGTCGAGGGCAGGGACGCGTGGGTCCAGGTGACGCGGGGCTTCGCCGAGCAGCTGGCCCTCACGCCGGGCGACGTCGTCAACGTCCGGCCCGCCCCCGGAGCCCGCTCGCTGACCCTGGCCGCCGTGTGACACGACGCGCCTAAGATGCGGCTTTCCGCCCGAACGCAGTACGCCCTGCGCGCCGCCGCCGAACTCGCGGCGGCGCCTCCGGGGCCCGTGCCCGCGGAGAAGATCGCGGCGGCGCAGGACATCCCCCGCAGGTTCCTGGACAACATCCTTCTCCAGCTGCGCCGCGCCGGGCTGATCAACAGCCAGCGCGGCCCCGACGGCGGCTACTGGCTGGCCCGGCCGGCGACGGACATCAGCCTCGCCGACGTCATCGTCGTCGTGGAGGGGGTCTCGCAGGACAGCGAGCATTTTCCCGGGGTCGCGGAGCCCCTCGCGGATGTGTGGGTCGCCCTGCGCGAGTACGAGCAGTCGACCCTGTCCGAGATCACTCTGGCGCATATCGCGAGTGGTTCACTTCCGCCCCTTTAATTATGGAAGACTCCCGCATGCTGTGATATTTGCCCGGGTGTAGAGGCAGGCATGATGGGTGCTGCGGGGCAACTGATCGTCAAGCGCTATCGGCTGGTACGCGCCCTCGGCCAAGGCAGCATGGGGATCGTCTGGGAGGGTCACGACACCCTCCTCGACCGTGCCGTCGCCGTACGGCAGGTGCTGTTCCCGCCGGACCTGCGCGAGAGCCGCAAGGCGGAGCTCACCCAGCGCCTGGCCCGCGAAGCGCGCCAGGCCGAGCGGCTGCGCCATCCGCACGTCGCCGCCGTCCATGACGTCGCCGAGGAGGACGGCACCACCTACGTCGTCATGGAGCTGGTCCGCTCCCGATCGCTCGACGGCATCGTCGCGAGCGAGGGGCCGCTCACGCCGGAGCACGCCGCGGCCGTCGCGCGGAACGTCCTGTCCGCGCTCACCTACGCTCACGCGTCAGGCGTACGGCATGGCGACGTGCGGCCCGCGAACGTCCTGCTGGGCCACGACGGCCGGGTCCTGCTCGCCGACTTCGGCACCGGCGCCCTGGCCGCCGACCCCGCGTTCGTCCGGGCGGGTCCCGAACGGTCGCCGGCACACGGCAACCCGGTCAGCGCGACCCGCGGCGTGTCCGCCTTCATCGGTCCCGAGCGGGCCGCCGGCGGCGCGCCGACGGCGGCCTCCGACCTGTGGTCACTGGGGGCGACCATCCATCTGGCGGTCACGGGCAGGCCGCCGGGCGTGACTCCGCAGGACGTCGCCGGCCCGCTCGGCGAGGTCGTCCGCGGACTGCTCATGCGGGAACCGCGCAAGCGGCTGTCCCCCGAAGCCGCGGAGCACGCGCTCGCGGAACTCCAGGCCGTGGCCCCCGCACCGGCACGCCCGGCCGAGGGCAGGAGCCGTACGCGGCTGATCGCGGGAATCGCCGCCGCGGTGCTCGTCGCGGGTGCGGTCGGCGGCTGGGCCGTCCTGCGCCCCGGCTCCGAGGCCGGGTCGCGGACCCCCCTCGCGGCCACCGCCTCCCCGTCGGCGTCCCGGCCTCCCGCCGCGTCCCCGTCGCCGAAGCCCGTGAAGCCGCTCAAGCTCACGTCGTACCGGTCGCCGGAGGGCTGGCGGGCGTCGGCGCCCAAGGGGTGGACGCGCAGGGCCGTCGACGGCGGGACACGGTGGTACGACCCCCGGAGCGGCGCACAGCTCACCGTCGAGGTGATCGCGCAACCGGGCACCGATCCGCTGAAGGAGCTCCGTGACGGCCAGGTGAGCCTGCGCCCGACCATGACGGCGTACCGGAAGATCAGGCTCAATGAGACCTCCAGCGAGTACGGCACGGCCGCCGACTGGGAGTTCACCTGGACACAGCGGAAATCGCAGGCCTACCTCGCCAAGGGCGTGACCTACCACCAGTACCGCAGGATCATCGCCACCGAGTCCACCGCGAGCGTGCTGACCTGGACCACGACGGCCGACCAATGGGAGCGGCTGCGGCCCACGATCGTCAGGTCGATCTCTCTCTTCACGCCTCCCGCGACGGGCTGACCCCTCCCGCAGACTGGCGGCCGCCGTCACTCTGTGTCATCATTGCCTCGGACAACGGTAATGGTTTTCATAGCCAGAATGGTGGGGGTCCCGTGCGGGTGGCGTTCGTCGGCAAGGGCGGCAGCGGCAAGACGACGTTGTCGTCACTGTTCGCCAGGTATGCGGCTCAACGAGGTCCGGTCGTCGCGGTGGACGCCGACATCAACCAGCATCTCGGCCTGGTTCTGGGCGCGACGGCGACGCCGGAGCCGCTCGGGAGCATGGTCACCGAGATCAAGGAGTACCTCCGCGGCGACAACCCCCTGATCAGGGATGCCGCGTCGATGGTCAAGACGACGCCGCCCGGCCGCGGGTCCCGGCTGGTGCGCCTGGACGACCCCTTCTTCCCCTCGGTGCCGGTCGAAGGACTGTCACTGATGGTGACCGGCCCCTTCGCCGAAGACGATCTCGGCGTGGCGTGCTACCACTCCAAGGTCGGCGCGGTCGAGCTGTACCTCAACCATCTGGTCGACGGACCGGGCGAGTACGTCGTGGTCGACATGACCGCGGGCGCCGACTCGTTCGCCTCCGGGCTGTTCACCCGGTTCGACCTCACGTTCCTGGTCGCCGAGCCCACCCGGCAGGGCGTGAGCGTCTACCGGCAGTACCAGGAGTACGCCGCCGACTTCGACGTCCCCGTCGCCGTCGTCGGCAACAAGGTCCAGTCTCCGGACGACGTCCGCTTCCTGCGCGACCAGGTGGGCGACGACCTGCTGACGTGGTTCGAGCACTCCGGCGCCGTCCGCGGCATGGAGCAGGGCCGGCCGTTCACCCTCGCGGACCTCGAGCCGGCCAACCGCCGGTCCCTCGCCACGCTGGCCGACCGCCTCGACGCGCAGCCCAAGGACTGGGAGAAGTTCGGGAGGCAGGCGGGGGAGTTCCACCTGCGCAACGCCCTGGCGTGGGCCAACCGGGCGACCGGCGAGGACCTCGCGGCCCAGATCGACCCCGGCTTCGTGTACGGCCCGGCCGTCGCTGCCCAATGAACTTGTCGCCTTCAGGCCAGATGGAGGCGCCCTCCGCCCGATCTAGCGTCTCAGTTTGTCGAGTTCTGTCCGAGTTCCGTCCGAGTTCCCTTCAAGAGGTTCCTTCCGAGAGGAGAAAGTCTCATGTCGCTGACCGTTCCGAACGATCTGCTCGACCAGGCTCGCGCGGGGGAGGTCGACGACGCGGCGTTCATCGCGTGCGTCCGCGACTCACTGCCCTACGCCTGGACGACGATCAGTGAACTGGCCGAGCAGCGGGACAGGTCGGGCGCCGAATTCGCCGACAACCAGGTCCCCCCGCCCGACGAGGCCGCGCGCGGCCAGCTCCTGCGGTGCCTCGCGAGCGACGCCATGCGCGGCGCCCTCGAACGGCACTTCGGCATCCGGCTCGCGTTCCAGAACTGCCATCGGGTGGCCGTCTTCCACCCGGCGGCGACGGAGGCGTACACGGACTTCGTGACCCCGCGCGCCCAGATCCTCAACCAGAAGCCCGAACTGGTCGACTGCTGACCCCGAGAGCTCGGAGCGGCCGACCGGTTCCGGCCGCTCCGGGCCCCTCACTCTCCGAGCCCGTCACTCCCCCGACCCCAGACCGACGCGCCTGGCCCGGACGATGGCCTGGGACCGGTCGTCGACCCGGAGTTTCGCGAAGATGCTCGACACGTGGTTGCGCACGGTCTTCTCGCTCAGGAACAGGCGCCGGCGAAGAACATCACCGTGAAGACGATTCCGGGCAACGAGGCGGCCGGTCCGTCCCCGATGGCCGCGCTGAACGCGGCGGCGTCGACCTTCCCGCTCTGCGCGACCATGTACGCCGCGGGACATGTCCCGGCCGCATCCGCCCGGTGTCCCGTCCACGACCGGGCGGGTCGTCGCCCGCGAGGGCGCGCAAACCAGGCGAGGTGTCAGACGTCGGCCAGCGCGGGGAGCACCTCGGAGCCGAGCCGGGCGATGTTCTCCAGCGTCCGGGCGTGGTCGCCGCCGCCCTCGACCATGAGGATGAGATGACGCAGCCCGGTCCGCTCCACCGTGGCCCGGATCGTGTCCACGCAATGCTCAGGCGATCCGACCGGATGAATGCGGCACAACTTGTCCACATACTTGTGGATATCGCGCTGCGGAGGCGGCCGCCCGTCCACAGGCCGATATCCGGCGAGCCCGGGACCGAGCCACCGGGGCAGCGACTCCTTCAACTCCCTCACGGCCCCGGCCGTCGAGTCGGCCACGTGACCGACGGCGGCCGCGACATGGCCGGGCTCCCGCAGCCGTCCAGCCGCGGCCCGGTAGTCGCCGAGCATCGCGGCCTTCTCCTCGTCGTCGACGTGCATGCCGACGAGCATGGGCAGCCCCCGGTCCGCGGCGAGCCGGATTCCCGCCGCGGACGTGCACGCCACGACGGGCGACATCCGTACGGCGGGGACGAAGGGCACCTCTCGGAAGCGGAAGAAGGTCCCGTCCGCCGACACCGCGTCGCCGCCGAGTGCCGCGCACAGCAGGTCGAGCGACTCGCCGAACCCGGACTCGAACCGGTCCAGGCCCGTCCCGAAGACCTCGAGGTCGACCCAGGGCCCGCCCCTGCCGACCCCCAGGCGGAACCTGCCGCCGGACACCTGGTCGAGGATCGCCGCCTGCTCCGCGAGAGCGACGGGATGCCACGTCGACAGGACGCTCACCGCCGTCCCGACCGTGATCCGCGTCGTACGGCCGAGCGCGACGGCCGCGAGCGTGGTGGCCGAGGGGCACACGCCGTACGACATGAAGTGGTGTTCGGCGATCCACGCGTCGGCGAATCCGGCACGCTCCGCCGCCACGACGGCCTCTACCGTGTTCCGCAGGACCTCGCCGGGCGTCATGCCCGGAAAGCCCGCGGCGATGAGGAAGACGCCGACGCGGACGCCGCGCTCGTCCCCGGTCAGCGGCTCCCGCCGTTCACGTAGAGGGTCTGGCCGCTGACGTACGACGCGTCGTCGGAGGCGAAGAAGGCCACGACGGAGGCGATCTCCTCCGGCTGGGCCACCCGGCGCAACGGGATCATCGAGGAGGCGGCGGCCTGGTGCTCGTCGGGCGTGGACCCCACCCGGTAGGCGGTGGCCTCGGTCATCGCGGTCGCGACGTAGCCGGGCGCAACGGCGTTGACCCGGATGCCGAAGGGCCCGAGTTCCAGCGCCATCGTGGCCGTGAGGCCCTGGACGCCGGCCTTGGCCGCGGCGTAGTTGGCCTGCCCGCGGTTGCCCAGGGCCGACCGGCTTGACAGGTTCACCACGGCCCCCGCCCGCTGGTCGACCATGTGCTTCTGCACGGCCCGCGTGAGCAGGAAGACGCTCTTGAGGTTGACGTCGACGACCTGGTCCCAGTCGTCCTCCGACATGCGGAAGAGCAGGTTGTCCCTGGTCATCCCCGCGTTGTTCACGAGAACGTCGACCCGGCCGAACTCGCCGATCACCTGGGGCACGAGGGCCTCGACCTGGCCGCCGTCGGACACGTCGCAGCCGTACGCGACGGCCCTGCCGCCCGCCTTGATGATCTCCTCGGCCGTCGGGGCGCAGCGGTCGGCCGTGTAGTCGACGCAGGCCACGGCGGCGCCCTCCGACGCCAGTCGTCGCGCGACGGCCGCTCCGATGCCCTGGGCGGCGCCCGTCACGATCGCGTACTTGCCGGTGAATCTCGACATCATCGTCCTCTGCGTCAGGGGTACGTCGGGTGCTGGTGGTGCCGGATGAGCCGGGACGGTGGACCCGTCACTGCAACGTACTCCGCCCGGTGATCGATCACACGGGTGATCCTCCGGAGCCGTGCGGGGGCCCGTTTCGCGGGTCGCCGTCCTCTCTGTGCCCGCGCAGGTGGCCGAGGTCGGTCACCAGGAAGCGCGCGGCGACGTGGATCGCCCGCAGCGTCGCGGCGACGGACGGCCGGTGCACGCTCGACTCCCTCGCCACCGCGTAGACGTGCCGCTCGACGGGCTCGCCGGGCAGATCCCGGACGGCGACCCCCCGGACGCCCGCGGCGAGGGCCAGCGCGGGCACGGCCGCGATCCCGATCCCCCGGGCCACGAGGCTCAGGATGGTCCCGAGCCCCTCGAACTCCCACGCGACGGGGGCCGCCCCGCCGGCCGTGCCCAGGAGGCGGTCGACGGCGGTGCGGGACGGCTCACCGTCCGGCGTGGCCATCCACGGCTCCTCGCGAAGGGCGGCCAGGTCGATGGGCACGCCGGGATCGGCCATGGGGTGCCGCCTGGGCACCACGAGGACCAGGGGATCCACGAGCAGCGGAAACGTCCGCACCGAGGTGTCTCGGCGCGCCCGGCCCCACCAGTCGTCGATCAGGGCGATGTCGACCTCGCCCGACTCCACCTCGCGCATGCCGCGCCCGGACCTGCTCTGGCGCAGTCGCAACGACAGCTCCCGGTGGCGTCGCAGCGAGCGTGCGAGTGCGGGTGCGAAGGCCACGGCCGCGGTGGGGAACGCGGTGACCACCACCCGCCCGGACGGCGTCGCCGTGTGCGCGGACAGGTCCGACTCGGCCGTCTCGACCATCGCGAGGATCCGCTGGGCGTGGTCGACGAGACGCCATCCCGCGTCGGTGAGTTCGGCGCTTCTGGACGTCCGGTCGAGCAGGGCCGCGCCCGCCTCCCGTTCGAGCGCGGCGAGTTGCTGGGAGACCGCCGATGCGCTGTACCCGAGCGATGAGGCCGTCGCCGCTATGCTCCCGCGCCGAGCGAACTCGCAGATCAGGATCAATCGGCGCAGATCGAGCATCGGTCTTCCTTACTCCCGGCACCTGAAAGCCTCGCTTGTGCTGATGCCTATACCCCGAGACCCTGGGAACGTTCCGCCGATATCTGGAGGCATAGTGAATGTCATCCTGTCTGCGACATTGGCGGCGAACGAGGACATCGTCCGAAGGCGCCGCGCGGGAATCCGCGTCCTCAACCTCGCCTTCGGGGAGGCGGGCCTGCCGGTGCACCCGGCACTGCGGAACAGGCTCTCCGAGGCGAGCGGCGACAACGGTTACGGCGAGGTCGCCGGCTCAGCCGAGCTGAGGGAGTCGGCCGCCGGATACTGGGGACGGCGCGGACTGCCCACGGACCCCGGCCTGGTGGTGTCCGGGCCCGGCAGCAAGGCCCTGCTGTTCGGCCTGCTCCTCGCCCTCGGCGGCGACGTCGTCCTCCCGATGCCGAGCTGGGTGAGCTACGCCGCCCAGGCCGAGATCGTCGGCGTGCGGCCGATCCTGCTGCCTCCGCCTCCCGGCGAGGGCGGCGTTCCCGACCCGGACCTGCTCGCCCCGGCCGTGTCCGAGGCCAGGGCGCGCGGCCGCGTCGTCAACTCGGTGCTGGTCACCCTGCCCGACAACCCCACAGGCAGGCTCGCCCGGCCGGAGACCGTACGGCGGTTGGCGGTCCTGGCCCGCGAGCTCGACCTGATCATCATCTCGGACGAGATCTACCGCGACCTCGTGCACGACCCCTCGGCCGTGTTCGCCAGCCCCGCCGAGTTCGCCCCCGAGCGCACGGTCAT
Source organism: Planotetraspora kaengkrachanensis (assembly GCF_016862895.1). Taxonomy (GTDB): domain Bacteria; phylum Actinomycetota; class Actinomycetes; order Streptosporangiales; family Streptosporangiaceae; genus Planotetraspora; species Planotetraspora kaengkrachanensis. The sequence goes on along the minus strand of NZ_BONV01000018.1, from coordinate 183,232 downwards.
CACGACCGGGCTCAGCAAGAGCCTGGCGCTCGGCGGCTGGCGCACCGGATGCACCCGGCTGCCCGCGGCCGGCCTCCGTGACCGGCTGCTCGCCCTGGCCAGTGAGATCTGGTCGACGCCGCCCGCGCCGGTGCAGCACGCCGCCGCGTACGCGTTCAGTGAGCCGCGTGACCTGGTGCGCCGGGTGGCCGACAGCCGGCGGTTGCACGGCATCGTGGCCCGTGCCGTCGCCGAGCGTTTCACCAGGTCGGGGGCGCACGTGGAGCCACCGCAAGGCGGCTTCTACCTGTACCCGGAAATACCGTCTTTCGGGTCGTCGACCGAGCTCGCCACCGAACTGATCGAGAAGCACGGCGTCGCCGTCCTGCCCGGCACGGCCTTCGGGGACCGTCAGCGGGCGCCCCGGATCAGGGTCGCCACCAGCCTGTTGTACGGGGAGTCCGCCGAGCAGCGGCTCGCCGCCCTCTGCGCGGACGACCCGACCCGGCTGCCCTGGATCGCCGCCTCCCTCAGGCATCTCGACGAGGCGCTCGAGGGGCTCGGACGGTGCCGCGGCGGGCGCTCCAGAGGCGGCGCCGCCACGGAGACAGCCGTCGCGTCCCGCCTCTGACGGGCGTCGTCGAAGCCCCTATATGAGGCACTTCGGGGGTGTACGCGATCTTTGCCGAAATCTTTACCTGGAACCCCTACGCGAACGGCCTGCTGTCACCCCTCTGACCTGCGGTTTTGTCGCATAATCCACTGCTTAACCTGGGGCACCACAAGATGTCTCGTGTCATTAAGCACCAGGCATCTTTCCAAGCCCTCATCATGTGCTCATGCCCGCTTTTGTCACCCTGTCCGGGCGCTCCGTGCGCCTGGAACCGCTCAGCCTGGCGGTGATCGACGAACTCGTCGCCGCTGCGAGTGAAGACCGCTCGACCTATGCCTTCACTCGCGTTCCCGCAGGCCGGGACGAGATGGTCTCCTACGTGGAGGCCGCTCTGGCTGAGCAGGCGGAGGGCCGCACGTTGCCCTTCGCCATCCGGTGGCTGCACACCGACCGCATCGTCGGTGCCACCCGCCTGATGAACCTGGAGTACTGGCAGGGCCCCATGCCCTGGCCTCCGGGCTCCAAGGGGATGATCGGCGAGGTCCCGTCCGTGGCGGACATCGGTTACACCTGGCTCGCGGCCGCGGCCCAGGGAACCGGCGTCAACAGGGAGAGCAAGTACCTGATGCTCTCGCACGCCTTCGAGACCTGGCAGGTTCACCGGATCACCCTCAAGGCCGACGTACGCAACACTCGATCTCGGGCCGCCATCGAGGCCCTCGGCGCACACCTCGACGGTGTGCGACGGGCGGACACCCGAGGCGCCGACGACACGGTCCGAGATACGGCGTACTACTCCATCCTCGATCTCGAATGGCCTGCCGTCCGAGAACGTCTCCACGCGAGGCTCGGCCTCGTTGAAGTGGAAGCGGCCTGATCCCGACCCTGCTAATCGGCGCGGCTCCGCTGGAAAGGAGCGGGCCGCGCCGGCCCCGGGCCCGCCCGGGTGAGGCGGTGGCCGCCCCCGCAGGGGCCACCACCTCACAGTCACAACATCCCCATCGGAGCTCAACGCCCGATTGACGGTGAATCAACGCTTCGGTTAACGAGGGCCCTCCTCACTATTGGACCAGCGATCTGGGATCTATCATTTGGTCGAAAAATTGCTAATGGGAGACATGAGCGCATGCCAGGTGACGCCCCCGAGAGCGGCCTCCGCTTCGCCGTGCTCGGACCCGTCCTCGCCTGGCGCGACGGCGACGAGCTCGATCTGGGGACGCCCCTGCAACGCTCCATCCTCGCGATGCTGCTCCTCAGGGAGGGCCGGGCGGCCACACCGGGCGAACTGATCGACGCCATCTGGGGAGAGGACGCTCCCCCGCGGGCGCTCGGCGCCCTGCGCACCTACGTCTCACGCCTGCGCACCGTCCTCGAGCCCGACCGGTCCCGCCGCACCCGCCCTGAGCTGCTCACCTCCGTCGGGCGCGGCTACGCCCTGCGCGTCGAGCCCACCTGGTTCGACCTCGGCGTCTTCCAGCGGGAGACCTCGGCCGCCGAGACCGCCCGCCGTACCGGCGAGACCGCTCACGCCGCCGAACTGCTGCGCGGCGCCCTCGCGTTGTGGTCGGGCGAGCCGCTCGCCGGAGCGGTCGGACCGTACGCCGAGCAGCAGCGCGACCGGCTCATCGAGCGCCGCATCGGCACCGTCGAGGCGTTGATGGAGCTCGACCTGGAGCTCGGCAGGCACACCGACGTCGTGGCCGAGCTGATCGCCCTCACCGCGCAGCACCCGCTCCGTGAACGCCTGCGGGCCCAGCTCATGCTCGCCTACTACCGGTGCGGACGGCAGGCGGAGGCGTTGTCCGTCTTCACCGACACCCGGAACGCGTTGATCGACGAGCTCGGCATCGAGCCGGGCGCCGAGCTGACGGACCTCCACCGCCGCATCCTGGCGGCCGATCCGTCTCTGGCCCCCGTGCGGCCCGCCGAGCCCGTACGGCCGAGCCCTCCCGAGCCGCGGGACGACGACCAGGCCGAGGCGGAGCCGGTCGTCGAGATGCCCAAGCCCGCCCAGCTGCCGGCCGCCGTCACCGACTTCACGGGCCGCGCGAGCCTGGTCGACCGGCTGCTGATACTGCTCGGGGGCGGCGAGGGCGTGCCGATCGCCGCCGTGTCCGGCATCGGGGGCGTGGGCAAGACCACGCTCGCCGTCCATGTCGCCCACCTGGCCGAGGACCTCTTCCCCGACGGCCAGCTCTATGCGGACCTGCGGGGATACGGCAACGAGCCCACTCCTCCCGAGACCGCGCTGGTGGCCTTCCTGCGCGCCCTCGGCATCCCCGTCGACGTCATCCCCGACGGCCTGGCGGAGCGGTCGGCGCTGTTCCGCTCGCTGCTCGCCGACCGCCGCATGCTCGTGCTGCTCGACAACGCCCGTGACGCCGAGCAGGTCGAGCACCTGCTGCCCGGCTCGGCGGGGTGCGCGGCGATCGTCACCGGCCGCGGCAAGCTCGCCGACCTGCCCGGGGCCCGGCTCGTCGACCTCGACGTGATGGAGCCCGACGAGGCGCTCTCGCTGCTGTCGGCGGTCGCCGGGCCCGACCGGGTGGCCGCGGAGCGGGCCCCCGCCATGGACGTGGTCGCCGCCTGCGGCTTCCTGCCGCTGGCCGTGCGCATCGTGGCGTCCCGGCTCGCGGCACGCCCGTCGTGGACGGTGGCGTCCCTGGTCCCCCGGCTGGCGGACGAGCGCAGAAGGCTCGACGAGATGAAGATCGGCAATCTCGCCGTCTCCGCCACCTTCGCCCTGGGATACGGGCAGCTCGATCCTCGGCAGGCCCGCGCGTTCCGGCTGCTGTCCCTGCCGAACGGATCGGACATCTCGGTGTTCGCCGCCGCGGCCGTGCTCGATCTCAGCCCGTCCGAGGCTGAGGACCTGCTGGAGTCGCTCGTCGACGCCAGCCTGCTCGAGGCTCCCGCCCCCGGGCGTTATCGCTTCCACGACCTGCTCAGGCTCTTCGCGCGCCGCAAGGCCGAGGAGACCGACACCCCGGCGGAGCGTGCCCTCGCCCTGCGGCGCCTCCTCGGGTTCTACCTGGCCTCCTCCAGGTCGGCGCACCGTCTCGCCTACGAGGGCAGCGCGATCGCCGACAGCCTGGTCGACCTCGGCGCGCGGGGGCACACGTTCGCGTCGGCCGACGAGGCGGTGGCCTGGTTGTCCGCGGAGGCCGAGGACCTGTTCGCCGCCATCGGCCACGCCGCGGAGTCCGCGGGCTCGGCGGACGACCTGGTGCCCGCCGCCGACCTGCTGCTCGCGATGGAGCCGCTGCTCGAGTCGGGGACCAACCAGCGCGAGTTCGAGCAGAGGGGGGCCGCGATGCTGGCCGCCGCCCAGCGGGTCGGCGACCGGCGCAGCGAGATGCGGTGCGCGTACGTGCTCGGCCGCGTCCTGTTCGGGGCGAACCGGCTCGACGAGGCCGAGGACCGGTTCCTCGGCGCGCGGACGATCGGCGAGGAGACCGGCGACCACATCGTGCTCGGCGAGACCTGCAACGCCCTGGCCGTCGTGGCCGGACGGCAGCGGCGCCACGTCGAGGCGCTCGAATGGTTCGAACACGCGACGAGGGTCTACCGGCAGGTCGGCAACCCGGCGGGCGAGGCCCTCGCCCTGAGCTACTCGGCCCGCGACCACCTCGGCCTGGGACGCCCGCAGGACGCCATCGCGGTCTCCGAACGCGGCCTCGCCATGTTCACCGAGATCGGGAGCGGCGCCGGCATCGCCCGCGCGCGCTACCACCTCGGCATCGTCCTGTCCTACGTCGGCCGGCTCAACGAGGCCGTCGTCCACCACGCCGAATGCCTGTCCTTCTTCCGCGCCAGCAACCAGCGCGTCTGGGAGCAGCGGGTCTGCTACCGCCTCGCGGCGACCTTCATCTCCGCGGGCCGGTTCGCCGAAGCGGCCCGCCACGCGGAGCAGGCGCTGGTCGTCAGCCGTGAGATCACTCACCCGTACGGCGAGGCCCAGTCGCTGACCGCCCTGGGCAAGGCCCTGCGCGGAGCGGGTGAGCTGCCGCGCGGCCGGGACGCGCTAACCAAGGCCCTCGACATCTTCAGCAGGCTCGGATCCCCCGAGGCCGAGGACGTCCGCGTCCTCCTGCGGGAGTTCGACCAGGTCGAAACGTAGGTCGTCGTCCAGGCGCGTCATCCGGGTGTGGTTGATCACCGTGACTCTCCGCTTCCGGCATCGGGCGAGGGCCGGTTGCCGGGCCCGCGCGTCGAACGAGGGAGCGCCCGGCCGGTCGTCTGACCACCACCGGACCGCAGGGGCCCGGTTGTCGCCGGTGCGCCCGGTGGCGGCTAGCCGCCTCGCATGACGACCGGCCGGACTCGGCCCGGATCCTCCACCCCCCCGGACCCGTGCCCACCACCAGAGTCGGCCGAGGTGGTCAACGTCCGATCAACGCGTGTTTGCAACCGCGAGGAAGCCCTCGGCGACGAGCGTCCGGAGCGTGCCCGGCGCACGTTCCAGCAGTTCGCCGGCGTCGGCGTCGATGAGTTCCGCGATGGCGGCGAGCAGCGGCCGTACGGGCAGGTCGCCGTCGCAGGCTCCGGCGAGCGCGGCCTCCACCGTCCCGACCGCCGCCGTACGGCGCAGCCCCCGGGTCTGCCGCAGGGCGATCCGCGAAGGATCCTCCGCCCCGGGCACCCCCGAGCGCTCCTCGACGACGCCCTCGGCGAGCGTGAGGTAGGCGTCGAGCAGGTCCTCGTCGGAGATCCGGTGCGCCGCCCCGATCGCCCCGAGCACGTCGCCGACGTACTCCCCCACGGGCAGTTCGACGCGGTGGGTCAGCTCCTCCACGCGCACCACGGGATCCGTCGATCCCGAGTTGTGCAGGGCGATCCAGCCGAAGCCGATGCCGGTCACGTCCAGCGACTCGAACCAGGCCAGCCACTCGTCGTAACGCTCCCGGTAGGCCGTGGTCCCCTGCTCGGCCGAGTCGCGCAGCCACAGCTCGACGTATTCGGCCGGATCCTGCACATCACGCTGTACGGCCCAGCCGTCGCAACCGGTCTCGGTCAGCCAGCCGCCGACCCTGTCGCGCCAGTCCTCCCCCTTGACGTGCAGCCAGTTGGCCAGGAATCGGCCGTGTCCGTCCTGGTCGAGGTGGCGGGGCGTGCGCCGGACCAGATCGCGGCAGAAGTCGTCGCCCTGGAAGCCCGACTCCCGGTAGGAGAACCGGCCCGCCGGCGAGATCACGAAGGGCGGGTTAGAGACGACGAGGTCGAACGTCTCCCCGTGCACAGGGTCGAACAGGGACCCCTCACGGGCGTCGACGCCGGAGACCCCGGACAACATCCAGCTCAGCCGGGCCAGTTCGAGCGCCCTGCCGTTGACGTCGGTCGCGACGATCTCCTCGGCGCGGCCGGCGAGGTGCAGCACCTGCACGCCGCATCCGGTGCCGAGGTCGAGCGCCCGGCCCACCGGCCCGCCCGCGCCCAACTGGGCGAGGTTGGCCGACGCGCCGCCCGCCCCGACGACGTGATCGGGCCGCAGCGCCGGATCGCCCGGCCTGACCTTCCTGTCGGAGACCACCCAGGCGGGATCCCCCTCGCCCGTGTCCCACGGCTGCAGGTGGACCCCGGCGTGAACGGTGTCGCCCCGCCGTACGATCAGGCCCGCCTCGGCGAGGCCGTCGACCGGCAGGCCCGCGGCCGCCAGGTCGGACGCGTCGACGCGCGCGCCGAGCCACCACAACCGGATGAGGGTGGCGAGCGGGTCGCCGTCCCTGGTGGCCCGCAGGGCGGGAACGGTCTCCTCACGCGCCAGCGCGGTCGCGGCCACCTCGCCCAGCCGTTCGCGGACACCGTCGATCGTGTACCCGGCCTCGACGAAACCATCACGAAGCCGTAGGACCAGGTCAGATGGGGGAAGCACGGAAGAAATCTATCGCGGCCGCATCAATCCATCGCCGGCCAGCGGGCGTACATCGGGCTCTCCCCGCGCAGCAGCCTGGCGATGTCGTCGACCAGCAGTTCGGCCTGGCTGAGCTCGGTCTCGTCGGTGGCCTCGCCGAGATGCGGCGTCAGCACGACGTTGCGCAGGTGGGTGATCGGGTGCCCCGGCTCCAACCACTCGCGCTCGAAGTGGTCGAGGCCAGCGCCGCCGAGGTGTCCCCAGCGAAGGGCGTCGACCAGCGCGGTCAGGTCGTTCACGGCCGCCGTCGAGGTGTTCAGGTAGACGGCGCCCTCCTTCATCAGGGCGAACTCCGTGGGGCCGATGAAGGTCCGCGTCTCCTCGGTGACGGGCACGTGCAGGGACACCACGTCGGCCTCCCGCAGCAGGTCCCGCAGATCATGGGTCGCCTCGGGCACGAAGGGATCGGTCGCGATCACGCGCATCCCCAGCCCCTCCGCCCGCCATCGCACGGCCCGGCCGACCCGGCCGAGGCCGACGATGCCGAACGTGCAGCCCGCCATGCGCCGGCCGCGCAGGCGGTGACCGGGCGACACCCCGCCTCTGAAGACCTCGCCGCTGCGGATCTCGCGGTCGGCCGCGGCGATGTTCCTGGTCACGGCGAACAGCAGGCCGATGGTGAGCTCGGCCACCGCGTCCGCGTCGCGCTCCGGGGCCCACAACACGGGGATGCCGCGCCGCTCGGCCAGGCGCAGATCCACTCCCTCCGCGGTCCCGACACAGGCGACGACGGTCAGCGGAAGGTCCAGGACGGGCGCCGTCACCTCGTCCCCCGAGACGACCAGGATCGTCGACTCCGACGCCACGATCAGGTCGGCCAGGTCCTCACCGGAGAACCCGCGCACCGGCCGGGCGACCCCCTCGGACTCCTCGACGATGTGGGCGATCTCCCGCAGGCTGGCGCGGGCACGCTCGGGAAGTTCGGCCAGGACGAGAGCCCTGGGCCGTCCGAGATCATGTCCTACTGCCACAATCGCGACGATATCCGGTCCCACCAGGAACTATGTCGAGGTGGTCCGGTCCTCACGGCATCCGGAGGCTGTTCCAGGCCGCCTCGCCGAGCCCGCGGATCTCCTCCTCCGTGGGCTGGTGGGCCCCCGCGAACCACAGACGGCACATCTCCTGGGCCGGCCCGAGCCACAGGACGTAACACATCGTCGGGTGGACCGGCTGGAGGAGCCCCTCCTTCATGTGCGGCCGCCACCAGTCGGCGACCTGGCGGAAGAAGGCCCGCCGCCCGTCGTTGACCTCCGCGCCGCCCGGCTCCTCGCGCCGGGGCGGCCGCTCGCTGATCAGCAGCCGCGCCCGTTCCGGATTCTCGCCGCACCACGACATGTGGAGCGCGACAATGGCCTCGATCCCGCTCCGGGCGTCGTCGTGACGGGTCAGTTCACCGATGAAGGCCTCCTGGTACGCCTGGAGGATCTCGGCGTACAGCACTCCGAAGACGTGCTCCTTGCTCGCGAAGTGGTGGTAGAAACTTCCCACGCTGACGCCGCTCTCCTCGCGGAGGCTCGCGAGCGTCGTGGCGGACACACCGTCCTGGCTGAACCTGCGCAGCGCACCCTCGATGATCCTGGTGCGGCCGTCCCGGCCGTGCTTCGCGCTCTTCACAGGGTCAATGGTGACCTAACAGAACCTTATTCTGCAAATGTCGCAGAGGTTCCGGATCTCCACCCGGCCAACGCCCCTGTCATTGTCGCAGCCGTCGGACCGCACCGGCATCCCGCGGTTCGCGCCCGAACCGCCTTGTGAGACGCAGGATGAGACGGCCGTCATCTGAGTCCCCAAAGTAGACTTGGCTGTCGGGAAGGCAGTGGAATTACGATGCGTGACATGCGGCACATTCGAGTGGACAACTGCTCGATCGAGCGGACGCTCGCCGTCATCGGCGAGAAGTGGACGCTGCTGGTCCTGCGCGAGGCCTTCAACGGTGTACGGCGGTTCGCCGACCTCCAGGCCGGCACCGGCGCGCCCCGGCAGGTGCTCTCCGCCCGGCTCGCCGGGCTCGTGGCGGAGGGCCTGCTGCGCAAGGAGCCCTATCAGGAGCCCGGTCAGCGGCAGCGCGACGAGTACCGGCTCACCCAGAAGGGGCTCGACCTGTACCCGATCATGATCGCGCTGACCCAGTGGGGCGACCGTTACGTCGCCGATCCGGAAGGCCCGGCCGTCGTCATCACCCACCGCGACTGCGGCGAACCCATCGAGATCAAGTTGGAGTGCGCCGACGGACACGAGGTCGGCGGCGCCCGCGAGGCCACCGCCCGGCCGGGCCCGGGTCTCCGGCTCCGCTCGGCCTAGTAATCACCGGCTCCGCTCCGCCTGGAAAGGCGCTTTACCCGGCGGCCCGGCCCGGGCTGAGGGCGGGACCGCACGGCGGGCTGCCTACGCTGGTCACGTGTACCGGTTCCTCCTCACGCCGCGATGGCTCGGGCTGCACCTGCTCGTGCTCGTGCTCATCCCCGCCTTCGTCTTCCTCGGCCGATGGCAGTACGGGCGATTCGAGGAGAAATCAGCAGCCGGCGACCTGATCACCGCCAACCTGAGCAGCGCCTCGGTGCCCCTGACGACCCTCGATCGCGTGGGCGCCGGAACCGTGCCGAACACGGTGAAGTACCGGTCGGTCACCGTCGACGGGCGCTACGACGCCACCCATGAGCTCGTGGTGAGACGGCGCACCCAGAACAGCGTCCTGGGCTTCTACGTGATCACACCTCTCGTGACCTCCCAGGGGACCGTCCTGGTGAATCGCGGCTGGGTCAAGGCGGGAGCGACCGCCGACGCGCCTCCGGAGGTGCCGCCGCCCCCGACCGGCGACGTCACGGTCACGGGACGGCTCAGGCCCACCGAGACCGAGGACTCCAGCGGCATCAGGAACCGCGGCGGCCTGCCGCCCGGCCAGGTCCTGCTCATCAACACCGCCGACATCGGCAAGACTCTTCCTTATCCCCTGTTCGGGGGGTTCATCGAGCTGACCGGGCAACAGCCGCAGGCGGCGACCGCGCCCGACCCCGTCCCTCGCCCCGACGTGAGCGAGGGCGGCGGGCTCAACCTCGCCTACGCCGTCCAGTGGTGGTTGTTCATCGGCGTGGCGGTGGGCGGATGGGCGCTGCTGATGCGCCGCGAGGCGCACGACCTGCGCGCCGCCGCCGAGGATCCCGCGCGCGAGGGCGCCCCGACTCCGTAGGGTTGGACGCGGAAGCAATCTCCCCGAGCCTCGGAGGCCCGATGCGCTCCCTCGTCTGGATGGAAGACGTAGGCGCCGAACATGCGGAAGTCGACTTCGACGGGCCGCCTCGGGGCTGCGACGACGACCTTGACGGGGCCCTTGACTGCGATCTCGGCCGGTCGCCTCTCACCGACCCGACGCCGGTGCTCCGGCGCGGCCTCCTGGACGGGGGCGGCCGGGTCGCGCCGATCATGGCCCGGGTGCGGGTGCCGCATCCCCAGGTGATCCGCCACCCCCGGTGGTACACCCACCTCGACCAGGGATCGGTCCGCTACGAGAGCGCCGGTTTCGCCGCCGGCCTGCCCTACGACGCCGACGGCCTGGTGATCGACTACCCCGGGGCGGCCCGTGCCGTACGGTGAGAGACGAGACCCGGGCGTGAAGACGCCGCCGGGTGAACGAACGGATACCAACCGGAGACCTTGCAGCTTGTTCGGTGTTATCCCATGGCCTTACGGTTTACTACTGTGACTACGCCGCAAACCGACACCGACCCGGAGCCGAGGCGGCGGAGTTACGTGATCATATCGGCTGATGATCATCTCATCGAGCCCGCCGACTTGTTCGAGGACCGGCTGCCGGACAAGTACAAGGACCTCGCGCCCAAGGTCGTCGAGACCGATGCCGGCCACCAGGTGTGGCGGTACGGCGGGGCGACCTACCCCTGCGCGGGGCTCGACGTGGGCGCCGGCCTGCCCAAGGAGCAGTGGACCCTCGACCCCGTCCGTTTCGAGGACATGCGGCCTGGCTGCTACGACATCGAGGCGCGCATCGCCGACATGGACCGCGCCGGTATCTGGGCGGCCTTGTCCTTCCCCGGGATGCTGGCGACCCAGGCGGGCATGCCGTTCGCCAGGACCCGCGACAAGGACCTCGGCCTGGCCCTGGTCAAGGCGTGGAACGACTGGCACGTGGACGTGTGGGCCGGGACCTATCCCGAGCGCATGATCGCGCTCCAGCTCCCCTGGCTGCCCGACCCGGAGATCGCGGCCAAGGAGATCAAGGCCAACGCCGCCCGCGGGTTCAAGGCCGTGGTGTTCCCCGAGTTCCCCACCCGGCTGAGGCTCCCGTCGATCCACAGCGGCCACTGGGACCCGTTCTTCGCCGCCTGTGAGGAGACCGGGACGGTCGTCTGCCTCCACACGGGCGGGTCGTCGTGGGCGCCGGTCCCCTCTCCGGACACCCCGATCGAGGCGATCACGACGCTGATCCCGGCGAGCGCGATGTTCGCCTGCGCCGACTGGCTGTGGTCCGGCGTGCCGCTGCGCTTCCCCAACCTGCGCATCCTGATCGCGGAGGGCGGCGTCGGCTGGCTGCCGATGTTGTCCGAGCGTGCCGACTACGCGCTCGACCACCCCGTCGCGGCCGAGACGACCTGGGAGGGCGGCCTCAAGCCCAGCGAGGTGCTCCGGCGCAACTTCTTCTTCGGGACCCTCGACGACAACGCGCTCGGCGGCGTGCGGCTCGCGGTCGGCATGGAGCACGTCCTGCTGGAGAGCGGCTATCCCCGCGCCGAGTCCACCTGGCCGGACACCCAGCAGACGGTCGCGCAGAACCTCGGCATGCTGCCGCCCGCCGACGTCGCCAGGGTGGCGTACGGCAACGCCGCGCGCCTGTTCGGGCATCCTCTGCCGTCCCGGGCCTGGCTGCGGATGGAGGAGCTCTAGGCGGGCGGGCGAGGAAGCCGGGGCACGCTCCGGACCAGCCGCCGCGTATAGGCGTGACGGGGTGAGCCGAGCACGGCCGCGGTCTCGCCCTGCTCCACGACACGTCCCCGCTCGAGCACGGCCACCTGCGGGCACAACGCCGCCACCACGGCGAGGTCGTGGGAGACCATCACGACTGTCAGGCCGCGGGTCTCCCGCAACTCGGCCAGCAGATCGACGATGCGCACCCGGGTCGACACGTCCAGCGCGCTCACCGGCTCGTCCGCCAGCAGGACGCGCGGCTCGCTCACGATGGCGCGGGCGATGGCGACCCGCTGCCGCTGCCCGCCGGAGAACTCATGGGGATACCGGCCCGCCGCGTCCTCCGGCAGCCCGACCGCGCGCAGCGCCGCGGCGACGCGCTCCCCGGCCGCCGCCCTCCTGCCGGGACGCGGCAGATCCCGCAGCAGGCCGAGCGAGCGAAGTGGTTCGGAGACGATCCTCGCGACGCTCTGGCGCGGATCGAGCGAGGAGTAGGGGTCCTGGAAGACCGTCTGCACGTCGCGCCGGAAGCTCCGCATGCGCCGCCGGTCGCCGAGGGCGAGCGTGTCGCCGTCGAAGAGGATCCGCCCCGTGGTCGGCGTCGCCAACCCGAGCAGCAGGCGCAGCAGCGTGGTCTTGCCCGCGCCCGACTCCCCCACGAGGGCGACGCCCCTGCCCTGCGTGATCTCGATCGACACGTCCGTGAGGACGGGCGCCGCACGGCGGTAGGCGTAACCCACTTCGCGCGCCTCGATGATCGGTGAGCTCATGACCGCCCTCCCCCGTCCAGCCCGTTCAGCGCAGCGTCCAGTTCGCGGGCGCTGCTCACGAGTTCCCGGGCGTACGGGTGCCGCGGTGCGTTGACGACGTCGAGGAGGGCGCCGGACTCCACCGCGGTGCCGTCCTTGAGGATGAGGACGTGGTCGGTGATCCCCGAGACGACCGCCAGGTCGTGGCCGATGAACAGCAGCGCCATCGAACGGGCGGAGACCAGGCCGTCGAGCAGCGCGAGGACCTCGGCCTGCACGGTCACGTCGAGCGCCGTCGTGGGTTCGTCGGCGATCAGCAGCGCAGGACGGCAGGCGAGGGCCATGGCGATCGCCACCCGCTGACGCTGCCCGCCGGAGATCTCGTGGGGGTACGCCCTCGCGATCCTGTCCGGCTCGGCCAGCCGCACCTCCTCGAGCGCGGTCGTGACGGCCTCCCTCAGGGCCTGCCCGCGCAGCCCCTGAGCACGTCTGAGCGGCTCGGCGACCTGGTGGCCGATCCTCATCAGCGGATCGAGCGCCGTGAGCGGCTCCTGGAAGACCACGCTCGCGGCCCGGCCTCGCAGACGGTTCAGCAGCCGTTCCCGGGCGCCGACGATCTCCGTCCGTCCCATGCCGGGGACATCGAGGGCGACGCTGCCCGACGCGGTCATCCCCGGCGGAAGGAGACCCATGATCGCCAGCGCCGTCAGCGACTTGCCCGACCCCGACTCTCCGATCAGGCCGAACCGGCTGCCCGCGTCCACCGTGAAGGACAGGTCAGAGATCAGGTCGCGGCCGTCCGCCGAGCGCACCCCCAGCCCGGTGACCTCGAGCAGGCTCATCGGCGCCTCCTCCTGGTGGGATCGGCGACGTCCCGGAAGCCGTCCGCGACGAGGTTCACCCCGATCACGAGCACGACGATGAGGACGCCGGGGGCGATCACCCCGACCGGGGCGATGAACACGCTCGCCTGCGCCTCCTGCAGCATGCGGCCCCAGGACGCGTTGGGCGGCGGAGCACCGAGCCCCAGATACGACAGGCTCGCCTCCGCCAGTACGGCCAGGCCGAACTGGAGGGCGAGGTTGACCGACACCGTTGGCCAGATGTTCGGCAGCACGTGTTCGAGGACCACGCGCGGCCACGACGTCCCCGATGTGCGCGCCGCCGTGATGAAGTCGTGGGCGAGCACGCGCTTGACGAGCACGCGCGTGAGCCGGGCGACGATCGCCGACATGGCCAGCCCGATCGCGACGATCGCCGACGTGAGGGATGCCGCCCGCGTCGCGGCGACGAGCATCGCCAGCAGCAGCGTGGGAAACGCGATGAGGATGTCCAGGAGCGCGGAGACGACGTCGTCCAGCCACCGGGTGGCGAACCCGGCCGCCAGTCCGGCGGCGACCCCGATCACGCCGCCGAGCACGACCGAACCCGCCCCCGCCGCGAGGGCGATCCGTGCGCCGATCATGAGCTGGGTCAGCAGGTCGCGTCCCAGCTTGTCCGTGCCGAGCAGGTGCGGCAGTCCGGGCGGCATGAGCCGCCGTCCCGAGGTGTCCTCGGGAGCGAACGGCACCCAGAACAGCGAGACGACCGCCACGAGCACGATCACACCGACGAGCACGCAGCCGATCGTGAGCGTCACCGATCGGGACACGTGGCGGGGCGCGGCCTGCGCCTCTTGTTCGTCCGGCGCGCCGATGAGGGCCTGCTCGGCGCTCATCGGACGTCCCTGGCGAGCGAGTGGCGCAGCCTCGGGTCGATGAGGCGCTGGACGAGGTCGGCGGCGAATCCGATGACCAGCACCACGAGCGTGCTGACGAACAGGATGCCCTGGATGACCGGGTAGTCGTGCTGGGCGAGTCCCTTCACCAGCATGCCGCCGAGCCCGGGGAGGGCGAAGACGCTCTCCACGACGACCGCGCCCAGGAAGGTGCTCGCGAGCTCGATGCCCAGGATCGAGATGACGGGCACGACCGCGTTGCGCAGTCCGTGACGCCACATCGCGCGGGCGAAGGAGGAGCCGAGCGCCCGGGACGTCCGCAGATGGTCGCTGCCGAGCACGTCCAGCGTGGCCGAGCGCACGTACCGGATCAGCGAGGCCGACATGACCAGGGCGATCGTGACGACCGGCAACGTCAGCGAGGTGAGCGCCTTCGCCGGGTCGGCCCAGTCGTCCGGCGGGAACCCCCCGGCGGGCATGACCCGCAGCGAGATCGAGAACACGGTGATCAGCAACATGCCGACCCAGAAGACCGGGACGGCGATCCCCAGCTGGGACACGCCGCTGAGGACCGAGCCGTACCACGTGTTCGCCTTGTGCGCGGCGACGAATCCCACCGGCACGGCCACGACGACGGCGAGCACGAAGGACAGCAGGGTGAGCGGAACCGTGACGACGAGCCGTGCGGCGATCTCCGGGCCGACCGGGAGCGTGCTCACGAACGACTCGCCCAGGTCGAGGGTCGCGAGCCGGCCCACCCAGGAGACGAACTGCTCCGGCAGCGGGCGGTCGGTGCCGATCTGGTGGCGGGCGGCGGCGATCTGGTCCGGGGTCGCGCCCACGGAGAGCAGCGAGTTCGCCGGATCCCCCGGAAGGAGCCTGAGCAGCAGGAACAACACCACCGCGGCCAGCAGCAACGAGACGACGAGGAACGCCGTCCGGCGCAACAGGTAGGCGATCATGTCGGTCCGATCGTGATGCGGGTGGCGAAAGGCCGGCCCCGGCCCGCCGTACGGCACGGCGGGCGGGGCGGGACCATCAGGCGCTCTTCTTGATGCCGTAGGCGTAGAACTGCGAGTTGAGCCCGTTGAGCGGGTAGCCCGACAGCGACGAGGACGCCACGACGATCTGGGGATACAGGTAGAGCCAGTCGCTGGCCGCGTCGGCCGCGATCTGCTCGTTGACCTTCTTGAGCAGCGCCGTCTGCTCCTCGGCGGTGTCCGACTCCTCCGCCTGTTTCACCCACTGGGTGACCTGCGGGTTGTCGTATCCCCAGTAGAAGTCGGGATCGCCGTACCAGACGACGTCGCGGTCGTTCACGTGCTCCTGCATCGTGGCGGCGAAATCGCGGTTCTTGTAGACCTTCGTGTACCACTGGTCCGCGGTGATGATGTTGATCTTCACCGTGATCCCGACCTTGGCCAGCTCCGACTTGATGAAGGTCGCCGCCGTGGGATGCGGGTCGTAGTTGGGGGTATCGAGGGTGAACTCGAACCCGTTGGGATAACCCGCCTCGGTCAGCTCCTGCTTCGCGAGCGCCGGGTCGTACGGGTTGACCTTCGTCAGGTCCTCGTACCACGGGTCGGTCGGAGGCACCATCGAGCCGATCAGCGTGCCGTAGTCGCCCCAGATGGAGTTGAGCAGCTTCTTGTCGTCGATCGCCGAGGTGATCGCCTTGCGCACGAGCGGCTTGTCGAAGGGCGCCTTGCGGTCGTTGAACGCGAGCAGGAGCTTGGTCGTGGAGTGACCGTTGTTGACCTTGTACTTCGGATCGCCTTCGAACTGGGCCAGCGCGTCGGGGCTCTGCTCGCTGGTCACGACGTCGACGGCATCGGTCAACAGGGCGTTGTTCAGCGCGGTCGCATCGGTGAAGTAGTGGAAGACGACCTGCTTGTTCGTCGGCGCCGTGCCCCAGTAGCCGGCGAACCGGTCCAGGCTCAGCGTGGAGCCGCGCTTCCACGTGCCCAGCTTGTACGGCCCGGTGCCGTCCTCCGCGGTCGTGAGGCTCTTGGCCTGGTCGTTGACGATCCAGACGTAGCTGAGGTTGTAGACGAACGAGATCGACTTGCTCGCCAGCGTGACGGCGACCGTGTGGTCGTCCGGGGTCTCGATCTTCTTGATCCCGGAGAAGCTGCTCTTGCGTGCCGACTGCGAGTCGGGTGCGACGACCTTCTCGATGCTGTACTTCACGTCGGCCGACGTCAGCGGCTTGCCGGAGTGGAACGTCACGCCGTCGCGCAGGGTGAAGGTGTAGGTCAGGCCGTCGGGGCTGACCTTGTAGTCCTTCGCGAGGAGGTCGTCGACCTCGCCGTCGTCGGTGAGCCGGAACAGGCCCTCGTAGACGTTGCCGTTGAACGCCTCGGTGACGCCCTGCCCTCCGCCCGCGGTGTTGTCGAGGTTCTGCGGCTCGTAGAGGGATCCGATCTGGATCGTCGCGTCCTTGTCGTACGCGCCGGCGGGCGTGGCGCCGCCGGATGCCGTCTCGTCCGTGCCGCCGCAGGCGGTGAGGGCGAGGGCGAGCGCCGCGGCGGCGCCGAAGAGCGACGTCGTCTTCCTGTTCACTGTTTCTCTCCTGGGGCGGTTCGTGCGGCCGCCTGCCGTATGGGTCGTGCGGGGATCGCTGGGCGTCCGGCTCAGTGCGGGAGGAAGCCGCCCGTGAAGACCGGGACCTTCTCGCCGGCCTCGACGGGGACGTCGAAGCGGTTCTGCGCCGGGGGGAGCGGACAGTTGTAGTGGACCGAGAAGCCGCAGGGCGGCACGTAGGCCCGGTTGAAGTCCAGGACCACCGTGCGGGATCCGGGCTCCCTGGGCACCTGGAGGAAGCGGCCGCCCCCGTAGGTGACGGACCCGTTGGTCGGGTCGCCGAAGACCAGCAGCAACGTCCCGTCGTCGTCGAAGGCGCTCAGGTTGTGGGCGACGCCGTTCAGCGTGAAGGTGATGTCGCCCGGGACGACCAGGTCACGCGTGCCGCCGTTGTCGCGGATGTGCTCGAAGGGCACCGCGCGCGCCTCGGAGACCGGCGTGAAGGAGGCCTCGATCACCCACTCCGGCGCGAACGGGAAGGCCTCGATCGTGTCGAAGTGACGGATCGCCGGGGAGTCCGCGTCCCAGAGGCGGATGCCCCGCTCGGGTTCGCCGGTGCCGATGTGCCTGCGCTCCAGGCGCGTGGCCGTCACGCCGTCCGGACGCCCGTCGAGCGCCTCCTCGAGGGATACGTCCGTGCCCGGCGGCAGCCAGCGGGTCTCGACCAGGGCCAGGTTGCCCGTGGGCGAGGTCACCGCGGCGAGCCGGGAGGTCCGCCAGGCGTCCCAGCCGGCACGCGCGGAGTCGATGGTGGATGCCGAGGCGTGTGCGGACATGGCGGGGACGGCTCACTTCGATCGGGGCGGGTGGGTTTCGCCATCGGCGCCTGGAATGTACCGATAGCGAGGTTTACGACTATACCCGATCAGTAAAGGGGGTTTTATTCGACCCCTCAGTGAACGCCCTGCTGGCGGGCCGTTCTAGCGCGACTTCCTCCTGGGCGCGGCACCGCTGCGAGGCATGGCGGTGGGTGCCGCACCGCCGCGAGGCATGCCGGCCCTCTCCCACTGGACGTACTGGCCGCTCGCCCCGAGCAGCGAGGTCATCAGCCAGAGGAAGACGCCGAAGTCGTCGACGACGCCGAAGCCGATGAGGAATTCGGGGATCGCGTCGAACGGGGAGACGATGTAGGCCACGGCCAGGCCGAACATGCCCAGCTTGCCCCGGGAGACGCCGGGGAAGTCACCCCGCATCGAGCTGCGGATCATCCGCGGCAGGGCTCTGACCCGCGTCAGCAGACCGGGCGAACCTGGCCGGGACACCTCCTGGTAGGCCCGCCACGTCGCCGCCGCACGTCCCGCCTTCGCCATGCCGCCACCTCCACGAGATGAACTGCCCCCTTTGCCATCTCTTTAACGTTCCGTACTCTCCGCGCGGTTCCTCGATCAGCGCCTCGCGGGGTACCGGGTGAACGCCTGCAGGATGAGCCCGGTCGCGTCCAGCCGTGCGGTCTTCCCGAGACGGGCCAGCGGGATGCCTCCCGGCCAGGTGTGGCCGCCGCCCTCGACGACGTACGCCTCGACGGTCGAGCCGCCGGCGCACCGGAACGTCCGCAGGACGACGTCGCCTGCGGGCTCGCTCCGCGTTCCCGGGCCGCAGTCCATCGACTCGGCCCAGCGGTCGACGGTCGTCTCGAACGAGGGCAGGCGGGCCTCGCGCAACCACGCGGGCACCTCGACGCCGCCGATCCGGCCGGGCAGGCCCACCTGCCCGCCTTCGAACGGCACGACCCGGTCGGCCGTCCCGTGGAACGTGATGATCGTCGTGGGCGTGGGCCGGGCACAGGGCTTCGCGATCGTGATGCCGCTGACGGGCGCGACCGCCGCGAGTCGCCCGTTGAGGCCGCAGACGAGCGCGGCGGCCATCCCCGCGCCGTTCGACATGCCTGCGGCGAACTCGCGGGTCCGGTCGACGCACAGCGTCGCCTCGAGGTGGTCGAGCAGCGCCGCGGCCGCCTTCACCTCGACGTCCTGGTCGCCCGGCCGCACCCCGCCGAAGCCCGGGATGATCCAGCCGGCCAGGCCGGACGCCGTCTCTGGGGTCACGACGACGTAGCCCAGGTTCGGCCCGGCGATCGACAGGCGGGTGTACGCATTCTCCTGCGCGGCGTTGGAGCCCAGCCCGTGGAAGTCGAGGACGACGGGCGCGGGCGTCGTGTTGGTGAAGCCCGCCGGCATGCTCAGCAGGTAGTCCAGCCGCCTCCCGTCGACCGTCACCTGGGTTCTGCCGCCGGTCGGCACCGGCTGTCCACAGCCTGTGGACGGCCGGCCCGCGACGGATCGCGTCGGCTGCGGCTGTGAGGGCTCGGGCCGTTCGGGTGCGGGGGACGAGCACGCGGCCGTCGCGACGCCGATCGCCACGAGGACGGCCGAGATCCTCCGCATCCGCTGCCTCCCTGTCTCGTCCCCGGGATCCCTGCGAGGCCCGTCAGTCCAGTGTGGGCGCCAACTCCCGTACGGCCTGGTCGAGCGGGACGTCCCCGCCGGACAGCGGAGCGAGGACGGGGGTGTCCAGGCCGCCCGCCACATACTCCCTGATGCGGGCCCGGCAGGTGGCCGCGTCACCGTGCACGATCAGGTCGTCGACGACCTCGTCGGGGATCGCCTTGACCGCGGCCCGACGGTCGCCCGCCGCCCACGCCTCGTGCATCGGCCGCAGCACCTCGCCTCTGCCGAGCCAGTCGTGGAAGGCGGCGTACACCGGGACAGTGAGATAACCCGCCAGCATGCGCCGTGCGGTCTCCCGCGCCCTGGCGGCGTCCTGGGTGACCATCACGAACAGGCGCGCGATCAGCTCGGTCCCCTCCCCGAGCTCGGCCCTGACCTTCCTTACGTCCTGGGGCGAGAGCCAGTTGGTGATCGCGCCGTCCGCCTCCCGGGCGGCCAGGCGCAGCATGCCAGGGCGCAACGCGGCCAGCACGATCTTCGGCGGCGACGCCGGAGCCCGCTCCAGCCTGAACCCCTTCACCGCGAAGGTTTCATAGGTTTCTGTGACCTTCTCCCCCGCCAGCGCGGCGCGCAGGAAGCGCAACGTGTCACGGGTCCTGGCGTACGGCTTGACGAACTCGCCGGCGTTCCAGTGCTCCACGATCGCGGGAGACGACGCACCGATTCCGAGGACGAACCGCCCGGGCGCCAGGTCGGCGATCGTCGCCGCGGACATGGCGAGCAGGCCCGGCCCTCGCGTCGACACCGGCACGATGGCGCTGCCCAGGCGGAGAGCGGGCGCCCACTCAGCGGCCAGCGCGAGCGGGACGAATCCGTCGGCGCCGTTCACCTCGGCCGACCAGGCGTCGGTGTAACCGAGCTCGGGCAGCTGCGCGATGAGGGACCTGGACTCGATCAGCGTCTGGTCGAAGAAAGGAATCGTGATGCCCCAGCGGTCCACCGGCCACCTCATTAGCGAGTCGTTTTCACCCGACCTTACCAACCGGCCGGTATGCCGGGCGGATCATGCGCGCAGCTCACGGACCACGTCGATGAAATCCCTGGTCACACCCCTGATGCCGGGCAGGTACGACAGGGCGACGAGCCTGTCGACCAGGGAGACCGTACGGTCGATCAGCCGGAAGGTGCGCTCGCACCCGGGCGAGGTGTCGTGGACCCAGAAGAGAACGACGCCCATCGACAACAACCAGAGCAGTTCGGGCAACTCCTCGCGCAGAGCCGGGTCGATGCGGCTGTCCGACCCGTCGACGACCTGACGGTAGATGCCGATCGCCGACTCCCGAGCCGGCGCGGACTCCGGGCTGAAGGGGCTCAGCGGATTGCTGGGCTCCGCCGCGTGCTTGAAGAACTTCACGGCGAACTCGTGGTAGGGCTCCGAGATCCGCACCCACTCCCTGAGCACGCCGCCCAGCCGTCCGGCGAACGACCTCTCCACCGCGAGCACCTCGCAGCAGGCCGCCTCGTGCTCGGACTGGGCCCGGTCGTAGTAGGCCTGGACGAGCTGCTCCTTGGACGCGAAGTAGTAGTAGGCGTTTCCGACGGAGACACCGGCTTCTGTGGCGATCGCACGCATGGTGGTCGCCTCGAAACCACGCTCCTTGAACAGCCTGAGGGCCGTATCGACGATCAGCTGGCGGGTCTTCTCGGCCACTTCGTCACTGTACGGCTTTCACCCGGGTCCGGTCATGGACCCTCCACATGATCGACGACTGGGGGCAAATTCCCGGCCCCGGCAGGAATGACCACGTTCGGACTGTGGCATCGATCATCATGGCGAGCTCCCCCGCCACGATGAGCAGATCGTCACCGGGGAGCACATGGGCATACATCCGTCATGGTCGGTCCTGGCGGGCGCTTCTTGCGTCCTCGCACTACTCCTGGCCACCCTGCTCCTGGTCGCGCAGCCGAGCTTCGCGGGCACTCCGCCGCCCGATCCCGCCCTCCTCGTTGCGGCGCCGGCCGAGGCACAACTCGAGGCGCCGGCCGAGGCTCTGGCCGAGGCGCAGCTTTCGGTGCCGGGCGAGGTGCCGGGCGAGGTGCCGGGCGAGGTGCCGGGCGAGGTGCCGGGCGAGGCGCCGCAGCCTCCGTCTTTGCCTCTCGGGGCCGACCCGCCGCGCAGGTCCCTGGTGGGCACCTTCACCGCGACGATCCGCACGTGGGATGCCACGGCCACGGCCGTACGGATGGACCAGGACCAGGCCATGCACGACCTCCTGTCCGCCGGGCTCCGCTGGAAGTCGAGCGGGCACTGCGTGAACGCCGATCGGCGCACCTGCACATCGCTGGAAGACATCAGGTACGGCACGCTCATGCAGGCGATCGACCTGAAACGCGTGAGCGGATGCCCGATCATCGTCACCGGAGGGACGGAGAAGGGCCACGCGGGAGGCCGCTTCAGCCACAGGAAAGGCTTCAAGGTCGACATCGCGCACAACGCGTGTGTCGATTCCTTCATCACCAGGACGTACCGGTTCTGGAAGGTCAGAGGCGACGGAGCCGATCTCTACCGCCCGCCCCCGATGCCGGGGCTCCCCCCCGACCTCGACGTCTACGCCGACGAACCCACCCACTGGGACATCCTCTTCCGCTAACCCCCCACACGCTGCACAAACCCCACGCGTGATCATGCACGGGTTCGCGAATCGCTGGATTGACCAGGCACGATGCCGTCCGTGATCATGCACACGTTCTCGGCATGCCTCGGCGAGCTGGGTGAATGCCTGTTGTGATCATGCACTTCGGCGACTCCATGTCGGCCTTGCGCCGGGGATCCGACTACTCACGATCAGGCCTCGCACGAGCGGCACGGGCCGCGATGCATGATCACACACCGAATAGGCCCTGGCCCAAGACGGCTTCCGCGAAGGCGTGCATGATCACGAATGATGTTTAACCAGGTCAGCCCATAGATTCGCGAGCCTGTGCATGATCACGCGTTACGTTGGGCTGGTCAACCACCCCATCGCCGAGCCTGTGCATGATCACGCGCGAGGGGTGAGCTGGTCACACCCCCCGCACGCGAATCTGTGCATGATCACGCCGAGAATTCGGCGGCGACCAGGGCGGCGATTTCGGCGGTGTTCAGGGCGGCGCCCTTGCGGAGATTGTCACCGCACACGAACAGATCCAGGGTGTTCGGGAAATCGAGCGCCTGGCGGATCCGGCCCACGTACGTCGGGTCGGTTCCCACGACGTCGGCGGGGGTCGGGAAGACCCCGTTCGCCGGGTCGTCCAGCACCACCACGGTCGGCGCGGCGTCCAGCACCTGCCGGGCGCCCTCCACCGTGATCTCCCGCTCGAACGTCGCGTGGACCGCGAGCGAATGGGTGGTCACGACCGGGACGCGTACGCAGGTCGCCGACACCCGGAGGTCGGGGATGCCGAGGATCTTGCGCGACTCGTTGCGGACCTTGAGCTCCTCCGACGACCAGCCGTCGTCCTTGAGCGAGCCGGCCCACGGCACCACGTTGAGGATCAGCGGAGCGGGGAACGGCGAGCCCGCGAGGTCGGGCACGGCCTTGCGCACGTCACCCGCGACGGTGCCCATCGTCCGGTCGCCCGCGACGGCCTCGATCTCCTGGTAGAGCCGCTCGGGGCCGATCATCCCGGCGCCGGAGACCGCCTGGTACGACGCGACCACCAGTTCGCGCAGGCCGTACTGCCGGTGCAGGGCGCCCATGGCGGCCATCATCGACAAGGTCGTGCAGTTGGGGTTGGCGATGATGCCCTTGGGCCGCTCGAGCGCCTGCTCCGGGTTGCACTCGGGCACCACGAGCGGCACCTCGGGGTCCATCCGGAAGGCGCCGGAGTTGTCGACCGCGACCGCGCCGCGCGAGGCGGCGATCGGCGCCCATTCGGCGGACACCTCGTCGGGCACGTCGAACATCGCGATGTCGACCCCGTCGAACGCCTCGGGGGCCAGCGCCTGGACGACGACGTCCTCACCGCGGACCTGGAGCACCTTCCCCGCCGAGCGCGGCGAGGCGATCAGCCGGATCTCTCCGTACGCCTCGGAGAGGTCGGCCCGGTTGGTCAGGATGTCGAGCATGACGGTGCCGACGGCTCCGGTCGCACCGACCACGGCCAGCGTGGGCTTGCGGCTCATCGTCCGGTACCTCCGTAGACCACGGCCTCGACCTGGTCGGAGTCGAGGTCGAAGGCCCGGTGGGCGGCGTTGACGGCCGAGTCCACGTCGTTCTGCCCGACGACGACGGAGATGCGGATCTCGGAGGTCGAGATCATCTCGATGTTCACCCCGGCGTCGGCCAGCGCGCCGAAGAACTTGGCGGTGACACCCGGGTGCGACCGCATCCCCGCGCCGATCAGCGAGACCTTGCCGATCTGGTCGTCGTAGAGCAGCTTCTCGAAGCCGACCTGGCTCTGCATCTTGTTCAGCGCGGTGAGCGCCGTCTGGCTGTCGTTGGTCGGCAGCGTGAACGAGATGTCCGTCCGCCCGGTGGCGGCGGCGGAGACGTTCTGGACGATCATGTCGATGTTGATCTCGGCGTCGGCCAGCGTACGGAAGATGGCCGCAGCCTCGCCGACCTTGTCCGGAACACCGACCACGGTGATCTTGGCCTCACTCCGGTCGTGTGCGACGCCGGAGATGATGGGCTGCTCCATCTCGGTTCCTTCGATCCTGGGGTCGGAGACGACCCACGTGCCTTCCCGGGCGCTGAACGAGCTTCTGACGTGAATCGGCAGGCCGAACCGCCGCGCGTACTCCACGCATCGCAGGTGGAGGATCTTGGCGCCGCAGGCGGCCATCTCCAGCGTCTCCTCGTAGGAGATCCGCGGAATCTGGCGGGCCGTCCGGACGATGCGCGGGTCGGCGGTGAAGATGCCGTCGACGTCGGTGTAGATCTCGCACACGTCCGCGCCGAGCGCGGCCGCCAGGGCGACGGCGGTGGTGTCCGAGCCGCCTCGTCCCAGCGTCGTGATGTCCTTGGTGTCCTGGGACACGCCCTGGAAACCGGCCACGATCGCGATCTGGCCGGCGTCGAGCGCCCCCCTGATCCGGCCGGGCGTCACGTCGATGATGCGCGCCTTGCCGTGGGAGGAGTCGGTGATGACGCCCGCCTGGGAGCCGGTGAAGCTACGCGCCTCCTGACCCAGGTTGGCGATCGCCATCGCCAGCAGCGCCATCGAGATCCGCTCCCCGGAGGTGAGCAGCATGTCGAGTTCGCGGCCCGGAGGCAGCGGGGACACCTGCTTGGCCAGATCGAGCAGTTCGTCGGTCGTGTCGCCCATCGCGGAGACGATCACGACGACGTCGTTGCCGGCTTTTTTCGTCGCCACGATTCGCTGGGCGACCCGCTTGATGCAGGCGGCGTCGGCGACGGAGGAACCACCGTATTTCTGGACAACGAGCGCCACAGGACTCTCCGAACGAATCAGGACGTGGAGCTCACAGTGTACTTGGGGGTCCCAAAGCCCGATCTGACTAGATCAGCATGTGGACGATCAGACGACCGTGCTCTCTTCCACCACGTCGAGACGGGTGTGCGCGACGAGCGCGTGCAGCGCACGCAGCGCGGCGCCCGCGTGGTTCCCCCACGTGTTGAAGTAGGAGTACTGCCACCACCACAGCGCCTCGAGCGGCCGGCCGGCCCAGTAGTGCCGCAGCCCGTGGATCAAGTCGGCCGCGACCGCGGACAGGTCGTCGGACAGCCGGTACGGCGTCACGCCCGTGTCCTTGTACGGGTCGAACACCTCGGCGTAGTCGTCCACCGGCCCGAGGCGCGTGGCGAGAGCCGTACGGAGCGGGTCGATGTCGGGGTCGTCGCTCAGCGCGGGCTCGACGTTGCCCCTGAGGATCACGTCCTCCATGGCTCCGAGCTGGGTGCCCGCGAGGCTGACCTGCGCCACCTCCACCAGGAGCAGGGGCAGGATGGCGTCGCCGCCCTCGCCGCCCGCCAGGCGGGTCAGCCCGTCGATGTAGTTCTGGGCGTGTCCGGCAACCCGTTCGGCCAGGTTGTTCAGCTCTTCAGACATCCAGCAGCCTCCGTCCTTCGAAAGCGCGGCCCAAGGTGACCTCGTCGGCGTACTCGAGGTCACCGCCTACAGGCAGACCGCTGGCCAGTCGTGTCACTTTCAGCCCCAGGGGCTTGACGAGCCTGGCCAGATAGGTGGCCGTCGCCTCGCCCTCGAGGTTCGGGTCGGTCGCGAGGATCAGTTCGGTCACCTGGCCGTCGGCCAGGCGCGCCATCAGCTCGCGGATCTTCAGATCGTCGGGACCCACGCCGTCGATCGGGCTGATCGCCCCGCCGAGGACGTGGTAGCGACCACGGAACTCGCGGGTCCTCTCGATCGCCACGACGTCTTTCGACTCCTCGACGACACAGATCACATGCGGGTCGCGCCGCTGGTCCCGGCAGATCCGGCACTCCACCTCCGCGGCGACGTTGCCGCAGATCCGGCAGAAGCGGACCTTCTCCTTGACCTCGAGCAGCGCGTGCGCCAACCGCTTCACATCCGCAGGCTCGGCGGCGAGCAGATGGAAGGCGATGCGCTGCGCGCTCTTCGGACCGACGCCGGGCAGCAGCCCGAGCTCGTCGATCAGGTTCTGGACGACCCCTTCGTACATGGCTTCTAGAACCCCGGCAGCTGGCCGAGGCCGCCGCCGAGCCCCTGTGCGAGCGGGCCGAGTTTCTCCTGCTGCAGCTCCGCGGCGGCGCGAACGGCGTCACGCACGGCGGCGAGCACGAGGTCGGCGACCGTGTCGGCGGTCTCCTGCGCGTCGTCGCCGTCGATGGCGTTCGGGCTGATCTCGAGCTCGAGCAGTTCGCCGCTGCCGTTCACGGTGGCGACCACGAGACCGCCTCCCGCGCTGCCCTCGACCTCCGCATCGCTGAGCTCCTGCTGCGCGGAGACGAGCTGCTGCTGCATCAGCTGAGCCTGCTCCAGCAACTGCTGGAGGTTGACATCCCCTGGGTTCACAATCCTGCGCTCCTCAGCGTCCTGCGACGTGTTCGTCGCGACGAGCCTACGGGGTTCGCGGCCGTTCTGGCACTGGCGCGCCTGCGTGTTCCCCGCAATCGGCAGCGCAATCACAAACGAAGGTCAAGAGCCATAGGCCCAGGCAGGGGGACGCAACACACGCGCCAACCGGGCCTCTCGGCAGCCTCGCCCCACAGGTTCGATGAACGGGAAAAGAGGCATTAACCGGAAATGACAGAAGGAACCGCACGGATGGGAACCGCGCTACCCCCACAGTTCCCATCCATGCGGAATCCTGGTCCGGCCGATTCCCGTCCCCCCTCCAGCGGCAGGGAGTCGCCCTTCCCATCACGCCTGGTCGTCGCCGTCCGACGTGACGAGGCAAACGTAACCGGCCCTACGTTGCATACAGGTTGCGATCAAATGGTTACTCATGGAGATTGGCAAATGCCGTCTCGGATGTTAGGCAGTTGTCGAGACGTCCTCCATACGCTTCACCCGACCGCCCCGGGGGTGCCTGATGCCGGACCTGTCAGTCCGCCGGTTCCACGAGGCGCTGATGAGGGGTGACCGCACCGGCGAAGGCGGGCCGCGCAAGGCCATCCTGGAGTCCTGGCGCCGGTCCCTCGACGCCGGAATCGATCCCGACCGGCACGCTGCCCCGTTGATCTACGACACCGACGAGATCGGTGACGCGCGGGCGAGCCACCCGATGAGCCGGCTGCTCCCGATGCTCCGCCACACACTGCTGCAGATCGCCGACGAGGCCGCGCACATCATGGTGATCACCGACGCCGACGGCATGGTCCTGTGGCGCGAAGGACACCACCAGGTCCGCAGGAAGGCCGACACGATCGGCCTGGCCGACGGCTTCCACTGGTCGGAGCAGGCGGTGGGCACCAACGGCATCGGCACGGCGCTGGCCATGAAGAAGCCGGCGCACGTCTACGCGGCCGAGCATCTGGCCCTCGCTCTGCACGACTGGTCCTGCGCCGGCGCGCCCGTCGTCGACCCCGACTCGGGCGGTGTGCTCGGCTGCCTCGACATCACCGGGACCTCCCGCGCCCTGCATCCCGCGTCCGTCGCCCTCGTCGCAGCGGCGGCCCGCCTGGCGGAGAGCCATCTCATGTTGTGGATGCGCGAGCACGACGAGCGGCTGCGGGCGCGCTACCACCGCCCCGGCCGTTCCGGCACTCTCGTCACCCTGACCGGCCGGATCATCGCCGGCGACCGGCGGCTCGGGGCGCGGGTCCCGCTTCCGGACCACGGTGACCGCATGGTGCTGCCGGACGGCCGCGTCGCCGTCCTCGAGCCTCTCGGGGACGCCTATCGGATCCATACGCTGGACTCGTCCCCCGTCCCCCGGCTCACGCTGAACCTGCTGGGCGCCGACCATCCCTTCGCGTACCTCGACGGCATCCGGGTCCCGCTCTCGCTCAGGCACGCGGAGATACTCACGCTGCTGGCCGCCCACCCGCGCGGCCTGACCGCCGAGAGGCTCTCCTACCTCCTGTACGGCGACGACGGAAACCCGGTGACCATCCGGGCCGAGATCCACCGCCTCCGATCCCAGCTGACCAGGGCCATCGCCGCCAAGCCGTACAGGCTGACCTGCGAGGTCTCCGCGGACTTCCTCACCGTACGGCAGGCGCTCGCGGCCGGTGACCTCGCGACCGTGGCCCGCCACTACCAGGGGCCGCTGCTTCCCCGTTCGGAGGCCCCGGCCATCCGGCAGGCGCGGAACGAACTGGAGGCCAGGGTCCGCACGGGTCTACTGACGAGGGGCACGATCGACGATCTGTGGACCTACGCCCAGACCACCGCCGGGCACGACGACGTCGAAGTGCTCGAACGCCTCGTTTCGGCGCTCCCCGAGGGGGACGAGCGCCACGCCGCGGCTTCGGTACGGCTCAGCCTCGACGGCGGGTGACCCGGGTCACGAGTGGTCGATCTCCTCGATGATCCGGCCGCCGAGCTCACGCTGGATGAGAGCCATGCCGCTGAGCTCGCTCGCCTCGGCGTCGTTCAACGAGTCGACGTCGTCGGCCTCGGACGCGGGCGCGGCTTTACGGCTCGGCACCGACTCGGGCCACGCCTGGCGGGGTCCCGCCTGAGCGGCGGCTCTCGCGGCCGACTTCGCGGCGGCCAGGCCGGAACCGGCCGCCCGGCCGGCTCTCGCGCCGGCCGTGGCCATCGCCGGGCCGTCGTCGTCGTCGGACGGCTCGTCCGGCCAGGACTCGTCGGTCATCGCGGACGGTCCCGAGGCGACCGGGCCAGCCGCGTTCCCTGCCGTGCTCAAGCCGCTCTGCCCGGAACCGTTGTGTCCCGAACCGTTGTGTCCCGAGCCGTTCTGAGCAGAACCGTTTTGAGCCGCGCCGTTCTGCCGTGAGCCGTTCTGCGTCTGGCTGTTTCCTGAGGCGCCTGCCAGAGCGGCGTCCTCGCTTACCGCGGTGCCCGGCGACCCCGCCGACGGCTGATCGGACCCGCGAACCTCAGGACCCCGGCCCCCCGTCGTGCCGGCGTCCACCGGTCCGGCCGGGGGAGATCCCGCGCCCGGCCCTGAGCCGTGGCCGTTGGGCGCCGCGGGGCCGCCCACCGGGCCGTTGCCGCCGGACGGTGCGGCGGGACCGCGCGCGCCCATGCCGCCGCCGGGACCGGAGCCGCCGACGACCACGTCCACTCGCCAGTTGCCGCCGAGGACGTCGCCGAGCGCCGCGACCACCACTTCGTCGCGCTTGCCCTTGAGGAATCCCTGGACGTCGCCCGGCTTCTCGAAGCCCACGGTGACGAGGTTGCCCTCCACGCCCAGCAACCGGCCCTGGGCGTTGAGGATCATCCAGGCGACCCGCTGCCTGTTCTTGACCGCCTCCAGGACCCGCGGCCAGGCCTGCTGCACCGGCCCTCCCGCACCGCCGACGGGATCGGGCCCGGTCTGGGCGGCCTCGGGCGCCGCCGCCGGGGTCGCGGGCCTCGCGGGCGTCGGCCAGTCGTCGTCGCCCTGGACGGCGGACGGCTCCGCCCCGGTGGCCGCCGCCGAGACCGAGACGGCAGGAGCGGAGGGCTCGGGCCGCGGAGCCGAGGCGGACGGGGCGCTCTGGGGATGAGCCTGGACGGGCACCTGAGGCGCCGGCTGCGGCGGGACGGCCGACGAGGCGACGGGCGCCGCGTAGGGTGCCGCGGACACGCCGCCGCGCTCGAGACGTTCGAGGCGCGCGAGCATCGCGGTCTCGCCCTGGTCCACGGCGGGCAGCAGGACGCGGGCGCACATCAACTCGAGGAGCAGCCGGGGGGACGTCGCCCCGCGCATCTCGGTCAGCCCGGTGTTGAAGACCTCGGCGGCCCGGGTGAGCTCGGCCGGTCCCATCGAGGCGGCCTGCGCCTGCAGGCCGGTCAGCTCGTCGGCGGGGCGGTCGAGAAGCCCGTTGCTCGCGGCCTCGGGGACGTTCGCGAGGATCACCAGGTCGCGGAAGCGCTCCAGCAGGTCCATGGCGAACCGGCGGGGGTCGTGACCACCCTCGATGACGCGGTTCAGCGTCTGGAAAACCTGCGCGCCGTCGTGCTTGGCGAAGGCGTCGATCACCTCGTCGAGCAGGCCTCCGTCGGTGTAGCCGAGCAGGGAGACCGCGCGCTGGTAGGTGATGCCGCCCTCGTCCGCTCCCGCCAGGAGCTGGTCGAGGATCGACAGGGAGTCTCTGGCCGAGCCGGCGCCCGCGCGGACCACCAACGGCAGCGCGGCCGGTTCGTACGGCACCGCCTCCGAGTCGAGGATCTCCTCCATGAGCTGCCGGAGCGTGCTCGGCGGCATGAGCCGGAACGGATAGTGGTGGGTGCGGGACTTGATCGTCCCGATGACCTTCTCCGGCTCGGTGGTCGCGAAGACGAACTTCAGGTGCGGCGGAGGCTCTTCGACGAGCTTGAGCAGCGCGTTGAAGCCCTCACGCGTGACCATGTGGGCCTCGTCGATGATGTAGATCTTGAAACGGGCCGAGACGGGGGCGAAGAACGCCCGCTCACGAAGGTCGCGGGCGTCGTCCACACCACCGTGGGAGGCGGCGTCGATCTCGATGACGTCGAGGTGACCCGGCCCGGTGGGGGCCAGGGCGACACAGGAGTCACACTCGCCGCACGGATCGGGCGTGGGGCCCTTCTCGCAGTTGAGGGACCTGGCGAGGATGCGGGCGCTGGACGTCTTGCCGCAACCGCGGGGACCGCTGAACAGGTAGGCGTGGTTGATCCGGCCGCTGCGCAGGGCCTGCCGCAGCGGCTCCGTGACGTGCTCTTGCCCCTTGACCTCGGCGAACGTCCCGGGCCTGTACTTGCGGTACAGCGCAAGGCTCATGCCGTCTCCTCGGGGGTTCAACCCGGCGGGCGGTCCCGCTAACTGAAAAGAACCCCTCGCGCACCCGCCAGAGCCCGCTTATCCTTGCTGCCTTCCGGCCCTGGGGAGGTTCACAGGATGACGCCGCGCGAGGGGTCCGAGGCACAGTCTAACCACTCCAGGCGTGTGCGCAGGCCGTGAAAACCCGCGAAAAACCGCGGTCACCGTATGGCTGAACGTCCGCTAAGCTGTTCGGCGGAGGATTCGCCTAGTTGGCCTAGGGCGCACGCTTGGAAAGCGTGTTGGGGGCAACCCCTCAGGAGTTCGAATCTCCTATCCTCCGCGCCTGGTTGAGGCAGAAGCAAGAAGGGGTCGACCCTATCCAGTCGGCCCCTTCTTGCTGTCCGGGGTCTCAGTTCCCGTCCCAGCGATCGGCCGATGCGCCCCCTTGGCGCTCACCACCGCCCTGAGCATGCAAGACGGCATCCTTCACCGCATGGGACCCCTGTCTCCGGTATCCCCCTGCGCCGGGTGAGGCGGGACCCTGCCGGTCATGTGCGGCCGGCTGTTCGCTTGGAGGCGTGGGCCTGGCGCCACTGCTCGGCCGCCTGCAGCATCGCGCTGCCGACGTGGTCGAAGAAGTCGCCGATGTCCAGCAGCCGGATCCCGGCGGGTGAGGCGGCTCCGAGGGTGCCGGCCGCCCGGCGGGCGAAGTCGGCCACCTGCGTGTTCTGGCGGGCGCTGGCCATCCAGCCACGGAAGAGAGCGTCGGCGTCGATGACGTAGTGGTCGCGGCGCCGGCGTGGGTCACGTTCGCGGCGGACCAGTGCCTGGTGTTCGAGCTCGCCGACGGCCTTGGAGATGGAGGCGGGGCTGACCTGCAGGTGCCGGGTGAGCTCGGCGGCGGTGAGGCTGCCGCTGTCGGTGAGGTAGAGGCTGGCGAGCACGCGGGCGGTCATCCGCGACAGGCCGGTGGCGATCATGATTTCGGTGAACTGCTCTTCCAGGTCATCGACCGCCTTGACCTCGGGTTCCCCGGAGGCCGGCTGGCTCCTCCTGGCGCGTTCCCGGGTGGCCTCGTGCGCCTGGTCTGCCTGGTAGCCATCGGGGCCGCCGTTGCGAGCCACTTCGCGGGTGACGGTGGACAGCGGCCGATCCAGGCTGGCGGCGATCTCGGTGTAGGTGAGCCCTTCAGCCAGGCCGTCGGCGATCTGCCGACGGTCCTGGTGGGTCAACCTGCCTCCGGGCATGGTGCACCTTCCTGATCGCGGCGGCGCGGACATCGCAGTCTCGCATCCACTCGAAGCTCATTGCAAGTCGATCACTTGCATTCACCTTCATTCCATTGCAATGCACACTCCTCATGCCTGTTAAACGGCAGATACGTTGTTGACGAAACACTGAACGCAAGTTAGCTTTTCGCATGTCGAAACGATCTGCGATCGGAGTCCCTGTGAAGTCCTGGCATCGTCCGCTGCTGATCTGCGCGGGCCTCATGTTCACCCTGATGCTCGTCTGCGTCGCCGGGCTGCTGATCGACGACCGGACGCTGCTGGGCGAGTCGGTGTGGGTCAAACCGTTGAAGTTCGGCTTCGCCTTCGGCCTCTACGCCGGGACACTCGCCTGGCTGCTGTCCAAGCTGGTCAAGGGCAGGCGGCTCGGCTGGTGGGTCGGCACCGTGTTCGCCGCCGCCGCGACCGTTGAGGTCGGCGTCATCACCCTGCAGGCCGCCCGCGGCACCATCAGCCACTTCAACGCCGACCAGAGCGATCCCATCACCTTGGCGCTGGTCCCGTTTCTCACCTACGGCGTGATGATCATCCTGATCGCGCAGCTGATCATCGGGATCATGGTGCTGATCCAGCGCACCGCCGGTCCCGCGCTCACCCGCGCGATCCGCGCCGGGCTGGGACTGGCCACCGTCGGCATGCTCGTCCCGCTCTACTGGATGGTCACCGACATTCACCCCCGTACGGTCACCGACGCCAACGGTGCCCAGATCCCCATGTTCCAGGGCCACGGCATCGGCGACCCCGACGGCCACGGCATGCCCCTCACCAACTGGAGCGTCACCGGCGGGGACTTCCGCGTCCCGCACTTCTTCGGCCTGCACGGCATCCAGGTGCTGCTCGTCCTCACCGCGGTCCTGGCCGCCCTGGCCACCCGGTACGCCTGGTTGCGGGACGAGCGGGTGCGTGCCCGCCTGGTGGGTGCCGCCGCCCTCGGCTACAGCGGCCTCGTCGCCGTCGTGACCTGGCAGGCCGCCCGCGGCCAGTCCCTGATCCACCCCGACGCGGCCACCCTCGCCGCCTTCGCCGCGGTGGCACTGGTCACCGCGCTCGCCACCGCCGGGACCATCCTCGCGGCCAGGCGAGCCGTACGGCAGGCCGCGGGCACAGAGCCCCGCCGGCTGATCTCACTTTGATCCTCGTAGACGCCTTCGAAACTCCCCAGCCTCCACGCCTGACCCCAAGGACCCGATCATGACCAACCCGGCGATCTCCGCCAGCGGCCTGCGCAAGGCCTACGGCAAGCACCTCGTCCTCGACGGCGTCGACCTGGACATCCCGGCCGGCACCATCTTCTCCCTGCTCGGCCCCAACGGCGCCGGCAAGACCACCATGGTGAAGATCCTCTCCACCCTCATCTCCGCCGACGCCGGCGACGTCTGGATAGCCGGCCACCACCTGACCAAGGACGCCCAGGCGGTGCGCGCCGCGATCGGCGTCACCGGCCAGTACTCCGCGGTGGACGGCCTGCTCACCGGCGAGGAGAACCTCCGCCTGATGGCCGACCTGCACCATCTGAGCCGCTCCGACGGCCGCAGACGAGCACGGGAACTGCTCGAACAGTTCGACCTGACCGAAGCCGCCGGCAAACCTGCCGCGACCTACTCCGGCGGCATGCGACGACGCCTCGACCTTGCCATGACCCTCGTCGGCGCCCCCCGCGTCATCTTCCTCGACGAGCCCACCACCGGCCTGGACCCGCGCAGCCGCCGCACGATGTGGGAGTCCATCCGCGGCCTGGTCGCCGACCACGGCGTCACCATCTTCCTCACCACCCAGTACCTGGAGGAAGCCGACCAGCTCGCCGACCAGATCGCCGTGCTCGACCACGGCAACCTGGTGGCCCAGGGCACCGCGGAACAACTCAAGCGCCTGGTCCCCGGAGGGCACATCAGCCTGCGCTTCGCCGACTCGCACGGCTTCGAGACCGCGTCCCAGGGGCTGCGCCCCATCTCCCGCGAGGAGGAGACGCTCACCCTGCACGTCCCCAGCGACGGCGGCGTCAGATCTCTGCGAGCCCTGCTCGATTGGCTCGACGGCGCCTCCGTCACCGTCGACGAACTGGCCGTCCACACCCCCGACCTCGACGACGTCTTCCTCGCACTTACCCAGGAAAGGGAGTCCGCCCGATGAACGCGCTCCACGACTCGGCCACGATGCTCCGCCGCAACCTGAGGCACATGCTCCGCTACCCCACCCTCACCCTCATGATCATCGGCATGCCGATCATCTTCCTGCTGCTGTTCGTCTACGTCTTCGGCGGCACCCTCGGCGCGGGGCTCGGCCAGGCCGGTGGCCGCGCCGACTACCTCGCCTACGTCACCCCCGGCATCATCCTGATGACGGTCGCCTCGGCCGCCACCGCCACCGCGGTGACCGTCGCCACCGACATGACCGAGGGCATCGTCGCCCGCTTCCGGACCATGGCCATCGCCCGCGCCTCCGTCCCGACCGGCCACGTGCTCGGCAGCATGCTCCAGACCCTGCTCGGCGTCGCCGTCGTCACCGGCATCGCCGTACTCCTGGGATTCCGCTCGACCACCGGTCCCCTCCAGTGGCTCGCCGCGCTCGGCATCCTGGCCCTGTTCGTCCTCGGCCTCACCTGGCTGTCGGCCGCGCTCGGCCTGGTCTCCCCCACCGTCGAGATCGCCAGCAACATCCCCATGCCGCTCATGTTCCTGCCCCTGTTCGGCAGCGGCTTCGTGCCCACCGACTCCATGCCCGGCGCGCTGCGCTGGTTCGCCGAGCACCAGCCGTTCACCCCGCTCATCGAGACCCTGCGATCCCTGCTGCTCGGCACGCCGATGGGCGACAACGCGACCGTCGCCGTCGCCTGGGGCGCCGGCATCGCCCTGGTCGGCTACCTGTGGGCCAGGAAGCTCTACAACCGCGACCCCGTCCGTTAGGGGCAACCCCTCAGGAGTTCGAATCTCCTATCCTCCGCGCCCGGTGCGGTAACCAGAGGGGCCGACCCCATCCACGTCGGGCCCCTCTTGGTGTTTCACGGCCTCAGTTCCCGCTCTGGATCCCTCGGGCCGGCTGGCGGGACTCCGACTCATGGGCTGCAGTCGCAACCGCAACAGTCGCAGTCGGAACACGTGGAGCAGTCGCAGCAGTTGCAGCAGTCGGAGCAGCTGGAACAGTCGCATTCGGTGAGAAGGCAGCGGTCGGAGGCGGGACTCTCGCGTTCGCTGCTCCACTCAGGTCGGTAGAGCCCGCAGGTCACGAGAGTGAAGAGCCCTGCGACGGCCTTCCTCCCCGGCCCCGGGGGACGCACACGGTCGGTGAACGCACGCCGGACGGCCCTGCGGGTCTCGTCCACCAGCAGCGCCTCGACGAGGTGGCGCTCCCGCAACTCCAGGTCCCGTACGGCAAGGCCGAGCCCGGCAGCGGCCTCCTCGCACAGGCGCCTGGCCTCGGCGACCGACGTGCCGGTGGCCGCCAACGGGTTGTGACGTCCACGGGCCAGGTCCTCCTCGAGATCCTCGACGGCGTCGACGATGTGCGCGATCCTCCCGAACAGCCGCCCCGCCTCACGAAGGGTCTCGGAGTTGCCTGGCACCTCGGCCAGAACCGCGGTGTGGGCGAACGCGGCGGCCACGGCCGCCTCCGTGGGCTCGGTGAGTTGGAGCAGCGGGCGGCCGGGGGAGGCCTCGAGCGCCACTTGCCTGTCGACGGCCT
Source organism: Planotetraspora kaengkrachanensis (assembly GCF_016862895.1). GTDB lineage: Bacteria > Actinomycetota > Actinomycetes > Streptosporangiales > Streptosporangiaceae > Planotetraspora > Planotetraspora kaengkrachanensis. The sequence goes on along the minus strand of NZ_BONV01000018.1, from coordinate 148,089 downwards.
CGGTCAGCACGGTCGTGTCGAACCCGATCGACGCGGCGTGCCGTTCGGCCGCCGTCGACCAAGAGTGGGCGACACGCCGCAGCGGCGCCCCGGAGAGCGGGCGCCCCGCCATTCCGTCGCCGTCGGCTGCGTGGTCGCGGATCTTGCCCGCGGCCAGCGCCAGCGAGGAGACGGCCGCCAGCCGGGCCCCCTCGACCTTCGAGGAGACCACCTCTGCGGTCCTGAAGCCGCGCAGCGGGCAGGGCCCGGCCGTGCGGCGCACCGCAGGCCCGGAGCTCTGCGCCTCGGTCAGGATGGACAGGATGAGCCCGTCGTAGTTGGTCGCCATCCTGGCGGTCTGCCCGTGCCGGTCGCGGAGGGTCAGGCAGAGCCCACAGAGGTGGGCCCGCCAGGCCTCGATGACCGCGTCACCGGAGTGATGCGCGCACGGCCGTATGATTCCGAACATTTCAGCCCCGAGCCGTTGTGATCATCCCCGTTTGGTGGAGATTTTGGCACCATGCGATGACTTTCGGGTAGGGCGGTGCTCAGGTCAGGCAAGAAGGGTGAGGCAGGCACTACCGCGGATCCGGGTGTGCGCAGGCTGGGGTCTTGATCACCATCGTCCCTAATGTCGGGATCATGAGATCGCGCCTTTCCTTCACCCGCCGTCTTCTGGCCCTGGCCTGCGCCACCACCCTCCTCACGGTCCCCGCCGCGACGGTCGCCATGGCGGCCACCGCCCCGTCCGCATCACGGCCGCAGGCGGTCGTGGCCGCCCCCCATCGGGGCGAAGTGCTGTCGGCCACCAGCGTGGGACGTCTTTCGAGCAGTCAGGTCGCGACCTACCTGCGCGAGACCGGCTTTCCCGCCCCCGAGTCCATCGGCGGCGTCGACCTCTACACCCTCGTGTACGGCACCGTCACGGCCGACGGGAAACCGACGACGGCCAGCGGCGTGGTGGCTCTGCCGCAGAACCGGCGGCGAGGCCTCCAGACAGTGATCTACGAACACGGCACCTCGGCCACCCGGAAAGACGCGCCGTCCTTGGCCGTCGAGAGCGACGGCCGCGCGATACCGATCGCCTTCGCCGCAGCGGGTTTCGTCGGCGTCGCCCCCGACTACCTCGGTCTGGGAACCGGCCCGGGGTTCCACCCCTACATGCACGCCGAGTCGGAGGCGACGGCGTCCGTCGACCTCCTGCGTGCGGCTCGCACGACGGCCGCGCGCCACGGGCGGACGCTGAACGGCGAGGTCATGGTCACCGGGTTCTCCCAGGGAGGCCAGGCCGCGATGGCCCTCGGCCGGGCGCTGCAGCGGGGGGCCGACGCCCACCTGCGCCTGACCGCGCTCGCGCCGATCAGCGGTCCCTACGACGTGGAGAGGGCCGAACTGCCCGCCGCGCTCTCCGGCGACCTCGACCCGCTCAGCGCGACGTTCTACCTCGCTTACTGGATCGTCTCGATGAACCGCCTCTACCACTTCTACGACTCCCCCGGCCAGGTGTTCCGCGCGCCGTACGACACGACGATGGAGGAGTTGTACGGCGGTGACCACGCTTTCGAGGACATCGCGGCCGGGCTGCCGCCGAACCCCCGGGAGTTGCTCACCGACGACTTCCTCCGACGGCTCGAGCACCCCGGCGGCGCCCTGCTGCGGGCGATGCGGGCCAACGACACCACCTGCACCGACTGGCGTCCCCGGGTGCCGGTACGCCTCTACGGGGCGACGGGTGACAGGGACGTCGCGTTCGCCAACGCCGAGCACTGCCTGCGAGATCTGCGCTCCCACGGCGCCGACGTGTCACTGACCAACGTGGGCGACGTCGACCACAACACCTCGGCCTTCCGCTCCCTGCCCCTGGTCCTTCGCTGGTTCCAGCAGTTGCAGAGGCACTAGTGCGAACGCCCGCGGCGAGGCGGGGCCGGGAAAGCAGAAGGGGCCTGCGGTTGATACCCATGTGACCGCCATTCGCGCTATGGAAAGGCACCACATGACAGGGGACCCCCCGCCTCGCCCGGCCGAGCGTTTCGACGAGGTCTTCGACGTCTACTTCGCCGAGATTCACCGGTACGCGGCCAAGCGGCTCGGCGCGGACGCCGCCGACGACGTCGCCGCGCAGACGTTCCTGGAGGCGTTCCGGCAACGCCGGCGCTACGACCCGGAACGCGCGGGCGTGCGCACCTGGCTGTACGGCATCGCGACGAAGGTGATCGGCCGGCACCAGCGAGCCGAGGTTCGCGCGCTGCGGGCGGGCGCGCGCCTCGGCCCGGGCCGCCTCGCCGAGGAGCACGCCGAACGGGTCGACGCGCGAGTCAGCGCCCAGGGCCTGCGGGGCGAACTGGCCGGGGCGATCGCGGCGCTGCCGCGAGGGCAACGTGACGTGTTGCTGCTCGTGGCCCTGGCCGACCTCAGCCACGACGAGGTCGCGGCGGCACTGGGGATCTCCTACGGCACGGTCGGCTCCCGGCTGAACCGTGCCAGAACCACGCTGCGCAAGGCGCTTGGCGGGACCAATCCGATGCTCACTTTGGAGGAACAGCATGGATGAGGTGCGGATGGTCCGAGAGGGCTACCCCGAACCCGCCCCACCCACCGCCCGGGCGGTCGCCAGGGCGAAGGCGCTGCTGGACGAGCCGCCCCGCCGTTCACCGGCCCGGCTCCGGTGGGGACTGACCGGTGCGCTCGCCGCGGCCGCGGCGGCGACCGTGGCGATCACGCTCGCCGGCGGGAACACGGTGGTCGGCGGAAACGCACCCGGCGGAGGAAACGGCGGGGGGAACGCGGTCGCGCAGCCCGAAACGGTGAACCTGGACGCCAAGGGGGCGATCCTCGCGGCGGCGGAGAAGGCGGAACGGCAGCCGACGGGCAACTACTGGTACGTCGATCAGATCGACGGCCAGTCCTACATCATGCGCCCGAAGACCGGGACCTACGCGATCACCGGTGCGCACAGCGAGATGTTCAGCTGGTGGGGCGCCAAGTCGGGCATGGGCGAGGGGCACTACGGCCGCGACCTCCCGGCCCACCCCTTGACCGCGCAGGACGCGGCACTGTGGAGCAAGGACGGGTCACCGTCGAGCTTTCGCGTCTGGTCCGGCGACCACTACTACACCTACACCGCCAAGGTGCAGAAGTGGCAGATGGACGGCCCGGAGAGGGGCACGGACCCCCGCGGCGGCGGCGGAGGATTCGTGGGTGCCCCCGGGATGTCGGTCGAGGACCTGCAGAACCTGCCGGCCGATCCCGCCAAGCTCGCCGAGAGGTTCCTGAGCGACAAGGCGGTCGCGAAGAGGATGAACCCGAAGGGGATCGCCGGGGGGAGCCGCGAGGGGATGCGGCTCCCGCCCAGCGTCAAGATCTCGTTGGTGGGAGCCCTGGCGGTGAACCCGGTCCCGCCGAAGGTGCGGGCGGGCCTGATGCGGGCACTGGCCGACCAGCCGGGCATCCACGCGATCGGCCGCGACACCGACCCGCTGGAGCGCGAGGGCGTCGCCCTGGCCTCCGACGACCGCGCCACAACGGTCACCGGCGAGTACGGCGGGCCGAAGGCCGAGCGGGGGACCTACCGCTCTCGCACGGTGATCATCTTCGATGAGCGCACCGGAGCGGCGCTGTCCGTACAGGACGAGCTGACCAAGCCCGGGGGCCCGTACTCGGAAATGAAGCCCGGGTTCGTCATCAACTACATCGCCTACCGTTCGGCGGGGTGGACCGACGCCAGGCCGAAGCCCCCGGCCGAACTGCCGTTCAGCTGATCCCTTCGAACGGGCTCCAGGCAGAGGGCGAGATACCCTGCGCCTCGTCCGTCCGCACCACGGGGGCGCGGGCGGCGAGGCGCGTCGGCGTCACCTCAACGGGGCGCGCCGTACCAGCGCCAGGTGGTCGGGCGCGGGCGGCCGGGAAGCTCGGCGCGTCCCGTGGCCCACAACAGGGCCGGCCAGGGGTCGGTGTCCGCCGGGGCGTCGGGGAACAGCCGGTGGAGCACGAGCGAGCAGAGATCGGCGGGCGGGTCCCAGACCAGCCCGAGCCCTTCGGCCAGGTCGTGGGTGTGCACCAGGGTCTCCACGATCCCCATCGCGGCGAAGCCCTCGGCGTCCGAGGCGCCGAAGATGTGGTGCGCGAGGACTCCCGGCGGCGTCATGCGCACCACGCCGGACAACATCGCCCCGCACGCCTCGAGCACCTGCAGCAGGCCGTCACGTCCGGCTTCGCGCTCGGCGAAGATGGTGTTCACGGGACCTTCCGGCCTTCGCCTCTCCCAGGTGAACGGCACGTGCGTGTCCTGGGGCGGCCTCCTGGGTCCCAGTTGGGCGGCATAGGCGAACAGGTCGTCGGCGAGATGCTCGACGGTCTCCCAGCACGTCCACTCCAGCGAGCCGGCCCTGCGGTCCCACGAGTCGTCCGGAACGTCCTTGAGGACGTCGACGGCGAGCCGGACGGCCCGCTCGAGGTCGTCAGCGGTGACAGGTGGCATGGAGGGTCCGGTTTCGCCAGATTCGAGCATGCCGACGAACGTAGTCGGTCAGATCCAGCTACGCGGAATCATGCGCCACAGCCAGTCCTGATAGGAGATGGTCGTCGCGGTGAGGACGGGCGACAACCACCAGAAGTTCACCAGGGCCAGGAGCGCGAACGCGCCCACCACCGAGGTGCCCGTGACCCGGCGTCTCGCGGACGCGCCCACGGGCCCGATGATCAGTCCGGCCGCCAGGACGATCGCCAGGATCATGAACGGCACCATCGGGAGCGCGTAGAACAGGAACATGGTCCGGTGGTCGGCCATGGCGAAGTAGAACCACGGCAGCCACCCGGCCAGATAGGCGCCGAGGACGGCTCCCGCCCGCCAGTCGCGCGTGCTGAAGTACCACACGATCAGGGCGAGCAGCGCCCCGAGGGCCCCCAGCCAGATCACGGGAGTACCGGTGGCCAGCACGGCCGACGAGCACATGTCCGCGCCGCAACCGCCGGTCGGCGTCTGGTAGTGGAACGACACCGGCCTGAGCAGCAACGGCCACTGCCAGGGCCACGACTGGTAGTCGTGGTGCACGGTCAGCCCCTCGTGGAAGCCGAGCACCTGGTCCTGGTAGCCCATCCACGACCGGAGTGAGTCGAAGACGAAGAAGGCCCATCCGTTCGAGGTCGCCTGTTCCCAGTTGCGGCCCCAGCCCTTGTCCGTGGCGAACCACCCGGCGTACGAGGCGACCCACGTGACCACGGGCACGGCGACCGTCCAGGCCACGCCGAGCGGCCAGTCCAGACGCCATGCCGTCCGGTAGGGCCGCGGCAGGCCGATCGCCCGGCGGGCGCCGGCGTCCCACAGCAACGCCATGATCGTGAATGCCAGGATGAAGAACGCGCCCGTCCACTTGGTGGCCAGCGCGGCTCCCAGGCAGAGCCCGGCGGCGAGGCGCCACGGCCGCAGGCCGAGCCGGGGCCACGGCGCCGTCACCGCGGAGCTCTGGTACCAGTCGACGAGCCGTTCCCTGCCGCGGTCGCGGTCGACCACCAGACAGGCGAACCCGGCGAGCACCCAGAACATCAGGAAGACGTCGAGCAGCGCCGTACGCGACAGGACGAAGTGCAGGGCGTCCAGCGCGAGCAGGAACCCGGCGAGACAGCCGAGCAGGGTGGAGCGCGTGAGGCGCCGGGCCACCCGGGCCAGGATGAACAGCGAGGCGGTGCCCACCAGAGCGGCCATGAACCGCCAGCCGAACGGCGTGAGTCCGAACAGCCACTCACCGATGCCGATCATCCACTTGCCGAGAGGGGGATGCGCGACGAAGGCCCCGCACTGTTCGGCCGGGGCGCACGTCTTGAAGATCTGCGTGTTCCCGCCGAGCATCAGGGCGTCGGCCCCGTCGACGAACTGCCGCTCGACGCCATGGGTGATCGTGGAGAAGGCGTCCTTGGCGTAGTAGGTCTCGTCGAACACGACGGCGTTCGGGGTGCCGAGCCGGTCGAACCGGAGGATCCCTCCGAAGACCGCGACGATCAGCGGCCCTAGCCATCCCCACAGACGGCTCCCCGGCATCGGCGGCACGAGCCGGTCGCGAACCGACGGCGCACTCCCGCCGGGTTCTCCAACCGCCCGTTCGAAGGTCTGCGCCACACCGGCATCGTGTCACAAACCCTTATAAAAATGGCCAATAATAGGAACGATCCACCGCAGGCGATGACATTCGCCTATGGCCTGGTATTCGGGAAACGGCCCCGCAGGCGCGTGTCGCGCCCACGTCCCCACGCCCACCGGGATTCACCGGGGTGAATGGTCTTCCCTTTCTCGGGCAGAACGCGCGAAGCGACAACATCTACCGCTACCGCGCGATCAGCGCGCCCACCATGGGAGCGTCAAAGATGGACTTCGATGACGATGCGCGACTCGACGCGTCGCAGGTGGAAGACGTCGGCGGGCGGCGCGGCGGCATGCCCCGCGGGGGGATCGCGATCGGCGGCGGAGCCGCCGGGATCATCGCGCTCATCCTGGCACTCATCTTCGGCCTCAATCCCGGTGACATCACCGGCGGAGCCGACCAGCCCGCGCTTCAGCCGGGTTCCGACCTGGCGCAGCAGTGCCGTACCGGCGCGGACGCCGACCAGTCCGAGAAGTGCCGGGTCGTCGGGGTGGTCAACAGCATCCAGAACTACTGGGAGGGAAAGGTCCCGGACTACACCCCCGCCAACACCGTCCTGTTCTCGGGCGCCGTCCGGACGGCATGCGGCGCCGCCGACTCCTCGGTCGGCCCGTTCTACTGCCCGGCCGACCAGAAGGTCTACCTGGACCTCGGCTTCTTCAACGACCTTCGGACGCGGTTCGGCGCCGAGGGCGGGCCGTTCGCCCAGGCCTACGTCATCGCCCACGAGTACGGACATCACGTGCAGGACCTGCTCGGCACCATGGAGAGGTTCGGCCAGGGCGCCGGCGCCGAGGGCGCATCCGTACGGCTCGAGCTGCAGGCGGACTGCTACGCGGGCATCTGGGCCCGCAACGCCGTGAGCACGGGGTTCTACGCCAAGCCGTTCACCGACGCCGACATCCGTGAGGCGCTCGACGCGGCGTCGGCGGTCGGCGACGACCGCATCCAGGAGCAGGCGACCGGGCGCATCGACCGCGACGCCTTCACGCACGGGACGTCGGCCCAGCGGACCAAGTGGTTCAAGAACGGCTACCAATCCGGTGACCCCGCCCGCTGCGACACCTTCTCCGGAGGCATCTGACAGGTGGGCCGAAGAACCGGCCGGGAGGAAATCGACGGCATTCCTCTCTTAAACTACGTACCGTGATCTTTAAGTTGGTCGGCGACGGACGGCCTTACCCGGAACACGGTCTGTCCCATCGCGAGTGGGCGCAGATCCCGCCGCGGCAGGTCAGGCTGGACACCCTGATCACCACGAAGGCGGTGCTGGACCTCCACTCGTTGCTCGCCAAGGACTCCACGTTCTACGGCGACCTTTTTCCGCACGTCGTCCAGTGGAACGGCGAGCTCTACCTCGAGGACGGCCTGCACCGCGCGCTACGGGCGGCGTTGCACCAGCGGTCGGTCCTGCACGCCAGGATCCTCGACCTGCCGTCCTGAGCGGCCTCGCCTTTCAGGGACCGGACGCAGAGTGACGCCCGGTTGGTCCAATTTGTGAATATTTTACGCTCGATTTCTGCCCTGTCCGGTATGAGTAGAAAGCCGGGTGAATTCCCGCGCGCCCACGACTTGTACGGCCGGCCTGCATCGGCCGGCGTTGCGCGAGCAAATGAGCCGCCGACCTCACATCCAGGTCAGCGGCTCGGTATCCGCGCCGGCGAGTCGCCGTGTCAGACCGCCACGGCCTCAATGACCACCATGTTCCCCGCCTCCGCCACCTGGGCCCGGCGGAGCCCGGCCTGAGCGAAGAGCGCGTCGTACTCGGCGAGGTCGCGCTCGCGCCCTCCCGTCATGACCAGCATGTTGGCGTCCATCACCGGTGCGAGACCAGGGGTCCCGACAGGTCCCACCAGGAGCTCCACGACGGCCACCCGGCCGCCCTCGTTGAGCGCCCTTCTGCAGTTCGTCAGGATGCGGACGGCCTGCTCGTCGTCCCAGTCGTGGACGATGTACCGCAGCAGGTAGAGGTCCGCGGCCGGAACCTCCTGGAAGAAGTCGCCGCCCACGACCTCGAAACGGTCCTCGAGGCCGTCCGCCTTGGCCGCCTCCAGCGCGGCCGGGACCACGTCCGGCCGGTCGAGCACCACGCCCCGCATGCCGGGGTGGTTGCGCATGAGCTCGCGGATCAGGGATCCGTCCGCGCCGCCCACGTCCACGGTCAGGGCGGCACCGCCGATCCGGCGGGCCACCTCGGCGTTGGTCATCGCCGTGATGTTCGCCAGCGACCGGGTGAAGTAGTGGGCCTCCTCCGGGTTCCCCGCCAGGTAGTCCCAGACCTCGCTTCCGTAGGCGGCGGGACCCTGCGTCGCTCCCGAGCGCACGGCGTCGGGGAACCGGCCCCAGGGGAGCCAGTGACCCGGAGCCGCCTGGGAGAGCGCGAGGTGGTGAAGGGAGTGCGGGGTGTCCGGGTGCAGAGTGGCCAGCAGGCTCGTGCCCGCGAAGTGCACACCGTCGACGGAGGTGAGCAGGCCGAGGGACGCCCAGGTGCGCAGAAGCCGCCGGATGGCGTCCGGGTCCGCGAACTCCGCCTGAGCGATCTCGGTCGCGGTGGCCCGACCACCGGCCACGTGCTCGGCGAGGTTGAACACCGCCGCGGCACGCACCACCTGGCTCACCCAGAAGCCGGTGACCATGGACATCATCCGCCCGTAGTCCGCCGTCACGGGAGCCGGATCGGGCGTCTGAGCCGTCGTCATCATCTTCTCCTCATGGATTTCGTCCGGCGTCGCGAAGAGGGGGCACCGGCCCGACTGCAAATTCCGGTCGGACGCTAACAGCGTGCATATACGGGATATAAGTGGACTTTTTTGTCATAGGGATGCGCCACCCCCTGTGCTGCGGTCCCGTACCGATCTGCGGGCCGAGCCGTCCACTTTGCGCCTGTAACCTGGCGAAATGCGTGAAGGGCGACAGCTGGGCGCGTTCCTCACCGCGCGGCGGAAGGTGACGCTCCGCGAGCATGCCGGGCTCCAGACGAGCGGCCGTCGGCAGACGTCGGGATTGAGCCGCGAGGAGGTCGCCCGGCTGGCCGGCATCAGCCACGACTACTACGTCCGGATCGAGCAGGGCCGGGTGCCGCACCCCTCCTCCCGGGTGCTCGACGCCCTGGCGCAGGTCCTTCGGCTCGACTCGGAGGCCACCCGGTATCTGCACCGCCTCGCCAACCCCTGCACCGACGAGCCACCGGCCGTTGACCCTCCGGAGGCGAGGGCCTCACGACTCGTGGACAGGCTGCACTGGCCGGCGATCGCGCTGAACCGCCGCATGGACGTGCTGGCCAGGAACCACCTGGCCACCCTCCTCCACGGAGGTCTCCAGCACGGCGACAACCTCATGCGCATGCTCTTCCTCAACCCCGTGGCACATGAGGGAATCCTGGAATGGGATCAGGAGGCGGCCCTCCACGTGGCCCACCTCCGTGCCACGACCGGCGTCTCCGGCCACTCCTTCGCCGCCGAACTGGTCGAGGAGCTGTCGAGCGAGAGCAGGCGCTTCCATGAACTGTGGAGGCGTCACGACGTTCGACTGTTCAAGCCCGCCCCCCTTCGCCTGCGCTATCGCGGGTTGGGAGACCTGACGCTGGAGCGCGAGACGTTGCTCGTCGCCGACGCCGACATGTTCATCTTCACGCTGGAGCCCGAGATCGGAACGCCGTCGGAGAGGGCGCTGTCCCTGATGGCCTCCGGCTGGATCTGACCTCCGCCGGCGCCGTCGGCGGGGCCGCGAGGTGAATTGCGGACTCCCCGCCGACGTCCCACGTCTCCTACGAGGGTTGCGGGGCGTTCTTCCGTGCCCGGCTCAGAAAAATCCCACTCAGGCGAGCGCGGAGCCACTTCTGCCCAGGCTTGTCGACGAGCCGATACACGAGGTAGGCGATCGCGATCGAGACCGCCATGGTGATTGCGACGAGCAACCAATGGTTCATCTCACGCCGATACGTGGGAATGAGGACGGCTGACACCGACTGGTGGAGCAGGTAGAGCGGGTAGGTGAGGGCGCCGATGGTGACCAGGGGCCGCCAGCGCAGCCACCGGAGCCAGCCGAGGGCGACCGCGGCCAGCAACGTGAAGATCAGCGTCACCGCGACGACCACGGCCGCCGGCGGAGCAGGGAAGTACTTGAGGCTGAGCGCGTCCACACGATCCTGGATTCGCAGCAGGGCGGCGTAGATGGACATGCCGTACGTCACGGCCACGAAGGCCCAGGCTGCCACCGACCGGAACCGGTAGATCAGATAGAAGGCCATGCCGGCGATGAAGTACGGCGCCTGCCGCGGCATGAACACGAAGGTGAGAACATCGGATTTGGTGATCTCGGCGACGACCGCGAAGACGATCCACACCGACATGAAGACCAGGCACCGCCGCGCGGTGATCCCGAACAGGGAGAACACCGCGACCAGGGCGTAGAACCGCAGCTCTGCCCACAGCGACCAGAGGACGCCGCTGGCGTGGCCGACCCCGAACGCCTCCTGCAGCAGGGTCAGGTTGACGAGGTACTTCCCAGCCGTCAGGTGCGGATCGAAGACGTCGACGCCACTGAACCGGTACAAAACGAAGATCACGATGATCGCGTACCAGTAGGTCGGATAGAGCCGCGACACCCGAGAGATCGCGAACTCGCCGATGGTGCGACCCCAGGCGCTCATCAGGATCACGAAGCCGCTGATGAGGAAGAACAGCTCCACCCCGAGGATGCCCAGCGTCGTGACACGGCCGACGGCCGGGAAGACGTCGTGCGCCGGCCAGACGCCCCAGAGGGAGCGGCTGGCCGCCATGAAGTGGAACGAGACGACGGCGAACGCGGCGACGAACCGTAACGCGTCCAGTTCGAGGAGCCGGGGCCCTTTGGCCGGCCCGCCGGCGACGGGGGGAGCATCGGGAGACGCAGGAGTCTCCGGCCCCTGTCGCACACGGAACATGCCGTCCTCTTTCAGCACAGGGACTCCTGGTCTGGGACATCAAGTGCGAGCCGCAGCCTAGTTGGGGCTATTGATCCATTTGGATCGTTCCTGTATCGGTTTGATCTCTTATCGGCCGCATCTTCTCTTTGGGAGCTGCGGGTATTCCGCGTTCCACGGATACATGATCATATGAGGGCCACGAGTACTCGCCGGCGCGTCTGAGCCCCCTGTGGCTTCGTCGCCGTACATGTCTCTCGATCCCCTGCGGCGCCGCCCCGCGCCAACGCTGGAAGCAAAGAGCCGCCGACCTGTACACGCAGGTCAGCGGCTCAATTTCGGTGGCGGTGGAGGTGGGATTTGAACCCACGGATAGGTTGCCCCATCACACGCTTTCGAGGCGTGCGCCCTCGGCCACTAGGCGACTCCACCGCGCAGCAGCTTACCGGACGAACAGACCTGCCCGCGCCCTCGTTGAAACCGGCGCAGGGCCCGCGAACGGCCCGCCCGGCGATCAGGAGGGTCAGGGACGGCGGTCGGCGAAGAAGTCCCTGAGGACGGCGGCGGACTCGTCCGCCAGCACGCCCATGACGACCTCGGGACGGTGATTGAGCCGGCGGTCCCTGATCACGTCCCAGAGGGAACCGGCGGCGCCTGCCTTCTCGTCGGCCGCGCCGTACACGACCCGGTCGACCCGTGCCAGTACGGCGGCGCCGGCGCACATGGTGCAGGGCTCCAGCGTGACCAGGAGCGTGCATCCTGCCAGCCGCCACTGGCCGGCCGCCTCGGCGGCGGCGCGGAGGGCCAGCACCTCGGCGTGGGCCGTCGGGTCGCCGCTCGCCTCCCGGTCGTTCCCCGCCGCCGACACCACCGTGCCGTTCCGGTCAACCACGACCGCGCCGACCGGCACCTCACCACGCTGCCCGGCCCGTACGGCCTCCGCCAGGGCGAGCCGCATGGCGGGCTCGAAGTCCTCCGGAGAAGAGCCGTTCACCGCAGCCGGTCGAACTCGTCGGCGAAGGAGAGACGTTCGGCGATCACGGCGAGGACGTCCGCGGGAAGCGCACCCTCCTCCATGCTGAGCTCCAGCAGCTCGTCGGCGCTCAGCGAGAAGTCGGCCAGCAGCTCGAAGTCGCCCGCCGGCCGTACACCGAGGTCGGGGGTCTCCTTGTCCACGGCCACGCCGGCGAGATCGGCGAAGATCTCCCCGAGGGAGTCGGCCAGCGCGGCGTGCGCGTCGGAGAGGAAGAGCCTGGGGTCCGCGTCTCCGTCATAGCGGACGATCGCGAACCATTCATCCTCGATCTCCACGCAGAGCAGCGCCAGTTCGTCGCCGTTGAGGCCCAGCGCCTCCTGAACTGAGTCCGTCAGATCGTCGGCGATCTCGACATCGCTCAGATCCACCTCGGTGCCTCTCCACCCACCGTCGATCTTCGCGAAGGCGGCGGAGAAGAGATTCGGTCTGGAGGGCATGCCCGTCTCCCGAACTCAGCCGATGGCGGCGTCGACGGCGCGTTCGAACGGCTGGGAGAACCCCAGCCGAGCGGCGATGCTCGACAGCACCTCGTCCGGCAGCAGATCGAGATCTCCGGAAAGGGCTCCGAGCTCCATCTCGTCCAGCCCCAGGTCGGCGAAGATCGACAGATCTCCGGCGGGAAGGACGCTGTCGAGTTCCTCCTCCTCGGGGACCGGCACGTCGAGGTACTCGAGCACCTGCTGTGCGAGCGGCCAGTCCCAGGAGGCGGTGATGTCGGAGAGGAAGATGGCTGTCTCTTCGCCAAAGAGCCGTAATGCCACGAAGAAGTCATCCCCCACGGCGACCAGGCCAATCGTGGTCCCCATACTCGGGGTCTGCCGCAAGGCGTGAACAAGGCCACGCAGGTCGGAGGTGAGCGCCACGGGAAGCATCTCGGCCTCCCATTGATCGTCTTCGCGGTAGACCACGATGGCGAAGTCAAGCGCGTCCACGTCTGTCATCGTCATCCCTACGGGCATGGTCCTCACGTCATGCAATGGTCCCAGACTCCGAGTCCCACCGTCCGGCGCTCTCCCCAAATTGTGATCAAAAGAGTCAGGCGGCGTCGAAGACTCCCCCAGGGGACGGTAACTTCTTTAGCCATGGAGACCCTGGTAGTCGATCATCCGCTCGTCGCCCACAAGCTGACCGCGCTTCGCGACGTCCGGACCGACTCGCCGACGTTCCGGCGCCTGGCCGACGAGCTCGTCACGCTGCTCGCCTACGAGGCCACGCGCGACGTCCGCGTCATCGACCAGACGGTGGACACTCCTCTCGCCCGGGCCCACGGCGTACGGCTGGCCCGGCCGGCGCCGCTCGTCGTGCCGATCCTGCGCGCCGGGCTGGGGATGCTCGACGGAATGACCCGCCTCCTGCCCACCGCGGAGGTCGGCTTCCTGGGCATGATCCGCGACGAGTCCACGCTCAAGGCCCAGACGTACGCCACCCGGCTGCCCGAGGACCTGTCCGGGCGTCAGTGCTACGTGCTCGACCCCATGCTCGCCACCGGCGGCACGCTGGCCGCGGCGGTCCAGTTCCTGTTCGACCGCGGCGCCGACGATGTGACCGCGATCTGCCTGCTCGCCGCTCCCGAGGGCATCGCGCACATGGACGAGGTCTTCAAGGGATCCGGCAGGCCCGTCCGCCTCGTCACCGCCGGGCTCGACGAGCGTCTGAACGAGCAGGGCTACATCATGCCGGGACTCGGTGACGCCGGAGACCGCCTTTACGGCGTGGTCTGATCTCTCCTCGCGCCTCCTCGCGCCATAGTTACACTGCGCGCTCTTTCGGGTACGCAGAGTAATAGACGACGTCGCCTCGCCTCGCGCGAGCGGACGCGCCAGCGGGGAGAGTCATGAGTCAGCTTCCGGACAGTGAGCAGTACGAGCAGGTCGAGGCCCTGCTCAGGGACGAGTTCGCCGGCATTCACCCGGCGGCCACCGTCACTCGCTGTGTCCAGGCCGCGCACCACGGTGCGGTGGAAGTGACGGGCCACGCCCCTCCGAGCCTGGTGGAGCGCATCGCGCGCAAGCACCTCCAGGTACTCGCGACCGCGGCGGCGGAGCGGGGGTGATGACGCTCTATATCGACATGGCTCGACATTCATATTTTGCCGCTTTACCGAACTAGCGGCCTGGGTAATGTATAGCTCATGGGAGTGGTGACGGCAGTGCAGGCCAAGAAAGTAATCAAGTGGGGAGCCATCGGGATGGCGGCCTTCTACCTCTTGTCCAAGCCCGCTGACGCGGCGCAGACGGTCCACGGGGCCTACAACGGCCTGGTGAGCGCGGGCAACTCGATGGCACAATTCTTCGCCCAGCTGACATGAGACTTGTGACCCACGGGGACTCGGCCCCGTCGTCGGTCAACCGTTACCTCCTCCCCCATGAACAACAAGTCATCATGGTCCGTCGTCATCCCGCCGTGCTTCTCCGGCCCGTGGCCGAGATCTTCGGCGGGCTGATCCTCGCGGGGCTGCTCAGCAAGTGGCTGAGCGGCACGGGAGGCAGCGAGGCCCTCGTCATCATCTGGTGGGCGTGGCTGCTGCTGCTCATCCGGTTCGTCTGGAAAGTGGCCGAGTGGTCCGTCGACTACTTCGTCGTCACGTCGCAGCGCATGCTCCTCACCACCGGCCTCATCACCCGCAAGGTCGCGATGATGCCGCTGGGCAAGGTCACCGACATGAGCTTCCAGCGATCGCTGCTCGGCCGGCTGCTCGGCTACGGAGAGTTCGTCCTGGAGTCCGCCGGCCAGGACCAGGCACTTCGGTCCGTCCCCTACATCCCCTACCCGGAGACCTTGTACCTGGAGGTCTGTCAGATGATCTTCCCCAGCAAGGACGACGACGACTGACGAGCCGAACCCCCTACACACAGCGTCTCGTGATCGAACCTTCATCGTCGTGATTCTTGACGGAGGGTTACACGATTCGGTCGCTTCGTGCCATTATGGCGAGACCATTGACCATTCCCCCGCCCTGAGAGAACCAATGCCGAGTCAGGGAACCATCGGTGACCGCGTCCGCGGATTGCGGTTGAGCAGGCGCATGTCGCAGGCCCAGTTGGCCGGGCCTGACCTGTCCGACAGTTATGTCTCACTCATCGAGTCCGGAAAGCGGACGCCCACGCCGGTCGTCGCACGGCTGCTCGCCGAGCGCCTCGGATGCACCACCGAGTTCCTGCTCCACGGGATAGAACCTCGGCAGCGCATCGACACCGAGCTCGGCCTGCGTCACGCCGAGCTCGAGCTGTATCACGGCGATCCCGCGGTGGCCGCCGACCGGTTCGGAGACATCGTCAAGGCGGCGGGCGACGACAACGCCATGCTCGCCGCGCACGCACGGCTCGGCAGAGCTCGCGCGCTCGACGCACAGGGCAAGACCGGTCGTGCCGTCGAGGCGTACGAGCGGCTCCGCCGTGAGGCCGCCGCGCACCCCGAACGTCTGGCCGACCTTCCCCTCACCGTGGCGCTCTGCCGGTGCTACCAGAAGGCCGGTGACACGCTCCGCGCCCGCGACCTCGGCGCCCACGCGCTGTCCCAGGTCGAACGGCTCGGCTTCGTCCACGGCGAGATCGCGGTCGAGTTGGCCCTCGCGCTGGTGGAGACCCAGACCGGCCTGCCGTTCATCGAGCGAGTCCTTGCGTCATCCGGGGTACCGGCGGCGACCGACCGCAGCGAGGAGACCCTCGATCTGTGGCGGGCCAGCGTGACCGCGGCCGACGGGGAGGACTCCGCGCTGGCCGTGCAGCTCGCGGACGACGCGCTCGCAGCCGGGCGCGCCGCGCGCATGGCCGTCCGCTACGCCAAGACCGCCACCCAGTGGGCTCGGCTCACGGCGGGTTCCGAGAGCGCCGATTTGGATCGAGCCAACGAGCTCGCCGAGTCGGCGGGCCGCGTCCTCGCGGCCTTCCCCGCGGAGAAGCTGGAGTACGGGCGCAGCCTCGTGGCGCTTTCACACGTACGACTTCGTGCAGGTGAGGCGGAGGCGGCGCTGGTCTCGGCAGTTCAGGCGCTGGACGTGCTCGCCGATTCCCGTGGGGCCGCGGCGGCCGACGCGCATCTGCTGCTGGCGGAGATCACGTTGGCACGCTCCGACGACGCGTCCGCCTCGCTGGAACGCGCTGAGGATCTGCTGAGCGCCTGCTCCGGGGGACTCGACCGGGAGACCGCACAGGCCTGGCGCAAGCTCGGTGACCTGTGGGGACAGGCCGGATCCATTGATCGACAGGCGAAGGCATATCGTAAGGCGCTGGAGGCCGTCGGCATCCACGTGAACATTCCGGGCTCCACCGCCGCGGCGGTACTCACCCGTTAGCCTCCCTGGAGCTCCGGCGTTCCGGTGGCTCTGGAATAATTGGGGTTGGCCAGTCATTCAATCATGGGATGACTGGTGTTTCCCAAGAGGAGGCGGACTGTGAGTCTGCGGACGGCGCAGCGAGCGTCTCTCGTCGACCAGGTGATCGACCAACTGAAGGAGCAGATCACTTCGGGCTCCTGGCCGATGAACGGCAAGATCCCCACAGAGACGGTACTGGCTGAGCACCTGGGTGTCGGCCGCAACACGGTCCGTGAGGCCGTCCGGGCGCTGACCCATGCCGGTCTGCTGGAGTGCCGCCAGGGCGACGGCACGTACGTACGGGCCACCAGCGAGTTGTCGGGCGCCATGGCGAGACGGCTGCGTGCCGCCGAGCAACTCGAGATCCTCGAGGTGCGACGCGCTCTCGAAGTCGAGGCCGCCAGGCTCGCCGCGACCAGGCGCACCGACAAGGACATCCTCGCCATCGAGGCTGCGCTGGCCGAACGTGAGAAGGCCTGGACGAGCGGCGAACCCGAGGCCTTCGTCGAGTCGGACCTGGCATTCCACGTCGCGGTCGTGGAGGCGACGCACAACAGCGTGCTGACCGACCTCTACGTCGACTTCTCCGAGGCGCTGCGTGCGAGCATCGCGGCCGCCGGCGGCTCGCTGGAGCAGAACTACATCCCCCACGACGCGATCTTCAGGGCGATTGTCGCGGGTGACGCGGCGGCGGCCGAGCGCGCGGGCCACGCGTGCATGGAGCACATCCTCATCGCGCTGACCGAGTCGCAGGACCTGACCGCCTGATCCACCCGCCGCAGGCAGGCCCGGCCGGAACAGCCGGGTCAGCCGAGGCGCAGCGACATCACCAGGTAGCGGAAGTCGGGATCGTCCCCCTCGTTGGCGATCAACGCCGGGCGAGTCGGAGAGTCCATGTTGAGCCGGACCCGTTCGGTCTCCACTCCGGCCAGCCCGTCCAGCAGGAAGTGGGGCTGGAACGCGATCTGGATGTCGGCCCCGTCAAGCTCGGCCTCCAGGACCTCGGCGCCGCGGCCGATCTCGCCGCCACCGGCCTGGATCAGCACCTGCCCCTGGGAGAACGACAGGCGCACGGCCGTGTTGCGCTCCGCCACCAGCACCACCCGCTTGACGGCCTCGACGAACGGGGCCGCCTCCACGTCGGCGTGGATCGACCACTGCTCGGACAGTCGCGAGCGGTAGTCGATGAACTGGTCGTCCAGAAGCCGCACCGTGGTGGTGCGCCCCTGACTCTCGAAGCCGGCCACGTTGCCGTCGAGTCCGATCACAACCTCACCGCCGCGCAGGGAGCGGGCCACCTCGACAAGCACCCGGGCGGGCACCATCGCCGCCCGGCTCTCGCCCTCATGCTCCGGATGCCAGAGGAAGTCCCTCGCCGCGATCCGGTAGCGGTCGGTCGAGGCCATCGACATCTGAACGCCGTCGATGTCGATGCGGATCCCGGTCAACATGGGCAGCGTGTCGTCGCGGCTCGCCGCGGCCGCCACCTGTGCGACGGCGGTGGCGAAGACCCCGCCGCCGACCACGCCGACCCTGGACGGCATGGGCGGCATCGTCGGGAAGTCCTCATCCGGCAGCGTGAGCAGGCCGAACTCGGCGCTGCCACAGGTCAGCACCGCCTCCGATGCGCTCCTGACGATCTCCACCGGCCGGTTCGGCAGGCTACGGGTGATCTCGGCGAGAACCTTGCCGGGAATCAGCACCCGCCCCGGATCCGCCACCTCGGCCTCGACGACGGCCCGGGCGGAGACGTCGTAGTCGAACGCGGAGATGCGCAGGTCGTCGCCGGCCTCGAGCAACAGGCCCGACAGCGCGGGCACGGCCGGGCGGCCCGGCAGCACACGAGCCGTCCACGCCACCGCGTCAGCGAGAACATCGCGGTTCACCTGGAACTTCACAAGACCTCCTGCGACTGTCCACACCGGGCCGTACCTCGCCGAAGGTAACGCGCGCGACCGACAGAAACAGTCGTCGCCCCAGTGTGCCACCGGCGGCGCGCCGGAGGCGGCGCTATTTGTCGTTGAGGAACGCGAGCACCGCGAGCACGCGGCGGTTGTCGTCGTCCGACGGGGCGAGGTCGAGCTTGGCGAAGATGTTCGCGGTGTGCTTCCCGACCGCGCTCTCGCTGAGGAACAGCCGCTGGCCGATCGCGGCGTTCGACCTGCCCTCCGCCATGAGCTCAAGTACCTCACGCTCACGCGGCGTGAGCCGTCCGACGGGTTCGTTGCGCGCGTTGCTGGCCAGCAGCTTGGCGATGACCTCGGGGTCCATCGCCGTGCCCCCCGCCGCCACGCGCCTCACGGCGTCGATGAACTGCTCGCCGTTGAACACGCGGTCCTTCAGCAGGTAGCCGATGCCGCCCGAGCCGTCGGCCAGCAACTCCCTGGCGTACAACTGCTCGACGTGCTGCGACAGGACGAGCACGGGCAACCCGGGAACGCGCTTACGTGCCGCGAGCGCCGCCTGGAGACCCTCGTCGGTGAACGTCGGCGGGAGCCGTACGTCGACGACCGCGACGTCGGGACGTTCGGTGACCAGGGCTTCGAGCAACTCGGGCCCGGAATCGACCGCGGCCACGACGTCGAGCCCGTGCGCGCGCAGCAGGTGGACGAGCCCTTCCCTGAGCAGATGCAGGTCTTCTGCGATGACTACGCGCACGCGACCTCGTTCGCCTTCCGGAGTTGCGCCGACAGGGTCGCCGCGGTGGCGAGCATCCCGGTGCCCAGCAGGATCATGCCGATGATGGTCGGCCACTGGAGCGACGGCGGCATGTGGAGGGCGAGGAACCAGGACTTCTCCTTCAGGCCCACCAGCTTGAGGATCATCGCGACGAAACCCTGCGGAAAGAGGGGAATCCAACAGAGCGACCAGCATATGCCCATCGTCACCGTCTTCCAGGTGAGCGGGGGACGTTCGATCTGCAGCGCACGCGGCAGTTCGATCACGGCCGTCGTCGGGCCGCCCACCGGGCTGTTCAGCGCGAGGACGCCGTCGAACGCGCCGAGCCTCCGCTCGATGCCGGCCAGGCCGGTGCCGCGCGAGGCGTCCGCGCCGCCGTGGCCGTCGTCGGTCACCGTGATACGCAGCTTGTCGGCCGCGCTGCTGACGTCGATCCAGGCCTGCGTCGCACCGCTGTGCCGTACGACGTTGGTGAGCAGCTCGCTCACCGCGAAGTACGCGGCCGACTCCAGCGGAGCATCGAGCCTGCCGGGCAGTTCCACGGTCACGTGCGTCCTGAGAGGGGTGTCCAGGGCGAGGGCGCGAAGAGCGTCCCCCAGGCCGCGCTCGGCGAGCACCGGAGGATGGATGCCGCGCACCAGCTGACGCAGCTCCTGCAACGCCGTCGAGGAGGCGTCCCTGGCCTTGGCGAGCAGCGCCTTCGCGGCGACGGGGTCGGACTCCATCAGCTCCTCGGCCGCGCCGATCGTCATGCCGACCGCGACGAGGCGGGCCTGCGCTCCGTCGTGGAGATCACGCTCGATTCTGCGGAGCTCGGCCGCCTGGGAGTCGACGACGTCCGTACGGGCCTTGGCCAGGCGGTTGACCTGCTGCGCGAGTCTGGCCTTCTCGGTCGAGCCCAGCATCACCCTGGCGATGACCCCGTACGTGCGCACCGCCCAGGGGGCGTACCAACGGGCGGCGCCGAGCGCGAGCGCCAGCCAGAGCAGGCCGATGAGACCGCCGCCGGCCAGCTGGACGACACCGATCACGACGAGGATCGCCGGAGCGCCGGCGACCAGTCCGCCCGCCCACATGTCCGCCCAGAGGAAGCCGAAGTCGCGCCACGTCGCCGGATCCTTCAGCAGCCAGCTCAGCCGGCGGTTGAACGCGGGGATCCTGGGCGTCCGGTAGAGGGAGCGGCCGTCGCGGTACCAGCCGTCCGGGAGCGGAACCGGCGGAGGGGGCTCGGGGAGGTAGGGCTCGTCGATCTCGACACCGGACCACTCGTGCGCCAGCCGCCGGTTCAGCCTGGTCATTCGCCGTGTCAGCCGGACGACCGACGGGAAGAGGAAGACGAGACCGAGCACCGAGCTCAGCACCGTGCCGACCAGCGCGACCACGGCGACCAGTTGGCCGAGCACCGCCACGCAGTAGAGCACTGCGCCCGTCACCAGTGCCCGTACCGCCATCCAGCCTGTCCTGCTCACGTTCATGCTCGTCAGTCTGGGACAGGCGAACGTCGTTGGACAGTGGCGCGAGGTGCCCGACCGGGGTGGAGGTAGGTACACCCCGAGTGGGACTTCAGCCGCATTCCCGGCGTCGTTCGCGATTCCTACCGTCGTCGGCATGGCAATCATCACGGTGGACAACCTCCACAAGACGTACGGCACGCGGGTGGCGGTCGACGACGTCTCGTTCTCCGTCGACGAGGGCGAGATCTTCGGGATCGTGGGCCGCAACGGAGCGGGAAAGACGACCACGGTCGAGTGCGTCGCCGGCCTGCGCGCTCCCACCTCCGGAACCGTCCACGTGGACGCGGATCTCAAAGAACAGGTCGGCGTCCAGCTCCAGGACTGCTCGATGCCCGACAAGATCCGGGTCGGCGAGGCGCTGGCGCTCTACGCCTCCTTCTACTCCCGGCCGGCCGACTGGCGCGGGCTGCTCTCCGAGGTCGGCCTCGATCCCCGTACGGCCTTCGCCAAACTCTCCGGCGGCCAGCGGCAACGGCTGTCCATCGCGCTCGCACTGGTGGGCAACCCGCGCATCGCGATCCTCGACGAGCTGACCACCGGTCTCGACCCGCAGGCGCGGCGGGACACCTGGGAGCTGATCGCGCGGATGAGGGACCGCGGCGTGACCGTCCTGCTCGTCTCGCACTTCATGGAAGAGGTCGAGCGCCTCTGCGACCGCGTCGCGGTGATCTCCGACGGCCGGGTGCTCGCGCTCGACACTCCCGCCGGGCTGGTCTCCCAGGTGAGCGGCGGACAGCGGCTCGTCTTCCGGACGTCGGCCTCCGTCGAGCCGCTCAGGTCCCTTCCCGAGGTGACGGGGGTCGCCGTGGACGGGGACGAGGTCGTCGTCACCGGAACCGCCGACGTCCTGACCGCCGTGGTGAACGTGCTGCCCGCCTCCCAGATGTCCGGCCTCCGCATGGACCGGACCACCCTCGACGACGCCTTCCTCGCACTCACCGGCCGACCGGCCGCTTAGGAGACACCACCATGACCGCGATCATCCGCACCCCCGGACTCGGCCGCCTGGCCGCCGTCGAGAGCCGCCTGTTCCTCCGCGAACCTCTCGCGGTGTTCTTCGCGATCGGTCTTCCCGCCGCGCTCCTGCTGATCCTGGGCAGCGCGATCCCAGGCTTCCGCGACGCCAGCCCCGAACTGGGGGGCCTCCGGCCGGTCGACGCGCAACTCCCCGGGATGATGGTCCTGCTGTCGGTGGCGACGCTCGCGCTCAGCACGCTCCCCACCGCCCTCGTCGTCTACCGTGAGCGCGGCGTGTTGCGGCGCATGTCCACCACCCCTGTGCAGCCCGTCGTCCTGCTCGCCGTACAGCTTGCGATCAACGCCGTGGTGGCGGTCGTCGCGACGACTCTGACGCTGGTGTCGGGCCACCTCGTCCTGGACATGCCGTTCCCGCGGGCACTGCTCGGCTTCACTGTGGTCGTGGTGCTCGGCGCCGTGGCCATGTTCGCCCTCGGCCTGTTCCTCGCGGCGGTCGCGCCGAATTCGCGCATCGTTCAGGGGGTGGGCGCGGGCACGCTCTTCCCGTTGTTGTTCTTCGCCGGCATGTGGCTGCCGCGGGACCTCATGCCCGAGGCGCTGCGGCGGGTGAGCGACTTCACGCCGACAGGCGCGTTCGGTCAGGGACTCGTCGGCACGCTGGGCGGGCACACGCCGTCGGCCCTGCACCTGGCCGTGATGGCCGGATGGGCCGTGGTCGCGGTAATCGCTGCCACCCGTACGTTCCGCTGGCAATGAGCCCCCCCCCCCTTGCGCCCGGCGTGATCATGCACAAGTTCGGGAGCAGGGTGCCCGACCTGCCCATCCCCTTGGTGTGATCATGCAGAGATTCGGCGATTGCCCGGCTGAGCTGCGTCGATCCATTTCGTGATCATGCACAGGCTCTGGAGAATGGCCGACGACCTGCGACAACCTCGTCCGTGATCATGCACGGTGCGCCCTATGCATGATCACGGGCGAGGTCGTCGCACGTGAGAGGCCAGAGACCCGAATGTGTGCATGATCACGGTGAGGATCGCTGCAGGTGAAAGGCGGCAGCACCGAGTCTTTACATGATCACGCCGGAGGGACGAGCAGGTGAGAGGCGACAACCCCGAACCTGTGCATGATCACGCGAGGGGTTGCTTGGGGTTACCTGGGAGGTAATCGATGGGGGGACGGGAGTGCGGATAGCGTCTGGGGCGTGACCGCGACGCAGCTTCACCAGCGGCCGTTCGGCGAACTCCTCCGCCAATGGCGGGAACACCGGCGGCTGAGCCAGCTCGAGCTCTCACTCCAGGCGGAGATCTCCACCCGGCACGTCAGCTTCCTGGAGACCGGCCGCGCCAAGCCCAGCCGCGACATGGTGCTGCACCTCGGCGAGCACCTGTCCCTCCCCCTGCGTGAGCGCAACCACCTGTTGCTGGCCGCCGGCTACGCACCGGTGTACACGGAATCGCCCCTCGACTCTCCGCACATGGCCGCCGTCTGCGCGGCGATCCGCCAACTGCTCACAGCGCACGAGCCATACCCCGCCGTCGTGGTGGACCGGGGCTGGAACCTCGTCGACGCCAACGACGGCATCGGACGGCTCACCGAAGGCATCGACCCCGACCTGCTCGGGAACGTCCTGCGGGCGAGCCTGCATCCCGACGGGCTCGCCCCGAACATCGTCAACCTGGGCGAATGGCGGGCGCACCTGCTCGGACGGCTCAGGCGGCAGATCACCCAGACGGCCGATCCCGAACTGGGCGAGCTGTACGCGGAGTTGCTCGGCTATCCCTGCGATCAGCCCGAGCCCGTGGTCGAACTTCCCGGCCCGGGCGACATCCTCGTCCCGCTGCGCGTCAGGGCCGGGGACCGGGAGTTGTCGTTCTTCAGCGTCGTCGCGACGTTCGGCACCCCGCTCGACGTCACGGTCGCCGAGCTCGCGATCGAGTCGTTCTTCCCCGCCGATCCGGACACGGCGGCCTTCCTGCGCGACACCCCTTTGTGATCATCTCGCGCTTCCCCGGAAGAAGCGGTCTGTCACAATTTTCATGACATATCACGCTTAGCCAGGAGGCCGAGTGTCGCACAGGGTGCTGACCCACGAATTTCACGTGGAGGCCGCGCCGGAGAAGGTGTTCGAGCACCTGACCACTCCCGAGAACTACATCGGCCTGTCCCCTCTCGTGGTCGCCGTCAGCGACGTGGATCGCTCTGAACCGGGGGTCATCAGATACACGGACGTCGAACGGTTCCGGTTCCTGGGAGTGATCACCTACGACAACCACATCAGGGTCACCCTCCACACCGACGGCCTGTCGGTCCACGGTGAGGTGCGCAGCCCCGGGGGCATCCGGATGGCCTACCGCTTCGACCTCGAGGCGGACGGCACGGGCACGCGGGTGCACGACCGGCTGGACCTGACGGCCCCGTGGATCCTCGCCGGGTTCGCCGCCGGACAGGCGCGCAAGGTGCAACTTGCCCGCGCACGGATCCTGGCCGAGCGGTTGTCGGGTACGGCGGCCTCCGGCGCCCGGCCGAACTCGTGAGACGCTGAGGGGACCGATCCGCGGAGGTACCCCTCATGCTCGTGCTCGCCCATGTGAGTGACATCCACGTCGACGGATCCGAACGGAGCACCACGCGGGCGGCCCGCGCGCTCGACTATGCCAAGGCGTTGCGCCCCGACGCGATCCTGCTCACGGGGGACATCGCGGACAACGGCGCGGTCGAGGAGTACGAGATCGTGCGAGAGCTGATCAAGAGTGACGTCCCCCTCGTCCTGTGTCCCGGCAACCACGACTCGCGCGGCAACCTGCGCAAGGTCCTGCTCGGCCTCGACGGAGACCAGCCGGCGAACCAGGCGCTCAACCTCGACGAAGCCACGATTGCGCTGTGCGACTCCAGCATCCCGGGCCGTCCGGACGGCCGGCTCGACGACGAGACGCTCGACTGGCTCGACGGCGTGCTGAGCGCCACTCCCGGTGTGCCCGCATTCGTCGGCATGCACCACCCGGCCGCGGAACTCGGCATCCCCTACGTCGACGACATCAGGCTCCATGAGCCGGAGCGGCTCGCCAGGGTGCTGGGGCGGCACGATCACGTCGTGGCGGTGCTCGCCGGGCACGCGCACACGGCCGCCGCCACCACGTTCGCCGGACTGCCGCTCCTCGTCGCACCGGGCGTGGTCAACACGGGACTGCTGCCCTTCGAGACCGAAGCGCTCCCGCCCGTCGACCTCACCCTCCCGCCGGCCATCGCCATCCACCTGCTCGATGACGGCCGGGTCACGACGCACTACCGCCCGGTGCCCTGATTCAGCCGTCCTTGCCCTCGTTGAGGACCTCTCTGCGCAACCTGCGCCCGTGCGGCTCGGACATGCCGAGCGCACGGCCGATCGCCGCACCGGTCATCTGTGGATCCTGCGCGAGCAGGGCGGCCACCTGTGCACGGCGATCGCCGCTCGTCTGCTCTTCTTCCGGTACGGCCTGGCCCTGCCGAAGGGGTCGCTCATCCCAGGGCCCGATCGCGGAAGGCATGTGCTCACGAACCGAGGTGCGATCGGCCCGCTCAACCCGATCGGCCGGCTCAACCCGATCGGTCGGCTCAACGCGATCCGCCCGCTCAATCCGATCGGCACGATCGGACACCCGATCCTGCACCGCCGAGGTGTCCGTGAGGCTCGCGGCGAATGCCCGCCTGGCCTGACCCGCGAGCCCGCCCCTGCCGACGAGCTCCCGATCGCCCACGACCGGCCGCTCGCCCACGTCCTCCGGACCCGGGACATCGGCCAGGGCGTCCGGCATCGCGACCGGCTCCTCCGTCGTGACGGCCGCGCGCTCTGCCACCTCCCGGCCCGATCGGATCACCCACATCGTGAGCTCATAGGCGATCACGAGGGCGATCGCCGGCCAGGCCGCCAGCGCCGCCGCGAGCGCACCGCGCTCGATTCCATGCAGGACGTTCGCCGCGAGCGTGGCGGCGATCCCGAGGGCGAGCGCCCACCGGGCGAGCGCGGGCACCTTCAGCTGATAGCGGGCGCACCACAACAACACCATCGAACTGGCGTAGATCATGCCGTCGACGGTGACCGGGACCAGGTGTGCCGACAGCTCGTCCTCGGCGCCGTAGCGCTCGATGACGGCGACGGCGTGCCAGTAGCTGACCCACCCGGCCACCGCGGCCACTCCCAGGACCACGACCGTCATGGAGACGCGGATGAGGCGATCGCCGATGCTGTAGGTGTGCCCTGTGATGCTCACGGGGACGATGGTGCCACGCCGTAATGTCGGATATATGTCTTACGGATGCGCCGGAGTTTGCTTCATGGTCATCTTCACCGGCACCGACAACCGGAGTGTCCGGCCCGCGAAGGCCGTCCGCCGGCTCGCGCGAGCCGATCAGATGCGGCGCATGGGCCGGTCGCCGACGCTTCGGTCAGTGGGTGGCCATGTCGACGAAACGGCTGTAGTGACCCTGGAAGGCGACCGTGACCGTGGCCGTGGGGCCGTTACGGTGCTTGGCCACGATCAGGTCGGCTTCTCCGGCCCGAGGGGACTCGCGCTCGTAGGCGTCTTCCCTGTGCAGCAGGATGACCATGTCCGCGTCCTGCTCGATGGACCCGGACTCACGCAGGTCGGACACCTGGGGCCGCTTGTCGGTGCGTTGCTCGGGACCACGGTTGAGCTGTGAGATCGCGATGACCGGGACCTCGAGCTCCTTGGCGAGCAGCTTGAGGGCACGCGACAACTCCGAGACCTCCTGCTGGCGGCTTTCGGTCCTCTTGGGCGAGCTCATCAGCTGGAGATAGTCGACGATCACGAAGCGGAGATCGTTGCGCTGCTTGAGCCGACGGCACTTGGCCCGGATCTCCATCATCGACATGTTCGGGGAGTCGTCGATGAACAGGGGCGCCTCGGCGACCTCGCCCATCCGCCTGGCCATCCGGGTCCAGTCGTCGTCGCTCATCATTCCGGAGCGCATGGTGTGCAGCGCGACCCGGGCCTCGGCGGAGAGTAGTCGCATCGTGATCTCGTTGCGCGACATTTCCAGCGAGAAGATGACGGTGGTCAAGCCGTTCTTGATCGCCGCGGACCGCGCGAAGTCCAACCCCAGCGTCGACTTGCCGATGGCGGGTCGAGCCGCCACGACGATCATCTGGCCGGGGTGCAGGCCGTTCGTCAGGGCGTCGAGGTCCTGAAAGCCGGTGGGGACGCCGACCATCTGGCCACCGCGGCTGCCGATCGCCTCGATCTCGTCGAGCGCGGCGGGCATGATCTCCGAAAGCGGGAGGTAATCCTCCGACGTGCGGCGCTCGGTGACCTTGTAGATCTCGGCCTGGGCGCGATCGACGAGGTCGTCGACCTCCTCGCCCTGCCCGCCGTACCCGTAGGAGGCGATCCTGGTGCCGGCCTCGATCAGGCGCCGGAGCACGGCCTGCTCGCGCACGATCTTGGCGTAGTAGCCGGCGTTGGCCGCCGTGGGGACGATCGCGGTCAGCGTGTGCAGGTAGGCGCCGCCGCCGACCCGGGCGACCTCACCCCGCTTGAGCAGGTCGTCGAGGACCGTGACGGAGTCCGCGGGCTCTCCACGGCCGTAGAGGTCGATGATGACGTCGAAGATGATCTGATGGGCCGGCCGGTAGAAGTCGTCGGAACGCAGCACCTCGACGACGTCGGCGATGGCGTCCTTCGACAACAACATGCCGCCGAGCACGGACTGCTCGGCCTCGATGTTGTTCGGCGGGGTCCGCTCGAACGTCGAGTCCGAATCCCCGGGACCGCCCGGGAAGTCGATCACGCTCACTCTCACACCCCCTACCCAGCGGCCCCACCATCCCCAAGTTGTAGTGGCCGAGTCCGACAGTTTCCCGGCCCCGGCCGTCCGACGGCAACTCGACCTGTCGACAAGGTTGTGGACAACCTGTGCGATCTCTGCTGGTCAGATGTGGGAACCCTGGGGACAAGCCTGTGGACGAGCACGATCTCTCCGGTGTGGACCCCCGCTGACCAGGGACCTTGATGTCCACCGGCTGTGGAGAAAAGAAAGTCCGCCCCAGAGGCCGATACCGATTGGGCATACGCCAGTAAGTTGCAAAATAGGCTCATGCCACTTACGACCGGAATGGGCCGGAACATCCGGCAGGGCCGAGTCCACGACAGGGAGATCCTGCGGCTGGCCGTCCCGGCGTTCGGGGCACTCGTGGCCGAACCGCTGTTCCTGCTCACCGATTCGATCATCGTCGGCCACCTTCCCGATCCGGCTCTCGGCGCCCTCGGTGTCGCCAGCGCGGCCCTCACCGCCCTCGTGGGCCTGTGCGTTTTCCTCGCGTACGCCACCACCGCCGCCGTGGCCCGGCAACTCGGGGCGGGCGACCTGCGGCGGGCGATGCGCCAGGGCGTCGACGGCATATGGCTGGCGGCCGCCATCGGTGTGGCGATCAGCGTGGCCTGCTGGCCTCTTGCACCATTTATCGTACACCTGTTCGGAGCGACGGGGGATCTCGCCGCGCTGGCCGTCACGTTCATGCGGGTCAGCCTGCTGGGCGTCCCCGGCATGCTGATCGTCCTCGCGGGCACTGGCGTGTTGCGCGGCATGCAGGACACCAGGACGCCGCTCATGGTGTCCGTCGGTTCGTTCGTGCTCAACGGCCTGCTGAACTTCTGGTTCGTCCTGGGCCTGGGCTGGGGGATCGCGGGATCCGCGTGGGGGACGGTGGTCGCGCAGACCCTGTCCGCCGCGATCTATCTCACGCTCGTCGTGCGGGCGGCGCGTCGGCACGGCGCCTCACTGCGGCCCGACCTGCCCGGCATGCGAGCCGCGGGCGCCGCGGGCGTCGCCCTCGTCATCCGTACGGCATGCCTCCAACTCGTGTTGCTCGTCGCGACATCGCTCGCAACGAGGATGGGCGAGGCCCAGATCGAGGCCCACACCATCGCCGCGCGGCTGTGGACGTTCCTGGCGTTCTCCCTCGACGCCATCGCCATCGCGGGCCAGGCCATCACCGGCCGATCCCTCGGGGCGGGAGACGTCGCGGCCACCAGGTCGGCCACGAAACGCATGGTCATGTGGGGCGTCGCCTCCGGCGTCGTGTTCGGCATCGTGGTGCTCCTGGCACGGCCTGTCATCCCGGGGCTGTTCGACGCGGACGCCGCGGTGGCCGCACAGCTGATGACGGCATTGTGGCCCGTGGCGCTGTTCCAGCCCGTCGCGGGCATCGTCTTCGTCCTGGACGGCGTGCTGATCGGAGCCGGCGACCGGCGCTATCTCGCCTGGGCGTCGCTGTTGTCCACACTCGCCTACCTGCCGTTCGCCGCCTTCGCCGGAAGCCTTCTCGCGCTGTGGCTCGCGCTCGGGGCATGGATGGTCGCGCGCATGATCACCCTGAGCGTCCGCGCGTACGGCACGGCCTGGATGGTGACCGGAGCCTGATCAGCGAGTGGTCACAGCCGGCCGGCCTCGAGCACCCGCTGCAGGAACTCTCGCGTGCGAGGGTGCTCCGGAGCGGTGAAGATCTGCTCGGGCGATCCGTGCTCCAGCAACACCCCGCCTTCGAGGAAGCAGACCGCGTCGGCGATGTCCCGGGCGAAACCCATCTCATGGGTCGCGATGATCATCGTCATGCCCGCGTCCTTGAGTTCGCGGATGACGGACAGCACCTCCGTCACCAGCGTCGGGTCGAGCGCTGAGGTGACCTCGTCGAGCAGGAGCAACCGCGGCTGGGTGGCCAGCGACCGGACGATGGCGACCCGCTGCTGCTGTCCCCCGGAGAGCCGGTCGGGATACTCGCCGGCCTTGTCCGCGAGGCCGAAGCGGGCGAGCAACTCTCTCGCCTCTGCCTCAGCCTGATCCGGACGGACTCGGTGCACCTTGCGCGGTGCCAGCGTGACGTTGTCCAGCACGGTCATGTGCGGGAACAGGTTGTAGGACTGGAAGACCATGCCGATCCGCTTGCGGACGTCGTCCGGGTCGGTCCGCACGTCCGTGATCTCCGTGCCGTCGAGGTGGATCGCCCCGTCGTCGATCGACTCCAGCAGGTTGACGCAGCGCAGGAGCGTCGACTTCCCCGAACCGGAGGCCCCGATCAGGCAGACCACCTCGTGCGGAGCCACCTCGAGATCGATCCCGCGCAGCACACTGTGGTGGTGGTAGTTCTTCCACACGTCTTCGACGGTCAGCAGGCTCACAGGTGTCCTCCCGCCATCTGGCGTCGGGTCGTACGCGCGGCGAGATGGTCGGTGAGCCGGGCCATGGGCACGGTGAGCGCGATGAACAACAGCGCCGCGCACAGGTAAGGCGTGTAGTTGAACGTCGAGGAGGCATGGATCGATGCCTGGCGCAGCGCCTCGAGCGGGCCGAGGACGGCCACGAGTGCGGTGTCCTTCTGCAGCGAGACGAAGTCGTTGAGCAGCGGCGGAATCACCCGGCGGACGGCCTGGGGAACGACGACGTACCGCATCGTCTGCCCGTGACTGAGCGCCAGCGAACGCGCGGCGGCCCGCTGGCTGGGATGGACGGACTCGATTCCCGAACGGAACACCTCGGCGACATAGGCGCCGTAGGACAGCACGAGCGCGATGATGCCGAGCGTGACCGGGTCGCTCGGCGCACCCTGCAACGCCAGCGCGGGGATGCCGAAGCCGACCAGGTAGATCAGCAGAATGGTCGGAATGCCGCGAAAGACATCGGTGTAGAAGACGGCGGCCGCCCTGAGCGGGAAGAACACCGGCGACCGCAGGGTCCGCACGAGCGCGACGACCAGACCGACGATCAGGATCAGCGGCTCCGCGATCAAGAAGATCTTGACGTTGAGCAGGAACCCTCGCCACACGTCGGGAAACGCGTCGACGAACTGCGATGGGTTGAAGAACGTCTCCCGCACGCGCGGCCACCCGGGGGAAGCGGTGACCAGCGCGACGACCAAGACGGCGACCACGATGGTGGACGCGGTGGCGACCGACGTCGATCGCCTGGCCTGCCGTCGAAGATCGGCCTCCCGGCGAATCTGCCGATCGCTCTTCGTCCATTCGGCCGGAGCCGCATGTACGGCGGAAGCCGCAGCGGGAGCCGCCGGATGCCCGGAGGCGTCAGGAGCGGCGGACGCGGCCGAATCGTCGGAGGGGGTGGGAGCGCCCGGGGACGCCTCTCCTCCGGTCACTTCAGCTCCGGCGCGCCGGCGCTGCCGGTCAGCCACTGGCTCTCGATGGCGGCCAGTTCGCCGGACGCCTTGAGGTCACCGACGGCCTTGTCCACGCAGGAGGTCAGGCCGCTGCCCTTCTGCAGCAGCAGGCCGAACTCCTCCGGCGTCTCGCCCGTCGCCGCGAACTGGCCGACGATCTTGGAGTTCTCCACCTGGGCCGCGGTCACGTAGAACCCGGTCGGCAGATCCACCACGATGGCGTCGATCTGCT
The DNA here is from genome assembly GCF_016862895.1 of Planotetraspora kaengkrachanensis. Classification (GTDB taxonomy): domain Bacteria; phylum Actinomycetota; class Actinomycetes; order Streptosporangiales; family Streptosporangiaceae; genus Planotetraspora; species Planotetraspora kaengkrachanensis. The sequence continues at coordinate 117,156 of NZ_BONV01000018.1, read as the reverse complement.
TGTTCTTCAGCGCGCTGATCGCGTCGATCTGCTGGTTGTAGACGCTCGGGTCGGTGGCCGGCTGGACGACCTGCTGGACTGCCTGCAGCGAGGTGGTCCCGGCCTGCACGCCGATCTTGGCGTCCTTGAGCTCGGCCAGGGTCGTGGCGCCGGCGAACTTGGAGCCGTCGAGGGCGACGACGGCCTGCTTGACCGTGTAGTAGCCCTGGCTGAAGTCGACGGCCTTCTGTCGCTCGGGCGAGATGGAGATCTGGTTGACGTCGAAGTCGAACTTCTTCGGCCCCGGCGCGAACGAGGAGTCGAACGGCACGACCGCCCAGGTGACCTCGTCCTTCGTGAAGCCGAGCTTCTGGGCCACCGCGTAGGCCACGGCGCTCTCGAAGCCCTGCCCGTTGGACGGATCGTCGTTCTTGAACCAGGGCTCGAAGGCGGGCTTGTCGGTGCCGATCGTGAGCTTGCCCGCCGTGGTCAGCGGCAGCTGGTCCTTCGCGCAGGTGGCGGAGGCCGCCGGGCTGGCGGAACCCGGGCTCGCCGTGGAGGTGTCGTTCGCCGGTGCGCACGCGGCCGCCGCCAGCGCCAGCACACCGAAAGCCAGCAACTTCGAAGTACGGCGCATTCCAGCCTCCACCAGCATGATCTTCCACGAAATCCGCGAAATTGACTGGGAAGATACTAGCGTTCCGTAGTGCCCTGCTTTACCTAGGGGGAATTGTCACCACCTGACGACAACCCCCGGGACACGAAAAGACCCCCTCCCGCGACCGGGAAGGGGTCTTCGTGTAACCGCTGCCGGTCTAGCCGGCGATGATCTCGACCTCGACCGTGGCGGCCACCTCGGGGTGCAGCTTGACGCTGACCCGGTGGGTGCCCAGGCTCTTGATCGCGTTGCCGATCTCGATGCGGCGACGGTCGAGCAGCGGGCCGCCCGCGGCCTTGACCGCATCGGCGATGTCGCCCGTCGTCACCGAGCCGAAGAGCCGGCCGGACTCGCCCGCACGGGTCTTGAGCTTCACCTTGAGCGCGCCGAGCTGGCCGGCGACCTCCTTGGCGGTGCCCAGGTCGCGGATCTCGCGCGCGTCGCGCGCCTTCTTGATCGAGGCGATCTGGGACTCGGCGCCACGCGTCCAGCGGATCGCGAAACCACGCGGGATGAGGTAGTTGCGGCCGTAGCCGTCCTTGACCTCGACGATGTCGCCAGGGGTGCCGAGACCGGAGACCTCAGTGGTGAGAATGAGCTTCATGTCCTGAGACTCCTTTCTTAGCGCGCGGTGCTCGTGTACGGCAGCAGTGCCATCTCACGAGCGTTCTTGATAGCGGTGGCCACGTCGCGCTGGTGCTGGGTGCAGTTGCCCGTCACCCGGCGAGCACGGATCTTGCCGCGGTCGGAGATGAACTTCCGCAGCAGCGCCGTGTCCTTGTAGTCGACGTAGGAGATCTTGTCGTGGCAGAACAGGCAAACCTTCTTCTTCGGCTTGCGCAGTGCCGGCTTCGCCATCGTGGTGCTCCTTTCAGAGCCCCGCATGATGCGGGAATGGTCGGTCGGATTACTTGTGGTGTTGTGACGGGAAACGCGAGATCAGGTGAGGGTCAGAAGGGCGGTTCGTCGCTGAAGTCGCCGCCGAAGCCTCCGCCGCCGCCTCCACCGAAGCCGCCACCCTGGCCGCCTTGGCCGCCCTGGTTGAAGCCGCCGCCGCCCTGAGGCGACGGGGAGGCGGACGCCCACGGGTCGCCCCCGGGGCCGCCGCCGAAGCCGCCGCCACCACCACCCTGACCGCCCTGGCGGGTGGTCTTGTTCACCTTGGCGGTGGCGTTGCGCAGCGAGGGGCCGACCTCGTCGACCTCGACCTCGTAGACCGTGCGCTTCTCGCCTTCCTTGGTCTCATACGACCGTTGGCGCAGCCGTCCCTGCACGATGACCCGCATGCCGCGCTGCAGGCTCTCGGCGACGTTCTCCGCCGCCTGCCGCCACACGTTGCAGGTCAGGAACAGGCCTTCGCCGTCCTTCCACTCGTTGGTCTGCCTGTCGAGGAACCTCGGAGTGGATGCGATGCGGAATCGGGCCACGGCTTGCCCCGTCGGGGTGAAGCGCAGCTCCGGATCGTCGACAAGATTGCCGACAATGGTGATCGTGGTGTCGCCTGCTGCCATCGGTCGCTTTCGCCTTCCTATCCCGCCGGCCGAGCCTTCAGGGCCTCAGAGTACGGCTCTCGCCCGACAAACCGCCGGGCTTCGCGTCACTGGTCAGTGAAGCTCGGGGCGGATGACCTTGGTGCGGAGGATGCCCTCGTTCAGGTTGAGCTGACGGTCCAGCTCCTTGACCGTGGCGGGCTCCGCGGTGAGGTCGACGACGGCGTAGATGCCCTCGGACTTCTTGGCGATGTCGTAGGACAGCCGGCGACGTCCCCAGACGTCGACCTTCTCGACGCTTCCGCCGTCGTTGCGCACGACGGTGAGGAACTGGTCGATCGAGGGCTGCACGGTGCGCTCATCGAGGGACGGGTCGAGAATGACCATCATCTCGTAACGACGCATGTGGAATCCAACCTCCTCTGGACTCTTGCGGTCACGACGCCTTGCCGTGACAGGAGGACGCTGCGCGAGGCCCGGAGTGATCCCGGCCCCATATCAGACGCAGCCGAACAAGGCTACCAGGCACCTGGCCGTACCCCGCCACGCGCGGCAAACTGGAGGGAGGAGAGGGGGTGGCCTCGATGCGAAACGTTCTTGGCCCCGCCGGTCACGCCGCCGGACGCGCACCCGGCAGGTTCACACTCAACACCGATGGGGCCAGGCACCCGGCGGAGAACGTCCTGACGGTGGCGACCCTGCTGATCGGCATCCTGGCGTTCGTCACGGGTTTCATCGTGCGGGCGCACATGATCGCCTCGTGGGCGGGCGCGCTCGGATTCCTCGGCGGCCTTTACACCCAGTACATCTCGGCGACGACCGCCCAGCGCAGCCTCATCATCGTGGGTGTCGTGGCGTCCTTCGTCGGGGTCGCCCTGGGCATCTACCACGGAGGCTTCGTACCCGGCCCCTGATCGGGTCGAGGTACGCACCGGGCCCCGGTGCAGGTCCGGGGCCCGGCGTTCGACGACGTCCGCCGTCACCCTCCGCCGATGTGCAGGTCGACACCGAGGAGGATGAGGAACCACAGGAAGATCGCGAGCAGGGCCTGGGCGATCTGCCTCAGCAGGGTGGGGGTGAGGTAGTCGTGCACCCACGCCACGTAGAGGCCGACCAGGATGTAGATGAGTAAGAGGAAGCTTCCCAGCCGATATCGCATGCTCGTCTCCTTGTATCATCGGCGCGCGGGTCGCAGGGCGCGTGCGACAGTGCGACTGCCCGGGTGTGCCCCCTTGAAACGCTCTTGGAAGACGTCTAGGGTTCGGCACTTTCCTTTTTGAGTCCTGTTGCTTGCGGATTACCCGGCGAGCGGCACGCGAGTTGATGGAGGAACCGGATGGAAACGCATCACGGCGATCTGCCCCTGCGAATCGGGGCCCACGTCGACCAGGACGATCCCCTGGCGCACGCGGCCTCCCGATCAGCTGACGTGGTCCAGTTCTTCCTCGGCGACCCCCAGGGATGGAAGGGCCCGGTCATCCCCGACTCGGCCGACGCCATCCGCGACTCCGACGTGGACGTCTACGTCCACGCGCCTTACGTGATCAACGTCGCGACGGCCAACAACCGGATCCGGATTCCCAGCAGGAAGCTCCTGGACGGCCAGCTCAAGGCCGCGGCGTCGATCGGGGCAAAGGGCCTGATCGTGCACGGCGGGCACGTGAACGCGACGGACGACCCGCAGACCGGTTTCGACAACTGGCGCAAGGTGTTCGAGCGCATGGAGTGCCCCATCCCCGTGCTCATCGAGAACACGGCGGGCGGCGGCAACGCGATGGCCCGCAAGCTCGACCGGATCGCCCGCCTCTGGGACGCGGTCACGTCGGGGGCGCCCGACCCTTCGGTCGTCGGCTTCTGCCTCGACACCTGCCACTTCCACGCCGGCGGCGAGGAACTGCTCGGCATCGTGGACCGGGTGATGGCCATCACCGGCCGCATCGACCTCGTGCACTGCAACGACTCGCGCGACGCGTTCGACTCGGGGGCCGACCGGCACGCCAACCTCGGCAGCGGCCAGATCGAACCGGAGGCGATCCTCGCCGTGTGCCGCGCCGCAGGGGCGCCGATCGTGGTGGAGACGCCGGCTGAGGGCCAGGCCGACGACATCGCCTTCCTCCGCAAGCACCTCTAGGGATATCCACAGCCTGTGGACCAATCTCTGGATTGACGGCCGGCGGGACCCGGGTATCCGGGTCTCCCACGCAGCCGGCCCGTCACAGTGCTCACACGGTCGGAACGGCGAAACGGCGGGGGCTCCCCGACTCCCACCTGGGACGCATGGTGCTCCGCCACAGCCGGACGAAGGACACGATCGCGGCGACGACCAGGACGAGGTTGCGGGCGGCGAGCACGAGCGTTCCCGGCAGGTCACCCGTCCAGCTGTAGTCCTGTTCCAACCACGGATACATGATCCCCGTCAGCAGGGTGGCGAACAGGACCAGCCATGCGACCGGCCGCTGCCCCGCGCCGCGGCCGCCGGGCCGTACGGTCAGGACGACCGCCGCGACACCGGCCACCCAGGTCATGTACTGCGGTGAGAGCACCCTGCTGGTGACCACGAGGAACAGCACCGCGGTGAGCGCCGCGTCGTAGTAGGTCCCGGCGTCCGGCCGCGCCCGCACCCACCACACGGCCAGCAACGCGAAAGCCGCAGGCGTCGCGAACAGGGCCAGCAGCTCGGCCGTGGCGACACCGGGCCCGACCGCCTCCATCGCGCCGTGCTGATAGTTGGTGTAGCCGTCCCACCAGCCGAGCGCCCGCGCGAGCGCGAACGGGGTCGCAGCCGGAGACTCGATCTGCAGGCCCCTGCCCTCCTGGGCCGCGAGGAAGTCGAGGGCGTGCGGCATCAGCAGGACGGCCACCCCGCAGCCCACGGCGGCGACGGCGAGCGCGGATCCGGCGCCGGCGAGGACCTCACGCCCGCGCCGAAGCCCCGCGAGCAGCGCGATCGGCCACACCTTGACGACGAGGCCGACTCCGATCAGCGACCCCCGGACGACGGGGTCCGCCGACGCGGTCAGCGCCATGACCGCCACGAGCGTCACCGACAGGTCGTACCGCGAGAGCAGCAGCGGTCCGAGGAGCGCCGCACCCACGGTCCAGGCCCACAGCCCGGTACGGCCGCCGCCCACCCGCTGGGCGAACCTCCACAGGAGGAGCAGGATCCCCAGGTCGCACAGCAGCGCGACGAGATAGAAGTCGAGATGGTAGGCCCACGGCAGCAGGTGGGGGACCACCAATGGCAGGGCCGCGAGCGGTGGGTACTGCCATTTGTCGTCACCGGCCGGGAAGTGCCCGGCGAGCAGGGTCTGCGACCAGTCCCGATAGAGCGCGACGTCGTTCTCGAAATGCCCGGCATGGCCGATGGGGATGACCTGGGTGACGGCGAGCAGGAGGACCGCCCGGGTCACCACCCAGACGGTCAGCACCCGCCACGGGAGACCGCTTCGCACCTGACGCCCTACCTCCGGCATCCGATCAAGAGCCATTCGGTAATCGAAAGGCTACAGAGGGTGCGCAGCCCCGCTCTCTCCCGGGGCCGCGCTCCGATCCACACGCGGCGCCCATGCCGACGCGGCCGGCCGTACGGACGAGGTCACGAGCCGCGCAGGCAGGACGAAACGATCGGGAGTGCCGTCGTAGACCCCACCGGACGGGTCGTCCGCCCCGTCCCTGCGGACGACGTCCGACTCCGGCCGCAGAACGTCCCTGACCACCAGGGCCATCAGCACGGCGATCGTGAGCGCCCTCGCCCACATCGACAGGAAGTACGGAGTGTCCCCGATGCCGAGGTTCGCATGCTCGGGGTCCTGGGAGACGAGATAGAGCCAGATCGAGAAGAAGTACCAGCACTCGGCGATCTGCCAGGCAGCCAGCGCACCCCACTTGGGCCTGGCCAGCACCGCGAACGGCACCAGCCACAACACGTACTGCGGCGACCAGACCTTGTTGGTGATCATGAAAGCGGCGAGCGCGAGGAAGCACAGCTGCATCAGCCGGGGCCTGCGCGGCGCGAAGAGCGCGAGCGCGGCCACCCCGAGCAGGAGCAGGGCCAGCGCGCCCACCGCCATCCTGTTCAGCAGATCCGGATCCGCGAGGACGCCCCAGTCCTTGTGCTGGAAGAAGAACCACAGGCCGCCCCAGTCGGCGCCGCGTTCGCTGCTGAACGAGTAGAACCGCTTCCAGCCGTCGAAGCTGATCAGCATGATGGGCACGTTGACGAGCAGCCACGTGCCCGCCGCGGCCCCGGCCGTCTTCAGGAACGGGATCCACTTGGCCGTCCTGACCGTGAGCAGGAACAGCGCTCCGAAGAACATCAACGGGTAGAACTTGGTGGCGACTGCCAGGGCGAGCAGCACTCCCGCGAGGTACTGCCTCTCCCGGGCCCAGGCCAGAAGACCTCCGAGAGCGAGCGCGCCGGCGGCCAGGTCCCAGTTGATGTAGGCGCAGAGGATGACCGCGGGGCCGATGGCGTACCACAGCGCGTCCCACCGGCGGGCCGGCCCGGCCAGCGCGGCCATGATCAGGACGCCGACGACCAGTGAGATGCCCATGAGGACGACGGTGATGTCGTAGAACGCCAGGCCGTCGCCGTGCGCGAGGCGCCGGGCCAGCTCCATGATCCCGCCGATGCCGACCGGGTACTCGACCGGATAGTCGACGTAGGGGATCTTCCCCTCGTTGAGGTGCTCGGCCCACCAGAGCGGATAGATGTCCGTGTAGCAGAAGTTGGTGTACTGGCCGACCCCGGTGTTCCAGGCGCCCCCGAACCGGCAGGGGGACTTCCACAGGAAGGCGAGCACGGCGCCGAGGCCCGCGATGAGCCCCAGCGGCAGGTACGGCACTGCCCGCTGGGCGACCCCCGGCACGGGGCTGGAAGCGTTCGCGGTCGGGGTAGTCATGGTGGGTATTGCATCACTCAACGCACGAGGTCCGCGACACCACCGGCACAAGATTTCCGCGTCGGCGCCATAGGGCGGCGCACTCGGAGCCGCTCTGACAGACGCCGCGGCGCCGGGACCGACTTCATCCGGTCCCGGCGCCTGAGGTCATCGACCTGTGAACCGCCGGACGGCCTCTGACTGGGTCGTCACAGGATTGTTCGGCTGGTTCGGGTCAGTCGGCTGGTTCGGGTCAGTCGGCTGGTTCGGGTCGGTCGGCACCTGCCCCTGGCACTGCGGGCGGTTGTCGTTCGGCTGGCACTGCTGCTGGTTGCCACCCTGACCCTGGCACTCCGGCCTGTTGTCGTTCGGCTGGCACTGCTGGCCCTGGTTGCCACCCTGACCCTGGCACTGGGGCTTGTTGTCCCACGGCTTGCAGTCCTGGCCCTGGTGGTCGTCCGGCGGCGGCGGGGGCGGCGGGCTGGGCACGATGTCCTCAGGCGAGCCGATGCCGGCCTTCTGCGGGAACTGCTCGACCGGCTTGTTCTGCAGCGCCGCCGTCATGAAGGCGCGCCAGATGTCGGTGGGCGGACCGGCACCCTCGAAGCCCAGCGACACCTCGTACGGCCTGCTGTACTTGTTGTCCGGACCGTACTTGCTGTTCTTCTTGCCGTCGTCCTCAGGGCAGTTCGAGTACTTCGGCTGAATGACCTTGCCCTTCTTCGTCCGGCACTCCTCGCGGTACATCCCGACCGCCGTGACGATCTGCGGGGTGTAGCCGACGAACCAGGCTTCCTTCTCGTCGTTGTTCGTACCCGTCTTGCCGGCGGCCGGACGGCCGATGCCCTTGCCCGCGGCCGTACCGTTCTTGAGGACCTCCTCCATCGCAGACGTGGCGTCGGCCGCGGCCTCGGGGGAGATGACCTGCCGTGTCGTCTTCAACTCGGGCAGCACGGTCAGCTTGCCCAGGGTGATGGACTTCACGACGTGGTAGTCGGCGTGCTTGCCCGCGTTGGCGAAGATCGAGTAACCCGCGGCCTGCTCCACCGGCGTGACGCCGACGCTGCCGATGGCGAGCTGGTAGCCGTGACCGTGCTCGCCGTTGACGCCCTCCGCGTCCTCGTCGATGGCCTCCTTGCTGATGCCCGCCTGCTCGGCCAGCGACCTGAGGTCGCCGAGCTGACCGGGCAACTTGAAGGCCATCGAGGCGAAGGCCGTGTTGATCGAGTGAGAGGTGGCGTCCGTGACGGAGATCGAACTCGGCATGGTCTCGGCGTTCGAGATCTTCGTGGTGCCGGGAAGCTCCTTCGGCACCGTCTCCTTGCCGGGCACCCAGCTGTTGAGGCTGTATCCGGCGTCGAGCCACGCCGCCAGGACGTAGGGCTTGAAGGCCGAGGCCGCCTGCTTCCGGGAGTCGAACGGCTCGTTCCACGGGTCGTTCTCGTAGTCGTCGCCGCCGTAGAAGGCGACGACGCGCCCGGTCTTGGGGTCGACCGCCGCCAGCCCGGCATGGAAGTCATTGTCCATGTGCTTGGTCTGGTTCACGACCGCCTTCCTCGCCGCCGACATGAGCTTCCTGTCGAACGTCGAGACGATCCTGTAGCCCTGGCTCCGCACCTGGTCTGGCGTGATCCCCCGCTGCTTCAGTTCCTGGAGCACCTGGATGATCATGTAGCCCTTGGAGCCGCTGTAGTCCTCGCTGGTCTCCGCCTTGATCGCCTTGGGGAACTTCGCAGTCGCCGGAAGGTTGCCGTACTTGTCGGGCGCGTAGGCCGCCATGGCGTTGATGACGTCCTTGAACCGACTCTGGAGTTGGGGTGAGTCGGCGTCGAGGGCGGGCGTCTGGATGCGGGCGGCCAGATAGGCGCCCTCCGCCGGGGTCAGTTGCTTGGCGGTCTTCTTGAAGTAGGCCTTGGCGGCCGCCTGGATGCCGTAGGCGCGGCCGAAGGGCACCGTGTTGAGGTACTGCTCAAGGATCTTGTCCTTGTCCATCGACTTGTTGAGCTTGACCGCGACGAAGATTTCCTTGAGCTTGCGCTTGATCGACACGTCCTGGCTGAGGCCGTCGTAGTAGTTACGGGCCATCTGCTGGGTGATCGTGGACGCGCCCTGCAACTGCTGGCCCGTCGCCGTCATCCAGACCGACCGCGCCATTCCGGGGACGGAGATTCCGGAGTCCTGCCAGAACGTCTTGTTCTCGATCGAGACGACCGCGTCCTGGACGTGCTGCGGCACGTCTTTGAGTGTTATGACCTCGCGGGCGGTGCCCACGCGGGCGATCAGCGTCTTGTTGTCGGAATAGTAGATGCTGCTGCCCTGCGCGATCGCCTGCTCCTGCGTGCCCGTGGGCAGCGGGGTGTTCGCGTAGGCGACCGCGATCATGCCGAAGACGCCGGCGGCCAGGATCGTGAAGCCGGCTACGACGATCTTCCAGTTGGGGATGAACCGCTTCCAGTTGCGCGGCTTGTCGTCGTCATCGTCGTCGAACGGGTCGCGGGGGCCGCGGCCACCGGGGCCGCCAGGACCGTCGGGGCCACCAGGGCCTCCGGGACCGATGCGACGCCTGCCAGGCCCGCCCGCTCTGCGGCGGCCTCCTGCCGACATCGCCTGAGTTCCTTCGCCGTCCGGCCCTCTGCGCATGCCGGGGGCGTCCGCCGCCATGGCCTGGGTGCGTTCGCCGCCGGGGACTCCCGGACCACCGGGGCGTCCGGGCCTTCCGGGCCCTGCGGGGACCATCGCGCCACCGGGACCGGCGGGAACGCCAGGGCCTGCGGGAGCGCCGGGCGCGCCGCCGCGAGGGCCACCAGGGCCCGCGGCCTGTCGCGGGTCACGGCCGGGGCCGGGCTGGCGCTGGTCGGGGCGGCGGCCGCCGGACGGCGGCTGCATCGCTCCCATCGAGGCCGTGTCCTCGAACGCGGCCTGGCTGCGGCGAGGATCGGCCGGGGCACTGGGCCGCGCCGGCCGTGGAGCCGCGGGAGGCGGCTGCTGTGGGGCATTGGGTCGGCCTGGCCCTGGCTGGGGCTGCGCACCGCGGGCCGTGTCACGGTTGTCCCCGTACTGGCCGGGCGAACGGCGGCGACGCCCAGGGCGGGGCGATCCGCCGGAGCCCGAAGGTTCCTCTTGGCCGTAGCTGCTGTAAGTCACGCGTCCTCGTTAAGTTTGGGGGAATCGCCGACATCGGGTCGACAGGCCGGTGAGCGTACCTCTTGGAGCTGAAAGTCGCCCTTATAGGCATGGGCCCGGGGGATCGCCTGTACCGAGCACGAACGAGACCGCCAGATGGTTCCAAGAACAACCTTGACAGACCTCGACCACGTAGACCCGGAATTCCCCGTATTCCTGGGCCATATCGGCAAGATCTGCCGTCGCCTTGACGCGTCCGGCCAGGCGTCCTAATTCGTCCCCGTAAACGTAAGTGACGTTGGTCACTTTCCGGTGCTCGCAGATGGGGCAGACACGTTCCGTCGGCTCTCCGTGGAACCGCGCGGCGCGCAGCAGATAGGGATGGGCGTCGCAGACGTCCCGTGCCTCCATGTGGCCGGAGCGGATCGACTGAATCGTCGCCCGCCGTGCGAGGCCGTAGTCCACGACCGCCCGCTGTGACCACATGTGACCCAGATTACGACTGTTTGCTGAAGCTTGCCCAACCATTCATCCGTTGCGTGATATGACGCGCCGACGTATCCTGCGGATGTATCGGTTCGATACATCGGTCGGACACAGGGGGTGGATCCAGTGACGGGCTCTCGTGGAGGTGTGCTGGAGCTCGCCGTCCTGGGATCACTGCACGAAACTCCCCTGCACGGGTACGAGCTGCGCAAACGGCTCAACACCCTGCTCGGGATGTTCCGCGCCTTCTCGTACGGATCGCTGTACCCCTGCCTGCGCGGACTGCTCAACGACGGGCTCATCGTCGAGGAGGAGCCGCCGGCGGAGACGGTTCTCGGCCGCAGATCGAAGATCGTCTACAAGCTGACCGCCGAAGGCAAGGAACGACTTCAGGAGCTGTTGACCCAGGCGGGCCCCTCCGCCTGGGAGGACGAGAGCTTCGGCATCCACTTCGCGTTCTTCCGCCACACAGAGGCGGAGGTGCGACTTCGCATCCTCGAGGGCCGCCGCAGCCGCCTGGAGGAGCGCCTTGAGGGTGTCCGTACGGCTCTCGCCCGGACCAGGGAACGGCTGGACAGTTACACCCTCGAACTTCAGCGCCATGGGCTGGAGTCGGTCGAGCGCGAGGTCCGCTGGCTGAACGAGCTGATCGATTCAGAACGGCGAAGCACCGCGACCCCGCGTGCCGAAGAGGAGGGCGCCGCCGATTCCGATCAGCAACAGGCGCTACAGGAAGCCTCAGAGAGGGCCGAAAGGCCCGAATCAGATAAGTAAGACAAAAGGTAAAGGAGCAGGTGCGATGGGTTCGGTGCGCGTAGCCATCGTTGGTGTGGGTAACTGCGCCGCGTCGCTCGTCCAAGGTGTTCACTACTACAGGGACGCAGATCCGAGCACCCGTGTGCCGGGCCTGATGCACGTGCGGTTCGGCGACTACCACGTGGGAGACGTCGAGTTCGTGGCGGCCTTCGACGTGGACGCGAAGAAGGTCGGTCGCGACCTCTCCGAGGCCATCGTCGCCTCCGAGAACAACACGATCAAGATCACCGATGTGCCGCCGCTCGGTGTGACCGTGCAGCGCGGGCCCACGTTCGACGGTCTCGGCGAGTACTACCGCGAGATCATCGAGGAGTCCGACGAGAAGCCGGTCGACGTCGTCCAGGCCCTCAAGGACGCCCAGGTCGACGTGCTCGTCTCCTACCTGCCCGTGGGTTCCGAGGAGGCCGACCGCTTCTACGCGCAGTGCGCCATCGACGCCCGCGTGGCCTTCGTCAACGCACTCCCCGTGTTCATCGCATCCGACCCCGAGTGGGCCGCGAAGTTCACCGAGGCCGGCGTCCCGATCGTGGGCGACGACATCAAGTCCCAGGTGGGCGCCACCATCACCCACCGCGTGCTGGCCAAGTTGTTCGAGGACCGCGGCGTCGAGCTGCTGCGCACCTACCAGCTCAACTTCGGCGGCAACATGGACTTCATGAACATGCTGGAGCGCAAGCGCCTCCAGTCCAAGAAGATCTCCAAGACGCAGTCCGTCACCTCGCAGATCCCGCACGAGATGGCCAAGGCCGACGTCCACATCGGCCCGTCCGACCACGTGCCGTGGCTCGACGACCGCAAGTGGGCCTACGTCCGCCTGGAGGGCCGGTCCTTCGGCGACACCCCGCTCAACCTGGAGTACAAGCTCGAGGTCTGGGACTCGCCCAACTCCGCCGGCATCATCATCGACGCGGTGCGCGCGGCGAAGATCGCCCTGGACCGCGGGATCGGCGGCCCGCTGCTGTCGCCGTCCTCCTACTTCATGAAGTCGCCGCCGGAGCAGTACTCCGACGACGCTGCCCGTGAGGCCGTCGAGCAGTTCATCCGCGGCCAGGTGGAGCGGTAGAGACACGCGGCTCTCCTGATCACAAGATGCCCCGGCTCAACGGCGAGCCGGGGCATCTTGCCGTACAGGCGAAGTGGTCGGGCGCCTTCTCAGCGGACGAACGCCTTTTCAGCGGGCATGTTTCTCAGCGTGCGGGCGTCAGCGGGCCGCGGGCGGCAGGTTCTCCGGGTCGGCTGTGGGCCAGTTGAGCGGATCCGGGCCGAGTGCGACGAGGAGCGGCACCTGTTCCCGCGCCCAGGGAGAGATCGGCGTCTCCCCGCTGAGCACCTCGTCGGCGAACTCCTTCCACGGAACCCACCGGATCGCCCCGACCTCCTCGGCGTTCGGCACGGCGTCGGCGGACACGATCACCCGGTAGACCGGGCAGAGCTCGTGTTCCATGATCCCGTTGCCCATGACGGCCTGGTAGGAGAAGCGGGGCAGCAGCAGATCGATCGAGTCGACGTGCAGCCCGAGCTCGAAGTCGAGCCTGCGGATCACCGCGGACTCCAACGCCTCACCGGGCAACGGGTGGCCGCAGCAACTGTTGGTCCACTCGCCAGGCCAGGTGATCTTGTGATCCGCCCGCCTGGACAGCAGCACACGGGCCTGTCTGTCGAAGACATAACTCGAGAACGCGAGATGCAGAGGTGTCGCGACGCCGTGAACCGTGGACTTGGGAGCTGTGCCGATCTGGTTTCCCTCGCCATCGACCAGCACGACGTGTTCGTCATAGGTCACGAAACAGAGAGTACGTGATCATGTGCGTTCCGGCAGGCCGACGCGCGATCGGGAGCCGGTCAGGGATGACCCTGATGGCGTGACTGATCTACCCGCGTAGGCTGTCGCCGTGTCATTTGTCTCCGACCTGCGCGTGGTTTTGCAGGGCCAGAACTTCCGCCGTCTTTTCGGCACCCGCCTGGTCTCCCAGTTCTCAGACGGGATCTTCCAGTTCACGGTCGGGGGCTACGCCTTCTTCAGTCCCGAGCGGCAGGCCACCGCAGCCGAGATCGCCGCGGGATTCGCCGTGCTGCTGTTGCCGTACAGCGTTCTCGGGCCCTTCGTCGGGGTGCTCATCGACCGCTGGTCGAGGCGGCAGATCCTGGTCATCGCGCCGATCGTGCGCGGGAGCCTGCTCATCGTGGCGGCCGCCCTCGTGGCCGGCGGGGCGTCCGACGTGGTCTTCTACGCCGCGGCTCTCGGTGTGCTCGGCGTGAACCGCTTCTTCCTCTCGGCCCTCAGCGCCGCCCTCCCCCACGTGGTCTCCAAGGAACGGCTCGTGACGGCCAACGCGGTCACCCCCACGTCCGGCACCGTCGTGACCTTCGTCGGCGCGGGTGCCGGATTCGTGCTGCGAGTGCTGTTCGGCGCCGGCACCGGCGGCACGGCTCTCCTGCTGGTGACCTCGGGGGTCATCTTCGGCCTGAGCGCGCTGATCGCGCGGACGATGAGCAGGTCCCTGCTCGGTCCCACCTACGACCCCTCACTCCCCCAGGTGCGCGAGGCCGTACGGAACGTCGTCAGCGGGCTCGTCGACGGCGCGCGGCACATCGCGCACCGGAAGGGAGCGGCCGCCGCTCTCGGCGGCATGGCCACCCACCGCCTGCTGTACGGCATGCTGACCGCGATGGTGGTCATGCTGTACCGCTATTACTTCACCACCGATCCCGACGTGGCGCTGCGCGGCATCACGATCGTGCTGGCCTCGTCGGGCGCCGGCTTCTTCTTCGCCGTGCCGATCACGCCCTGGGCCACCCAGCGGTACCGCATCGAGACGTGGATTCCCTTGATGCTCGTCACCTGCGGCGTACTGGGATTCCTGCTGTGCTCCACCTTCAGCGAGGTGGGCCTCAACATCGCCGCGTTCGTGCTCGGCGTGGCCGGGCAGAGTGTGAAGATCTGCGCCGACACCGTGGTCCAGCGCGAGATCGGCGAGGTCTACCTGGGCCGGGTCTTCTCGATCTACGACATGCTCTTCAACGGCATGACCGTGCTCGGCGCCGGGATCGCCGCGCTGCTCCTCCCGGCGAACGGCAAGTCGTTCGTCGTGCTGATCGTCATCGGTCTCGGGTATCTGGTGGGCGCCCTGATCTACCGGATCACCGTCTCCGGCACGGGCGCCGGCCGCGAGCCCGCCGTCGCCACAGACTGACTCGCCGGCTCCCGTGCGTTCGCGGCATCGCTCGCGGCGTCACGGGGGCCGCGGTCACAGAGTCAGGCCGTCAGTGGGTCGGGGTGTCACAGGCGCGCGGCCTCACGGCGTCACAGGCTCGCGGCGGCGGCCACCATGGCCTCGGCGATCATCTCGATCTCCTCGGGCCCGCAGGCGTACGGGGGCATGGTGTAGATCAGGCGCCCGAACGGCCTGAGCCAGATACCCTGGCTCATCACGATGTCCTGAATTTTCGCGACATCAACGGGATCGACCGTCTCGATGACCCCGATCGCGCCCAGAACGCGAACGTCCCGCACACCGGGCATGCGTACGGCTTCCGCCAGGCCGTCGAGGAGACCGGCCTCGATGCGCTTGGTCTCCTCCCGCCACGGCCGCTCGGCGAGCAGTTCGAGTGAGGCGCCCGCCACGGCGGTCGCGAGCGGGTTGCCCATGTAGGTGGGCCCGTGCATCAGGACGCCGATGCCCTCGGCGACCTCCTCGGTGCACAGGGTCGCTGCCAGCGTCATGTAACCGCCGGTCAGAGCCTTGCCGACGCACATGATGTCCGGCCGGATCCCCGCGTGGTCGCAACCGAACATCTCGCCCGTCCGGCCGAAGCCGGTGGCGATCTCGTCGGCGATGAGCAGGATGTCGTGCTCGTCGGCGAGCTCACGAAGCCGGCGGAGATAGGCGGGGTCGTAGAAACGCATGCCGCCGGCGCCCTGGACGACCGGCTCGACGATGATCGCGGCCAGTTCGTGCGCGTGCGTCGCGACAAGGGCCGCCAGTTCGCCGAGATACCCCGGATCGGGCCGGGCGTGCGTGTCCTGTCCCGGGCGGAGGCCGTACTCGCCGGGAGGGATCGGCGCGAACACGTGCTGCGGCAGCAGGCCGGAGAAGAGATGGTGCATGCCGTTGACCGGGTCGCAGACCGACATCGCCCCGAACGTGTCGCCGTGGTAGCCGCCGCGGACGGTGAGCAGCTTCGAACGGCCGGTGCGGCCGGTGGCCGACGCGTACTGGAAGGCCATCTTGACGGCCACCTCGACGGCCACCGAGCCGGAATCGGCGAGGAACACCCGGTCGAGGCCCGTCATCCCGGCCAGCGTCGCGGCCAGCCGGACGGCGGGCTCGTGGGTGAGGCCGCCGAACATGACGTGGGCCATGTCGTCGAGCTGATCGCGTACCGCCGCGTTGAGCCGGGGGTGGTTGTACCCGTGGATCGCCGCCCACCAGGACGACATGCCGTCGACGAGCTCCCGACCATCGGCCAGGGTCAGTCGCACGCCCTCCGCGCGGCGGACGGCATGGACGGGCACCGCGGACGGCACGGCCGCGTACGGGTGCCACACATGGTCCTCATCCAGCCGGAGGATCTCCCCCTCGTTCATCCCCCCACCCTAGAGCCCCCCCTGGACCGTGATCATGCACAGCCTCTTGAGCATGTCCACTGACCTGCGCCAACCATGTTTGTGATCATGCGCAGATTCGGCAATCGCATCGTTTACCTGCGGTTACACATTTCGTGATCATGCACCGCCCGGCGTCTGCATGATCACGAATGGCGACCACCCAGGTCGGACGCCTTCATCACGAGTTTGTGCATGATCACGACTCGCGTCGTACCTGCTCAACGGTCACTTGACCGAACCCGTGCATGATCACGCCCAGGGTTGGGGCTGGTCAGCGGCCCTCTCCCCGAGCCTGTGCATGATCACGCCGAGGGTGGGGGGAAGCCTTGGGAGTGGGCCCATTTCAGGAGGGCCTCCTTGGCGGCCTCCTTGCCGATCATGCCTTCGTCCATGCGGATGTCCAGCATGTGCTTGTAGGCCTGGCCGATCAGCGGACCGGGAGCCAGCCCGAGAATCTCCTGGATCTCGTTGCCGTCGAGCTCCGGCCGGATCTTGGCCAGCTCCTCCTCCTCGGCCAGCCGGGAGATCCGCTCCTCCAGCTGGTCGTACGTCTGGGAGAGGGCGGCCGCCTTCCGCTTGTTGCGGGTCGTGCAGTCGGCCCGGGTGAGCTTGTGCAGGCGTTCCAGCAGATGTCCGGCGTCGCGGACGTACCGGCGCACCGCGCTGTCCGTCCACTCCCCCGAGCCGTACCCGTGGAAGCGCAGGTGGAGCTCGACGAGCCGTGACACGTCGGCCACGACGTCCTTGGGGAACTTGAGCTCGCTCAGCCGCTTTTTGGCCATCTGGGCGCCGACCACCTCGTGGTGGTGGAAGGAGACGCGGCCTCCGGGCTCGTTGCGCCTGGTCTTGGGCTTGCCGACGTCGTGGAGGAGCGCCGCCCACCGCAGCACCCGATCGGGACCCGAGGTCTCCAGCTCCACCGCCTGCTCCAGCACGATCAGCGTGTGCTCGTAGACGTCCTTGTGCCGGTGGTGCTCGTCGATCTCCAGCCGGAGCTTGGGCAGTTCGGGCAGGACGTGGGCCGCGAGGCCCGTGTCCACCAGCATGGCCAGGCCTTCTCTCGGCCCGGCCCCGCAGATCAGCTTGTCCAGCTCTTCGCGGATGCGCTCGGCCGACACGATCTCGATCCGGCCGGCCATGGCCGTCATCGCCTCGACGGCCTTCGGATCCACAGAGAAACCGAGTTGGGAGGCGAACCGGGCCGCGCGGAGCATCCGCAGCGGATCGTCGTCGAACGACTCCTCCGGCGCCCCCGGCGTGCGGAGCACCTTCGCCGCCAGGTCGGGCAGCCCGCCGAACGGGTCGACGAACTCGTGGCTCGGCACCCGGACCGCCATCGCGTTGACCGCGAAGTCCCGGCGGCGGAGGTCGCCGTCCAGCGTGTCGCCGTACGAAACCTCGGGCTTGCGGGACGCCGGGTCGTACGACTCGCTGCGATAGGTCGTGATCTCCAGCTGCCAGCCGGCCTTGCGGACGCCGACCGTGCCGAAGTCGATCCCGATCGTCCAGACGGCGTCCGCCCAGTCCCTGACGATCTCGAGCACGCGTTCGGGCCTGGCGTCCGTGGTCAGATCGAGATCGTGGCCGACTCGGCCGAGCAGGACGTCGCGAACGGAGCCGCCGACGAGGGCCAGCTCGTGCCCACGGGCCGCGAACAGCTCACCGAGCTCGTCGGCGACGGGGGCGATGCGCCTGAACAGGTCGTCCACGGCTCTCTGCTGACGGTCGCTCAGATTTGAAACGGACAAGGCTGGGTAGGTCCTTCGGTCACGGAACGATTCTCCCCCGCCGCATCCTGGTGTCACCTAGGGGAGATACACACCTAGCAATCACCAGGCTACGGTCAGTTCGGGGGCGTTGGACGAAGCAAGGAGCTCAGAGATGAAAGACGCTCTCGCGATTCACCGCTGGCTCCTCGCCCATCAGATCCACCATGAGATCGTACGGCTTCCTCGTGCATTGACGTCCTCGCAGGAGCTTCCCGAGGTCCTCGGGGTCGAGGCCGCGACCTGCGTGAGCGTCCGGGTCTTCGAGGTCTCCTACCAGGACGGCAGGGATCCGGTGGCCGTGGTCGGCGCCGTCGACACCCCGCCCAAGGCCAAGGCCGTCGGAGCCCTCTTCCGCGCCAGGCGCGTGGTTCCCGCCTCCGCCTTCGTGGTGAATTCCGCGACCGACTACGCCGACGGCCTGGTCTGCCCGCTCCTGCTTCCCGACCATCTGGCCGTTCTGATCGACCAGCGCCTCATCGACAACCTGGATCCCGATGAGCCTGTGATCACGGCCACCGGGGAACGATCCACAGCCCTACGACTACGTGCTTTTCACCTTTTGGACCTGATGTCCGGCAAGCCCGTCGACCTCACGACGGCGAGACGACGCGGTCTGGCAAGCCTGGCCAGCCCAATGAGTACGGCTTAGGCCATAGCATTCTGGGCGTGCGCCGAACCCCAATGCAGGCCCGCACATGATCCGTAAGGCCGCCCTACTCACCCTGCTGACCACTGCCCTGCTCGTCCCCCCGAGCATGGCCGGTACGGCTGACGCGGCTCCCCGAGGTCTGGGCAAGACTGCTGCTCCCGCCGCCCCGCTCCTGGTGGGGGGGATCACTCCTGACGTGCCGCGCGAGCCGACCACCCCCATCCTGATCTCGGGCACGGTGACCGGCTCCCCGATGGCCCCTGTACGCATCCGCGTCCACTACTCGCCCGGGCAGCCGTTCCGTGCCCGTGCCGACATGGCGCGGTTCGCCGCCGGCCAGACGGCCACCACGTCGTACAACACCAAGGTGCAGTACGCGCAGCTCGACCAGTCGGGCAAGCTGGCGTTCCAGTTCAGCGTGACTCCGCTGGAACTCGGCATGAACGCGGCAGGGGTCTACCCGTTCGGCATCGAGGTGCTCGACGGCAACACGGGCCAGCAGATCGCCATCGATCGCACGTTCCTGACCTATGTTCCGCAGGGTCAGCAGACCCCGAAGATCAAGCTGGCGGTCGCCCTGCCCCTCGTCGACCGGCCCCACCGCGCCGACGACACGACGTTCATGGACGACGACCTCCACACGTCGATCTCCTCGGGCCGCCTGGCGAAACTGCTCCAGCTGGCCCAAAGCACGAGCAAGACCGTGACGTGGTTCCTCGACCCCGCGGTGCTCGACGACGCCCGCAAGTCGTCGGCCGGGCCGTACACCGTGGAGAAGGGCGACAAGGACGACCACAAGGCTCCGGACGCGGCCGCGGCCCAGTGGTTCGAGGCCGTTCGCACGGCTCTCGCGGACAAGCCCGTGATCGCCACGCCGTACGGGGATCCGGACGTCACCGCTCTCGTCCACAACGGGCTGGACGCGCCGGCCGTGGCCGCGATCCAGAGGGGCGCGGCGGCGGCAACGGCGCAACTCGGCCGTGAGGTGCCCGCCTCGGTCGTGTGGCCTTCAGGCGGTGCCACGGACCGCGACGCGGTCGACGAGCTCGCCACGGCCGGGGTGAAGTCGCTGCTGCTCTCCGGCGACACCCTGCCGCCCGACCCGCCCGTCACGACCACCCCGGACGCCGCGTCACGCCTGGACACCGTGTCCGGACCCCTCAAGGCGATCGTGTCCGATCCGACGCTGAGCCAGATCCTCGGCGGCGACGTCTCGGCTCCGGGGAGCGCGCTGCTCGCCCGGCAGCGCTTCATCGCCGAGACCGCGATGATCGCGTTCGAGCAGCCCGGCGCTCAGTCCCAGGGGACCCTCGTGGGCACGCAGGGAGGCGCTCAGGGGGCCAAGGGGGCTCAGTCCGCGAGGACGATCGTCGCGGCGCCCCCCGCGGAACTGTGGAACCCCGACCCCAAGTTCGTGACCGCGCTTCTCAAGAGCGCCGCGGCGGCTCCGTGGTTGCAGATGACCACGCTCGGCTCGATCAAGCTGACCAAGGCCCAGGTACACAGGTCCGACATCGTCTACACCGACCGCGACCGACAGGCAGAACTGGGGAAGTCCTACCTGGCCACCATCCGCAGGCTCAGCCAGAAGACCGACGCGGCCGCCACGGTGACCGAGACGCACACCCAGCTCTTCCACGACGCGATCCTCAGGCTGACCTCGTCGTCCTGGCGCGGGGACTCCAAGCGGGCCGCGGCCTTCGCCGCGCAGGTGGAGAAGGCCATCGACGACCGCATGAACGACGTGCAGGTGACCGACACACCGCGCGCGGTGGCGGGGTCGAACGGCCAGGTCCCGGTGAGCGTCTCCAACGGCCTCGACCAGGCCATCACCATAAGGATTCAGGTCACCTCGGACGATCCGAAGAGGCTGGGGATCGACGTCCCCGGCGGGGTCTACCTGTCCGAGCAGATCCAGATACTCAAGGCGCGCACCCGCCTCGAGAACGTGCCGGTGATCGTGCCGGAGGGCGGCGGCGAGGCGACCATCGCCATCCAGCTCCTGACAAGCGAGGGCAAACGCTACGGCGACGCCGTTCACGTCACCGTCCGCGCCACCGGCTACACCGGCATCGCACTGGTCATCGTCGGAGCAGCGCTCACGATCATGCTGGCCGCCGTGGTGATGCGGATCCTCCGCCGCCGGTCGCGCAAGTCCTTCCCGTTCAGTCCGGAGACGCCCCCCGAGCCGGAGCCCGTGCCCACGCCCGGAGCGGCCCAGGTCGTCCCGGGCGACCAGCGAGAGTCGCCGCCGACGTAGCTCTGCGAGACTCCCAGGAAGAGGGCGTCAGGACCGCCCCGCGCACGTACGCGGCCGAACGAGCCGCCGAGTCGAAGGAAAACTATGAGCAGGATGCTCCGAGCCAGCGCGATCATGGCGGCGGGCACGATGGTCTCCCGGCTGACCGGCTTCCTGCGTACGGCGGTGCTCGCGGCGGCCATCGGGACCTTCGCGCTCGGTGACGCGTACAACGCCGCGTACCAGATCCCCTTCATCCTGTTCGACCTGCTGATCGGCGGCGTGCTGAGCAGCGTGATCGTCCCGATGATCGTCCGGGCGAAGAAGCGGGACGCGGACGGCGGGCGGGCGTTCGAGCAGCGGCTGATGACGCTCGCGATCGTGGTGCTCACGCTGATCGCGGCCATCGGCGTGTTGCTCGCCCAGCCGATCATGGAGCTCTACACGGCGTCCAACTGGTCGGCGCACAAGATCGAGGTGGCGAGCACGCTCGCCAGGTACATCCTTCCGCAGATCGCCTTCTTCGGGATCGGAGCCATGGCCGGCGCCATCCTGAACACCCGGGACAGGTTCGCGGCCCCCATGTGGGCGCCGGTGCTCAACAACCTCGTGGTGATCGGAGTGGGGATCGGCTACCTGGCCGTCGGAACGTCCGACATCGACACGGTCAGCGGCGATGACCTCACCCTGCTCGGCGTCGGCACGACGGCGGGCATCGTGGTCCAGTCGTTCGTGCTGGTCGTGGCACTGCACCGGGCCGGCTTCCGGTTCCGGCCCCGCCTCGGGTTGCGCGACACGGGACTGGGTGAGACCGCGCGCACGGCCGTGTGGACCTTCGCGTACGTCGGCATCACCCAGTTCGGCTTCTGGGTCACCACCAAGCTCGCCACCGGCGCGGGCGACCGCGCCCCCGGCGCCGGCAACAGCGCCTACTCCTACGCGTTCCAGCTGTTCCAGCTGCCGTACGGGATCATCGCGGTGTCGGTGATCACCGCGATGCTCCCCCGGATGAGCCGGTACGTCGCGGACGGGGAGTTCGACGCGGCCCGGACGGAGTTCGGCTCCGGAGTGCGCCTGGTGTCGTCGGTGATCGTGCCGTCCGGGCTGCTGCTGATGGTCCTGGGCCCCGCCGTCACCACGCTGATCTTCTCCTGGGGCAACATGACCCCGGAGAACGCGCTCTACATCGGCAACGTGCTGCAGGTCTTCGGGCTGGCGCTCGTGCCGTTCTCGATCTTCCAGCTTCTGCTCCGGGTCTTCTACAGCTTCGGTGACACCAAGACCCCTGCGCTTATCGCTGCGGTAAATGTCGCAATAAATGCGACTTTGAGCCTGATTGCGTATTTCACCCTTCCTGCTCGGTACATCGTGATCGGTCTGGCCTTCGCGTTCACATTGACGTACGTGATCGGCAGCGGCATCGCCTGGCTGATGGCAAGCAGGAGGATCCGCGGTCTCGGCGGCCGGGCGGTCGCCTCGGGACTTTCCCGGATGTACGTCGCGGCGATCCCCGCGGCCGTCGTGGCCCTCGCCGTCCTCTGGCTGACCAGGGAGATCACCCCGATCACCGCACTCAGCTCCGCGATCATTCTGGCGGCCGGCGGCGGCTTCGGCCTGCTGCTCTACCTGCTGGCCGCCCATCGGATGCGGGTCACCGAAGTGAGCTCCATCATTGGACTCGTTACTAGCCGGGTAGGACGGTAAGAGTCCTCAAGAGTGACCGAACGGTAGAGGCTTGACCAAAAGTCCGATTCAGACCTCTTCGATCGGGAAGGCGGGCAGGACCGGCACGGCACTAGCATGGTGCGCCTAGAGTTCGACCGGCGAGCGGAAGCGGGAAGGCGTGGGCGAAACCACCCGGCATCGGCTGATGCAGGCCGATGAGCCGCGGATTGAGGCGGCCCTATGAGTATGTCCGCAGTCGAACCAGGGACCCGGCTGGCGAATCGATTCCGGCTGGAGGACAGGGTCACCGAATTCGGCGGTGCGACGCTCTGGAAGGCCATTGACGAGATCCTCGCCCGGCCGGTCGCCGTCCACACGTTCAGTCCCGAATTCCCCCGGGTCGAAGAGGTGGTGCTGGCCGCCCGCGCGGCCAGCCGTCTGACCGACCCGCGCCTCACCCAGGTGTTCGACGCCGCCGACCAGGACGGCACGGCCTACGTGGTCAGCGAGTGGGTCAGCGGCGAGTCTCTCCTCGACCTGCTGACCAGCCGGCCGATCGAGCCGGAGCGCGGCGCGTCGCTGGTCGCCGAGGCCGCCGAGGCGCTCGCCCACTCCCACGCCGCCGGGCTCACGCATCTCCACCTGACGCCCAGCCGCCTCGTCTGGACGAGTGGCGGCACCGTCAAACTGCTGGGTGTCGCGGTCGACGCCGCGATCCTCGGCCTGTCGAGCGAGGATCCGGTCCGGGAGGACACCGAGGGGCTCGGACGGCTGCTGTACGCCGCCCTGACCGGCCACTGGCCGGGCGACATGGACGGAGGGCTCCCGCCTGCCCCCCTCGACTACGGGAGGCTGTGCACGCCGCGCCAGGTGACCGCCGGCGTGCCGGGCTATCTCGACGCCATCACCTGCCGGATACTCCTCCACGAACCCCGCCGGGGTCAGCCGCCGCTCACCACCCCCGCGGAGGTCGCGGAGGCGCTGTCCGAGGTGCCGCGGCCGACACCCGCGCCGATCTCCTCCGCGCCGCCCTCGCTGAACCTGCGCTCCGAGGCCCCGGAGACGATGGACCCGTGGCCCACGCCTTCGGCGCAGCCGCCCGTACAGGGTCCGCAACACAGCCAGCGTCCGCAGACCGGGGCCGCGAGCAAGGTCCTTCTGACGATCATCGTGGTGCTCGTCATGGCCGCGGTCGGCCTGGGGGCCTGGACCGTGGGCAAGAATCTGGGCAACACCCCACCGGTGACGCACAACAACAGCAGCAGCCCCACGTCCTCCTCGCCGTCGGCCAAGCCGGTCACCGTCAAGCCGGTCAGCGCCACGGGCTTCGACCCTCTGGGTGACGACAAGCAGGAGAACCCCGAGTACGCGGACGCGGCGATCGACGGCAAGTCGTCGACAGACTGGCACACCGACACCTACAACAGCGCCGAACTGGGCCGGCTCAAGTCGGGCGTCGGCCTGATCCTCGACATGGGCAAGCCGATGCCGATCGCCAACGTCGACATCTCGCTGCCGGACGCCGGCGGAACCGGCGTGGAGTTAAAGGTCGGCGACTCCGCCGATCTGTCCTCGCTAAAGACGGTGGCCAAGAACGCCAACGCCTCCGGAGATGTCACGCTTGCCCCGAGCAAGGCCGTGACCGGCCAGTACGTCCTGGTCTGGTTCACGCGACTACCTGCCTACCAAGGCAAGTATCGCGGGACAATTTATGACATACTGGTCCATTCCTCCGCATCCGCATAGCAGGGTATGTGACCTACTCAGAAGATCCCCCACTCGCTGAGCCCACCACGCGCCCGGCGGCGACGGATGCCGAACTTCTGAGTAGTCACCTGAACGGCGACCCCGACGCGTTCCGCGAGATCGTCGAACGCCATCGTGAACGCCTCTGGGTGGTCGCCCTGCGGACGCTGGGCGACCCCGACGAGGCGGCCGACGCCGTACAGGACGCCTTCGTCTCCGCCTACCGCAAGGCGGAGAGCTTCCGCGGCGAGGCCGCGGTCACCACGTGGCTACGCCGCATCGTGGTCAACGCCTGTCTCGACCGGATGCGCCGCAAGCCCGTACGGCCCCTCGCCGAGGCCGAGCTCATCGAGGCCGCCGACCGGGAGGTCTCGCTGGCCGACCAGACGGACGAGCACGAGATCGCGATGGAGATCGAGGCGGCGCTCAAACGCCTACCCACCGACCAGCGGGCGGCTCTGGTGCTGGTCGACATGATGGGGTACTCGGTGGAGGACGCGGCCACCGTGCTCGACGTACCGGCGGGGACGGTCAAGAGCCGCTGCTCCCGGGGACGGGCCAAGCTCGTCCCGATGCTCTCTCATCTGCGAGGCCGGCCGGGGCTGGGCAGAGGGCCGAAGGTCGCGAGGGCCTGCTGAGGCCGAGTCGGGCCACGCCCATATGCCGGTGCCGCCCCACAGGGCAGAATCAGTGGCATCGGCACCGTCGATGGAGCGTCGAGCCCGTGGTGACGGTGGCGGGAATCCGGAAGACCTAGGATCTGTTGACGCCACTGCATGAACAGCACCGGGAAGGCGAATCCGTTGAGCGACGTCCGTAACGTGATCATCATAGGGTCGGGCCCTGCCGGCTACACGGCGGCCGTCTACTCGGCGCGAGCCGATCTCAAGCCGCTCGTGTTTGAGGGGTCGGTCACCGCCGGCGGCGCCCTCATGAACACCACCGATGTGGAGAACTTCCCCGGCTTCCCCGACGGGATCATGGGGCCCGACCTGATGGACAACCTGCGCAAGCAGGCGGAGAGGTTCGGCGCCGAACTCGTGGCCGACGACGTCGTCGAGGTGGACCTGGCGGCCAATCCCAAGGTCGTCAAGACGCACACCGACACCTTCTACGCGAAGTCGGTCATCCTCGCGACCGGGTCGGGCTACCGCGAGCTGGGGCTGCCGAACGAGAAGCGCCTGTCCGGCCGCGGCGTGTCCTGGTGTGCCACCTGTGACGGGTTCTTCTTCCGCGACCAGGACATCGTGGTCGTCGGCGGAGGCGACACCGCGATGGAGGAGGCGACCTTCCTGACCCGCTTCGCCAAGTCGGTGACCATCGTCCACCGGCGTGGCGAGCTGCGCGCCAGCAGGATCATGCAGGACCGGGCGTTCGCCAACGAGAAGATCCGCTTCGTCTGGGACAGCGAGGTCGTGGACATCCTCGGCGAAACACGCGTCTCGGGCGTTCGCGTCCGGAACCGGAAGACCGGCGAGGAGACCGAGCTTCCCGCGTCGGGCCTTTTCATCGCCATCGGGCATGATCCGCGGACGGATCTGGTCCGGGGGCAGATCGATCTGGACGACGAGGGTTACATCCTGGTCGACGCCCCAACGACGAGGACCAACCTCGACGGGGTGTTCGCGGCGGGCGACGTCGTCGACCACACCTATCGGCAGGCCGTCACCGCGGCGGGCACGGGGTGCGCCGCATCCCTCGACGCCGAGCGCTGGCTCGCCGACCACAGCTGACGCCGGGAATGCGCGGGCAGGCTCCGCGGTTACACCGACCACACAGATCAAGGGGAGAGATACCTTGGGCGCCATCAAGAGCGTGACCGACGGCACCTTCGATGCCGAGGTCCTCAAGAGTGACAAGCCGGTCATCGTGGACTTCTGGGCCGAGTGGTGCGGTCCCTGCCGCCAGGTCGCCCCGATCCTCGAGGAGATCGCAAGCGAGAACGCCGAGAAGCTGACCGTGGTCAAGCTCAACATCGACGAGAACCCGGCGACTCCGCGCGACTACGGCGTGCTCCAGATCCCGACGCTGAACGTCTACAAGGGTGGAGAGGTCGTGAAGCAGATCATCGGCGCCAAGCCGAAGGCGATGCTGCTCCGCGAGCTCGAGGGCATCATCTGACGATCTGCCCCCTGCGGCGTGAGCCGTACCACCGCCTTCCGGCGGAACACACCCACAGAAAGCCCCCCGCTGCCGTCGGCGCGGGGGGTTTTCGCGTTTGGCCGCGTCATGAGTCCAGGGGCGCGCCGTGGCTTCGCGGGCGCCGTGCCTTCGCGGGCGCCGTGCCTTCGCGGGCGCACCCGATTCTCAGCGCCTGATTCTCAGCGCGGGAGATCCGCGGCACGCGGGTTCGCGGCGCGACGGGGCCTCGCGGGACGGTTCGGGAGAGTGCCGACGGCCTGAGATCGCCTCAGACGGGCCGGAGGGCCCGTTCCGGGCTCATTGATCCAAGAAGGCGTTCCAGGGCCACCTCGACGTCCTCACGCCAGGAGACGGCCGTCTTGAGCTCCAGCCGGAGCCGCGGGAAACGCAAATGCGGGCGAACTGTTTTAAAACCAACCGAAAGCAGGTATTCGGCTGGCATGAGGCAGCTCGGCTGCTCCCACTTCAGGTCTCCGAACGCCTCGATCGCCCGCACTCCCCGGCGCGTCAGATCCTTGGCCACTCCCTGGACGAGCATCCGCCCGAGCCCTCCCCCGGAGAACTCGGGGATGATGTGCGCCGTCATGAGCAACACGGCGTCGGAGCTGACGGGCGACGTCGGGAAGGCGATCGAACGGGGCACATAGAGCGGCGGCGCGTAGAGCACGAATCCCGCGGCCACGCCGTCGACGTACACGATCTTCCCGCAGCTCCCCCAGTCCAGGAGCGTTCCGGAGATCCACGCCTCCTTCTCCAGGCCCGGGTCTCCGGCCTGTACGGCACGCTCCCCGCCGACGGGGTCAAGCTCCCAGAAAACGCACTGCCGGCACCGGCGTGGCAGGTCGTCAAGATTGTCGAGGGTGACGTTGGCCAGCCGACGCGACACGTGTTGCCCCAATCCCCGCCCAGGAGTGTTGCCAGGAAAAGCGCGCGAATACGGCGTCTCCAGCTGGCATCGTAACCCAGGGACACGGGGTGCAGGCCGGACGCCACAACGTTCCCCCGGCCCCTGTTTTCACGGGGTTCCGGGGCCGTGACCACGACGGCGGAAGGCGTCCGCGGGCGGCATGGACGAGGCAAGGTCGAGAGCCCTTGATGGTCAAGGGCCTGCTGTGATCGGCGTGGCGCGCTACCGTACTCTGGATTTCTCGGCTACGTGATCGGAGGTGGACCGTGACCCATGAACTCGATCACGGTCGAATGAGCGCGGCCCAAGGGTCGCGAATTGACGCCTACGTCGACCGGTACGCCGCGCGCGCAACCGGGATGGTCGCCTCCGAGGTCCGAGCTCTCTTCGCCGTCGCGTCGAGGCCCGAGGTGGTCTCGCTCGCCGGCGGCATGCCGTACGTCACGGCACTCCCCCTCGACGTCGTCGGCGAGCTCGTCGCCGACCTCGTCGCCAAACGCGGCCCGGTCGCCCTGCAGTACGGCTCGGGCCAGGGAGACCCCGATCTGCGCGAGCAGATCTGCGAGGTCATGCGGATGGAGGGCATCGAGGCCGGCGCGGACGACGTCGTCGTCACGGTGGGCTCCCAACAGGCCCTCGACCTGATCACCCGGATCTTCATCGACCCGGGTGACGTCGTTCTGGCCGAAGGCCCCTCCTACGTGGGCGCGCTCGGGACGTTCAGCGCGTACCAGGCCAAGGTCGTGCACGTCGCGATGGACGACGAGGGACTCATCCCCGAGTCGCTCGCGCAGACCATCTACGCCCTGCAGACTGCGGGAAACCGCGTCAAGTTCCTCTACACGATCCCCACCTTCCAGAACCCGGCCGGCGTCACGCTCAACGAGGTCCGCCGCCGCCAGGTGCTCGAGATCTGTCAGCGGGCGGGCGTCCTGGTGGTCGAGGACAACCCGTACGGACTGCTCGGTTTCGACGGGGAGCCGCTGCGCGCGTTGCGGGCCGACGATCCCGACGGCGTCGTCTATCTCGGCTCCTTCTCCAAGACCCTGGCGCCGGGTTTCCGCGTCGGCTGGGCCCTGGCACCGCACGCGATCCGCGACAAGCTCGTCCTAGCTATGGAATCGGCGGTGTTGTCGCACTCGACTTTCACGCAGCTCGCCGTCGGGCAATATCTCGCGACCCAGCCCTGGCGCGAGCAGATCAAGACCTTCCGGGAGCTGTACCGCGAGCGGCGGGACGCGATGCTCAACTCACTCGAGGTCTTCATGCCGGCCGGTTGCTCGTGGACGCGTCCGTCCGGGGGCTTCTTCGTCTGGATGACCCTGCCCGAGGGACTCGATTCCAAGGCGTTGTTGCCGCGCGCGGTCGCCGAGCGGGTTGCGTTCGTCCCGGGAACCGGCTTCTACTCCGACGGCGGCGGCGCCCAGCACATGCGTCTGTCGTACTGCTACCCCCAGCCCGACCGCATCCGCGAAGGCGTGCGCCGGCTGGCCGGTGTGATCGAGCAGGAACTGCAGCTGCGCGACACGTTCGGCACGGGAACCGCCCGGTGGCACGCCGGGATCGACACGCCCGGCCCCGATCTCGCCTGAGGTCCGGTGGGGCTAGCCTGATCGGGCCGACCCTACAGGACCTCTACGCGAGAGAAAGGCCCTCTCCGTGCGCAAGCCAACGATGCCTGAATGCTCCCTGCCCCTTCCGCGGTTCGAACCGCGGCCCGCGAACGCCGGGTCGCGCCCTGGGAGGCCGGCATGAGCGATCTCGGCCACGTGCTCGTTCTGGCGGGCGGCCTTTCCTACGAGCGTGAGGTGTCCATCCGTTCCGGGCGCCGGGTCGCCGACGTGTTGCGCGCGGCGGGTGTCGACGTCGAGACCCGCGACACCGACGCCTCGCTCGTGCCTGCCGTGTTGGCCGATCCGCCGAACGCGGCGTTCGTGACACTCCACGGGGGTGCGGGCGAGGACGGCGCCATCCGGTCCGTCCTCGAACTGCTCGGCGTTCCGTACGTCGGGGCGACTCCGGACGCGTGCCGGGTCGCCTTCGACAAGCCGACGGCCAAGGCGGTCGTGCGGTCCTGGGGACTGAACACCCCCGACTCGATCTCACTGCCCAAGGAGACGTTCCACGACCTGGGCGCGACGGCCGTACTCGCGCGGATCGTGGAAAACCTCGGGCTCCCGTTGTTCGTCAAGCCGTCACGCGGCGGCTCGGCCCTCGGCGCCTCCATCGTGCGCAGCGCCGACGAGTTGCCCGCCGCCATGGTCGGGTGCTTCGCGTACGGTGACACGGCCCTGATTGAGAAATACATCACGGGCGTTGAGGTCGCGGTGTCCGTGGTCGACCTCGGCGACGGCCCGATCGCACTGCCTCCGGTGGAAATCGTGCCCGACGAAGGGGTTTACGACTACGCGGCCCGCTACACGGCCGGCCACACGGAGTTCTTCGCCCCCGCACGACTGTCCGAGGAGGCGACCCAGGCGTGCACGGCGATGGCCGTTGCCGCCCACACCGCCCTCGGCCTCCGCGACGTCTCCCGCACCGACCTCATCGTCGACGCCGCCGGTCGGCCGTACTTCCTTGAAGTCAACGTCGCACCCGGCATGACCGAGACCTCGTTGCTGCCGATGGCCGCCGAGGCGGCAGGCCGGGATCTCGGCGCACTCTGCAAGGGTCTGCTCGAAGTCGCCGCTCGCCGCGGCTGACCCCCTCAGCGTTTCACGTGAAACACGCGTCTACCGCCTCGTGGTGACCGACTCCCCCGCGGCCCCCCAGTCCGTACGGCATGGCAGGCGACATCTGGTTCGCCTGCCCGCCGTTTCACGTGAAACATCGACGGCGGAGCAGGGAATGGTCGGCGAACCTCTGTTTCACGTGAAACAGGGGGCCGTCTACTCGGGGGCGAGCCCTCGCATCGCGTTGCTCGCGTCAGGGGCCATCGTGCCGATGATGCGCTCGAGGTCGTCGATCGTGGAGAACTCCACCACGATCTTTCCCTTTCGCTGGCCGAGGTCGACTCGCACCTTGGTGTCGAAATGGTCCGAGAGCCGGTCGGCCAGATGGCGGAGCGCCGGGGCGGTCGGCTGCTTCCGCTTCGGCTGGCGGGGAGCCGGTCCCGAGGTGGCATCTCCCAACGCCACGATCTCCTCGACCGTCCGGACGGACAGCCCTTCCGCAACGATCCGCCCGGCAAGTCGCTCCTGGGCGGCCGGGTCGTTCAGCGACAACAACGCGCGGGCGTGCCCCGCGCTGATCACGCCGGCCGCCAGGCGCACCTGAACGTTCGGCGGCAGGTTCAGCAGGCGCAAGGTGTTGGTGATGTGCGAACGCGAGCGGCCGACCTTCCGCGCCAGCACCTCGTGGGTGGCGCCGAAGTCGTCAAGCAGTTGCTGATAGGCCGCCGCCTCTTCCAGCGAGTTGAGCTGCTCGCGCTGGAGGTTCTCGATGAGCGCCTCGCGCAACATCTCGTCGTCCTGCGTGCTGCGGACGATGGCAGGGATGGTCTCGAAGCCGGCGAGCTTCGAGGCTCGCCAGCGCCGCTCCCCCATGATGAGCTCGAACTCGCCGCCACCCATCGCACGCACGACGACGGGCTGCAGGAGGCCGACCTCCTTGATGGAGGCGGACAGCTCCTCGAGACGCTCGTCATCGAAGACGTCACGCGGCTGGCGGGGGTTGGGAGAGATCGACGCGACCGGGATCTCCTGGAAGTAGGCCCCCTCGACGGGCTTCAACCCCGAGTCCATCGATTCCTCAGCGGGAGCACTCACCGCGACCGCTGGATCGACGATCGGACCCGTGGGGATCAGAGCCCCGAGCCCCTTGCCCAGTCCCCGACGCTGCTGAGTCACCGCTGCTCCTTACGCACCGCACAGAAGGCTGTGCCCAGCGGCCGAGACCACTGGGCACTTACGCATACACCACGAGAGGTTACCGCCGCATGGACCCCCGCATGAGCATCGGCGCACAGACACTGGCTTGGCGGCAAGACAGCTCCGCGTCCGACGTCGGCCCGGACGATCGACGAGGGTTCCTGGATCGCCGCCGGTGTCGGTCACCCCCTGGGAAAACTCTCCCCGGCCCGTCGCGACGCCTGCCCCAGAAACCCGCTCACGCCGCCGCCCATCGTCCGTCGGCGAGAGATCGCACTCTCCCCCAACGCGTTCCGGCTGGCGCAGTTCCGCCACAGGGCCCAGGCGCACGGCCCACACCCGGCCCGGACACCCGGCCCAGGCCCACGGAGCCCGCCACACGGAGCCCGCCACGCAAAAAGAAGGGCCGGAGGATCCTCCTGGAAAGGAGGCCTCCGGCCGACGAAGACAGCGGGGTGATGAAGGTCTGGCAGCCGAGCCTTCGCATGACTCAATCAGGCGGACCCGGGAGCGTCGACCTACGAGGCGCCGGCGACCGTGGCCGCCCGATAGGCGATCTCCCGAGCGGCCTCCATGTACGCCATCGCGCCACTCGAACCCGGGTCGTAGGTCATGACCGACTGTCCGTAGCTCGGCGCCTCCGACACGCGGACGCTGCGCGGGATCACCGAGCTGAGAACCGTGTCGCCGAAGTGGGAACGCACCTCATCCGCGACCTGCGAGGCGAGTCGCGTGCGGCCGTCGTACATCGTGAGGAGGATCGTCGACAGCGCGAGCGTCTGGTTCAGGTGAACGCGCACGAGCTCGACGTTCTGCAGGAGCTGGCTGAGCCCTTCCAGCGCGTAGTACTCACACTGGATCGGAATGAGCACTTCCTGCGCCGCCGCCATCGCGTTCACCGTGAGCAGGCCGAGGGATGGCGGGCAGTCGATGAAGATGTAGTCGAACTCCATCGAGTCGAAGCTGCTGAGAGCACGCTTGAGACGCGTCTCCCTGCCCACCATGGGGACGAGTTCGATCTCGGCGCCCGCCAGGTCCAGCGTGGCGGGCGCGCAGAAGAGCCCGGGCATGTCCGGCACCGGCTTCACGATCGACGCGAGCGACAGGTCGTCCACCAGCACCTGGTACACCGAAGGCGTTCCGGCCCTATGGTCCGTCGCGAGAGCGGTCGAGGCGTTTCCCTGTGGGTCCAGGTCGACGACGAGGACCCGCTGCCCGTGCATGGACAGCGCCGCGGCGAGGTTGACGGACGTGGTGGTCTTGCCAACTCCGCCCTTCTGGTTCGCCACGGTCAGTACCCGGCAACGGGGAGGCCGAGGCCAGTCCCCGTCACGGCGGGCCGAGTAACCGACAGTAGATTCAGCCACCAGAGGGGGTGCGGCTGTTTCACGTGAAACCACGGAGCTCAATGCCTCTCGTACCAACGGTGAATCGCCAGGTTGAAGGGGGGTCTGGGACACGGTCGCCGTCCTTTCGACCTGCGAAACGGAAAATCGAGGCCAGCCAAGCCCCGACGGCCGGCTTGCTGTCGCGACCTCCCAGGGTAGGGCGACCGGAGTCGTCGGCCAACCCAGGCCCGCTGCCGCATCCAGCAAGACGATCACCTCTTCCGTCTCCGCCGTGCACCACGTCCACTCGGCTCGGGGGATGCTCCCGCGACAACGCGAACGAGAGTGGTGGGCGGCTCGACCCTACCGCGCCCCACCGTAACAAGCTCGGCGGAACGCGCTCCGGAAGACTTCAATTGGGATCTGGCCGCTTCGAGTTCCTCGACCGCCCGCTCCCCCTTCATCGCCAGCAGCTGCCCGTCCTCACGGAGAAGCGGCAGCGACCACTCGAGCAACCGGTCGAGGGGGGCGACGGCACGAGCCGTCGCCACGTCGAAGGTGCGTTTGCCGACAAGCTCCTCCGCGCGGCCACGCACCACCTCCGCGTTGCCGAGATCCAGCGCCTCGACCGCCTCGGACAGAAAGACGGTTCGCCGCAAAAGCGGATCAAGCAACGTCATCTGGATGTCCGGCCGAACGATGGACAGGACCAGGCCCGGCAGACCCGCCCCCGAGCCGATGTCGACGACCCGAGCGTCCTGCGGAATCGCTTCGGCGACGACGGCGCAGTTGAGCAGGTGACGCTCCCATATGCGCGGAATCTCACGGGGCCCGAGCAGGCCCCGAACGACGCCCGGCCCCGCGAGCAGCTCTGCGAAGAGCCGTGCCCGGTCCAGCGCGTCACCGGTGAAAACCTCCGCCGCCATGGCCGGCGCCTCGGGCAGCTCGTTGCTCTCCGTCATCACTCACTCATTCGCGAACACTCTCGGGCCAGGGTAGTGGCCCATCCCCGCACGAACCTGAAGGTCGTGTCTGACAAATCATGCCCTGCCACGAGGGGCCCAGTAGGCGCGTTGCCCCCCGCGATCCCGCCTGTCAACGGAAGAACCCGTGGACACGAAAAAGCCGCCGGCTCCAAGGAGTCCGGCGGCTTCCGTACAAGGAGAGATCAGACGGGGAGGACGACCACGAAACGACGCGGCTCCTCGCCCTCCGACTCGCTCCTGAGCCCGGCCGCGGCGACCGCATCGTGCACGATCTTCCGCTCGAACGGCGTCATCGGCTGCAGCGCCTTGGGCTCGCCGCTGCGCTTCACGTCGCTGGCCGCAGCAGAGCCGATTTTGGTGAGTTCGACCCTGCGGCGCTCCCGGTAGCGGCCGACGTCGAGCATGAGCCGCGAGCGCTCACCGGTCTGCCGGTGCACCGCGAGGCGGGTGAGCTCCTGGAGCGCCTCGAGCACCTCACCGGAGGGACCCGTCAGGTCGATGCCTTTGATGTCGACGATCGACACCACCGCACGATCGCCTTCGACGTCCATGTCGATGTCGCCGTCGATGTCGGCGATGTCGAGCAGGCCCTCGAGATAGTCGGCCGCGATCTCACCCTCCTGCTCCAACGCCTCGACGTCGGGAGCAGGCTTCGGGCTGTCCTCAGCTTCGGTCACGTCCGGGACTCTCTTTCTGCTACGGCTTCTTGCTGCCGGTGCGCTTGCTCCTGGGCTGGCGCGTGGGCTGCTGACGGACGATCTTAGGCTCTGGCGCCGCCGGTGGCGGCTCAGACGCGGCCTTCGGCTTGCCCACCAACTTCGTGAAGATGCCGTTGGTCGGCGGGGGCGTCACCATGTTGCCCTTCTCATCGACGACCGGCATGGGATGGCGACTGTAGAACCAGTGCTGCTGGCTGAGTGTCCACAGGTTGGTCGTCACCCAGTAAAGAATCAAGCCGAGCGGGAAGTTCAGGCTGAAGATGGCGAACAGCGGCGAGATGTACATCAGGATCTTCTGCTGCTGAGCCATCGGGTTGTCCGGCATCTGCGCCATCGAGCGCGTCACGCTCTGCCGGACGGTGAGGAACGTCGTGCCCGAGCTGATCGCGACGAAGACGGCGAGCACGATCTTGGTGATCACCGGGTCGGCGCCGAACTTCGTGATCTCACTGGCGCCGGTGAAGAAGGTCGCCGGCAGCGGAGCGCCCAGGATGTGCGCCGCACGGGCGCTGTCCACCAGCTCGCGCGTCATGCCGAAGGACGGACGATCCTCCGCGATGGCCCGGAGCACGGTGAACATCGAGATGAAGATCGGGAACTGCGCGACGACCGGAAGACAGCCGCCCAGGGGATTGGCCCCGGCGCCCTGGTAGAGGGCCATGACCTCCTGGTTCATGCGCTGCTTGTCGTTCTTGTACTTCTTGCGCAGCTCTTGGACCTTGGGGGCGAGCTCCTGCATCTTCCTCGACGAGCGCATCTGCTTCATGAAGAGGGGGAAGATGAG
Source organism: Planotetraspora kaengkrachanensis (assembly GCF_016862895.1). Lineage (GTDB taxonomy): Bacteria > Actinomycetota > Actinomycetes > Streptosporangiales > Streptosporangiaceae > Planotetraspora > Planotetraspora kaengkrachanensis. Next base: position 82,312 of record NZ_BONV01000018.1, on the reverse strand, counting down.
CAGGCGCATCAGCACGGTGAGCGTGATGATGGTGAGCGCCCAGTTGAACCCGTTGTCAGAGGGGATGAAAAGGCTGTACCCGGCATGGATCTGGGTGATCACCCAGGCCACCGCCGTGTATAGCGGATTCAGGAATGGCAGCTCCACCGAGCTAGCTCCCTTGCGTTTCGTCGTGAGACCGGACTCGGGGTGGGGGCACCGGGTCGAATCCTCCAGGATGGAACGGGTGGCAGCGCCCGATACGCCTGACGGTCAGCCATATCCCGCGAAGCGCCCCGTGAACGGTGATCGCCTCGAGGCCGTAGGCGCTGCAGGACGGCTCGAACCGGCAGCGCGGGCCGAGCATCGGGCTGATGAAGGCCCGGTAGAACCGGATCGGGACAAGCAGAACTCGAGCGACCGGGCCCGGCGCGCCTTCCGGCTCCGTGCCCGTCACCGCGATTCCGGATTCCGGAATCGGCTGCTCCACTGTCATGACCGTCCATCCGTCAGGGTCCGGGACTCGGACCCCCGCCGCCGGAGTAAACGATCCAGCGCGACGTCGAGTTCGGCGGCCAGATTCTCGCTTCGCGCGGACGCGGCCGGTGGATTGGCGCGTACCACAAGCAGGCTACCTCGCGGGAGCCGCGCTACACGGTCCCGCATCAGGTGTCTGAGCCTGCGCTTGACCTGGTTCCTGATCACCGCGCCCCCGACCGCCTTGCTCACGACGAAGCCCACCACGGGTGGTTCGTCGGTTTCGCGCAGAGAGAAATGCGCGACCAGCGTCGGACGGCCGGCGCGTCGCCCGCGGCGTATCGCGTCGGCGAACTGGTCACCTCGTCGCATCCGAGACGCGGACGGCAGCACCGCATGTTCCTTCAACTACGGCTGTCGCCCGCCGACGGAACGAACGGCGGGCGACGGCGGGCGTCTGGTCGTCAGACGGTCAGCTCGGCGCGGCCCTTACGGCGCCGGCTGGCCAGGATCGCGCGGCCGGCGCGGGTGCGCATGCGCAGCCGGAAGCCGTGGGTCTTCGCGCGGCGACGGTTGTTCGGCTGATACGTACGCTTGCTCACGAGTGGGCTCCCAAGCTCAGATACGCACGCAAGGTTTGCGGGCGCGGGACATTCCAAGGGTACGGCTCGTCATAGCGTGGGCATGCGAAATAGCCGTCACGTGATTAGCCGACCGCCACACGTTACGTGGCGACCCCACGCCAGGTCAAACCCGACCGGCCACTCTATCCCGCTCGAAATCACTCGCGCACCGTCGTTCGCCATCTTCGGACACGTCCCCACGAATCCGATCATGTGGGCGCGCAGGCCACCGAGGCCGAGAAACGACCTTGCTCGACTTCGCTCAACAAGGCCGGAGATGCTCCGCCACACCGGAACCAACAAGCGCGTACGTCAGGCGTCCACAGCCCACTACGCTTGTGGACAACGTCTTGAACGCATGTTGCTCCGCCACTACTGTCAACCCTCCGGCCTTTCCCTCTGTCACCGTGAATGCGCCCGGGAAACATCGCACAGACTGTGCACAACATGTGGATCTCATGTGGATCAGCTAACGGGGGCTGAATCACCGCCGGGCCATCCCGGGCCGGGCTGGAGTGGAATCGATCGCGGTGCGAGCGGGGGCCGCGAAAAGGAGGGAGGGGCGGAGCCATGGAAGGCGTCGACCTCAACGCTGTATGGTCTCGGGCGCTCGGAACCCTTCTCGATGAGGGCGTTTCGGGACAACAGCGTGCGTTCCTCCAGATGACCCAGCCGTCCGGCCTCATCAACGACACGATCCTGCTAGCCGCCCCGAACGACTTCGCGAAGGAAGTCCTCGAGGTTCGGCTGCGGCCGCTGATCGCCCACGCGCTCTCCCAGGAGCTCGGCCGTCCGGTGCGGATCGCGGTCATGGTCGACGCCGGCGCGGCCTCCAGCACGGTGGCCCAGCACGACGTCTATCCCCAGCCGCAAGATCAGGGTTATCCCCACGGTGGACAGCCGCAGCCCGGGTACGGCAGGCAGCATCGGCCCGAGCCGCTCGGCCCGTCCACCGACTATCCACAGCCTCGTCCACAGCAGCAGGGTTTCTCCTCCTACGGCCAGGACGGCCCCACGCCCGTGGAGGAGCCGTACGGGTCGCAGCAGTATCCACAGCCGGCTCCCGCCTACTCCCCCGAGCCGCCCCCGGCGCCCAAGCCCGAGCCTGTGCAGAACCGGTGGGACAGCCGGGGCTCCAGGACCAGCAGCGAACCGGCGCGGCTCAACGCGAAGTACACCTTCGAGACCTTCGTCATCGGCGCGAGCAACCGCTTCGCCCACGCCGCGGCGGTCGCCGTCGCGGAGACGCCGGCCAAGGCGTACAACCCTCTGTTCATCTACGGGGACTCCGGGCTGGGCAAGACCCACCTGCTGCACGCGATCGGCCACTACGCCCAGAGCCTCTATGACGGCGCCCGGGTGAGATACGTGAGCTCCGAGGAGTTCACCAACGACTTCATCAACTCGATCCGCGACCACAAGGCCGACGGGTTCCGCTCGCGTTATCGGGCCGTGGACATCCTGCTGGTGGACGACATCCAGTTCCTGGAGGGCAAGGAACAGACGCAGGAGGAGTTCTTCCACACCTTCAACACCCTCCACAACGCCAGCAAGCAGATCGTGATCTCCAGCGACCGGGCGCCCAAGCAGCTCGTCACGCTGGAGGACCGCCTTCGCAACCGCTTCGAGTGGGGCCTGATCACCGACGTCCAGCCGCCCGAGCTGGAGACGCGCATCGCGATCCTCAGGAAGAAGGCCATCCAGGAGGGGCTGGCCGCTCCTCCCGACGTGCTCGAGTACATCGCCAGCCGCATCGCCACCAACATCCGCGAGCTCGAGGGCGCCCTCATCCGGGTCACCGCGTTCGCGAGCCTCAACCGGCAGTCTGTGGACATCCAGCTGGCCGAGGTCGTCCTCAAGGACCTCATCACCGAGGACGCCAGCCCCGAGATCACGATCTCCCTCATCATGTCGACGACCGCCGAGTACTTCGGGGTGTCGCTCGACGACCTGTGCGGCAGTTCGCGGTCGCGTGCGTTAGTCACCGCCCGGCAGATCGCCATGTACCTGGCCCGCGAGCTCACCGACCTGTCCCTCCCGAAGATCGGGCAGCAGTTCGGCGGCCGCGACCACACCACGGTGATGCACGCGGAGCGTAAGATCCGCTCGCTCATGGCGGAACGGCGCTCGATGTACAACCAGGTCAACGAGCTCACGACCCGGGTGAAGCAGCGCGCACGCAACGCGTGATGCACAGCCTGTGGATATCGCTGTGGATCAAACCCTGCACGTGCCCGCGACGCCTTCCGGCCGTCACCGGCCCGTCGGATAGCCGAAACAGGCCATTAAGAGGTGGGGACAGATGTGGGGAAATCCTGGGGACGGGCTGGGGACCACTCGTGGACGACTTGGGGACGCCCTGTGCGCGGACGCTTCCGGCCCTCTCGACGGCCCCTTCCACCCCGTGGACAACCGGTGGAAACCCCGTGGGTAACTCGTGGACGAACCGGTCCTCGACTGGGGAACCCCTGTGGGGAAGCCGTCGTCCCCCACAGCGACGGGGTTCGCATGCACCTCTCGCCCACACCCGCAGTGGATTAAACCTTGGTGCTGACCTGCGAACATGCTCGACATCCACATATCCACGGCCCCTAATGAGAAGACCTATATATCTCTCTCCTAAGAACTCAAGAACCATAGAAGGGGTTTCTGGAGGAGCCAGGAGCTCAGAGAGTGCACACTTGACGATGCAGCGAAACCCAGGAGGCTGATCCCCGTGATGTTCCGGATCGATCGCGACGTGCTCGCCGAGGCCGTGGCGTGGACCGCACGCAGCCTTCCGGCCCGGCCCTCGGTGCCGGTGCTGGCGGGCATGAGGCTCGAGGTCACGGAGGAGCAGCAACTCAAGCTCTCCGGCTTCGACTACGAGGTCTCTGCGGAGGTGACCCTCGACCCACAGGTCGGCGAGCCCGGTGTGGTGCTCGTGTCGGGCAAGCTCCTCGCCGAGATCACCAGGGCGCTGCCCGCTCAGCCGGTCGACTTCGTCGTCGACGGTGCCAAGGCGGTCGTCACCTGTGGAAGCGCACGCTTCACCCTGCTGACCATGCCGGTGGAGGACTATCCGTCCCTCCCGGCGATGCCCCCCGCCGCCGGGCGGATCGGCAGCGACGTCTTCGCCTCGGCCGTCGGCCAGGTCGCCGTCGCCGCGGGCAAGGACGACACCCTGCCGATGCTCACCGGCGTCCGGATGGAGATCGAGGGCGACACGGTCACCCTCGCCGCCACCGACCGCTACCGCCTGGCCGTACGCGAACTGAAGTGGCAACCCGAGCAGCCCGACTTCCAGGCGATCGCCATGGTGCCCGGACGGACCCTGGCCGACACGGCCAAGGCGCTCGGCGCCACCGGCGCTCAGGTCGAGATCGCGCTCAGCTCCTCGGGCGGCACCGGCGAGGGCATGATCGGCTTCTCCAGTTCCGGCCGGCGGACCACGACGCGTCTGCTCGATCCCGAGTTCCCCAAGTACCGCTCGCTGCTGCCGACCCAGTTCTCCGCACGCGCGGACTTGTCCACAGCCGCCTTCGTGGAGGCCGTCAAGCGCGTCGCGCTGGTGGCCGAGCGCAACACCCCCGTACGGCTGGCCTTCCGCGGCGAGGAGGTCATCCTGGAGGCGGGCAGCGGTGACGAGGCCCAGGCGGTGGAGGCGCTGCCGGTCGAGTTCGAGGGCGACGAGATCAACATCGCCTTCAACCACCAGTTCCTGCTGGAGGGGCTCGGCGCGATCGACTCCGACGTCGCGCGCCTGCAGTTCACGACGTCGACCAAGCCCGCCATCCTCACTGGGGGAAAACCTGTGGAAGATGGGGAAATCCAGGACTATCGCTACCTCATCATGCCCATCCGACTGTCCAGCTGACCCGGGGCGTACCATCTACCGGGGCCGATACGAGGGGCTCTTTACAGGTAGACGACCTCGCGTTGGATCCGCGAGGGCTAAGGGGTGGCTCACATGCAGATCGGCATGATCGGTCTTGGCAAGATGGGCGGGAACATGGCCGAGCGGCTTCGCCGCGGCGGTCACGACGTGGTCGGGTACGACCGCGATCCCGCTGTCAGCGACGTCGGCAGTCTCGCCGACCTCGTGGACAGGCTCGAGGCACCCCGTGCCGTGTGGGTGATGGTGCCCGCGGGCGAGCCCACCCGGGCCACGATCGACCAGCTGCGCGACCTGCTCGCCCCCGGTGACGTCGTCATCGACGGCGGCAACTCGCACTACAAGGACGACCAGCAGCACGCCGCCGACCTCACGGAGAAGGGCATCGGCTTCGTCGACGTCGGGGTCAGCGGCGGCATCTGGGGACTGCAGAACGGCTATGCCCTGATGGTCGGCGGCGACGCCGAGTACGTGCGGCGGCTCGACCCGATCTTCGGCACGCTCCAGCCGGAGGGTCCCGACGGGTTCGTCCACGCCGGCCCGGTCGGCGCCGGCCACTTCGCGAAGATGGTCCACAACGGCATCGAGTACGGCATGATGCAGGCCTTCGCCGAGGGCTGGGAGTTGCTGGAGGCCAGCGACGTCGTCACCGACGTCCCCGGAGCGTTCGCGAGCTGGCGCCACGGCACGGTCATCCGCTCCTGGCTGCTCGACCTCATGGTGCGGGCCCTGGAGGAGGACCCGGACCTGTCCGAGCTCAAGGGATACGCGGAGGACTCCGGCGAAGGCCGGTGGACGGTGCAGGCGGCTGTGGACCACGCGGTTCCGCTTCCCGCGATCACGGCCGCCCTCTACGCGCGTTTCACCTCGCGTCAGACGGACTCCCCCGCGATGAAGATGATCGCCGCGCTGCGCAACCAGTTCGGCGGGCACGCGGTCGCCTCGGCGGAAGGCCAGGAGGGCAAGGGCGCGGACGCCCCCGGCGCCGACGTCGCCCCGCCGCGTGAGGCCCAGCACTGACATCGGGGTCCGGTCGACGGGCCGGACCGAACGCGTCGGCCGTACGACGCGGGCGCCTGGGCGTTAGTAGCCTTGCGGCGTGCATGTGGCCAGCCTCTCCCTCACCGACTTCCGGTCGTATCCCGCGGTCGAGCTCGATCTCGAACCGGGGGCGACGGCCTTCGTCGGGCCCAACGGGCAGGGGAAGACCAATCTGATCGAAGCCGTCGGCTACCTCGCGACGCACTCCAGCCACCGTGTCGCGACGGACGCTCCGCTCGTACGGCAGGGCGCGGGGCGGGCGATCATCCGGTCGGTGGTCGTCAAGGACGACCGCCGGGCGCTGATCGAGCTGGAGATCAACCCCGGCCGGGCCAACCGGGCGCGGGTCAACCGCTCCCCCGTTCCGCGGCCGCGCGAGGCCCTCGGCCTGCTCCGGACGGTGCTCTTCGCGCCGGAGGATCTCGCCCTCTCCAAGGGGGACCCGTCCGAGCGCCGCAAGTTCCTCGACGACCTGCTGGTCGCCCGGGCCCCGCGCTTCGCCGGGGTCCGCGCCGACTACGATCGGGTGCTGAAGCAGCGCAACGCCCTGCTGCGGACGGCCGCGACCACCCGTACCGGCCGGCGGCGGGGATCCCGCAGGCAGGACGACGACTCCGCCTTCGCGGCGGCCGGGGCCGGCGATGTCATGAGCACGCTCGAGGTGTGGGACTCCCATCTCGTACGGCACGGAGCCGAACTCCTGGCCGGACGGCTCGACCTGGTCGAAGCCCTGCGTCCCCTCGTGGCCAAGGCGTACGCCACTCTCGCGCCGAACTCCGCGCCGGCCGGCGTCGAGTACCGGGGGTCGGCCGACGAGGACCGCACCGGCGAGACGTTGTCCACAGATGTCGCCACTCTGGGGACAAACCGTGAGGATCTGGCCGCACGGCTCCGGGCCGGCCTGGCCGAGGTACGGCAGGCGGAGCTGGACCGAGGCGTCACCCTGGTCGGGCCGCACCGCGACGATCTGCTGCTGACCCTCGGCGACCTGCCCGCGCGCGGCTACGCGAGCCACGGCGAATCGTGGTCGTTCGCCCTGGCCCTGCGGCTGGCGGCCTACGACCTGCTGCGCTCGGACGGCGGCGACCCGGTGCTGATCCTGGACGACGTCTTCGCCGAGCTCGACGACCAGCGGCGCAGGCGGCTGACCGACATCGTCGCCCCGGCCGAGCAGGTCCTGATCACGGCCGCGGTGCCGGCGGACGTCCCGCCCCAGCTCGCTGGGTCCCGGTTCGACGTGACCGAAGGGAGCGTCTCGCGTGTCCGCTGAGTCCACAGGTGGGGACCAGTCTCCCGAAGGCGCCGCGGCCAGGGGCGCCGCGATGGCCAGGGAGAAACTCGCCCAGGCCAAGGCCGACGCCGTGAAGCGCGGGCAACTCCCCCGGTCGGAACCCCGTCGCCGCAAGGGTGCGCCTCAGCGGGACGCGGGCGACCCCCAGCTCTTCGGCCGTGCCATCCGCGACCTGCTGGCCGACCGGGGCTGGGAGCAGTCGGCCGCCGTCGGCGGCGTCTTCGGCCGCTGGCGGGAGATCGTCGGGCCCGAACTGGCCGGGCACACCACTCCGGAGACCTTCGCCGACGGGGAGGTCGTGGTGGCCGCGGACTCGACCGCCTGGGCCACACAGGTCCGCCTTCTGGCGTCTACGCTGGTCAGAAGGCTGAACGAGGAGCTGGGCGACGGCACGGTGAAGCGGGTGAAAGTGCACGGGCCCAATGTGGGACCGCGGCCGACGGGAGGCCTGCGGGTCCACGGGAGTCAGGGCCCGGGGGACAGTTACGGGTGATCCCGGGAGCTGAGCCGTAGGACACCGGAGAAAGCCCGAACCGGCCCAAAATCGCGTGAGAGGCTTCGACCCCCGTCTCGGGTGTGGGTAGTTCAAAACCATGATCAACACGCGACAGGGCATCACAGCGCCCGTCAATGCCCCCTGCGGTCCCCAGGACCGGTAGAATGAATGTGGACTTAAGGACACGTCCGGTTTGCGTCACCCCCCGGCCCAGAGGGTCGTTTTCCCCCAGGGTGGGCGCATCGGGGCATTCACGACGGTGACGGGCACGGCAGGGGCGGCCGAGCGAGACGACCTCCGCCGCGTGTCCATTGGCAGGAGGATTTCGCACTTGTCCTACGACGCAAGCTCAATCACCGTTCTAGAAGGACTCGAGGCGGTCCGCAAGCGCCCGGGAATGTACATCGGTTCCACGGGCGAGCGCGGACTTCACCACCTGGTCTACGAGATCGTGGACAACTCGGTCGACGAGGCTCTGGCCGGATACTGCGACACGATCGAGATCACGCTGCTCGCCGACAACGGCGTCCGGGTCGTGGACAACGGCCGCGGCATCCCCGTCGGTGAACATCCTGTGGAAAAGCGACCGGCGGTCGAGCTGGTCATGACGACGCTGCACGCCGGCGGCAAGTTCGACGGCAAGTCGTACGCCGTCTCCGGCGGCCTTCACGGCGTCGGCGCGGCGGTCGTCAACGCGCTGTCCACCAAGCTGGATGTGGAGATCAAGCGGGACGGCTACCACTGGCGGCAGTCCTACGACCACTCCAAGCCGACCGGCCCGCTGACCAGGGGCGAGCCGACCGACGAGACCGGCACCACCACCACGTTCTGGGCGGACGACTCCATCTTCGAGACGACGGTCTGGAACTTCGAGACGCTGACGCGCCGGTTCCAGGAGATGGCCTTCCTCAACAAGGGCCTGGCGATGATCATCCGCGACGAGCGGCCGGATCACATCAACGGCGAGCCCGTCGAGGTCAAGTACCACTACGAGGGCGGCCTGGCCGACTTCGTCTCTCACCTCAACTCCAAGAAGGAGCCGATCCACAGCTCCGTGGTCGACTTCGAGGAGCACGGCGACGGCATCTCGGTCGAGATCGCGATGCAGTGGAACGCCTCCTACAGCGAGTCCATCTACACGTTCGCCAACACGATCAACACCGCCGAGGGCGGCACCCATGAGGAGGGCTTCCGCGCGGCGCTGACGACCATCGTCAACCGCTACGCGCGTGAGCAGAAGTTCCTCAAGGACGGCAAGGACGACAACCTCACCGGCGACGACGTCCGCGAGGGCCTGGCCGCGATCATCTCGGTGAAGCTGGCGGACCCCCAGTTCGAGGGGCAGACCAAGACCAAGCTCGGCAACACCGAGGCGAAGTCGTTCGTGCAGAAGGCGTGCAACGACCACCTGCGCGACTGGTTCGAGCGCAACCCCGGCGAGGCCAAGGACATCATCAGCAAGTCCCTGCAGGCGTCCCGCGCCCGCATCGCGGCCCGCCAGGCCCGCGACCTCACCCGCCGCAAGTCGTTGCTGGAAAGCGGCAGCGGCCTTCCGGGCAAGCTGGCCGACTGCCAGTGGTCGGACCCCGAGAAGTGCGAGCTCTACATCGTCGAGGGTGACTCCGCCGGCGGCTCGGCCAAGGGCGGCCGGGATCCCAAGTTCCAGGCCATCCTGCCCATCCGCGGCAAGATCCTGAACGTCGAGAAGGCCCGGATCGACAAGGTCCTCAAGAACAACGAGGTCCAGGCGCTGATCACGGCCCTCGGCACCGGTGTGCACGACGAGTTCGACATCCAGAAGCTGCGCTATCACAAGCTGATCCTCATGGCGGACGCCGACGTCGACGGGCAGCACATCACCACGCTGCTGCTGACGCTGCTGTTCCGGTTCATGCGGCCGCTGATCGAGGCCGGCCACGTCTACCTGTCCCAGCCACCGCTCTACAAGATCAAGTGGGACCGCAAGGGAGAGGACGCGTCCTACGCGTACTCCGACCGGGAGCGCGACGCGATCATCGAGGACGGCATCGGGCGCGGCAGGCGCGACCCGCGCCTCCACGACGGCGTGCAGCGCTTCAAGGGTCTGGGCGAGATGAACCCCGCCCAGCTGTGGGACACCACGATGAACCCGGACACCCGCGTGCTCCTGCAGGTCACGCTGGACGACGCCGCACAGGCGGACGAGTTGTTCAGCGTCCTGATGGGCGAGGACGTCGAAGCCCGCAGGAACTTCATCATCCGCAACGCCCGTGACGTCCGTTTCCTCGACGTCTAGTAAAAGGACTTTTCCGTGACGGAAGTGAACACGCCGCCTGGACCGCCCACCGATCGGATCGAACCGGTCGACATCCAGTCCGAGATGCAGCGCAGCTACATGGACTACGCGATGTCGGTCATCGTGTCCCGCGCGCTGCCGGACGTGCGGGACGGTCTCAAGCCTGTGCACCGGCGCGTGCTGTACGCGATGTTCGACGGCGGTTACCGCCCCGACCGCGGGTACTTCAAGTGCTCGCGTGTCGTCGGTGACGTCATGGGGTCCTACCACCCGCATGGTGACGCCTCGATCTACGACACGGTCGTGCGGCTCGCGCAGCCCTGGTCGCTGCGCTATCCCCTGGTCGACGGACAGGGCAACTTCGGCTCTCCGGGCAACGACCCGCCCGCCGCGATGCGGTACACCGAGTGCCGCCTGGCGCCGATCGCCATGGAGATGCTCCGGGACATCGACAAGGACACCGTCGATTTCCAGCCCAACTACGACGGGCGGTCGCAGGAGCCGATCGTCCTGCCGTCGCGGTTCCCGAACCTCCTGGTCAACGGTGCCGCCGGCATCGCGGTCGGCATGGCGACCAACATCCCGCCGCACAACCTCCGCGAGGTCGGCGAGGGCGTCAAGTGGGCGCTGGAGAACCACACGGCGACCGACGAGGAACTGCTCGAAGGGCTCATCGCGCGGGTCAAGGGGCCCGACTTCCCGACCGGCGCCCTGATCGTCGGCCGCCGCGGCATCGACGACGCCTACCGCACCGGGCGCGGCTCGATCACGATGCGGGCGATCGTCGAGGTCGAGGAGGACGCCAAGGGCCGGCAGTGCCTGGTCGTCACGGCCCTGCCGTACCAGGTGAACCCGGACAACCTCGCGCTCACCATCGCCGAGCTGGTCAAGGACGGCAAGGTCACCGGCATCGCCGACGTCCGCGACGAGACCTCCTCCCGGACCGGCCAGCGACTGGTGATCGTGCTGAAGCGCGACGCCGTCGCCAAGGTCGTGCTCAACAACCTCTACAAGCACACCCAGCTGCAGACCACCTTCGGCGCCAACATGATCGCCCTGGTGGACGGCGTGCCGCGGACGCTGCGTCTCGACCAGTTCGTCAGGCACTACATCGAGCACCAGATCGAGGTCGTCGTCCGGCGGACCCGGTTCCTGCTCCGCAAGGCCGAGGAGCGGGCCCACATCCTGCGTGGACTGCTCAAGGCCCTCGACCGGATGGACGACGTCATCGCCCTCATCCGGCGGTCGCCGTCGGCGGCCGAGGCGCAGGGCGGCCTGATGGAACTGCTGGAGATCGACCAGATCCAGGCGCAGGCCATCCTGGACATGCAGCTGCGCAAGCTGGCCGCACTCGAGCGGCAGCAGATCCAGGACGAGTACGACGGCCTGATGGCGCAGATCGCCGACTACCTCGACATCCTGGCCTCCGAGCCCAGGCAGCGGCAGATCGTCTCCGACGAGCTCAGCGAGATCATCACCCGATTCGGCGACGACCGTAAGACGGAGATCATCGCCTACGAGGGCGACATGTCCATCGAGGACCTGATCGCCGAAGAGGACATGGTCGTCACGATCACCCGTGGCGGTTACGCGAAGCGCACCAACACCGACCTCTACCGGGCGCAGAAGCGCGGCGGCAAGGGAGTCCGAGGCGCCCAGCTCCGCCAGGACGACATCGTCGAGCACTTCTTCGTCACCACGACCCACCACTGGGTGCTGGCCTTCACGAACAAGGGCCGGGTCTACCGGGTCAAGGCGTACGAACTGCCGGATTCCGGCCGCGACGCGCGGGGACAGCACCTGGCCAACCTGCTCGCCATGCAGCCCGACGAGCATGTCGCGGAGATCCTCGATCTTCGTGATTATGAGGTCGCGCCGTATCTGGTGTTGGCGACCCGGAGTGGTCTCGTCAAGAAGACAAGACTTTCCGAATATGATTCGCCCCGATCTGGTGGTCTTATCGCAATCAATTTGCGCGAAGATGACGAGGTGATCGCCGCACGACTCGTGTCGGAGGAGGACGATCTGCTGCTCGTTTCCAAGAACGCGCAGTCGATCCGATTCACCGCCAGCGACGAGGCTCTCCGACCGATGGGCCGCGCTACCAGCGGTGTCATCGGCATGCGGTTCCTCGACGGGGACGAACTCCTCGCGATGAACGTCGTGAGCCACGGTGATGACGTGCTCATCGCGACGGAGGGCGGATATGCGAAGCGCACTCCCGCGGACCAGTACCCCGTGCAGGGGCGGGGTGGCAAGGGGGTGTTGACGGCGAAGATCGTCAGCGCCCGTGGCAAGCTGGTTGGAGCCGTCATGGTGAGGCCCGAGGACGAGGTCTTCGCCATCACTTCGGCCGGTGGAGTGATCCGGACCAGTGCGGGCGAGATCAAGCAATCGGGCCGCCAGACCATGGGGGTGCGCCTGATGAACCTCGCTGATGGGGACAGCGTCGTCGCCCTCGCCCGCAACGCCGAGGCGTTGGACGCCAACACGGAGGATTCCGAGTCGGTGTTCGTCGAATCGGCCGAGACCGAGCCGACAGGGCTCGAGTCAGTGGAGACCGAGGAAAACGGGGCAGGAGACGACGCATGAGTGATAGCGGCGGAGCGCGGGCGACCGGTGCGGCCAGAAAAAAATCGCCGGGAGCCCGCCCGGCGTCGTCCTCGATGAGGGACGGCGTTACCGAGCGGGTGGACAAAGACGCTAACGTCGTCGAGGTGGCGTCCGAGAAAGAAGATGTGACTCCGGCTGGGAAGTCCGAGTCCGACTCCGACAACGCGACTGTGCGCATCCGCACCTCCGCGGCCGACCAACCGTGGAAGAAGCAGTCGTCCAAGGACGGCGAGAAGCCGGCGGCCGACCGTCAGCCCGCTCCCGACCAGACCGCGCCCTTCGCCAAGCCCTCCCTCGCGACACCGTCCGCCGCCTCTCCTGCCGAGCGCGGCGGCCCGGCAGGTGGGTCCACCGGGGCCAAGCCCGTGAAGAACGAGTCGGCCACGCCCGGCGCGTCGTCGGGTCCGGGATCCGGGATCGGCAAGTCCAGGCCCGGCGGTGACAAGCCGTTCGGTGGGAAGCCGGACTCCGGAGCCGCGCCGAAGGGCGGCGCTCCCGGGTCCGGGGCGTCGATGCCGCCCGCGACCAGTGCGTCCTCCGGCCCCACGGCGTCGTTCCCGAGGCCGACCCCTTCGCCTGGGGACGGCTCCCGCCCCGGCGTCACCCCTGCGGCAGGAGCCCCGTCTCCGCCGCCTCCTGTCTCCGCCGCTTCGCCGGTCGCTCCCGCGGCGGCCGGACCGGCGCAGGACGCCTCCCTTCGCGGGTCCGCCTTCGGCATGGCCGAGCGGCCGAAGGACGCCTCGATCGTCACGCCCAAGGGCAAGGGGAAGAAGTCCGACGCCAAGGGCCCCCGCAAGGCCCACCTCGTGTTGCGGCGGATCGAGCCGTGGTCGGCCATGAAGTTCAGCTTCGTGATCTCGATCGTCTGCTTCGTCATCCTGTTCGTGGCGGTGGCGATCCTGTACGGCGTGTTGTCGGGGATCGGCGTGTTCAGCTCGATCACGGACGCCGTCACGCAGCTCACCACCGGTGACACCAAGACCGCGAGCACCCTGGACATCAGCAGCTGGTTCGCCCCCGGTCGCATCCTGGGCTACGCGGGCCTGCTGGGCGCGATCAACGTCGTGCTCATCACCGCTCTGTCCACCCTCGGCGCGGTGATCTACAACGTGTGCGCCGAGTTCGTCGGCGGCATCGAGGTCACCTTCAGCGAGGCCGAGTAGCCACCCGTACGGCTACCGCCCTCTGTGCGGGCGGTAGCCGTACGAATCGCACCGGGCCGGCCTGAAGGCGACGCCGGACGGCGCGGCAGCGGTGTGGACACGGTAAGCTTTTCCTCGTTCAGGCGTGATTCGCCTCCTGATACGGGATGCGGTAACGTTCCTTCCGCAAACGCGGGGCTATAGCTCAGACGGTTAGAGCGCTTCCCTGATAAGGAAGAGGTCCCAGGTTCAAGTCCTGGTAGCCCCACCACACTTCACCGGCCGTTCTCCGATCATCGGAGAGCGGCTTTTCTCATGTCGGATGCCGTTGCCGGCACGACTCCGCCCTGCTCGAGCAAATGGGCGCCCGGCATGGAACAGCGGACTCAGAGGTCTCGCACGTCCGTGATCCGCGGTTCGCGTACGCTCATCGCCCGCCTGCCCTCGTGCCTGATCGCGAGCCGGATCGCCCAATAGATGAGGAAGAAGAACGCCACCGCGGGAACGACCCATACCACCAGGACGATCACGATCTCAGCCAACCCGAGACCCGCCACTTGGTCCTCCATCTTTTCTGGGGAGGACCAAGTGTGGCCGATCTGTCTTTCGGCGTCCACCGACCGCCCTCGCTTCGCATGACGTCGCGTCGGGCCAGGACGGCTGAACGCATGAGCGCACGATTCGCCGCGCTTCCGGCGTCGATGATCCCGAACCTTCAGAGCTGCGGGCACTCCCAGGAAGGTGGCGCAGAACTGGACCAGTCCAGTCGTGATGAGAATCGTCGAGAATATCTCTTCCATTCTTGTCCACAACCTGTGGAGAAACGGGCGACCAGTCGGGCGGCCCGACGCGTCTGCCGATGTCGATCCGCGGGGGTGGAACGTCGGTACGGTGGCCTTGTGCCGGCCCCCTACGCCATTCGTGCCGCTGAATCCGCTGACCTGAACTTTCTCATCGACATGTTGGTGGAGGCGGTGAACTGGTCGCCGACGGGCGATTCATCGCGCGAACAGGTTCTGTCCAATCCCGCCTTCGCGCACTATGTCGCGGGCTGGCCGCGACCCGGCGACCTCGGCGTCGTCGCGGTCAGCGGGGACGGGCGGCCATGCGGAGCGGCATGGTTGCGACGACTGCCGGCCGACGATCCCGGCTACGGATATGTGGCGGACGACGTGCCCGAGCTGACGATCGGTGTGCGTGCGCAATGGCGCGGACGCGGGGTCGGGCGGGCGCTGCTGCGCGAACTCGTCCGTGTCGCGGGCGAATCGGGGATCGAGCGAATCTCGCTCAGCGTCGAGCGGGCGAACCACGCGGCCAGGCTGTACGCCGACGAAGGATTCACCGTCGTCGAGCGGTTCGAGGACGCGGACACGATGCTTTACAGGGTGCGATAGCCGTTTCCCGAAGGGGGCTTCGGGTGACCGCCGGATGGCAGCCCAGGCCCCTTTTCGTCTCTCACGCGAAGTCGTACGGGATTTCGGGAGAGCAGGGGCGCTGGGCCGCGGAGAAGGCCGTCCACGTCAAGGAGCAGGAGAGGACGGCTCATCCGGTGTCTCCTTCAATAGAGGGCGTTCATGGTGCTCCTCACTTCGGTGAGGGTCGTGTTCGCGATGGCCGCGGCCCGTTCGTTGCCGTCACGCAGCACCTTCCGGATGTGGCCGCGGTCCTGGGCGTACAGGGCGCGGCGCTCCCGGATGGGAGCCAGGTAGGCGTTGACCGCCTCGGTCACCGTCTCCTTCAACGCCGCCGCTCCCCTGCCGCCGAGGTCCTCGGCGACCTGGCGGGGATCGCGGCCGAGGCACAGCGCGGCCAGAAGGACCAGGCTGGACACCTCGGGCCGCGTGGCGGGCTCGTAGCTGATGTGCCGGTGGGAGTCGGTCTTCGCGCTGCGTATCGACCTGGCGGTCTCGTCGGCGCTCGATGCGAGGACGATGGCGTTGCCGCGGCTCTTGCTCATCTTGGTGCCGTCGGTTCCCAGCAGCAGCGGAGCCGCCGACAACAGGGCGTCGGGCTCAGGGAAGATCTCGAGGCCGCCGCCGTAGCGGCTGTTGAAACGGCGGGCGATGGTGCGCGTGACCTCGAGGTGCGGCAACTGGTCCTGCCCCACCGGCACCAGGTTGGCCTTGCAGAACAGGATGTCGGCGGCCTGGTGTGCCGGATAGGTGAACATGAGTCCGCTGACGGACGACTGCTGCGACTGGGCGATCTCCTCCTTGACGGTGGGGTTGCGGCCGAGTTCGGCGACCGTGATCAGGCTGAGGAACGGCAGGAGCAACTGGTTGAGCGCCGGAATCGCGCTGTGGGTGAAGATCGTGGCCCGCTGCGGGTCCACGCCGACCGCCAGGTAATCGAGCACCAGGTCCTCGACGTGTTCGGTGAGGCGGTCGGCGACGTCACGATCGGTCAGAACCTGGTAGTCCGCGATGATCACCAGCATCTCCACGCCCAGGTTCTGCAGGCGGACCCGGTTGTGGAGGGTGCCGAAGTAGTGCCCCAGGTGCAGCCGGCCCGTGGGGCGGTCGCCGGTGAGCACGCGAAACCGCCCGGGATCCCGGTGGACGAGCTCCTCCAGAACGGCACTGCGGCGCTGGACTGTGGAGAGTCCGTCAGATGGGGACGAATGGTCGACATCGAGGTCGATGGTCATGTGGTTCTCCTGAAGGCGAGACGGGTCACGGCCGGTTCTGACGGCGACCGCTCGTCCAGGCAGAAAACACGAAGGGCCGTCCATCCGAACGGCCCGGGGTCGTGCGTGAGAGATGGCCGCTCCTAAGCGGAGCGCCACCAACTCGGACACGACAGACGATGCATGACGATCAGACTACATCGCCGTCACCGTGCCGGAAGGGTGGCTCCGGGGATGGATGACCGTGTGATCCGGAAAACAATGTTCAAACTGGCCTTGACGTCACAAGCAGGAGGGAGGGAGTCTCTGGGGGACAAATCAACATTGAGGCAACGGTGCGCAGGAACCTGGTGCGATCCCAGGACGGTCCCGCCACTGTGACCGAGAGAGTCCCTCCCCCGTGTGGCCACCGTTGTGACAGGCGGAAACGGTCAAGGAGGAGCGGCGCTCGGGAGTCAGAAGACTGACCCGTTGTCCTCCGTCGTCGGGGCGCGTGACCCCGAGAGGAGAAGACCGTGGCCAACGTCGCCGTTCCTTCTGGCAAGACCGTTCCGCTCCGCATCCCGGTTCGCGAGATCGTTCCCTGGGCCGTGTTCGCCGCGGTTCTCGGGCTGGCTCTGCTGTACTTCGTCGGCGCCGAGCAGGGGGCCACGTCGATCATCAGTGGCAGCACCGTGCACGAATTCGTCCACGACGGACGTCACCTTCTCGGCTTCCCCTGCCACTGACAGGCCGGGCTCGCTCTCATGATGCGAACTCTGCTGATCCGCGGCATGCTCGTCGGGCTCGCCGCGGCCGCGCTCGCCTACGTCGTCGCGTGGTTCCTCGGCGAACCCCAGGTCGCTCTGGCCATCTCGTTCGAGGAGGCCAAGGCGGCCGCGACCGGCGAGGTGCACGAGCACGAGGTGTTCAGCCGGACCGTCCAGGAGACCTTCGGCCTGATCACCGCACTCGTCGTGTACGGCGTGGCCTTCGGCGGGCTGTTCTCCATCGCGTTCGCCTTCGCACACGGCCGCATCGGGGATTTCCGGCCTCGGACGACCGCGGCGCTGGTGGCCCTGGTCGGCTTCGCCGTGATCTATGTCGTCCCGTTCCTGAAGTACCCGCCCAACCCGCCGGCGGTGGGAAGCGAGGACACGATCGGGTCCCGCACCACGCTGTACGTCACGCTGATCCTGCTGAGCCTGCTCACGACCGCGGTCGCGCTGTACGCGGGCCGTCGGCTGGCGCCGCGGCTCGGTGGCTGGAACGCCGCCCTGGCGGCCGTGGGAGTCTTCGCCGTCATCATCGGGATCATCTACGCGGTGATGCCGGAGGTGAACGAGGTTCCGGGTGACTTCTCGGCGACCGTGTTGTGGCGCTTCCGGCTGGCCTCCCTGGCCATCCAGTTGACGGTGTGGGGGACGCTGGGCCTGTTGTTCGGTGGTCTGACCGACCGTGTCCTCGGCCGGCGTGCCGGCGTTCCGACCGCCGTGAGCGTCTGACCGTCGCGCGTCTCCCGCCGCAACCTTTCTGAGGTCCCGGTGGCACGTCCTGATCGGACGGGCTGCCGGGACCGTCCCGTCTTCCGGAGAAGCCGGGGTCAGGTCACCATGTCCCGCCGTACAGGTAGAGGAACAATCCCAGGCTGAGCACGCTCGGCTCTACCGGCTCGGGGGCGAGGACGGGAGCGGGCTCCGGCTCGAGTACGACGACCGGCTCGGGCGTCACCACGGGCTCGGGGATCACGGTCGGCGTCGGCATGGGCGTCGGCGTCGGGGCTATCACGACCACTTTCTGGGTGATGTTGCAGATCCTGGCGTTGCGGCACAGCGCGTTCTGCACGCTCGTGGCGCCCGAGGTCGTGGTCGTCGACGTGTTCTGACGGCCGTTGAGTTCGTTCGCACTCTTGGCGGACATGACCTCGGGGCCGGGGTCCTGTGTCTTCTGCGCCGGCCGGGGGTCTTTGGCCGCCGCGATCGCGGGAAAAGGCGCCGTGGCGCCGATGAATACAGCCGAGGCGGATACACCCGCGACGACGTACGCGGCGGCGGTCTTTCTTCCGAACGCCCTTCCGTACCGCTGGCAAATCATCGTCCCCCCGCTGAATCGACCGAGTCCCGGCAGGAATTCCTGCCGTCCGGAGCCGTCGTCAGCATACGTGGCGGCGTGCGATCGCTCGTGTTTCCAGCGATGGATGCGCGCGTTATTACCGCATTATTGCCGGCAGAATGACAGGAAATTCAATTCACTCCGGTGAATGCGGTCCCAGCCCGATGGGCGCCTTCATCGGCGGCGGAAGAAGAGCTTCTGGGAGATCTTGCAGAACTTGGTCCCCGCCTTGCAGAAGCCGGACTGGGTGTTGGTGTTCTCGCTGACGCTCGATACCTGCTGCACGCCGGTGACGGTGGTCGGGCTGTTGATGGCCGGTGCGTTCTGGTTGTGCCGTCCGTGGTTGTGGTTCCAGACCGGGCCGTGTTCGTTCGGGAAGAAGGACACCCGTGACCCCTGGCGGGCCTTTCCTCCGTTCGCGCTCGCCTGTGGCGTGGCGACGAATCCGGAAAGCGTGAGGGCGGCCGTGGTCAGTGCCAACAGCCGTGCGGCGACGACCACGCCGGCGGATGAACTTCCCGCACGATGACGACGCATTGTCGCGCACCTGCCTCTCACGTCATTCGCTGGTGGTCGCCTTGTCGGCGTGGACATGGGTAACGTGCTCCTGCATACCCTCCGATCGGGCGCCGGTCCCCCGCCGAATGGTCTGCGGCGCAGATGATTACCCGTTCTTTGTCCATGGCGCTCGTCCGCGGATCAACCGTTCGGGGAAATATTCAGAACCCCTCTGGCGGAAACGCAGGGATCGGTGCACGAGAATTCCAGGCGCACGTGGGCGGCGTAAATCCGGTTGACGCGGGCCCCTCGCCGGTACGACGGTGAGCCGCGTGAACGACTCCATGATCGTTGTGTCCGCGGCCTCGGGCGCACTCGGCCGGCTGGTCGTCGGCCATCTTCTCGCTCGCGTCTCCCCCGGCCGGATCGTCGCGGCGGTCCGTGATCCCGGTCGTGCGTCGGATCTGGCAGATCGCGGCATCCTGGTGCGACGCGGCGACTACGACGACCTGGCGAGCCTGCGGGACGCCTTCGAGGGGGCCGATCGGCTGTTGCTGATCTCCTCACCTGAGCTGGACCCGGCCCGCCGTGTCCCCCAGCATCTCGCCGCCGTGAAGGCGGCCGGCGACGCCGGCGTGGGCGCGATCGCCTACACCAGCGTCCTCGGCGCGGACACAAGCGATTCCGGCGTCGCCGAGGCGCACCACGCCACCGAGAGAGCGATCGTGGACAGCGGCCTGCCGTACACGCTGTTGCGGAACCCGTTCTACGGCGAGGCGTTCATCAACGAGGGACTGCGGGCCGCCGTGGCGGCGGGAGAGCTGACGGGCGCCACCGGAGGCCGCGGAATCAACACCGCGTTCCGCGCCGATCTGGCGGAGGCGGCCGCGAACGTGCTCACGGAGGACGGCCACGTGGGGCGCGCCTATGACCTCACCGGGCCGTTGTGGACTCACCCGCAACTCGCCGCGACCCTGACCGAGGTGTCCGGCACCGCCG
This sequence comes from Planotetraspora kaengkrachanensis, assembly GCF_016862895.1. Lineage (GTDB taxonomy): Bacteria > Actinomycetota > Actinomycetes > Streptosporangiales > Streptosporangiaceae > Planotetraspora > Planotetraspora kaengkrachanensis. The sequence continues at coordinate 62,287 of NZ_BONV01000018.1, read as the reverse complement.
TCGCCTACCGGGAGGCCCCGGACGCCGTCGCGGGCCCGCTCGCCTGGCTCCACGCGCAGGTCCGGGCCGGTGCGCTGGAGACCCGGACGGAGGATCTTTCGCGGGTGCTCGGCCGTCCCGCGATGTCACTGCGGGAAGCGGTCGCGCGCGTCCTCGCGCCCTGAAGCGATCGCGTGCCGTTTCGCGCTCTGATCTGGCGGCATGCGGTCGTGCTCGGCTTTCCACACTGATCCGGTCAGGCCGCGGCCGGAGGGCCGCCGGGCGGGACCGGCGGCCCCATGGCCCGCAGCCTCTGCGCTTCCGTCCCGGTGATGTGCGGGTCAGACGCGCGAGTCGTCGAGGGCGTAGACGTCCGCGGTCCTTCCCTGGGCGATCAGTTCCACCTTCGTCACTCCTCGCCAAGCCATCGAGCGATCAACGCGCGCTCGGCGTGCGGCAGCCGGCTCGCGTCGACGGCTCGCGCGGGCAGCAGACGCTGCCGAGCCGGAGGTTCGGAACCCGCGCTCGCGGATGGTGCCTCTGTGACTGGAGATGCCGTTGATTCACGTGAAACCGTGGCGAAGTCGAGTGCAGAGGTGCCGGCGGGCAGCGCGGCGGCGAAGACGAACCGCCGTCCGGGCCTGCCGTCGACCGAGACGTAGTCGTCAGCGCCGACGAACCGCACCTGATCGGACCCCGTCAGGCGGTGAACGGCCGCCCACAGGCCGTGCCGAGCGACCATGGACGGAAGCCGGTCGGTCTCCTCGTCGGACACCACGAGCACGTCACCGTCGCGATGCGCGATGACGGAAACGGTCAGCTCCTCGAAGCCGGCTCGGACGGCCTCGGCCTCGAGCTGCGGAATGGTCGGGAGCTCCCAGCCGTGCAGGGAGAAGCCGATCGAGTCGCGGACGGCCTCGATGCCGGCCCGCGCATAGGGGACCGTCCGTTCCGGCAGGTCGCCGACCGGGAACCAGGCGAGCTCCGCGCACTTGTGCGGCTCGGCGTTCGTCGGGGTGCCGTGCACCGTACGGGCCGTCAGGAACATTCCGACCCGGGCCGTCCCGCCGGGATTGCGGTGATGCACCACATGGGCGACGGTCAGGCCCGACACCTCGATCCCGAGCTCCTCCGCCGCCTCCCGGGCGGCCGCGCCGATGATCGACTCATCCTCCTCGAGGTGTCCCGACGGCATCACCTGCCATTCGCCGTCGGCGTATCCCGTGCCCTGCCGGCGGCCGAGCAGCACCCGTCCCTCCTCGTCGAAGAGCAGAAGGTGGACGTCCACGATCGGCCGGTACCTGCCGGGGGCCTCGGCGGCGGCCAGGAGCGCGGGCAGCGTCGCGGCGCCGTCGGCGATGAAGTCCGCCAGCTCAGGCGGGATCAGATCGAGCCCCCGCATCTTCTCCGGACGGACCCGGACGATCTCGTGGACGCCCTTCTCGGGATCGAGGAACTCGGGTCCGCTGCGCCGGCTGAGGTCCATGTGCACGAGCCGGCAGGCGTACACCGTCGTCAGCCTGTCCTGCTCGACGATCGTGAACACGCGCAGCGCAGGCCCGGCCGTCGCGCCGAGCTCCTCGTCGAGCTCGCGACGGAGGGTCGCCTCCAAAGTGGCGTCGGACGGCTCGACTCCACCGCCGGGCGTGATCCAGTACGGCGCTCGCCCCGGGCGGATCCGCTTGAAGAGGACGATCTCGTCGCCGTCGAAGAGGATCGCTCGGACGCTGTGCCGCAGAGGTCGCATGGGCCTCATCCTCCTGCACGTCCAACCCTGCCGTCCGCCTGGATGCAGGGAAAGCGACAATTGGGAAAGGGGGTCACATATGCGGATAGCAGTGCTGGGTATGGGCCGGATGGGCCGGGCGCTCGCACAGCGCCTGCTCTCTCAGCACTTCTCCGTCACCGTGTGGAACCGTACGCCGGGCCAGGCCGGGCAGGTGGTGCAGGACGGGGCCACTGAGGCGTTCTCCCCGGCCGAGGCCGCGCAGGGGGCGGACGCGGTCCTGTTGTCCCTCTCCGACGACAGGGCCGTCCGCGACGTCGCGGCGCGGCTCGTCGACACCGCCCAGGACGAGGACGACCTGCTGGTAGCCGACACCAGCACGGTCTCCCCCGGCACCTCGCGGGCGCTGCGCGAGCTCGTGCCGCGGCGCCGCTTCGTGGCCGCCCCCATTCTCGGCGGGCCGCTGGACGTCGTACTGGGAAACGCCCGGGTCCTGCTCGGCGGCGACCAGGCCACCGCCGAGCGGCTGGAGCCGATCTGGCGGTACGTGTTCGCCTCCTCGTCCTACTGCGGCGAAGATCCCGGATGCGCGGTGACCCTGAAACTGCTCAACAACTACCTGCTCATGGCGAACGTCGTCCTGGTGTCCGAGGTGGTCGCCACCGCGGAGGCCGCGGGTTTCGACATGGCGGCCATCCGCGACCAGCTCTTCACCTGGGCGACCGTGCCGCCCGTCCTGCGCAACCGGCTCGACGACATCGTCGGCGGCGGTCATGAGGGGTGGTTCACCACGCGGCTCGGAGCCAAGGACGTACGGCTCGCCCGTGAGGTCTCAGAACAGCACGGAGTCATGCTGCCGCTCGCCCATCTCGTCGAACGGATCTACGAGGAGGCGGCGGAGCTGGGGTGGGCCGAGGCCGACATCGCCGCCGTAGTGGAATTGGTCCGGCGTGAACGACGCTGACTCATGTGGTGTGGATTACTCAAGAAAAGAGAGTGACATGGCGGACATGACCTACCGGCGGCTTGGGGACTCGGGGCTCGTAGTCTCGGCCGTCGGGCTCGGCGCCAACAATTTCGGCCGCAGGATCGACCTCGACGCGACGAGGGCGGTCGTAGACGCCGCGTTCGAGGTCGGAGTCACCCTCATCGACACGGCCGACAGCTACGGCGAGTCCGAAACGCTCCTGGGCGAGGTGCTGAAGGGGCGCCGCGACGAGGTGGTGCTGGCCACGAAGTTCGGTTGGGACACCGGCGGCGCCAACGGTCCGGACTGGGGGGCCAGGGGCTCCCGGCGGTACATCAGGAAGGCCGTCGAGCGGTCGCTCCGCCGCCTGCAGACCGACTGGATCGACCTCTACCAGCTGCACCGGCCGGACCTGTCGACGCCGCTGGAGGAGACGCTCTCGACGTTGTCCGACCTGGTCCGTGAGGGCAAGGTGCGATACGTGGGCTCCTCGAACTTCGCCGGCTGGCAGGTGACCGAGGCCGAGTGGATCGCCCGCACCGAAGGGCACGAGCGCTTCATCAGCGCGCAGAACGAGTACAGCCTCCTGAACCGCGGCGTGGAGCGTGAGCTCAGTCCCGCGCTGGTCCATCACGGCATCGGCCTGCTCCCGTACTTCCCCCTGGCCAACGGCATGCTCACCGGCAAGTACCGCCGCGACCAGAACAGGCCGGAGGGCACCCGCCTGGCCGATCGCCCCGAGTACCTCACCGACGCCCGGTTCGACGTCGTCGAGGCGCTGGAGACGTTCGCCGAGCGACAGGGCGTCAGTCTGCTCGACGTCGCGATCGGCGGCCTCCTCGCCCAGCCCGCGGTGGCGTCGGTGATCGCGGGTGCGACGAAGCCCGAGCAGATCAAGGCGAACGCCGCCGCCGGCTCGTGGGTCCCGGACGAGCGGGCGCTCGCCGAGCTCGACGAGATCGCCCCGCGCCTCGGCTGACACCGCTTCCGGGGTGCGCCCCGGCAGCGGGAACAGCCGGTCGAGACGGCCCCGTGGTCAGGGCCGGGGAAGGTTGCGCAGGTTGCTGCGCGCCATGTTCACGACCTCGTCGGCCTCCCCGGCCAGCACCAGCCTCGTCATCGCGAGCGCGAACCCCCTGACCTGCTCCCCCTTGATCTTGGGCGGCATCGACAGGGCGTTGGGATCGGTGAGCACGTCGACGAGGACCGGCCCTTCGGTCGTCAACGCCTCACGCAGGCCCGGCCGTACGTCGGCGGGGTCCTCGATGCGGATGCCCTGCACCCCCGCCGCGCGGGCCATGGCGGCGAAGTCCGGGTTCTTGAGCCCGGTCTGGTACGGCGGATAGCCGGCGACGAGCATCTCCAGGGCGACCATGCCGAGGGAGCCGTTGTTGAAGATGACCACCTTCACCGGCAGGTCGTACTGCAGCAGGGTGAGGAAGTCGCCCATCGTCATGGCGAAGCCGCCGTCCCCGCACAGGGCGACGACCTGCCGATCCGGATACGCGACCTGCGCGCCGATCGCCTGGGGCAGCGCGTTCGCCATCGAGCCGTGGACGAAGGAGCCGAGCAGGCGCCGCCGTCCGGTCGCGTTGATCAGGCGGGCGGCCCAGACGGTGGACATGCCGGTGTCGACGGTGAAGACGGCGTCGTCGGTGGCGAACCGGTCGAGTGTGGACGCCACGTGCTCCGGATGGATCGGACGGTGGTCGCTCACCTCCTCGGCGTACGTCCGCAGCCGGCCGACGAGTTCCCCGTGGCGGCGGAGCATCCGGTCGAGGAAGGAGGAGTCGGACTTCTCCGCGACCCGCGGAAGCAGCGCGCGGACCGTCTCCCCCGCGTCGCCCCACACGCCGAGATCCAGCTTGGACCGGCGGCCGAGACGCTCCCTGCGGACGTCGACCTGCACGACCTTCGGCTCGGACGGCATGAACTGCACGTAGGGGAAGTCCGTGCCCAGCAGGATCAGCAGGTCGCACTCGTGCATCGCGTCGTAGCAGGCGCCGTAGCCCAGCAGCCCCGACATGCCCACCTCGTACGGATTGTCGTACGCGATCCAGTCCTTACCCCGGAGCGCGAATCCGATGGGGGCCTTGAGCCGTGCGGCGAGGGCCACCACGTCGTCGTGGGCCTCGGCGACGCCGCGGCCGCAGAACAGGGTGATCCGCCTGGCCCGGTCGACCATCTCGGCCAACTCCTCCAGCACGGCGTCCGACGGCCGGGCGGTCGGCTGCTGTTCGAGACGGTACGGATGCTCCAGGTAGGTTGCGGTGGCCTGCTGGTCGGCCACGTCGCCGGGCAGCACGACGACGGCGACGCCGTCCCGGCCGATCGCCTCCTGGATCGCGGTCTGGGCCACCCGTGGCATCTGCTCGGGGCGTGAGACCGTCGCGCAGTAGTAGCTGCACTCACGGAAGTAGAGGCAGGGGGTGGTCTCCTGGAAGTAGGAGGTGCCGATCTCGGTGCTCGGCACCTGGGCGGCGAGCGCGATCACCGGGGCCATGCTGCGGTGCGCGTCGTAGAGGCCGTTGATCAGATGGACGTTGCCGGGGCCGCAGCTTCCGGCGCACGCGGCAGGCCGTCCGGTGAGCTGGGCCTCCGCGCCCGCGGCGAACGCGCCGGCCTCCTCGTGGCGGACGTGTACCCATTGGATGTCGTCGTGGCGGCGGACCGCGTCCACGACGGGGTTGAGGCTGTCCCCCACGACCCCGTACATTCGCCGGACGCCGGCTGCGAGCAGGATCTCCACGAACTGGTCGGCGACCGTGCGTCTGGCCATGGCAGCGCCCCCTGCCTCCCGTATTGTCGCCTTTCTCATCCGAGTGTCCCATTTTCTGGTTTCCGCATGTCAGAGGTGGTCAAAATCTGCCGACCCGCCGCGGCCGGCCTCCCCTTCGCCGGGCACGTCCGATGGTGTCGGGGATCCGGGGGTGGGATGTGAAGGTCGGCGTGGTGGGGGTGGGCGCGGTCGGAGCCGCGACGACGCTCTCCCTGATCGAGCGGGGCGGGATGTGCCGGGAGATCGTTCTGATCGACCTCGACTCCCGGCGGGCGGCGGGTGTGGCGGCCGACATGCGTTACGCGACGCCGCTGTCCCCGACAGTGGAGGTACGCGCGGGCGGCTACACAGATCTGGCCGGAGCCGCGATGGTGATCATCACGGCCGGCCTGAACGAGAAGACCGGAGGCGCCGCCGACCGCTCCGACCCTGAGGGCCGGTTGCGGCTGATCGGGGCGAACGCCGAGGTCTACGCCGACATCGTGCCCCAGGTCGTCGCCGCGGCGCCGGAGGCGGTGCTGATGGTGGTGACAGATCCGCCCGACCCACTGGCCGTCCTCACCCGGCGCCTGGCCGGGCACGACCGGGTCTTTTCCACCGGGACGCTGATCGACAGCCTGCGCTTCCGCGTCCACCTCGCCGATCGTCTGCGGGTCAGGCCCAGAGACGTCCAGGCCATGGTGGTGGGCGAGCACGGGACCTCGGAGGTGCTCCTGTGGTCGTCCGCTTCGGTGGGCGGCGCTCCCGTCCTCGACCTGCTGGCCCGATGCGGAGAGCCGGTCGACCAGGTGCGGCAGGAGATCGAGGACGACATCCGCTACGCCAACATCACGATCATCGAAGGGACCGGGGCCAGCCAGTACGGCATCGGCGTCGTGTCCGCGCTCCTGGCCGAGGCGGTGTTGCGCGACGAGCGGGCCGTGTTGCCGGTGGCGGCCTACTACCCGCCGTACGAGACCACGCTCTCGCTGGTCAGCGTTCTGGGGGCCGGCGGGGTGCAGCAGATGTACGAGCCCTCCATGACGCCCGACGAGCGAGCCGGCCTCCATCGCAGTGTCGTCGCCCTCCGCGAGGCGGCCGGTCGTGCGCTCTCCGTGCTGCCGGGCGGCGCCTGAGCGTCCGGGTTGGGGAAATGCTGGCCTCTGCTTGGTCCGGGGCAGACCTGGAGGACCGCGCACGCGCAATAGCGTGAAAGGAATTCGGTGACAAGAGGGCCGATATGACGCAATCCGGACCACCTACGGGCTCCCGCTACCTGCCCATCGCCGATCACGGGCTGATCGGCGACCTTCGTACTGTGGCGCTGGTCGGCACCAACGGCACGATCGACTGGTACTGCTGCCCGCGCTTCGACGCCCCGAGCGTGTTCGGGTCGATCCTCGACGCCGACCGCGGGGGGTCGTTCGAACTGGCCGCCTGCGTGCCGTCACGGACGAAGCAGTTCTACTTCCCCGACACGAATGTCCTGATCACCCGCTTCTACGCCCCCGACGGGGTGGGGGAGATCCAGGACTTCATGCCCGTCGAGGACGAATCGCGCGAGGTGGACAGGCACCGCCTGATCCGGCGCGTCCTGTGCGTGCGGGGCTCGCTGCCCTTCCGGGCGCGGGTCGCCCCCCGGTTCGCCTACGGCACCGAGCCGCACACGTTGTCCGTCGACGGCCATCGGGCGGTGTTCGAGGCGCCCTCGCTCAGCCTCGCGCTGACCACCAGCGTGCCCATGGAGAGTGACGGCACGGACGTGTGGTCGGAGTTCAAGCTCATCGAGGGCGAGTCGGCCGTCTTCGCGCTCGACCGTGTCTGCGAAGACGTCGAGATGAAGGGCTGTCCGCTCACCGAGGCCGAGCACCAGTTCGCGGCGACCGTGAAGTTCTGGCGGAACTGGTTGTCCTCGTCCCGCTATCGCGGCCGGTGGCGGGAGATGGTCCACCGTTCCGCCCTGACGCTGAAGCTGCTCACCTACGCCCCGACCGGGGGAATCGTCGCCGCCCCCACCACCAGCCTGCCGGAGCGGATCGGCGGGGAGCGCAACTGGGACTACCGCTACGTGTGGATCCGCGATGCCGCGTTCTGCGTGTACTCGCTGCTCAGGCTGGGATTCGTCAGTGAAGCGGAGGCCTTCATCGACTTCCTCGCCACCAACGTCACGTTGTGCGACGCGGGCACCGTAGGCCCCCTGCAGATCATGTACGGCATCGACGGACGGCGGGACCTGCCGGAACGTGAGCTCGGGCATCTCGAGGGATACCAGGGCTCGGGTCCGGTCAGAACCGGGAACGGCGCCGTCGACCAGCTCCAACTCGACATCTACGGAGCGCTCATCGACTCCATCTACCTCTACGACAAGTGGGGACGGCCCATCTCCAGCGACCGATGGGACCAGGTGTGCGTGATCGTCGACTGGGTCTGCGAGAACTGGGATCGGCCGGACGAGGGCATCTGGGAGACCCGCGGCGGCCGCAAGAACTTCGTCTACTCCCGGCTGATGTGCTGGGTCGCGATCGAGCGCGCCATCAGGATGGCCCTGCGGCGGGGGCTGCCCGCCGAGCTCGAGCGCTGGCGCGAGGCCCGCGACGCCGTTTACCGGCAGATCATGCGACGCGGCTGGTGCCCCACCATGAAGGCGTTCGTCCAGCACTACGACGAGGACGTGCTCGACGCGGCCGTCCTCATGATGCCGTTGACCATGTTCGTCTCACCGACCGATCCCAAGTGGCTGTCCACACTGGACGCGCTGGGCAGGCAACTGGTCTCCGACTCGCTGGTCTACCGCTATGACCCCGAGGCCAGCCCGGACGGCCTGCGGGGCGACGAGGGGACCTTCTCCATCTGCTCGTTCTGGTACGTCGAGGCCCTGACGCGTGCGGGGCAGCTCGACGAGGCCAGGCTGGCGTTCGAGAAGATGCTGACCTACGCCAACCACCTGGGGCTGTACGCGGAGCAGATCGGGCACACGGGGGAGCAACTCGGCAACTTCCCCCAGGCGTTCACGCATCTCGCGCTGATCAGTGCGGCCTTCAATCTCGACCGAACCCTCGGCTGACCTAGGGAAGGCGGTCGACGATCTGCTCGATCTGGGCTCGCCGCGTTGTGACGATCTTCTCGGCCAGATCCTTGGTCCCCTGGTGTGCGCCTGAGCCGGCGACCTTCTCGGCCATCGCGACGCCGGCGTCCAGGTGCTTGGCCAGGACCGAGAGCCACAACCGGTCGAAGTCGGCGCCTGACCTGCCCTCGAGTGCAAGGATCTGCGTCTTGGAGATCATCCCCGGCATGTCGTGACCCATGTCGACGCCCCCGGTCGGCACCTCGACCTGCCAGGATCGCAACCACCCGGACATCACCCGGATGTCGTCGGGTTCAGTCGTGAATCCCGGCCGGGGAGTGCGGGCCTTCGGTGACATTCGCCCGAGCCGGCGGTCGAGCCGTCGCGTCAACGGCTTTCCAGCGGGGGCTTCGGGCGCGGAAGAGATTTCCGCCGAATGGGCAGGCGTCCTCGGGAATGGAAATTCGAATTCTGTTTCCGAGACCCCGGAAATGTTTTCCCGGCGTTTTCCGTCAGCGGCAGGACGGCCGGCGAATGGTCCTGTCGATGAAACCCGCCCAGACCGCCTTGCCCAGAGGGCGCAGCGGCGTCCACCCCCATCGGTGGCTCACGGAGGCGATCAGCTGGAGACCCCGGCCGTTCTCCGCGACGTGGTCGGGGGCGCGCAGGATCGGCGGGTCGTTGCTCGGATCGGTGACCATGCACACCACCGAATGACGCGACCGGAAGAGGTACAGCCGTACGGGGTGGGGCTCGGAGGTCGGCCGGCGCAGACCGTGGCCGACGGCGTTGGCCACGAGTTCGCTGACCGCCAATGAGGCGTCGTCGACGATGTCCGGCATGGCCCAGGTCCGCAACATGCCCGTCGTGAAGTGCCGCGCCGCACGGGCGGCGGTGATGTCGCGGTGGCATTCGTGCGCCGCGACCTCCAGCTCACGCTGCCCGCCGTCCCGCTCCACGGCTTCCCACGGCCATGCACGGCCGATCGGAAACGCCTGGTCGGCGAGGTCGGACCACCGTTCCCAGGCGTCGCCGTCCGCTTCCACGAGGGAGGCGCCGTCCGTCCGAAAGCCAGTCATCGAGAGCTCTGTGCGGTCCCTGTGAGGTATGTGATGAGATGAAGCGGTTAGTAATAATGCTCCCTTTTGAGGTCCTTGTGCAAGTGCGGATGCACGTGCAGGCCGTTGCCGGGGCATCGAGCCGTATCCTGACCGGTGAACCGGAGGTGAGGTCCCCGATGACGGAGATCCGCAACGGAATGAACGCGTCGAGCCTGCCCGGCCTCGTCTGGCGCAAGAGCAGTCACAGCAACCCCGACGGCAACTGCGTGGAGATCGCCGAACTCCCCGACGGGAGGCTGGCCGTCAGGAATTCACGAGACGCGGCGGGGCCCGTTCTCGTTTACACGCGCGACGACTTTGTTGCCTTCGCGCACTCCGTTGAAAATGGCGATTTCGACGATTTCATCGAGGACTAGCATTACGGCTTGCCAAAAAGGGCCGCGCCGGTATCGTTAACGAGGCGTAAATCATTGGAGCGGCCCAAAAGGACCTGGAATGACTACGGCCCCGACGGAGGGCGCACAGCCACACCCGCGCACCCCCACCGCACCACCTCGAACGTCCACGGTCCTGCGGATCCTCCTGGGCACCCAGCTGCGCCGCCTGCGTGAGAGCAGGAACATCACGCTCGAAGAGGCCGGGCACGCCATCCGCGCCTCACATTCCAAGATCAGCCGAATGGAGCTGGGCCGCGTGAGCGTCCGAGGGCGCGACGTCGCGGACCTGCTCACCCTGTACGGCGTGGCCGACGAGGCCGAACGGGCCGCCATGCTGACCCTCGTGTCCGAGGCCGGCGTCCCCGGCTGGTGGCACAACTACGGCGACATCGTCCCCTCGTGGTTCGAGATGTACGTCGGCCTCGAGCAGGCGGCCACCGGGATCAGGAACTACGAGGTCCAGTTCGTACCCGGACTGCTGCAGACCGAGGACTACGCGCGATCGGTGATCCGGCTCGGACACCCCGACGCCCGTCCGGAGGACGTCGAGCGACGCGTCGAGTTCCGGATGGCCCGCCAGCGGGTGCTCACCGGCCCGAACCCGCCGCACGTCTGGGCGGTCGTCGACGAGTCGGTCCTGCGGCGCTCGCCCGGCGGCCCGGCCGTCATGCGGGGGCAGATCGCCCGCCTCCTGGACCTGGTGGCCAGGCCCGAGGTCACCCTGCAGGTGGTTCCGTTCAGCGCCGGCGGTCACGCGGCCGCGGGGGGACCTTTCAGCATCGTGCGCTTCGCCGACCGCGACCTCCCCGACGTCGTCTACCTCGAACAGCTCACCAGCGCGGTCTATCTAGACAAACGCGACGACGTCGACCACTATCTCGCGGTCATGGAACGCCTCTGCATCACCGCCGGGCCGGCGACGGACTCCCGCCGCATCCTTCACGAGATCTCAGTGGACCTCTGAGCCCGCCGCGTCCCGCCGTCCCCCGTGGCCTCGTCGGCCACGGCTTTGTCACGCCGGGGAGAGCACCCGGCCGGCGAATGAGATGTGTCAGTCGTGCATCGGTGGTAAGGGGAGAGTTGCCACTGTGTGAAAGCGGAAGGCGATGATGACGTTGGTGAGCAGCCTGCTCACCTTGGAGTTCGAACTGGGTTCGATCACCAGGGTGCGGCATCTCGTCACGGAGTCCGCGCGCGACGCCGGGCTCGGAGGCGCCGCGCTGGAGGACTTCGTGCTGGCCGTCCATGAAGCCCTGACCAACGCGGTACGGCACGGCCTGCCGCCGCGCGGGATCGCCATGTGGGTCGATTCGGGTCTGCTGATCTGTGAAGTGTCCGACGGGGGGCCCGGCATCCCCGCCCAAGCCCTTGACCGCGACTATCCGTCGACCCGGTTCGACTTCGGCGGGCGTGGACTGTGGCTGATGAACCGACTGGCCAGACGGGAGGTGAGGACGGGGCCACACGGCACGACCTTGCGGCTTTGCACGAAGCTTCCCTGAAGCCGCCGGAGCCTTTTCGCCGGCCCGGACGGCCTTATGCTCACGGCGGAGCGGTGGCGTGTCATCCGAAACCAGGCCCTCACAACCGCTCGGCGGCGGGGCGCCGCGAGGGTTAATGAAGGTGTGACCTGGGCAGTCATGATTCACCTACCGGTCGCGCACGCCGTACGGCATGCCCGGCGGGCGGGTCGTTAATTATCGATCTGGTGCAACCGATTCTCAAGCAATCAGGGTCACGCGCCGAACCCTTGCTAGGCTGCAGAGAACCGTAGAACCGGGCGTTGTCTCACCCGGCAGGTGAGACCGTTGAGAAGTGGGGTCACACCGTGAAGAAGCTGCTCGTTCTCGCGCTGGTCGCTCTCGGGGGGCTGCTGGTCTGGCGCAAGGTGCAGACTAACCGCGCCGAGCTCGACCTGTGGACCGAGGCGACAGGTAGCGAGAACTGATAACCCGAGATGGGTCTTGATCGTGGGAAGGGTCCGGGAATGGCACCCGTGAAACTGGCCTGCCTCGATCTTGCGGGAACCACGATCGGTGACATCGCCATGGTGGAACGGACGTTCGCCGAGGCGATCGCCACACAGGGCATCGTTCCCGGGACCAGTGCATACGCGCGTGCCATGGTGCATGTGCACCGGTCCCGGGGCTGCCCGAAGATCGATGTCTTCCACGGGATCTTCCCGGACAACGAAGCCCAGGCCCGGGCCGCGAACCTGACGTTCGAGCGCGCGTATGAAGGGGCCATCGACCGGAGCGGGCTGGTTCCCCTGCCCGGAACCGTCGAGGCACTGGAGAAGCTGCGCGCCGCGGGCGTGAAGATCGCCCTCATCACCGGTTTCAGCCGGTCCACGCTCAGCCGGGTGCTGAGCACGCTCGTGTGGGCGGACAAGCTCGATCTCGCGCTGTGCCCGCAGGACGCCGGGCGAGGACGGCCCTATCCCGACCTGGTGTTGACGGCGGGCCTGCGAGCCGGGATCGAGGACGTCAGGGAGGTGGCCGTGGCCGGAGACTCTGAGAGCGACATGCTCTGCGGGCGCCGGGCCGGCGCCTCGATCGTCGCGGGAGTGATGACCGGTGGCCACAGCCGGGCCCGCCTGGTCAGCGCCGGCGCGACCCACATCATCGACTCGATCGCCGATTTCCCCTCGCTGGTCCTCAGCAGCGAGGTCGGCGCGAACGAGATCGTCACCTCCGCCTGACGCCTGACCGGCGGCACGCAGGGGAACCACCGCATTCCGCGGCGGCAGACGCGGCCGAGTGGCGCGAGGGCCGGGCTGTTGCTACGGTGTGCATCCGGAACACTCGCGGCATGGGTGGCGTTGTTCCAGGTCAGTGCACTGTTTTCGGGGCCTTAGCTCAGCTGGCAGAGCGCCTGCTTTGCAAGCAGGATGTCAGGAGTTCGAATCTCCTAGGCTCCACCCATACGAAAGCCCAGGTCAACGGCCTGGGCTTTTGATTTCTGTAGGGCTGTTCGGGGTTTCGTGCCCGTTGTGTGCCCGATGATCTCGCCGAGGACGCCTCGGGCTACGTCGTTCAGCTTCTGCGCAGAGGCCCGCTGTCGCGCGTCCGTCGAGTGTTGATAGATCAGTGCGGCGCGCGTGCTGGAGTGACCCATCCGCGCCAGCAGTTCCCGCGTTCACGCCCCTGCGCTGGCCGCGAGCGTGTTGCATGGCGTATACAACCATCCGTTCCGCTCGGCCGCCTTGGCGGCCTCGATGCGGTTGCGTACGCCGACCTTGTTGATCGCCGACGACAGGTAGTTGCGGACGGTCCCCTCCGACAGGTGGAGCCTGGCCGCGATGTCGGCGATCGTGGACCCGTCCGCCCCGGCCGCCAGTACGTCCCGTTCGCGCGGCGACAGCGGGTTGGGTCCGGCGCTCAATGCGGCCGCCGCCAGCCCCGGGTCGATGACGCGCTCCCCGGCTACGACCCGCCGGATCGTCGCCGCCAGTTCCTGCGCCGGTCCGTCCTTGATCAGGAACGCCGACGCGCCCGCCTCCATGGCCCGCCGCAGGTAGCCCGGCCGCCCGAACGTCGTCAGGATCATCACCCGGCACCCGGGCACCGCCGCCCGGATTTCGGCGGTGGCGGTCAGCCCGTCCTTGCCGGGCATCTCGATGTCCAGCAACGCCACGTCGGGCCGCACCCGTTCGGCGGCGACGACCGCCTCGTCGCCGCCCGCCGCCTCCGCGACGACCTCCAGGTCCTCCTCCAGCCCGAGCAATGCCGCCAGCGCGCCCCGCACTATGTTCTGGTCTTCCGCCAGCATGACCCTGATCATGAGGCAGACCCTACGGGAACGCGGACCGCGACCCGGAAGCCGCCGCCCGGCAGCGGGCCGGACTCCATCGTGCCGCCCTCGGCCGCGACGCGCTCGGACAGGCCGTTCAGGCCGTTGCCCGGAACGTGCTTCCCCTTGGCCCGGCCGTTGTCGCGGACCTCCAGCACCGCCTCGTCGCCGTCGCGTCCCACCTCGATGACGCAGCGGGAAGCGCGTGCGTGGCGGACAAGGTTGGTGACCGACTCGCGCACCGCCCAGCCGAACACGCCGTCGGCCGCCTCCGGCAGGGGCGCGCCCGCCATCCGCACCGTCGTGTCTACCCCGGCCGCCGACAGGACCGCCCGCGCGCCGTCCAGTTCCTCGCCCAGGTCACGCCGCCGGTAGCCGGAGATCGCCTCGCGCACGTCCGCCAGCGAGGACCGCGCCACCGACTCGATGTCGCCGATCTCGGTGACGGCGCGGACCAGGTCCCGGTCGGCCAGCCGCCGCGCCAGCTCGCTCTTCAGCACGATCAGCGACATGCTGTGGCCGAGCAGGTCGTGCAGGTCGCGGGCGATGCGCAGCCGCTCGTCGGCGGCGGCGAGCCGGGCGACCTCGCCGCGCGCCTCGCGCAGCTGCACCACCAGCGTCCGCGAGTGCCGGAGCGCGACCATCATCATCCCGAACGCCAGTAGCACCAGCGCGAACCCGCCGATCATCGGGGCCGGGGCGCCGACCAGCACCCCGTCCCCGGCTATCACGGCCATCGACCCCAGCACCCCGAACGGGGCCCACCGCAGCGGCAGCGACATCGCCAGCACGAATGCCAGGTAGATCGGCAGACCCAGCCAGTCGAGCCCGAACAGCGGTGGCAGCCCCGCCGCCAGCAGCGCGAACGTCCCCAGCACCGTCACCGACGGCACCGTGAACGGGTCGTCCCATCTCCACCGCACGAACGCCGCCGCGTAGTACGCCAGCGCGAACACCACCATGGCCGCCAAGCCCAGCCAGCGCCGCGTTCCCTCGTAATGGGCCACCGCCACCCCGACCGGGGTCAGGAACAGCAGTCCGAACGACATCCAGAAGGCCCGTTGCAGCAGCTCGGGGCCTTCGACGTCGCCCCGGAAAAGTCGGTTCATCAGGCCGTAACGCTAGCGCGCCGGTAGGCGGCGACCGCCAGCGCGCCCAGCCCCAGCGTCCAGGCGGTCAACACGAGCCCGGGGGCGCCTGCGGCGTCGCTCCGCGATCAGCTTCGCTGACCCTTGACACGGCGGTCCCGTCCTGGGGATCGGCAGCTACGAGGAGGACGGGCGCAGACCAGGGGACGGGCCGTGCATGGCCGGCTGCTGCAGGTCGTGAGCGTGATCGCCGTGCCATTAGCGTGCCATTAAGGGCGGTCAACAGGGGGCACTCACAGTCACTCGTGGACTGCTTGTCGCCCAGGTCGCGGCCGTTTCCCCTGAAGAGCAGACCGATTTGCAAGCAGGATGTCAGGAGTTCGAATCTCCTAGGCTCCACCCATACGAAAGCCCAGGTCAGGGTTACTTTCCCGACCTGGGCTTTGATCGTTATTCGGCTTTCGGGCCCGCTGTGCGTCTGTTCCGTTGTGATCTTCTGTTTGGGTGTCCCGGGGAGTCGGTGGTGTGCCGATTCCCCGGGATCATGTGATCAGCGAACGACGACGGTCTTGGTGGCTGTGGCTGGGGTGCCGACGCCGTTGGTCGCCTTGAGGGTGAACTTGTAGGTGCCCTTGCGGGTGGGCTTTCCGGACAGGGTGCCGCCGGTGGCGAGTTTCAGGCCGGGCGGGAGTGTGCCGGAGGCGCGGGTGACCTTCGGCACGGGGTATCCGGTTGTCGGGAATTTGTAGATGTAGTACTTGCCCGCGTGCGCCACCGGTGTGGTGGCCGTGGTGAACTTCGCGGGGGCGCGGACGACGACGGTCTTGGTGGCCTTGGTGGGGGTGCCGATGCCGCCGGTCGCCTGCAGGGTGAAGGTGTACGTGCCGCCCTTGGTGGGGGTTCCGGACAGGGTGCCGCCGGGGGCCAGCTTCAGACCGGGCGGGAGGGTGCCGGAGGCGCGGGTGACCTTCGGTGTGGGGGTCCCGGTGGCCGCGAACCTGTAGATGAAGTACTTAGCGGTCTGCGCGACCGGCGGAGTGCCACTGGCGAACTTCGCCGGGACGTAGCCGCTGATGCTCGCCGAGGTGTCGGTGCTGCCCCGGCTGTTGGTGCCAGTGGCCTTGCAGGTCACCTTGTGTGCGGCGTCGCCGGTCACCGGCGTGTAGGTGGCGGTGGTCGCGCCGGAAATCGTGGTCGTGTCCCGCATCCAGCTGTATTTGACCGAGGTGGCGGCGAGGAAGGACGCCTTGCAGGTCAGCTTGGTGCCGACGGCGCCGGTGCCGGTGATCGACGCCTTGCCTGTCAGCGCCGGCGGGCCGACCTTCACCAGTGTGTGGGAGCTCCCGGTCGAGATCTGGGTGACCGAGATCAGCCCGGGCACGTAGACCGGGGATCTCCACTGCCTGTCATCCGGCTGGGTGACGGGGGTGCCGTCTTCGAGCTGCGCGTGGCCGAGGTAGTTGAATCCCCACGCCGCCACGGTGCCGTTCGAGCGGAGCGCGGCACTGTCGTAACTGCCCGCGCTGACCTGGGCGACGTTGGTCAGCCCTGGCACAGTGATCGGGGTGGTGCGGTTGGTGGTGGTGCCGTCACCGAGCTGCCTGTAGTAGTTATAGCCCCAGGCCGCCACCGTGCCGTCCGAGCGAACCGCGAGACTGTGGGCATCGCCGGCGTCGACCTTGATCACCTTGGTCAGGCCCTTGACCGCCACCGGGGTGTGCCGCTCCAGGTTGACGCCGGCGCTGCCATCGCCGAGTTGCCCGACGCTGTCGGAGCCCCACCCCACCACAGTGCCGTTCGTGCGCACCGCAAGGCTGTGGCCAACGCCGGCGGCAACCTGGGTCACCCCGGTCAACCCGGCCACCTTCACCGGGGTGGCGCGCTCGGTTTCGGTCCCGTCACCGAGCTGCCCCGAATGGTTATCGCCCCAGGCCCACACGGTGCCATCTGAGCGCAACGCGAGACTGTGGTAGTAACCGGCGGAGATCTGGGTCACCCCGGTCAACCCGGCCACCTTCACCGGGGTACTACGACTCCAGGTTTTGCTGCCGTCACCGAGCTGTCCGAAGCCGTTGGAGCCCCAGGCCCACACGGTGCCATCCGAGCGCAACGCAAGGCTGTGCTGGTTGCCCGCAGCGACCTGCACGACGCCGGTCAATCCAGGCACCTGCGCAGGCACGGGTACCGAACTGTACGACGTCGTCCCGTTGCCCAACTGCCCGTTGGTGTTGTCGCCCCAGGCCCACACGGTGCCATCCGTGCGCACCGCGAGGCTGTGGTAGTCACCGGCGCTGACCTGCGCCACCTGGCTCAGTCCGGACACAGCCACCGGGGAGGACGTGTCCTCCTCCGAAGACCCTGCGCCCACCTGCCCCCAGAAGTTATAACCCCACGCGTACGCGGTCGAGGTGCCGCTGGAGGCCGCCGCCGGGCCTGCCGGCCCGAGGACCGACACTGCGGGAGCGCTCACGGCCAGCACAAGACCGGCCGCTAAAGCACGCCCCCGACCACGGGCCCTGTGCCTTCTCCATCGCCCGCCCACCGTCTCCGCGGGAACAGAGCCGGGCGAAGCCCCAGCCATCAGACCAGCCATGCGATGTACCCCTCATGATCGACGCAGCTATGGGTGTTCGCTGCGGTTCGTCCTCGTCGTCACTGGACCGGCCGTCCACCCATGATCTATCACGCCTAGAACCGATATGCGGTTTACGTGACGTGTAGGCAAATTACGACTAATCGTCGGTTTTGTGGCGCAGTGACGGTGAATTCGTCGCCGCGAGGTGTTCGCAGAGCTTCGGGAAGTGCAGGCCCGGCATGCCCATGTCCTTCACGACGTCGACCCAGCGCATAATGGCCCCAGATCGGGCTATGCGGGCAGGCGAGAAGCCAGCCCGATTCGCTCGCGGGCCAGCGGGCCATGATCTCTCGCCCCATGGCAAGCTCCAGCCCAAAGTCTCTCCGCCGACCTCAGGTACTCTCAGCAGGCTGCAGACGGGGAGGGGTGACGGCGACGGATGGCCGAGGATTTGGAGATCGTCTCGTTTGAATCTGCCGAGGCATTCGAGACCTGGCTTAGCGAGCACCACGCGATCTCCGCAGGTGTCTGGCTCAAGCTGCGGAAGAAGGGCCCCGGCATCGTGGCCTTGGACTACGCCCAGGCCCTCGATGTGGCGCTCTGTTATGGCTGGATCGACGGGCAGAAGGGCAAGTACGACGACCTGTACTGGCTGCAGCGGTTCACCCCGCGCAGGCCGAACAGCAAGTGGTCCAAGGTCAACCGGGATAAAACAGTAGCCCTGATCGAGCAGGGCCGGATGCGGCCAGCGGGGCTAGCCGAGGTTGAGCGTGCCAAGGCGAGCGGACGCTGGGAGGCCGCCTACGACGGTGCACGGACGGCCTCGGTGCCGGACGACCTGGTGGCGGCGCTGGCGGCCAATCCGGCTGCGGCAGAGTTCTTCGAAAAGCTGGACCGGCAAAATCGCTACGCGATCCTCTATCGGATCCAGGATGTCAAGAAGACCGAGACCAGGGCGCGCCGGATCGAGAAGTACGTGGCGATGCTGGCTGAAGGAAAGAAGCTCCACCCCTGAGCCGCGGGAGCGGCTGGCCAGGGCATCGTGGCTCTGGGGCCGCAACGTCGCGGGTGGGCTGTAGAGGAGGGTGCGAGAGCGCACCCCTGCCCTGCCGGGCGGACCAGGTGGCCGGGGCCGGCGCTACGGCACCCCGCCTCAGCTTGTGAGCGTGATCGTCGGGCCATTAGCGGGCCATTAAGGGCGGTCAACAGGGGGTAGTCATGGTCGCTCGCGGACTGCCCCTCGCCCAGGTCGCGGCCGTTTCCTCAGATGATCCGGCCGATTTGCAAGCAGGATGTCAGGAGTTCGAATCTCCTAGGCTCCACCTGGTAAAACGCCCGTTTCTGATCAAGAAACGGGGCTTTCGTGCCATTAGCACTTCTCGGCCTCCACCCGTGCGCTCAGGAGACCGAAAGAGCCGAGTTCGATCGGGATCGGCCACCGGTCGTCCACACACGGCAGATGCGAAAAGGGCGCCCCCTTCCCTCGAAGAGGTCAGGGGGCGCTTGGTGATGGTGCGTGCCTGACGGCGTCAGCCGTGTTGCCCGGCGCCCATCAGATGCTTGATGAGGGCAGGGTTATTGAGATGGCGTTGCTTCACCTGCTGCACGAAGGAGTCGATGCCGGCCAGCTTCTTGCGGACCTTGTCCCCATTGCCCCCTGTGGCGACGACGCCGGTGAAGTTCTCGTTCTTACTCCTCACGATGTCGCCGGAGCTTGAGCTCTGAGTCGTGGTCGCCTTCACCTTCACGGGCACGGGGTGGCGCCCGAACGCCACTCCCTCGGGACCGGCCCCGTCGGGGAACTTGATGGTCGCGTCGATGCCGTTGTTGGCGACATTGATCACCGACACCGAGTCGCTGTCGTGATTGGCCACGTAGATCTGGGTGCCGCTGGTGTTGATCCACATCCCCCTGGGACCCATCCCGACGGGGATGGTGGCGTCGACGGTGTTGTCGGAGACTCTGATCTTCGTGACGTTGTTGCTGCCGTTGTTGGTGACGTAGGTGAAGGCGCTGTCCAGCGTGATCGACAACCAGGTCGGACCGGTCGTCCCGAGGGGGATGGTGATGACCGTGTCGTCCGCGGTGCTGATCTTCGAAACGGTGCCGTTGCCGACCATGCCCTTGCCGTTGTTGGCGATGTAGACGAAGGCGCCGTTCGGCGTGATCTTCACCCCCCGAGGAGCGCTCCCGACGGGGATGGTGGCGAGGATGGCGTTATCGGAGACTCTGATCTTCGTGACGTTGTCGCTGCCGCTGTTGGAGACGTAGGCGAAGGCGCCGTTCGGCGTGACCGCCACTGACTCGGGAGCGGTCCCGACGGGGATGGTGGCGAGGATGGCGTTGGTGGCCACGTCGATCTTCGTGACGGAGTTGCCGCCCTTGTTGGTGACGTAGATGAAGCGGCTGTCCGGCGTGATCCCCACTCCGTTGGGAGCGGCCTTGTCGGGGAGTTGGATGACGGCGACGATTCTGTTGGTCACGGTGTCGATCTTCATGACGTTGTCGAGGCCGGCGTTGGCCACGTAGTAGAAGGCACCGTTCGGCGTGACCTCCGACCCGATCGTATTGGCCTTGGGAGGGAGGGGGATGGTGGCGACGATGGTGTTGGTCGTGGTGTTGAGCCGCGACACGGTGCTGTTGCCGTTGTTGTTGACGTAGGCGAATTCTCCCGGGACGGGCTTCTGTTCGGCCAGAGCGGGCCCGGTTACTGCTGCCAGTGGCGCCAGCCCGATCGCGATGGCGGCCGCGGTCACCAATGGCCGGCTTCGGAATCGCCGTCCGCGCTCATGGCGCCCGCTGGGCAGCTCCGGACAACGATTCTGCGCCATATTTCTCTTCCAACGCGCAAGCATGCGGACCTCCCAAGTCGATCGAGGATGACAGGCCTGGTTTTATGCCTGCACGGCATTGCGCATTGGGAGCAGACGCGCCGACTTGTGTCCTTGTGGCCGGTAACTGGTCAGTGCATCGATGTGACGGCAGTTGGGTCAGCTTGGGCCGAGGCGGAGTTGACCACGGCTAGGGACCCGTCGACGGCTGCATCGCAGGGTGAGGCTAGTTTGTCGGCGGCTGGACGTTGCACGGGAGAGGAGCCCCAATGGGTGCCAAAGCCTGGATGCTGCTGTATGTCGAGGGCGACCCGCGTCCCATTCTGCGTGCCGCGCCGACCCTTGACAGGGAGGCGACCCGCACGCTCGTCCGGCGACTGCATCCCGGGCGGCGGATCAGTGAGATCGGCGACGGCACCTTGCTCCTCCAGTCCTCACCCGAGGACGGCCAGGTATATGCGACGTGCCTGCCGGGCCTCACCATTGTGTGCACCGAGGAGGCATTCCTCACCGAGCCGTCCGAGCTTGACCAGCGCTTCCTGGACGAGGCCGCGGGCCGGACGACCTACCTGGTCGCAACGCACAGCGGCGGCGACTGGTTCGCGTACGCGATCTGGGACGGTGACGGCACCTTGCGGCGCTCGTTCAGCGCCTCCGGCAGCGACGGAGTGTCCGAACTCGTCGGCGATCCGCTCCCCTTCGAGGCTCCGTACCTGGACGGCGATGGCGAGCCAGACCCGTACGAGGCGACGAGCCTCGGGGACGACGCGATGCGTGAGCTGTTCGGCGTCACCTTCGATGAGCCCGCACTGGAGAAGATCTCGCTTGCCGGGTTCGAGGTGACATAGCCCGCGGCGGCCATGTGCTCATCCAGGTTCGCGGTCGTACGCATCCTGGCTCTACCGAACTTCTGGGGACGGAAACGGTTGGCCTCTCCTATCCATGCAGGTCCGGATGTGATTGTCGGCCCATTAGCGGGCCATTAAGGGCGGTCAACAGGGGTTAGTGGCCTTTTCGATCTCATACAGCAGCGAAATACCCGAACCCGTTGACCATGAGTGCAGGTTCGTTAATCAGTTGCCGGCCGTCATGCGCGTCGCCAATGATTGCGGCCATGGCGACGACCCGACGAGCCGATATGTTCACCGCGGACGGCAAGCCGTCTGACGACGACCCGCGTGAGAACGGACCCACGTTGGGCGACGAGCGCACGACGCTGGTCGAAGCCCTGCGCTGTGCACGTCTCACGCTGGAGATGAAATGCGCAGGTCTTGACGCGGAGGCGATGGCGCGGCGTTCCGTCGAGCCGTCGACGATGTCGCTCCTGGGGCTCGTGCGACACCTGGCCGAGGTGGAGCGTGCGACGTTCCGGGTGCTGATGGCGGGACAGGACGTGCCCCGGCTGTTCACCTCCGACACCGACCGTGACGGCGATTTCGATGGCGCGGTCCCCGACCCCGGGGTGGTCGCGGAGGCATGGGACGCATGGCGTGCGGAGGTGGACTTCGCCACGCGGTTCGTTGCCGAGGCGCCCAGTCTCGACGTCACCGGCGACGATCTCTTGAATCAGCATGGCAGCGGCGGAGGGCAGATGTCGCTGCGCGACGTGCTGGTCGGAACGATCTGGGAGTACGGCCGTCACATGGGTCACGCCGACCTGTTGCGCGAGCGGATCGACGGACGCATAGGCCAGTAATGATCACGCGTAGGGCGGGGCTTTGTGCCGTCAGCTCTCCGAAGACGGATCGTCGGTCCCATCTTCATCGTCGTATCCGTACTCGTCGATGAATACCGCTGCTCCGGCCTTGTAGAGGAACCCGATGGCTTCCTCTTCGAGGAGGAGTCCTAAGGGGTGGGCCCTGGCCCCGGCTCGAATGAGCGGAAACATGACGAGGGCGGCGTCACGGGTGGGTCGACAGCAGACGAGAGATCAGGACAAAGGGAAACGTGCGGGACCGAGGATGTCAGAATCGGCGGCGTGGCCCTTCGACTTGTTCAGGTGAACTTCAAGGCTCTTGATGGCTTGGCGGTCGGCCGGTTCTGGGCGGAGGCGCTCGGCTGGAGTGTTTTCCGACCGGGCGTGACCACCTACGTTGGACCCCTCGGCGGCTTCGTTTGGCCGCACCCGGTCGCCGTCGGCATCGACGTCGTTCCCGTCCCTGAACTCAAGACAACAACGAAGAACCGTGTGCACCTCGATCTCGCCACCACCTCTGCGGCCCACCAGGCGGAGTTGGTCGCGCGCCTGAAGGAGCTCGGTGCGACGCCTGCCGACGTGGGCCAGGGTGACGTGCCATGGACGGTCCTGGCCGACCCGGAGGGAAACGAGTTCTGCGTGCTGGAGCCTCGGGAGATCTACCGGGACACCGGACCGATCGCCGCGGTGGTCGTCGACTGCACTGACCCGCGGGCCATGGCCAGGTTCTGGGGTGAGGCGATGGACTGGACCCTGCACGAGGTGAGCGACGATCATGCGCGGCTGCGCTCCGCCAAGGGTGTCGGGCCGTATCTGGAGTTCCTCCGCACGCCCGACGTGAAGACCACGCCAGACCGCATCCATCTTGACCTGCTGCCGTACCCCGGTGACGATCAAGCGGCGGAGGTGGCCCGGCTGAAGGCCCTCGGCGCGACGCCCGCCGACGTAGGCCAGGGCGACGTCCCGTGGACCGTTCTGGCCGACGCGGAAGGTAACGAGTTCTGCGTCCTCGCCCCGGCCTGACGCGGGAGCCTCACCCGCCTGCATGCGCGACGACTACGAGCACGACGTAGGGTCTGCCACCAGCACGTGCCACAGGCGTGCCAGACGAAGCAGCCCACAAAGGCACTCCCTGTACACCAGCAGGTCAGGAGAGGCCGGCGAGTTGCCGACGTTGGCCGGAGGCGGCATTTGGCACGTGATGCCTCATCGCGGGCGGGTCACAGGGACCACTGAGAGCAGGTGGTCGAGGCCCTTGAAGTCCTTCGGGTTGCAGGTATACAGAGGCAGCCGGTTGGCGATGGCCACGCAGGCGATCATCAGGTCTGCTGTTCGGGGACGAGGTTTGCGGCCTGAGGCGATGACAGCGGTCCAGAGTTGGCCGTACTCGCGCGCGGCGGTGTCGTCGAAGGGCAGGGGATCGAACTCGGCCTCGACGGCCTGAAGGATCTTCATCCGCTGGGCGAGTTCCTGTGGTCCAGTGGCTGCCAGCACGCCGACGGACAGTTCGGCGGTGGTGATGGCGCTGATCATCATCTCGTCGGGTAGTTCATCGGGATCGATGGCTGCGCGCAGGATGAGGATGTTGGTGTCGAGCAGTCCGTGACGGTGGGTCATTCCTCGTCCTGCGTGAACTCGCCCCTGCCGTATGCGCGGTCATAAGGGTCGTAGAGATCGTCGTTGACGTGGCGATCCATGTCTTCGCGATACTTCCGATCGTCCAGCAGAGGCATCCCTCGGGAAACAGCGGCGAACTCCGCCCGAGAGACGGCTCGGCGCCGCCGGCGGATGGGGACGAGGTCGCCGATGTGGTGGCCGTTGCGCGTCACGGCGTATCGCTCGCCCCTTTCCAAGCCGTCCATGATCTCGGCTGATCGGTTGCGGAGGTCGCGCTGGGAGATCTGGTGCGAGGGGTCCGGTTCGGGAGTACTCACTCCTTAAGGATACGGCCGCGTGCCATCATGTGCTACGACGTAGCACACTGATTACGGCGCTGCGAGGGTAGCGGTCGGGGCGCTCGAGGACGATCGATGCCTGACGTCGTCAGCCGTGGTGTCCAGCGGCCTGTTGTACGAGGGTGTCGATGTCGGCCGGCTTCTTGCGGATCTCGTTCGTGTCGGTCGTGGCGACGACGCCGGTGAAGTTCTCGTTCTTGCTTTCGACGGTGCCGCCGGTCTGCTGGGTGCTGGACGCCGAACCGGCGAGGAAACACGACTCTGGGGCGCCGGCTGTGCCGTCCGGCGATCACTCGCGGGAACGGGCGATCGCCGGACGCTACCTGTCAGCAGCAGGACGACGCGGCGGTGGGCACCTGGTCGGTGGTGTCCGATGTGGCGCAGCAGACGGAGCCGGTTTCCTTGGACAGGCTGTCGGCGTCTGCCTTGACCACGTAGACCTCCCACGGCTCGCTGCCCGGGCCGGTGACCCACACCTTGTCCTGTACGGCGTAACAGCAGGTGGTGTCGTTCTCTTCGAAGGTCGCCAGCCCGGCCTGCTTGAGCCGTTCAGTCGCGGCGGTGACCTGACCGGCGTCCTCGACCTCGACGCCGAGGTGATCCATCCGGGTCGGCTCGTCGCCCTCTCCTTCGAGAAGCACGAGCTTCAGCGGAGGCTCGGTGATGGCGAAGTTGGCGTAACCGGGCCGGCGCTTGGCCGGCTCGACGCCGAACAACTTGGAGTAGAAGGCCACGGAGCCTTCCAGGTCGGCGACACGGAGGGCGAGCTGAACACGGGACATGGCGTTCCTCCTGAAGGGCTGCGGGTCGGTGGGTGGGCCAGGTCAACGGCGGTAGCCGAGGGTGGCCGAGATGGCGAACGTGCGGGCCCGATCGAGCCGGGCGTCACTGCGGCAGGCGCCGTCGCAGACTTCACCGGTGGCTTCGTTGAAGGTCACTGCACCGCGAACCCGACCGGCCTTGCCGGTGGTCCTGCGCATCAGGGCAGAAATTCGATGGGCCGCGCAACTCCTGATTTGATAAGCGTCTAAGTAGCGCACTGGGGTCAGCTTGCACTCGTATATAGATCTCTGTCAAATTAGAGACATGCCGAAGCAAGAGTTGCCGATCGTGGACGTGGGCGTTCAGGTATCAGCCGAGGCGTGCTGCGCGCCCTTGGTCTGTGAACCGCTGGACGAGGCCGAGGCGACGGAGCTTGCTCCGCTGTTCAAGGCGATCGCCGACCCGGTACGGCTGCGCCTGCTGTCGTTGATCGCCTGCCATGAGGGTGGCGAGGCGTGCGTGTGCGATCTGACCGTCGCTTTCGACCTGACCGCACCGACGATCAGCCACCACCTGAAGGTGCTCAAGCAGGCCGGACTCATCGACTCCGAACGCCGGGGCACCTGGGCCTACTACTGGATCAACCCGAGCGTCCTGGCCCGGATGTCCGCGCTGCTCAGCCCCGCGTCCGCTCTGGCCGCCACTCCGGCATGAGCACGGGCGAGGCTCCCAGCCTTCTCCGGCGTGCTTTCGCCGAGTCTCTCGGCACGGGCCTGCTGGTCGCAGTCGTGGTCGGGTCCGAAATCATGGCCGCGCACCTGTCGCCTGACGTCGGTGTGCAACTGCTCGCCAACAGCGCGGCCACGGCCGCCGCCCTGCCGGTCATCATCGTGTTGATCGGTCCGGTCTCCGGGGCGCACCTCAACCCCGTGGTGTCCCTAGTTCCCCGAGCCCCTGACCACCGAAGCGGTCCAGGCCGCCGACGTCGTCATCACCATGGGATGCGGAGACGCCTGCCCGATCTTCCCCGGCAAGCGGTACCTGGACTGGGCACTCGACGACCCCGCCGGCAAGCCGGTCGACCAGGTCCGCCCGATCCGCGACGAGATCGACAAGCGGGTCACGGAACTCCTCGCCCAACTCGTCCCCGCCTACTGACATCTACGCATCGCCACGAAGAAGACCACCACCGGCCTGGCAACGGATCAGGTCGGTGAAGGCAATCAGTCGAGCCCTTCCCCGAAGCTGATTCATCGTTTATCGTCGATTAACGATGAATGAGGGAACAGGACCACTCGACCGGACCACAGCCATGGAGTACGCCTCCTGGTTCAAGGCCCTGGCCGATGCCACGCGCATCCAGATCGTCACCCTGTTGGCCCGCCGCCAGGCGCCCATGTCGGTCAAGGAGATCGTCGAGGCGGTCGACGTCGGGCAGTCGACCGTTTCCGCGCATTTGAAGGTGTTGGCCGAGGTGGGATTCGTCCTGGTCGAGCGTCGCGGCACGTCCAGCCTGTATGAGATCAACAAGGCGTGCATCGGGGCCTTCCCCACGGCCGCCGACGTGGTCATGGGCCGTCCCGTCCCCTCGCCAGGCTGCGCGTGTTGACCGGAGGACACATGCCTGAAGACGCCGACAAGGTCCGAGCACGCATCGTCGAACGCTACGGCCGGCTCGCCCGCGCCGCCCACGCCCAACTCCAGATCGTCGACTGCGAACCACAGCGGTTCAACGACGGCGGATTCGGGGCCGCCGCCTACGGCGACACTGGGGAACTCCCCGAGGGAGCCGTCCGCGCCAGCCTGGGATGCGGCAACCCCGTCGCCGTCGCCGACCTCCAGCCAGGGGAAACCGTCCTCGATCTCGGGTCAGGTGGAGGTATCGACGTCCTGCTCTCGGCGCGCAGAGTCGGCCCCGCCGGCAAGGCCTACGGCCTGGACGCCACACCCGACATGATCACCCTCGCCAGGGCGAACGCCGCCGAAGCCGGGGTGACCAACGTCGAGTTCCTATACGGGCACATCGAGGACATCCCGCTTCCCGATGCCGGCGTCGACGTGATCATTTCCAACTGTGTGATCAACCTGTCCGCCGACAAACCCCGTGTCCTGGCCGAAGCCTTCCGCGTCCTCAAACCCGGCGGCAGACTCGGCATCAGCGACGTCATCGCCGACGACGGACTCGACCCCGTACACCGCGCCGACGCCGAACACCACGTCGGCTGCACGGTCGGCACCCTTACAGAAACCGAATATCGCGCGCTGCTGGCCGCAGCGGGGTTCACCACCTACACGATCACGCGCACCCAGGCCGCAACCGAAGGCCTGTACTCGGCGATCATCCAGGCGACCAAGCCGACCGCACCACCCGGGACTCTCATCCGCCCAATGAGCGCCGATGACGCGAGGCAGGTGCTCGACATCTACCAAGCCGGACTCGACAGCGGCGATGCCAGCTT
Source organism: Planotetraspora kaengkrachanensis (assembly GCF_016862895.1). Lineage (GTDB taxonomy): Bacteria > Actinomycetota > Actinomycetes > Streptosporangiales > Streptosporangiaceae > Planotetraspora > Planotetraspora kaengkrachanensis. The sequence continues at coordinate 35,137 of NZ_BONV01000018.1, read as the reverse complement.
CGAGACCACCGTCCCCACGTGGGGGGCGTTCGACCGCGCCAAGCTTCCCCGTCACCGGCACGTCGCCGTCGAGGTGTCCACCGGGCAGGTACTCGGCTGGGTCGCTGTCAGTGCCGTCTCCGACCGATGCGTCTACGCCGGAGTGGTCGAGCACTCTGTCTACGTTCACCCCGATCACGGGGGTCGCGGGATCGGTGGCGCGCTTCTGAATGCCCTTGTTCAGTCCACCGAGAGCGCAGGCATCTGGATTATCCAATCTGGGATCTTCCCCGAGAACACCGCGAGTCTGCGCCTCCACGAGAAGGCCGGATTCCGCACCGTCGGCACGCGCCAACGCATCGGCCGCCACCACGACCGCTGGCGCGACGTCGTCTTCATCGAGCGCCGCAGCGCTATCGCGGGTACCGAGTAACTCGGCCGCACCATTCACCTGACGATCCCGCTGTCCCGGCCGAGAGGCTGTCCCACCTGCGCGGCGATGCCCAGCCGCTGGCCCGCGCCCTCGACGCCGTGGTGAAAGGGCTCAGCGCCCAGGACCGCTGAGCGTGCGGTCGAGGGGGCGAATGCCAGATCTCGCATCCCGCCGGCGTACGGCGAGGCGGCCCCACACTGATGCGGCAGCGATGGAGACGGCGAGCAACACGCCGCTTCCGACGATGTCGAGCACGTAGTGGTTCCCTGTGACGAGCACATTTGCCGCCATGACGAGCGGGAAGACCCAGGCCGACAGCGCCGCTCGCGGGTGGGAGGTCCGGAGGGCGGACCACACGGCGTACGCGCACCACGCCGACCATCCCACGTGCAGACTGGGCATGGCCGAGTAGAGATTCTGGCCGCTCCCGGTCCCCCCTGACGCATGACTCCCCAGGATGTCGTGTTCAGCGACGATGTCGACGACGCCCGGCAGGGCGAACCGCGGGGGCGACATGGGCAGCGTCCAGAAGACCAGCAGAACGAGGGCGATCATCGCGAGAAGGGTCCGGCGGACCTTGATGTAGACATCGGCGTGCCGGGCGAAAACCCACAGCAGCACACCGACGAGCACGACGTAGTACAGGCGGTAGTAGTACACCGCCGGTCCGATCAGGGCCGGATGTTCGGTGAGCCACTCGTTCGCCATCTGCTCGATGTCCAGGTGGAGGGCGCGTTCCACGGACTGCAGGGCAAGAGCGTTGGCCGTGGCAGATACGACGTCCTTGCCGGCTGCGGCGTGAAAGCGCGTGAAGAGCAGAAACCCGAGCAGCAGAACAATCACTTCGACGAGGACGGCCGGGCGCCCACGCACGCCTCCGACAGGCGCGCCAGATCGGGCACGCTCGATCAGGCGAGAAAATCGGCCGATGGCACCCTCGAGCCGCCAGTTTCGGCGACCCGGCGGTGGGCTCATGCGGTCACCATAACTGACCATGACCGGCTCGAATATGCGGAACATGACCAGGCCGATTGCGTTTCCGCTCGGTTGATCCGCATCTGGGCGCTAAGGGGCAGTCGGCCCAGCTCGCGGGGTTCATGGGAGACTGCACTGCTGTGACACCCGTGCTAGACCTTGCCGGAATCTTCGTGTTCGCCCTGTCCGGAGCGTTGCAGGGCGCGCGCAAGAAATTCGACGTGATCGGCATGGCGGTGCTCGCGTTCTTCACCTCCGTCGGCGGCGGCGTCATACGTGACCTGTTCATCGGCGTGCAGCCCGCCGCCTTCCGGGATGCGGGATACCTCCTCGTGCCGGTCGCGGCCACCGTGATCGCCTTCTTCTGGCATCCGCAGGTCGAGCGGGCCATGCCCGGGGTGCTGGTCTTCGACGCGGCGGGCCTCGGCCTGTTCTGCGCGGTCGGGACCGCCAAGGCCCTCTATTACGGCCTCGCGCCGCTGCACGCCGTGTTCCTCGGGGTCTGTACGGCGGTCGGCGGCGGCGTCATCCGCGACATCCTGTCCGGCGAGAGGCCGACCCTGCTCTACGACCGCCAGCTTTACGCCGTGCCCGCGATGCTCGGCTCGACCGCCATGGCCGTGCTGTACGCGCTGGACGTGCGAGGGTTCGTCGCCACACTGTCCTCGGCCGTGCTCGCTTTCGCGTTCCGCATTCTCGCCATGCGGTACGGCTGGCGCGCCCCGCTGGCCAGGGGCATGAACTGATCAGTAGATCCCGGTCTTGTCCCAGAAGCCACAGTTATGGACGTCGGCAAAACTTTTCGATGTCATCCGGGGCTCAGGAAGCGTCAGGGACATGTAGTCGTCCTGTTCTGGCGTGTACCGCGGCCATTCTGCTTCCCGTTCGCCTGTGAATCCCGCCGTGGACCAGTAGTCCACCATTTTCGCGGAGAGCTTGGCCTGGAGCTGATTCAGTTCGACGGGTTCACCGGCTCCGCCGTGGAATCCAGGGAAGAGGTATGCGAGCTCGAACGTGTGAGCCGCCCCCATCGCGAACGTCGTGGGTTCCAGATAGGACGGTGCCGTCCGGTCGGCGAATTCATAGGCGTAGGTAGGGGTTTTGTCGTAGACCCATCGGTTGATCGCCCGTCCGGGGCAGGCGAAGGCCATGTCGGTCATGGCCGCGCTGAATGCCTCGCTGGGGTTGCCGTACTCGTCGAGCGGATACTCCTTCAGGACCTTTTGCGTCAGGGTCGGGCTTCCGATCAATGCCGCCAGCCTGCGGGGGTAATCCTCGGCGGGGAGTGGCGCGCCGCTCACGTTCTCGGGGAACGCCGCGAAGAAGGACCCCTCGTCACGGGTATTTCCATTGATCAAGGTGACCCGGTTGAACTTCCCGGATTTCAGGGATTCGCTCGGGTGCATGGGAATGATGTCGCCGTCGATGATGACCTGCTTGTGCAGGTAGGGAGTCTGCAGCGCGAGGACCTTGTTTAGAGGGAGGTTGCGCAGGCACTCCGCGCCGCCGTTCTCACAACCGGCCGCCTTCGCGAAATCAGTTCCTTTCTGCTCCGCGAAGTCGAGTGGTCTCGGTGCCGCGAAGGCCGGGAACCTCGTCGCGATCACGGCGCCGCTCATGGCGATCGCGTGTTGGAACTTTCCCGCCGACTGCGGCGACACGACGTGAGCGAGCACGTTGGCGCCGCCTGACGACTCGCCGGCAATCGTGACGTCGCCGGGATCGCCGCCGAAGGCTGCGATGTTGCGCTGCACCCAGTCCAGGGCGAGTTGCTGATCCATCAGCCCGTAGTTGGCGAACGGGTGTCCTTCGTCATCGAGTGACGGATGGGCGAAGTAGCCGAGCAGACCCAGGCGGTAGTTGATGGTCACCACGACGGTCTCGCCGTCCACGGCAAGCTTGCGTGCGTCGTAGTCGCGGTTCGCCCCCACCCACATGGATCCGCCGTGAATCCACACGAGCACGGGCAGCTGCTTCCTGCTTTGTGACGCCTTCTTGCTCACGAAGACATTGAGGTTGAGGCAGTCTTCGGCTCCGCCTGGCCGTCCGAACACACCGAGATCCGCGTTCTGCGGGCAATAGTCGCCGTACTTCGTCGCATCCAACGTCGTCGCCCATGGCTGGGGCCGCTGGGGCGGTTTCCAGCGGAGGTTCCCGACGGGTGGCGCCGCATAGGGGATGCCGAGGTAGGCACGCATATCGCCTTGGTCGGTTCCCCGCAGCGGCCCGCTGTCGATCCGCAGCTCTGCCGATGGCGCCGGCTGCTCGGCGGCACAGGCTGTTCCAGCCGTGAGGCACAAACCGATGCCGACTGTCGCCAAGAGAGTCCTCGCGAGTCTTCTCAATTCTGGTCAGATCCAATCCGTCTTTCGTTTCCGGCATCGCCGGCATGGAGCCCGGTGCCGGCGGCGACTGCGCAAGGGCCCGGCGCGTGTGAGTCGAGTCGCCACCGGTGGCCGCCGGCCTCGGGCCTGGTCCGCCACGCCCGAGGACGACGGCCTCGCGGCCGGTGCGATCAGTCCTTGTGTGGCGACGAGGCGACAGCCGAGTTACAGGTACCTGTAACTGTAAGATGCAGGTACCTGTTTCTGCAAGGTGAGAGGAGTGCCGTGCCGGACTCAGCGTTCGACCGACGACCAGCGCCCAGCGAGGGTGACATCGACGACATACTCGTCTGGACCGTGATCCGCGTCGGCCGGCGGGTGGAGCGGATGGTCACGGACCGCCTGGCCGGCCATGGGCTGACGCCGGTGCAGTTCGGGGTGCTGGCCTACCTGGGTGCCCGGCCCGGCATGAACCAGTCCGAGCTCGCTCGGGCGCTCCAGATCCGCCCGCAGAGCGCGCGCGACGCGGTCACCGCGATGATCGACCGAGGGCTGCTCCACCGAACCGGCCCGGAGGGCCGTGGACGGCGCTCGGGGATGCAGCTCACCGACGCGGGGCACGCGCTGCTCGGCCTCGCCTGGCCGGTGGTCGCCGGAATCGACGCCCAGGCTGTCGGGCTGGCGCCCGGCGACGACGTCACGCTCAACCGGTTGCTGCACACCGTGCTCGACGCCCCGGCGCAACCGTCCAGACCAGCGCCGACCGCGGGATGAGCCTCGTCAGTGCGGCCGAAGCCGGTTGCGCAGAAAACGACGTTCCGCTTCGGAGGGCGCGAGGTCGAGCGCCGAGCGGTAGTGATCGGCCGCATCCTCCGCACGGCCGGCGCGTCGCAGCAGGTCGGCGCGTGTGGCGTGCAACAGGTAGTAGTCGTTGAGCTGACCGGACTCGGCGATCGTCTCGACCAGTCGCAGCGCCGCCTCGGGACCGCTGACCATGCCGATCGCCACGGCACGGTTCAGCTCCACGATCGGGCTCGGTGCGATGCGCGCGAGGTGCGCGTACAGTCCGACGATTTGCGGCCAGTCCGTCTGGGCCGCGACAGGTGCGGTCGCGTGGCACGCCGCGATGGCCGCCTGGAGTTGGAACGGCCCGGCGCGGCCCTGGCGTAGTGCTCGTTCGCAGATCGTGGCGCCCTCAGCGATCTGCGCCTGATCCCACAACGTGCGGTCCTGCTCGTCCAGGGTGACCAGATCGCCGGCCGGATCCACGCGCGCCGGCCGCCGGGCATCGTGCAGCAACATCAGCGCGAGCAGGCCCTGGGCTTCGGGCTCGTCGGGCATCAACTTCGTCACCACCCGCGCAAGGCGGATGGCTTCCCGGCACAGCCGGGCCTTCTGCGGATCTCCGTAACCTTCGTTGAACAGCAGATAGACCACGTGGAGTACGGCGGGGAGCCGGTCTGGCAGCAGATGCCCGGGCGGCACCCGAAAGGGGATGCCCGCGTGAGCGACCTTCTGCTTGGCCCGGAAGATGCGTTGGCCCATGGTGCGTTCCGGCACCAGGAACGCACGCGCGATCTCGGCGGTGCTCATGCCCACCAGGCTCCGCAGCGTCAACGCCACCTGGGCATCGAGATTCAGCGACGGATGGCAGCAGGTGAACATGAGCTCCAAACGCTCGTCGGGGATCTCCCCGTCGCTCAGGTAGGGCGGCGGCTCCAGGTCCATCGCGGCCACCTCCCGTAGCTTCGCCGCCTCGTTGGACGCGCGACGCATCCGGTCGATCGCGCGATGGCGGGCCGTGGTGGTCAGCCACGCCAGTGGCTGGTCCGGGACTCCAGATTCCGGCCACCTTTGGAGTGCCTTCGTGAACGCGTCCTGCGCACACTCCTCGGCCAGGTCCCAGTCGCCGCCGGTGAACCGGATCATGGTGGCCACGATCCGGCTCCACCCGTCGGCGTAGATCCCGGCGATCCGGTCCTTCACCTGAGCCGTCACCAGCGTCGTCCGTCTTGGCCGTTAGTCTTCGTCGTCCGGCCAGAACGGACGCAGTTCGATCATCCCGGCCCATGCCATCGGGTGTTTGGACGCGACGTCGATGGCCTCGTCGAGGTCGGCGCACTCGAGGATGTCGAAGCCGGCTATCTGGTCCTTGGTCTCCGCGTACGGACCGTCGGTCAGCAGCACCTCACGGTTGCGGACGCGAACGGTGGTCGCGTCGCTCGCCGGTCGGGTGCGGTTGCCCATCAGGCGGATCCCCTTGCCGTCCATCTCCTCGACCCAGTCCTCCACGTCCGGGGCGCCGTCGTCCTGGCCGGGCGTGTAGTTCGGGTCGGTGCACACCAGCATGAGGTACTTCATCGGGCTGCTCCTGTCGTGAATTCGGCGGCGGCCATCGCGGCGATGGTGGTTGTCATGTTCCGGCACAGGGTCACCAGACGGCTGTTGAGCGTCCGTGGGTTGGCCTCGGCACCCTCGCGGGCGCCGCTGGCGCCGGGGCCGTGGGTGAACGAGTGCCAGACGAGGGTGCTCCCCGGTTCGTCCCCCTCATGCAGCTCATAGCGCCAGGTCGAGCCGGCCAGGCCGGCGTCGTCCAGAACCGTCCAGGCGAACGTGCCCGGCCGTTCCGCTTCAGTGACCACGCAGGTCACCGTACTTTCAAATCCGTTGGGGAACCGGTTGTGGCCGACGAACCTGGCACCCGGAGCCGGGACCCGGGCATCGTCAGACCAGTGGCCGCCCGTGGTCTCCGGGCTCCACTCGCCGATCCGGTCGACCGCGGTGATCAGGTCCCACATCCGTTCGCGTGGAAGCGGGACGGGCAGGGCGACCGCTACCTGCGCACCGGTGACCATGTCCATGAGTGTTCTCCTCTCGCGTTCGTCAGACGGATGACGAACGGGAGAGGCCCTCCACTACAGGCCCACATCAAGATTTTTTGCGTTGACGTTCTGAACAGCGATTCATGGGCCACTGTCGTCGGGGTGCGCTGTGGACCTGCCCGAGGTGCCGGCGACCGCGACGATCCGTTCCAGCGCCGCCGCGTGCCGCTGGAACGCGTGCCGGCCTTGCGGGGTGAGCTGTACGGAGGTACGCCGTGCCCGGCTTTGCTGGTCCTTCCGCACCGTGACGTAGCCGGCCTCGGACAGAGCGGAAAGCTGCTTGGACAGCGCCGAATCGGTGGTGCCGATCGAGTCCCGCAGGAAGCCGAAGTCCACCCAGTCGGCCGGCGCCAGCAGGGCGACGATCGACAGCCGCGCCGGGACGTGGAGGAACTCGTCGAAGTAGGGGTCCATCAGACGCGTGCTCCGTCGCGCCGCGTGATCTTCTGGAGGATCCGGCGGGCCAGGGGCGTCAGCGCGACATACGTCGCAGCCGTCGCCGCGGCGGCGAGCGTGCCCTGCGACGACAACCCCTGCGCCGGGAGAGCGAACCACGCCCAGGCGGCGATCCGGAAAATGCCGAACAGCAGCATGAGCCCAGCCGACATTCCCCCCCAGAACAGCCACTCCGGGCCTGCGGGCTTTCTGTGGACGACGGCGCGGTGCTCCTGCACGATCCCCACGCCCGCGAACAGGCCGAATCCGAGCAACAGGGTGGCGGTGCGCCAAGGGCTCTGGAGGTCGATGGAGGCCAACCCGATGAAGAGTCCGAGGGCTGCGAGCAGGACGTAGGGACGGGCGAACCTCTGGCGGACGATCTCCTTGCGAGTCGTGTCCTGGAAGCGGCGGATGTCGTCGAGCGAGGACTGGACGTCGTGAGGGTTCATGGGCCATCCCAGGTCGGCAGGACTACTTTCCTATGAGGAAACTACCATGCACTTTCCTCACGGGAAAGTAGTCGCTCCGGCTTGAGACGCGTCTGCGGCGGACGAATTCGACAACTTCGCCTCACTTGAGCACACGGCATCAGCCTCTACCTACCTCACGAGCAGAGCGAAGAACTCACTACACACACGGTTATCGCCGAGCGGTGTGCGTCAGCAGCGGGACGACACGGCAGGCTAAGCGCCGACTGGGGTCCTCGCGGCCGGCAAATGGTCAGTGCATCGATGTGACAGCAGTTGGGGCGAGGCGGAGTTGACCATGGCGAGGAACCCGCGAACTGCGAGGCTTCGAGCGAGGTCTAGTTGGACGCGGACCCGCCAAGCGCTGGGTACATCACGTATTTTTTCTACGCGCCCACTCGTTCGGCTAGTCCACGCAACTCCGCAGAGGGCGGATGTCGCATGGCCAGCAGGGCCGAGACGAGCTGGTTGACGATCCGGTGGTTGCGGATCTGCTCGGGCGTGATCGCCTCGGCTTCCAGGAGTACGGCGGTGGCCTCGTCGATCTGACGGCGCTGAGCGTGCGCCCGTGCGAGATCGATGTTCAGTCGGGCTCGGCGTTCGCTGGACAGCATGGAGGTGTCCACGGTCGTACCGACGCGCAACGCGTGGCCGGCATCGCCCACCTCCACCGCCACAGCCACTTCGTGCAGCGCGACGTTGGCAGGACCGAACTCGGTGTTGTAGTCGTTCCGGCCCTCGCCGAGTGTGGCGGCGATGTCACGAGCCTTGGCGAGGTGCTGGTAGGCGGTGTCGGCCTGGTTGAGCCGGGAGGCGGCGATCGCGCGTTGCAGGGTCAGGCCACCCCACAGGGACATGGCCTCCGGCTTGTTCTCTTCCGCCATGAACCACAGCGCCTCGGCAGCGGTGCGGGCGGTCTCCTCCGCCTGGTCGAAGCGATGGGCTCCCAGGAAGACGAAACCCAGCCGGAACGTCCCGGCAGCCATCAGCAAGGGGTCACCGGCCCGCTCGGCGGCGATGATCGCCCGATCGGCCGCGATCCAGGCCGCATCAGGCTCACCCAGCTTGGCGAGGGCGGCCGAGCAAGCTTGATAGGTGGTGGCTAGCAGCTCGAACAGTTCCGGCTGCCGGTCGGCTGCTGCCGAGCGCACGGCGCTCTCTAAGGTGGGGACCAAACCGCGCAGCAGGTCGGCCAGTTCGATGTATCGGCTTTCGTGCGTCAGATGCCACGCCTGGTCCACCTGTGGCCTGATCTCCTCTACGGGCGGGACTGGGACGTGGTGAAACATCGCCTGCAAAGAGTGCGCCCTGGACAGGATCAGCCGCAGCCCCGCCGTGCCAGGAACCTCTTCAGTTGCGGCGACGAAGACCGGCGCCTCTGCGGCGAGCTCCGACAGCGGGATCTCGAGTGATTCGGCGACCTTCTCCAACACCGACATACGGTCGACTTTGCGTACTCCGCGTTCCACCTGGGAAACCCAAGCCACGGAGCGGTTGATGAGGCGGGCAAGCTCGACCTGGGACAGGCCGCGCCGTTTGCGCTCTTGGGCGATGCGCCGTCCAAGAGCTCGCTGGTATTCGGTGCTCACGGCGTGGTGCCTTTCCCGTCCTGATGTTGCAGCCAGTCAACATCGGTGGAGATGAGCAGTTCACCACGGGCCGCCAGGAAGTGCTTGGTGTGGTCGGTCTGTTCGTGGGCGTCGAAAGCGGCGCGGTCCTGATACAGCTCGTAGAAGATCCGCTGGAGCGGTTGGCCGTCGACGAGGTGGGAGGCGTAGACGATCGTGCCGGGCTCGTCCGTGCGGATCTTGGCGATCGTTTCACTGACGAGCCGATCGAAAGCTGCTGCGCTTTCTTCGTTTTTGCAGGTAAATCGGACAACTAGTCCGAACATATGCTCCTCCTCGGCCCGGCGGGTCTGGTGTCGCCAACGTCACTACGAGATCAGTACTTATTGTGCGGCGCAAGTACTCGAAGTGGCTTGTAGTTAGAATACCATGCCAGTACTTTAAGTATCGATGGTGAATGTCAGGGCTTCAACCTGCACGAACGTGAGGGACGCCGACATGCTCCGACCCCCCAAATGCGCGGAAGGTACCCAGCGATGGCGCGGCACCTTCCCCGGAAAACGGAATCAGGTCCGTGAGGTGCGCCGCTTTGTAAATGGATTCCTGGGAGAGGGCGTCTCCACAGACATCGCTGAACTCGTCGCGTCCGAGTTGGCCACCAACGCCATCCGGCACTCATCCAGTGGGGAGGCCGGCGGCCGGTTCCAAGTGACGGTGGAAGCAGGAGACGAGCTCTTGCTGCTCGCAGTGCTCGACGAAGGCGGCCCCTCGTGCCCGCAGGTGCAGAAAGCCGCTGATGAGGAGATGAACGGGCGGGGTCTGCGCCTGGTCTCCGAACTCACCGCATCCTGGGGCGTCTACGGCGACGAGGGAGGGCGCACCGTCTGGGCACTGCTGCCCATCCAGTCAGGGCCACCGCGCGCGTGACTTCCTGCCTGGCACCGCATGTCGCTCCGGTACAGCTCGACTACAAACGGCTGGCCTGGATTCGGCCGCCGGGTGATTCCCGGCGACGCGTGATTGCGTGGACCTGCGACTGCCAGGACGTTATCTATGAGCTGTGCAGTTCAGGCGGGCAGGCATTTCTCACTCGCACGCACGAAGGCCGGTCTCTGAGCCTGGAGACCCATCGCGCCTCTTTATGTGAAGCGCGGGCCACATGGCATGCACTACTCACGGGGCTTGCACGCTGATCCCATACCTGGGCGCACGAGGGTCACCTCATCTGACGACTGGGCGGCACGCCCGCAAGAGCGGTCAGGCCGGTTGCGGCTCCGCGACCCGCGCTTGTCGATTCCTGACCGGCCTGGTCACCTGTTTCGCCACGCAGGCGGGCATCCCGTCCGTCGTGTGCGCCTCCTGGTCCCGGTAGACGCTGGGCGGCATGCCGACCAGTTCGGTGAAGCGGGAGCTGAACGTGCCCAGTGACGAGCAGCCGACCGCGAAGCAGACCTCGGTGACGCTGAGGTCACCGCGGCGCAGCAGCGCCATCGCCCGCTCGATGCGCCGCGTCATCAGATAGGTGTACGGCGACTCGCCGTACGCGAGCTTGAACTGCCGGCTCAGGTGCCCGGCCGACATGTTCACGCCACGGGCGAGCGCCTCGACGTCCAGCGGCTGCACATACTCCCGGTCGATCCGGTCACGGACGCGCCGCAGCAGCGCAAGATCGCGCAGGTGATGCGCCGTGGCGAGTGCATGGCTCAACGAGGGGTGACACATGAGAGGAACTCTTTTCATCGATGTCCGCGAGTGCCTGCCGAAGGAGCCGCTGCGATGCCGAGCCTGCGGTCGGGCAGAGGCCGGGGCGGGCGCGCAAGACGGTGGCGTGGTCGTGCCACCCGGGTCGTGCCCCGGCTCAAAGCGATGCCGTCTCCGATGCGGTCTCCCACGCGAAACCGTCCGGGTCGGTGAAGGGCGCGGCATCACTAGCGATCACGAGTCGGTGCGATCCGGTGCCGTCGGGGGTGACACCGGCGTCCTTGGCGAGGGCCTTGCGCCCGTAGAGCGCCAGCTTGACGGGACTCGACCCGGTGGCGAACTCGACGTATTTGCGGCCGAAGCTCTTCGCCACGGTGAGGCCGTGGTCGACGTAGAACTTCTTGCTCACGGCCACGTCCGCGACTCCCAGCAGGAGCACGATGTCGTCGAACTGGCGGGTGGCCGGACCGGTGTCCTTCTTCGCCGAGGTCGCGACCTTCCAGATCGTCCCGTCCGGAGCCTGTACGACGCCACCGTAGCCCCAGAGCGACTTCGTGACGGGCTTCAGGGACGAGGCGCCGGCGTCGAGGGCGGCGTCGATGAGGGCGTTGACGTTGGCCGGCTGGGACACCGTCAGCGACATGGTGAACGCGCGGAAGCCGGTCGTCGGCGTCTCCGAGGCCCGCAGGCGCACCTGTGTGTCCAGACCGAAGGCGGCGGTGTAGAACTGGCCGGCGGCGGCGAGGTCGGCCGCCTCGATGGTGACGGATTCGATGGAAGTCATGGCGATGACGCTATGTGCGAGCCTGTGACTTGCGCTTCTCGATTCCTGACCGGTCTGTTCTCCCCGTTCGGCGACCCGACGGAATCCTTTACCGCCGGTCCTCTGGTGTCCGGCGCACCGCGTAGTGCAGCACCGTGGTCTCGCCCTCCTGGTGAGAGGAGATCACGTCGAGTCTGATCGGAGCGCCGCCGGCGTTGTCGAAGAGGCGAACGCCCCACCCGACGAGGACCGGAGCGACATGCACGATGATCTCGTCGAGAAGCCCGGCCTCGAGGCACTGCCGGGCGACGTTCGCGCCGAGGACGACGACGTTCGCACCGTCGGCCGCCTTCTTGGCGAGCGTCACCGCCTCCTCGATGTCCATGTCGAGGAACTGTCCGGTCACACCCGTCACGACAGGAGGCTGCGCCGGCGGATCGTGGCGCAGCACGAAGAACGGCCCGCGAAAGGCGCCTCCGTAGAAGCCGCACGAGACGGCGGGAGCCTGCTTTCGCCGCGCCCGGACAAGGCCTGATCCCTGCGATCCCGAAAGTGACAGTTCAGGTCGCTGCGCGATCACCGGCGACTGTTGCCGAAGTCGAGTTTCCAGTCGGCGTGAAGGGCCAGGAGGATCCGAACCGCGTTGTCGGGCTCGATGTAGCTCGCCGCGTACTCACCGCCATCGACTACCTGTTCGCCCTCCCAATCGGGCCGGCTGACGGGGTCCTCGCCACCGATACCGAGCGAACAGGTGTCATACCGGCAGTGATAGAAGAACGACTGTCCAGAAGGGAGCCTGCCTTCAAGCTGGAGCGGAGCGGCGGGTCCGGTCAACGTGACCTCCCAACCCCGGTCCCGTAGGTCAAGAAGAAGGCGCTTCCACGCCGCGTCCGCCAACTGCTCATCGGCCGGAGGCCACGGAGCTCGGTCGTGGAGACGAAGTCCGGCGTCGGTCAGCGCGGCGACGATGGCGTCCGCTCGGCTTGTCGCGTGGACGTACACCCTGGTCGGCTCTTCCGGCCTTGATGCGTCCACGCGGTGGTGCTCTTCATCCGATTCATCAAAACGTCGCGTATTTTCGCTGACGAAGATGAAGCCCCCAGCCGGGTCCTCGGCATCGAAGGCGACACCCAGCTGATCATTTCGCAGTTCCTCCAGCCGCATGCCCAAGGCTCGACCCACGATTCCGGCGGTGGCACGCACGTCCATGTCGCAGCCGAACAGCAGCATCTGACGGGACCAATCCACTCCGTCCCCCTCCGAACATGCAACGGGTGAACTACCGACCGCGGTGACGTTTGCCGTGCGAGTCGCGATGGGCCTGAGGCGGGGAGATGTGCGCTACCGCGCGCCCAGGTCCCACACCCGGACGGTGTCATCCCAACCGCCGGAGACCGCGATGGTCCTGCCGTTCAGTTGCCCGACCGCGACCGAGTGGACCAGGTCGGTGTGGCCGGTGATTGGGTCGCCGAGCTGTTCGCCTGTGGTCAGATCCCACACTCGGACCGTGCTGTCCTTTCCGCCGGAGACCGCGATGGTCCTGCCGTCCAACTGCCCGATCGCCACCGAGAAGACGTCGCCGGTGTGGCCGGTGAGCGGGCTGCCGAGCTGTTCGCCTGTGGTCAGATCCCACACTCGGACCGTGCCGTCTTTTCCGCCGGAGACCGCGATGGTCCTACCGTCCAACTGCCCGATCGCCACCGAGAAGACGTAACCCTTGTGGCCGACCAAGGGGTCGCCGAGCTCCTTGCCTGCGGCCAGATCCCACATTCGGACCGTCCCGTCGTGACCGCCCGAGACCGCGATGGTCTTGCCGCTCAGTTGCCCGATCGCCACTGAGTAGACCTGACCGGTGTGGCCGATGAGAGGGTTGCCGATTCGCTTGGCGGCGGCCAGATCCCACAGCTCCACGTTTCCGTCACGTGGGGAGACCGCGATGGTCTTGCCGTTCAGCTGACCGACCGCCACCGGCACGCCGGTACCGATGAGCGGGTCACCGAGCCTTTCGCCTGTGGCCAGATCCCAGATCCGCACGAGGCCGTCACCCGTACTGGAGGCCGCGATCGTCCTGCCGTTCAGCTCCCCCAACGCCACCGAGAGGACCGTGGCGTCGTGCGCGCCGAGCGGAGGGCCGAGCGGCTTACCCACGGTCAGATCCCAGACCTGCAGCGGGCCCTCGTCGTTGACTCCTCCGCCTGAGACCGCGATCGTCCTGCCGTCCAGTTGTCCGACCGCAACGGCATCGATGAGGCCGCTGCGGCCAATGAACGGCCGGCCGATCTGCCGGAATGAAGGTGCCGGCCCTCGCAACCAAACGGGAATCACCAGACAGGCCGCAACGGTGAGACCGATGACGACGACCGCAGCCAGGGGCCAGCGCCGCATCCGGCCAGAAGGCGGCATGCCCGCATCCACGGGGGCGGCGTCCGACTCGTCTCCAAGCCGCTGCGGATCAGCAAAAGGCGATGGATGGATATCAGACACTGGCTATCCCGTTTCCTGCGGCTATTACCGTGCTCGTCCGCGTCGTGCCGAGCCCGGCTTCTTGATCGGGAAGTGTCCCGGGGAATCGGTGGTGTGCCGATTCCCTGGGATCATGCTGATCAACGGACGGTGACGCTCTTTACGGCCGTGGCGGGGGTGCCGACGCCGTTGGTCGCCTTCAGGGTGAACTTGTAGGTGCCCTTGCGTGTGGGTGTTCCGGACAGGGTGCCGCCGGTGGCCAGTTTCAGGCCCGGGGGAAGCGTCCCGGAGGCGCGGGTGACCGTCGGTGCTGGTGACCCGGTCGTCGGGAATCGGAAGATGTAGTACTTGCCCGCGTACGCCACCGGTGTGGTGACGGAGGTGAACTTCGCCGGGGCGTGGACGACGATGGTCTTGGTGCCTCGGGCGGTGGGGGCGGTGCCGCCTGTTGCCTGCAGGGTGAAGGTGTAGGTGCCGTCCTTGGTGGGGGTTCCGGACAGCGTGCCGCCGGGGGCCAGCTTCATGCCCGAAGGGAGCGTCCCGGAGACCAGAGTGACCTTCGCCGCGGAGTACCCGGTCGCCGTGAATCGGTAAATGAAGTACTTACCGGTTTGCGCGACCGGCGGGGTGCCCGTGGTGAACCGCGCGTACGGGTTGGTGCTCGTTGAGGTGCTGGTGGTGCCATAGGTGTTGTTGCCGAAAACGGTGCAGGTGACCTTGTGGCCGGCGTCGGCCGTCACCGGTGTGTAGGTGGACGCGGTCGCGCCCGAGATCGGGGCGGCGTCCCGTGACCAGCTGTACCGCACGGAGGAGGCGGCGAGGAAGGCGGCCTTGCAGGTCAGCTTGTCTCCGACGATACGAGAGCCGCTGATCGCCGCCTTGGCCGTCACCTTCGGCGGCCCCACCTTCGCCAGCGTGTGCCAGAACCCGGCCGAGATCTGCGTCGCCGAACTGAGCCCACGCACGGCGACCGGCCTGTGCCGTTGGGTGGTGGTGCCGTCACCGAGCTGCCTGAAGTCGTTGTAGCCCCAGGCCCGCACGGTGCCGTCGGAGCGGAGTGCGAAACTGTCGTAGTTGCCCGCGCTGACCTGGGCGACATTAGTCAGTCCTGACGCGGTGACCGGGGTGTGGCGATTGGTGATGGTGCCGTCACCGAGTTGCCCGGAGGCGTTGTTGCCCCAGGCCCGCACGGTGCCGTCCGAGCGCAACGCCAGGCTGTGGGAATCGCCGGCGTCAATCTGGGTAACCCCGGTTAACCCGGCCACCTTCACGGGGGTACGGCGGGTGGTGGTGGTGCCGTCACCGAGCTCCCCGACCTCGTTGTTTCCCCAGGCCCACGCTGTGCCATCCGAGCGCAGTGCGAGACTGTGGCCATAGCCGGCCGCAACCTGGGTAACTTTGGTCAGGCCGCTGACCGCGCCTGGGGTACGGCGTTGGGTGGTGGTGCCGTCACCGAGTTGCCCGGCGAAGTTCCAGCCCCATGCCCTCACGGTGCCGTCCGAGCGCAACGCCAGGCTGTGGAAGCCGGCGGCGGCGATCTGGGTAACCCCGGTCAACCCGGCCACCTTCACGGGGGTACGGCGGGTGGTGGTGGTGCCGTCACCGAGCTGCCCATGGCCGTTGTTGCCCCACGCCCACACGGTGCCGTCCGAGCGCAATGCCAGGCTGAGGGCGTTGCCCGCCGCAACCTGCACGATGCCCGTCAGGCCAGACACCTGCACGGGCACTGAGCTAGGCGCCGCGAACCCCCCGTCGCCCAATTCGCCGTTCGTGTTGTCGCCCCACGCCCACACGGTGCCATCCGTGCGTACCGCCAGGCTGTGGTCGTCGCCGGCGGCGATCTGGGTCACCTGGCCGAAAGCGTGCTGCACAGCGACCGGAGACGGCGAGTTGGCCGCCGATCCGATGCCCAACTGCCCAACATAATTGTCCCCCCACGCGTACACGCGCGAGGTGTCGCCGACGGCCGCTGCAGGCACCGCCGTAGTCAGCGCCACAACGGGAGCGCTCACGAATAGCGCCAAACTCACCGCCAGGGCACGCACCCGAGCGCCCCGTCCCCGACCTCTCAATCGCCCACCCGCGGCCTCCGCGGAGTCAGAGCCGGGCAGAGCCTCAGCCATCAGACCACTCATGCACTGTCCTTCATGATCGCCGCAGCCGACGTGTCCGCTGCGGTTGTTCCTCGTCGTTCTCGGCCAAGTTGTGCGCGAGACGGGGTTCCGGTGCCTGGCCCGACACAAGGCTGGCGGTCGAGACCGGCTCCGGATGGAGATCTACGTGTGAACCGGTCCACAATTATGATCTACCTGGCCTTGGGGTGAAATACGTTTTACGTGTCTAATGAGCGAATTGTGACCAGCCGTCGGCTTCGTATCACCAGGCAAAAGTGAAGTCGCAACGGCGACGAACGAAAGCCCAGGTCGGGGTGGGCGTTTCCCGGCCTGGGCTTGATTTTCATTCGCTCCGCGGTGCGGTCAACGGCGACTGCGATCAGGCTTCGAAGGACTGGTGGCCCAGGACGTCCAGAAACTCGAAATTCTCCGCGGTGGCCGAGCCGGGTTGCGGCCGGAAGATCACCAAGCGGTGTCCGGTGGTGGAGCTGAGCACGAAATCGCACTGCACGTCCAACTGCCCGGCATGCGGGTGGATCAACTTCTTGCGCGTGGACCGTAGAGGGATGACCTCCATGTCGTCCCAGTAGCGGGAGAACTCCTCGCTGGCGTCGACGAGGTCGGCGATGAGCCGACCGCTGACGGCGTCCTGAACACGGTGAGCGCTGGCTGCGCGCAGGTCCGCCACGTAGCCCCGTCCGATCGCCTCGTGTTCCGCGGGCACATTGAGGGCACGCGACGCCGGGTCGGTGAACCAGCGCCAGGTCACGTTTCCCAGGCGATCGTCGCCGTGCGCCCATGGACCCACGAGCGCACGGCTGAGCCGGTTCTGCGCGAGCACCGTGGTCAGGTCGTCGACGATGTGCGCGGGCACCGTGGTCAGCGCGTCGAGCAGGAACATCATCGCCGGGTCGACGTAGCCGCCGGTCGCGCCCGTCCGGGGCGGTGGATAGCCCGCCAGCTCATAGAGATAGTCGCGCTCGTCCACCGACAGTCGCAACGCCCGCGCCAGGCTCGCCACCAGCGCCTCGGAGGGCCTGGCGTTGCGGGACTGCTCAAGCCGTTCGTAGTAGTCGACGGACACCTCGGCCAGCAGCGCGACCTCCGAGCGGCGCAGGCCGGGCGTCCGCCTGCGGCCGCCGGGCACGAGCCCGACGTCCGCCGGCCGCAGCGCTTCACGACGCGCCCTGAGGAATCCGCCAACGTCGCCGTGCTTCACCGTGCACTCACTCCTGGACTGCGCTCATCGCGATCGGCGTGTAGCGCTCGCCCGCCACGGCACCGGCGGGCACCGCTTCGTCGAGCGCCGCAAGCGTCTCGGCGTCCAGCACGAGGTCTGCCGCGGCGACGTTGTCTTCCAGGTAGACCCGGCGCTTGGTGCCGGGGATCGCGGTCACGCCCTGCGCCAGCACCCACGCCAGCGCCAATCGACCAGGCGCGATACCTCGATTGTCGGCGATCGTCCGGACCCTGTCGACCAGCTGCAGGTTGTGCCGCAGGTTCTCTCCCGAGAACCGCGGGGCCGTACGGCGGAAGTCGTGTTCCGGCAACTCCTCCACCGATCGCAGACCACCGGTGAGGATCCCGCGTCCCAGGGGCGAGTAGGCCACGAACCCGATGCCCAGCTCTCGAGCGACGTCCAGGACACCGTTGGATTCCACCGTGCGGGTGAACAGCGAGTACTCCGTCTGCACCGCGGAGAGCGGCGCGGTGGCGTGCGCTGCGCGGATGCTCTCCGCCGACGCCTCACTGATCCCCAGATAACCCACCTTTCCTTCGGCGACCAGCTCTCCCAGGGCGCCGAAGGACTCCTCGATCGGCACATTCGGGTCGACCCTGTGCAGGTAGTACAGATCGATGTGGTCCGTGCCCAGACGGCGGAGTGATCCTTCGACGGAACGACGCAGATAGTCGGGGCGGCCGTTGGGACCGCCGACGATCTTCCCCGTCTCGTCGAGGGTCACGCCACCTCCCTTGGTGGCCACGATGACCTGGCCGCGGTGGGCCGGCACCGCCCGCCCGAGCAGTTCCTCGCCGCTGAACGGGCCGTACATGTCCGCGGTGTCGAACATTGTCACGCCGAGCTCGATGGCCCGGTGCACGGTGGCGACCGCCTCCGCGACGTCCGGCGTGCCGTACATCGCGGTCATGCCCATCGTGCCGAGGCCCTCGACCGACGTCACCAGACCCTGGCCGCCGACCGGACGTGTGTTCATGCTCATGGTGTGCTCGTCCACTTCTCCTGCTGGGCCGCCCGTTCGGCGGCCGCAGGAGCAGCTTGGAGCCGTGGCGTGAACCTTCCAGCGTCCTGTTCAGCCCCGTCCTCGCAGGACGACGCTACGGACTGCGGTTCCGCCGCTGAGTGATCAGGCGTCGCGGGTGGGGTCGTCCACGGTCGGCATGGCGCCATCGCGGTGAGCCCGCTTGAGATCCTCCAGGTAGGCCCGGGAGAACATGGCGGACAGCGTCGCCATGCCGCCACGCTGGATCCGGATCTCTCCGCCGCTCACCCGTCCGGTGATCCGCACCCGCCGGCCGCCCTGTGCGGTGGGCGCCTCGCCGTCCTTGACCTTGCCGGTGCCGGTCCACTGGACGCCCCACTGGTCGACGGTGGCGTCGGCGGGCAGGAGCAGCTTGACCATGGCGTGGTCGATGTCCACGTTCAGCTCGATGTCACCTTCGGCGATCTTCGGCGAGCGCAGGTCGACGACGGCCGAGCCGCGACGGGCGCGTACCTGGAAGGTGCGCGCGGTCGTCCAGTTCCCCAGGTGCTTGGTCACGGTGTGGTCGGCGTGGATGCGAACGGTCTCGGCGGTGGCGTGCTCAAGAAGTGTCATGACTGAATAGTGCCACACGCACTAGTGTCTATGCAACTACTTTCAAGGAAACCAGTGCGAGCACGTCAGGGCTCGTTCAGATAGGCGAGGACGGCGAGGACGCGACGATTGCTGTCGTCGTCGTCGGTGATGCCGAGCTTGCCGAACATCGAGGTCGTGTACTTGCTGACGGCGCTTTCACTGAGGAAGAGGCGCCGGCCGATGGCCTGATTGGACATTCCCTCGGCCATGAGGCCGAGCACGGAGTGTTCGCGTTCTGTGAGCCGTCCGAGTCGGCGGTTCGAGGACCCGCTGGACAGCAGTTTGGCGATGACGGCGGGGTCCATGGCGGTCCCGCCGGCGGCGACGCGTTCCAGGGCGTCGATGAACTGGTCGGCGTCGAACACGCTCTCTTTGAGGAAATAGCCGATCCCGCCGGCGCCGTCGGCCAGGAGCTCACGGGCATACAGCTGTTCGACGTGCTGAGAAAGGATCAGGATCGGCATTCCGGGCACCTGTCCGCGGGCGGCCAGCGCCGCTCGCAGGCCCTCGTCCGACTGGGTCGGCGGCATGCGGACGTCGACGACGGACACATCCGGCCGCCATGTCAGCAACGCGTCGAGCGTCTCCGGCCCGGTGGTCGCCGTCGCCACCACCTGGTGCCCGTACGCCTCGATGAGGCGGACCATCCCGTCACGCAGGAGGTAGAGGTCTTCGGCTACAACGATGCGCACGGGATCACCATCCTCACCTGCGTCGGGCCGCCCACCGGACTGGTGATCTCCACGGTGCCGTCGAAGACCGCCAGGCGACGGCGTAGCCCCGCGAGTCCACCGCCGTCTCGCACGCCGGCCCCGCCCCGGCCGTCGTCTTCGACGTCGACGACGATGCCGGTGCCATCCCTGTCCTGGGCGATGGAGATCCGCGCCCGGGCCGCGTGGGCGTGCTTGACCGCATTGGTCATCAGTTCGGCGACTCCGAAGTACACGGCGGACTCGATCGGCGGGTCCAGGCGTAGCTGAACGTCGGCGCTGACAGCGGCTTCGAGCGGGCTGTCCAGGGCGAGAGCGCGTACGGCGTCGACGAGCCCTCGCTCGGTCAGCACCGGCGGGTTGATTCCCCTGACCAGGTCGCGGAGCTCGGTCAGTGACGTGGCGGCGCCCGCTCGCGCGTCCCGCAGCAGCGCCTTGGCCTGGTCGGGGTCGGACTCCATCAGCTTCTCCACCGTGGCCAACGAGAGCCCCAGCGCGACCAGCCGTGCCTGCGCGCCGTCGTGCAGGTCCCGCTCGATCCGGCGGATCTCGGCGGCCTGCGCGACCGTCGTGTCCGCGCGCTGGGCCGTCAGCTCGTCCACCCGGTCCGCCAGCGCCATCTCGGCCGAGGCGCGCAGGAACCGGACGGCCACCGGCTCGACGACCCTCCAGGCGTACGGCGCGCCGGCGACGGCCACGACCAGGCCGAGCAGCCCGACAAGGCGCACGGAGAACGCCGGCTGAGTGAGTGCGAGAACCGCCGCCGCGACGCCCGCCGGCGGGATGGCCGCGGTCACGCCCATGGTGATCGGTGCGATCACCGCGAACCGCAGATCACGCCAGACGGCGGGATCCTTCCACCGGATCCGCATTCTCTGGTCCATGAGGGCGTCGCGGCGGGTGCGCTCGTAGCTGAAGCCGTTCCACCAGTACCCGGTGGACAGCTGTGTCACCGGCTCGGCCTGCCGATATCCGGCGGGGATGACGGTGCCCGTCCACTTCGCGACGAGGGAGCGGACCATCCGGCACACCGGGCGGGACAGGGCGAACGTGCCGATGCACGCCCAGACGAACGGCGCGATCCACGACCACGGGTTCGCGCCCCACCAGATCCACAGTGCCACGGCGGCGGCCCACACGGCCGGGACCAGCATGCTGACGGCCGTCACAACGCAGGCCCGCCCGAACCCGACCCACGCGCTCGCCGCCCACGACGCCAGTTTTCGCATGACTCTTCCTTCTCACTTCACGACCCGGACCAGGCGCACGCAATGCATTGATCTGGGCGATATGTCTTGGCGGGTTCCACTGTGCACCGGGCAGAGCTCGATGTCCCCCGTAAAGACTTCGAAGTGGGTCCAGCCCCACCCGCTCGTACGTCCAGGCCCATACCGCGCGATCTGTGCGCTTTCTAACGTCGAGATCACATCAGACGTACGAGGGAGCAAGAGCCATGGAAACCACCGTCCACGCCACGACCGCGGCCACCCACTCGCGCACCGAACGAGGCTTCGGCACGGTGAAGACCCTCGTCGCGGTATACGGCGCGCTCAGCTTCGCCGTCCTCATCGTGGACGTCGTTCTCTCGGTCGCCGGGAGAGAGCTGACTTCGTTCATGTGGGGCCGAACAGGCGGAATGCTCGCGAGCGCCGTGGTGACCTACTGGCTGACCGGCCTCGCCGCACGGGGATCACGATCGGCCTTTCTGCGCGTGCGCATAATCTCGGTCGTCGCGCCGATCGCGATCATCGCCATCGACTTGATCCCCGGCGCCCTCCCGCCGTGGTTCGTCGCGATGCAGATCGCAGGTGCCCTCGTCCTTGCTCCGACCGCTTTCATCGTCAACGGATCCAGCCTGCGCGGCGCCTTCCCCAAGGTGCGCTGACCGGCTCAACCAGGCAGGACGCCCCGTTTCTCAGTGGAGAAACGGGGCGTTCGCGCACTCGGGAGATCACGCGGCCGGGCCGCCACCCCTCAGCCCACCCCTCAGCCCTTGGCCGCCGAGGTGAAGAAGCGCCTCAGCTCGGCCGCCACGACCTCCGGACGGCCCCCGGTGTTCCGCTTGCTGACATCTCCCGGCGCTTCGTGCGTGAGCCCGGGGAACTCGACCCGTTCGACGTGAGGAATGATCTTCTCCAGGCGGGACAGCGCGGGCTTGAGGAAGGGCAGCCCCTTGCTTCCGCCGAGCAGGAGCACCTCGGCCCGGATGTCGGCGAACCTGTCCGCATCGTCGGCCATCTCGGCGAGCAGCACGCCTTCGTAGTGCAGAGTCGGGGCGAGCGTCCGCATGGTCGCCTCACCCGGCTTCGCGTTCTTGGCCTCGCTCTTCAGCAGCAGGCCGGTCACCCAGGTCAGGAACCTGCGCGGCGTGACGTTCATGATCGGAGGACCGAGCCGAAGTCCGAGCATGCTCGTCACCAGCGCGGCCTCCACCCTGCCGTCGGCCATCTCCCGATCGAAGCGGTCGACCCATCCGGTCAACTGGGGCACGTCCTCCAGCAGCAGCGCCGGCTCGTAGACGACGACCTTGTGGATCGCCGGCAGAACGCGTGCCGCCTCGAGCACGGCGACGCCGCTCGCGCTCACGCCGAAGACGAAGTGGGCGCCCGTCTCGTTCAGCACCGCCTCGAGGTCGTCCACTTCCTTCCGCACGCTGTAGTCGTCGCCGTACGGCCCGCTCTGCCCGCGACCGCGACGGTCGGGCAGGTGGACGGTGAACGAGTCGGCCAACGCCGCGGCCATGGCCAGGTGATCTCCGGCCGTCTCCATGGAGCCGTGCAGCAGCACGATGCCCGGGCCGTGCCCGACGGAGAGATACGCGATGCGGGTGCCGTCAGCGGAGGTGACGAAATTCGTGGCCGGTTCCGCTGTCTGAAGCTGTTCGTGAGTGGTCATCGCCTGCACCCTTCGCAGTCACTGTTAGCCGACACCTAGATAGTGTCACTGACACTATTGGTTAGTCAACTAGTGGCACTGACGCTAGTATCGAGCCATGACCACTCCTCGTAGTTCACCGCTCGCACTGACCGTCCTGGCCCTGTTGCAGTACAAACCGCTGCATCCGTACGGCATCCAGCGGCTGATCAAGCAATGGGGCAAGGACAAGGTGGTCAACGTGGGCCAGCGGACGAGCCTCTACCGGACGATCGACCGCCTCACCGCGACCGGCCTGGTCAAGGTGCGGGAGACGGAGCGAGATCAGGCGTATCCGGAGAGGACGGTGTACGGGATCACCGAAACGGGACGCACCGTGGCCCGCGAATGGCTGGTTGACATGCTGGCGACGCCCAAGGAGGAGTTCCCCGAGTTCCCCGCGGCGCTGTCCCACCTGCTGATGCTCACGCCGCCGGAGATAGGCGACGCCCTCGAGCGGCGCGTGAGAACGCTCGAGGAGGCGTCGGCCACGCTGGACGCCGAGCTCAGCGCCGAGGCCGGGCAGGGCCTCCCCCGTATCGCCATGCTCGAAGCCGAGTATCTGCGCGTCGTCATGACGGCTGAACTGGAGTGGCTTCGGTCGGTGGTGGACGATCTGCGCAGCGGCAGGCTGGACTGGTCGGCCGCCGAGATGTCGGCCTTCGCCGAGGACCCCGAGTGAAGAACAAGCCCAGGTCGTAGCGATTGGGGCTCTCATGTCCATCCGGTCTCGCCGTACCAGCGTAGGTGACCTCGCTGAACAGAAGGGCGTCGCCGTCCTTGCCCGGGGGCGGGAAGTCATGCATCAGGGCTCCAGGTGAATGAATGGTGGGGAGTCGAAGGCGCGCCGTCGTCAGCGCCGGGTGGCGGCGCAGTCGATGCAGGTCGTCGCCGCCGGGCGGACCTTCAGGCGTTCGGCGGCGATGGGGCGTCCACATCCCTCGCACACTCCGTACGTTCCTTCGCGGAGCCGATCCAGAGCCGCGTCCAGCGCGGCGAGGTGGCTTTTTCCCTGGTCGAGCAGGGACTGGACATGGGCGCGCTCGAAGGCGGTGGTCGACCCCTCCGGGTCGTGCTCGTCGTCGGTGGCCACCAGTTGGGACGACTGGACGATGGCCTCCCAGTCGCGGGTCAGCGATTCGATCCGCGCCAGGGTCCGCTCGCGGTCGGCGTCAAGGAGAGCTCGCACGGCCGCCTGTTCCGGGCTCCTGCCGTGATCATGCACGGATTCGGCGTTGTCATCCATGACCTGCGCTTTCGCTTTTCGTGATCATGCACATGTTCTTCCATGCTGACGGTCCGACAACCTCCATATTGCTCCGTATGGTCCAGCTGAGCCTGTAGACGCGTACGAGGTCAGGAGCTCGCGTTCTCGCTCGCCGTCATCAGCCGCTGCGCGACGACGCGTGCCGTCTCTCGGAGCTCGGGACCTCCCACGATCCGGTAGGACGCCGGGATCGCCGCGAGTTGCTGGGCGTACCACCACGGGTTGCCGGTGCTGCCGACCAGGCGGGTGCTCACGGCATCGAGCGGCTCCAGCCGTCCGAGGGCGCGGGGGAGGCACCGCGTGAGGACGTCGACGGGTGCGTCGATGACGACCTCGGCCTCGTACTCCCACCCGACGGCGAGGTGCTCCTCCAGCGTGGCGATCGGATCGAGGTCGGCGGGCGGGCTGAAGGCCTCGTCGAGCACCTCCACCTCGCGGACCCGATCGATCCGGTAGGCCCGGCGGGCGTCGGCGGTGTGGGACCAGCACAGCAGGTACCACCGGCCGTGACGGACCACGACCGCCCACGGGTCGACCTCGCCGGACCACTCCGACCCTGCCTCTGAGCGGTAGCCGAGGCGGACCCGTCGCCGGTTCGAGCAGGCCTGCACGAGGGTGGTCGTGGTCTCGGGATCCGGCCGGGCCGCGGCGCGGTCGGGCGCGGGCGCCGTGGCCCGGCGTACGGCCTCGGCCTGGGCGGCCACCGGCTCGGGGAGCGCCCGCACGAGCTTGCCGAGGGCGCTGCCCACGGGATCGGTGGGATCGCGCGGGTCGTGGTGGCCGTCGAGCACGGCCATGACCAGGCCGAGGGCCTCGACGGCACTGAACATCAGGGGAGGAAGCCGTAGCCCACGACCCACGCGGTAACCGCCGTAGGGCCCGCGGACGGACTCGATCGGGATGCCGGCCTCACGGAGGATGCCCACGTACCTCCGGGTGGCCCGCTCCGAGACGCCGAGCTTGTCGGCCAGCCGGTCCGCGGTGATGCCCGGGCTGCCCTGGACCAGCTCCAGGGCCAGGAGCGCCCGTGCCGTGGGGCTCGTGTCGGAGTTCACGGCATCCCTCGCATTCCGGAAGCAGAACATCCGGAACGGAACCTAACATGCGGACCATGACCGACCTGGACATCACAGCCGACGAGCCGTCACCGATCCCGGCCGAGCGGCTGACCGTCGTCCCCGCCAACGAGGCGTCGTGGGAGGACATCGCCGCGATCTTCGGCACCACGGACGCGGGCCGATGCCAGTGCCAGCGGTTCAAGGTCGCCGGCTGGATATGGCGCGACTCCACGCAGGAGGAGCGGACCGCGATGCTCCGGGCGCAGACCGCCTGCGGCGACCCGGACGCGCCGGCCACCAGCGGGCTCGTGGCCTACGTCGGCGACGAACCCGCCGGGTGGGTCGCGGTCGAGCCCCGCACGGCGTACCCCAAGTTGCGCACCAGTCGCGTTCCGTGGACCGGCAGGGACGAGGACAAGGACGACGACGGAGTCTGGGCGGTGACCTGCTTCGTGGTCAGGAAGGGACACCGCGGCCGCGGCCTCACCTATCCTCTCGCCCGGGCCGCGATCGACTTCGCCCGCGAGCGGGGGGCCAGGGCGATCGAGGCCTATCCGATGACCGCTCCGCCGGGAAAGGTCATCACCTGGGGTGAAATGCACGTGGGCGCCCGCCAGGTCTTCGAGGAGGCCGGGTTCAAGGAGGTCGGCCGCCCCACCACCCGGCGGGTGGTCATGCGGATCGACTTCCCGGGTGACGCCGGCACGTGGTGACGGACGGACGGCCCCGGCGGCCGGTGCCGTGTTCGTATCCCGGAGTCACGAAGACCGGTTCTGCCGGCTGATGAACCCCCGGTCGAGGGCCGCGGTGACGGCGGCGGTGCGGTCGGACACGCCGAGCTTGCCGAACGCCCGCAGCAGATGGGTCTTGACCGTGGCTTCGCTGATGAACAGCGTCTTTCCGATCTCCGCGTTGGTCAGCCCCTCGGCCACCAGCGAGAGCACCTCGGCCTCGCGCGGCGACAGCGACTCGGCCGCGGGCGCCCTCATCCGGGTGACCAGCCGGGTCGCCACGGCCGGCGACAGCACGGTCTCGCCGCGCGCCGCGGAGAAGATCGCGGCCAGCAGGTCGCCTCGGGAGGTGTCCTTCAGCAGGTATCCGGTGGCTCCGGCCTCGACCGCCCGGACGATGTCCTGGTCGGTCTCGTAGGTGGTCAGCACGATCACCCTGCTCTCCGGCCGGGCGGCGAGGATGCCCGCGGTCGCGCTCACCCCGTCCCCGTTCGGCATGCGCAGGTCCATCAGGATCACGTCGGGGCGCAGCTCCGCGGCGCGCACCACCGCCTCGTCCCCCGACGACGCCTCCCCCACGACGGTGACCCCGGGGTCGGCCTCCAGCATTCCCCGCAGGCCCTCGCGGACCACGGGATGGTCGTCGACGATCATCAGTCGTAGCACCGTCACGCTCCCTGCTCGAGCCGGTCCGTGGGGACGACGGCGGAAAGGACCGTGCCCCCCTCCGGCGGACTGGTCAGTGTGAGGGCACCGCCCACCTGCTCGACCCGGGCGCGCATGCCGCGCAGGCCGTATCCCTCGGCGGTGGAGGGATCCAGGCCGACGCCGTCGTCGCGGAGGGTCAGCACGGCCGTCTCCGGTGTGTATTCGAGCGTCACCGTGACGGCGCCGGCCCGGGCGTGCTTGCGCACGTTGGCCAGTGCCTCCTGCGCCGCGCGCAGCAGGACGACGTCGACCTTGGTGGGGGTCGCCCTGGACTCGCCCCGGACCTCGAAGGCGACGGACACGGAAAGCTCCTCACCGAACTGTGCGGTGATCCGCGCGAGCGCCTCGGCGAGGGTGGCGCTCGACAGCGGCGCCGGGCCCAGCTCGGTGATCAGCGCGCGCGCCTCGGCCAGGTTCTCACGCGCGGTCTGTACGGCCAGCTCGATCCGCCGGGAGTCGGGCTGCTGCAGCAGCATGATGATGCTGGTGAACCCTTGGGCGAGGGTGTCGTGGATCTCCCCCGCCAGCCGTTCGCGCTCGGCCAGGGCCCCGCGCTCCGCCGACAGCCTGTCCACCTCGGCGCGCCTGGCCTCCAGTTCCCGGATGAGCGAGGCCCGCTCCCGGCTCTGGCCGATGATGTCGACGATCCAGGGGCCGAAGGTCAGCGCGAAGGCGAGGACGATGAGCGTCACCCCCAGGAACGCCGTCAGCTCGTCCCGCGAGGGCGGGACGAAGAGGAACTTCAGTCCCGGGGCCACATTGAAGATGATCACTGCGATCCGCGCCTGGTTCTTCGGGATCATCATGTAACACTGCGAACACAAGGCGAAAAGGACGAACCTCGTGTACGGCGACATGATGGCCACCGGGGTGAACAGCACGATCAGCAGGACGACGTAGGTCCTGCCCTCCCACGACCGGTACCCCACGCCGACGGCCCGCCGTCCGAGGCGCACGTACGCCGCGAGGCATGCGACGAGCAGAACGGTTCCGGCCGTCCGCTGGGCCGTACCGAGCGCGTCGTCGGAGAGCACGAAGAAGAGGGCGGTCAGGAAGGCGACGAGATAGAGCAACTCCCATCCGTTCAGGCGCATGAAGGCGTGCTGAGCCGGTGGGGGAATGTCGCGAAATCTCACGACGATCACTCTGTCACCTTCCCCGCGCCCCTCTCGTCCCGTTCCGGTCATGCGGCGAATGCCCGGGTCACCCGTCGCGGCGGCTCTTCCAGCGGAACGTCGTCAGGCACAACAGCAGCCCTCCGACCACCCAGGCGCCCAGCACCAGCGCGACCCGGTCGAGCTCGTAGGACCGGGCGAGCTCGAGCGTGGCGCCGGCGTCACCGAGGAAGACCGAGCGGAATCCCTGGCACATCCACTTGAGCGGGAACACCGAGGCGATGTTCACCAGCCATGACGGGAGCTGGGTCACGGGGATGTACACCCCGGAGATGAACTGCAGCACCACGAACGGCATGGTGATCACCGCGCTCGCGCTCCTGCCCGACCGCGGCAGGCTGCTGACGGCGATGCCGAGCAGCGACGAGCCGAGCACGCCGAGCACGAACACCCAGACGAAGGTCACCCAGGTGGACGGCTCGGACGGCAACTCCAGGCCGAACAGGGCCACGCCGATGACGAGCAGGATCACCACCTGGCAGAAGGAGACGAACAGCGTGTTGAGCGCCCTGCCGACGAAGTACGAACTGCGCGGCAGCGGGGTGCCCAGCAGTCGCTTGAGCGTGCCGTCGTCGCGGTCCATCGCGATGCCGATGCCGAGGTTCTGGAACCCCGTCATCGCGGCCGAACCGAGCAGGCCGGCGACGTAGAGCTGGGAGACGTTGAGGCCCGTCCCCTCCAGCTCGTCGGCGAAGATCGAACCGAAGATCAGCAGCAGGACGATCGGGAACGAGAAGGTGAAGATGACGGCGTCCCGCTCGCGGAAGAACAGCCTGGTCTCGAACGCCGCCCGCGACAGCCCCAGCCGAATCGCTGAGGGGGGCCGGTCGAGAGGCGGTGCGGGGGCTCGGGTGACGGTCTGGGTCATGGGGTGATCACCTCGGGGAGGGAGGGCGGGAGCCGGTCAGGACGGGGTCTCGATGAGCTGGAGGTAGACGTCCTCCAGCGAGGGGCGGGTCACGGTCAGCTCGGGAACCTCGCCGTCGAAACGGCCGGCCAGTTCGAGCACGGTCCTGGTCGGGGTGTCGGTCTCATGCGACCGGTGCCCGCCCTCCTCCGCCCAGCCCACCCTGGCCTTGGCGGTCGCCCGGCCTCCCAGGGTCGCGGGGTCGCCCTCTGCCACGATGCGGCCGCCGGAGACCACGGCCACCCGGTCGGCCAGCGCCTCAGCCTCGTCCAGGTAGTGCGTGGTCAGCACGATCGTGGTCCCCTGGTGGGCCATGCTCTCGATCAGCCGCCAGAACTGCCTGCGCGCCTCCGGGTCGAAACCGGTGGTCGGCTCGTCCAAGAAGAGCAGGTCGGGACCGCCGATCACCCCCAGCGCCACGTCCACCCGGCGCCGCTGGCCGCCGGAGAGCCGGCGGATCCGCGTGCCGGCCTTGTCGGTCAGGCCGACCTGCTCGATCACCTCGTCCGGGTCCTTGGCGTTGGGGTAGTAGCCCGCGAACTGCCGCACGGTCTCCCGCACGGTCGCCTCGGCCACGTCGTCCGCCGTCTGCAACACCACGCCGATCCGGGAACGCCACTCCCGCGTCGGCCTGCCCGGGTCGATCCCCAGGACGCTGACCTCCCCGGCGTCCCTGGTCCGGTACCCCTCCATGATCTCCACCGTGGTGGACTTGCCCGCCCCGTTGGGGCCGAGGATCGCGAACACCTCGCCCGCGTTGATGTCGAGGTCGATGCCCCCGACCGCCTGCACGTCGCCGTACCTCTTGGTCAGGCCGCGCACTCTCACCGCTGTCGTCATGCCTCAAGCGTCGTGTCGGTACGGCTTCCGCGGCACCAACGACCGGTGGAACGGGTTGTCCACCGTTCGGTGGACACGTCGGAGATGTGCCGCCGCCTATCCACGGGCGCGGAACGCGTCCATCAGGTAGTCGAGGAGACGTCCGACCTGGTCGGGGTCCAGGGCCGCCATGGCGGCGCCGTTGGCCGCCACCAGCACGTCGAGCGGCTCGACGCCCTGCCGGAGCACTCCGTCCCGCACCCCGGCATCGAGGAGCAGGTTCACGGCGGCGAGCGCGCGGGCCCTGGCGCCGGGGAAGGCGATCGTGTCGGTCGCCGTCGTGGAGCGCAACGCCTGCGCGAGGCCGTGCTTGGCGGTCAGGTAGTCCACCCACCGTCCCAGCCAGGCGCGCAACGCCTCGTCCGCGGGGAGCGTGCCGTGCAACTCATTCGCGGAATCGCAGACGCGCGCGAGCTCACTCGCGTGCGCGGACTCGATGAGGGCCTCGCGGGTGGGGAAGTGCCGGTACAGCGTGCCGATCCCCACGCCGGCCTCCTTCGCGATGGCCTTCAGCGAGGCGCCGGGGCCTTCGCGTGCGAACGCTCGGGTCGCGACGTCGAGGAGCCGTTCCCGGTTGGCCCGGGCGTCGGCGCGGGGCTGTCTGGGGTCCGTCGTGTCCATTGATCCCTTTCCGCGGGTCCACCCCGCGTTGCAACCGGAGCCGGGTCCGGTTATGTTGAGCTAACCGGACCCGGCTCCGATTAATCGTATGAGAAGGACGTCAGCATGAACACACCACGCGTCACGACCCCGTTCGGGCCCGCAACGACGGCCGAGGAGACCGTCGAGGGCGTCGATCTGTTCGGTAAGCAGGCAGTCGTGACCGGAGCGTCGTCGGGAATCGGAGTGGAGACCGCGCGGGCGCTCGCCAAGGCCGGCGCCGATGTCACCCTGGCGGTCCGCGACGTCGCCGCAGGCGAGAAGGCCGCCGCCGACATCGTGGCGTCCACGGGCGACGCCCGCGTGCGCGCCGCGTACCTCGACCTGTCGGTCCGCGACTCGATCGACGCCTTCGTCGCCTCATGGCGGGGCCCGCTCGACATCCTGGTCGCCAACGCCGGCGTCATGGCCGTCCCCGAGCGGCGCACCGCCGAGGGATGGGAGATGCAGTTCGCCACCAACCACCTCGGTCACTTCGCCCTCGCCCTGGGACTGCACGACGCCCTCGCGGCCGCCGGTCATGCTCGCGTCGTCGTCGTGAGCTCCGTGGGCCACATCAACGGGGACGTCATCTGGGACGACCCCAACTTCGAGGAGAACCCGTACGACGAATGGAAGGCCTACAGCCAGTCCAAGACCGCGAACATCCTGTTCGCCGTCGAAGCCGCCAGGCGCTGGGCCGAGGACGGCATCGTGGTCAACGCGCTCAACCCCGGCCGGATCTGGGGCACCGGACTGTCGCGGCACATGTCCACGCCGCCCGCGTCGTTCGAGCCCGGATCCAGTGACGGCGTGTCGGTCAAGGACATCTCCCAGGGGGCGGCCACCTCGACCCTCCTTGCCGCCTCGCCTCTCGTCGAAGGCGTGACCGGGCGGTACTTCGAGGACTGCGAGGAAGCGGCCCCGCACGCCCCTGGACTGCGTCGCGGGTTCGCGTCGTACGCCGTCGACCCCGGCGCCGCCGTACGGCTCTGGCGTCTGTCCCTCGACATGATCGCCGACGCCGACCGGCGTAAGGGCGCCTGACGCCGGCGAACCGACCGCTCCCGCTGAACCGGTTCCTGATCAGGCGGTGCCGAGCGACGGGCGCAGTTCCTCCCACTTCTCCTCGACCGCGACTCCGGGTCCGAGCAGTTCGGTGAGGGACGAGGCCAGTGCCGGATCATGAACGCCGCGGACCTTCTCGGTCCCGCCCGGCCAGATCACTCCTAATGTCGTCTCGTCGTAGCCGTCATCGACGTCGCCGGAGTGCTCCACCGTCAACGAGGACAGGTCGGCGACGTCCACGGTGCGGGTGACGGTCTTGCTCACGAGGCGAACCTGTCTGCGGGTGAACTCGGCCGTGTGCACCTCCGTCCGTTCGCCCACGACGCCGATCACGGCACCGATGACCATCATGAGTGCCAGGACGACGAACAGCCACGTACTCCCCAGCGGGGTGACCAGGCTCAAGATCATGCAGAGGATCATGGCGACGGGGAAACATCCGCACCCTGTCATGAATCCAAAACCGAAGCTCTTACTGGTCCACGTCAAGGTTCCGTCATCAGCCATGTACGCATGATGACTCTCAATTCCCCTGAAGTGGAGCGGCGGTTCAGTGACCGGCGCTCATGCCGCCGTCGACGTGCAGGATCTCGCCGGTGACGAACGGGGCGGTCTCCAAATAGATCACCGCGTCGACGATGTCGCCCACCTCTCCCATTCGGCCGACCGGGAGCAGGGCGGCGAGCATGCCGTACGACTCCGCGGGGGTCAGGGGCGTCTTGATGTGGCCAGGTGATACGGCGTTGACGCGGATGCCGCGGGCGGCGTACTCGATGGCCAGAGACTTCGTGACGGACTGCAGGCCGCCCTTGGTCAGCGAGGCCAGAGCGGACGGCAACTTCGATTCCGCGTGGTCGACCAGGCTGGTGGTGATGGTGACGACGTGGCCGGCGCCCTGGGTGAGCATGTGCGGAATGGCGCGCCGGGTGATGTGGAAGAACCCGGCGAGGTTCACGCCGGTGAACAAGGCGAAGTCCGCCTCGGTGTAGTCGGTGAAGGGCCTGCTCACGAACACCCCGGCGTTGTTGACCAGGGTGTCGATGCGGCCGAACAGCTCGACGCCGGCGTCGATGACGCGCTGCGCGGTCGTGGGATCGGTGAGGTCGCCCGGGACGGTGACGACGGAGGCGTCGTCAGAGGGGGGGATGGTGCGCGAGGTCGCGACGACGGCGAAACCGAGGTGGCGGTAGGCGGTGACCAGGCCGGCTCCGATGCCCTGCGAGGCGCCGGTGATGACCGCGACCTTCTGGCCGTTGACGCTCATGATGACCTCCCCCGAGGCCGGTCATCCTGCTTGCGGGTCCAGGACAAATTTAGTGACCCGTCGGCAAAGGGATGAAAGACCAGAAACCCCTCGCTCTCGCGCACGTACCCCCATGGACGTGCCCCTTGACGTGTTCAGCCGCCACCCCCGGCGACGGCGGCGGTCGTCGCGTGGAGCTGCCGGATGACCTTGCGCAGCGCCGGCGTCGCCGGACCACCCCGGTCGGTGAGCTGGGTGATGCGCTGCTTGTACGCACGTCGCTTCGCTCGGGGGAGCACCGTGCCGACCTCGCCCGCGGCCGCCAGCGCGACGAGGGCGGCGTCCCGCTCGTCCACGCGGGACAGCGGATCGGTCAGAGCGGCGGAGACCCGTGCCGCGAGCCGCTTGACCACACGCGTGTCCCGCACCCGGACGAAGCTCCTGCTGAAGATCAGAAACGGCCGGTTCAGTTCGACTCGGACCCACCGCTCGGTCTCCAGTTCGTCGCGGACCGCCCGGACCGTCGCATGGTGATCCTTGCTGATCCAGTGCTGCCACGACCGGGGCCGCGACTCGGCGATCTGGCGCAGCAGGCCGTCCAGGACCGGATCGGCGAGTCCGTCCTCACGTACGACCCGCACCTTGCCCTTGTCGTCGGCGATCCGCCCGCTGAGGAGCAGATCGGTGAGCGCCGCCGCACGGAGCAGGTAGGGGAACCGCATGGGCGTCACCACCCGCTCCTTGCGTGCGTCGTAGTTGAGGAGGTAGAGCTGCGCGGCCAGGGAACCGGGAGTGTCCACGGGACTGCCTTCTCTCAGTCGTCGTCGGGCGGCGCTCCGGTCTCGGACGCCGTCGTGCCTTCTGCGGACATGGTCTCCGCCTGGGCGGATGTCTTGGGGGGCCGCCCGCGCCGGGGGATGCGTCCCGCGCCGCCGGGGAGTCGTCCCGCCTCGGACAGCGCGCGGCGGAGCAGGAACTCGATCTGTGCGTTGGTGCTGCGCAGTTCGTCGCCGGCCCACCGGGCCAGCGCGTCGTGCACCGCGGGATCCAGCCGGAGCAGGATGCTCTTGCGTTCGGTCGCCACGGTTACTGGTAGAGGGAGCCGGTGTTGACCACGGGCTGCACGTCGCGATCACCGCACAGGACGACCAGCAGGTTGCTGACCATCGTGGCCTTGCGCTCCTCGTCCAGTTCGATCACGTTGTGCTCGTCGAGGCGGGACAGGGCGGCCTCGACCATGCCGACGGCGCCGTCCACGATCCGCTGGCGGGCCGCGACGACCGCTCCGGCCTGCTGCCGGCGCAACATCGCCTGTGCGATCTCGGGGGCGTACGCGAGGCGGGTGATGCGCGACTCGATGACCTTGACTCCGGCCGACGCCACCCGCGCCTGGATCTCGGCCGACAGCCGGCCGGTGATCTCGTCGGCGTTCTGCCGTAGGGAGAGCATGTCGTCGTGCGCGTCGTAGGGGTAGCTGCCCGCGATGTGGCGCACCGCGGTCTCCGTCTGGAAGGCGACGAACTCCACGAAGTCGTCGACTTCGAAGACCGCCTTCGCCGTGTCCTCGACCTGCCACACCACCACCGCGGCCATCTCGATCGGGTTGCCGTCGGCGTCGTTGACCTTGGTGATGTCGGTTTCGTGATTGCGGATCCGGGTCGAGACGCGCCGCTTCTGGGTGAACGGGACGACGAACCGCAGGCCGGGGTCGCGGACCGTGCCCTTGTAGCGCCCGAGCAACTGGATCACGCGGGCCTCCCCGGGCGCGACCGCGGTGAGTCCGGTGAGGACGGTGGCGGCCGCCAGGAGGAGCAGCGTTCCGGCGAGGATCAGGGCCACGCCCGCGCCGCCGCTGCCCTGGACCGCCAGGACGATTCCCAGCGCGATGGCTGCTGCTGAGGCCAGCAGGCCCACAAGGGCCAGCACCAGCATCGACCAGCCTGAGGCCGCCCGTGCCGGCCGCTCGCCGGTCCGTGGGGTGGGCATGTCGACGGCGACGTCCGTATCTGTCATGGCTCCTCCTCTGTGTCCATCGCGAATCGAGGTCTATCGCGAATCTAGCAAAGTGATATCACTTTTACTAGCCCGGACTGAGGCGGGATGAATGT
The DNA here is from genome assembly GCF_016862895.1 of Planotetraspora kaengkrachanensis. Lineage (GTDB taxonomy): Bacteria > Actinomycetota > Actinomycetes > Streptosporangiales > Streptosporangiaceae > Planotetraspora > Planotetraspora kaengkrachanensis. The sequence goes on along the minus strand of NZ_BONV01000018.1, from coordinate 766 downwards.
GCTCGGATCGGTTCACGCTCGCGTGCCGCCGAGGGGCCTCCGTTGAGACCCGTACTCGACCGCGTGCGGCCCTACTTGGCGCGCTGCCGTGCCCGCCGGATCCCCTGCGGGGTCTCGGCGGGAGTGGCCAGATGCCCGTTAACCAGGCGATTCATGGCCCGGATCAGCACCTCGCGCTCGTCGTCCGGCAGCGAGGCCAGGGCCGCCCGATGAACGCCGTCGGCGATCTCCTGGCTCTGCCTCGCGACCTGCGCCCCCTTCTCGGTGACCGCGATGATCCGGGCTCTGCGGTCCGTGCTCGACGGGCGGCGCTCGGCGAGCCCCGCCTTCTCCAGGGCGTCGACGGTGACGACCATCGTGGTCTTGTCCATGTCGCCGATCTCGGCGAGCTGGATCTGCGTCCGCTCCTGTTCGAGGGCGTGCACCAGCACGCAGTGCATCCGTGCCGTCAGCCCGATCTCAGCGAGCGCCTCCGCCATCTGGGTGCGCAGGACGTGGCCGGTGTGGTTGAGGAGGAACGACAGGTCCGGCTCGGTGCGTGCGGGTGTCATGGCGGTCATGTCCCCAGCATACCGACTAGTCCCGTTCTGGATTATCTACGAGCGGAACCATATGTGCACGTGAATCTTGGGCAGCCGTCATCCCTGGCTGTGTCAGCTCAGCCTCTCCCGGAGTGGGGATCATGTTCGCGTGGGGTGGTTGATGGGCCCTCCCGCGTTCCGGCCGGTGTTTCGGCCAGTGTTCCGGCTGGTGTTCCGGCTGGTGT
>NZ_BONV01000017.1 GCF_016862895.1 Planotetraspora kaengkrachanensis | reverse complement strand
CCCACCCCACCCCCGAACAAAAGATTCGAACGTCTATACGAATCATTCCACGGGCACACATGGTGAGCAAGTCATACCTGTGAGTAATTGTGGAGGCTCTCGCCAGGCGTGAATTGCCAATTCGGGTAGGGCGTAGCACTTTAAGCGAATAGCCGTGATTGTGGCCGGTAGAGGGCTGCGTGGCTCCGGCTTATGAGCGCTCCAGCACCCTGGTCAACCGCTGTTCCAGCTGTGACCGAACGTCCGGCCACTCCGTCGCGATGATCGAGTAAACCGCGCTGTCGCGGAGCCGGCCCTCCTCTCCCGGCGCCCACGACTGCGACCAGTTCCGCAGCACCCCTTCGAACCGTGCGCCCGCTTTTTCGATCGCGGCGCGAGACCGCTGGTTGCGTGCGTCCGTCTTCAGATCGACACGTGCCACGTCCCAGTTCTCGAAGGCGTTGCCGAACAACAGCAGCTTGGCTTCGGCGTTCAGTCCGGTGCCCTGAGCCGACGTGGCCAGCCATGTGAACCCGACCTCGACGGCGCACAGGCGGTCCTCCGCCGGCCACATCCGCGGATCCCAGTAGGACGTGGCCCCGACCGCGCGCCCCGTCGACTTGGCCACCTGCGCGTACGGGGCGAGCCGTCCCGTCGCGGCACGGGCGAGTTGCGCGTCTATGTACTGGGCGACCTCATCGGCCCTGGGCACCCAGGTGAACCCGTACGACTGTCGATCCTCCTCCGCCGCCACGGCCAGGTCCGGCGCATGACGATGGTCCAGGGGCTCCAGGCGCACGAGCGCACCTTCCAGGACCGGCGCCTCCAGCTTGAAACTCATCCGCCCCGCCTTCCACACGAAATGGGCACGGCGCCATGAAACCCGCAGGGCGGCCGCCCGCGCGATCCATTTTGGAGAGCGACGTCGGCGGATATCGGTGATCCCGGCGACGCTACGGTGTCCGCGTGCCTCTTCCTGCTCCGCTGGACCGGTCATGAAATTACACGTGGGCTGCGCGATGTGGACGCACGCGCCGTGGCAGGGGCGTCTGCTGCCCCATCCGCTTCCCCCAGGGGAGCGCCTGCGGGCCTATGCCACCTGGTGCAACGCGGTGGAGGGGAACACGACGTTCTACGCGATCCCCGCGAGAAGCGCCGTGGAGTCGTGGGCGCGGCAGACCGCCCCGGACTTCCGTCTCGTGGTGAAGCTGCCCAGGTCGATCACGCATGAGCGGCGGCTGAACGGCGCGGACGAGGAACTGCGTACGTTCCTGGACGCCATCGAGCCGCTCGGGCCGCGGGCCCACGCGCTCTGGATCCAACTGCCGGGCTCGTTCGGTCCGGCCGATCTCGGCGGGCTGGCGGGATTCCTCCGCCGGCTCCCCCGCACGTACAGGTACGCCGTCGAAGTGCGCCACCGCGCGTTCTTCGACGACAGGCGATCCGAAGGACTTCTCGAAAGGGTCCTCGCCGGGGTCGGGGCGGAGTGGATTCCGTTCGACACCGTCACCCTCTTCCGGAGTCCGCCGACCAGCGACGCCGAACGTGACGCGTGGGGGAAGAAACCGCGTGTGCCACGCCGGACGGCCGCGCTCACCGACCGCCCGATCGTCCGCTATCTCGGCAGGGACGCCACCGAGCACACGGTCGAAGGATGGCGGCCCTGGGTCGGCACGGTCACAGAATGGCTGCGGGAGGGCCGCTCGCCGACGGTGTTCATCCACACGCCCGACAACGCCGACGCGCTGACGCTCGCCCGTCGTTTCCATGACGAGGTGCGGGCGCGTCTGCCCGAGGTCGACCCTCTGCCCGAGCCCATTCCGGCCGAGCCGCCGACCCTCTTCTGATCGTCGGCACGGATGCGCCCGGGGCCCGAATTCGCCGCGGGTCAGGCTCCCGCGGCGGACATGCCGCCGTCGACGGTGAAGACGGCTCCGCTGGTGTAGGCGGAGCGGTCGGAGGCGAGGAAGGCGATGAGGTCGGCGATCTCGCGCGGGTCCGCCGCCCGGCCGAGCGGGTAGCCGGCCATGAGGTCGGCGTACGCGTTCTTCTCGCCCGAGCGCTTTTCGAGGAGGGTGAGGATCCGCTCTGTCGCCACCGGTCCGGGGTTCACGCCGACCACGCGGATGCCGTCGTGCAGGCTGCGCCCGCCCAGGGCCCTGGTGAACGCCATGAGGGCCGCGTTGCCGGAACTGCCGGCGATGTAGTTGGAGTCGACCCGCTCTCCGGCGTTGCCGATGTTATTGATGATCACCCCGCGTCCGCGGGCCTTCATCCGCGCGTAGACGAGGCGCGTGAGATCGACGTAGCCGAAGACCTTGAGGTCCCAGCCGTGCCGCCACGCCTTCCCGTCGATGATGTCGAGGGACCCGCCGGGGATGTCGCCCGCGTTGTTGACCAGGATGTCGAGATCCGGCACGTCACCGGCCAGGCGCTCGAGATCCTCCGGCCGCCGCAGGTCGACCGGATGCACGGACACGTCGACGGAATGGGCGGCACGCAGACGGCGCGAGAGGTCGTCGAGCGCGGACTCGTTGCGGGCCGCGAGGTGCAGGTCGCAGCCCTCCTCGGCCAGCGCTTCCGCGGTCGCGGCGCCGATGCCCTTCGAGGAGCCGGTGATGAGCGCGCGTCTGCCGCGCAGATTCAGATCCATCGCATCCCCCGTGTGTGCGACGTTCGAGCAGTTGACGAAACCATAGGTTCCGTCAAAGCTTTGCCGGAACTCATGGTTTCGTCAAATGGTAGGGTCGGCACGTGTCGCCCGAACTCGCTCGTGAGCCTGTCGCGCCCCGTCCTCACACGGGACGCCGGCGCAATCCCGCGGTGCGCCAGGCCGTGCTGGACCGCGCCGCGGAACTGCTCGCCGGTCCGGACGGCATGGCGGTCTCGATCGACGCCATCGCCCAGGCCGCGGGCGTCAGCAAGCACACGATCTATCGATGGTGGCCGTCCAAGGGCGCGGTGCTGCTGGAGGCGACGGTCGAGCGCGCTCAGAAAGAGGTGACCGTCCCCGACACCGGCGCACTCACCACGGACCTCGAGGCCTTCCTCGCGGACACCTTCCGTGCGGTGGACGAGGTGGCTCCCCTGCTGCGCGGCCTCATGGCCGAAGCCATGCGGGACACCGTGGCCGCCGACGGAATGCGCGAATTCATCTCCGCCCGGAGAAACGAACTCCGCGGCCTCCTTGTCCGAGGTCTGGACCGCGGGGAACTGCCGGCCGAAACCGACCTGGAAATGACGATCGACCAGATCTACGGGCTGATGTGGTACCGGATTCTGATCGCCCGCTCCCCGGTGACCGCCGACGTGGCGACCCGGCTGGCCCGGGCGGTCACCAGGCCTGGGGCGCCCGGGTGAGGCGTGGACACCTCAGTTCTCTATCGGCCGTTTGAACCAGAGCACGACCGGAGAGTGGTCGGGATACGCGGCGCTCACCATTTCCCAGCCGCCCCTGCCCAGCTCCGCGATGAAACGGCTGCGGGCGCCGTAGCGGACCGAAGGTGCCGGGCCGGCACCCGAACGGCACCGGCCCGACGTGATCGGTTCCCGACTCGGGTCAGCGCACGTCGACGTAGTCCTTGATGCTGTGGGCGTTGACGTACGTCGAGCTGAAAGTCTCCCAGGTCGCGCTCCAGCTGCCGTCCTTCACCGCAACGAACTTCTTGCTGAACTGGCCCTTGGAATTGATGACGGTGTTTCCCATGTACTTGGCGGTCTTGCTCCCCTTGGCCTGGAAGTAGAAGTCGACCCGGCGCTTGGTCATATGGACGAACCTGCTGCCGGAAAGCTTCTGCAGCGTGCCCTTCACGGTGATGGCGCGGCCCTTGCGAACCGGCTCCGGTGAGGCGTTGAAGCCGGTGATCCGGGTCTCGACGCGGGAATGGTGGACGACTCTGCTGTAGGCCGCCAGGAAGTCGGTCTGGGCGGGGAAATACAGCCGCCAGTAGCCCTTGGGATGAGGGACCGGCACTTTCGGCAGAAAGCCGCCCATTTTACTGGGCGTGATCGAGCCGACGGTCTTCCAGCCGGTCTTGCCGTTGCTCGACTGCTGGAGATAGACCTTGCGGCTCGGCGGCTGCTTGATGCCGCTGGTGGAAAAGCTGCCCTCGATCTCCAATTGGGAGAATCTGTTGAGCCTGCTGTAGCACAGGCAGAGAAACACCTTGTTGACGACGTCGACTTTGACCGTCGCCTTGGCCGGGGCGAGGAAGGGACTCGGCTCGTAGTCCATGGTCGCGTACGAGGTGGTCTCTACGGTCCAGGGTCCGTCGTCGCTGATGAGGTTGGGGAGGGTGACGCTGAAACGGCCGTCTGAGCGCGACTTGCTCTTCGTGTGGAAGTCGTACTCCACGGAGACGCCGGGGGCGGGCTTCCAGGTCGCACCGTCGAGGAATTCGACCACCCCGCGAATCGTGAGCTTCGTCCCGTAGTTGAACCGCTGGGTCGGCTTGTCCAACCTGATCCGGGTCTTGTTGACCGTGGAGGGCACGGTGACCGAATTGAAGGTGACGAAATTCCCGCTCGCCACGTCGGGGTCGTACGCCTTGACGCTGATGGTCATGGGCTTACCCGGATTGAGCGGCATCGCGGTGAGCCGGTAACTCCCGTCGGCCTCGGTGGTCGTGTATCCCGCCATGGAGCCGTCGATCCACAGCCAAACGCCCGCTGACTGGTGCGGCCCCTCGATTCCGGTGGTGGGGTCGGTCCGGAGGAGCCTGCCGGTCGCGGTCACCCGCGGGTGCAGGAAGTCGAGCTTGGACGGAGTGACCTTCTGATCGACGGCTCGGATCGTCCGGCTGTAGACGACGCCGGTCGCCCGTGCCGAGGCCGGCGCGGGGACGGCCGTCGTCGACGCGTCGGAGGCGAGGGCCGCTGAAGGCGCGACCAGTATGGAGGCGGACAGCGCCGCCGTCAGCACCGCGGAGAGGGGGGTGGTGCTTCTCACTGACTTTTGATCTCCATGAAGGGGTGAAAGGGCGATGCGGACGCGAGGGTTCCACCGGGTCAGGGGCACGCTCATCGGGTCCGTGCGGTTGGACGCGCCAGAACGATCTAGAGATTACCCGTCGAGACCGTCATTTCGGCAACCAGGTATTAGAGCCATTAAGAATGTGAGAATTCCGGACGAAAAAGAACAATCGCCTCCTGTTCCTCCGGGGCTACCCGCCGGGGACAGTGAGGCCGGTCTCGTAGGCCGCGATCACCGCCTGCACCCGATCGCGCAGCCCGAGCTTGGTGAGGACGTTGCTGACGTGCGTCTTGACCGTGTGCTCGCTGAGCACCATCTCGACGGCGATCTCCGCGTTGGACAGGCCGCGCGCGATCATCCGGAGTGTCTCCTGCTCGCGCGCCGTCAGTACGGCGAGCCGTTCCGTGGACGGTGCGAAGGGGCGGGCGACGGTCCTGGAGGTGAACTCGGCGATCAGCTTTCTGGTGACCGACGGGGCGAGGAGTGAGTCTCCCGCCGCCACCACCCGCACCGCGTGGACGAGATCGTCACGACGTACGTCCTTGAGCAGGAACCCGCTCGCGCCCGCACGCAAGGCGTCGTAGACGTAGTCGTCCAGGTCGAAGGTCGTCAACATGACCACTCGGCAGTCGGTCTCCGCGGACACGATGCCGGCGGCCTCGATTCCGTCCATCGTGGGCATGCGGATGTCGAGGAGCAGCACGTCAGGCCGGTGTTCGCGGACCGCGGCGACGGCCTCGGCCCCGTCGCCCGCCTCGGCGACCACCTCGATGTCGGCCTGGGCGTCGAGGATCATGCTGAACCCGGCGCGCACCAGCTCCTGGTCGTCGGCGACCACCACCCTCACGGTCATGCCGGCACCGATTCCGCGAGCGGGAGCCGTACGAGCACCTGGAAGCCCGGCCCGTCGGAGCGGGGACCCACGGTCGCCGAGCCGCCCAGGGCGCTCGCGCGCTCCTGGATGCCGATCAGGCCGTTCCCGCCGGAGGGGAAGGACGTGTCCGAACCCCGGCCGTCGTCGGTAATGCTGATCATGAGTGTGTCGTCCTGCCAGATGAGCCGGATGTCGGCGCGGGTGGCGCCGGCGTGCTTGACGATGTTCGTGAGGGCTTCCTGCGCCACCCGGTAGGCGGCCACCTCGATGTCGGGGAGCAACGGCCTCGGCTCACCGGACGAGGAGAAGACCACGTCGAGCCCGGTGCCTGCGACCTGGTCGGACAGCCCGGCGAGGTCGTCGAGGGTCGGCTGCGGTGCTCGCGGGCCCGTGTCCTCCTTGAGCGCGCTCAGCATGCGGCGGAGCTGGACCATGGCGTCCCTGCCCGCTGCGGCGATCGCGTCGAACGCAGCCTCCGCGCGGGCGGGATCGTTCCTGACCACGACGGGGCCCGCCTCGGCCTGCACCACCATGAGGCTGACCGCGTGGGCGAGGATGTCGTGCATGTCCCGGGCGATCCGGGCCCGCTCGCGCTCGGCCGACCGCTCGGCCTCGGCCCGGCGTTCGTGTTCCAGTTGGACGGCTCGCTCCTCCAGCGCCGCGGCGTACGCGCGGGAGGCGGCGGAGGCGCGGCCGACGGCGTACGCGGCGACGAACAGCACGATGCCGCGCAGCGCGGTGTCCGAGGAGCCGACCAGAAGCAGGCCGCCGCCAGTGGTGACGACCAGGACGACCACGCGGCGCACTGGTGGCGAGTAGGCCGCGACGGTGTAGAGCGCGATGAGACCGCCGTACCAGATCGGTTGTGCGGCGACCTGGTCCGCCAGGTCGTAGAGGGAGGTCGCGATGACGCTGGCGAGCAGCGCGGTCACCGGCGCCCGGCGTCTCCAGACGATCGGTACGGCGGAGGCGACCACCACCACGTAGCCCCACCGGTCCCATGGTCCGCCGGAGGGATTCGACCGGGACAGGAGCGGCCACATCTGCACGACCAGCACCAGTACGGCGAGCGCCGCGTCCACCCCCAGCGGGGGGAGGGAACGCAACCGGCTGTGCGCCGGGGCGAGAAACGGCAAAGCGGACACGAGGCTCAATTTTCCCCCTCTTCCGGACCATTCAGTACGCGGAGCCGGCGAAAACGCCGACGGGGCGGCCCGGGGACGGGCCGCCCAAAAGGTGTTCGTCACGCGGCGACGGGAGCGGGCCCGGCGGTGCGGGAGACCAGGCCGGCGAGCGGGATGAACGCGACGAGCAGGAAGAGGGCGCCGAGCGGCATGAGGTCCTTGTCGAGGTTCGGCACGACGCAGTCGAGCAGGACCAGGACCGACGTCCAGGCCTTGACGCGACGCTGGACGGCGAGCTGGGTGGCGAGCGCGAACTGGCCGATGAAGAAGAAGACCGGGACGACGGTGTAGACCGCGAACAGGACGCCGGGAACGGCTTGGATGCGTTCGAAATGGACGCCCATGGCGGCGTGGTCGGCCGAGAGGAAGCCGACGATCATGTCGATGACGAACTGTGCGCTGAGCGACAGGATGCCGACGATCCCGATCGTGGCGCTCACTGTGGACAAGGTGTTGCTTCCAGCCATCCGACGCATGTGCACGAAGGTCACGACGAACATGGTCAGGGCGCCCAGGAAGGCGAGGTGACCGGTGGTCCAGGCGAGGCCGGGGCCCCGGCTGCCGTCCAGCCCGTCGAGAATCCGGATCACTCCGTAGGCCATGGTGAGCAGGGGTGCTGCGACGAACGCGATTCTGGGGTTCATTCTGGGGACTCCCTCAGCGGTTTCCTTAACGCCTCAATGGTGGATTTCTCCAGCTCAAAGGGCATCGCCGAAGAGAGCCATTTCGCCGCTCCCTCTCAGGAGGGGGGTCCGTCTCCCGCGCATCGGTGGGGTCCCCCGTACGCGGGAGTCGCCGTACGGAAGCCGTACGGAAGCCGTACGGAAGAGGACACGGAAAACGAGAGGAACCACGGAAAACACGGAGACACGGAAAACACGGAGACACGGAAAACACGGAGGGCGGGCGTCGTCGACGCCCGCCCTCCTTTTCACCGCTCCGTCGTGTCAGCCGGCGGTGCCGTCGGTCTTGGGGCCGCCGGTCGCCTGACCGCCGTTGGGTCCGCCGGGACCGCCGCCGGGACCGCCGGGCTTGCCGTCCGGATTCTCGGGACCGCCCTCGTGCTCCGGCTCCTCGTTCCTGGGCGCGCAACTGTTGCCGCAGCCGCCGAAGCGTGCGGTGTTCACCGGGGTGAAGTCCGTGGCCTTGATGCCCTTCAGGGCATCGATCATGGTGTACTTCCAGATCCGGCCGGAGATGTCCGCACCGAACACCGAGCCGTACGTGGTGCCGCCGATGGTCACGTTGTTCAGCTTGTGGGTGGCCGCTCCGCGGGGGTCGCCCAGGCTCACCGCGCCGGCGAGGTCGGGGGTGAATCCGGCGAACCACGCGGTCGAGGAGTCGTCACTGGTGCCGGTCTTGCCGGCGGCGTCGCGGCCGATGCCGCCGACGGCGCTCATGGTGCCCGAAGGGCCGAAGACTCCCGTGAGGATGTTCGCGGCGGCGTCGGCGACCTCGGGGTCCAGTTCCCGCTTGCACTTCGGCTTGTACGTCGTGGTCTTGCCGTTGCGGTCGGTGATCGCGGTGACGGCCTGGGGCGGGCAGTACATGCCGCGCGCGCCGATGGTCGCGTAGGCGGTGGCGAGGGTCACCGGGTCCATCTCGTTGATGCCGAGCGTGAAGGTCTCGTACTCCTGCAGCGGCTGGCCGTCGGCGCGCTTGATGCCCAGCGACTTGGCGGTCTTGACCACGTTGCACAGGCCGACCCGCTGCTCAAGCGACACGAAGAACGTGTTGACCGACTCCCAGGTGCCGGTCTGCAGGGTCTTGAACCCGCCCGACCCCTCGTCGTTGGTGACGGTGTGGGTCGGGTCGCCGATGCTCTCGCCCTTGCAGTTCTTGAAGGCGGCGTAGCCGGGCGCGGTGTAGCCCGCGGGGCTCTGGATCCCGTCATTGAGCTTCCAGCCCTGCTTGAGCGCGGTGAGCAGCGTGAACACCTTGAAGGTCGATCCGGCCTGGAAGCCCGTGCCGCCGCCGTGGGCGACGTTGGCCACCACGTTGTAGGAGATCTGCTTCTTGCGCTTGTTGGTGCCGTACTTCCGGCTGGCGGCCATGGCCTTGATCTGGCCGGTCCCCGGCTCGACGAGTGCTTCGGACGCGACCGGGTTGTCGGTGGCGTAGACGCGGTCCTTGATCGCCTTGTCCGCCGCGGCCTGCATCTTCGGGTCGAGCGTGGTCTTGATGGTCAGGCCGCCGCGCTTGAGGAACTGGTCGCGGGTGTCGGCCGTCTTGCCGAAGGCGGCGAACGCGGGGTTGGTGAGGATGTCGGCGCGCACGTACATGCAGAAGTAGGGGTACTTGCTGGACTCGCATCCGCCGGGGAGCGGGGTGTCCTTGTACCCGAGCGGCTTCTTCTTGGCCGCCGCGGCCTGCTGCGGGGTGATCTTCTTGAGCTCGGCCATCCGGTCGAGCACGGTGTTGCGCCGCGCCAGCAGCCGGTCCTGGCTCTTCTTCCCGGCCGAGGGGTCGGTGCTGTTGGGCTGCTGTACGGCTCCCGCCAGCGTCGCCGCCTGGGTCAGGTTCAGCTTGGACGCCGACACTCCGAAGAACCGCTTGGCCGCGGCCTCGATCCCGTTGGCCCCCGCGCCGAAGTAGGCGATGTTGAGGTACTTCTCCAGGATCTGGTCCTTGGTGTACTTCCGCTCCATGCCCATCGCGTACCGGAGTTCGCTGAGCTTGCGACCGTAGCTCGGCTGGAGGGCCTCCTCCTGCTCCTCCTTGGTCGTGGCCTTGTTGAGCATCACCTGCTTGACGTACTGCTGGGTGATGCTGGAGCCCCCCTGGCTCACGCCACCCGCGATCACGTTCTTCGACAGGGCGCGGACCGTTCCCTCGATGTCGATCGGCCCGTGCTGGTAGTAGCGGTAGTCCTCGATCGAGATGATCGCCGTCTTCATGACGTCGGCCACATGGTCGAGCGAGACGCTCACCCGGTACTGGTCGTAGAACTGGGCGATCTGGTGACCGTTCGCGTCCACCACGGTCGACTTCTCGGGCAGCGGAGGTTCCACGAGATCGGCCGGATTGATGTCCAGGTCGTTCGACGCGGTCACGATCCCGACGCCGATGCCGCCCACCGCCGGCAACGAGATCCCCGCCACCAGGGCGCCCCCGGCGACCCCGAGTGCCAGGAGCAACGCGACGCCTCGACCTACCTCTGTCCGAAATATCCCCCGTGTTGGCATACACGCCAGGTTATTAGCCCCAAGTGAGTCGTGTGGCTGTCATGGAACGGAAAAGCAGGATCAGATTCGGCCATATCGAGATCGACTTCCGGACCGCGACTGGTCACTCGTCCGATACCGGACGGACATTCGTCTCCGTAGCTTTCCAGTCCCGAGCACCTCGCTGACATGGACGGACGGGATGGCTGTGCAACTCATGGAGGGCCTCGACACCGCGGTGGAGTTGGTGTCGGTCACCAAGCTCTATCCCCACGGAGTCACCGCGCTCGACGACGTGACGATCGGTTTCCGCCATGGCACCTTCACCGCCGTGATGGGGCCGTCCGGGTCGGGCAAGTCGACGCTGCTGCAGTGCGCCGCGGGACTGGACAAGGCGTCCTCGGGCCGGGTCACGGTCGGCGGCACGGACCTGACGTCGCTGAGCGAGCGGAAGCTGACGCTGCTGCGGCGCAACCGGATCGGGTTCGTGTTCCAGGCGTTCAACCTCCTGCCCTCGTTGACGGCGGCGCAGAACGTGGGACTGCCGATGCGTCTCGCCGGGCGCCGTCCCGATCACGACGTGGTCCGGCACAGTCTGGCCGCTGTGGGGCTGGAGGACCGGGCGGACCACCGTCCGGCCGAACTGTCCGGCGGACAACAGCAGCGGGTGGCCATCGCCCGTGCGCTGGTGACCCGGCCCGCCGTGCTGTTCGGCGACGAGCCGACGGGCGCCCTGGACACCAACACCAGCCGCGACGTGTTGCGACTGCTGCGCTCCCTCGTCGACAGGCACGCGCAGACGGTCGTGATGGTCACCCACGATCCCGCGGCCGCGGCGTACGCCGACCGTGTGGTGTTCCTGGCCGACGGCCGGATCTGCGGGGAACTCGCCGACCCGACCGCTGAGGTCGTGGCCTCCCGGATGCTGGCCCTGGAGGAGTCGTGCTGACCATCGCGCTGACCACTCTGCGCACCCGCCTCACGTCGTTCGTCGGCACGTTCGTCGCCCTCGCGCTCGGCGCGGGGCTGATCGCCGCGATGGGCCAGGTCCTGGACACGACCGTCGGGTCGCCCGACCGGGGCCCGCAGCGGTACGCGGCGGCGCCCGTCGTGGTGGTGGCCGACGACCGGCTCGTCGTCGACACCTGGCGTGGGCCGCAGAGCGCGCCGCTGGCCGAGCCGCGCGGCGTGCCCGCGGACCTCGCCGCCACCCTGCCCGGAGCGGTCGTGGACCGGGTCTTCCCCGCCCGGCTCTCCGGTGGCCCCGCCTCCGTCGGACGGCCCTGGTCCGCCGCGCGTACGGTGCCGCAGCGGCTCCTCGCCGGCCGGGCCCCCGCAGCCGACCAGGAGATCGCGGTGAGCGCCGGGGCCGGAGTCGGGGACCGGGTCCAGGTGGTCACCGCCGATGGCGCCGAGCCGTACACGGTGGTGGGGGTCACGGACGCGGGACCGCAGGCGACGGTGTTCTTCACCGACGCCCGGGCCGCGCGGCTCTCGCCGCGGATCGACGCGCTCGCCCTGTGGCGGCCGGCCCAGGAGGTGCGCGCCGCCGTCGCGGACAGGGCGGTGGTGCTCACCGGGAATGATCGTGCCCGAGTGGACCCCACCCGCGAAGGCGACGAGCGGGCCCGCAACAACGCCGCCACGATCGTCGGCATCGCGGCCGGGTTCGCCGTGTTCATCGCCGTCTTCGTGGTCTCCTCGACGTTCGCGTTCGCGGTGGCGCAGCGGCGGCGGGAGTTCGCCCTGCTGCGCACGGTCGGCGCTACCCGCCGTCAGGTGCGCCGCATGGTGTACGGCGAGGCGGGTTTCGTGGCGGTGGCCGCGTCGGCGCTGGGGGCGGTGGCGGGGCCCTTCGCCTCCGGCCCGATCCTGGACTGGCTGACCGCTTCGGGGATGGCGCCCGCGTGGCTGACACCGAGCCACGCGGTCTGGCCGTCGGTCGTCGCGTTCACGACCGGCGTGGCGGTCGCGATGCTGGGAGTGGCGGTGGCCGCCCGCAGGGCGGGGAGCGTCCACCCGGCCGAGGCGATGCGTGAGACGGTCGTCGAGGCACGGGCGATGACCTGGGGCCGGTGGATCGTGGGAGGCGGACTGTTCGGCGCCGCACTGGTCGGCATGGGTGTGACGGCGGTCGCCGACCCCTCCGGGGCGTCCAACGACAAGTCGTTCATGCCGATCGTGATGCTTCTCGTCGCCGGTGTCGGGCTGCTCGCCCCGGCCGTGGTCCGACCGGTCACCCGCCTGCTGGCCGGGCCGCTCGCGCGCCTGCGCGGCGCGGGCGGCACCCTGGTGCCCGCCGCCGCTGCCGCCTCCACCCGGCAGACCGCCGCGACGGCGGCCCCCGTGCTGATCGCCGTGGGCCTGGCGGCCGCGCTGCTCGGCGCCGCCGCGATGACGGACGACGCGAAGACGGCCATGGAGTCCGCACCTGTCCGGGCCGACTACGTGGTGCTCCCCACCGGCGCGGCGGGCCTGGACAGGCAGCTTGTGCGGCGCCTTCGCGCGATCCCCGGTGTGGACGTCGCCCCCGTGGCTCCCACCAGCGTCTACACCCTCGAGGGTGCCACCGCGCTCATCCGGCGGCCCACCGAGGCCGTCGACCCGGCCACGCTCGCGACCACGCTGGACCCGCCGGTGGCCGGGGGATCGCTCACGGGCCTGAACGACGGCACCATCGTGGTCTCCGAGACGTGGGAGCGGAGGCTCGGTGAGACGGTGAAGTTGTGGCAGGCGGACGGCAGCGAGGTCTCCCTCACGGTGGTGGGACTGCTCGGAGCCGGCGCGCAGGCGGACTCCTACATCACACCGGCGCACGCCTTCTCCGCGCCCGTGACCACGGCCTATGTGAAGCTGCGGCCCGGCGCGTCCCGGACGACCGTTCAGGCGATGCTGGAGCAGGCCACCGCGGGGCACAACGCACGGGCGCTCACCAAGGCGCGATGGGCGGATGAGGGCGGCGACCGCCGCGGCTCAGCCAGCCGACTCGGGCTGCTGGCGGTCCTCGGCATCATCCTCGCCTACACCGCGATCGCGCTGGTCAACACGTTGCTGATGGCGGCGTCCGACCATGCGGCGGAACGGGGGGCGCTGCGCCTACTCGGCGCCACGCGCGCCCAGGTGGTGCGCTACGTCATCGGAGAGGCGTTGCTGGTCGTGACCATCGGGGTGATCCTGGCCGGTGGCGTGGCCGCGGTCAGTCTGGGCGGTCTGTGGGTGTCACTGGTCCAGATCGCCGGGCCCCTCGCCATCAGCCTGCCCTGGCCGGCGGTCGGCGCGGTGACGGGAGGATGCGTCGTCCTCGCCGTGCTCGCGTCGGTCACACCCGTTCTGACACGCGCCCGGGGAGACCTGATCTAGGCCGACATGACCTGGGAGACGCCTCAGTACTCGCCTCAGTACTCGCCCAGGTCCAGCCGCGCGAGCTCGATCCTGGAGGCGACGCCGAGCTTGGGGAAGGCCCGGTACAGGTGGTAGCTCACGGTTTTCGGGCTGACGAAGAGCCGGGCGCCGATCTCCTTGTTGGTCAGGCCCGTGACGGCCAGCCGTACGATCTGCAGTTCCTGCGGGGACAGGTCGGCGAGCCGGTCGGGCGCGGCGGACGGCGCCGTGGCCTCGCCCGCGGCGCGCAACTCGGCGCCCGCCCGCTCGGCCCACGGGCGCGCGCCGAGCCGGTGGAAGATCTCCAGAGCGGACCGCAGGTGGGCGCGGGCCTCCCGCTTACGGCGCTCACGGCGCAGCCATTCGCCGTACAGCAGCTCGGTTCTCGCGCGTTCCATGGGCCGTTCGCCCGGCCCATGGAGGCGCAGGGCGGCCGTGAAATGTTCCTCGCCGCCCTCCACCAGGGCTCGGCAACGCAGCAGCACCGCGTCGGACCAGTCCCGCCGGGCGGCGGCAGCCCACTCCGCGAACCTCGCCAGGGGCTCCTTCGCACGGTCGGGACTGCCGGCTCGGACGGCCGCCTCGACCTGGTCGGCCGCGAAGTGTACCGCCTGGATCTGGTGGCGCACCGGCCCGGCCAGCACGTCGTCGAGACGGTCCACGGCCTCCACGTTGCGTCCCCGGCTCAGATCGAGCATGGCCGCCGCCCACTGCGCCCAGGCCAGGCCGTTGGCGATCCCCGTCGCGGCGTAGTGCTCGGCGCACAGCCCGGCCAGCTCCGCGCAGCGGACGTCGTCCCCTTCCACCGCGGCCACCCAGGCGAGGATGCCCTCCAGGTATCCGGTCCGGTGAGGCTGACCGATGTCCGTGGCGATGCGCAGCCCTTCGGACGCGTCGGCGAGCGCGCTCCTGAACCGGCCCTGGTAGAGCTCGGCGGAGGCGAGCGTGACGTAGGCGACCGGCAGGAAGCCGGCCACGCCCCCGGTCCTGCACTCCTCGACGACACCGGCGGAGATCTCCCGCTGCGCGGCGAAGTCGCCGACGAGTCCGGCCACGAACGCGCCGTTGATCCGCAACCCGTACGAGCCCTGCCTGATCCGACGGGCGTCCTCCACCAGCGGGCGCATGCCCGACAGCGCTCCGGCCGGGCCCAGGTTGAGCGAGTCCGACGCCGCGGCGACCGCGTTGACGGCGGTGTCCAGGCCGTCCTCCGGCCGCAGCCGCAGCGCGCGCAGCCGTACGGCGGCCTCTCCCAGGCGCTCGGGGTCACTGAGCTGCCACGCGTTGCGGCCCGCGTCGACCAGCATGAGGCCGGCGGTCACCGGATCCAGGTCGGCGACCTGCTGTGCCCCCCACACCAGGAGGTCGTGCGCGGTGTGGACCGAGCCGCGTTCGAAGGCGACCCTGGCCCGTAACTCGGCGAGCCTGGCGACTGATCGTGGATCGTCCGCGTATCGGCCGGCACGCTCGGCGAGCCCCTGTGCCCGTTCGGGTGATCCTGCGTCGGCCGCCGCGACGGCGGCCGCCGTCAGCCGTTCGGCCAGGAGGGACCGGTCGGCGGTCAACTCGGCGGCCCGTTCCAGCGCGGTCGCGGCAGCGGCGTGACCGTTCCGCTCCCTGGCGCGTTCCGCACTCTTCTCCAGCGCGGTGGCGGCCCGCTCGTCCGGGCCGAGGGCCACCGCGGCCAGGTGCCAGGCCTGCTGATCTTCCTGGCCGTCCAGCGCCTCGGCGAGCGCGCCGTGTACGGCGAAACGCTGGTCGAAGGTGCCCGAGTGGAAGGCGGCGGCACGCATCAGAGGATGGACGAAGCTCACCGTGGCCCCGGTGAGCGAGAGGAAACCGGCATGTTCCGCGACGCCCAGCGCCTCGGCCCCGATGCCGAGCGCGGCCCCCGCACGCAGCAGCACGCCGAGGTCGCCGGCGGTCTCGGCCGCGGCGAGCAGGATCATCAGCCGGGCACCGTGCGGAAGACCGGCGAGGCGTGCCCCGTACGCCTCCTGGATCCTGCCGGGCAGCGGGAGCGGGCTGTGGGCGTCGGCCGTACGAGGCAACTCGATCAGGGCCAGGGGGTTGCCGCCGCTCTCATCGAGGATCCGTGCCCTGAACCCCTCGGGCAGGTCGGGCGCGCGTTCCGACAGGAGGGCGGCGGCCGCCTCGGCGTCCAGCGGATCGAGACGCGACGACGGCAGCCCTGGCGACCGGAAGCCGTCCCGTGCGGCGAAGACCAGCGCGATCCCCTCGGCGTCAAGGCGCCTGGCCGCGAACAGCAGGGCGTCCGCCGACGGCCGGTCCAGCCAGTGGGCATCGTCCACCAGACACACGATCGGGCCTTGTTCCGCCGTCTCCGCCAGGAGGGAGAGCGTCGCGAGGCCGATGAGGAAGCGGTCCTCGCCGGCCGCCCCGGAGAGCCCGAGCGCCCCCTTCAAGGCGTTGGCCTGTGGTTCGGGGAGCGCGGAGACGGAGGCGAGCACGGGCCGGAGCAACTGGTGCAGTGCGGCGAACGGCAGCTCCGCCTCGGTCTCCACACCGGTGCTGCGCAGGATGCGCAACCCGGAGGCCCGCGCGGCGGCGTATCCGAGGAGGGCGGTCTTGCCGATACCCGGATCGCCGTAGACGACGAGGACCCCGCTGCGTCCCGCGCGTGCGCCGTCGAGCAGGTCGTCGATGACGCGCTGATCGTCGTTCCGGCCTTGAAGCATGACCAGCCAATGTAGCGACCGTGCCGGGGCGGGCCGGTCGGCCGGGTCAGTCCGAGTTCGAGTTCACATCCTCGTCCGCCGCGAGGATGCTCAGCAGGGACAGGGACTCCTCGGCCGCGCTGCCGGGGTCGGCGTGGCAGACGAAGAGCAGCACGCCCGGGCTGCTCTGGACGGACAACGTGTCGTGCCGGAGGTCGACGTCGCCGATCTCGTGGTGGCGCATGTGCTTGTACTCGTCCACGTGCACGTCCCGGTTCGACCACATCCGGCGGAACTCCCTGCTCTCCGAGGAGAGCTCGTCCACCAGGTCGTGGAGGGCGGGTGCGTCGTCGTCCTCTTCGGCCGCCGCGCGCAGGTGGGCCACCTTCGAGCGGGCCTCCCGCTCCCAGTTGGGGAAGAACTCGCGGGCGCCGGGAGCGAGGAACGCGTGCCGCATCAGGTTGTCGGTGTGATCCATGCCCTTGAACAGCACACGGGCCATGCTGTTGGCGGCCAGGACGTCCAACTGGTGGTTCACCGCGAAGACCGGCGCGTGGTACCAGTTCTCCACGGTCTTCTGCAGTTTCTGGGAGATCTGGACCTGTCCCGCCGGGTGGGCGACGCGGTACAGGTGGTCGGTGGAATCGGAGTCGAGGTCGTAGACGCGTGCCAGGGCGTTCAGCACGTCGTCGGGTGGGCGGGATTCCAGCCCCTGCTCCAGACGGGTGTAGTAGACCGGGTCGAGGCCGGCCATGAGGGCCACCTCTTCGCATCGCAACATGCGCCGGTGGCCGCGCAGCCGCATCAGTGCGTCCAGCGGCGCCGTGTTGCGGAGGGCACGAAGCAAGTCAGCTAGTACTTCCACTCCGTCACGTTATGGCCTGATTGTCCTATTTACTATGGGTGCGTGACACCTAGGATTCCGAGACGTGATCGGACCGGAGATGGGCGCGGCGCCGGGGACCGGGCTCCCGGGGCGCGCCCGGGCGTCCCCGGTCAGTCGACGAGCGCCTGATAGACCAACTGCCGCAACTGCGGCCGAATCGGGTGGGCGTTCGAGGGTGTGAGCTGGGTGAGGAAGACGACCGTCACCTGCTCCGCCGGGTCCACCCAGAAGGTCGTGCTCGCCGCGCCGCCCCAGTTGTACTCGCCCTCCGAGGCCAGGGCCTTGTGCTTCGCGGCGTCCTGCACCACGGCGAAGCCGAGTCCGAAGCCGACGCCGGCATAGGAGACCTCGGCGAAGACCGGCCGGCCGAACTGCTCGAGATCGGCGCCGCCGGGCAGGTGGTTGCGGGTCATGTACGCGACCGTGCGCGGGCTGAGCAGCCGTACGCCGTCCAGTTCGCCGCCGCGCGACAGCATCTGGGTGAACCGGTGGTAGTCGGCGGCGCTGGAGATCAGCCCGCCCCCGCCCGACAGCGCCCTGGGCTGTCGCAAGGCGGAGTCGCCCATGTCGAGGAGGGTCGCCCGTCCGTTCGGGTCGGCCGTGTAGAGCGAGGCCATCCGGTCGGCCTTGTCGGCGGAGATGGAGAATCCGGTGTCGGTCATCGCCAGCGGGTCGAAGATCCGTTCGGCCAGGAACCGGTCGAGCGACTGTCCCGACACCACCTCGACCACCCGGCCGAGCACGTCGGTGGCGACGGAGTAGTTCCACTGCGAGCCGGGCTCGAAGAGCAGGGGCAGCGCCGCCCATCGGTCCACGACCTCGGCGAGGTCGAGGTCCCCCGGGAGGCCCCGGTTGAAGCCGGCGTTGCGGTAGATCTCGTCGACGACGCTGACGTGCTGGAAGCCGTAGACCAGTCCGGCGGTGTGGGTGAGGAGGTGCCACAGCCGTACCGGCTCGGTGGCGGGGCGGGTGACCGGCCTGACCGCCATGCCCTTCTCGTAGACCCGCATGTCGGCGAACGAGGGGATGAAGCGGCTGATCGGGTCGGTCAGCTCGAGGGCGCCCTCCTCGTAGAGCATCATGGCCGCGACCGAAGTGATCGGCTTCGACATCGAATAGATCCGGAAGAGGGTGTCGGTCTCGACCGGCGCCCCGGAGGCCATGTCGCGGGTTCCGTACGTGGACAGGTGTGCGATCTCGCCGCGCCGGGCGACCAGCACGAGCCAGCCGGGAAGCCGTCCGTCGTCGACGTAGGACGCGAAGTGCGCGTCGATGCGCCGGAGGCGGCCGCTGTCGAAGCCGACCTCCTCGGGATCGCAGGTGACCTTCAGCTCGCCCATGCCGCTCCCTCGCAGTCGGAGCCGGAAAATAGAACATGATTCTAGTCATCGGGACCGAATTCCGCGAGAGAGCGATTCGCGGCCGATGTCGCGAGGGATCGCGCGGGGTCATGCCGGAGACTGGACGGTCCCGGTCCGGGAGGCCTGCTCGATCGCGTCGACGAGGCGGTGCCGTACAAGGGCGTGGTCGAAGCCGGGGACGGTGTCGGTGCCCTCGCGCAGATCCCTGGCCAGGAACGCGTAGGTCTGCGCCACGTTCTGCGGGAGCGCGGCCAGGGCGCGGGGGACGGGATCGAAGTAGTGAGCCGGCACGGTGATCTCGGCGATCCCGACGTCGGTGCCCCGGCCGCCTTCCAGCTTCACGTCCGCCACCTGCAGGTTCCCGTTGGCTCCCGGCGCGGTCAGGATGAGGTCGCCGTCGGTGCCGTTGATCTCCCAGCGCAGGTTGTCGCCCCGCGAGAAGCCGCCGCGGTAGAAGAAGGAAAGGGCCGCGCCGCTGTCCAGCGTCCCCATGACGGACAGCTGGTCGGCTGTGGTCACCGGGATCGTGGTCCCCTCGTCCACCACCCGGACCTCCGTGCGGCCGTTGACGAGGTTGGCCGAGACGCCGGCGAAGTCCCCCAGCGCGAAGTTCACCGCCTCGAGGGCGTGCATGCCCGCCGCGGTGAGGAGTGTCGCTCCGGCGGCGGCGTCGAAGATGTAGGCGTGGGCGCGGTCGGTCTCCGGCCCCCAGGACAGACCCGACCCGACCATCGTCGTGCCGAGCACCCGGCCGACGTAACCGTTGGCGACCAGATCGCGGACATAACGGATTACGGGGGAGAAGCGGGCCTGCAGCCCGATCACCGTGCGCACGCCCGCGGCCCGGGCCCGCTCGGTCAGCTCGGCCGCCTCACGGAGGTCCACGCCCAGCGGCCATTCGCTGTAGACCATCTTCCCGGCCTCCAGCGCCGCCGAGACCAGCGCGTGGTGGTGGGTGACTTTCACCGCGACCACGACCAGGTCGACATCCGGATGTGCGATCAGGTCCCTGTGGTCGTCGTACGCCACCGGGACGTCGAACTCCTTGGCGGCGAGTTCGGCCGACTCCCGGCGCGAGGTGCTGATCGCGCGCAGTTCGTAGTCGGAAAGGGCCTTGAGCGCGGGGACGTGGCTGATGGAGGCCCATCCGCCGACGCTTGCTCCGATGATGCCGACGCCGATCTTCTTCATGTGCTTTCCCCCATGATTGAACCGGCCGCGGGGTGCGGCCGAATGTTGCGATATGTGCTGAAAGTGCAGAAACTCCGCAGGTACGGCAGGCGGGCGGCCGCGGAGGCCGTCAGCTAAAAATCTTGAACGATCGTTACAGATTCGGGGCGTGAAAAACTCAGTCGAGGCAGCCCAGGGCCACCTCCGTGATGTTCGTCAGGGTTCCCCGATCGGTGATGATCGCGCCCATGACCCGCAGCCCGTGGACCGTCGTCAGCAGGAACCGGGCCAGGTCCCTCGCGTCGCGGACGCTCGTCAGCTCGCCGCTCGCCTGGCCCTTTGTGATCAGCTCGGTCAGCGCGTCGTCCAGTGACGCGGTCGTCGCCCGTACGCGCCCGGCGACCTCGGGATCGTGCGGCAGCCGCTCCGTCGTGGCGCTGACGATGAGGCACGACTGGCGGGTGCCGTCACGCACGATCTCGTCCACCACGCCGAGCAGCACGGCGCGAATCAGCTCGCGTGCGGGGGCACCGCTGTCGAGCAGTTCGATCAGGGGCATTGCGTACTGCTCGCGGTAGCGGTCCATGACCGCCAGGTACAGGCCCTCCTTGCTGCCGAACGCCGCGTACAGCGACCCGCGTCCGATTCCCGTGGCGTCGACCAGGTCCTGCACCGAGGTGCCCTCGTACCCCTTGTGTCGGAACGCGGACATGGCCGCCTCCAGTGCGGCCTCGGTGTCGAACTCCCTGACGCGTGCCATGCAGGGAACGCTACGGCTATCTGGAACGTACGGTCAAGTTTCCGTGGCGACGCTCACACCGGGACGATGCGGCGGTGACGACTTAGGCTCGCGGACGGACGGCAAAACGGAAGCAGTCGACCCGGGAGGCCCTGTCATGGCCAAGCTGATCTACGCGGCGATCACGTCACTCGACGGCTACGTGGCGGACGAGAACGGCAAGTTCGACTGGGCGGAGCCGGACGAGGAGGTCCACGCCTTCGTCAACGACCTCGAGCGGCCGACCGGCACCTACCTCTACGGACGTCGCATGTACGAGGTGATGGCCGGCTGGGAGACCATGCACACCCTCCCCGGCCAGTCGCCCGTGACCCTGGACTTCGCCGCGATATGGCAGGCGGCCGACAAGGTCGTGTACTCCCGGACGCTGGAGGCGGCGCCGACCGCCAGGACGCGGATCGAGCGGGCCTTCGACGCCGAGGCGGTCCGCCGGATGAAGGAGTCGGCGGAGCGGGACATCTCCGTGGGCGGTCCCGAGCTCGCCGCCCACGCGATCAGGGCCGGGCTGGTCGACGAGTGCCACCTGTTCCTGACGCCTGTCGTCGTGGGAGGCGGGAACCCGGCTCTCCCCGGCGGCGTCCGCGTGAAGCTCGACCTGCTGGGCGAACGCCGCTTCGGCAACGGCGTCGTCCACCTTCACTACCGCACCCGGGCTTAGGTCGTGTCTGACGAATCAAGCCCTGCTACGCGCGGCCCGGACGGCGCCTCGCCGGCCCAGGCGGCCAGCAGGCGCAGGGCCTGCTCGGAGGAGGAGCCCGGCTCCGCGGTGTGGATCCCGAGGACCTGGTCGGGGTCGCCGTCGGACCGGAAGGTCTCGTAGTCCAGGGTGAGGTCGCCGACCAGGGGGTGGTGGTAGTCCTTGGCGCCGTAGGTGCGACGGTGGACGTCGTGGTCGGCCCACCAGCGCCGGAAGTCCCTGTCACGGAGGGAGAGCTCGCCGACGAGTTCGGCGAGCCGGGCGTCGTCGGGGTGCCGTCCGGCGTACAGGTGCAGGCCGGCGACGGTGCCGCGGGCGGCGGACTCCCAGTCGACGTACAGCCCGCGGGCGGCCTCGTCGAGGAACATGAACCGGACCATGTTCCGCTCCCGGTACGGGAGGGCGTCGAAGTCGGTGTACAGGGCCCGGGCCATTTTGTTGGCCGCCAGGACGTCATTGCGGCAGCCCAGGATCAGCGCGGGGGTCTCGCTCAGCAGGTCGAGCACGCGGTACAGCCCCGGCCGTACCCGCTGCGGCGGCATCGGGCGGCTCCTGCCGCGGGTGGGCCTGGCCACGTCGGAGAGGTGACTGCGTTCTGTGTCGTTCAGGCGCAGCGCCCGGGCGAGGGCGTCCAGCACGGTTTGTGACACGTTGACGCTGCGGCCGCGTTCCAGGCGCACGTAGTAGTCCACGCTCACCCCGGCGAGCTGGGCGACCTCCTCCCTGCGCAGACCCGGCACCCGGCGAATGCCCGGCTGCACCGGTAGCCCCGCTTCCTCGGGTGTGATCCGGGCCCGGCGTGAGCGCAGGAACTCCCGGAGTTCCGCATTGGCCCCGGCGCCGGAGGAGGGGTCGCTCATGTCATTCAGCGTATGACCGGGGTGAGGTGACGGGGAGGTCCGTGAGGGGGCCTGCCGGACCCCCGGTAGGCCGGACCCCGGGTGGAGACGTGCCTGTCTTCCTGCACGGGCGGGGGTTGTGCCGGTGGTGTGCTGAAGAAACGCCACCTGCCACTGTTTCGCGAGGTCAGGTGCGCGGATCCGGGCGCGTCCGCCGTCGGCTCTCCACGCCGCGGCATGACAGAGAGGCAGTCCCATGACCGAACCGACACGTATCACCACGCCGTTCACGGGCCGATCCACGGCGGCCGAGGTGGTGGAGGGCCTGGACCTCACCGGCCGCCGTGCCATCGTGACCGGTGCCTCATCAGGCATCGGCATCGAGACCGCCAGGGCGCTCGCGGGCGCGGGTGCGGAGGTGACCCTGGCGGTGCGCGGGGTCGGCACCGGCGAGGAGGTCGCCGCGGACATCAGGGCGACCACCGGGAACGATCACATCCTGGTCGCTCCGCTGGACCTCGCCGACCAGGCGTCCGTCGCGGCCTTCGTCGCCGCGTGGGACGGCCCCCTGCACATCCTCGTCAACAACGCCGGCGTGATGATGACGACCGAGGCGCGTACGCCGGAGGGCTGGGAGTTGCAGTTCGCGACCAACCATCTCGGGCACTTCGCGCTCTCCACCGGGCTGCACCCTGCGCTCGTGGCGGCCGGGCGGGCCCGGGTCGTCTCGCTCAGCTCGGTCGGTCATCTGCGGGCCGGGGTGGACTTCGACGACATCCACTTCATGCGGCGCGCCTACGACTCGATGATCGCGTACGGCCAGTCCAAGACGGCCAACGCCCTGTTCGCGGTCGAGGCGAACAAGCGGTGGGCCGCGGACGGCATCACGGTCAACGCCGCGCACCCGGGGGCTATCCTGACGAATCTGACCCGGCACATGAGCCGGGAGGCGCTCGAACGCTCGAAGGCCGCCGGCTATGTGTTCAAGACGCCCCAG
Organism: Planotetraspora kaengkrachanensis; assembly: GCF_016862895.1. Lineage (GTDB taxonomy): Bacteria > Actinomycetota > Actinomycetes > Streptosporangiales > Streptosporangiaceae > Planotetraspora > Planotetraspora kaengkrachanensis. The sequence continues at coordinate 192,520 of NZ_BONV01000017.1, read as the reverse complement.
CAGGGGGCCGCCACGTCCGCACTGCTCGCGACCTGGCCGCCGCTCGAAGGTGTGGGCGGCCGGTACTTCGAGGACTGCAACGAGGCGGAGCCTCCCGTGCCCGGTGAGTTCCGGGGCGTAGCCGCGCACGCTCTCGACCCCGAGGCGGCGGCGCGACTGTGGCAGGTGTCCCTCGACATGCTCGCCGCGTCATCACGCGGCTGACTCGGAATTACGGCAGCAGTCGATAACTCGCCATTCTCGCCGAGTCCGACAGAATTTCCTTCTATATTCCACACGATTAAGACAAGCGGCCCGGGCCGCTTGGGGGCGAGCGTCCGGCTCCGCTCTCAAAGCGGCCCGGGATATTAAGTTGATCTTCCCTGTATTCGCCGCGCATCCGAAGTCACGGAACGTGCCCGGCAGGGAGTCGCCGACCGCTGCCCGAGTGCGCCCGGCAGTGGGAGACATGCGTTCGACCAGCACTTCCCTCACATCGGAGCCGTCCGTGTCGTGACCTTTCCGGCGGCACCCCGTAGCGGCCGGGTGTGAGGTGGCAATCCTCCATGATCAGTTTCGTCGGTATTCGTATCCGTTCTCCGCTTCTGTTGCTTGAAGTCCCTGTGTGCCATGGGCATAGTGGACCAACCACAGGCGTATCAGTCGTGGTATGCAACCTCGGGGACGGTCACAGATCACGGCCGCGACGGCGCACCACCATGCGCGGAATTGGACATGATGGATGAGCTCGCCCTCCCCGATCCGCTCGAAGCTCCTCAGGATCCTGCTGCTTCCGCTCGTCTCGATGATCGCCCTGTGGGGTTTCATCGCCTACTCGAGCGTCGCGGAGATCGTGGACGTCTCCCGGACGCAGGACCGCTGGGAGAGCATCGGGTCGCCGGTGCTGCAGCTGATCGTCGAGTTGCAGCGGGAACGTCAGCTCTCCGCCGCGGCGCCCCACGGCACGGCCGACGATGAGGCGCTGGCGGAGCAGCGCCGGGTCACCGACGAAAAGGTGGAACGGCTGCGCGAGGTGATCGAGTCGATCGCCCCCAAGGGCGAGGGGGCCGAGACCCCGGCGACGGTCCGGGACCTGGTCACCGCCGTCGACGGGGTGCAGTACCTTCGCGATTCCGCCGACGACGGCAGGCTCTCCCCTCCCTTGAAGATCATCGAGGGGTACAACAGCCTGATCAGCACGGCCAACCAGAACTTCAGTGATCATGACGCGCTGAGCGACGTGTCGTCCTACCGGGCGGTGCGCGGCATGTCCGCCTACAGCGCCACCGCCGAGTACCTCGGCCGGGAGCACGCCGTGCTCACCAGCACGATCGTGCACGGCGACATGACCCCGACCGATCGGGCCTCGTTCGTCGCCGCGATGACCAGCCGCAGGCTCGTCTTCGCCAACGCCGACCGCGACATGGGTCCCGACCTGCGGGTGCACTTCCAGACTCTCGTGAACGGCAACGCCTACAAGCGGCTTGTGGACGTGGAGGACCGGCTCTTCGTGTGGGACACCGACGGCGCGCCGCCGGTGGACCCCGCCGAGTGGAAGAGCGACGCGGAGACGGTGCTCAACGCGATCAACCAGGACACCCTGCGAGAGCTCGACCGCGCCGCGGCCGAGAGCGAGGCACAGAAGATCGGCGCGTACTGGCGCATCGGGCTGGTGCTGATCCTCGGGCTGCTCGCCGTCCTCGCGTCGCTCGCGCTGTCCTACCGATTCGGCCGGTCCATGATCTCGGAGCTGAGGCGGCTGCAGGGATCGGCCGTCGAGCTCGCCGAGGAACGCCTGCCGCGCCTGGTCGAACGGTTGCGCAGGGGAGACGACGTGGATCCCGCGTCGGAGGCGCCCGACCTCGCGCCCGCGGACACCGCCGAGGTCGACCGGGTCGTGCACGCGTTCTCCGCCGTACGGCGGACCGCCGTGGAGGCTGCCGTCGGCCAGGCGACCCTCCGCAAGGGCGTCGGCCAGGTCTTCCTCAACCTCGCCCGGCGCAACCAGGCCCTCCTGCACCGCCAGCTCAATCTCCTCGACACCATGGAGCGCCGGGTCGAGGAGCCCGAGGTCCTGGAGGACCTCTTCAAGCTCGACCATCTGACCACGCGCATGAGACGGCACGCGGAGAACCTGATCATCTTGTCCGACTCGGCCCCCGCCCGCATCTGGCGCGACCCGGTGCCGCTCTTCGACGTGGTGCGGGCCGCCGTGCTCGAGGTCGAGGACTACACCCGCGTCGTCGTCGCCCCCATGCCGCACGCGCCGCTGCTCGTCGGCGCCGCGGTGACCGACGTGATCCACCTGGTCGCCGAGCTGGCGGAGAACGCCGCCGTCTTCTCGCCGCCCGACACCACCGTCCACATCAGGAGCAGCGTGGCGGCCAACGGCTTCGCCCTGGAGGTCGAGGACCGGGGGCTCGGACTGAGCCGGGCCACCCTCGACGACCTCAACGCGAGGCTCGCCGACCCGCCGGAGTTCGACCTGGCCGACAGCGACCGGCTCGGCCTGTTCGTCGTCGCGAGGCTCGCGGCCAGGCACAACATCAAGATCGTGTTGCGGCCCTCGCCGTACGACGGGACCACCGCGATCGTGCTGCTGCCCATGAGCCTGCTCGTCACGGCGGAGACACCGGACGCCGAGGCCGCCTCTCCCCAGATGGCGTTGGCGGGGAAGACCCGGCTGGGCAGGTCGTTCCGCGCGCTGGGCGCCGTGTCGGCGGCCCGGTCGGGGGAGGACACGGTCGTGCGGGAACAGCCGGAGGACTCCACGCCGGCGCCCGCGTCGGGGTGGTTCTCGGCCCAGCCCGCGTCCGTACCGCCCCAGGCGTCGTCCCCAGCCTCCGCGGCCTCCGGTTCGGCTCCGGCTCCGGCGACGGGCCCGGCGACGGCGCCTCTCGTTACGCCTGCTCCCCCGTCTCCCGCCCCGGCGCGGTGGACCGTCCCCGAGCCGGGCGGCGACGACGACCTCGACGGGCTGCCCATGCGGATACCGCAGGCCAGCCTGGCTCCTCAGCTCCGCGACGCGCGACGGCAGGAGGAGGAGGTCTCCGTGCGATCTCCTGAGGAACTCGCCCAACTGATGTCGTCCATGCAACAAGGCTGGCAGCAGGGCCGCCGGCAGATGGAGCACGGACAGGACGTGTGGAACAGAAAGGACGGCACCCCCGATGGCCGACTCCAGAACTGAACTCGACTGGCTGCTCGACGATCTGACCCAGCGCATCCCCGACATCCGGCACGCCATCGTGCTGTCCGCCGACGGGCTGGCGATGGGCGGGTCCAAGGGGCTGACGCGGGAGGACGCCGAACACCTGTCCGCGATCTCCGCGGGCAGCCACAGCCTCGCACTGGGCGCCGGACGGCACTTCGGCCTCGGCGGCGTCCGGCAGACCATCATCGAGTTGGAAGGCGGCTTCCTCTTCGTCACCGCCGCCGGGCAGGGCGCCCGCCTGGCCGTGCTCGCCGCGAGCGACGCCGAGCTCGGCATGGTCACCTACGAGATGGCACTCCTGGTCAAGCGCGTCGGCGAACACCTGACCGCGCAGCCGAGGGGGGCGGCTCCAGCGCCCGCCTGGAACGGCGTGGGGTCGTGACGGCAGCGGACCCCGGGCCGCTGATCAGGCTCTTCGGGCTGACCGGGGGCCGTGCGCGCCCGGTCGGCGAGACCTTCGACCTGGTGGCCATCGTCACGACCGTGAGCACGTACGTCCAGCCGGTGGAGCACCTTCCGGAGCATCTCACCGTGTTGTCGTTGTGCCGCAGCCCGACCCCGGTGGCGGACGTGGCGGCGCACCTGAGACTGCCGCTCAACATCACCCGCGTGATCCTCGGCGACCTGCGGCGCGAGGGCCTCGTGACCATCGACCGCCCTCGGCCGGCGGCGCAGACCATCGACGAACGCATCTACAGGGAAGTGCTGCATGGGCTACGCAGCCTCTGAGCAGGCAACGGCCGGGGCCGTCTCGGCGCTGGCCATCAAGATCCTCGTCGCGGGCGGCTTCGGAGTCGGCAAGACGACCATGGTCGGCACGATCAGCGAGATCCGGCCGCTCCACACCGAGGAACTGCTGAGCGAACGAGGCGTCGGAGTCGACGACGTCTCCGGCGTGGAGTCCAAGATCACCACGACGGTGGCACTGGACTTCGGGCGGATCACGATCCGCGAGGGCCTGTGGCTCTATCTGTTCGGCACGCCGGGCCAGGACCGGTTCTGGTTCATGTGGGATGAGTTGTCCGTCGGTGCTCTCGGCGCCGTGGTGCTTGCCGACACCCGCAGGCTCCAGGAGTGCTTCCCCGCCGTCGACTACTTCGAGCAGCGCGGCATCCCGTTCGTGGTGGCGGTCAACTGCTTCGACGGCGCCCGGCGGCACGAGCCGGACAAGGTACGGCGCGCGCTCGGCCTGGGCGGGGCCACGCCCATCGTGCTGTGCGACGTGCGTGAGCGCGAGTCGGTCAAGGACGTGCTGACGACGCTGGTCACCTACGCGGTGAAGGGTGTGCCCACGGAGTGAGGCCGCCGGGCGGCGAGGGACGCCCGCGGACGGCCGGATGATCAGCTGGCGGCGGTGATTTGTCCGATCCCGCTGTGAGCCCGCCTGCCCCGAGGTGCCTATCATCGCTGGGTGACCTCGGAAAACCTGCATCTCGATCGTCAGCGGGCCGGGTCCTTCGGCTCGGTGGCGGACCAGTATGACCGTTACCGCCCGGCCTGCCCCGACGCCTTGATCGAGGATCTGGTGGCGCTGCGGCCGGAACATGTGCTCGACGTCGCCTGCGGCACCGGCAAGGTGGCCGTCCCGCTCACCAAGCGCGGGCTGTCCGTGCTCGGTGTGGAGCCGGACGAGCGGATGGCCGAGTTGGCCCGCGACCACGGCCTCCAGGTGGAGATCTCGCCGTTCGAGACCTGGGACGACGCCGGACGGCGATTCGATCTGATCACGTGTGGGAGCGCGTGGCACTGGATCGATCCGGACCGGGGCGCTCGCAAGGCGGCGGCGGTCCTGCGCCCGGGCGGCGTGATCGCCCGGTTCTGGAGCTACCACCTGCTGGAGAAGCCGGTGCTCGCCGCGTTCGACGCCGTCTACGGCCGCCTCGCGCCGGACGCGGAGGTGCACGGGCGCATTGCGGAGAAGAGCACCGAGGTGGACCCGTTCGCGGAAAGCGCTGAATTCTCCTCGGTCGAGACGCGGAAGTACCGCTGGGAGGCCACGCTGAGCGCCGACGAGTGGGTGGGGCTCGTGGCGACCTACAGCGATCATCAGCGCCTCGGATCCGAACGGCTCGCCGCGGTGCAGCGCGCGTTGCGCGAGGTGATCGAAGATCTCGGCGGAGTCATCCGGTCGCATGGCGAGACCTACGTCCTGTTCGCCCGCCGGCTCCCTGCCCCGCGGTAGCGAACTCCGCCTGAGCGGATAACCGGATGCGTTCCGGCGGGCGGGTGCGTTAGACAGGCCGCCATGAGGATGCGCCCCTACACGGACGCGGACATGCCGCGGCTCCAGGAGACCGTCGCGGCCTGGATCGCCGAGGCGGGGCGGTGCGGATACGACCACATCGGCGAACTGCCGCATCGCGTCTACGAGAACCTCCGCGGCAGGCGTCCCGTCGGAGACCTCGTGCACGTGTGGGAGGACGCCTCCGGCATCGCCGGACTGGCCGTCAACCTGCGCTTCGGCTGCGCGTTCGACGTGTTCGCCTCGCCCGCGCTCCGGGGTACCGCCGCGGAGTACGAGATGCTGCGTGTCGCCTCTGAGACGACGGCCCGCCACATGGCCGAGGACGAGCCGTACGTGCTGACCGACCTCTTCGACTGCGACACGACGCGGATCGGCCTGCTGGTACGGCTCGGCTTCGAACGGTTCCGGACGTGGGACGACGTCAACGAGCGGGGACTGGACGATCCCGTCGCGGTCCCGGCCGTTCCCGACGGCTTCGTTCTTCGCACCGCCCGGCCGGGTGACGCCGACGGCCTGGCGACGGCCCGCAACCACTCGTTCCAGGAGGACTGGACCGGGCACCTGTATCGAACGGCGGTAATGGAGAAACCGGGCTACGACCCCGAGCGGGAGATCGTGGCCGAGGCTCCTGACGGGACGATCGCGGCCTTCGCCGTGTACTGGACGGATGACCAAAACAGGTTCGGGCATTTCGAGCCGGTCGGCACGCATCGCGACTTCCAGCGCCGGGGCCTCGCCCGCGCGGTGATGTCGTACGCGATGGCGCGGATGCGCGACCGGGGGATGACGACGGTGACCGTGAACCACGACGCGGGCAACCTGGCGGCGCGCGCGTTGTACGGCTCCCTCGGCTTCGAGCGGACGCACCAGACGTACGGCTTCCGCCGCGCCAAGCCCGCGAATGCTGCGCCGAGCCGGTGAACACCGGTCGTTCCGTACCGCAGTGTGCAGAACACGTGCAGATGGCGTTCAAAGGCGGCAGAGACTGCTTAATGCGACACTGTGGCCCATAGTGTGACGTTCATCATGTTCGACTTCTTGTTGGTCCCCCTCCTGTTCCTCCCGCTCGCGGCTCCGGCGTTCCTCCTCCTCGCGGCCGGGGTGGTCGTGCACACCGCCGTCGTCACGGCACGGGGGCGGAGACCGCGGCCGGCGGCGTTGTGGGCCAGGCTCGCGGTGGTCGCGCTGTGCGTCGGGCTTGCCGTGTACGGAATGGGGCTGCTGTTCGGCGGCGTCATGTGGATGTCCCAACCCGAGGACCTGTGCCTGGTCTCAGGACTGTTGTACTCCGGGTCGCCCGAGCCGGCGAGCTTGTGGCCGCTGCACAACCCCGCCTGTGAGCACGGGGGTGTGCCAGTGGACCTCGTGCCCGGGTACGTCAACCCCGTCGTCTATGCGGCGATCGGCCTGTTCGGGGCGAGTGTGGCCGGGATGGTGGTCTCCCGGCGTCGGCTGCGCCGGACCGTCTGATCGGGCCCAGCGTTTCAGGCGGCCGAACCTCCGTCGACGACCAGGTCGTGGCCGACGGCGAAGCCCGCGTCGTCCGACGCCAGCCACAGGACGGTGGCGGTGATCTCGTCGAGCGTGCCGACCCGGCCGATCGGCAGTTGCTCCTTCACCCGGGCGTCCCGGTCGGCCGTGTTCTCGCCGGGGCGCAGGGACATCGGCGTGTCGTGCGGGCCGGGGCTGACCACGTTGATCCGGATGCCCTCGCGGATGTACTCCAGCGCCGCCGTGCGGCTCAGGGCGGTGACCGCCGCCTTGGCCGCGCCGTACGCGCCGAGGCCGGGCACCCTCCGGTGCGTCCCGATCTGGGACGCCACGTTGACGATCACTCCGGTGCCCGCACGGCGCATGGCGGCGATCTCGTGCTTCATCGACAGGAAGACGCCGGTCACGTTGCCGTCGAGCGTGCGCGTCCAGTCGTCCTCGTCGATGTCGGCGACCTTGGCCGCGGTGAAGACCCCGGCGTTGTTGATCGCGATGTCGAGCCCGCCGTGCCGCCGGACGATCTCGTCGACCATCCGGGCCGCGTCGCCTGACCGCGTCAGGTCGGCGGTGATCGCCCCGGCGTCCCCGCCTGCGGCCTCGATGAGCTTCACGGTGTCGTCAAGCGGCTCCGCGCGGCGGCCCGCGACCGTGACCAGGGCGCCCTCCCGGGCGAAGCCGAGGGCGACCGCCCGGCCGATGCCCGAGCCTCCTCCGGTGACCAGGACCACCTTGCCGGCGAACTTCATGTGGCTCCTTTTGGGAACGATCGGTCTTGATATCGAGGTCGTCACGCCAGAATGGTGAGCGCCTCGGCGGCCGCCTCACGGAGTCGTCTCGCGTCCGGGGAGCCCTTGCTCACCAGCCGCAACCCCTGGAGGAAGACGAGCAGGAATCGGGCGAGCGCGCGCGGGTCGCGGCCGGCGGGCAGGTCGCCCTCGCCGCGGGCCCTGATCAGTGCCGAGGTGAGCGCCGCCTCCAGCGCGCTCCAGTTGGTGTCGAGCAGGCGTGAGACCTCGGGGTCTCCGGGGAGCATCTCCGCCGCCGCGTTCACGATCATGCAACCGCGCCGCCGTTTGTCGCCGATCGAGTCGGCCACGTAGAACTCGACCAGTGCGCGTACGGCCGGCAGTGCGGGACCAGGCTGGGAGAGGATCTCGACGGGCGACGGATTCCTGGTCTCCAGATAGCGGTCGAGCGCCTTGAGATAGAGGTCGCGCTTGTTGCCGAAGGTCGCGTACAGGCTGGCGCGCGCTATCCCCAGGTGGTCCACCAGGTCGGCCATGGACGTCGCCTCGTAGCCGCGCTCCCAGAACAGGTCGAGTGCGGCCTGAAGCGCCGCATCGGGGTCGAACTCCTTCGTTCTCGCCATGGCCACACCGTATCAAGAACGAACGGTCTAATAAGCGGGGGGTCGGTCCGTGGCGACGCGACCCGACAGCCGCGCGTAACGCTGCCTGGCGGCCTGCGAGGTGCCGAGCCCGAGGCCGAACGCGATCTCGTGCCAGGTGAGGCCGCGTCCGCGTGCCATGAGCAGGAGCGCCGCCTCCAGTTGGTCCATCTCGCCGCGTGCCAGTGGGATGAGGGTCAGGGCCGCGGTGATGTCCGCGGTGTCCACCTCCGGCTCCGTCTCGTCGAGCCGGGCGGTTCCGCTCGCGAGAAGCGAGACGAGCCTGATGGCCTCGTGCGGCCCGAGCACATGGGGATGGACCTGCCGGGAGCGCTGGTCCTCCGTGGCCGCGTGCCGTTCGGCGATGCGGGCGAGAGCCGCGTGCACGCGGTGGGCGCGCATCTGATCGGGATCAGGCGGAGTGAAGGGATCGTGCGTCATGCCACAGAGCATGCACGAGCACTCAAATGGTTGTCAACGTTATGTTTTAAACAAAGTGTTCACATGGTCTTCAGTGACGCGCGCGCGGCCACGATGGTCTTCTCGAGCGAGTCGTGCACGACGAGGCCTGGCCTCACGTGTGAGAGCTGGACGCTCACGTCGAGACGGCGGGCGTAGGCGGGATCGGCGCCCACCACGATCGGTTTCGTGCGACCCGCCCACATGCCGAGCTCGTACAGCGCGATCGGCTGCACCGAGCGGCTGCCGGGAAACCAGAAGAGGATCGTGTCGCAAGCCGCGAGGTGCCGGAACTCCCAGCCGATCTGCTCGGCCGCCGCCTCCGGAGAGTCCTCGAACGCGGCGCGGCGCGGGTTGAGGACGGCGACCGGGAGGTCCGCCAGTCCGGCCGCGACCTCCGCCTGCCAGTCCGGGCAGTCGGTAATGCCGCCCGCGAGGAAGACGCTGCGCGTCCGGCCGTCGAATCCCTCGGGAGCCTCGACATGGATCATGTGTTCAGCCTCACCACGATGGCGCACAGGGCGGCGGGCCGCCGTACGAACGCTCAGACGAGCAGCGTGCCGAACGTGACGGCGAAGAAGGTGTCGAAGGCGCCGGCCGAGCGGTCGGTCCTGGCCAGCAGGAGGGCACCCTCCCACGCGCTGAGGATGAACCGGGCCGTGGCCTCGGGGTCGAGATCGGCGCGTACGGCTCCCGCCTGCTGAGCCTCCCGGATCGCCGAGGCGAGCGCGGTGCCCCAGGCCTCGAAGCCCGCGCGTACTGCCCCTCTGATGGCCTCGTTGTGATCGGCGATCTCCGCGCCGAAATTGCCGAGAAGGCAGCCGCGCGTGATCCCGTACCCCAGGATCTCGTCGCGGAAGAACTCGAAATGCCGCCGAATGCGAGTCAGCGGCTCCACGCCGGGATCGGCGAGATCCTGGAGCCGGCGGGTCAGGCCGTACTCCTCCAGGGCGACGATCGCCAGGGCTTCCTTGCTCTCGAAGTGGTTGTAGAACGACCCCTTCGGCACGCCGGCGCGATCGGTGATGTCCTTCACCCCGGCCGCGTTGAATCCTCGCGCGTGAAACTGCTCCAGGGCAGCCTCGACGATCTCCTTGCGCATGCTGGGTCTTGCCACCGTCGCTCCCTCGTTCCGGAACCAATATGGCCGGTCGTCTCGCCCGTCGTCAAGTCGGGAACGGGATGCGACCGGCGGCACCGGCGAGCGCTTGACACGATCTAAGACGACCGGTCATATTGAAACCGCCGGGTGCCGCCGACCATCGGGACGGCGAACGGCCTCCGGATCCATCCCATTCGAGGAGAACCATGTCCACCTACCGTGCCGTCGAAGTGACCGGATCGCGCAGGTTCGCGCTCGTGGAGCGCGAACTCACGCCGCCTGCCCCGGGCCACGTGCGGATCCGGGTCGAGAGCTGCGGTGTCTGCCACTCCGACGTCCTCGCCGTCGAAGGGCTTCGCGCCGACCCGAGCCTGCCGGTCGTCCCCGGTCACGAGCTCGTCGGGGTGATCGACGCCGTCGGCGAGGGTGTGCGGAACTGGCGGGTCGGCGAGCGGGTCGGCGTCGGATTCCTCGGCGGCCATTGCGGGGAATGTGACCGCTGCAGGCGGGGCGACTTCGTCAACTGCACCGACCAGCAGCGGGTGGGGACCGACGTCGACGGCGGTTACGCCGAGGTGGCCTACGCCAAGACCAGCGGGCTGGTGCGCGTCCCCGCGGGGATGGACTCCCACGAGGCGGGGCCGCTGCTGTGCGCGGGCCTCACGACGTTCAAGGCGTTGCAGCAGGTGGGCACCCACCCGGGAGACCTCGTCGCCATCCAGGGGATCGGGGGCCTCGGTCACCTCGGCGTCCAGTACGCCGCGAAGCTCGGCTACCGCGTCGCCGCCATCGCCCGAGGCGCGGGCAAGGCCGAGCTGGCACACCAGCTCGGCGCCGACCACTACATCGACAGCACTCAGGCCGACCCGGGCGAGGCCCTGGTCGAGCTCGGCGGCGCGGGCGCGATCATCGCGACGGCCGCAAACGGGGCGTCGATGAGCGCGCTGATCCCCGGGCTCGCGCCGCGCGGCCGGATGGTGGTCGTCGGGGTCGCGACGGATCCCATCTCCGTCAGCACCATCGACCTCACCTTCGGAACACGCACGATCAGCGGCAGCCTCACCGGCAGCTCGATCGAGAACGAGGACAACCTCGCCTTCAGCCAGCGGCACGGCATCAGGCCGATGATCGAGACCCTGCCGCTGTCGGACGCGCCCCAGGCGTACGAGCGCATGATCTCCGGCGAGGCCCGGTTCCGCGTCGTCCTGGACACCAAGGCCTGAGCGGAACCTCCGCAAGGGTCATCCCCTTCATTCGCCTCAGGCCGCGTGAGCGCGGCCAGGCGATCCCCTGTGAACCGCTCGACCGCATGAGGAGCAACCCCACAATGAGCAGGATCCTTCTCGCCAAGCTCGGCGGCGACGCCGAATCGTTCCGACTCGACGACGCGCCCGTTCCGGCTCCCGGCCCCGGCGACCTGCTCGTCGCCCTCGAGGCCGCACCGATCAATCCCGCCGACTTCCTGCTGTCCAACGGCTGGTACGCCGTGCAGCCCGAGCTCCCCTTCGCGATGGGGGCCGAGGGCGTCGGCCGGGTGATCGCGGCCGGATCGGCCGCCGACCAGGCGCTGGTGGGGCGGCGCGTGCTGGTCCTCCCCACCTACGAGCAGGGCACGTGGGCGGACAGGATCGTCGTCCCCGCCCGCAACGTGGTCACCGTCGGGGAGGCGGCCGACGCCCTTCAGCTCGCCATGCTCGGGGTCAACCCGGCGACCGCCCATCACCTGCTCAACCGGTACGTGTCGCTGAAGCCCGGCGACTGGATCGGCCTCACGCTGGCCAACTCCGCCGTCGGTCAGAACGTGATCGCCCTGGCCAGGAGGGCGGGCGTCAGAACGCTCGCCGTCGTCCGCCGGGAAGAGGCGGCCGAGCACGTGAGGAGACTCGGCGCCGACGCCGTCATCGTCGACGACGGGGAGAACCTCGGCGACAAGGTGGCCCAGGCCCTCGACGGCGCGAAGCTGCGGCTGCTCCTTGACGGGATCGGCGGCGCCGACGTCGTCGCCCAGGTGGCGCCTTCGATCGAGACCGGTGGGGCATTCGTCACCTTCTCATCCGTGACCGGTCAGCCGCCGCTCATGCCGCTCGGCGAGCTCGTCTACCGCGAGATCTCCGTCCACGGGATCTTCGTGATCAACTGGGTCTGGAACGCGCCGCGTGAGGAGATCGAGCAGGTCTACGCGGAGCTCTCCGAGCTCGTCGAGAAGGGCGTGCTCGGCGCCTCGGTCGAGGCCACCTACTCGCTCGGCCAGTACCGCGAGGCCATCGCGCACGCCCAGCGGCCCGAGCGCTCGGGCAAGGTGCTGTTCACCTTCGGCCAGGCGGGTCAGGCGGGCCAGGCGGGCACGCCCCGCTGACCGACGCCGAGGCGAGGATGCCCCGTCTGATTGCCGCCAGTGTCGATCAGGCGGGGGGAAGACACTGATCCGCATGGCAACGACCACCCCGTCGCACACGCGGATCGAACCCGGAATCCTGTACTTCGGCACCCCGGTGGTGCTGATCTCCACTCTCAACGAGGACGGATCGGCCAACCTGGCGCCGATGTCGTCCGCCTTCTGGCTCGGCTGGCGGGCCGTACTCGGCCTCGGCGCCCGCTCGAAGACCGCGCAGAACCTGCTGCGAACCCGCGAGGGCGTGCTGAACCTTCCGTCCGACTCGCTCGCGGCGGCCGTCGACAGGCTGGCGCTGACGACGGGTTCCGATCCCGTCCCGCCGTCCAAGCACAGGCGCGGCTACCGGTTCGTGGCCGACAAGTTCGCCCGCGCCGGCCTCACCCCCGTCGCCTCCGAGACGGTGGGACCCCCGAGGGTCGCGGAATGCCCGGTGAGCATGGAGGTGGTCGTCGAAGGCGTGCACGACGTGGCGCATGACGACGAGGCTCAGCGGGGCGGGATCGTGGCCATCGAGGTGCGCGTCCTGCGGGTGTACGTCCATGAGGAGATACGCATGGCGGGCACGGCCGACCGCATCGACCCCGACGCGTGGCGGCCGCTCATCATGAGCTTCCAGAAGTTGTACGGCCTGGGCCCCCAGGTGCATCCTTCGACGCTCGCGCGCATACCCGAGCACCTGTATCGGGGCCCGGACATCGAGCGGGCACGGCGGACGCCCGCCACTACAGGTTGATCAGGATGATCCCGGCCACGACGACGACGCTGGCGAGGGCCCGCTTCGACCCGAACCGTTCGCCGAGGAACACCGCACCGATGATCGCGCCGAAGATGATGCTGGTCTCCCTGAGGGCGGCGATCGGTGCGAGCGCACCCCGTGTCTGGGCCCACAACACGAGCCCGTACGCCAGCTGCGACGCCACTCCTCCGCCGAGACCGGCCGCGAGCGAGGGGCGCATCAGCCCGGGCAGCGCACGGCCGCGCCGGACCACGGCGATCAGGGGCAGCACCGGCCCCTGGAACAGGAACAACCACGACGCATAGGTGAGCACCGGCGCGTGCTGGACGCCGACGCCGTCGACGAGCGTGTAGGCGGCGATCATCACCCCGGTGGCGAAGGCGGCGGCGAGCGCGGGCAGGCGGCTTCGGTCCGGCCGCCCCCCGATGAAGACCAGGCCCATCAGCCCGATGGAGACGACCGCGACCCCGGCCGCCTCGGTCCAGGAAAGCTCCTGCCCGAGCAGGGTCGCGCTCACCACCGCCACGACCCACGGCGAGGTGCCCCGGGCGAGCGGATACGTCTGGCTGAACTGTCCGAGCTGGTAACTGGCCAGCAGGAGGAGTTGGTAGGTGACCGTGAGGATCGAGGAGATGACGATGAACGGCCAGGCGTCGGCCGGCGGTAGACCGTTGATCGCGACACCGATCACCCCGATCGCGGTGAAGGGGATCCCGATGAGGGCGAAGCCGGTCAGCCGGTCGGGCGAGCCGTGGGCGATGGCGTTCCACGTCGCGTGGAGGAGGGCCGAGCCCAGCACGACGGCCACCACTACGGAGTCGAGGCCGGAGGTCGGCGTGCCGGCGGACAGAGGCTCGATGACCGCGTGCGCGACCACGGAATGAGCGGTCACCGTGCAGGTGCTCCTTGGGGGTGGTGGAGGAACGGCTCGCTCGAAGGTGTGAACGGCGGGGCCTCGGCGGGTTCGTCCCGGCGCGATCGCTCAGGCGGCCCGGCGATGGCTGACGAGCGCGGCGTGGTGATCGGTCCCGTCCGGGCTGTCGGGGTCGGCGTGCACGGTCGCCGCGCGCAGGCGCGGGAGGGCGTGCATGAGCCGATGCTCGGTCTCGACGGCGACCGCGTGCGCCTGGAGCAGGGACAGATGGTGCCCGACGACGATGTCGACTTCGGCGCGCAACGCATGGCCGATCCAGCGTAGGCGAACCGAGCCGATTCCCAGCACGCCGTCCGTGCCCGCGATGATCTGTTCCGCCTGGTCGATCAGGTCGGGGTCGACCGCGTCCATGAGCCGCCGGTAGATCTCACGCGCCGCGTCGCGGAGCACATAGAGGATCGCGACCGTGATGAGCAGGCCGACGATCGGGTCCGCGATCGGGAGTCCGAGCGCCGTGGCGACCGCGCCGATCAGGACGGCGAGCGAGGTGAAGCCGTCGGCGCGGGCGTGCAGGCCGTCGGCGACCAGCGCGGCCGAGCCGATCTCCCGCCCCACCTTGATGCGGAACCGGGCGACCCACTCGTTCGCCACGAAGCCGACGACCGCCGCCGCCGCGACCCAGCCGAGAGCCCGTACGCCCTGGGGTTCGAGCAGTCGCATGACGGCGGCGTAGCCGGCCAGCCCGCCCGACACCGCGATGATCAGCACGATGACGATCCCAGCGAGGTCCTCGGCTCTGCCGTACCCGTAGGTGAAGCGGCGGCTGGCATGGCGGCGGCCGACGGAGAAGGCGATGGCGAGCGGGACGGCGGTCAGCGCGTCGGCGACGTTGTGCAACGAGTCGCCGAGCAGCGCCACCGAGCCCGACATCGCCACGATGACCCCCTGCACCGCCGCAGCGACGATGAGGACGGCGAACGAGACGCCGAGCACGCGGAGGCCGCGCGTGCTCGACTCGAAAGCCGCGTCGGTCTTGTCCGCGCTGTCGTGGCTGTGCGGCGTGAACGCGTGCCGCGCCGCGGACGTCATCCGGCCGAACCGGCCCCGGGCCTGGCCGGCGCCCTCGTGAGCCACCCCGTCCGCGTGCGGGTGAGCATGCCCGTGCCCATGTCCATGTGCGGGCGCATGTCCATGTCCGTGTCCGTGTCCGTGCCCGTGTGTGTTCCCGTGTGATGCGCCGGGCGGAGGCTCGCGCGGATGCTCGGACGGCGTCGACGTCGAAGGCAGGGTGTCGGACATGATGCCTCGCTTGCGGACGACATGGTTGTCCGGCGATTATATGTAGTCATGTACGCACGCGACAACGAATCAGGTGCCAACCAGTCGCAGGAGCAACCCGCGGCCGATCGGGTGAACGCCGCCGTCGACGCGTTTCGCATGCTCAGCGATGCCACCCGGCTGCGCCTGATGTGGCTGCTCTCCCATGGTGAGTACGACGTCGGCTCGCTCGCGGAGACCATCGCCGTGTCGCGGCCTCTGGTCTCCCAGCACCTCGCCAAGCTCAGGCTCGCCGGACTCGTGCACACCCGGAGGGACGGCCGCCGTGTCCTCTACCGGGCGCGCGACTCCCATGTCAGGGCGCTCATCGCGGAGGCGCTGTTCCACGCCGACCACGAGGTGAGCGGGACGCCCCGACACGACTGACGCGGCCGTACAGGCACAGCGCGGGAAGCGCCGAATTCCGGCCGTTCCCGGTACCGGGTCCGGGCCGGTCAAACTCCTGCGTCGGTCAGGGAATCGCGAACTCCCGGCGGCCTCGGTCCCGCCCTGCCCAACTCCCCCTCACGCGACCTCATGCGGAGATAGCCGCGCGCGGCCGGTGGGTAGCCCTCCCATGGACTTACCCGTCCAAAGGGGGACGAACTATGAAACGTGTCGTCATCGGCGTGGTGAGCCTGGCCGGGACCGGAGTGGTCGTGGCGCGCTGGCTGGCCGCACGGCGCCGGGGTCCTTCGCCGGTGAAGGACCCGAGGGAACGGCACAGGTGGATGGCCGTCACCATCAATTGCCGCACTGACGACGTGGCGCCCGACGGGCGTCTGCCGCGGCCGCTGGCAGACCTCGACGTCGAGGTGCGCATCGAGAAGGCGCCCGGTGACCGCGGGACTGAGCTTTACGCGCGCCCCCGCAGGCCCATGCCGGTGGGCCGTGCCGCCGTCCTGGCCAGGCTCCGCGGCGAGCACCCGCGCGAGCAGGTCAGAACGGCGCTGCGCCAGGTGAAATCCCTCATCGAGACCGGCGAGGTGCTCCGCCCTGACCCGGATCTGTCCCGGCGCCTCCCGGCCAGGGCCGGGAGGCCGATGGCCAAGGTGGTCGACATGGCGCTCGCGCGTTCCGCGGGGGAGGAGCGGCTGTGAAGGCGGTCTGCTGGCAGGGCGTCGGCGAGTTGACGGTCGAACGGGTGCCGGATCCCGGCATCCTCAACGGTCAAGACGCGATCGTCAAGGTCCTCGCGACCACGACCTGTGGTTCCGACCTCCACCTGCTGGGCGGTTACGTCTCGGCGATGCAGGCGGGCGACGTGATCGGCCACGAGTTCCTCGGCGAGATCGTCGAGACCGGACCCGACGTCCGGCGGCACAAGCCGGGCGACCGTGTCGTCGTGTGCTCGATCATCGGCTGCGGGCGTTGCTGGGCCTGCCGGCACGACCTGTGGTCCCTGTGCGAGAACAGCAACCCGACTCCCGACCTCGCGGAGGCGCTCTGGGGCGGCGCCACCGCCGGGGTCTTCGGCTTCTCGCACATGATGGGCGGCTTCCACGGCAGCCACGCGGAGTTCATCCGGGTGCCCTTCGCCGACCACAACGCGTTCCAGGTGCCCGAGGGCGTCGAGGACACCGGCGCGCTGTTCACGTCGGACGCCGCGCCCACCGGATGGATGGGCGCCGACCTCGGGGGCGTGAAACCCGGAGACGTGGTCGCCGTCTGGGGCTGCGGCGCGGTCGGCCAGATGGCGGCGCGCGCGGCGATGCTGCTCGGCGCGGAACAGGTCATCTCGATCGACCGGTTCCCCGAGCGGCTGGCGATGACCGCGCGCCACGTCGGGTCCGAGGTCGTCGACTACACGGCCACCGATGTCCTCGCCGAACTGCGGGAACGGACCGGAGGCCGAGGTCCGGACGTCTGTATCGAGGCGGTCGGGATGGAGGCGCACGCCGTCGGCGCCGACCTCGTGCACGAGCCGGCCAAGCGGCGCCCGGGGACCGAGCAGGAACGACCGTTCGCCCTGCGGGAGGCGATCCTCGCGTGCCGTCCGGGCGGGTCGGTGTTCATCCTGGGCGTCTTCGCCGGCATGGTGGACCGTTTCCCGCTCGGCGCGATGATGAACAAGGGGCTGACGGTCCGCGGGGCCCAGCAACACGGCCATCGGTACATCCCGATGCTGCTCGACCTGGTGGCCAGGGGAGAGCTGGTGACCTCCCACCTCGCGACGCACATCATGCCGCTGGACGAGGCCCCTCTCGGATACGACATGTTCAGGGACAAGAAGGACGGCTGCGTGCGGGTGGTCTTCCGCCCCGACATGTGACCCCGAAATGTGACCCCGAAATGTGACCCGGCCGTGCGGCCCGATCGGGGCAGGCTCCGGTCAACGCCCGCCGCCTTCCGTGGGGGAAGGCGGCGGGCCTCGAGGGGTTCAGCGGACGGTTGGGGCGGCCAGCCGTTCCGCCTCTTCGTGCAGGGCCTGGACGAGGATCAGCTCCAAGCGGAGCTCCTGGTCCACCAGCCCGTCGAGGACGTCCATCCGGGCCTCCTTGACACAAAAGA
This sequence comes from Planotetraspora kaengkrachanensis, assembly GCF_016862895.1. Lineage (GTDB taxonomy): Bacteria > Actinomycetota > Actinomycetes > Streptosporangiales > Streptosporangiaceae > Planotetraspora > Planotetraspora kaengkrachanensis. Next base: position 174,810 of record NZ_BONV01000017.1, on the reverse strand, counting down.
CGCATCGATAGTCACAGGGGTTCACCAGATAAAGGCGCAGATTTCCGATATCGAGTCTCGACGGTGATCGTCGATAGAGCGGGCCGCCGCCGTAATGGCTGGTCAGTCCCGGACTAGGACGCCCGGAATTTCGCTGGTTGTGACCGATATCTCTTGGTTATCGCATTCTCACTCTGCGTTTGAATTGCAGTACCGAGAGTCAAATGGGCGAGACAACCCCTGGGGGGCCGACGCGGTAGGGCCCGGGCGGCCGCCAACGAAAAAACTCCCGGCGTGCGGAAGCGCGCGTCGGGAGCTCTGTGGCCTATGCTGGAATACTCTGTCGAAATTTCTCAGGATGTCGACACATATTCCAGGAGGAGTTTATCAAAGAGATGGAGCGACGTCAATCTCGAACCGCGCGCGCCGAGGCATTGCGAGGGGAACAGTCCTACGTCTCCATGCTCTACGAACGGCTCGACGTCGTTCGGGACCGAACGCGGGAGGCGCTTCGCGACGTCCTCGCCCGAGGGGGGTCCGGCACCCGGCAGGCGATGGTCGAGCGGGAGGTGACCGCGGACGAGCACGCACGACGCCTCTCCCAGCTGTCCGCCGTCGAGCGCGGCCTGTGCTTCGGGCGCATAGACGACGACCGCGGCGACACGCTGTACATCGGCAGGATCGGCCTGCGCGACGACGAGCACGAGTCGAAGCTGATCGACTGGAGGGCGCCGGCCGCGCGTCCGTTCTACGTCGCGACGCCGGCCGACCCGGGCGCCCTCGTACGGCGCCGCCATCTCCACCTGCGCGACCGCACGGTCACCGGCATCGACGACGAGGTCTTCGACCTGGACCGGATGAGCGAGGCCGATCGCCGCACGCTGGTGGGCGAGGCCGCCCTGATGGCCTCCCTACGGCGCGGGCGCACCGGCCGGATGGGAGAGGTCGTCGCCACCATCCAGACCGAGCAGGACCGAGTCATCCGCTCCGGCCTCCACGGGGTCCTGGTCGTCCAGGGCGGTCCGGGGACGGGCAAGACGGTGGCCGCGCTGCACCGCGCCGCCTACCTGCTCTACGCCCACCGCGCCACGCTCGAACGGCGTGGTGTGCTCGTCATCGGCCCCAACGCCATGTTCTCCCGGTACATCGGCCAGGTCCTGCCGTCGCTCGGCGAGACCGAGGTGGTGCTGTCCAGCGTGGGAGAGCTCCATTCCGGCGTGCACGCCGTCGAGGAGGACTCCGAACCTGCGGCCGTCGTCAAGGGCGGTCTGCGCATGGCGGCCGTGGTGGAGAAGGCGGTGCGCGACCGGCAGCGCGTGCCCGACGGCGACCTCGAGATGGCCGTCCCCGTGCGGACGTCGCTGCGCGACGGCGTGGAGGTCGTGGTCGAGGAGATGACGGTCCGGATGGACCACGCCTCGTGCGTCCGCGCCCGTGACCGGGCACGCACCCTCCTCCGGCCGCACAACCTCGCACGCGACGCCTTCGTCCGCCAGGTGCTCGGCGCGCTCGCGCGTGACGAGGCCACCCAACTCGACCGCCCGGTCGACGCGGAGGACCTGCGCTACGCGGCGAAGAACCTCTGGCAGTACCAGGCCGTGCGCGACGCCCTCGACGGCCTGTGGCCCGAACTCACCCCTGAGGACCTGATCCGTGAACTGCTCTCCGACGAGGACGTGCTGCGCTCGGCCGCCGGGCCGTACCTCTCCGAGGCCGAGCTCTCCGTCCTGCTGCGCGAGCGTGACGCGCCGTGGACGGTCGGGGACGTCCCGCTGCTCGACGAGGCCGCGGAGCTCCTCGGCGAGGACGACAGCCCCGCCAGGAGGCGTGAGCGGCTCGCCGAGCGGAGACGGCGGGCCGAGGAGACGTACGCCGCCGGGGTCCTGGCGATCAACGACCTCGGTGAGCTGATGGAGGCGTCGGACGTCGCCGACCGGCACCGCGACGACGGTCCTACGATCACGACGGCGGACAGGGCCGTCCGCGATCGCGACTGGGCGTACGGCCACGTCATCGTGGACGAGGCGCAGGAGTTGTCGGAGATGACCTGGCGGACCGTCATGCGCCGGGTCCCCACCCGCTCGCTGACCGTCGTCGGGGACGTCGCGCAGACCGGCTCGGCCGCGGGCGCCCGCTCATGGGGCGAGATGCTCGACCGTTACGTCGAGGGCCGCTGGCGGGAGGAGCGGCTGCTCGTGAACTACCGCACACCCGTGGAGATCATGGACGTCGCCGCGGACGTCCTGAGCGCCGTCGCGCCGGGCCAGACGCCCCCCGAGTCCGTACGGTACGGCGAGGCCGCGCCGCGCGCCGTGCCGGCCGCGCAGACCGACCTGCGCCACCTGGTGGAGTCCGAGCTCCGCGGCATCGGGGAGGGCCGCCTCGCGATCGTGACCCCCGACGCCCGCCGCGCCGAGGTCGCCGCGCTGTTCCCCGAGACCGCCGACCCGCTCGACGCCACGGTGGCGGTGCTCACGGTCGTCCAGTGCAAGGGCCTGGAGTTCGACGCGGTCGTGGTCGTCGATCCGGGGGCGATCCTGGGCCAGTCGGCCAAGGGCGGCCAGGACCTGTACGTGGCGATCACGAGGGCGACCCGGAGGCTGACCGTGGTCTACGAGGGGGAGCTGCCGGAGATGCTGCGCCGGCTCGACGGATCACCCGGGCGCCGGCTCGGGGAAGGGGATCACGCCGGCGAGGCGCGGGCCCGGAGTGAGGACCCGGCTGGATGACCTCTGCGGGACGACCCCCGCATACGAGTACGGCCGGCGCTTCGATCGGCGCCGGCCGTACCCGTCCACCTCGGTGGAGAACATCGCCGGAACCCGGCGGGGACGACGTCAGGAGATCTTGCCGGATATGTCGTCGCTCTTCCTGCCCGCCTTGTCGGCGGCCTCCTTGGCCTGTTCTCCGGTCCACTTCGAGGTGTCGGAAACGCCCTCCCGCATGTTGTCCTTCATGGTGTCCGTCCAACGCTGCGCGTTGTTGCGGTACATGATGGCGCCGACGGCGCCGATCGCCGCGCCGGTGAGCAGCGCGAGTATCGGCCATCGGCGGCGGGGTCTCGCGGGCGACACGTCGACCCGGCGGGACATCTCGGCGAGGAACGCGCTCACCATCGGCGCGAGCTGTTCCTCGACGGAATGCGAGGCCTGGTCGAGCTTGGGCGCAGCCCAGATCCTGGCGTCCTCGAGGCGATGGGCGGCCATGTCGCGAGCTGTCTCCGCCATCGGGCTCACTCTCCGGCCGGCCTTCCTGGCCTGCCCTTTCATCAGCCCGAGCCACGCCTGCGGCGCCATCGCCTCGGTGTGGCGCCTCTTCTTCATTGTCAGGGACACAATCAACCTCCCCTGTCGACGGGGCCCTGTGACGACCCCCTTCCCGTGTGATTGCGGCTCAATCCTGGGCAGGTCGGGGAGCCGTCGTGGATACCCTGTTCAACGGACAACTAACACCTGTACATAAGGGGGCGGCCTCCGATGGCTGAGAACCTCATCGCGAACCTGCGCACCAACCGCGGCACGATCCGTGTCAAGCTCTTCCCGAACCAGGCGCCCAAGACGGTCCGCAACTTCGTCGAGCTTGCCGAGGGCGGCCGCGAGTGGACCCACCCGGAGACGGGCGCGAAGACGACCGACAAGCTGTACGACGGCACGATCTTCCATCGGGTCATCAGCGGCTTCATGATCCAGGGCGGCGACCCGCTGGGCCAGGGCATCGGCGGCCCGGGCTACAGCTTCGACGACGAGATCCACGTCGACAACCAGTTCAACCGGCCGTACCTGCTGGCCATGGCCAACGCGGGCAAGCGGTTCGGCAAGGGCACCAACGGATCTCAGTTCTTCATCACCGTCTCGCCGACCCCGCACCTCAACCAGGGTCACACCATCTTCGGTGAGGTCATCGAGGGCAGCGACGTCGTGGACGCGATCGCCAAGACCCAGACCGACGGCCGTGACAGGCCCGTCGAGGACGTCGTCATCGAAGAGGTGACGATCGAGCGTTCCTGAACCGCTCCCCAGCGTCAGCGGCTTATAGGCTGGGAGCGATTGACCTGCCCCTTGAGAGGACGTCATGACCTCCCAGCCCCCGCCTTCGGAGCAGCCTCCGGTCCCACCGGGTGCCGAGGCCGTGCCCACCTGTTACCGGCATCCGGATCGCGAGACCTACGTCCGCTGCCAGCGCTGCAACAAGCCGATCTGCCCGGACTGCATGCGTGAGGCCGCCGTCGGCCACCAGTGCGTCGAGTGCGTCCGCGAGGGCAACCAGTCCGTACGGCAGGCGCAGGCCCCGATGGGCGGCGCCTATGTCGCCAAGCCGCGGGTCACCTGGGCGCTGCTGATCGCGAACGTCGTCGCCTTCGGGCTGCAGTCCCTCGTGCCCTCGTTCCAGGGCGAGTTCGCGGTGTCGGCGCTGCACATCTACGTCGGCGAGTGGTGGCGGCTGATCACCGGGGCGTTCCTGCACTCCGGAGTGATCCACATCGCGTTCAACATGTGGGCGCTCTACGTGATCGGGCCGGAACTCGAGCGGCGGCTGGGTTCCCTGCGTTTCGCGACGCTGTACCTGCTGTCCGCGATCGGGGGCTCGGTCGCGATCTACCTGTTCGGCAATGTGGCGGTCGGCGCCTCGGGCGCGATCTACGGCCTGTTCGGGGCGCTCTTCGTGGTCGCCAAGAGGATGGGGTACGACGCGCGCGGCGTCCTCATGTTGATCGGCATCAACATCGTCATGACGTTCGTGTTGCCGGGCATCAGCTGGCAGGGGCACCTGGGCGGCCTCGTGACCGGAACGCTGGTGGCCGCGGCCTTCGCCTACGCTCCGGCGAAGAACCGCGCCGCGGTCCAGTTCGGGTCCGCGGCCGCCGTCCTCGTCGTACTCATCCTGCTGGTCACCCAGATGACGCCGCTCGTCCTGTCAAGTTTTTGAGTTCGTGCTGCCCACAGGCTGTGGATAAAGCCTGTGGAAAGAATCACTCCGGGAAGTGCCGGGACGACGGCCACGCAGGCCGCGTCACGGCCTCCCGGAGGTCTGGACTCCGGGCCGTGCCGGCCGGGGCGTCGGACGGGGCTCGATCACCGCCACTTGGTGGACAGGATCACGCCGAAGATGATGAACCCGAACCCGATCAGCAGGTTCCAGTTCGACAGCGTGGACAGACCAGGCATGTCGGGGACCACGTAGTACACGGCGATCCACACGATGCCGATGAGCCAGGAGGCGACCATGACCGGCGCGAGCCAGCGCGGGCTGACCTTGACCGACTGCGTCTTCTGCGGCGCCGTGTAGACGGCCTTCTTGCGGGTCTTGGGCTTGGGCACGGAGTTCTCCTGGTGGGCACCCGCGCGGTTGTGCGGGCTTTGTCAGTAGCGTAACCGCTGTTCGGACGGAGTCCCGAGTAAGAATAGTCGGCGTGGCCGTTCCACGGCGATCCCCGCGCGCACCACCTGCCTGACCTGCGGTGATCCGGATGGTTCCACAGTGATGTGCCGTGATTGCCATAGTCTGGCGGAGTGACCATCGAGTTCTCGGTCCCGAGAGACGCATGACCGCGCCCCGCGTCCTCGTGGTGGACAATCACGACAGCTTCGTCCACACGATCGTCCAGTACCTCCGTGAGCTTGGCGCCGACTGCGACGTCCGGCCGCGTGATCATGTCACGGTCGAGGACGCCGACGGCTTCGACGGCGTCCTGATCTCCCCCGGACCGGGCACTCCCGAGGCCGCCGGGGTGAGCGTGCCCCTCGTGTCGCACTGTGCGGAGCGCGGGCTCCCGCTTCTGGGCGTCTGCCTGGGCCACCAGGCCATCGCCGTCGCGTACGGCGGCACCGTGACCCGGGCTCCCGAACTCATGCACGGCCGTACGAGCCTGATCGCCCACGACGGCAGGGGCGTCTTCGCGGACATCCCCTCACCGGTGACGATGACGCGCTATCACTCGCTGGCGGTCGTGCCCGAGACCGTGCCGGACGTCCTCGAGGTCACCGCCACCACTCCCGACGGCGTCGTCATGGGGCTGCGCCACCGGAGCGCGCCCCTCGAAGGGGTGCAGTTCCACCCGGAGTCGGTGGTGTCCGAGCACGGCCACCGGCTTCTCGGCAACTGGCTTCGAGGAATCCTGTAACGCTTTCCCGCCGCCCGGCGAACTACAGATGAGGGCCTCCGCCATTGCCCCCGAGTGGCGGAGGCCCTCTCTGTTTTCCCCGGGCCGTCTGCGTTTTCCCGGTCGTCTGCGCGGGCTCGCCCCGCTGCGTCATATCCGCTGTCGCGGGTTCCCCTGGTCGTGCGGTGCGGCTCCGTCGCCGAGCTTGCTGAGACCGTCGTTCCGTGTCGTGGCCAGGAACGGCGAGAGGGCCCGCCAGAAAACTGGCGGGCCCTCTCGCACTGAGGATCTACTGGCCGTTACCACCGGTCCCCGGGTCCGGCGTCGTCTGGCCCGGATCCGGCGTCTGCCCCGGGTCCGGCGTCTGGCCCGGGTCCGGAGTGGTCGGCGGCGGCGGCGGCGGAGCCTGCGGGGCCCCCTTGGAGACCGTGATCGTGATCGTGGTCCCCGGTGCCAGCTTGCCGCTCTGCGGCGACTGGTCGATCACGTTGCCCGCGGGCACCACGGTGCTCTCCGCGGTGACGGTCTTGACGTTGAAGCCCGCCCCCTTGAGCGTGTTCTTCGCGTCCTGCTGGGTCAGTCCGAGGACGGACGGGACCTCGGTCATCTCCTTCGGCACGTAGAGCCGCACCGTGTCGCCCTTGCCGACCTTGCTGCCGGCCTTGGGGCTGATCCTGAAGACCTGGTCCTGCGGAGTGTTGGACACCGCGGCGACGACGCTGCCCTTCAGACCGAGCTCCTCCAGTTGCGCCTGGGCGTCCTCCGGCGACTTGCCGACCAGGTCATCCGGAACCTCGATCTGCTCCTGGCCCTTGGACAGGATGATCGTGACGGAGGAGCTCGGGTCGACCTCGGTGTCGGCCTCGGGGTCGGTCTTGATCACCGAGTCCTTGGGCACGTCGTCGCTGAACTCCGCGGTCCCGTAGGTGAACGTGAGCGGGACAGCCTTCAGCGCGGCCTCGGCCGCCTCCTTCGTCTGGCCCGCGATCACCGGCACCTTGACCTTCGCGGCGGGGTCGTCGCCACCGCCGCCGAAGGTGAGCCACCCGATCCCGACGAACGCGCCGATGATCAGCAGCGGGACGACGATCCACAGGGTGGTCTTGAGCGCCCTGTTGTCGTTGTCCTGCCGGCGGTGCCCGTCGTAACGGCCGCCCCGCTCCTCAGCCCCGTAGTTGTACTGCGGGATCGACCGGGTGCCCTGGCCGTTGGGGCCCTGCCCCGCGGCCATCGTCCGGGTGCGGTCCTGCCCGCCGTACGAGTTGTAGTTGCTGGCCATGGCCATGGTCTGCGGGTCGACCGGCATGCCGGACATCGCGCGCTGGATGTCGCGCCGCATCTCCTCGGCGCTCTGGTAGCGCTGGACGGGGTCCTTCGCCATCGCCTTGAGCACGATCGCGTCGGCCCACTTGGGAATCTCCGGGTCGATCCGCGACGGCGGAATCGGGTCCTCCCGGACGTGCTGGTAGGCGATCGCCACGGGGGAGTCGCCGGTGAACGGCGGCTGCCCGGTGAGCAGTTCGTAGAGCACGCAGCCGGTCGAGTAGATGTCGCTGCGGGCGTCGACGCGCTCACCGCGCGCCTGCTCAGGCGACAGATACTGCGCGGTGCCGATCACCTGGGCGGTCTGCGTCATCGTCGCGGCTGAGTCGGCCATCGCGCGGGCGATGCCGAAGTCCATGACCTTGACCTCGCCGTTGCGGGTCAACATGATGTTCGCCGGCTTGATGTCCCGGTGGACGATGCCGCCCCTGTGGCTGTAGTCGAGGGCCCGGAGGATGCCGTCGACCAGCTCCATCGCGCGCTCGGGCAGCAGTCGCCTGTCGGCGCGCAGCAGGTCCCGCAGCGTCCGCCCGTCGACGAACTCCATCACGATGTACGGCACGGGCGTCGCTTCCATCATGTCCTCGCCCGTGTCGTACACGGCGATGATCGATGGATGGTTCAGCGAGGCGGCCGACTGGGCCTCCCGCCGGAACCGCGCCTGGAAGGTGTGGTCGCGCGCCAGGTCGGAGCGGAGCGTCTTGATCGCGACAATACGGTCCAGCCGGATGTCCCGGGCGCGATACACCTCGGCCATGCCGCCACGCCCGACGACGCCGTCGAGCTGATAGCGTCCGCCGAGAAGTCGTGGCTGAGTCATTTCCTGCACTGTCCCTTGCCGTTCATCTTGGGGTGCCACCGCTGTCCATCATCGGTCCCTTTCCCCATCACGTCTCCTCATTCAGAGGTCTTGTGCCTTTTGGGGACCCCGGGGGGCCGGGAGCATCACCTGGCGTCGCGGTTGAGGCGGTCTGAATGGGGGTCGGGGTCGGGGACGGAGCCGGTGTGGGCGTCCGGGTGGATTGTGCCGCGGTGCTTACCATAGCCGACCGCGTCGCGTACGGGAGTGCCGACGTCACGTGAGCGGCGATGGTGCCGGTCCGACCAGGCCACCTGTCCGACAACGATTTCATTGAGATCATTTCTTGAGTACCGCCTGCATGACGTCACGGGCGATCGGGGCGGCGACGCCTCCGCCTGACGCGTCGTTGCCCGCGCTGCCGGATTCGACGAAGACCGCCACGGCGACCCGCGGGTTGTCCGCGGGGGCGAACGAGATGAACCACGCGTGTGACGCCTGGCCGGGCGAGGTCTCGGCGGTGCCGGTCTTGCCGGCCACCGTGATGCCGGGCAACTGGGCCGCGGTGCCGGTTCCGGACCGCACCACGTTCACCATCATCTTCGTCAACTGCGAGGCGACCTCGGGATCGACCGCCTCGGAGAACTCCTCGGGGTCGGTGGAGGTGACCTCGCTGCCGTCCGGTCCCATGATCTTGTTGACGAGGTAGGGCGTCATGACCGTGCCCTTGTTCGCGATCCCGGCGGCGACCATCGCCATCTGCATCGGGGTCATCTGGTTGCTGCGCTGCCCGATGGAGGTCTGGGCGAGAGCGGTCTCCCCCTCGTCCTTGCCGATGCTGCTTCCCGCGACGCTCAGCGGGATGGCGAGTTTCTTGCCGATGCCGAACTTCTCCGCCTGGTCCTTCAGCTTGTCGTAGCCGAGACCGACTCCGATGATGCCGAAGGGCGTGTTGCAGGAGATGGTCAGCGCCTCGAGCAGCGTGGCCCGGCCGCCGCACGACTCGCCGTGGTAGTTGACCAGCGGCGTGTTGCTGTCCTTGAAGGTCTTCGAGTCCGGCGCGTCGACCTCGGTCTCGGCGCTCCGGGACGAGTCGTCGCTGAGGAACGCCGCCGACGTGATCGTCTTGAAGGTCGAGCCCGGTGCGTAGGTCAGGTCGATGGCCCGGTCGAGCAACGGGTGGTTCGGATCCTTTTCGAGCTTGGCGTAGGCCTTGTTGACGTTGTCCTTGTTGGCCACCGCGAGGGGGTCGGGGTCGTAGGAGGGGACCGAGACCATCGTCAGGATCGCCCCCGTACGCGGGTCGAGCGCCACGACCGCTCCGCGCTTGCCCGTGTTCGCCAGGTCCTTGTAGGCGATCTGCTGGGCGTCGACGTTGAGCGTCAGGTCGACGCTGGCGCCCTTGGCCGGCTTGTTGGTGATCAGGTCGATCGCGCGCCGGACGACCAGGTCGGGGTGGCTGCCGTCGAGGTACTTGCCCTCCGCGCCCTCGATCCCCGTCGCGCTCTCGGGCGCGAAATAACCGACGGCGTGGGCGAAGGCCTTGCCCTGCGGATATCTCCGTTCGAACCGGTACGTGGGGTCCCCGGAGTCGACGGTCTTGGCCAGCGTCACCTTGCCGTTGTCGGCGGTGATCCACCCGCGGTCGACGGCGTAGCGCTCGTAGAAGGACCGCACGTTGCGGTTGTCGTGGCGCAGGCTGTCGCCCTTCACCGCCCCGAGATAGGTCACATTGGCCATGAGGAGGCCGAACATGAGGAGGCAGGCCACCGCGGCTCGCTTGAGCGTGCCGTTCATCGCTGCATCACCTGGGTGAGCCCCTCGTCCTGGATGGCCTGTGGCGGCGGCCGGCGGGCCGCGTCCGACATGCGTACCAGAACAGCGATAAGCATCCAGTTAGCCAGCAGTGCCGATCCTCCCGCGGACATGAACGGCGTCACCAGGCCGGTGAGCGGGATCAGCCTGGTCACGCCGCCGACGATGATGAAGACCTGCCAGGCGAGGATGAACGACAGGCCCCCCGCCAGCAGCTTGGAGAACGGGTCGCGGGCCGCTATCGCCGTCCGCAGCCCGCGCTGGACGATCAGCGCGTAGACCAGGAGGAGGGCCATCAGGCCGGTGAGGCCGAGTTCCTCGCCCGTCGCGGGGAAGATGAAGTCGGAGAACGCCAGCGGGATCAGGTTGGGGTGACCCTGCCCGAGACCTGTGCCGAGGATGCCTCCCGAGCCCATGGCGAACAGCCCCTGCATGAGCTGGAAACCGGCGGTCTCGTAGAGTTCCGGCGAGTCCGCGTGCAGCCAGGCGTCGAAGCGGGCCTCGACGTGGCTGAAGGCCATCCCGGCCAGTACGGCGCCGCCGGCGAAGAGCAGGATCCCGATGAGCACCCACGAGGTGCGCTGGGTGGCGATGTACAACATCGCGATGAACGTGCCGAACAGCAGCAGCGAGGTGCCGAGGTCCTTCTCCAGGATCAGCGTGGCGATCGCGAAGCCCCACGTGATGAGAACCGGGCCGAGGTCGCGGGCTCTGGGCAGGTCGATGAACAGCAGACGGCGGCCGGCGAGGGCGAGGACGTCGCGCTTGGCGACGAGGTAGCCGGCGAAGAAGACGACGAGCGCGAGCTTGGCGAACTCGCCCGGCTGGATGGAGAACTGGCCCAGGCGGATCCAGATCTTCGCGCCCTGCACCTCGCTCAGGCTGGCGGGCAGAACGGCGGGGATCGCCAGAAGGATCACTCCGGCGAAACCGGCGGTGTACGTCAGGCGTTGCAAGGCGCGCTGGTCCTTCAACACGATCAAAGTCGCGGAGAACATCACGACGCCGAGCGCCGTCCACATCAGCTGGGTCGTGGCGTTGGCGCCGGGCATGGGCGCCTGCTCCAGCCGGTAGATCATGACGATCCCGATGCCGTTGACCAGGGTCACCAGGGGAAGCAGGAGCGGATCGGCCCAGGGGGCGAATTTCGCGAGCACGAGGTAGGCGGCGAGCATCAGCGCGCCGAGACCGAGACCGTAGGTCAGCATGCCCGAGGGGATCTTGCCGTCCAACCCCAGGCCGACGCTGGCGTAGGCGCCCATGACGATCAGCACGGCGAAGGCCAGCATCGCCAGCTGGGCCCCGCGCCGCTTCGCGGTCATCGGGACGGGGGCGCCGTCGACAGCACTCACTTAGCGGACCTCGAGGGGGTCGGAGTGGCGCCGCCGTCCTGCGGGGGCGTGTTCGTGTCCGTCGTGCCGGTGGTGAAGCCCTTGAGCGTGGAGATCCCGGCCTGAAGGGTGTCGACGGGGATCCCGCTGTGGATCTGGTCCTGCTGGACGGCGGACAACGACGAGAGCTTCACGTGATCGGTGTAGGCGACCTTGTTCAGCGACAGCGGACCGAGTTGCGCGTCGACGCCGCGGAAGACCACGAGCTCGCCCCCGCTGGCGCCGACGTAGAACTGGTCCTGGGTCCACTTGTAGCCGAAGTAGCCGCCGGCCCCGAGCACGGCGGCCACGATCACGATCATGGTGGTCACGAGCGGCCAGGACCGGCGCTTCTTGGAAGGCCTCGCCGCCCGCGCGTCGGCCAGCGGCTCCCCGTCGAGGTCGTCGTCCACGATCACGGGCTGCGGAGCGGTGATGACGGTGGCACGGCCTGCCGGTGTGTCCGGCGGAACGCCGCGCACCCGTCCGGATCCCGCGGCCCCGACGACCGCGGCCGCGGTGAGCGGAGGCTGGGTGTCGTCGACCTCGATCACGTCGGCCAGCACGCAGGTGATGTTGTCGGGCCCGCCGCCCCTGTTGGCCAGGTCGATGAGCTGGCGGACGGTCTCTTCCGGGTCCTCGACCGTGCTGAGCGTGTGGTGCAGGGTCTCAGCGCTGACCACGGTGGACAGACCGTCGGAGCAGAGCAGGTACCGGTCGCCCACCTGGGCCTCACGGTCCTGCAGATCGGGGTCGACCTCGCCGCTGCCGTCCAGGGCGCGCAGCAGGATGGACCGCTGGGGATGGTTGGCGGCCTCCTCCTGGGTGATGCGGCCGTCGTCCACCAGCGACTGCACGAGGGTGTGGTCGTGGGTGATCTGGTAGAGCTCGCCGTTGCGCAGCAGGTACGCGCGGGAGTCGCCGACGTGGATCAGCGCGAACCGGGGCCCGTTCCAGAGCATCGCGGTGAGGGTGGTGCCCATGCCCTTGAGGCTCGGGTCCCGGGCCACCATCGCGTGGAGCTGATGGTTGGCGTCCCGGACCGCCGCTTCGATTTCGGTGAGCAGGTCACCCCCGAATGCGTCCTTGTCAAGGGACGACATGGCGGCGATGGCGACCGAACTGGCCACCTCGCCGTGAGCATGCCCGCCCATGCCGTCGGCGACGGCGAGCAGGCGCGCGCTGGCGTACGCGGAGTCCTCGTTGCCTTCGCGGAGGAGGCCGACGTCCGAGCGGGCGGCGTAGCGGAGTGCGATTGTCATTTGCGCAATTCGATGACGGTTTTGCCGATGCGGATCGGAACTCCGAGAGGCACCGGCGTCGGGCGGGTCACTTTAGAGCGTTCAAGGTACGTGCCGTTGGTCGAGCCGAGATCTTCCACGATCCACTGGCCGTCCTGGGGGAAGAGCCGGGCGTGCCGGCTCGAAGCGTAGTCATCGCTGAGGACCAGCGTGGCATCGTTCGCTCGGCCGATGGTGATGGGAGTCTCCGTGAGGTTGATGATGGTCCCTTGCAGGGGGCCACCGGTGACGATCAGCTGACGAGGATCCCCCTTCTTGGCCCGGGACGGGGGTTTGGCCACTTTGGCCGGCTTCCGTGCGACCGCGGGCGCCGTACGGGGGCCGAACAAGTCTGTCCGGATGACGCCGACCGCGGCAATCACGAAGAACCACAGCGCCGCCAGGAAGGCGAGCCGGATCAGCAGCAGCGTTAGCTCGGACATGGACGGTTTGTCTACCTCTAATCGCGGCGGAACACCAGTGTCGTGCGGCCCAACGTCACCCTCGTCCCGTCCTGCATCTCGATCCTGCGGATCGGCTGGCCGTTGATGAAGGTGCCGTTCGTGGAACCCAGATCGACGAGTACGACCTGCTGCCCCTCGACTCGTAGCTCGGCATGATGCCGTGAGACGCCGGGATCCACCAATCGGAGATCGCAGTCGGTGCCTCGGCCGAGCAGCGTGACCGGAGTTGTCAGCTCGTACGACCGCTGCCCCTGAGGGTCGTCCTGGGTGGAGACCAGAAGCCGAGGGCGTCCGCCGAAGGCGCCTGGGCGGCCCGCGGGCAGGTCGCTCACCGGCTGGCGGATCTCGTCCTGCTCGACCGTCGCCCCCCGGATGACGCCCGAACGGATCCGGAACAGCCCGACCGCGAGGTCGTCGGCCGTCTCGAACCGCATCCTGACCGGTCCCACGAACGAGTAGCCCTGCTCCGTGGCGTACTCCCGGGCGAGGTTGGCCAGCTCGTGGCCGATGCTGTCGGCGTAAACCTCGAGCCGCTCGCTGTCGGTCGTCGAGAGTTCCACCACGAAGTCGTTCGGCACGAGGGTCCGGCCCTGGGCGACGATCGCCGCCCGTTCGTCCATCTCCCTCTGCACGGCGCTTGCAACCTCGACCGGCTGGAGGTCGGACTTGAAGGCCCGCGCAAAGGCACCTTCAACCAAGCCTTCGAGCCTGCGCTCGAAGCGCTGAAGGACTCCCACCGGCTACCTCCCTTCCATTCTGTCTATGGTCGCGACCCGCTCCGGGGCTTCAGCGAGCTCCTTCGCTCCGTCGTCTAGAAGGATCGTATCCGGGTTCGGTAGCACCGGCGGTTGCGTGCTAACCTTTCCAGGCACCCAGCGATGGGAGCACCCGTAAGGGGCAAGTGGCGGAATGGCAGACGCGCACGGTTCAGGTCCGTGTGTCCGAAAGGACGTGGGGGTTCAACTCCCCCCTTGCCCACAGATTCATCGACGGCCTCAGGTGGCGGAAGCAAAGCTTCCATCCTGAGGCCTTTTCTGTTGCGTCATGCCCGGGCGTGTTTCCGTCGGACCCATGGTGGCGGGGGCGTTTCCGCCCTCCGCCGAGGATCCGCGGGGAGCCCGGAGAAGACGGATCGGCGGTGTGGCCGATCGCCATGATTCCTCCCCCGTCGTCCGGCCGATTTGTGATCACCATTGTCCCGGCCGGCCTTGCACTGCGCTTTCTGCCGGCTTGCGGCACTCTCCGGAGCGGCTTAGATCACTTTTCCATGTGTCTCATGATATGAACATATTTGTCTTAAATGGAGAGATACGGCCTAGCATGCCTGGCATGGGAAGACCGAATCGCTGGGCCATGCTGAGCCTCGGCATGGCGGCACAGGGCGCCGGATGCGTGTTCATGTACGGCCTGCCGTTCCTGCTCCCCGCCCTCGAGGCCGAGCACGGGCTCACACTCGCCGAGGCCGGGGTCGTCGTCGGCGCGCCCAGCGCGGGCATGCTCTTCACCCTCATCGCGTGGGGCTGGGTCGCCGACAGGTACGGCGAGAGGCTCGCGATGACCAGCGGACTCGCCCTCGCCACGGTCTTCCTGGGGGCGGCGGCGTTCGCCGGCCATCCCGCCGTGCTCGCGGCCCTTCTGGGCCTGGCAGGCGCCGCGGGCGCCTCGGCGAACGCCGCGAGCGGACGGGTCGTCCTCGGCTGGTTCCCGAAGGAGCGGCGCGGGGTCGCGATGGGCTGGCGGCAGACCGCGCAACCCCTCGGCGTGGCCCTCGCCGGAGTGATCGCCCCACCCGCCCTCCACCTCGGGGGCGTCCGGGGCGCCCTGCTGGCCATGGCCGCGATCTGCCTCGTCACGACCTGCTGTGTCGGGCTGATGGTGGTGGACCCCCCTCGTTCCGAGACGTCCGGCGGCTCACGTTCCGCCTCGCCGTACACCGACCCGGCGCTGTGGCGGGTGCACGCGGCCAGCATGTTGCTCGTCGTCCCCCAGTTCGCCACCGCCGCCTTCGCGCTGACCTACCTGGTGGCCGAGCGCCACTGGGCCGCCGCGACGGCCAGTCAGGTGATCGCGGCCGCGCAGCTCGCCGGCGCGGGCGGCAGGCTCCTGTGCGGCAGGTGGTCGGACCTCGCAGGCAGCCGGGTCGGTCCCATGCGGCGGCTCGCCCTGGTCAACGCCGCCGTCATGCTCGTGCTGGCGGCGGCCGTGCAGGCCGGGAACACCGCGGCTCCCGCCCTGCTCGTCGCGGCGTTGGTGATCTCGATGAGCGGGAACGGCCTTGCCTTCACCGCCGTCTCAGAACTCGCCGGCCCGGCCTGGGCCGGCCGGGCCATGGGAGCGCAGAACACGGGGCAGAACCTGATCGCCGCCGGCACGCCCCCGATCCTCGGCGCCCTGATCACGCACGCCGGGTTCGGCACGGCCTTCGCCCTCGCGGGGGCGCTGGCGCTGGCCGCGTCGACCGCGACGCCCGGCGTGCCGATGATCACGCCGCGAGCAGTTCGCCGACCAGTGTCGCCAGACTGATCATCCCGATCGCCTCGCCGTTCCTGTCGGTCACCAGTCCCAGCTCCGCGTGGGCGTCCTGGAGCACCGTCACGGCGTCGGGCACCGTCGTCACGCTCGGGAGCCGGGGGGCCGGGGTGGCGAGTTCGGCCAGTGGCCGTCCCGGCTGGACCAGCACGTCCCGGACGTGCAGGACCCCGACCACGTCCTGGTGTGAGACGACGAGCATGCGGAGATCCCCGCTGCGGGCCGCCGTCTGCCGCGCCTGGAAGTCGTCCGCGTCCACGGACACCACGGGCGCCTCGTCGAGCGGCACCGTCAGCCGCTCGATCGTCTGCGACTGGACCCGCAGAGCCCGCGTGAGCAGATCGTGCTCGTCCCGGTCGAGCATGCCCATCCGGCCCGACTCGGCGACCAGCATGGCGAGCTGGTGCGGCGTGCGCGTCGTGGCCAGCTCGTCGCGCGGCCGGACGCCGAACAGCCGCAGCAGCCCGTTGGTCGCGCCGTTCAGCACGGCGAGCAGGGGGCGGACGACCCACGTGAAGCCGCGGAACGGCAGCGCCAGAGCCATCGCGGCCCGCTCGGGGCGGGTCAGCGCCCACGACTTGGGCGCCATCTCCCCCACGACCATGTGGAGGAAGGTCACGAGCGCGAGCGCCACCACGTAGGCGACGGGGGTGCGCGCCGACTCGGGCAGGAGGCCGAGCACAGGCTCGAGCACGTGCTCGATGGCGGGCTCCGCGACCATGCCGAGTCCCAGGGACGACAGCGTGATGCCGAGCTGGGCGCCGGCGAGCATCAACGGCAGCTGCCTGCCCCCGCGGACGGCTCCGCGGGCGGCCAGCTTGACCAGGTTGCCGCCGGACAGCGCCGCCTCCTCCAGGCGGTGCCGCTTCGAGGACACCAGGGCGAACTCGGTGGCCACGAAGAAGCCGTTGGCGATCAGCAGGAAGACGCCGAGCAGGATCGCGCCGAACTCGCTCATGCGGGCCTCCCCTGGAACAGGGCGGAGAAGAGCTCGGGCGCGTAGTCGACGTGGTTGTCGTTGTCGGCCGCGGGCTCCTCGCCGGGCCGCTCGCCGTCCGCCTCCTCGTCGTGGAGCCCGAGCCGCACCCATTCGGGGACGTGGCGGTGGACGCTCAGGACCTTGAGCCTGGCCCGGTGGACTTCCGGCTCGTCGTCGCGGAACAGGTCGGCCTCCTGGGCGACGGCGGTGGTGACCTCGTCCCCCGGCTCGGCGATCCGGCCGAGGGAGGCGAGCACCAGGCCGGCGATCGTCTCGTAGTCCTCGCTCTCGGGGAGGGCCACGCCGGTGGCGCGCTCGACCTCGTCGAGGCGGAGCGTGCCCGGCACGTCCCACGTCCCGTCCCGGTGGCGTACGACGCCGAGGGGCTCGGGGTCGTTTTCGTCGACCAGTTCGCCGACGAGCTCCTCCGCGAGGTCCTCGATGGTCAGCACGCCGGCCAGCCCGCCGTACTCGTCGATCACGCACGCGAACGTGTCGCCCGACGCGGACATGCGCCGGAGCAGCTGGGGCAGGGGGAGCGTCGTGGGGACCAGCAGGGGCGGGCGGGTGAGGTCGCCGATGAGGCCGGCGGAGGGAGACCCGGCCTCCAGGTACTCCCGCACGCCGGTGACGCCGACCACGTCGTCGGTGTCGGTCCCGAGCACGGGGTATCGCGAGCGGCCGTGCTCGCGCAGGCTCTGGAGCAGGTCGGCGACCGGCCGGTCCGCGCGCAGCGAGACCACCCGGGGGCGGGGGACCATGACGTCCTCGGCGACGTGGTCGCCGAACTCGAGCGACCGCTTCAGGAGCTCGGCCAGCCGCGGCGGCACCTCGCCCGCCGAGGCGGAGTCGGCCACGATGCGGGACAGCTCGTCGGGCGTCGCACCGTGTTCGAGCTCCTCGACGGGCTCGATGCCCACGAGGCGGACGAGCCTGGTCGCGGCCGCGTCGAACAGGTGGATCACCGGACCGGCGATCTTCAGATAGAGCAGCGTGGAGCGGGCGAGGAACTTCGCGACCGCCTCGGGACGGGCGATGCCGACGTTCTTGGGCGCGAGCTCACCGAAGATCATCTGTATGATCGTCGCGACGGCGACACCGATGGCGACGGCGAGTCCGGCAACCACCGTGTCCGGCACGCCGAGGTCCCTCAGCGGGCTCCTGATGACGTCGGCGATCGCCGGTTGGGCGACGAAGCCCACGAGCAGGGTGGTGACGGTGATGCCCAGTTGCGCGCCCGACAACATGAAGGACAGGCGGCCGGTGACCTCGAGGGCCCGGCGGGCGGCGGCGTCGCCACTCGCCGCCTGGTCACGCAGTGCGCCCCGGTCGGACGCCACGAAGGCGAACTCCTGCGCGACGAAGTAACCGGTGGCGAGGGTGAGGATGAGGACGGCCAGTAGGCCTGCGGCGGCGCTCATCGCGCGTCGACCGAATGATCAAGCGATCCCGTGCATACGCACGGGCAAGTACTCCACGGGTCCGAGCCGGACACGGTAATCCTTTCGAGCGGAGGTCTAATACCGTAACGGCTGCGTCGGCTCAGGTGTTTCCGGTGTCTCTTAGTTGGCCGGTACGAGATGGTCTGGGTACCTTTCGCGGGAAAAGCTTGGTGAGCGATCTGCGTTCCCGCGAGGATGGAGACGTACCGTTCAAGGCAGGGGCGGTGGCCGCCCACATCGAGGTCAAGGCACTAAGGACGGGGATTCACGTGGCCGAGGACGACGACGACGCGACTCGCGCGCTTCGCCGCCCCGGGGGTGGCGGCTCACGACCGGCGGGACGGCCCGCCGACGATCCGTGGGCACGTGGAGGGTCCCCGCAGGATCCCCGATCTGCGGGACGGGACGACCCCTGGGCGGGTGGCGGATCCGCATCGGACCCCCGGCCGGAGACACGACCCGTCGACGATCCGTGGCAGGCGGGACCGTCCGCGCGCGACCCCTGGTCGAGGCCGCCGGCGGACGACGCCTGGGGCGCGCGCCAACCCGCGGGGGATGCCGGACGGGCACGGCCACCCGCGGAGGACGCCTGGACGGCCGCGGGGCAGCCCGCGCACCCCGTCCCCGACGCCGCTCGCGGGGCCGCCTCGCGCGCCGAGAGTGACGACCTGGGGAACACCACGCCTCGGGTCACCTCCAAGGTGTACGGCAAGCCGCGATCGGGCCAGGCGCCCGTCCGCCCGCTTGGCGGGCAGCACGGCGGACCGCCCGGTGGAGACGTCCCGGGATCCTCGAGTGGCGGCGGGGGCGTCAGGCGCCCCCGGAACATCGGCAAGATCGTGCTGCGGTCCGTCGCCGTGCTGCTGGTCGTCCTGATCGTCGCCACCGTGGGCGGATATTTCTGGATCGGTTCCAAGCTGCAGACGGTCGAGGCGTTCACCGACTACAGCGGCAGGCCGGCGGCCACTCCGGGTGAGGACTGGCTGCTCGTCGGCTCGGACAGCCGGGCGGGGCTGTCGGCCGAGCAGCGCAAGAAGCTCGCCACGGGTAAGGCCGTGGGCAAGCGGACCGACACCATGATGTTGCTCCACATCCCGGACAGCGGACAGCCGACGCTCGTCAGCCTGCCCCGCGACTCGTACGTGCCGATCCCCGGGCACGGCAACGACAAGCTGAACGCCGCCTATGCCTTCGGCGGCCCGAAGTTGCTGACCAGGACCGTGGAGCAGGTCACCGGGATCCGGATCGACCACTACATGGAGATCGGCTTCGGCGGGTTCGTCGGCATCGTCGACGCGGTCGGCGGCGTGAACATCTGCGTGAAGCAGAACATCAAGGACAAGAAGGCTGGGATCAACCTGAAGAAGGGTTGCCAGGACATGGACGGCGGGACCGCGCTCGGCTACGTCCGGACGCGCAAGACCGGCGCCATCCCCGACTTCGACCGCACCCAGCGGCAGCGTCAGTTCTTCTCCGCGGTCGTGCAGAAGGCGGCGAGCCCCGGCACGCTGCTCAACCCGTTCACGTCCGTTCCGCTGGCGCTGAGCGCGGCGGACTCCGTCGCCGTCGACCCGGACTCGGGCCTGTTCAACCTGCTCTCGGTCGGCCTCGCGATGAAGGGCGGCCCGGTGACCACCGCCGTGCCCATCGGCTCGCTGCCCACGATCAACGGCGCGGCAGTGGTGAAGTGGGACACGGCCAAGGCGGTGCGCCTGTTCGACGCCCTCGCCGAGGACAAGCCCATCCCGAAGGACACCATCACCAAGTGACGACGCGCGCCGGGGCCGTTCCCTCCGGAACGGCCCTCGCGTGTGCGACCCCGGGCCGGCGGCCGGGGCGCGAGCTCGCTCTGGGCATGCCCTGACGCCCGGCTGACGGCTCAGCGGCTCGCGTCGGGTCCTCGCCCACGGGGACGCGCGCGGATTACTGTGGGGGCATGCCCGAGCTACCCGAGGTGGAGGCGCTGGCGGAATTCCTCCGTGAGCGAGCCGTGGGGCGTGCGGTCCTCGGCGTCGACGTGGTGGCCTTCCAGGCGCTGAAGACGGTCGACCCCCCGGTGAGCGCGCTCGGCGGGGTGACCGTCACCGGAGTTTCCCGGCACGGCAAGTTCCTCGACATCGACTGCGACGGGGTGCACTTCATCACGCACCTCGCCCGTGGCGGATGGTTGCGCTGGCGCGAAGACCTCACGGGCGCCAAGCCCGTCCGCCCCGGCAAGGGTCCCCTCGCCGTCCGCGTACGGCTGTCGCCCGGAGACGACGGCCAGGCTCCCGGGTTCGAGCTCACCGAGGCCGGTACGCAAAAGCGCCTGGCCGTCTACGTGGTGAGGGATCCGGCCGAGGTCCCCGGCATCGCCGGCCTCGGTCCGGACCCGCTCGCCGAGGAGTTCACCCCCGAGGTGCTCAAGCGGATCGTGGATGGGAACCGCACACAGATCAAGGGGCTCCTGCGCGACCAGAAGGTGATCGCGGGGATCGGCAACGCCTACTCCGACGAGGTGCTCCACGTCGCGAAGATGTCGCCGTTCAAGATCGCCGCATCGTTGACCGACGAGCAGATCGCCGGTCTGCACGAGGCGATCGTGACGACCCTCCGCGACGCGGTCGGCCGGGCGAGGGGACTCGCCGCCAAGGACCTCAAGGCGGAGAAGAAGTCCGGTCTCCGCGTGCACGGCCGTACCGGGGAGAAGTGCGACGTGTGCGGCGACACGATCAGGGAGGTGTCGTTCGCCGACTCGTCCCTGCAGTACTGCCCGACGTGCCAGACGGGCGGCAAGCCCCTCGCGGACCGCCGCATGTCCAGACTGCTCAAATAGCTGATCGAGCCCCTCGAACAGGCGTCACACGGACCACGGCGGCGTGATGGTCGTTTCGGGAGCTCCAGCTGGTCGGCGCGGGTTTCGGGCGGCTCCAGTTCGGGGTGGGGGCCGTCCTGGCGCGTTCCATTCCGCCCTCTGGCGCCGCCGTCCGGCCAAGGCGGCCCGAGCTCTCCGCGCAAAGCCGCACAATGAACTCATGACGATGCCTGAGGTTGAGGCGAAAGCCGTTCCCGACGACGCTTACCTGCTCGACGTGCGTGAAATCGACGAGTGGCGGGCCGGCCATGCCCCGGCCGCCGCACATATCCCCCTGGGCGACCTGCAGAACCGGGTCGCCGAAGTGCCCCAGGGCCGGACGGTCTACGTGATCTGCCGGGTGGGCGGCCGGTCCGCCCACGCGACCGCCTGGCTCAACCACGTCGGCTGGGAGGCGATCAACGTCGACGGCGGTATGCAGTCCTGGGCGGCCGCGGGGTTGCCGATGGTGAGCGAGACCGGCCAGCCCCCGTTCGTCGCCTGAGCACCTTTGGACAATCCTGGATCAGATGTCATAATCCCGTTCAACATTTAAATACCGCGGGAGCTCGGGCGATACCGGGCTGAGAGGGCGGCTCCTCCACGAGGCGCGCCGCCGACCGCCTGAACCTGTCCGGATAATGCCGGCGTAGGGAGTGTGCGATGACGTCCGCCCTTGTCGATCCGCAGCACGCGGAAGTGCCGCTGACGCTCGAGGAGAAGGCTCCGAAGACCCTCGGTCTGCTCGATCAGGGAGCCTTCTGGGCCAACCTCGGAGTCAGTCTCCTCGGATTCTCGGGAGCGCTGTTCCTGCTCGACCCGTTGGGCGGCAAGCCGCTGACCTTCACGGGCGCCGTCCTCGCCGCAATCGTCGGCAGCCTCATCGGCACGGCGATGGTCGGCCTCGCCGCCATCCCCGGCGTGCGGACCGGCAAGCCCGCGATGGTGCTGCTGCGCGGCCTGTTCGGCGCGCGGCTGTCGTACGTCCCCACCGTTCTCAACATCGTGCAGATGCTCGGGTGGGGGGCCTTCGAGCTGTGGGTCATCGCCACGGGCGCGCAGGCGGTCTTCGGCACGGCCGTGCCGTACTGGGTGTGGGCGACGCTGGCCGGGGTGGTGACGATCGCGCTCACGATCTGGCCCCTGGGATCGGTCCGGCTGCTGCGCCGGTACGTCACCGTCGGCGTGGTGGTCTCGATGATCTGGCTGACGGTCGCGCTGTTCAGCCGAGGACCGTCGCTGTCCGAAGGATCGTGGGACGCCTTCGCCCCGGCGGTCGACTACGTGATCGCGCTGTCGGTCTCCTGGGTGCCCATGGCCGCCGACTACGCCCGGCACTCCAGGTCGAGCCGTACGGCCTTCGCGGGAGTGGTGGGCGGGTACACGATCGCGCAGGTCGCCTGTCTCGCCCTCGGCATCGCCGCCCTGGCCCTCGTCGGCAACGACACCGACAAGGTGTGGGACCCGTTCGTGGCCGCCCCGCTGGGCGCGCTCTTCTTCGGCATCCTCGTGCTGCGCGAGGCGGACCAGTCGTTCGCCAACGTGTACTCGACGACGGTCTCCCTGCAGAACCTCATGCCGCGGGTGGACCGGCGGATCATCTCGGTGGTGATCGGCGTGTTCACGATCGGCATCGCGCTGTTCGCCGACGTGAACTCCTACGGCGCGTTCCTCAGCGTGATCGGCGCGGTGTTCGTGCCGATGTTCGCCGTGCTCGCCGTCGACTACTTCCTCCTCGGGGGCGCCTCGCGCTGGAACACCGCGGAGGACGCCCCGTCGAGGTGGCTCATGGTGGTGCCCTGGGTCCTCGGCTTCTGCGCCTACTGGATCGTCACGGCGACGCCGACGGTCGGCTGGTGGGACACGATCTGGGAGAACGTCCGCTCGGCCGTCGGCTTCACCCACCAGCCGTGGACGAACGCGGCGCTCGCCGCCTCCCTCGTCGCCGGCCTGGTCACGCTCGCGCTGGGACGGCTGAGCCGGAGGACGGCTTCCGCGTAGCGAGGGCGACGCCGGAGCCGCTGACCACCAGGCCGAGCACGATGAGCGGGCTCAGCGGCTGATTCAGGATCGCCCAGGCCATCACGGCGGTGACCGAGGGCGTGAGGAAGAACAGGCTGCTGGCCCGGCTCGCCTGAGACCTGCGCAACATCAGGTAGAGCAGGGAGAACGCGCCGATCGAGTTGACCAGGGCCAGCCACAGGACGGCGGCCGTGAAGGGCCCCCACGCGCTCACGTGGGGGCTCTCCACCGTCAGCGCGAGCACGCCGATGACCGGCACGCTCGCGAGCAACTGGACGGCCTGGCCGCTGCGCAGGTCCATGTCGGCGCAGAACCGCTTCTGGTAGAGCGTGCCGAGGCTGAGCCCGAGCAGTCCGCCCACGCACAGCAGCAGCGCGGGGCCGGCGGACGACAACTTCTCGGCCACGGCGAGGACGACTCCGAGCGCTCCCAGACCGAAGCCCGCCCACTGCCGTGAGCTCACGCGCTCGCCGAGAAGCGGCACCGCGAGTATCGCGGTGAGCACCGGATGCAGACCCTGCACGAGCGCGGCCATGGCGCCGGTGACGCCCAGCGACATGGCGGTGTAGAAGGCGCCGAACTGCACCGCCTGCAGCAGCAGTCCGGCCACGACGACGTGCCCGAGCTTCCTCCCCCGAGGCCACCGGGCACGTGTCGCCAGGGCCGCGACGGCGAGCAGGACGCCCGCGAGCGCGAAGCGGCACAAGGTCAGCAGCAGCGGCGGTGCCGCTCCGAGCCCGATCACCCCCGCGATGAACGCGCTGCTCCACAACACGACGAACGTCCCAGGCGTCGTCGCCGCGGCCAGCCGTGCCAGGCGTGTGCCGGACTCCGCCGACGCGCCCCGCGTGATGACCATGCCGCCCCCCGATAACCACTCAAGATGGTTATTACGATGTCGGGCCGACCGATAACCTGTCAAGCTGGTTAGCATGGCGACGTGTTCACCTTCTGGAGCGGCAACCTGGCCCTGGACTTCGCCGGCACGGTCGGGCATCGGGACACCGACCGGCAGGAGTTCGTCGGCACGCCCCGGCTGCTCGCCGACTGGGTGAAGGCCGCCGGGCTCCTGGACGAACCTCCGGTTCTGGACGAGCGCGACCACGCCCAGGCCGTGCGGCTGCGGGAGGCGGTCTATCGCCTGGGGGTGGCCGCGCTGCGCGGGCGGGCGCGGACGGCGCGGGATGTGGCGGTGGTCAACGAGTTCGCCGGCCACGTCCCTGTTCGGCCGCTGCTCGTCATGGACGGCACCGGCGAACTGCGGCTGAGCCGTACGGGGTCGATGGACGAGGTGCTCGCGGTCGTCGCCAGGTCCGCGGCGGAACTCCTGGGCGGACCCGACCTCGCCCGCGTGCGCGAATGCGAGAGCGCGCCGTGCACCCGGCTCTACGTCGACACGTCGAGGGGCGGTTCACGGCGCTGGTGCGACATGCGCGAGTGCGGCAACCGCGAGAAGGCGGCCGCCTTCCGCTCACGACGGCGACCGCAGGACGGATGAGGTTCCTGCGTGACCTGCCCGGCTCGCATGCGCGCGGGCCTCTCCGGCGCCTGCGCGCCTTCCCGGCCGCGGACGACGCTACGCGTGAGTGTGGTCCGATGCGCCGGAGGGGCGGGGTGACAGGCCCTCCAGGCTGAGCAGGTGCTCCTTGGCCACGACGCCTCCGGCGTACGAGCCGAGCGCGCCGGACGAGTCGACCGCGCGATGGCACGGAGCGAAGATGCACACCGGATTGCCGGTGAGCGCGTTCTTCACCGCGTGCAGAGCCTGCGGCCGCCCGATCCGTTCTGCGATTTCCTGATATGTCGTGACACTGCCGTACGGCACGGCCAACATCATCTGCATGACCGTCCGGGTGAAACCGGTCACGAGCTGGAAGTCCACCTGGGTCGCGAAGGTCCGGACCCTCCCCGCGAAGTACGCCTCGAGCTCACGCTTCACCGGGTCGAGGCGCCGGGGGTCGGGGCCGATGAACGAGCCGATGGCCCTCGACACCCGGAGGAAGACCGCGTGTTCGTCGTCGTAGCTGCAGGCCAGCACGCCTCGTCCGGTGACGGCGAGCGTCAGCCGTCCCACTGGGGTGTCGGTGGTGCCGAAGGCGACATCCGGCGGGGCCTCGCCGACATAGCCCGGCGCGGTCACGCGTAGCAGGGCTTCAAGGTCCCCAGTGGACATGGACCCACTTCCTCTCACTACGTGAGTGAAAGCGTATCGGAGGAGTCCCGACCCAGCGGAAAAGGCCATGATCACAGTGTGAAAGGAGGCACGATGGTGGCGTGGGTGATACCAGGGCGCACGATGGCGGGGACGACGAGATCGCCCGCGCGGTCGTCGCGAGCTCTCCCGACGCGATCGTCGCCCTCGACCGGGACATGGCGGTCCTGATCTGGAACGCCGCCGCGGAGAAGCTTTTCGGCTGGCCGGCCGACCAGCTCATGGGCAGGAGGGCGCCCATCGTCCCCGCCGAGCTGATGGCCGAGCACAACGCGGTGCTCGAACGGGTCCGCACGGGCGGCCCCGTCTCGCTCCGCACCCGGCGGTTCCACCGGGACGGCCGCCTCCTGGACCTTCGCGTGGACACCAGCGCCCTGCGGACGGCCTCCGGAGCGCTCCTCGGCTACGTCAACGTGTTCCACTCCACCCAGGACGACGACGCCGCCCGCGGCCGGGTCGCGAGGCGGGCCCGGCTCGTCAGCCGCCTGACCGACGTCGTCGGCGACATCAACGCCGAGCTGGACCTGCCCGTCGTCCTCGACCGCATCGCCGCGAGCCTCACCGAGCTCACCGGGGCCGACGCGGGTGGTTTCGTGTCGATCGAAGGAGACCTGCTCCGGCTCGTCGGCGTGCACGAACTGCCGGAGTCGATGCGGGGGATGACCGCCGACCTGCACACCAGCCTCGTCGGAAAGCTCCTGCGCACCGGCAAGACCGTGCTGCTGGAGACAGGCCCGGAGGGACTCCAGGACCTCATCTGGGCCCGCGTCGACGGGCTGCACACCATCGCGGTCGGCATCGCGGCAGTCGGCGGGCGTCCGTATGGAGCGCTCTACGCGCTGTTCGCCTCGAGCAAGGCGAGCCATCTTGAGCTCGAACTCCTGGAACTGCTCGCGGGACACGCCGGCATCGCCGTCGGCAACGCCATGGCCTACCAGGACGCCGTACGGCAGCGGGCCCATGAGCGGGCCGTCTTCGACGCGAGCGCGGACGGCATCGCCGTTCTCGACGGCGCGGGCCGGGTCATCCAGTGGAATCCCGCGGCCGCCGAGCTGACCGGCCTGCGCGCGCGTGAACTGATCGGAGGCCCGCCGCCCTTCCCGCTGCCCGCCCCCGGCGAGAAGCTCACCATCCAGTTGTCGTCGGGCCGCTGGCTCGACGTGCTCTGCGCGGAGATCCCCGAGACCGGCGAGAGCGTCGTCGACTTCCGTGACGTCACCAGGGCCAAGGAGCTGGAGGAGGCCAAGGACCTGTTCCTCGCCACCACGAGCCACGAGCTGCGCACTCCCATCACGATCGTGCGCGGCTTCGCCAGCACGCTCGACTCGCGGTGGGACCACCTGTCCGACGGCGAACGCCGCTCCGCCGTACACACCATCGCGGAACGTGCCAGGTCGCTCGGTCAGCTCATGGATCACCTGCTGCTCGGCTCGCGGGCCGGAGCCGACGAGCTCAAGGTCAAGGTGGAGGTCTTCGACCTCGGCGAGAGGGTCCGCGCGGCGACCCTGGGCCTTCCGGTCCTGTCCGACCGGCACCGCGTGGAGGTGGACATCCCTCCCGATCTCCCTGCCGTGTACGGCGACGAACTCGCGACCGACATCGTCCTCGGGCAACTCCTGGAGAACGCCTTCAAGTACTCCCCCGATGGCGGGCTCATCCGGGTCGAGGCCTGGGCCGAGGGCGAACGCGTCGTCCTCGCCGTCGACGACGAAGGGGTCGGCATCGAGCCTGCGGACCGGGAGCGCGTCTTCGAGCGGTTCGTTCAGGCGGACAGCGGGAACCGGCGCAGGTTCGGGGGAGTCGGCCTGGGCCTCTACATCGTTCGCAGCCTGGCCAGAGCCCAGGGAGGCGACGTCACCGCACTTCCCCGTCCCGGCGGAGGCACCCGGATGCGGGTCGCTCTGACAGGGGCCGGCCTAATACCTGATCCGACACACCGGCGGGGTAACGAGGTCGCCACGTAAGAGCTGATCTATCGTCCAATGTGCACAAGCTGTGATCGGAGCACGGTTTCCTGGACGATCGAACGGGGCATTTCGGTCCTACTGGGAGGCTCGTCTCCACTGGGGGATCGGGAAATCGGGGAGGTGAGTGCGTCGAGCGTCGTGATGTTGCCCTACGCACTGTCGAGCGTCGCCGCCGCACGCCAACGCCTCAGCGCCGAAATGCTGGCAGGGGGAATGCTTGTCGGCGCCGTGGACGATGTGGTCCTCGTGATGAGCGAGCTCTTGAGCAACTCGCTCCGGCATGCCCACCCGCTGGCGTCCGGCCAGCTCAGGGTGGCCTGGACCTGCTCCGACGACCAGGTCGAGGTGTCGGTGAGCGACGGAGGCGCGACCACGGAGCCGCGCGCAGGACGTCCCACGCTCTCGTCGCTCGGCGGCCGTGGGCTCGGGATCGTCGAGTACATCGCCGACCGCTGGGGAGTCCGCCACGAAGGGGACTCGACCACGGTATGGGCCGTCGTCCACGTCGCCTGGCAGGCCCGAAACGCAAACCCTAGAACGACCGAAACCCCGGCCCTGCGCGAGGTGGGGTGACGGTCTGACGGGTTTTTGGCGGGCCTCGGTCGTCCGGTCGGCGTGGGTTGCTTCGGTGGT
Organism: Planotetraspora kaengkrachanensis; assembly: GCF_016862895.1. Classification (GTDB taxonomy): domain Bacteria; phylum Actinomycetota; class Actinomycetes; order Streptosporangiales; family Streptosporangiaceae; genus Planotetraspora; species Planotetraspora kaengkrachanensis. The sequence continues at coordinate 147,063 of NZ_BONV01000017.1, read as the reverse complement.
GTCGGCTGGACGGTCCTAGCGGGACATCTTCCCGACGACGGTGATCACCGCGACGACCACCACGGCGATGAGCGCGACGAGGAGCAGGAACTTCAGCGTCGCGAACAGCGCGGGGATCACGAATCCGAAGATCAGCCAGAGGGCGAGAATGACGCCCACGACGGTCAGCACAGCACGGGCCATGCCCCCAAGGTACGGTCTGACGCCCCCGGTCGCGAGGTTGATCGCCGAAGACTCACGACCTTGTCCCAACCGTGACACGCTGCGTGTTGAACAGGTCACACCCACCCCAAGAGTTTCACGTGAATCCTCTTCCTGGCGTGATCATGCACAAGCTCGCGGGCCCTCTGGTGGTGTGATCATGCACAAGTTCGGAGACTTGGCGTTTGACGTGCGTATTGGCAGGTCGTGATCATGCGCGCCTTCGGACCAGGGGCCGCCGGCCTGGGCGCATGCCATCCGTGATCATGCAGCGACCCCGCATGGCGGGTGTGATGGGCAGGCGGGAGCCGTACGGGGTCGTCGGTATCGAGACCACTCTGTGTGCATGATCACGCAGGGTGGACGGCTAGGTCGATGCGCGTCGGCTCGAACCTGTGCATGATCAAAAAATGGGAAGGTGCAGGTCGGGCGGCCTGCCGCCGAACGTGTGCATGATCACGAAAAGTGAAAGCGCAGGCCATGGCCGACAACGCCGAACCTGTGCATGATCACGGCAGGAGTGTGCGCAGGTCAGCTTCGCCGTCCCCGAACCTGTGCATGATCACGCGGGAGAAACGGCGCGGGGAAGTCTTACGGTCTGGTGACGGGCTTCGGAGGGGACGGCATGCCGGTCATACCTTGGGGTTAGGCCATTCCCGAGGAGTCAGATGACTGGCAATCCCGCACGTGTCCTGGTCGTCGACGACGACCCGACCGTGGCAGAGGTCGTCGCCCGCTACCTGGAGCGCGACGGCCACACGGTCGAATGCGTGGGCGACGGCGCCGAGGCGCTCCGCCGGGCGCTGGCCGATCCGCCCGACCTCCTCGTCCTCGACCTGATGTTGCCGAAGATGGACGGTCTGCAGGTCTGCAGGAAGCTCAGGGAACGCTGGCCGGTGCCGGTCATCATGCTGACCGCGCTGGGCGAGGAGATCGACCGGGTCGTGGGCCTCGAGACGGGGGCGGACGACTACGTCACCAAGCCCTTCAGCCCACGGGAACTGGCCCTGCGGGTGCAGTCGGTGCTGAGACGCGCCCGCGGCGCGCTGGTCCCGACCGGCACCGGCGTGTTGCGCGACGGGGACCTCGTCGTCGACGTGGGCGCGCACGAGGTCACAGTGGGCGGCGAGGAGATCGTTCTGACCGCCAGGGAGTTCGACCTGCTCGCCTACCTGCTGCGCAATCCCCGCCAGGCGTTCAGCCGCATGGCCCTGCTCGACCAGGTCTGGGGCTGGTCCTTCGGTGACACGTCGACGGTGACCGTCCATGTGCGCAGGCTCAGGGAGAAGATCGAGCCCGATCCGACCGATCCCCGGCGCATCGTCACCGTCTGGGGGGTCGGCTATCGATACGAGCCCCTGACATGATCCTCCAGATCGTCGCCGTTTGCGCCGGGCTGGGCCTGATCATCGCAGGTCTGGGGCTGGCCCTGCTGCGGGTGCTCCGCCGGCGTTCCATCGGCGTGATGCTCGCGGTCGTGGCCGTGGTCACCGTCTCGGCGACGCTCGCCGGCGTGGTCGCGATCACCTTGGCGATGATCATCGATGGCCGGGCCAAGAACATCGTGCTCACCGTCGTGGCCATCGGAGGGCTCGTGGGGCTGGGCGTCGCGCTCATCAACGCGCGCCGGGTGGTGCTCGCCAGCAGGCGGCTGGTCGCCGCACTCGACGACGTGTCCCCCTCCGGCCGGTTCGCCCCTCCCGAGGGCCCGCTGCCCGCCGAACTCGACACCATCGGCCTGGCTCTGACCCAGGCGTACGAACGGCTGCGTCTGGGCCGCGAACGCGAGCAGAACCTGGAGAGCGCCCGGCGCGAGCTGGTCGCCTGGGTGAGCCACGACCTCCGCACGCCGCTCGCCGGGATGCGCGCGATGGCCGAGGCGCTCGAGGACGGCGTCGCCGACGACCCCGACACCGTCAAGCGCTACCACACGCAGATCAGGCTCGAGGTGGACCGCCTTTCCGGCATGGTCGACGACCTCTTCGAACTGTCCCGCATCCACGCGGGCACGCTGCGGCTCTCCCGAAGAAAGGTGGGCCTCGGCGACCTGGTCGCCGACGCCCTGGCGGGAGTGGAGCCCCTCGCCCGGGCCAAGCGCGTCCGCCTGTCGGGCGAGGCCGACGCCGTCCTGCCTGTCGACGCGGACGCCGGTGAGCTCAGCCGTGCCGTACGCAACCTGGTGGTTAACGCGATCCGTCACACGCCCGCGGACGGGACCGTCACCGTCCGGGCGGTCGCCGAGGGCGACATGGCGAGCCTGTCGGTCCTCGACTGCTGCGGCGGGATCCCCGAGGACGACCTGTCGCGGGTCTTCGACGTGGCCTTCCGCGGCGAGGCCGCCCGCACTCCCGGGCCGGACGGCGGCGCCGGGCTCGGGCTGGCCATCGCCCGCGGAATCGTGGAGGCCCACCAGGGCGTGATCGGCGTGGTCAACGAGGGACTCGGCTGCCGCTTCGAGATCCGGCTGCCGCTGTCAGCCTGAATCTCCTCCCGCATCTCCTCCTGCGTCGAATTCCGCACCGGCCTCAGGTTCCGTGTCGGCGGGACTGTCACGTCCCGGGCCGCGGCCGCCCGGCTCGCGGAAGGAGAACGCCTCGGCCATCGCGCGGAATGTGGGACAGGGCCATCGCCACATGCAACTTCTGCATCGCAGGATCGGATTGTTGGCGTCGCTCGTGATCCCCCCGGCGTCCCGGGGCTGGTGGAGATCCAGCAACCGGATGCCGAGCTCCGCGAAATTCAGCAGTTCGTCGCGTGCCTCGGAGAGGAACTCGAGGTCCTCTCCGGCCAGCCGCGCGCTTATGGGGACATATCCCTCGCGATTGATCAGCGAACGGAGCGGTTCGGCCGCGTCGCGCCACGACGACGCCTTCTCCGTGCGGACCTGGATGACTTCAAGCCGCTCCCTGAGCGTTCGTCGCTGATGATCCTCGGGAAGTTCACTGTTCATCATGCTCTCGGGCCCACTGTGCTCGGCGCCCGCCCTCCTTCGCGAAGTGACGACCAAGACGCGGAGGTTCCGGGCCCCCCATCCGGCCAAGCCGGTGTCGCATACGGTCAAGCTTCGCGCACTCTGCGTGTACTCGCTGCCCGAATCGGGGACAAAGGGCGGACGACTCATCGGTAATTCCGGAGGAACGTGACCCGAGGCCGGTACGGCGCTAGTGTGCGCCTCGTGGAGCTCAAAGTCGCGACGCAATCCCACGCCGGTCACGCCGTCATGGCGGTCGCCGGCGAAATCGACCTTTACACCGCTCCCCGGTTGCAGACGGAGTTCACCCGACTGCTGGAGACCGGGCCGGACCGGGTCGTCATCGACATGTCCGAAGTGGAGTTCTGTGACTCCACGGGCATGAACGTGCTGTTGTCGGCGCTCAAGCGGCTGCGTGAGCGCGGCGGCAGTCTGGAAGTGGCGGCGCCTCGACCCGCGGTGCGAAAGATCCTCCAGGTCACCGGCCTGGACTCGGTCTTCACCGTCCACGACACGGTGCCCGCGGACCTGCTCACGGCTGAGCAGCAGGGATAGCCGCACATGAGTGAACTGGTGGTGCCGACGCCGGACACCGCGGTCGTCATCCCGGCCAAGGACGAGGCCGACCGGATCGGCGCCACCGTGACCGCCGCCCTGAAGCTGCCCGGTGTGGATCTCGTGGTCGTCGTCGACGACGGTTCGGCCGACGAGACCGGCCGGGTGGCCAGGGCGGCCGGCGCCCGGGTCGTACGGCACAGCAGGAACAAGGGCAAGGCCGCCGCGATGGAGAGCGGGGCGGAGGCCGTGCAGCTCCTCGACGAGGACGTGCCGCGGAACCTGCTCTTCCTCGACGCGGACCTGGGAGAGACCGCCTCCGCGGCCCACGCGCTGATCACTCCGGTGCGGGCAGGCACGGCCGACATGACCATCGCGGTGTTCGCCACCCGGGTGAAGCTCGGGGGACACGGCATGGTCGTACGGCTCGCCCGCGACGGGATCAAGCGGCTGACCGGATGGGAGCCCGCCCAGCCGCTGAACGGCCAGCGGTGCCTGACCAGGGCGGCGTTCGAGGCGGCTCAGCCGCTCGCCCACGGGTTCGGCGTCGAGACCGGAATGACCATCGACCTGCTCACCAAGAGGTTCCGGGTGGTCGAGGTGGAGGTCGACATGGCCCACCGCGCGACGGGAACCGACTGGCGGGCCCAGATGCACCGCGCGAAGCAGTTGCGCGACGTCGGGCGGGCGCTCGCGGCCCGCGAACCGGCGATCAAGCATGGCATGGAAGCCATCAAGCAAGGCAAGGGCGGCCTCCGCCCCCGCCCCTGAGTGTGATCATTCACAGGGGTTCAACCGCCCCCCTCGGCGTGATCATGCACAGATTCGGCGATGGCCTGCCTGACCTGCGCCTCCACCGGCCGTAATCATGCACGGATTCGCCGATGTGCGTGTTGACCAGGCCCGACGCCAATCGTGATCATGCACGGGTTCGTGCGCATCCGCGTCCATCAGCCGTGACGGCTGTCGTGATCATGCGCGTGGTTCTCCTAGTCTTGCCCTCGCCGGCGGAAACGTCGTGTGTGATCGCGCGGGGCGTCCCCGAGGGGTTCCGTTGGTCGCGCATCGTCGATTGCCAGATCACAAACGCCATCAGGCCAGGTCGGCGAGGTTGCAGAAGAACGTGCGCATGATCACGGTCGACGAAAGGGCAGGTCAGGCATGCCGTCCCCGAATCTGTGCATGATCACGCCAAGGGAAGTGGCTGGTGGCGCGGCACATCCCGGAACCTGTGCATGATCACGCGCAGGGGGGTCTGGTTCGCCGGTGTGGCTGGGGCTGGGGCGGCTTCGATTCTGCTGACGATCATCATCAGTCTCCTCGGGCCGTCCGCGATGGTCCCCCCACTGCCGGGACGTCCGTGGCAGCCGCCCTTCTCACTCGGCGTCATGCCGGACGGCCGTCTCGTCATCGCCATGGCGGCCGCCGCGGTCGTCCTGGGCGCGGTCGCCCTGGCGGTCGGCCTCCGGCACGCGGAGCGGATGCCCGACGCCCGGTGGCTCCTGCTCACGGGCTGCCTCGTCGCCGTCGTCCTCGCCTTCCTGCCTCCGTCGGGTTCCGCCGACCATCTCAACTACGCGGCGTACGGGCGCATGGTCACGCTCGGCCACAACCCCTATGTCACCGTTCCAGCTGATCTGCCCGCCGACCCCGTCATCGGGGGGGTCGAGGAATGGCGGAACACGCCCAGCGTCTACGGGCCGGTCGCGACGGCCGTGCAGGCGCTCGCCTCCCTCATCGGCGGCGATTCGGTCCGGTTGACGGTGTTCGTCATGGAACTCGCGAACGCCGCCGCTTTCGTCGCGACCGCACTGCTTCTGCACCGGTTCACCCGGCATGATCCCGTACGGCGGCGTCGCGCGGCCCTGTTGTGGACGGTCAACCCGCTGCTCGTCTACCACCTCGCGGCGGGCATGCACCTCGACACCCTCGCGATCGCCTTCGTGATCGCCGCCCTCGTCGTCGGCCGGGGCAGGGGCGTCCTGCTCGGCCTCGGGATAGCCGTGAAGGTCACCGTCGGCCTGGTCGCCTTAGGTCCCGCGTGGGAGCTGCGGAGGTCGCCGCGGAAGCTGGCGCTGGTCGCGGGGTCGGCGACGCTGACCGTGCTCGCGGCCTACCTGCTCGCGGGCCCCGACTCGCTCGACCAGGTCCGCAACGCCAGCCAGTCGTTGTCGCTCGCGACTCCCTGGAAGCTCGTCCAGCACGCGGCCCAGTCACTCATCGGTCCGGGTGCCTATCGTGTGTGGATCCAGCTCGCGTCCTACGCGCTGCTCGCGGCGCTGGCCTTCCTGTTGATCAGGGCCTTCCGGCGGGACGGCGAGCTCGACGCCCCGCGGGTGGCCCTCGCCTTAGGCGTGGCCTGGCTGTTCGCCACGCCCTACGTGCTGCCGTGGTACGACGGGCTGGCCTTCGCCCTGCTCGCGATGGTGGTCTGCCCGGCCCTCGACGGCTTCCTCGTCGTACGGCTGGCCGTGTTGTCCCTCGGCTATCTGCCGGCGCGCCAGATGGATCAGCCGGACGGCCTGGGCTGGCTGGTCACCGTGGTCCGTTCGCAGGTCGTGCCATGGTGTCTGCTGGCGCTGACGATCGGTCTGGCGTGGTGGGCGTGGAGAGCTGGAGCGCGCGGACGGACGCGGCCAGCGTGAGTGGGACGGCCACGGTCAGGGCCATCGCCGGGATGGCGACGCCGGAGTCGTTCAGGAGGAATCCGGCCAGGGCCGCGGTGAGCGTGCCGAGGAGACCGGCGCGCAGCGCGGGCGCGTGGCCGTACGCCTGACTGAGCGCGGGCGCCCCCCACGTGGACGGCCGGGAGAGCACGAGGAACAAGAAGGCCAGGGCCACCAGCGAGAGCAGGGTCAGGGGCAGGTTCCCCAGGGTGTGCAGCATCGCCCCGAGCTTGCGGCCGACGACCGATCCGCCTTCGCCGTCGACGACCTGCTGGACGAACGTGCCGAGGTGGGTCCTCTGGTCGGCAGGCCGCATCCAGTCGGCGACGGCGATCAGCCCCACGGCCACGACTCCGCCCGCGCCGATCACCGCTAGCCTGATGACGGACACACGACGACCGGTGATCAGCAACAGGAACACGGCGAACCCGAGGATGAACGACGGCACGCCGCCGAAGTCGGCCCCCCAGCCCGGCCAGCCGTCCGCGAAGATCGCCAGTAGTCCGTAGGCCAGGCACAGGACCAGCGCCCAGCGCTTCCAGCGGCGAAGGGCCTGGCTGATTCCGGCGAGCAGCAGGATCGTGCCGGTCGAGTAGATGGCGAAGGCCATGTTCCCGAACCCGTAGAACCGGCCGCCGGTGACCGGCTCGTATCCCGTCACCGCGTTCACCTGGAGCCTCGACCCGGTCATCACGTCGATCAGCAGGGCGAGCGAGCTCACTCCTGCGACCACGGTGAGCGGCCCGAGCACGTGCCCGCGCCACGGCCCGGCGAACGCCACCCCGGCGATCGCCCCGGCCATGACCAGGATCGTGCCGCACAACGCGGCCATCGGGTGGGCCAGGCTCCACCACGGCACGAGTTGCGCCAGGAAGGTCGACACCGGGACGGCGGCGCTGACCACCGCGACGATCTGCGCGGGCACGAACATCCGCCGGTACCGCCGCATCACGACGGCGGCGAGTGCGTAGAAGAGCAGTTGCGCGACGACGAGGACCAGGAAGAACGGCTCTCGCACCTGCTTGAGCACCTGGCTGGCGAGATCGGCGTCCGCGAGGCGGGCGACGGATTCCTTCGCCGTCCCGTCGGACGGGCCGTCCGGCTGCCACGGGCGGCCCACGACGCCCTCGGGGCTGGGGATCCCGAGGACGTGGGTGACGGTCGCGGTCAGGTCGGTGAGGGTGACCAGCGCGTCCTGTCGGGTGGAGGACGCGGTCAGCCACCCCGGCCCGTACGGCCCGGCCGCCGGATCCGAGCCCGCGGACCCGGCGGGGCCGGTGGCCATGGCCACGTGCAGATGGGCGGTGGCACCGGAGTCGGACAGGCCCGCGACGAGCACCGTGGCGCCGGCCGGCACACGAGCCAGGATCGAGCCGACCGTCCGGTCGGCGGCGGCCGCCGCGCTCTGCCGGGCCGTCCCCTCCTGGTTCCAGACCTGGGCGATCTCTCCCGCCTCCGCGAACACGACGGTGTACGGCGTCAGGTCCGGCAGCTCGTCCGGAGTAGCGGCATATTTCTGGATCTTGCCGGACTTGTCGGCAGCCGCCAGAGCCGCTCCCGGCCCGATCGCGGCGACGCGGCCGCCCGCGTCGACGATCGTCTGACCGAGCAGGCCGATGTCGGCCTTGTAGGAGCCCGCCCGTTGCAACGCGACCAGAGCGGCCCAGCCGGGCACGGCCGCCGAGCCGTCCGGCGCCACGGCGGGGGCGGGCGCAGCGGTGCACGAGTCGCCGCCTGTGCCCGCCCGCTGGCCCGCGGACACGGTCAGCCAGCCGCCGGCCGGGCAGGTCACCGGCAGGCCCTCAGGCGGGACCGTCCTCGTCGAGAGCGACGCCACGCCACCCTTTCCTGCCAGGGCCCACAGATTGGGCGTGCGCGCCGGGTCGAGGTCGTCCCACCGCAGCCCGGGGACGCCGATCAGGACCACGCGACCCGCGGGTGAACCGGCGGACGAGGCGGCGAGTCCGGAGCCGGGCAGGGCGGAGGGCGCGGAGGCGGCCAGAGCGCCGGCGGACGAGGCCGAGAACGCGGAGCCGGGGAGGGGGCCGGACGACGCGGAGGCCACGCCTGTTCCCGACACGGCCAGCAGCGCGAGGAGCGCGGCCGCGATGAGGATGAGATGACGGACCGCTGTGGATCGCTGAGCGCCGTGCACGGTTCGCGGGCTCCTCGGCTCTGGCTGGACGGGCGAACGGGAAGAACGGTGGTCAGGCGGAGAAACGACGCGGGACACCGCGGCGCTCCCCATGCCGTGACGACAGGAAGGCGACTGGAACAGAACAGAGTCCACGGTAGCCTCCCTCATCATGACGACTGGCCGGATGACCGCCGCGGCGAGGTCGGTGCGGGCGTGGCCCGGGTACCTGATCTCGCTGCTGATCATCGCGGTCGCGGCGACCCCGCTGATCGCCTACTGGCTGACCAATCCCGACGACCAGCGACTGGTCGACCTGGACGTCTACCGGACCGGCGGATCGGCGCTCCTGCTCGGCCTGCCCGTCTACGACGTGATCACTCCGGCGCCCCAACTGCTGCCGTTCACCTATCCGCCGTTCTCGGCGATGCTGGCGGTCCCGCTGGGCGAGATGTCGTGGCCCGCGGCGCAGTTGGTGTGGACGGTCGGCATCGTGGTGGCCCTCGCGGTCACGGTGGGGTACTCCTTCCGGCCCCTGCTCGAGCGCTTCAGCGGCCGCCTGGCCCTGCCCGTGCTGTTCGGCCTGCTGGCCGCCGCGTCCATGTATCTGATGCCGATCAGGGATCAGGTCAGGTTCGGCCAGGTCGATCTCTTCCTTGTGGCGCTGTGCCTCCTCGACTGCGTGGTGCGCAAGCCGTGGTGGCCCCGCGGGATGCTGATCGGCCTCGCGACGGCCGTGAAGCTCACGCCCGGCGTGTTCCTGATCTACCTGGCCGTCACGGGCTTCCCGCGGCGCGGCGGGGACCCCGGACAGCGTCGCGCCCTGTACATGGCGGTGTTCACGGCCGCTCTGCTCACGCTCCTGCCGTTCCTGGTGATCTTCAACGACGCGAAGGACTTCTGGTTCTCTGCCCTGCTCGACTCGGAGCGGCTCGGGGCGAACGCCGCGACGACCAACCAGTCGCTGCGCGGCATGTTGCTCAGGCTCTACCTGCCCGGCTGGCTGACCGCCGTGATCTGGCTCGCCGCCGCCGCGGCGATCGGCTGGTACGGCTTCCGCCACGCCCGCAGGGCCTTCCGCGACGGCGACCCGATGACGGGAGTCGCGTTGACGGGCCTGATGGCCGTGCTGCTCTCGCCGGTCGCGTGGATCCACCACCTCGCCTGGGTCGTCATCGTGATCGCGGCGCTGGCGGGCTCGGGGACGGATGCCAGACGCCTTCTGGTCGCCGCGGGGGCGTGGCTCTACTACGTGCTGCCCATCCCCTGGTGGGGGGTGTCGATCAAAGCCCTGGAGATCCCCGTCCTCAGCCCGGTCGTCGGCAAGATCGTGCAGGACGCCTTCGGCCTCGGCGCGATCGGCCTGGTCTGGCTGCTCGCCTCCTGGCTGCCCCGGCGGCGCGACGCCGATCGGGCAGCCGGGTCTCCGGTTCCCCGTGCGGTGCCTTGACCGAGTGGTTACGCTCGGTGGCGTGCTGGTTACCGTAGTTGTGATGGTCGGCGCCCTCGCGGGAGCGACCGGTGTGGCGATCGGCCTGCTCGCGCTCAGGAACGCGCGAGCCTCCGTCGAGGAGTGTCTCGACGCCCTCGCCCGGCGCAGCGCCGTCGAGGGCGCCGTCGACAGCAAGGCCATCCGCGACGTCGCGGTGTACCGGTACGACGCCCTTGAGGAGATGACCGGGCGGCTCTCGTTCTCCGTTGCGCTGATCAACGGTTTCGGTGACGGCGTCGTGCTCACCTCGATCAACGGCCGCTCGGAGACGCGCACCTACGTCAGGTCCGTGTACGGCGGCAGGGGCGGCCAGCCGCTGTCGCCCGAGGAGGAGCAGGCCGTCAGGGCCGCCCGCCTCGGTCTCGGCCCCGAGGTCGAGCCCCCGCGGGCGCGCCGCCCGTGGAGTGTCACCGCCCGCTGATCGAGGGCACCCGCGCACGCCCGGGCGCAGGTGGAGGGTGACGGGGCGACGTTCGCGCGGGTTGGCGATGCTGCGACTTCGGACTCCACAGTGCCGCTAACCTGGTCGTATGTCGAAACTCGCCTACCTAGGACCCCAGGGCACGTTCTGCGAGGCCGCCCTGAGGATCTTGGCGCCCGACGCCGAGGGCGTGCCCTGCCCCAACGTGGGAGCAGCTCTCGACGCCGCTCGCCGGGGCGAGGCCGGCGGGGCCGTCGTGCCGCTCGAGAACTCGGTCGAGGGAGCGATCACCCAGACCCTCGACGAGCTCGCCTGGGGACGGCCGCTCCTCATCACGGGCGAACTGCTGCTGCCGGTCGAGTTCTACCTGCTCGCGCGTCCCGGCACCGAGATGCGGCACATCAAGCGGGTCATCACCCACCCGGCTGCGCACACCCAGTGCCGCGGCTTCGTCGAGCGCGAACTGCCCGGCGCCGTCGTGGTCGCGGCGTCCTCCACCGCCGCCGCCGCGCAGGAGGTGGCCGCCCCGGGCTCGCCGTACGACGCGGCGATCAGCCCGGCCATAGCGGGTGAGTACTACGGGCTGGTCCAGGTCGCCGCGGGGATCGGCGACCGGTCCGACACGGTCACCCGGTTCGTCAAGGTGAGCCCGCCCGGCGAGTTGCCCGAGCCGACCGGCGCCGACCGCACCTCGCTGGTCGCCTATCTCAGGAACGACCATCCCGGCGCGCTGCTGGAGATGCTGAGCGAGTTCGCCGTCCGCGGGGTCAACCTGACCCGGATCGAGTCCAGGCCGACCGGCGACGGCATCGGGCGGTACTTCTTCCACTTCGACTGTGAGGGCCACATCGCCGACGCCAGGGTCGGCGAGGCGATCTCGGGCCTGCACAGGCTCTCCGACGACGTGCGCTTCCTCGGCAGCTATCCGCGGGCCGACCAGGTCGCCACGCAGATCAAGCCGGGCACGTCGGACGGCGACTTCTCCGAGGCGGCCGGCTGGCTGAGCCGCATCAGGGAAGGCCGGGTCTGACCGTTCCGTCCGCTGTGCGCCGTACGCCGTACGCCGGTGACGGGCGGGGGCCGTACCGGCTCCGGTAGCCTGTGATCTGTGATTGACCTGCGTACCCTTCGTGAGGAACCTGATCGGTTCCGGGCGTCGCAGCGCGCCCGGGGCGAGGACGACACGATCGTCGCCACGCTGCTCTCCCTCGACGAGCGCCGTCGCAGCGCTCTCAGTGGCTTCGAATCGCTGCGCGCCGAGCAGAAGAGCATCGGCAAGTCGGTGTCGCGGGCCTCGGGTGAGGAGCGGACGGCGCTGCTCGACCGCGCGAAGGACCTCGCCGCGCAGGTGAAGGCCGCCGAGGCGCAGGCGGACGCCCTCGGCGAGGAGCTCGACCGCATCGCGCTGAGCGTGCCCAACCTCGTCGAGGAGGAGGCGCCGCCCGGAGGCGAGGACGACTACGTCGTGATCGAGGAGGTCGGGGAGAAGCCGAACTTCGACTTCGAGCCCCGCGACCACCTGGAGCTCGGGGAGCGGCTCGACGCGATCGACGTCGAGCGCGGCGCGAAGGTCTCCGGCGCGCGGTTCTTCTTCCTGAAGGGCGTCGGCGCGCGGCTGCAGCTGGGCCTGCTGAACATGGCGATGCAGCAGGCCATAGAGGCCGGCTTCGTCCCGATGATCACACCTGTCCTGGTGAAGCCGGAGTCGATGCAGGGCACCGGCTTCCACGTGGCCCACGACAAGGAGATCTACCGCCTGCCCGAGGACGATCTCTACCTCGTGGGCACGTCGGAGGTGCCGCTCGCGGCGTACCACTCCGACGAGATCCTCGACGCTCGTGAACTGCCGCTGCGCTACGCCGGCTGGTCGTCCTGTTTCCGCCGGGAGGCCGGCTCGTACGGCAAGGACACGCGGGGGATCATCCGCGTCCACCAGTTCGACAAGGTGGAGATGTTCTCGTACTGCCGGCCGGAGGACGCCCACGAGGAGCACCTGAGGCTGCTCGCCTGGGAGAAGGAGATGCTCGAGAAGGTCGAGCTCCCCTTTCGCGTGATCGACGTGGCGGCGGGCGATCTGGGCATGTCCGCGGCCAGGAAGTTCGACTGCGAGGGCTGGCTGCCCACTCAGGGCCGCTTCCGTGAGCTCACCTCGACGTCCAACTGCACCGAGTTCCAGACCCGCAGGCTGCGGGTCCGCTACCGGGACGCGGACGGCAAGCCCCAGCACGTCGCCACGCTGAACGGCACCCTCGCCACCACCCGATGGATCGTCGCCATTCTGGAGAACCACCAGCAGGCGGATGGTTCGGTCGTCGTTCCGAAGGCTCTGCGGCCATATGTCGGTCTCGACGTCCTCGAGCCGGTCAAGGGCCGGGCCCGCTGATTTTCCTGTCCGCTCAGCGCGTAATCACTGATTGCGCGCTGAGCGAGGAAAGCCGGGTGTTCTGTCCGGATGGAGCGGTCCGGACAAATGTTTACTCGGTGTACCTATTCACCTTGGGTCGAGAGCGTTCACGCCGGACAAATAGCCCAAAACACACCAAAGGCGGAGTTCGCAATGCGAACCCCGCCTTCAGTGAGTCAGTGGATCAGAGCGCCCGCACGTTGGAGGCCTGCGGACCCTTGGGGCCCGAGGTGACCTCGAACTCCACGCGCTGGCCGTCCTCCAGGTTGCGGTAGCCGGAGCCGGAGATCGCCGAGAAGTGCACGAACACGTCGGGCTCACCGCCGTCCGGTGCGATGAAGCCGAAGCCCTTCTCAGCGTTGAACCACTTGACGGTTCCCTGAGCCATTAATGCTCTCCCTAAGGAAGTGAATCTTGGGGCACCACACCTCGTGGGCCCCGGTGTGTCGCACAGCTCCCCGGGTGGCTCATAACAGTCAAGCTGGTTTTCGCTACGGGAACAGCTAATACAACGCCATCACATCTAACACTATGGCGCGCGTTGGTGTTCCATCTCTGGGTGAGATTTCTTCTTCCAGGCACCCCTCGAAGGTGTGCCAACGCATAACAGAGTGCAAACTGGAACGCGTCATGACCAGCCCTCGTCTCGTCGCCACAGATCTCGACGGCACCGCGTTGCGTTCCGACGGCAGCGTCTCCGTCCGGACGGCCGCCGCCTTCGCCCGGGTCGAGGAGGCCGGCGGCACGCTGGTCTTCGTCACCGGCCGCCCGCCTCGCTGGATGCACGCCGTCGCGGGAGCCGTACGGCACCGAGGGCTGGCGATCTGCGCCAACGGGGCCCTCGTGTACGACCTGCACACCGAGGAGGTCGTGGACGCCCACCTGATCGCCCCCGACATCCTGGAGGAGTCCGTCCGGCGGCTGCGGGACCGCATCGACGGCCTGACGTTCTCCGTGGAGTACGAACAGGGCTTCGCCCACGAGTCGGACTTCCCCGTGAGCGGCTGGGACGCCCAGAGGCTGAACGGGGAGCGGGTGGCGAGGTCGACGCTGACCTCCCGGCCGTGCGCCAAGCTGCTCGCCCTGCATCCGTCGATGCATCCGGACGACCTGCACCGGAAGGCGCTGGACATCGTGGGAGATCTCGTGACGCCCACGCATTCGAGCGGGCGCGGCCTGATCGAGATGAGCGCGTACGGAGTGACCAAGGCCTCGGCGCTGGCCGCGCTCGCCGCGAATCTGGGGATCAAGCCCGCCGACGCGGTCGCCTTCGGGGACATGCCCAACGACCTGCCGATGCTGGCCTGGGCGGGCACGTCGTACGCCGTCGCGAACGCCCACAAAGACGTGTTGGCCGCCGTCGATCATGTGACGGCGGCCAACAACGACGACGGAGTCGCCAGGATTCTCGAAGATCTGTTCTGAGGGGGCGGGGACCGCTTACCAGCCTCGCGGGTGGGGGCTTACGTATGCGGGCCTTACAGGTAGGGGCCGCCGCCGTGGCGGGCCGCCTCGTCGTGGCCCTGCTGGCTCATTCCGCCGGGAAGCGCCCGGCGCATCTGCTCCAGCTGCGCCCGTGCGGCCATCTGCTGGGCGAACAGGGTGGTCTGAATGCCATGGAAGAGACCCTCGAGCCAGCCGACGAGCTGGGCGTGTGCGACCCGGAGCTCCGCGTCGCTCGGAGGGGCGCCGTTGTCGTCGGTGAGGGGAAGCGAAAGCCGTTCCAGCTCGTCGACGAGCTCGGGGGCGAGCCCGTCCTCCAGCTCCTTGATGGAGCTCTGGTGGATGTCCTTGAGCCGCTTGCGGCTGGCGTCGTCAAGGGGGGCCGCGCGCACCTCTTCGAGAAGCTGACGGATCATGCTGCCGATCCGCATGACCTTCGCCGGCTGCTCGACGAGCTCGGCGACGGAACGCTCCTCCTGCTCGCCCTCCGTGCCGCCGTCGCCGGACACCGAGAGGCCCTCGGGCCCCACGACCACGATGTGCGGGGTGCTCTCGTCTGCGTTCATCGGTCGATTACCACTCCTGATTCGCTTCCTGGCCCGCTCCGCCCCGTGCCGGCCGTCCGGCGGCCCGTTCCGCTGAGCACCCAGGCTCGCTTAGTCGTGCTCTCGCGATCCAACCTAGCTCACCGGACCAACAGGATCTTTCCGATGTGTTCGCTCGCCTCGAGCATGCGGTGAGCCTCCGCGGCGCCGGACATGGGGATCTCGGCGTGGACCATGGGGCGGATCGCTCCGGCGCTGATCAGCGGCCAGACGTTCTCCACCACGCCGCGGCAGATCACGCCCTTCTCGTCGACCGGGCGCACGCGCAGTCCGGCGGCGGACAGCGAGGCCCGCTTGGCCATCACCTTGCCGAGATCGATCTCGCCGGTCGTTCCGCCCTGCATGCCGATGAGGACCAGGCGCCCGCCGATCGCCAGGGCGTCCAGGTTCTGCCGGAGGTACTTGGCGCCGATGATGTCCAAGATGACGTCGGCCCGGTTCCTGAACTTCTCGGCGAAGTCCTCCTCCCGGTAGTTCACGCCCTCGTCCGCGCCCAGTTCGAGGCAGCGCCGTACCTTCTCGTCGGAACCCGCGGTGACGAGCACCTGCGAGCCGAACGCCTTGGCGAGCTGGATGGCCAGGGTGCCGATCCCGCTGGAGCCGCCGTGGACGAGAAGGGTCTCGCCCTTGCGGAGCCTCGCGGTCATGAAGACGTTCGACCAGACCGTGCAGGCGACCTCGGGAAGGGACGCGGCCACGTCGAGCGCGAGCCCGTCCGGGATCGGCATGACCTGCTGCCACGGGACGGCGACGCGCTCGGCGTATCCGCCGCCGGCGAGCAGCGCGCAGACCCGGTCGCCGACGGAGAAGCCCTCGACCCCGGCGCCGATCTCCGCGATCACTCCCGAGCATTCGAGGCCGAGGATGTCGGAGGCGCCCCTGGGTGGTGGATACTTGCCCTGCCGTTGGAGGACGTCGGCCCGGTTGACCGCGGACGCCGTCACGTCGATGACGACCTGACCTGCGGCGGGACTCGGATCGGGCACTTCTTGCCAGTCCAGGACGTCGGGTCCGCCGGGCTCGGAAATCACGATCGCACGCATGTCACCTAAAGTAGCGTGGCGGTCGAACTCTACGGTTGCCCGCATTCCGCGTAATACGGGACGCTAATCTCCAATGTGTTTGCTGCCCATTTAGCCCATCCCGAGGGGGTACACGGTGGCGAGACATGATCGAGAGGATCCTCATTCTCTCGAGGACCAGCTCGCATGGCTGGACGCGATCAAGGAAATGCCCGACGAGGTGGACATCGCGGTGAGCGCGGTCACCTCCGCTACCCTCGCGTCCGCCGCGTCTCCTGGCGCGTCTTCCACCGCGACGCCTCCGGCGCAGCCCGCAGGCCACGAGACCCCTTCGCCGTACCCCCCGGACCCGTGGAGCCTCGTCCCGTCGGAGCCGGCGTCAGGAGCGCTGTTCCGCAACGCGGTCGACTCGATGTACGGCTCCGCGTCGGTGGCCGTGGCCGACGACGCCGGGGTGGCCGCACCGCCCGTTGAGGACACCGGGAGCGCGGATTCCGCCGAGTCGGCGCTCGGGTCCGCCGGCATCGCGTCCGCGTCCGTGTCCCCATCGGAGTCGGCCCTACGGACGGACCGGGTTCAGGGCGACCGGGCTCAGGACGATCAGGCTTGGGGCGATCGCGCGGAGTCGGCGGAACGGCCGGCCGAGGCCGCCGACCCGTTCGGCACCGCCTTCCGTACGTCCACGCTGGGGTCGGCCACCAGGTCGTCGGCGCTGGAAGAGGCAGAGCGCTCCGCGACCCGTGAGGACGGCGACGCGGCCAAGGCGGCAGGACGCGAGGAGGAGCCCGCCTCGGGATCGGGCTTCGGCGGCGGGTTCGGCGGCGCCCTCGGGGGCGCTTTCGGCAAGGGCGCCTTCAACGACTCTCCCGCGGACACCGACTCCTTCAGCCTGGGAGCCTTCGCCGAAGCCGAGACCCGCAAGCCGGGGCGCACGTCGACGGAGTCCCCTTCCGGCTCCGCGGGCCCCTCTGGTTCGTCTGGTTCTGCCGCCTCGACCGATGAGCCGCTGCGGGGTTGGCTGGAGCCTGCCGTACCGGTCGACCAGGTCTCCTCGTCCGGAGCGGCGGACGGACGCGGCCCGGTGGACAAGGCCGCGCCTCCCGAGTGGCCGAGCATGCCCGAGCGGCTGCCTTCGGACCGGTCGTCGGCCACGGACCATTTCGAGTCCTTCCCCGGAGAGGCCCTGCGCGCCGAGTCCTTCAAGGGGGATCAGGCGCGCCCCGAACAGTTCTCCGGAGATCGCGGCGAGCGCTTCTCCGGTGAGCGTTTCCCGGGCGAGCAGGTCTCCGATGATCGCTTCTCCGCGTTCTCCGGAGATCGTTTCGCCGGGGACGCCGCGCAGCGTCTCCCGTCGGAGGCCGCGCCGGCGGACCCGTTCGCGCCGGACCGTTCCGCCTCGGTCTCCGGGGAGCATCCCTTCCGGGCGGACCGGATGTTCCCATCGGACCGGCCGGACGGCTTCACGGGCCAGGATGCGACGTTCCGCGTCGCGAGCCCCGAGGTGGAGCCCAAGCCTCCGATGAAGGAGGACCCGTTCTCCGGCTCTCTCCGCGACGACCTGGCCGTCGACGAGCGCCGGTCGTTCGGGCGGGACGGCGACCTCGACGATCGAGGGCAGTATGAGCCGCGGCGTCGGCAGGCCCCGCCGCCGGCGGCGTTCAGCGCTCCGTCGCGGCCCGCTTCGGGCACCAAGCCGTCGGCGGACAGCCTCGACCCCGACAGCCTCCTCAAGGGCCGCAGGAATGCTCCGAAGGGCGGCTGGCGCAGGCTCGTCTACAAGGCGTCGGCCGGGTGGATCAAACCGGGCGAGCCCTCAGAGGTGCGACGCCGCCGTGAGCTGATCAACCGCGCGCGCACGCCCGTCGCGACGGGCCACCACCGGGTCGCCGTGCTCAGCCTCAAGGGCGGAGTCGGCAAGACGACCACGACGGTGGGCCTCGGAGCGACGCTGGCCCAGGTCCGCGGCGACCGCGTGATCGCCGTCGACGCGAACCCCGACCGCGGAACCCTGTCCGACAAGGTCGAGCTGGAGACGTCGGCGACCGTACGCGACCTGCTGAACGAGCGCGGACAGATCAAGCGGTACGTGGATATAAGGGCATTCACGTCGCAGGCTCCGTCGCGGCTGGAGATCCTCGCCTCGGACCGGGATCCTTCGGTGTCCGAGGCGTTCAGCGCCAAGGACTACGCGGCCGTCTCGCAGGTGCTGGAGAACTTCTACTCGATCTGCATCACCGACTGCGGGACCGGGCTGCTGCACTCGGCGATGTCCGGCGTCCTCGGGCTGGCCGACCAGATCGTGCTGATCAGCTCGCCGTCCGTCGACGGCGCCCGCGCGGCGTCCGCGACGCTGGACTGGCTGGAGGCGCACAACTACGGGGACCTCGTGCGAGCGGCGACCGTGGTGCTGTGCAGTGTCCGGCCGCGGTCGAAGTCGACCGTGGACCTGGACAGGCTGGAGGCGCACTTCTCCGCTCGATGCCGGGCCGTCATCCGGGTGCCCTACGACCCGCACCTGGAGGAGGGCGCCGAGATCGATCTCGAGCGCCTCCAGGAGGCGACCCGGGAGGCGTACCTCAAGCTGGCGGCCAGCGTGGGCGACGCGTTCGCCGGGCCGCAGACGCTGGGAGAGCGCCGGTTCTCGGAGATCCCCGACCAGCTGTAGCCGATCTCCCCGGCGTGGACGACCTCGAAGATCGTTTGATATGCGGTCGTGGTCGTCCACGATCGGTGAGAGAGTAAGGTGCACATGACGTCTTCGCCAGGCGTCATTTGGAGAGCTCGCCTAGTGGACGATGGCGGCGGTCTTGAAAACCGCTAGGCCGGGTGACCGGTCTCGTGGGTTCGAATCCCACGCTCTCCGCTCAACCTCCTGAAACGGTGCCTGACCAGCGGGTTTCGCTACGGTCGGGCATCGTTCGCCGTTTCAGGGGTGCGCAGCCGTAGGCCGCCTTGAGGAGGCCTACGGCCGCTGCTCACGGGATATTCACGGGATGATCATGGCGGGTGGCCGGCGGGCGGGTGAAGCCGTCGGGCTCCGGGAAGCGCCGACGCGGATGCCGGGTGAGCCGATAGCCGCCGACGCCGGTGACGGCCGCGATGGCGCCGCCGACGGCTGTCCAGGCCCAGCGGGTCGACAAGTCGGGGAGCCAGTCCCAGCTCCAGCCGGTGTCCTTCTCTTCCTCGGCCGCGACCGGCGGCGCCGAGGTCAGTACCGTTCCGGCGGCGACCGGCTGGGTCAGCGAGGCCTTGAGCTCGCCGCCCTCCGGCTGGATGTCGTCGCTGTCATGGGCGGTGATCTGCATCGCCACCTGCATCGGCAGGCCCAGATCCTGCTCGGGCAGTTCGGTGACGGCCAGTCTGACGTAGTAGGTGCCGGGCAGCGGGTCGCCGGACCACGGCTCGGCCCAGGCGCGGACCTGCCGGAGGGTGCAGCCCAGGGTGACCGATGCGGCGTCGTCTGCGGCGGTCGGCGTCTGGGCGCCCGCCGTACAGGCCTGGCGGCGGCGGAGCCCGTCGAAGACGTCCACGGCCCAACCGGATGCGCCGTGCCGGGACGTTGCGGGCGGCAGGGTGACGGTGATCGCGATCTTGTCGGTCTGCCCGGCCTCGGCGGTGAACGACCAGTAGAGGTAGTCGCCGGTTGAGCCGGCCAGCTGCACAGGCTGTCCGGGCTGGACGGCGGTCGCGGTCAGGAAGGAGGATCCGGCCGTGGTCACCGGCGCCAGGCTCTCCGACGGGGACGGTGTCGGCGAGGCGGTGTCGGCGGCGGCCGGACCGGCGGAGAGCAGCAGTGCGGCCGCGGCGGCGGACAGCGCCCCGGCGCAGCGGCGGATGGAAGTTGTACGCATCATCAGTTTTCCCTCCAGATCGCGACCCGCCAGCGCGCCAGCCAGCCGAAGAGCAGGCCGCCCACCAGACCGGCGAGGGCCAGCAGGCCGAGCAGGCCCCAGCCGCGGCCCAGGTCGGGGCCGTTGGGGGCGGGAGAGGAGTCGACGACGCCGACGGTCAGCTCCAGCGGCATACCCGGCGTCGCGGCGGTGGTGGCGGTGGGCGAGGAGAAGGAGTTGCTGACCACCAGGCAGACGGTCTGGTCGGGGGCGTCCTGCTCGGCGGACCAGCGCAGGCCGGTGGAGAGCACATCGGTGCGGCCGCTGCCCGCGTCGGTGCCGCGAACCAGCTCCCGGCCGTCCTTGGAGACGGCCCGCAGCAGCACGCCGTAGTCGCGGTTGAGCGCGCGGTCCAGGGAGACGCTGACGGAGGCCCGCAGCTCCTGCCCGTCGCGGACCGGTACCCGGTACCAGCGGTGCTCCTGGAACTGCTCCCGGTCGGTGTAGGCGCCGGGGCTGAGCAGCGGGGCACCGGCGCAGTCCTCCGTGCCGTCCACCTGAGCCGGGGTCTGGGTGTAGGTGGTCGCGGCGCGGTCCACCAGCTGGTTGATCCGGTTCGTCAGCTGGGTCTTGCTGGTGACGGCGGTGTAGGTGCCGCCGGTGGCGGAGGCGATGCAGGTGAGCTGCCTGCGCACCTTGTCGTTGAGGGTCAGGCCGAGGGTGTCCACCACCAGGTGGGTGCCCTGCGCGGCGAGCTCCCGGGCGACCTCGCACGGGTCGGGCGGGGCGCAGGTGTCCTCGCCGTCGGTGATCAGGACGATTCTGCGGGTGGTCTCGCCGGTTCCCAGGTCCCGTGCGGCGGCGCGCAGCGCCAGGCCCACCGGGGTGAAGCCGGTGGGGCGCAGGGTGGCGACGGCGGTCTTGGCCTCCAGCTTGTCGATCGGGCCGATCGGCACCAGCTGCTGGGTGTCCTTGCAGCCCACGGCCTTGACGTCGCCGGGGTAGGTGGCGCCGAGGACGCGGATGCCGACCTGGGCCTCGGCGGGCAACGCGTCGAGCACCTCGTTGAAGGACTGCTGGAGCACCGAGATCCGGCTGTGGCCCTCGATGTCGCGCGCCCGCATGGAGCCGCTGATGTCGAGGACCAGCTCGACCTTGGGCGGTTCCTTCGGGGTGGTCTCGTCGGCGTGCGCGGGCGGCACACCGAATATGGAGAGGGCGGCCAGCATCCCGAGCAGGGCTAAGGCCGGGCGTCGTCTGATGATCACCCGGCGATCTTAGTGATCATCAGATCATGGACGGATCACCGTCCTTGCCCGGCAGCCCCGTAGCCGTTCCGTCCGCTCCGTGCCGGGTTGACTCCCGGGGCCCGCGATTCCCTCTGAGGAGGGCGCCGGTTCCGTCTGGTCGCGATCGGTAGGTATCTGCCGTGACTGCGTAAGGTGACGGTTGTCAGTCGGTCATCGTCTGATCCAACCGGACCGGGAGACCGCCATGGATGCCACCAACCGCCGAGAGCTCGCCCGCCGGGCACTCGAGGGGTACGACAGTGGTCCTGACGCCTCGGACCGGGCGACGGCCCGCGCCCTGCCGAAGGTCGCCGACGCCGTTGCCGTGGTGCTCGTCGAGGGCCTCAGCGACCAGATCGCACTGGAGACGGCCGCGATGGGACGCGGCCGGGATCTGGAGGCGGAGCGGGTCGTGATCCTGCCGATCGGCGGGGCGCACGCGATCGGCCGCGTCCTGACCGGGTTCGGCCCGCCGGCCACCCGGGTACGGCTTGCCGGCCTGTGCGACCTGCATGAGGAGGAGATATTTCGGCGCGGACTGGTCGCGGCCGATGTCGGCTCACCTCGCACCCGTACCGACATGGAGCACCTGGGGTTCTACGTCTGCGTGAAGGATCTGGAGGACGAGTTGATCCGCGGCGTGGGCGCCGCGGAGGTCCAGGAGCTCTTCGACTCCCAGGGAGACCTCGGGTCGTTCCGCTCGTTGCAGAGTCAGCCCGCCTGGCGCGGTCAGGAACCCGAAGCGCAGATGCGGCGGTTTCTGAGCAGCGGCGCCCGTCGCAAACTGCGCTACGCACGGCTGCTCGCGGAGGCGGCGGTCGGCCGGGACGTCTTGCCTCGCCCGCTCGAGGCGCTGCTCACTGCCGTTTGACGCGGCCCGGCGGTCGAATGCGATTACGGGTCAGGCGAACCAGCTGTCGTAAGCGCTGCGCAAGCTGTCTTGAGGCGGGTCCGGGAGCAACTGGAAGAACTTCCACCCGTATCCATGCGGATCGAGGACCTCGGCGTACCGCTCGCCCCACGGTGCGTCGACGGAGTCGGTGATGACCTCGCATCCGGCCGAACGGCAATAGTCCGCGGTCGCCTCGACGTCGTCCACCTCGATGCCGACGACCACACCCAGGCCCCGCGGACCGGCCACCGTGGCGCGTTCACGCTCGCTGTCGGGAAACGGCATGCCGGTCAGGGCGTCGACGAGCAGTTGGAGATCGCCGCGTCGCAGGATCGCCATGATTGCCCGGCCGTCGGGGCCGGACATCGTCCCGGTCTTCTCGAATCCGAGCCCCTCGTAGAACGCGGCCGCCGCAATTACATCCTCGGCTCGCAGGCCTATCCGGAAGGGCGCCTCGCCGGTCATCGCACCTCCACCGTTCGCCGATCGATCGTGCCTGAGCACGATGCATCAGTACGAGAAGCCACGTCCAGTGCGGCCGGCTCACCCGCCTCGGCGACTGAGGCGGGGCAGGCCCTCGCTGGTGGCGAAATAGAAGATCGGTAGCAACAGGAACAGGCCCAGCGCGATGGCCGGGTGCACGAACCAGCCCAGTGCGCCGCCGAGCGCGTAACCGACCACGCCGGTGGATGAGCGCATCCGGCCGTGGCGGATGTAACGCCGGTGATCCCCGCTCGTGAGCAGATCGGG
Organism: Planotetraspora kaengkrachanensis; assembly: GCF_016862895.1. Classification (GTDB taxonomy): domain Bacteria; phylum Actinomycetota; class Actinomycetes; order Streptosporangiales; family Streptosporangiaceae; genus Planotetraspora; species Planotetraspora kaengkrachanensis. Next base: position 124,388 of record NZ_BONV01000017.1, on the reverse strand, counting down.
TCTCCGAGCGAGATGGATGTAGATCCATCGCCAGCTCGCGCACATGGCTGCGGCGATGAGCGCGTACAGGGCGACGGCGGTCCGAGCGTCCGCGCCGCCGATGTCGGATTGCACGGCATCGGAGACGACCGCTGTGGGGAAGGCCAGCGCGGCGGTAGTCAGCAGCAGGGTGAGGTTGGCCGCGTGCAGTGAGCGGTCGACGACGCGGACGCGCGTGAAGGCCTGGTGGTGGTTCAGCCAGATCACCCCGATATAAGCGAACGAGGTGAGATATCCCAGGTAAACGGGCCACTGGTGCCACAGTGCAGGCAGCAGTCCGCCGCTGGGGTGGTCGGGGGTGCGCATCTCCAGGGCCAGGATCGTCATGGCGATGGCGAACACCGCGTCGCTGAAGGCCTCGACCCGGCCGGTGCCCGCCTGTGCGAAGCCTTCACCCCCGTGTCCCGTCGGGGGACCGGTGGGCGAACCCGCCTCTGACCCGTCTGCCGTCATTGCGCCTCCGCCCAACCAGGGCGCGTACGGCACCAGCCGGGTTTCCGCAGGAAGATGCCCGCATGGCCGACGATGACACCCATTCCGGGGCCGCTTCGAACGCTCTGGATCGAGGGCGGATGGAGCGATCAGTCCCACCACATGACGACGGCCTGCCCTCGTCGGGCAGCCTCCCGGTAGAAGCCGAGCAACTCGGCCAAATGCGTGATCAGGTACCCGATTCCGGGACGCCTGGTGCTTGGATCGGGTTACAGCTGTGCCAACCAGTCAGCGATGACGGTGAAGTCGGCGTCTGTGAGACCGCGGCGAGGATCGACGCGATGGAGGAGAGCCTTCCGGCCATGGTGTGCGGACACCCAGAGGCGATCGGCGTCGGAGATTTCGTCATCCACCCAGACGAACGGGCGCCCGGCCGCCCACTGGACAAGACCACGGGTCTTCCAGTGCAGCGGGCCGTCCTCCTCCGGGTCCGGCCAATCCACTACCGGCAACTCGGGCAGGCCGAGGATCGGAGCGATCAATTCGTTCGCGTCGGCCATCCATGTCGTCGCCCACACCAGGTCGCACGGCAGCGCCGACAACCGTGTCCCGTTCAGGGGATCGATTCTGGCCAGCAGCGGATTCGAGCCTGCTTGTGATGCCGAGCGGTTGTCCGGGTGTTCATGAATACGCAGTTGCGGTGCGCCGAACGGGATGAGCGGTCCGTCGACGTCGAGGAAAAGCAATGGACGGTCCGCGGAAGCCGGCATTGCCGCAGAATAAACGATGGCCGAGCGAGGAGAGGCTTCACGCCGGGCTGATCAGGATCCTTTTGGCGGTTCGGGGGTCGCGGTCGGCAGGAGCAGCTGATTGAGGGTGTCGCGCAGCCACTGCTCACACCGCTCGTAGGGCCAGCCGTGTTCGGTGTGCAGTTGCGCGTAACTGTCGGTGGACAGCAGCACCGCGATCGTGGTGGCGGCGGTCGCGGTGTCCAATCCGGGACGTAGGGCGTTGAGTCGTGCCAGGCGTTGGGCGCAGATGGCGGCGCCGTCGCGGTGGCGGGCGGCCCCGGCGGCGTACGCGACGGCGAGGTCGGCGTCGACGTGGGCACCGGAACGCAGTCCGGTGATGATGTCGCGGCACCGCTCGTTGAGTTGGCGGGTCAGGCGCACCATCAGCGAAATGACCTCGTGCGCGTCCTGTGACCGCTGAATCCGTGCGGCCAGTTCCGGGATCTCGGCGATGGTGTCCACCTCGTCGAGCATCGCTGTGATCAATTGCGGTTTCGTGCCGACACTTGCGTAGATCGTTTGCACGGCCACGCCGGCCTCCCGGGCGATGTCGGCGACCGAGGTGTGTGCGTATCCATGCTGGGTGAACAGCTTCGATGCGGCCAGGATGATGTCCCGGCGGGTCTGGGCCGCCTGGATCCGGCGTCGATTGGGCCGTGAACCGTCTTGCGCCGCCACGCCGTTCACCTTAATCTCGTTCTAGTCACTGTAATGTCATTCCAGTCACTGGAATAGGTAGCCAATGACGACCCTACCGATCCCCACCCGCGCCATGCGGATCACCGCGGCGTCCGCCGCCGGCACTTCCGCACTGGCGACCTTCGCCCTCAGTCGCGTGGTGTGGCCCGACCCGCCCGGCGCGATCACCCCGTCGGATGACCTCCTGCCCTACTTCCTGATCCTTTCGGTGGTCGAGGCGCTCTTCTTTGGCGCGGGCGTCGCGTACGCCATCGTCGGCGCGCCCGTCGCGCGACACACGGCCAAGCCCACCCGGCCTGCCTGGGCGCTGTACGTGAGCGTCTGCTTCATGCTGCTCAGCTGGTGGCCGCACGACAACCTGCATCGCGTCCTGGACCATCACGACTTCGCGGGCCTGGCCCGCATCGAGTACCTGTTCCACGTTCCGCTGATGGCCGGCGCCGCCTGTGTCGCCCTCTATACCCTGCGAGCTCGCCGGGAGGCGCGATGACCAGACACGAGCAGATCATCCGCGGCATCTACCGAGACCTGTTCGAGACCGGCGACACCGACCTCGCCGACCGCTTGGTGACCGCCGACTTCGTCGACCACGCCGCACCGCCCAGTCCTGCCGGGCCCGGCCCCGACAATCTCAAGGCCGCCGTCGCGTTCCTGCACTCCGCACTCGGCGATATCCGCTACGAGGTCCACGAGGTGCTGTCGGCCGGAGATCAGGCCGCCTATCGGGCCACCCTGACCGCCGTACAGCACGGTCCGTTGTTCGGGCATCCGCCCACCGGTGGGCGGTTCAGTATGCAGCAGATTCACATGGTCCGCTTCGACGGCGACCGGATCGCCGAACACTGGGCCTGCCGCGACGACCTCGGCGCACTACGTCAGCTCGGGCACCTGCCCTGACCGCTCGCCACACCCGGCCCGATACTCGCTCGTCCACGATGCGTAACTACTTCGTCACTTAAGTGAGTATGGTCACCGACCGCGAATGGCCCGAAGCATGGAGTCTCCCGAAAGAACGGAGGCGGATGTGGCCAGTGAGTTCCAGCGGAGAAAGGTCATCGGAGTTTTCCACGCGATGGATGTGGACGGCGACGGCCGGCTGACCGAGGCCGACTTCCAGGCGCTCGCCCAGCGTTGGAAGGCCGTCGCCGGTCCTGTCGATCCGGAGCGACTCGCCTCCGTCATGACCGGCTGGTGGCCGGTGCTCAGGTCCGCCGCCGGACCTGACGGCGGCGACGGCGTCACCCTCGACGACGTGCTGCTCGTGGTGGAGAACCTCAATGGCATGGCCGACGCGGTCTCCGGTACCGCCGACGCGATGTTCGAGGCCATCGACCTCAACGGGGACGGTCTCATCTCACGCTCGGAGTACGGCGCGCTCATCGAGACGTGGAACGGCACGCCCACGGCGACCGATGAGGTCTTCCCCCGCCTCGACCTGGACGGCGACGGCCACCTCACTCGCGATGAGTTCCGTACTCACTGGACGGAGTTCTGGGCGGGTGACGACCCGGGCGCTCCCGGGACCTACGTCTTCGGCGCATTGGTGCGATAGCCCGGCGGCAGCGTAGCCGGGTCTTGCGGCGCGCATCACGCCCGCGCCTGCACGGGCGTGATGCGTTCGCCGGGGCCGGATGGTCCGCGCATCCGGCTTCCCCATTTATGGAAGTACGTATTAAAGTGGTGCTTCACTATGAATGAGGTACCTAAAATCACGCCCGACGCGGACGGCCTGCTCTTCGACGCCCAGGCGAGAGCCGCGATGACCCAGTTCATCGGCGACGACGACACTCTTGCCTTGGAGGCCGCAGCGGCTGTTCGCACCGCCTTCCACGCCATCGAACGCATGCGGGCCCACGGCACTGAGAACCGCGGGCTCAGCTCGGGGGCGCTGGACATCCTGCTGCGCCTGAGCGCCTCGTCCGACGGGACCGCCATCGGGGATCTTGCCCAGTCGGCAGGAGTGAGTTCCCGTAACGTCACCGGGCTCGTCGACACCCTCGAGCGGGACGGCCTGGCGCAACGGACCCCCGCCCCCCACGACCGCCGCTCCGTCCTGGTCGGGATCACGCCTGCCGGACAGGAGTGGATCGAAAACTTCCGGCGGCCGACCCAGGCCGCCATGGCGGCGATCTTCCGGGACTTCGCCCCCGCCGAACTGGCCCAGTTGCGTCATCTGTGCCTGCGTCTCACCGACAACCAGCACAAGCTCGCCGAGTATCTGAACGGAGCCCGATGACGACCACCGCGCAGACCGTCCGCGGTTACCACGAGGCCAGGTTCCGGGGTGACGTGGCCGCAGCGGCCGCGCACCTCGCGGAGCCCTTCAGCTTTCGCAGCCCGTTCATCAGGTCCACCGACCCGGTCGGTCATCTGGCCGGGCTACCGGAGTTCGTCAAGATCGTCACGGACGTCGACCTGATCAGCGAACTGTACGGCGAGGCCGAGGCCACGCTCGTCTACGACGTCCACACCGCCACTCCCGCCGGCGTCCAGCGCACCGCCGAGCACTTCCGCCTCGACGACAGCGGCAAGATCACCACCATCATGCTCATCTTCGACGCGGCGCCATGGCAGCCGATGGCGCAGTTGATGACCTGACGACGTTCGGCGTCACGCCCCTCGCAGGACGGAGCCGATGGCCGTGGTCACGACCTTGTGCACGGCTCCCTCCTCCGGTGGGACGCCTTTCCTGTCGGCGAACAGCAGGTGCCCGGTCCCGATCAGCATGGGAGCGAGCAGGTCGACGTCGGCGTCCGCCGCGATGCGGCCCAGTTCGCGCTCGGCGGCCAGGTAGGAGGCGATCATGGCAGTGGCCTCCGCCAGGACCGGGACGCCGGTCGGCCTGGACTGGCGCAGCCGGGCGCGCAGGTCGTCTCGTGAGGTGACGAGGCCGACGATCGCCACGGCGACCGACTGGAACAGGTCCGTCAGCGTGTCGGTGAGGTTGCCGGCGACGGTGCCGGTTCCGGCGGACTCGCGCAGGGCCGTGGCCTGTCCGTCAATCCTGGCGACCCGGTCGAGCACGAGTTCGGCGAGGAAGGCGTCGAAGTCGGTGAAGTGCCGGTGCAGGACGCCTTTGGCGCAACCTGCCTCCGTGGTGACCGCCCTGCTGGTCAGCGCGTTGGGTCCGTCCCGGAGCAGGACGCGCTCGGCTGCGTCGAACAGCTGCTCGCGGACGTCGCGGATGGCCACCCCTGTCGGCACCGGGCATCCCTCATTCCTCGCCGAGCCTTGCCGTACCTCGCCTGATTGACGAGTGGGCATGTGCCCACCATAGTGGGCGCATGCCCACTATACCTTTCGACCGGCAGCCCCCTCATGAGGACCGGCGGCGGGCGGAGTCGTTCGGCTCCGATCCCGAACGCTACGACCGCACCCGCCCGCACTACCCCGATGCCATGGTGGACGCGATCGTCGCCGGCAGCCCCGGCCCCGACGTCCTCGACGTCGGCAGCGGCACCGGCATAGACGCGCGGCAGTTCCAGGCGGCCGGCTGCAAGGTGCTCGGGGTCGAACCCGACGAGCGCATGGCCGACTTCGCGCGGCGCGGCGGGGTCGAGACCGAGGTGGCGACGTTCGAAGTCTGGGACCCCGCCGGCCGGAACTTCGACGCGGTCGTCGCCGGGCAGGCCTGGCACTGGGTGGACCCGGTGGCGGGGGCGACGAAGGCGGCACAGGTCCTCCGGCCCACCGGCCGGCTGGCGGTGTTCTGGAACGTCGCCCAGCCTCCCCCGGAAGCGGTGCAGGCCTTCTCCGCCGTCTATCAGCGGGTGCTGCCCGACTCGCTGGCCTCGATGGCCTACCGCCAGATCGCCCCCAGTCGGGACGGATACTCGGCGCTGTCCGCCAAAGCCATTGACGGCATCCATGAGGCGGGCGCGTTCGGCGAGCCTGAGCAGTGGCGATTCGACTGGGAGCGGTTCTACACCCGAGACGAGTGGCTGGACCAGTTGCCCACTCACGGCGGCCACACCCGGCTTCCGCCGGCCAAGCTGGACGAGGTGCTCACAGGCATGGGAGCCGCCGTCGCCGCGCTGGGCGGCGGCTTCACGATGCACTACACCACGGTGGTGGTCACCGCCATGCGCACCGGCGGCGCCTGACCTGTTGAACCCGATCGGCGGTTCGTACGCCACGCAGGGCGTAGATCTAGCGTCTGAAAGGTCCCAAATGGCGCCAAGGGTGGCGCAAAGTCTGAATGAGGGATCTTCGCCCGGATGTCCGGATGGATGGAACGTGAGAAAGGAGCAGCGCCCTCAACGTGCGGAGAGGTTCACCACCATGGGCATCAGATCCTTCCTTCCCGGCAGCCTGGGCTTCGGCACCGCGCCGCTGGGCAACATGTACCGCGCCATCCCCGACGACGAGGCCGCGGCGACCGTCGCCGCCGCGTGGGACGCGGGCACCCGCTATTTCGACACCGCTCCCTTCTACGGCGCGGGCCTGGCGGAGATCCGGCTGGGCGAGGCGTTGGCCGACCGTCCTCGAGACGAGTTCGCCCTGAGCACCAAGGTCGGGCGGCTCATCCTCGACGAGACCGAGGACCCGTCGGCTCGTGACCTCGGCGAGAAGGGCGGGTTGTTCGAGCACGGCCGTCCGAACAAGATCGTTTATGACTACAGTGCGGACGGCGCCCGCAGGTCGATCGCCGACAGCCTCAAGCGCCTGAAGACCGACCGGATCGACATCGTCTGGGTGCACGACGTCTCCCCGGACTTCTGGGGGGACGAGTGGCTGGCCGCCTTCGATTCCGCCCGCACCGGCGCCTTCCGCGTCCTGCAGCAACTGCGTGACGAAGGCGTCATCAAGGGATGGGGCCTGGGTGTCAACCGGGTCGAGCCGCTCGAGGTGACCCTGGACCTCGACGAACCGCGTCCTGACGCCTTCCTGCTGGCCGGCCGTTACACGCTCCTCGACCACGAGCACGCCCTGCAGCGACTGTTCCCGGCCGCGCAGGAGCAGGGCGTCGACATCGTGGTGGGCGGGCCGTACAGTTCCGGAATCCTCGCCGGCGGGACGCACTTCGAGTATCAGAAGGCGCCGGCTTCCATCGTCGCGAAAGTGGAGCGCCTGAGGGCCCTCGCCGAGCAGTTCGGCATCACGATCAAGGCGGCGGCGCTGCAGTTCTCCCTCGCGCACCCCGTCACAGCCGCGGTCATACCCGGCGCCTCACGGCCGAGTCGCATCGCCGAGGACGTCGCCGCGCTGAGCGAGACGGTCCCGGCGGCATTCTGGACGGCGCTGCGTGAGGAGAAACTGATCGCGCCGGACGCCCCCGTGCCCACCGATTGACCGCGGCCCGCCGTGACACGTATGTACGGCACGTGATGCGGACGTGCAGGAGGCGTCAACGCCGGGGCGCTTTCATCGGGACGTGACCGGAGAACCGGTCGTAGACGACGTTCACGAACTGAGGCACGTCATGCATTTCGGCATCTTCACCGTCGGCGACATCTCGCCCGATCCGGCGACCGGGCGCGCGCCGACCGAGCATGAGCGCATGAAGCGGATGATCGAGACCGCGATCAGGGCGGAGGAGGCCGGCCTCGACGTCTTCGCGATGGGCGAGCACCACAATCCGCCGTTCGTGACGTCCTCGCCCACCACGCTCCTCGGCTACATCGTCGCCCGGACCAGCAAGATCCTGCTGTCGACGTCCACCACGCTGATCACCACGAACGACCCGGTGAAGATCGCTGAAGACTTCGCGACGCTCCAGCACCTCGCAGACGGCCGCGTCGACCTGATGATGGGCCGGGGCAACACCGGCCCGGTGTATCCGTGGTTCGGCAAGGACATCCGCGACGGCATCTCGCTCGCGGTCGAGAACTACGCGTTGCTGCGCCGGTTGTGGCGCGAGGACGTGGTCGACTGGCAGGGCAGGTTCCGTACCCCGTTGCAGTCGTTCACCTCGACTCCGCGTCCGCTCGACGGCGTTCCGCCGTTCGTCTGGCACGGCTCGATCCGCAGTCCGGAGATCGCGGAACAGGCCGCCTACTACGGCGACGGGTTCTTCCACAACAACATCTTCTGGCCGAAGGAGCACACCCGGCGGATGATCGACCTGTACCGCACCAGGTTCGAGTTCTACGGGCACGGGCCGGCCGACCAGGCGATCGTGGGGCTCGGCGGGCAGGTGTACATGCGGCGCAAATCGCAGGACGCCATCGCCGAATTCCGGCCGTTCTTCGACAACTCCCCGGTGTACGGCCACGGGCCGTCGCTGGAGGAGACCATGGAGCAGACGCCGCTGTCGGTCGGCAGCCCCCAGCAGATCATCGATCGGACCCTCCAGTTCCGGGAGGACTTCGGCGACTACCAGCGCCAGCTGTTCAACGTCGACGGCATGGGCCTGCCGCATGAGGCGGTGCTGGACCAGATCGAGTTCCTCGGAGAAGAGGTCGTCCCCGTGCTCCGCAAGGAGTTCGCGGCGTCGCGACCGGCGCACATCCCCGACCCGCCGACGCACGAGTCGCTGAAGGCGGCGGTTGCCCGATGAGGCGCACCATCGCCGTGGTGTCCGCCGGGCTCGGCCGTCCGTCGTCGAGCCGGCTTCTCGCCGACCGCCTGGCCGCGGCCGCCGAGCGTGAGGTCCGTGAACTGGGTGACGAGGTCGAGGTGCGTGTGGCCGAGGTCCGCGACCACGCGCACGACCTGGTCGACGGCATGGTCAGCGGTTACCCGGCCCCGGAGCTCAAGGACGCGCTCGACACGGTGGCCGGGGCCGACGGGCTGATCGCGGTGACGCCGACGTTCACGGCCTCTTACAGCGGGTTGTTCAAGGCGTTCTTCGACGTCCTCGACATGGTGGACGACAACGCGCTGGCGGACAAACCAGTGCTGATCGGCGCCACGGGGGGCACCGCGCGGCACTCGCTGGTGCTGGAGAACGCGGTCCGGCCGCTGTTCGTCTATCTACGAGGCGTGGTCGTGCGGACGTCGGTGTTCGCGGCGCCGGAGGACTGGGGCGGCACGGCCGCGCCGGACCTCCTGGCACACCGGATCGACAGGGCGGCCGCCCAGCTCGCGGTCGAGATCCATCGGCGGGGCGCGCCGGTGGTCCGGGACCCGTTCGCACCGACGCCGTTCGCCGACCTGCTCGATGCCGGTTGACCTGCTTGACTCGCCTGCCCCGGCGCGGGCCGACCCGCTCGACGCATCCGCCCCGATTCGGTCTGGGCCGAGCTGCTCAGGTGCTGTCTGACCTGGAATAGCGGCCGTACGCCGGCCGTTGCCGAGGTGGGCGTGCGGTCGGTTCCGGAGGGAGTCCTGGATGGGCGAGCGGCTGCGGTTCGAGGTGCTCGGTCCGGTGCGCGCCTGGCGCGGCGACGACGAGCTCGAGCTGGGCTCCCCGCAGCAACGGGCGATTCTCGCGATCCTCCTGCTCCAGGCAGGTCTGCCCGCCTCGCCCGACCAGCTGATCGCCGCGATCTGGGGCGGAGCGGCGCCACGTGCCGCGGTCGGCGTGGTCCGGTCGTACGTGTCGCGGCTGCGCCGCGCCCTCGACCTCGGCCACCCGACAGCGGTGATCGAATCGGTGGGCGGGGGTTACGCGTTGCGGACCGAGCACCTCGACCTCACCGAGTTCCAGCGGCTGCTCGGCGTCGCGAGGGAGGCTCGTCGCGCCGGCGACCCGCCCGCCACGGCGACCGCGTTGCGTGAAGCGCTCGCCCTGTGGCACGGCACCCCGCTCGCCGGGGTCAACGGCGACTACGCCGAGTTCGAACGCGTACGGCTCGGGCAGTTGCGGCTCACGGCGATCGAGGACCTGGCGGCGGCCGACATCGAGTCCGGCCGCCACACCGAAGCGGCCGCCGAGCTCGCCGAGGTGATCGCCGAGCAGCCGCTGCGGGAGCGGCCGCGTGAGCTGCTGATGCTGGCGCTCTACCGGTCCGGACGGCAGGCCGACGCGCTCGCGGAGTTCGGGCAGGTGCAGCGCCTGCTCGCCGACGAGCTGGGGCTGGACCCGGGCCCGGACCTGCGGGAGATGCAGCGGCGGATCCTCGCGTCCGACCCGGCGCTGCTCGCCCCAGCCGTGCCGGCGCCCGCGACCGCCGTCACATCGCAGGGCCCCACGCAGCTGCCTCCGGACCTGCCGACCTTCGCCGGCCGCGTCGAGGAGCGGTCCCGGATCGCCGACGCCCTCACCCCCACCCACGCCAGCGTCCCGGTGGTCGGCCTCGAAGGTCTCGCCGGCGTCGGCAAGACCACTCTCGCCGTACACCTCGGGCACGCGGTGGCCGTGGACTTCCCCGACGGCCAGCTGTTCGTCGACCTCGGTACGGCCGGCGAGCCCCTGGCCGAGTTGTTACGCGGCGTCGGCGTGCCGGCCGCGGGGCTGCCCGAGTCGTTCAGCGAGCGGATGGCGTTGTGGCGGACGCTGACCACCGGCCGCCGGCTGCTCGTCGTGCTGGACGACGCCCGCGACGCCGATCAGGTCCGGCAGTTGCTGCCGGGGTCCGGCGGCTCCGCCGTCGTGATCACCGCACGGCAGCGGCTGTACGGCCTGGCACACGTCCACTGGCTGAAGCTGACCGGGCTCGGCGAGGACGACTCGATCGTGCTGCTGGAACGGCTCATCGGCGCTGACCGGGTGCGCCCGGAGCTCGCGGACGTCCGCGAGCTGGTACGGCGCACCGCCGGCCTGCCGCAGGTGTTGCAGGCTCTCGGCGCGCGGATCGCCTCGCGGCCGGGCTGGACCATCGCCGAGGCGAAGCGGCGGGTCGGCAGGCCCGGGCCCGGCTCGCCTGTGCTCCCGGCGGAGTGCAGGGCCATCGAGCAGCCGTTCACGTCGGTGATGGAGCAGTTGTCCCCCGAGCAGGCGCGGGCGTTCCGGCTGATGTCCGTGGCGGACCGTCCGGATGTCTCGCTCGGTGCCGCGGCGGCCCTGCTGGATCTTTCGCTCGGCGACACCGCGGTCCTGCTGGAGTCCCTCGTCGACATGCACCTGCTGGAGACCGGCGACCTGGACCGGTACTTCTACCAGCAGCCGTTGCGGGAGTTCGCCGTCAGCCGGGCCTTCGCCGACGACGGCCCCGAGGCGATCCAGGCGGCGCTTGCCAGGCTCGCCCAGTTCGACAGGTCCGAGAAGGGCCGGGTTCGCGTCGACGCGTAGTGCCCCGCAGCCGTCATTCGGCCGGCTCGGGCTCGTGATCTGAGGCGGTCCGCCAGAGGGCCTCGGCCTCCTCGACGAAATGGACGAACCACCGCTCGTCCGAGGAGGGCACCACGAACTTCGGCTCACCTGACGCCTGGTAGGTGAAGTACTCCATGAAGAGCGCGGACATCTCCCCGCGTGTGCTCACGGACGCGTCGACCGCGACCATGCCCATCGCGAGCGGATGCGAAGTCAGTCGTACCGTGAGATCGCCTCCGGTGGAAAGCCGGAGTTCGCGCAGAAGGCGCAGCGTGTTCCTTCCGCGCTCCCGCAGATTTTCCGGAGATCGCCCGGCGTAATACCTGTCGGCTGCCGTCGTCACGGCATCCGATTCAGGATCGATCAGCAGGAATCGAATCCTGCACCCCTTCGTCAGCCATTTTTCGAAATTCCCGTAATTGTTGTGGACGAGGGTGTTCCTGGTCGCCCCGGTGATGAGCAGTTCGTCCGCCGACTCCATCGCGGTGATCAGCTCGCCGTCGAATTCCTCTTTGAACTGCGGGCGTTGCGCGTGGGTGGGCTGAGGCCCGGCGAGGGGCGGCCAGGGGTTTCCGTCCTCCCACATCCTCTCCGCCTCCAACACGAAGTGCTGGTACCAGAACCCGTCGTTGCTCTCGAACTGGATCACCGGAAGGGACTCGGCGGGCGCGTGATATTCGTAGTGCTGGACGCATATGGTGCCGGCCGGGCTCTGCGTGTCGATGGCGTTCACGCTCATCGAGGGCACGTGCCTCAGCACCCGGATCTCCACGTCGCCCCGGGTCTCGTCCCGCAGGAAGGCGATCTCTTCGAGAGAGGCGTTGATCCTCGCCGCCAGGCGCCTGGGGTCCGAGCCCCTCTCCGCCCGGGCGGCGGCGTGCCGAAGCAACGCGTCATCGGTGGGGTCCAGCAGGAGGACGCGGACCTTCGCGCCGTTGAGGAGCAGTCGGCGGAGATCGTTTCGCATCGTCTGGACGGTCCGGGCCATCGAAACGCCGATGTACAGATACTGCGTGGCCGACGCACGCCGCTGGGCGAGGTCGGCCGGGAATTCCGTGCGCAGTATCGCCAGGGGATCTGCCTCACGAGACCTCGCTATTTCCGCGACGTGCCGCCGCGATCGGATCTGCGAAAAAGCGAGGAAGGCGAGCGCCCCCAATGTGACAGATGAAAGGGTCGTCGTACTGGATATGTTCACCGCGCCGAGCACGGTGAAAACGAGGGCGGTGAAAACGAGAATGTAGAGGTCGACGTTCTCATCACGAAGGGCCTGGGCGAAGGACTTCATGAGCCGGCGCATGGGGTCATTAGAGCACCGGAGGTCACCGGCGAACCACCCGCGTTCTTCCGCGGCCTCCCTATTGGTACTTCAGGCGGGCCTGGCGTGGGACGTCGCCGAACTTGCCGCCGTGGAAGTCCTGGAAGGCCTTGGTGATCTCGACCCGGCTGTTCATGACGAACGGCCCGCCCATGGCGATCGGCTCCATGATCGGACGGCCGCTGTAGATCATCAGCTGGGTGGGCCGTTCGCGGTCCCGGGTGTCGACGCGCAGTGTGCTGTCTCCCTCGGCGCCGGGCAGCGGATCCGACCAGGCGATCTCGCCGGCCAGGGCCCGGCGTCCCGCGATGGCGGCCTCGCCGGCGAGCACGTACGCGAAGGCCCGGTGAGACGCGGGGAGGTGATGGTCGACGGACGTGCCCGGCTCGAGGGTGACGATGGCGGCGGTGATCGGCCAGTGGTTGAGGGCGGGCCCTTCGACGCCGCCCGCCGAACCGGAGATCACGTCGACGGTCACACCGGGCCGGACGGTGGACACGGGACGCTTCGCGGCGAGCAGGTCCTGATAGCGCGTGTCGACCATCTTGGAGCGCGCGGGCAGGTTCAGCCACAGTTGCAGGGTGTGGGCGTGTTCGTCGCGGAAGGCCAGTTCACGGTGGATGATTCCGCGCCCGGCGGTCATCCACTGCACGTCGCCGGCCTGGAGCACCCCGGCGTGTCCGGCGTTGTCGCCGTGTTCGAGAACACCGTCCAGGATCGTGGTCACGGTCTCCATGCCCCGGTGGGGATGCCAGTCGAAGCCGGGCGAGGAGAACCAGTCCTCGCCCAGCACCAGGAACGGGTCCGTGCGCGCGGGGTCGGTCGGCGCGATGATGATCGCCCTGTCGTCCGTCTGGTCGTTGGGGCCCAGAACGATCTTCGCTTCGACGCGGTCGACGGTGCGAGCGGTGCTCGGCGCCTGAATGGTCACGGCGATCCTCCGGCAGAGGGGGCGGACCGCTCCGGTCCGCTCTGTGGTTTCCGATCTCTCGGCTCGTGACATCGGCGTGCCCGCTGTCCGGGAGATCCGGACTGTAGTCCGGTTCTGTCGAGAACCGTCGGATGTGACCGGCTATTCCATGGGCGCTCTCGCGTCGCGCGATCCCACCGGAAACTCCGCACGAATCCCGCAATCGAGACCGAATCGGTTGCCAGCTGATCAATCCGAGCGTTGCAGGATCTAATACGAAGATCTGCAACCGGAGGACCGATGTCTGAACCTGAACCATCCGAGGCCGATCTCGTCGCGGCCGAGGTGGACGTCCATGAATGGGGCCCGACGGAGGAGGACGAGGAACAGGTCCTCCGCGACCTCGGCTACGTGCTCAACCCCGTGACCGGCGTGTACGAAGGCGAGGGCCACGCGGTCGGTGACGCATGAGCGTGCAGAGCATGCTGGCGGCCGCCCGCGCGTCCCTCGGCATGGAGGGCCGCCCGAACGCCATCACCCGCGACTACGCGAAGCGCCACGGCGACGAGTTCCTCAAGGCGGCATGGTGCGACCAGGCGGTGACGTACTGGGCGAGGAAGAGCGACAACGTGGCGGCCGTCCTGCCCAACGGGGACCGCGCCTACACGGTCTGGCACGCCCAGGACGGCCAGAAACTGGGCCGATGGTTCGCGGGGACCGCGGCGAACGTGAAGGCCCACGCGAAGCCGGGCGCGATCGTGTTCTTCGACTGGGACGGGCGGGACGCCGTCGGCGGGGTCGACCACGTCGGCGTCGTCGAGCGCAACCTGGGTGACGGCCGTGTCCAGACGATCGAAGGCAACACCGGAGACGCCTGCAAGCGGCGCGTGCGCGCCGCCTCGGTGATCGCCGGCTTCTGGAATCCCGACTACAGCGTGGAGGACGACGTGCCCGAGGTGGTTTCGCTGGGAGCCGGCGTGGACCAGCAGGTCCCCGCGAACGGCGAGATCGTGGTGCGGTGGGGCACCGAGTACGTGGACGACCCCAAGGCCCACGGGGACAACGGGGTGGCGGTCCTCGCCTCCGGGTCGCGCTGGTGTCTCTGTGACGCCCTGGTGCGGATCGGCGGGCTCCAGCCTGGCGACGGGCTGGACGTCTCGTGGGCCCGTTACGACCGCGACGGGAAGAAGTTCCTCGACGACGCGTGGCGGCTCACCTGCCACGCCGGCCCGGACGGGCGCATCGAGGTCAGCCTCGGCGGCCAGTTCGGGCTGGGCACCGACAACCAGTTGCGGCTGAGGATCGTCAACGGCAGTCCTCGGGTGGCCGTCGTGGAGAAGGCCACCATGGCCAAGGTCGCGCTGTTCAAGCGCTGACCATGCGGACGCGCCCCGGGAGGGCCGACGGGACGAGCCTTCCCGCGGGTGTCCCCGCCCTGGTCTCGGCGGGCGACGATCACTCCTGTTCCGTAGGGCCCCGCCGACCTCGGCCGGGACAAGCGGCAGACTCGGAGCCTTCGGGTCCGAAGGACGCGAACTCGCATATGTGGATAAGTGGACCTACAGAATTCTCTGGGTGGAATTGACACCTTCCGTTTACTCTGAGGCGAGGCCCTCGCGGGGGCCTCCCTCGCCGAGATCTGAGATCCACGGTCTGAGATCTGGCCGGCCCGAGCGAGAGGGACGGACATGAGAGCGGTCACCGTCGGGGCGCCTCTCCTCGCCTTGGTCACCGTGTTCCTCGTCGCCCGATGCGTCGCCGCCGGTCCGACCTCGTCGGCGGCGAGTCACCACCATCACCCGGGTGAGGAGACGACCGCGGTCTCCGCGCCCGCCGTCACGCCGTCCGGCACCTTCAACGCGTCCTTCAACGCGACGGACGTCGCCTGGCTGCAACTGATGATCCCGATGACCGAGCAGGCCGTCCGATTGCTTGACCTCGCCCCGGACCAGACCGAGGACCCGCGGATCACGCGTTTTTCCCGATCCCTCAGCGCCGATTACCGTTCGGAACTTCAGCGCCTGCACGGCCTGCTGGACCGATCAGGCGTGCCGTACGTCAACGTGCATGAGGGGCACGATATCCCGGGCATGGTCACCACGGATGAGCTCAAGGTCGTCGCCGAGGCGAAGGGCGCCGCCTTCGACCGGCTCTTCACCGAGCACACGCGTGACTTCCTGACGCAGTCGGTGCTCGTCGCGCAGGGGGAGCAGGGGGCGGGGGCGGACGGCGACACCAAGGCCTTCGCCGCCGCCATGGCGGAGGCGCACGCGGGCGAGCTCGGCCAGCTCGCCGTGCTCGGAGACTGAGCCCCGCGGGCGTCGCGGCCCGTCCTTCGATTCGCCTGAGGTAGATCATTCGCCGGTCGGATGCCACCCCCCACGCATGGGTGATTCGTGCCTATATGCGTAGCCTGAAAGTGCGAGAGGGGAGGAAGGCATGAGCGATCAACGAGATGCGAGCGTCTTCTTCATCGGAAACGCGACCACGATCATTCGCTGTGACGGGTTCACGGTGCTGACCGACCCGAACTTCCTCCACCGCGGCCAGCGGGCGAACCTCGGCTGGGGGATCACCACGAAGCGCCGTACCGAGCCCGCGATGGACGTCTACGAGCTGCCGCCGCTCGACGCCGTCGTCCTGTCGCACATGCACGGCGATCACTGGGACCGGGTCGCGCGGCGCGGCCTGGACAAGGAAGTGCCGATCATCACGACCCATCAGGCCGCCCGCAGGCTCAAGCGGCAGGGCTTCCACAACGCGCTCGGCCTGGAGTACTGGGAGGAACACCGGATCCAGCGCGGCGACCGTACGCTCACGATCACCGCCACACCCGCACGTCACGCGCCCGGGCCGATGCAGATGCTGCTGCCGCCCTGCATGGGCAGCGTCTTGGACTTCACCAGGCAGGGCGAGATGGACATGCGCCTGCACATCAGCGGGGACACGATCATGGACCCGTGTCTGGCGGAGATCCCGCAGCGCTTCACCGACATCGACGTGGGCATCGTCCACCTCGGCGGGACCAAGATCCTCGGCATGCTCGTCTCCATGGACGGCTGGCAGGGGGCCGACTGGATCCAGCTGATCAAACCGGCGTCCGTGCTCCCGGTGCACTACGACGACTACGAGGTGTTCACCTCCGGCATCGACGACTTCCAGCAGCAGGTCAACCGGGCCAGGCTCTCGCATCTCGTCCACTACATCGGGCGCGGCGAGACCTACCACCTGCCTGTCCGGCGCCCGGGCACGCACCCGCAGCCGCCGCCGGGCCCGCGGTAGGCCGCGCCTCATCGCCGCACCGCGAGGGCGACCAGCAGGTACGGCACGGCGGCCACGGTGAAGATCAGCCACGGGCCGGCCCAGATGGATCCCAGGGCATAGGCGGCGAAGATGATCACCGCCATGGCCTCGACGCCGAGTCCGGCCATCGACGTGACGGTCGCGCGGGACCGGTCCGTGATCGCCTCCTGCAGTCGTGCGTCCACGGCGGCGGTGGCCCACTGGAAGATTCCGAATGCGACGGCGATGAGGGCGAAGCCGGCGGGCCGTCCGCTCGCCGCTCCGGCGGCGAGGCAGAGCCCGCCGACGGCCAGGGCGGGGGCGAGCGCCCGGGGCGCCCGTCCGGCGAGCCACCCGCCCACGGTCGCCCCGAAGGTGACCACCAGCACGAGGACGGGCACGACGGCCGTCGACACTCCGGTCGCGCGTGCGAGGAGCGGGAGGTACTCGTCGAGAGCACCGGCGCCGGAGATCACCGTGAGGAGCAGGAAGAGGCGCCGGACGAGCGGTGCCCCCCGCACCTCGCCGAGCCCGGCGCGGAGCACGCCCATGAAGGTCTCTTCCTGGCGATCCTCGGCCGAGGCTCTGGACTCGGGGAAGGTCCATCCCACCAGAGCCGTGATCAGAGTCACCGCCACGCTGGCCAGCCCCAGGGCGAGGTAACCGCCGACGGCGAAGACCGGCCCAGCGAGGGCGGAGGCGGTCATGACCGCCGTCGTGCCGATCGCCTCCGAGCGGCCGATGAGCCGGGCGTAGGCGTCGGCGGTGCCGAGGCGGTCGAGTTCCTCGTAGACGAGCGCCTGCATCGTGCCGGAACGCAGGGCACCGCCCGCGCCCCACAGAACGAAACCGAGCGCGAACGCGGGATACGAGGGCAGGAAGGTCCACAGCGCGAAACCGGAGCCGGTCAGCAGCGGCCCGACGATCAGCAGTCGCCGTCGGGAGAAGACGTCGGCCCACAGGCCGGACGGCACCTCGATCACGGAACTGGTGACCGACCAGATCACGAACAGCGACGAGATCTCGCCCGGGGACAGGCCGGTCTCGGCGAACAGCACCGCGTACACCGGATAGAGGAGCACGCAGTCTTCGGCGAAGGCATAGGCGTAGAGCCTCGCCGCGAGCGGGGATTCAGGTGAGCGTCAATGTCGCCAGGTCATGCTCCGGACTCTAACCGAGCACCCGCGCTCGTGGGCGGCCGCGGAATCATTCGTACGGTTCGAAGGGCTGCGGTATCTCGGTGACCTCGGTTGTCGTCAGCTCGGGCGGGACCGTGCCGTTCGGAATCCTGTCGGTCTTCGGGGCGATCCAGGTGCCCGTCACCTCGACCCAGGTGTCGTCCGGCGGGCGCTCGGCGTCGAGGACGGCGACCTTCAGCGCGATGGCGTCGGCGGCGCAGCAGCTCATCTGCATCCGCGTGACGTACCACCGGTCCTTCTTGCTCGAGCGCACGACGAAGCCGGTGAGCGTGACCTTCTTCCCGGCGAGCGAACGGCGGGAATCCCCCCATGCGCGGCCGATGAACTCTCCCAGCTCCATCGGCGTGGACTTGTCCGCGGGCAACGGGGCGTAGGCGCCGGCGGCGAGAGCGGGGGGCGGAGGCGGGGCCTCCTCCGAGCGGGCGGCGAAGGCGCCCAGCGGCGGAGGAGAGATCAGGAAGATGGCGAACACCGGCAGGCACAGCAGCCAGGCCGCCCGCGACACCTGGGAGTGGTCGTGCCCGTGATGGTGTCCGCGGCCTCCGGCGGCCACCCCTGTGGAAGCCGGTCCGGCGGCGCCGTCCGTGTGCGCCGGGCCGCCGGCGTCGCCCGTGTGGGCGAGGCGTTTCCCCGTGGTGTGCGGCTGACGCCACTCCTGGACCAGTCCGACGACGCCCAGCACGAGGATGACGACACCCGCCGCGATCAGGTATGGGCGGAACCCCGGCTTGACGTAGTTCACGTACGTCGTCGACAGGACGGTGACCCGCAAAACCGCGCCGCCGAGCAGGACGAGGATCAGGCTCTGGGACATCCGGTTCACAGCAGGACCTTCCCGACCACGATGCTCGCCGCGATGCCCAGCAGGAAGGTGAGCGGGACGAACCGGATCGCGAACGACCGGCCGAACGTCCCGGCCTGCAACGCGATCAGTTTCAGGTCCACCATCGGGCCCACCACCAGGAAGGCGAGCTTGGCGGTGGGTGAGAAGGAGGTGAGCGACGCCGCCACGAACGCGTCCGCCTCCGAGCAGATGGACAACACGACCGCGAGCAGGCCCAGCACGACGACCGACAACACGGGCACGCCCGCCACGGAGCCGAGCCACTCACGCGGCACGACGACGTTGAGCGTCGCCGCCGTCAGGCCGCCGACCACGAGGAACCCGCCCGCGTGGAGGAGGTCGTGGCGCATCGCGTCGCGAAAGTCCGCCCAGGCCGAGCCGGAGACAGGCGGACGCGACGGCACGCGCAGCCAGCTCGACCTGCCGAACCTGAGCCAGACCCAGCCGACGAGCACCGCGACGGCCAGCGAGGCGCAGAACCGGGAGACGACCATGAGCGGCTGCTGGGGAAAGGCGACCGCGGTGGCCACCACGACCACCGGGTTGATGGCGGGTGAGGACAGCAGGAAGGCCAGCGCGGCCGCGGGGGTGACCCCGCGCGCCATCAGACCGGACGCCACGGGCACCGAAGCGCACTCGCATCCGGGGAGCACGGCGCCCGCCGCTCCGGCGACGGGAACCGCGGCGTACGGGTGGCGGGGAAGCGCCCTGGTCCAGAACGACGGAGGCACGAAGGCGGTGATGGCGGCCGACAGCAGCACGCCGAAGACCAGGAAGGGCAGGGCCTGCACGCAGATCGCCACGAAGACGGTGGCCCAGGTCTGCAACGCCGGCGCCGTCAGCACGGGCGTCAGGACGATCCGTCCCACCAGGAGCAGGAGGATGACGAGGCCGAACACCCAGGGCATCACGGGGGCGACGGCCGACCTCCGGCCCCACGCGTCAGGGGGGATCTCAACCGCTGGGTCGGCCACGGCTCGGTCGGGCATGCGCCAATCCTGGCAGCCCGCGACCACCGCGGAAGGCGGCCTGTGGAAAACCGTCGTCAGAGCTGGCCGAGCAGCCAGCGTGGGCCGGTGACGAGCGCTCCGAGTTCCGTGACCCGCTCGCGCAGCCCCCGGTCCGCGGTGACGACGAGGACCCTCTCCCACGTCCGGGCCTCGCGCACGACCTCCACGATCGCGTCGTCGCCGCTGCCCGGCGCCACCACGACGTCGATGCCGAGACCGGGGACGGGGTCGGCGCCGCGGGCCGCGGCGCCCTCGAGGACCGCGACGATCCGCGGGAACCACTGAGCGAGTTCCGGCAGGTCTTCCGGCCGGCGGCTCAGGCCGTCCGACGCGAGCGGTAGGAGGTCGTTGAGCAACTTGTTGGCCGCGCCCGCCCGGTCCTTCCACCAGCCGTGCTCGGCCCGTGCGCCGACGATGTTGGCGACGTCGAGAACCAGGACGAGCGGGTCGAGCGCGCACCTGATCATCGGCCAGGCGTCGGCGAACCCCGGGTGGAGGCGCTTGGCGGCCACCTCGTCGGCCGCGATCCAGCGCATGTCCGCGCTCTCACCACTGGCGGGGCTCGCGTCGAGCAGGCCCGCGGCGGCGGCGATCACGGTGTGGTACGACCAGCCGCCGTGGTCGTCGACGTAGATGCCCTGGACCCTGACCTGGTCGGGGGTGAGCGCCGCCTCTTCCCACGCCTCGCGCAGGGCTCCCGTGACGGCGTCCTCGTGGCTGTCGCGGGCGCCTCCCGGGAGTCCCCAGGTTCCGCCGTGATGGCTCCACCACGCGCGCTTCTGCATCAGGACGTACGGCATGCCGTCCACCGTGTGGTGGACGGCGAGGAGCCCGGCCGCGCCGTGGACGCCCCAGTGCTGATGCCCGCGGGCGCACAACGCCCAGCCGTCCCCGTCCGTCGCCGTCATGGCCTCATCCTGCACCAGCGGGGGACCGGGACCCTGCGGTCACCAGGCCTCCAGCGGAATCTCCACTCCCGCGGCCAGGTCGAACAGGACGACGCCGTCCTCGATGCGGATCACCTGGATCTGCGTCGCGAGGCCGGAGTCCCTCATGCGCAGGGCCGCCTCGTGCGCGGCCGTCGAGGAGGCGTAGCGGTCTGCGGCTCCGAAGCTCGGGTTCGGCCGGATGGAGCGCACTTCGTAGCGATCAACCGGCCAGATGGGAGATACGGGACCTGAATGGAGCCAGTCGGACATCCTTCTCCTGTCACACCGCACTGGGAGGGGCGGTCGATCTGTGTGCGGGGCCACGGGCGTCGCGATGTGACGGGGCCGATGGCCGATCGTTATGAACCGGTAAGCGATCCTTCCCGACCCGTTCCCGCAGTTCTACTAACGTGTGAGCCCTGACTCGTGATTCCCCCATTTCAGGAGAATCAGGAGATTTCATATCAGAGTACAGAAGACGCCCGCTTCCTTTCAGCTGGAGGAGCGGGCGTTGTTCTTTTCCGGCCTCCCCGACAGGGTCTCATGTTCGCCGTCAACGATCGGTCCGTATCGCGGATGAGGTGGATGAGATCGTCCCACTTGGACCCCCGGATGGGGTGTCCATGTCGCGTTCGGCGAGCGTTCGACGTTCCTGCCGCATCCGCTGAGCGGGCGTTCAGGGGAGCGGTCCGATCTCCGGCTGCTGCGGCCCGAGATCAATGATCTTTCTGGCTCCTTCGGTTTGTTATGACATACGACACTGTGGGCTGTTTCCAGATCCAAGATCCATGATCTGGAGCAACGGCATTCAGGCGATTTGAAGCTATGTGTGAGTTTCGCGGTGAGGGTATGCGGCGATCTTTATCACTCCCATTCGCGCATTTGTGAAACCGTACAAACGGGACACCGCTTCGGGTTCGGTCGTGTGGGCGGACTGTGCCCCCCTCATCGGGCCTCGGAAGAGATCGCGCCGGGCGGTGGTCTCCGGCCGATCGGACGCCTAGCCTCGTGTCGTGGTCGTCCACGAGCTTTCTCGCACCGAGGCGCGGCGCATCGCCGTGCGCGCGCAGCTCCTGGACGGCTCGCGGCCGGCCGGGCTGCTCGACGTGGTGCGCGGTCTGACCCTGCTGCAGATCGACCCGACCGCCGCCATCGCGCCCAACGCCGATCTCGTGGCGTGGAGTCGTCTTGGGGCGTCGTACACACCGGCCATGCTGACCGCCGCACTGGCGGACCGCTCGCTGCTGGAGTTGCGGGCGATGATCCGCCCGAGTGAGGACCTCGCGCTGTACCGCGACGAGATGGCCCGCTGGCCCGGGTACGGCGAGCTGCCCTCGTGGCGGGTGTACCACCGCGACTGGGTGCGGGCCAACGACGCGTGCCGGCTGGACGTCCTCGACCGGCTGCGCTCAGCCGGGCCGCTGCCGTCGCGCGACATTCCCGACACCTGCGCGGTGCCGTGGAAGTCGACCGGATGGACCAACAACCGCAACGTCACGCAGATGCTCGAGTTCATGGTCGGGCGGGGCGAGGTCGCCGTCGCCGGGCGCCGTGGTGGCGACCGGCTGTGGGACCTTGCGGCGCGGGTCTACCCCGACGACCCGGTGGTCCCGGTGGACGCGGCGCTTCGCATCCGCGACGAGCGGCGGTTGCGCGCTCTGGGCATCGCCCGCTCCAAGGCGCAGGAACTCCCGGTCGAGCCGGCGGACGTCGGCGAGGCCGGTGAGCCTGCCGTGGTCGAGGGGGTGAAGGGCACGTGGCGCGTCGATCCGTCCCAGTTGGGCCGGCCGTTCTCGGGACGTGCAGCGTTGTTGTCACCCTTCGACCGGTTGATCCACGACCGCAAGCGTGCCGTCGAGCTCCTCGAGTTCGACTATCAGCTGGAGATGTACAAGCCCGCGGCCAAGCGCAGGTGGGGGTACTTCGCGCTGCCGATCCTGTACGGAGACCGGCTGGTGGGCAAGCTCGACGCCGCCGCCGACCGCAAAGCCGGCGTGCTGCGGGTCCACGCGATCCACGAGGACGTCCCCTTCACCGACGACATGACCGCGGCGGTCGCCGGTGAGATCAAGGAACTCGCCGCCTGGCTCGAGCTGGACCTCGTGTCATCCCGCTGAGCGCCGCTCTTCGACGCCGGAGGCACGCGATCGAACGCTCGGCGAGACGCGTCCTAGCGGCCGTTCACGGAGAAGTGCTGGTAGTCCTTGTCGCCGGACCAAGATCCGCCCCAGCCCCAGCCCACCGAGGCGAAGGCCCTGACCACCCGGTCGTCCGGGTTGATCACGCCCGGCTTCTTGAGCGGACGGCGGACGAAGGCGTCGGCGTTGCGGTGGGCGTTCGACCCGTCGGCGTAGACGTAGGGGTTCTCCCTGGGGTTGACGTCGACGGCCAGGCCGTACGCGTGGTTGGACCAGTTGCTCGACCCGGTGGCGTTGCGGCAGTTGAACGCGGAGGTGTTGTCCGCGTCGATCGAGGCGTCGTCGCTCCCCTTGTAGGCGTCGACCGGCTGCATCCGGCGGATGGGGTAGCGGAAGTCGTACAGCTTGCCGAAGACCGTGACCAGGTCGTCGGCGGCCGACTGCTTGACCACCAGCTGTCCCGTGTGCGGCTTCCCGTCGAACCCCCAGTACGTCATCGTGATCTTCCGTAGCCCGCTCGGAGAGACCGGGCAGCCGGCGTGCCACGAGTACGGCAGGTCGGCCCGGGACACCTTCTGGATCTTCGCGGAGAACTTCGGCGGCCCCGTCGGCGTCGGCGAGGGCGGTGGCGTGGGAGTGCTCGGCGCCGCCGTCGAGGGCGAGGCCGACGCCTCCGTCTGGAAGGCCGCCGGCGACGATGTGACGACTCCGGTCCCGCCACAGGCGGTCAGACCCAGTACAGCGATCGCCACCATCGCTGACCTGGGGTTCCGTATGTACGTCATACGCGCAGAGTACCCGTACCGCGCAAATCTCCGCCGGGGTTCGGAAGTTCTCGAGAGGGTCGGATCCCAGGGCTCGTGACGGCTTTTGCCGGAGCTTTTCTCGGGAAAACCTCGCGCACATGTTCGATGTCGCGCTACAGTCTTGCCCATCGGATCGAACAAGGGTTCGGTCGCCGTCTCGGCAGGTGAGGGGTGTGCAATGACAGTTCTCGCGGCGCCCGAGGCCGCACTGGCCCCGCCGCCCGGGACGACGGCCGCAGAGCCGTCCGTGGTCGCCCGGTGTGTTCCGCGCCGCCCGCGGGCGACACGCCGTAGCGCTTTCTACGGAAATCTACGACGGCCGCTATATCCCGTCATAAAGTCCGAGAGCGTGGACCCCGTGCGCAATCCTTACGCCCCCGGCGCGGGTCAGCGCCCCCCGGAACTCGCCGGACGCGACCGTGAGCTCCATCAGTTCGAGGTCGTGCTCGAGCGGGTGGCCCGTGGCCGTCCGGAGCGGAGCATGGTGCTCACCGGTCTCAGGGGGGTCGGCAAGACCGTCCTGCTCAACACCTTCAAGTCGATGGCCATGCAGCGCCTGTGGGGCACGGGCAAGATCGAGGCCCGTCCCGACCAGTCGATCCGCCGGCCGGTCGCCGCGTCGCTGCACATGGCGATAAGGGAGCTCGCGCCCCGTCATCGGGCGCCCGAGCGCATCGAGGAGTTCCTCGGTGTGCTGAAGGCCTTCGCCATGCGTGATCCTGCCGCGGCGAAGGGCACCTCCCACTGGTCGCCCGGCATCGACGTCCCGGCGTCGCGCGGCCGGGCCGACTCCGGCGACCTGGAGATCGACCTCACCGAGCTGTTCGTCGACGCCGCGGGTGTCGCGACCGATCTCGGCGTCGGCATCGCCCTGTTCATCGACGAGATGCAGGACGTGCAGGCCCCCGACATCTCCGCCCTGTGCGCCGCCTGTCACGAGCTCTCCCAGACCGGCGGGCCGCTGATCGTGGTCGGAGCCGGGCTGCCCCACCTGCCGAGCGTGCTGTCGGCCAGCAAGAGCTACTCGGAGCGGCTGTTCCGTTACGCGCGGATCGACCGGCTCGACAGGGACGCCGCCGATCTCGCGCTCATCGCTCCGGCCGAGCGCGAGGCGGTCGAGTTCACCCCGGAGGCGCTGGACGCCCTCTATGAGGCGGCCGACGGTTACCCCTACTTCGTCCAGGCGTACGGCAAGGTCGCCTGGGACCTCGCTCCGCGTAGTCCGATCACCGTGGACGACATCAAGGTGTCGGCGCCTGAGGCCGAGGAGGAGCTCGCCGTCGGCTTCTTCGGCAGCCGCTACGAACGCGCCACCCCCGCCGAGCGTGACTACATGCACGCCATGGCCCAGCTCGGGGACGATCCCGTACCGACCTCCGACGTCGCGGAGTCGCTGGGCCGCAAGCCGTCCAGCCTGTCTCCGGCGCGCGACAGCCTCATCAAGAAGGGCCTGATCTACAGCGCGGAACGCGGGGTGATCGGATTCACGGTCCCTCACTTCGGGAGGTTCCTGCGTGCCCAGCCGCTGTAACCGTCCCTCCCATTGACCTCTCTACGGCTTTCTAGAGGGGAAGCTAGAGAGCCGTAGAGAGCTTAATCGTGGTCCCTTCATGCGGGAATCTATGCCTGTATAGCGCTAGGCCGATACACGCATAGATTCCCGCAGAGGGGTGATCGGCTGACCGTCCGCGTTGACGATCGCCCACTTCACCCCGGGTCGCCGGCCGCTCAGGTAGACGGCGAAGACGACGTCGGCGCCGTCCTGCGCCGGAAAGACGAAGAACCGCCAGCACAGCTCCCGCCACGTGTCGGCGGGCTCGTCGGACATCAGCGTCGGGGCGTGTGACCGCCATGCCGTGCTGCTCTGCAGGCGGGACAGGGCCCGCTTGGCGGGAATTGCACGCTGCTCGCACGGTGCGCGGTGACGCAGCCGGGCGATCGACTCCTCGATCTCGGTCGACAGCAACAGGACCAGCGTCAGGCCGCCGGCCAGCCAGGCGGTCGTCGACCATGACCAGTCCGACAGGGCCGCGAGCCCGGGACTCTCGACCGCCACGACGACCGCGACGCCGGCGAGGAACGCCGCCCGGCCGATGGACCTCAACCCGATCGGCGCCGCGCTGACCTCACCGAAACAGCCGCATCCCACGTCGGGCCGCCTGCGGCGCAGGTCCCACAGGACGTAGGTGGCGACGGAGAAGAACGCCACCGGCATCCAGCGGGCCACCGCGTGATCGGGCAGCAGGAGCAGCACCCCGATCAGGCCCAGTTCGCCCAGCGCACAACCGATCATGGCGGCCTTGCGGAAGCGCGGCGGGGCGAGGACCGCGGGCCCGAGCCGGCCCAGGCCGCCGGGCTCGGCGTCGCCCCCGGCCATGAAGAGCTTCGCGACGCCGCCCAGGAGCAGCATCGCGATGAGGATCGGCAGGGCCGCTGCCGCGATGGTCGAGAGCATGAGTCACCCCAATCCGACGCGCGCGTTGAAGCAGCCTTTGATCAGATCCCCGCCCAGCTCGACGTACGACGTGGCGGACAACTCCACCAACCTGCCGCGGGGTGAGGTGCCGCATTCCAGGCACCGGTCGCAGAAGCGTCCGGCGATGCAGCCGCAGCCGATGATCGGCAGCGCGTTCGCCCGGCCGTCGCAGACGTTGCGGACGAACAGCATCGAGCCGACCGCCAGGTACGGCAGGCCGGCACAGGAACGCCCGGTGTCCTCGCAGTCGGCGTCCGCGGACTCCAGCATCGGATAGGTCACACCGGGTTCGGTGAAATCCCCCCACGCGGCCGCGCCGGAGATCTTCGACTGGACTCCGCGGAAGGCGGGAGGCGGCGGCGGTACGGACTTCGCCCGGTAGGGGGGTTGGGACGTCGCGGGTATGTGCGCGAGCGCGGTCCCTGCGTCCATGAGCCCGATGGCGTCGAAGAGATAACCCGCTTCGAGTTGCGGATGCCGTACTCGGATCCGTCCCGAGCTCCGGTAGGGGACGACCACCGAACGGCGCCCGCGGTGCGGGCCGCAGTCGAGCTCGATGGTGAGGTCCCGCTTCCCGGAGATGCTCAGGATGATTCCGGTCATCCGGGTCATGTTCGCCCATATGCGGTCGACCACTGTGCCCGACCGCAGGGCGCGGATGACGACCCTCGCCCCAACGGGCAGGTCGGCCGGTGGAAGTGACGCTCCGTGCCACGCGGTCGCCCAGGGGGCGATGACCATACGCCGCTCCTCGCCGTCGTCGTCCTCGACGATGATCAGGTGCGGGCTCACATCGAGGATCTCCCCGCTGACGGCGTCGAGTGTCATCCCGTCGTCGGCGGTCAGTCGCGGCGCCTCGGTGTCACGGCCGAGCACGGCCGCGGCCAGCAGGCGCCTGCGATCAACGGTTCGGTTCGTCATCACCCCTCCCCACGCCTTCTAGCCTCACATGCCGCGAATGTCGACAGGAGCGGAATGGCAGTCGATGGGGTGACTGCGGAGCAATAATCCCACCCCAGGTGGAAGGCATATCGCCCCAGTCCGGGCAAATCAGTGCCCAGCGGGGAACGCGGTGTCAGCAGAGTGGATCAGGGGTCCGCCACCGAGCTTGCGCGATCTTTGCGCACGGCTGCACGAAACCTTGTTTCCGGTTCAGCCGGATTCTGGAATGAGGCTGCCATTCTGGCACGAGATGCCTCTCAGGCCAGGTCGGTGATCGCATGATCGTGAACCATGAGGAGTTCCATACGTATGTGGTGTCCCGCGGAGCGGCCCTGCTGCGGGTCGCGCATCAGCTGACCGGGAACCCCTGCGACGCCGAGGACCTGCTCCAAGCAGCCCTCGCCAAGACCTATCTCGCCTGGGACCGGATCCAGGATCGCTCCTCGCTGGACAGCTACGTGCGCCGGGCGATGGTGAACATCAACATCTCGTGGTGGAGGCGGCGCAAGCTGGAGGAGTACCCGTCCGAAGACCTACCCGACATCCCCACGCAACATGATCCGCGGCATCAGTACGACGAACTGGAGCAGGCGCTCGACCGACTGCCCGCCAGGCAACGTACGGCGATCGTCCTGCGCTACTACGAGGACATGACGGAGATGGAGATCGCCAGGACCCTGGGGATCAGCGTGGGCACGGTCAAGAGCACCGTGTCCCGGGGGATGGCCAAGCTCCGCGGCGACCTGGTCCCCGTGGGTCGCGAGGCGATGAACTGAGGGCTGCCGGGGAGGGGAGCCCGGGTGCCACGGGAGGGGTGGTGGCATCTCCGGGATTCGTCTGACGGTTCAGCCGGTCGTGACCTGCTCCACGCGCTCCACGCCGGCCGTCGCGCACGGCCGTACGACGTCGCGGATGGTGCGAAGGGTCTCAAGGAAGGTCGCCAGCTGCTCCGGGGCCAGCAGGCTGGTGAACCAGGTGTCGATGTCCTCCAGGTGTTGCGGCATCAGGGCCGTGAGACGGTTCACGCCCGCCTCGGTGAGTGAGGCGTAGGAGGCGCGCCTGTCGGTGCTGCAGGGGCAGCGCTGGACGAGGCCCTCACGTTCGAGCCTGTCCACGACTCGGGTGATGCCGCTGGTGGACAGCGACGTCTGCCCGGCGAGGTCGCTCATCCTGAGTTTGTGCTGGGGGGAGCGGGCCAGGCGTATCAGTGTTTCGAAGTCGACCTCGGAGAGTCCGGCGGCGGAGAAAGTCTTGTTGAGCTGGGCCGCCAACCCCGTTGAGACCTCGGCCAGCAGGCCCATCGCGGTGAGCCGCGGGTCGTCAAAAGGATCCATGTGCAAAGTCTACGCGACATAGTTGACGCTGGGAATAATCCTCGTGTAGAAAGTTGTTCGCGCAAACATCAACGGAGCAAGCAGCCCAGGAGGGCACAATGAGCATTCGTGAGTGGGACGGCCTCAAGATCCCGACGGCCGGCGAATTCGCCCTCGACAAGACGCACACGCGCGTGGGTTTCGTCGCGAAGCACATGATGGTGACCAAGGTCCGGGGTCACTTCGACGAGTACGACGCGAAGATCGTGATTGCGGAGAACCCGCTTGACTCCACTGCCGAGGTCGTCATCAAGGCCGGCAGCATCGAGACCGCTGTCGCCGACCGCAACGGCCACCTGAAGAGCGACGACTTCCTGTCGGCCGACAAGCACGAGGACATCACCTTCCGCAGCACCCGTGTGAAGGACCACCGCGGCGACGACTTCGTTCTGGTCGGTGACCTGACGATCCGTGACGTCACGCAGGAGGTCGAGCTCAAGGTCGAGTTCGGCGGCGTCGGCACCAGCCCCTACGGCCACGAGGTCTTCGGCTTCACCGCCGAGACGGAGATCAACCGTGAGGACTTCGGCCTCACCTGGAACGTGGCCATCGAGGCCGGCGGCGTCCTGGTGAGCAAGAAGATCAAGATTGAGATCGAGGGCGAAGCGGTCCGCCAGGGCTGATCGGCCTTCTCCACAGACCCAGCCCTTGTCCACAGCCTGTGGATGAGGGCTGTGCATTGCCCTGGGGAAAGTCGCGTGTGTCGCTTGCCGTGTCCCGCCCGATCTGGGCATATGGTCAGCGGGAGACGTCCTTGAGGCGATACCGACAGGTGGCGGGTCCAGGCCCGCCTTCAGGTTGGATTCCGCTTTGCCGCCTCACACAATCGCCGGTACTCTGTCCTGAGCCACTCGGCAACCAGGAGGCTTCGCCTAGTCAGGTCTATGGCGCCGCACTGCTAATGCGGTTTGGGTCTTAAGCCCATCCGGGGTTCAAATCCCCGAGCCTCCGCAGATCAAAGCCCCTTTCCCGTTGATCAGGGAAGGGGCTTTTCTGATCTTCAAAGGCGCTCTAGTTGCAGTTGTCAGGCGTCGCCCCAGGAGCGAGCCTGATCCTCCCGCCTGTCGCGACCCAGGCAAGCCCGGCAGACCAGCTCGGCGGTGTGTTCGCTACCACATCGGTTCGAGCAAAAGATCGTATGAAGCTCGTCAACGAGACGTGCGTCCCCGCATCCCAGGTAACTCGGCCGTCTTAAAGTATCGGACCGATCTTGATGATCAGCGACGAGCGGAACAACCACTCGTCCACAGTTACGGGGATGAATATGCGACTCAAGCAGCTCGCACTGATAGCAGGAAGCACCCTCGCTCTGGCCACGCTCACCGGTCGGAGCGCAGAAGCCGCCGACACCACGGTGACCTTCACGGTCACCTCCGGCGCTTTGACGATCACCGCGGCGACCGGGCCGGTCAGCCTGGGCAGCACCGCGGCAGGTAACTCGATCAGCGGTCCCCTCGGGACCGTCAGAGTGACCGACGCCCGTGGCGGCACGCCAACCTCGGACTGGACCGCCAGGGTCTCGTCCACAAGCTTCATCGGGCCGAGTGACACGATCGCGGCTGCCGCCGCTGTATACACACCCGGTGCCGGCACGCTGCTCGTCGGCACCGGCACGCTGACTCCGGGCGCGCCGGGAAGTTTGGGCGCGCAGCGCATCGCCATGACTTACACAGGCGGCACCGGGAACAGCGACGCGACGTGGGATCCGACACTGTCGATCGCCGTCCCGCTGTCGGTGGGACTGGGCACTTACACCGGGACGGTGACACATTCCGTCGCCTGACTGGCTCAGACGCGTCGTGGCCGTCCTGCTGTCCGCGCTCTTCATGGGCCCGTACGGCGGGGCGGCCCCGGCCGCCCTCGCTTCGGCGGGGACAGCTCACAGCGCGGTGAGCCGCTTCGACCCCGGGGCTCCCGGCGAGGGACTCGGCGTCCGACTAGTGGACGCCCCCGTTGTCCGTCGCAAGGACCCCCGTGCCCGCACCGGCGTCGTCGACCATCTCAACCCCGGCACCACCATCAGACGGCGGCTCGAGGTCTCCAACACCACTGCCGAACCGCTGCACGTCTCGCTCTACGCCGCGGCGGCTTCCATCGAAGGCCGCACGTTCACGTTCGCACCGGAGCGTACGCCGAACGAGTTGTCGACCTGGACGACTGTCGAACCCAGGGAGATCGACCTGGCGCCGGGACACAAGCGCATCGCGTGGTTTACCGTCGACGTGCCGCAGGACGCGTGGCGCGGAGAGCGGTACGCGGTGATGTGGGCACAGACCGCCATAATGCCGGACAAGGTGCACAATGTTGGGCTCGCCAGCCGGGTCGGCGTCAGGATGTACCTCGACATCGGTCCTGGCGGAGAGCCGCCGTCGGACATGAGCATCGAGAAGTTCACCCCGGAGCGTGACGCCACCGGTCAGCCACGCCTGGTCGCCGAGGTCCGCAACACGGGTGGCCGGGCACTGGAGCTTTCGGGAGCCCTGTCCCTCTCGGAGGGGCCCGGCGGCCTGCGTGCCGGGCCGTATCCTGCCACGCTGGGTGTCGCACTGAAGCCCGGTGACGTCGGACAGGTAGTCGTGGTGCTGGATCCACGCCTGCCGAACGGGCCTTGGAAAGCCGACCTGGTCATCCAGAGCGGCCTGGTGAAGCGGACGGTGTCGGCCACGGTCGTCTTCCCTGACGCCGGAGTGGGCCAATCTGTCCTTTTCGGCGGGAATCGTTTACTCCTCATCTCCCTGCTGCTTGCGCTGATCCTTGTGATCGCGACGGGTGTTTACCTCCTCCGGCGCAGGCGTCGCCAGGCAAACCCCGGCATGGCTTGAGCGAAAGACACAGATGCACAGAAGAACAGCGTTCCTTGCCACCCCCGCCCTGTTGGTCACCTTGCTGGTCACCCTTCCCGGCCCACCGGCGGAAGCGACGCCGGGCGCCGCCACGTTCATGCTTCCCAGGGCCGGGGCGTTGACGATCACCGCGCCCGTGGCCATGTCCCTCGGCAGTGCGCCGCCCGGCGGCACTAGGACGGTGCAGATGCAGACGGTGACCGTAACGGACACCCGTGAGCCAGGCGCCGGCCCGTGGACTGCCGCTGTCTCGTCGACCAACTACACCCGCACGACAACGCCTGTCGTGACCATCGGCAGGGCGAACATGTCGTACTGGTCGGGGCCGGCCACCGCGACCCAGGGTGGCGGAACCTTCGTACCAGGCCAGCCGACCGCGGCCACGCGGGTGAACCTGAGCGCCACCCGCGTGGCGTTCTCCCATGTCGCGGTCTCCGGGGTCAACAACTGCAACTGGCGGCCGACCCTGATCATGTCCATCCCGTTCGCGGGGGTGACCACGGGCGCCTACACCGGTGTCATCACGCACTCCGTGGCGTGACCAGCCGCACGGACTCAGAACTCGATCGCCTACTTGTCCGCGCGGATACGAGCGCAGGCTAGCTTTTCGGGACAGTCGGCCTCCACCCGCGTGGCGGTCAGGTCCCGGCAGTCGGCCCCCATGCGCTCGCTCGCGCCCTTCACCTGGACGCTCGCAACGTGGGTGTAGCGCTCGGTCGTGGTGACCCGGGCATGGCCGAGGATCTCTTGGACTACCCGGATGGACGCCCTGCTCGACGAGGAGCGTCCCCGCCGTGTGGCGTGAGTTCCCCTGGACGGCCATGACGGTGGAGGCAGCGACCACACCGGCGGGCTTCCGTACGGAACGGGGTCGTAATGACCGGATCCTGTCCGCGTTAGCGATCGTTTCGGGTCGGAAGAACCACCGGCTCCGGTAATGTCGCCTCCGTTTCCGCGTGCCCCGTGGAGGATGAAATTGCAAGGGACGCAGCCGCTTCGCACGGATGATCCCCGTCAGGTAGGTGCCTTCCGGATCGCCGGTCTGCTCGGAGAGGGCGGCCAGGGCGCGGTCTACCGGGGCGTGGGGGAGAACGGCGAGTTTGTCGCCGTCAAGCTGCTGCACGCCCGATTCAGTGGGGACGCCAAGGCGCGCGCACGGTTCGCGGCGGAGCTGGCGCACGCGGGAAAGGTCGCGGCGTGGCCGCGGTCCTCGTGGTGCTGGCGCTGGTCGCCCTGCTGGTCCGCCGGTCCTGACGACTCAGCCCTGTGCGGCCTCGGTGACGGCCTCCCACTCCTCCCATACGGTGACGCGGCCCGCCGAATCAAGGGCGCCTACGGCGTCGCTTCGCGATCAGCTGCGCTGATTCTTGACACGGCGGTCCCGCCCCGGGGAGCGGCAGCTGCGAGGAGGACGGTCTCATCCCGCGGCTAGCAGCTCCTAGTGGCAGTTGTAGTCGCGGTTCCTCGCCGTTCCATGCTGTTCCAAGCGGACCGCTGAGCGGTGTTGGTCCAGGTGGGACTGATCGGGACGGGCAAGATCCGAGCTGCTAATGCGGTTTGGGTCTTAAGCCCATCCGGGGTTCAAATCCCCGAGCCTCCGCAGATCAAAGCCCCTTTACCGTTGATCAGGGAAGGGGCCGCCGAGGGCGGTCAGGAGGAACGCAGCACACCGGACGCACGTGATCGCGAAGATCTGTAGGGGACGAAGGGGATCGCCGGCGGGTACAGGGAAATATCTGTGGATTCCGGGAACCCGTGCCCATCCGCCGACACAGTCTTGGTGTGATGGACAGCCTTCCTACGGACGCCGAGCTATGGACGCGTGCAGCGGACGGGGACACCGAGGCCTTCGGCGTCATCTTCGACCGGCACGCGCGCGCCGTCTACAACCACTGCTTCCGCCGTACGGCTGACTGGTCGGACGCCGAAGACATCACCTCGGTGGTGTTCTTGGAGGCGTGGCGGCGGCACAGGGAACTGAGCCCCGAGCGGGACTCGGCTCTGCCCTGGCTCCTCGGCGTGGCCAACAACGTCCTACGCAACCGTTACCGCGCCAAACGCAATCATCGTGACGCCCTGGACCGAATGTCCGCCATGTCCGCAGAGCCCGATCCGGCCGATGACATCGCCGGACGGATCGACGACGAGCACCAGATGCGCCGTGTGCTCACCGCGGTGAACCGGCTCCCTCTCGCCGACCAGGAGGTCCTGTCCGTGTGCGTGTGGGCGGGGCTCAGCTACGACGACGCCGCGATCGCGCTCGACCTTCCGGTGGGAACGGTGCGCTCACGCCTGTCGCGGGCTCGCGCCCGGCTCAAGAAGCTGACGGCCTCATCTTCCGGGAATGCGCGGGAACCAGCAGGCGGCACGGCACACAGACCAGGTGAGCGCTCCACCGCGCTCCGGCCCCCAGTGGAGGAGTCATGACCGATCCGCTCATCCCCAACGAGCGCGACCTTCCCGGCGGCCGCCACGCGCAACGAAGGGCCCACCTCATGGCCGAGATGACCAGACATTCCCAGAACGCGCATGACGCGTCGCCCACCCCTGTGACGTCCCTCCCTCAAGAGCCCGGTTCTCCCCGGCGGTCCCGGCTGCGGCGGCCGCTCGTCGGTCGCCTGGCGATTGGGGCCGTCGCCGCCGCAGCAGCGACTGTGGCCGCGGTGGCGGGGACCGTGATGTTCGGACAGAACGCGTCCACGGCTCAGGCCGCCGTGACCTGCTCCAAAGACCATGACTACGTGGTCGCCCGCATCATGGATCCTCTCGCCGACCAGAAGCGGCTCAGGAACGACTTCCGCGCCTGCGGCTTCGACATCGACCTGAAGTTGGTCCCCGCCTCGCCCAGCGTGGTGGGGACCATCGTGATGATGGAAGGGCACCAGAAGATCGACACGATTGACGATCCTTCCTGCAGGACGGCGAGCGGCGCCCAGTGCCCGATCGGCCTGCGAATCGAGGCGGGATTCACCGGTAAAGCCACGGTGGTCCTCGGACGCGCCGCCCGCCCCGGCGAGCCCTACACCTCCACCAACACCTCGGCGGCGAAGGGCGAAGTCCTGGAAGGCGTCTCTGTCGAGGGACGCACGGTCGCCGAGGTGGAGGCACTGATCGCCCAGAAGCACCTGACGATCGCGCACTACAACGTCCAATGGTCTCTTCCGGACGGTCGGGGCTACGGGGATCTCACGCCTCGGTCGAAGATCGACCCGACGTGGCAGGTGACAAGCGTCGAGCCGTACGCTCCCGGGCAGGTCATGCTGATGATCAAGCCTGCCGGACCCGTGCCGTCGGACATCATGAAGAAGATCGAGGACGCCGGCGCGCCGCCGCCGGCCGTACCGGGGTCACCAGGGTCGCCGGAGCCGACGGCCACATCGGGGTCCTGAGATCGGGCCGATCTCCCGCTCGCTCGCCTGGCCTGGCGTCGAACCGCCGGGGCAGGCGAGCGGGGACCCGGTGGAATTTCCATCGCGACTGCTGCGAGCGGACTTCGACCGCTGCCCCTCGTGGCCTCGTAAGGCGTGATCCGCGTGCCATTGGCGCGCCATTACGGCGGTTGCCGGCGGTACGGGTACTGCAGACGCCATCTAGGCCTGGTTCGGTGCTGCGGTCGTCAAGCCGGCGACGCGGGCGAGGTCGAGCTTGGTCTCGTCTTCGCTGCCGGGGACGGCGGTATAGATGACGATCTTCAGGTCTGCGTCCGAGTCGGCGAGCACGTCGCAGTCGACGGTGATCTCACCGACCGTTGGATGCCGGATCGTCTTGCGATCCTCGCCGTGGCCGCCGACGGCGCCGGAGGGCCACAGCTGGGCGAAGCGCTGGTTGCCGTCCAGCGTCCGGCGGATCAGCTCGCTCAGGTGCGCGTCTTCCGGGTAGCGGGCGGACGCACGGCGCAGGTCGGCGACGATGGCCCGGTCGGACGCCTCCGCGTTCTCCGCGACCACCGGCCATGCCGCGATGCGCCCGCGATCGGATGCCACTGGGAAACGCGCGCGCACCAGACTGCGCTCCTCCGGCGCGACCACGGAGGGGTCGCCGAGGAGCGCCGCCCAACTGTGGTTCCACCACAGCAGTCGCCAATCGGCGGCGAACACCGCGACCGGTGCGTCGCCGAGCCGGGTGAGCACACGCTGCATCCCGGGAGGGATGTGGTCGCTGATCAAGCCGTTCCGGGGCGGCTGCAGTCCGGCGAGCCGGTAGAGGTGGTCGCGCTCCGCCCGGTTGAGTTGCAGCGCCCGCGCCAGCGCGCCGGCCGGCATACGCTTCGTGCAGATCGACGTCACCGACGACGCGTCCGTCGCCGCCGCAGCAGCCGACGTCCGTGCGCACGAGGGCCGCGTCGACGTCCTGATCAACAACGCCGGGATCGTCGGCCGACGCGTGCCCGCAGAGGAGCTGACCGGGGACGACACCCTCGAGGTCCTCCAGACGAACGTCGTGGGCATCGTCCGCGTGACAAACGCCTTCCTGCCCCTGTTGCGGAAGTCGGAGCGCCCGGCGATCGTCAACGTGAGCAGCGGCATGGGATCGTTCTCCCTGACCCACGACCCGGACAGCGTGGGATCGAAGATCGTCTCGCCGCTGTACACGTCCTCGAAGGCCGCGGTGACGATGCTCACGACGCAGTACGCCAAGGCGCTGCCCGGCATCCGTGTCAACGCCGCCGACCCCGGCTACACCGCGACCGACCTCAACGGGCACCGCGGCACCCAGACCGTGACCGAGGGCACCGACGCGATCGTCACGCTCGCGACCGAGGGCATGGACGCCGGAACGGGCCGATTCATCGACCGCTTCGGCCCCCAGCGGTGGTGACGACTCAAGCTCGCTTGCTCATCCGACAGCGTCGACCGGGCTCGGTCGCCGCGTCTTGAACAAAGCGCTCATCTCGCCGACCTGCCGATCTTCCTGATCTCAACTCCGTACGAGCCGAACCGGGGGCCGGTCGAAGACGCACGAGATCCGCCTATTGCCACTTCTTATCCAGCCGTGTAATTATTACTCGCATGGATAACAAAGTGCTCGCAAGCCTCCGTCGGATCCGCTCCCTCTTCGTCGGAATGGCGGCTGTGTCGCTGGTGACCCTGATCGTCGCCGCCGTGCTGCGGAACCGGCCCGACCTGGTGAACTGGGTGGTCTGGGTTCGTGGCGGCGCCGTGGCGGCGGCCTCGCTGTGGCTGATCTCGCTGGCCGGGCAGGCGGCCAGGGGCAAGCGGTCGGCCTACGTGCGAATCAGGACCCTGTCGATCCTGGGAACGATCGGCATCGTGCTGATCTGCGTGGCGCCCGACAGCGGATACCCGCTGTGGATGAAGGCCGACCAGGGGCTGATCGGCCTGCTGCTCGCGGGAGTCGCGGTCCTGGCCACCCGACATGCCGTACGGGCGGCGTTCCCGAGGCCCGGCCGGGCTGGCAAACTGGGCTGATCAGGCCCGGCGGGGCGGCCGCCGATCATGAAAGGTCCCGCATGCCCACACCCGCACCGGTTGACCGGGCCCGGGCGACCCAGGCCCGGAGAGAGCAGATCGTGCAGGCAACGATCGAGGTCCTGGCCGAGCGGGGTTATGCGGGGACGACCTTCGAAGCGATCTGCGGCCACGCGGGACTAAGCAGCAAGCGGCTGATCTCGTACCATTTCGCCACCAAGGACGACCTGCTCGCGGACGTGCTGACCAAGGTGCTCAGCGATGCCGCGGCGTACATGCACCCGAGGATCACGGCCGCGGAGGGCCCGCGCGAGAAGCTGGCGGCGTACATCCGCACCAACGTGGAGTTCATCACCGCCAATCCCGCGCACGTGCGCGCGGTCCAGCAGATCGTCGTCAACGCGGTGCCGGTGACCGAGGGGAGCCAGGACAGGGCACTTGACCTGCTGGCGGAGCTGTTCGAGCAGGGCCAGCGGGCCGGTGAGTTCCGCGCCTTCGACGCACAGCTCATGTCCATGGCCGTCCGGGCGACGATGGACACCGTCGCCGCCCGACTCCTCACCGGCCTCGATCCCGCCGTCGCCGCCGAGGAACTGGTCACCATCTTCGACCTCGCCACCCGCAACTGAGGTCGGGCCGTGTGCCGTGGGCCTGTCGGCTGCCTCCGGCGTACAGGGTGGCGGGAAGGCTCCGGTACCGCCTGCCTGCCTCGAAGAAGGGGTGCTGGCCGTGCAGACGGCCAGGCCCGGTGGGGGGATCGTGGGTGGGGAAAGCAGGTTCGTAGTGCAAGAGGAGGGCGTCATGTGTGCGCACTGGCCTCGATGCCCCGAAGCGAACGCCATCGACCATACGGCCGCCTGCGTCGTGTCAGCCCATCCTGAGCAGGGCTGGAGTCTGCTCTGCAACGGTGTGGTGCTCTTCGACGACAGCGGCGAACTTTTCCCCGACGGGCACGCGGTCGCACCGCGCGGACGGCTCTGCACGGCTGCCTGAGCGGAACGGCTGAGCGGAACGGCTGAGCGACGATCAGGACGGCGCCGCCGGCATCCGTGGCGAGCCCGTCAGGAGGAGCGCTGCAGGGCGCGGCGGAACCGGGCCGGCGTGGTACCGGTGGCCTGGCGGAAGGCCCGGTTGAACGCCGATTCCGAGTCGTACCCCACCCCGGCCGCGACGGCGGCGACGGTGAGGTCGGTCTCGACGAGGCGCTCGGCCGCGATCATCATCCGGACCTGCGTGACGAACTCGCCCGGCGTGAGCCCCGTGGACCGCGAGAAGTTGCGGGCGAGCGTGGCCCGTGACATGGCCGCCACCTCGGCCAGTCGCGGGACCGTCCAGTCGCCGCCGGGATCTCGCAGCACCGCCTCGATGACCAGCCGGAGCCGTGGATCGTCGGCGGCGGTCCACGCGGGCGTCCCGACGTACCGGCTCGGCGATGTCCGCAGCACCATGGCGAGCAGCGCGTTGCACAGGCAAGACAGGATCGCTCCGGTGCCGAGCCCGTCATGGCGGGCTTCCCGCCGCATGAGAGTGCTCAGCATCCGCACGATCTCGTCGGCCTGGCCGAACGACACGTGCAACGGGTCGGGCAGGCTCCGGAACAGCATGGCCCCGGCGCCGGAGCCGAACGCGTAATGGCCGCAGAGCAGGTCCATGACGATCTCGCCGCCGCTCGGGCTGCGCATGATCGAAAAGGTGTCGCCCGGCTCCTCGACGGCACCTCGGCCGCCGGCACCGGCCGTCCGGACGTGGTGGGCCTGGCCGCCGGGCAGCAGCACGACGTCGCCCGCCGTCAACGGGATGTGCCGGCCGGGCGCCTCGATGGTGCACACGCCGTCGAGCAGCACATGGAAGGCCGCCTTGCCCGTGCCGTACGCGGGCACGTCCATCGTCGTCGCGCCGGCGAAGAGGCAACGCTTGTCCAGGACGGCCTGCGGCCTCGCCAGGCGGACGATCTCACTGATCCAGTCCATGATGAGACGATCCCGAAGAAAAATGAGATGAATCTGTCTTATACGCTCAATCATAGGCGGTCAAGACTGGCGTCATGGCCATCCACAACCACGTTCTCCACGCAGATGTCCTGGTCATCGGCTTCGGGAAGGGCGGCAAGACCGTGGCCGCCGAGATGGGCCGCCGTGGCAGGAACGTCGTGCTCGTTGAGCAGTCGGACCGCATGTACGGGGGCACCTGCCCGAACGTCGGATGCGTGCCGACGAAGGCGCTCGTGCACCACTCCGGCAGGCGCCGTGCCGACGACTCTCCGCAGGAGTGGTACGAGCGCGCCGTCGGCAACGTCCAGGCGCTCACCACGCTCTTCCGCGGCGGCAACTACGACGCGCTCAACGACGCCGACACCGTCACGGTCGTCACGGGCCGCGCCGCGTTCGTCGACCCGCACACGGTGATCGTCCGAACGGGCGAGGATCAGGTCACCGTCACCGCCGAGACCATTCTGATCAACACCGGCTCCGAGCCGATCGTCGCGGACATTCCCGGCATGCGTGCCAGCAAGCGGGTCGTGACCAGCGCCGACCTCATCCAGACGACGGAGTTGCCGGAGCGGCTCGTGATCATCGGTGGCGGGTACCTCGGCATCGAGTTCGCCTCGATCTACCGCCGCTTCGGCTCGCGGGTCACCGTGCTGGAGTCGGCCCCCGAGATCCTCGGCCGGCTGGACGACGACGTCGCCGCCGTGGCCGAGAGCATCCTCGTGGGCGAGGGGGTCGAGATCGTCACCGGCGTGCACGTCACTGAGGTGCGCGACGGCGAGAGCGCAACGACCGTCGTCTTCGAAGAGAACGGCAGGCGGCGGACCGTCGAGGCCGACGCCGTGCTCGCCGCGACCGGGCGCGCCCCGGCGATCCGCGATCTCGGGCTCGAGGCCGCCGGTGTCCGGACGACCGATCGCGGCGCGATCGAGGTCGACGGGCATCTGCGGACCAGCCGGCCGCACATCTTCGCTCTCGGCGACGTCAACGGCGGGCCGCAGTTCACCTACGTCTCCCTCGACGACAGCCGCATCGTCCTTGATCAGCTCGTCGGGGAGGGCCGTCGCTCGACGGCGGACAGGGTGGCGATCCCGAACACACTCTTCATGACCCCGCCGCTGGCCACCGTGGGCATCACGGAGAGGCAGGCCCGCGAGACGGGCCGCCGGGTGAAGATCGCCGGCGAACTGGTGGCCGACATCGTGGCCATGCCCCGCGCGTACGTCGTGGAGGAGACGCGCGGGATCATGAAATTCGTCGTCGACGCAGAAACCGACGAGATCCTCGGGGCGGCGCTGCTGAGCATCGACGCGCAGGAGCTGATCAACACCGTCGCGCTCGCCATGCGGCACGGCATCAAGGCGGCCGACCTGCGCGACGCCGTTTACACCCACCCCAGTTCCACGGAGGCGTTCAACGAGGTGCTCGGCACGATCGTGCGCTGAGGATCGCCGCTTACTCCATGACGCCGCGGTCTTCGCGCCGCATGTCCCCGATGCCGAGGCTTTCCGCGTTGAGGCCGTAACGCAGGAGCACGGCGCCCTTGGGCGAGGTGACGGGCGGCTCGAGGAGTGTCAGGTTGGCGGGCACCGCGCCGCCGTCGAACACCTTCTTGCCGACGCCGAGCACGATGGGGAAGATCCACAGGTCGAGCCGGTCGAAGAGGCGCTCGTGCAGGAGCGTCTGCACCAGGTTCAGGCTGCCGATCACATGGATGTGCTCGTGCTTGTCACGCAGTTCGCGCACGGCGCCCACCAGGTCGGGCCCCAGGTGCGTCGAGCCCGCCCAGTCCAGCTCCGGGTTACTACGCGAGGCGACGTACTTCGGGATGTTGTTGAACAGCGTGGCGATCCCGCCGTCGACGCCGTCGACCTGGCTCGGCCAGTACGCGGCGAAGATGTCGTAGGTCCTGCGGCCGAGGAGCAGGGCGTCCATGCCCTCCATTCCTGCGCCGACGTGCCGGCCGACCGTCTCGTCGAACAGGGGCGCCTGCCATCCGCCGTACGGAAAGCCGTCGGGGTCCTCCTCGGGATGACCCGGCGCCTGGCCGACCAGGTCGAGCGTCGCGAACAGGTCGATGTGGATCGTGCCCATGCCGTCTCCTTTTCTTGTGTTCCGGCACGGACTCAGACCGGAGACCGGGCGCGAACTCATCGAAGACGTTCCTGCGCCTCCACGACTCGATGGCCGTCAAGGACTGTTCGGTGGGCTCCAGGACGCGGTCCGCGTCGCCGTCCAACCGCTCACCTCAGGCCCGTCGCCAGGCGACGAGCCCCTCCGGAGCGTCGGCCTGGACGAACCCCGCACCCACGAGTTCCGCTTGGAGGGTCTCCCACCTGGGGCGATAGGCCCAGCCCACGATCTCGTCCGCGCTGATCACCTTGTCGTCCTGTGTGACCCGGTAGAGGTAGCGGACCGGACCTTCATCGCCTCGTCGCCCGACTCGAGAGTCTCGGACGAGCAGGTGTAGGTGTGCCGGCCCACCTGGCGGGAGTCCGTCTCCTCCAGTGGACGCGGCGGCGGGGGGCCGCCACCGCGCCAGGTGAAGACCAGGAGGCCGCCGGGTTCCAGCTGTCGCGCCAGCACCGGCCAGAGCCGCTTGCGATAGTCGTGTTCCAGGGCGTACATCACGTTGATCATCACTACTGCTTCGACCGGCTCGTCCAGATCGACGCTCAGCGCGTCGCACGGGAGCACGGTGACCCGCTTGAGCAACTCCGGCTGCGCGCAGAGCCGGGAGAGCAACACCCCTCGCATGCCGGCCGACGGCTCCAGGGCCGGACGCCCGGGTCATCGGGCGGCTCTCGTGTATCGCGCGAGAACTGCCGCGCCGACCCGCTCGGCCGACAGGCACTCCAGGTACGCGGGCGGGCCGCCGGCAGGGAAGAGCCGCTCGCCGGCGCCGAGGATCGTGGGGAAGGTCAGCAGCCGGTACTCATCGATCAGGTCCTCGGCCATGAGCGCCCGCACGACGCTCAGGCTTCCCGTGATGACCACATCGCGCTGCTCGCGCTTGACGGCGTCGAGCAGGTCGCCCTCGATGACCTGCGAGTTCGCCCATGCCGACGTGTCGGTCAGCGTACGGGAGGCGACCAGCTTCCGTGCCGCGTTCATCCGCGCGGAGAACGGGTCGTCGCGCCCCGGCCAGAGCCGGGAGAACAGCTGCCATGTCGTACGCCCCAGCAGCATGGTCCCGTCGTCCAGCACGTTTCCCAGCCGGAACTTGTCCCCGGCGACCGTTTCAGGGCCGTGCCGGAAGGCCCAGCCGCCGGTCGCCGTGCCGCCGCGCCCGTCCGGGTCGGACACGATCCCGTCCAGGGTGATGAACTCGATGACGATGACGCTCACGATGGATGTCCCTTCTGTCGATGCTCACCTGTACGTACCGGCGGCATCGGCCTGACTCATCGCGCCCGGTGAAAGTCGTCGAAGGAAATCCGTTTCGGCAGTTCGAAGGCGTCGAAGACGGCTGGATCAGCGAACACGACGTTGTGCGTGACATGGCCGCCGTCGACCGTGAGGACCTGAAGGGTGTGCAGCCGATGCCCTCCGCCGGGCTCCGGCGCGTACGCGGCGAGCGCGGGCTGCCCGTTCGCGGTGAGATGCCTCATGCGCCAGTTCCTCCCGCGCATCTCGAACACGCGGCGCATGAACAGGCCATAGTCGCGGCTGCCCCGGTACCACAGCGGCACCGGCGGCATCTCCAGGACCGCGTCGTCTGTGAGAAGCCGTACGAGCGCGCGTACGTCGGCCGCCTCGAACGCCAGCACGTAGCGGTGGATCACCGCGCGTACCTCGGGCTCGTCCGGCTCGGCGACCTCCGCGATGTCACCCAGGTTCGCGAGGACGGCCCGGGCACGCTGCAGGGCGCTGTTGACTGCCGGGACCGTGGTTCCCAGTTGGGCGGCGACTTCGGCGGCGCTGAACTCCAGCACCTCGCGGAGCACGAGCACGGCCCGCTGCCGCGGCGCCAGGACCTGCATCGCCGCCACCAGTGCGAGCCGCATGTCGGCCCGCGTCCCCGTGTCGAACCGGGAGTCGGGAAACGGTTGCAGCCATGGGATGTCGATGGCCGGTGTGAGCGGCGCCTCGGGATCGTCGTTCGGCGCGCCCAGCCCGGACGGCAACGGACGCCGCGCCCGTCCCTCCAGCGCGGTCAGGCACGCGTTGGTCGCGATCCGGTACAGCCAGGTCCGTACGGTCGCGCGGGTGTGGTCGTACCGGTCGCGAGCCTTCCACGCCCGCAGCATCGTCTCCTGGACCAGGTCCTCTGCCTCGTGGAACGAGCCCAGCATCCGGTAGCAGTAAGCCACGAGCTCACCCCGGTACGGCTCGAAATCCACGGATCCATCATGGCGTGCCGGGCCACTCCCAGTCCGCAGAAAAACGACGAACAATGACACACTGACCGGGGATCTCCGAGGGAGTCTGATGACCGACACACCTGCTTCAGCGGCACGGCGGAAGCGATCGCTGCGTAAGCCGCTGCTCTGGGCACTGGCCGCCGTCGCTGTGCTCGTCGCCGTGTTCGCCTTCTTCCCTCGTGACGACTCCGAGCAGGCCGGCCTCCCGTTCGTCATGAGCCGGATCCAGGAGGACGAGGTCCGCAGTGCCACGCTCGATGACGGCGCCCGCCGCATCGAGATCACGACCACCGATGGTCGGCGCTTCCACGCCGAGTGGCAGAACCCCGGTCAGGCGCGGGAACTGACTGACGCCCTGCTGGAAGCGCAGCCCGTGGACGGGTACACCGTCGAGGTGCAGGGGACCCGCTTCCTCTGGGACCCCTTCTCGGTGAGTTTGCTGGGCGCGGTCGTGGCCGCGGTCGTGGCGGTCCTGGTCACGG
This sequence comes from Planotetraspora kaengkrachanensis, assembly GCF_016862895.1. Classification (GTDB taxonomy): domain Bacteria; phylum Actinomycetota; class Actinomycetes; order Streptosporangiales; family Streptosporangiaceae; genus Planotetraspora; species Planotetraspora kaengkrachanensis. The sequence continues at coordinate 80,958 of NZ_BONV01000017.1, read as the reverse complement.
TTCCGCGCCGCGCAAGGCGGCGTGTCGGGAGGATCCCGGACTGACCTGCCGCGCCGACCGCCGCACGCAGGAGGCGTCTGCTGCCTCGTAGCGGGGACCCTGTGTCTCAGGACCGGTTCAGCACCTCGAGAAGGGCCTGCACCCCACCGAAGAGCCCCGAGTAGAAGAGGGCGAGAACCAGCCAATTGAGTCCGATGGCCGCCAGGCAGCCATAACGGCCGCTCATCCGGCGAGGGGCGGGTTCCTGAGGCCCCAGCCCACGCCACAGCGCACGGGGCTCGAAGAACAGGAACAGGATCGCGCCGATCTCACCGATCGTGAAAAGCCAGAACCACGCCCATCGACTGCCGAGACGTGGCCGCGCCGTACCGATCATGATGACGAACGCGGCGATCCAGGCCACCTTGACCAGCCAGTCCACGCTCGGAACGGGAACCTTGAACGGCCAGTTGGGAAACGGCCCAAACCTGGCGTCCTTGCTTGAAACCCATCGCACCACCGGACGTGAAGCCGTCGTGCCGGGATCGATCATCAGGTCAGGCCGCCTGCGGGTCGGCTCCGTCAGCCCTTTGACCCGATACCAGAACAGGGAGCCGGTGGACCAGCGCAGACCGCGTACGTCACCGTCTTCACCGCCGTGCTCGTAGATGACGTAGGTGACCTGCCCCGCGCGCAGCGCCGCCTGGAAGTCGGCGGCGGATCGGTCCCGAGGATTCGCGCTGAGCACAGTCAGCAGACCGCCCCACAGCAGCACGACCAGCAGGATCACCCGCACCCACAAGCCGGCGATCCGAACGGGCTCCCGCAGAACCGGCGTTTCCTGGTGCGGGTGCATGGTCTCCCCTGTCATGTCATTTTCACAGGAAACGGTACGCGATCTCCCTCCAACGGGCACGGCCGAATATCGAGGCATTTGTGGGGCCGCGTGACCGGGCGCATGTAGCGGAACGGACCGCCTCCCGTCACCTTCCCGCGCCGGCGGAGAACCAGGTGCGCGCGCCGTGAGTCACATGGTGTGAAGGATCCGCCAATGTCCACAGGGAGGTTACGGAATGCCTTCTCACCTCGTCAGCCGCCGGGTGCTCCGCGGCGCAGCGGCGCTGACGCTGGCGCTCGGCACGGGGCTCGCCGTCCCGGTCGCCCTCGCCGGCACGGCCGGTGCCACGGCGCAGCCGGCCAGCGCCGCAGTCGGCGACAACGGTCTTCGACTCTTCTACACGGCCGCCGCCGGCCAGACCAACAAGGTGACGGTCACGGAGTCGTTCACCAGCGGCTACACGGACATCGTCTATGTGATCGACGACGTCGTCCCGATCCAGGCGGGAGCCGGCTGCGGCTACCCCGCGAGTACGGACCACACCCGGGTCTCCTGCAAGGTCGCCACCCTGGACAGCCAGGACCCGTACTCCACCATGAAGATGGACCTGCGCGACGGCGACGACACCGTCGCCTTTCGCAACAACACCGGCCAGGTCTACTACTTCAACCTGATCTATCTCGGCACCGGCAGGGACAGGCTGACCGACACCGGCAGGGTCGACGGCAACAACGTCTGGGGCCAGGCGGGCAACGACACCGTCACCGTGGGTGAGGCGTCGATGGTCTTCGCCGGTGACGGCAACGACACGGTCCACGCCGTCGGCAACTACACCCGCGTCGAAGGCGGCAAGGGCAACGACGTGATCCGCGGCGGCGCCGGCGGTCAGGTTCTGTACGGCACCGACGGAAACGACAGGATCTACGGCGGGAAGGGCAACGACCTGCTGTACGGAGGCAAGGGCGACGACATCCTGTACGGCAACAGCGGCAACGACAAGCTGTACGGGAACAGCGGCGTCGACAGGCTGTACGGCGGGCCGGGCGAGGACGGGCTCTCCGGCGGTCCCGGCCCGAACGTCGTTCGTCAGAACTGACGGACGGCGCTCGCCGACACGAGCGAAGCCCCTTCCCCGCGAATCAGGGAAGGGGCTTTTCAATCGTCACGTCAGGGTGGTCGCTCAGGACTGCGGCAACCAGCCGTGGGTCGCGGTCAGCGACACGCCGATCTGGATGTCGAAGTACGCGACGAGGTCGTCGTCGTGGACGGCGCCGCGACTCGCGTCGATGATCACAATCGTTCCGGCCACGATGCCGGCGAAGCTGGTGCCGGTCTTCCGGGACTGCTCGATGCGCTCGGTGACGGGCCCGCGGACCGCGTCGGTGAGAAAGGTGAGCCCGTGCGGGAACTCCTGACTGAGCGGATGCTTCTGCCGTCCCGACTCGATCAGGCTGCCGATGCCGAACTGGGCCGAGACGATCTGATCGCCACGGAGGCCGACCCGGAAGTAGCCGTTCGACTGGGGACGGTTGCAGCTCTGCTGAGGCGGATAGAAGCAGTCGTAACCACCCGCGCGAAGGTCGCCCACGGCTGAGCTCATCGTGGTCGCGTAGTGCTCGCCGCCGAACGGCCAGCGCCGTACGGAGGCGTCCCTGGCGGTGACGATCAGCCCGTCGATCGAGGAGTAGTCGTAGTCCGCGTGCTCGTCCTGCCAGTCCACCCGGGGCAACCCGTCCTTGAACGGCCCCTTGTGGTCCTGGAGGTCGCGGTCGAAGTCGCCGATCTCCTGCCGTACACGGTCACGGGCGTCGGGCCAGATAGCGGCCAGCGCCGGTGCCGCGGCGGCGGGAACCTGATCCCACCCCTCGTCGTCCACCGACGGCTGGGGAGGCGGAAACCACGCCCAGGCGAGCCGGTCGTCGTGGTCGAGCAGGAACTCCGCCGTCTGCGCATGGACCATGTCCGCCTCGTCGCGGCGAGCGATCCTGCACCACAGCGCGCGGCCGTCCGCATTGGCTCTGACCTGTGCGCAGAACCAGCCGGCCGCCCGCAGCGGCTGCGTGACGGCCCCGGCCGGGCCGTCGGTCGGGGCCGGCTTGGCCGATGAGTCCTCATTCGCCGGGCCGTGGTCGTAGACGCCGGCGGGGGGCAACGACGGAGGCTCGGCCGGACCGGTGCAGCCGGTCAGTGCCAGAGTGCTGAGCACCAGGGTCGTCAGGACGGTGACGGTCGTTCGGCGGATCGGTCGAAAGCGGTTCACAAGGGGGGAGAACGGACGGGGCATGGGGTCAATCGAAGCCACATGACCGACGCTTCGGCAAATCCGGAGCGGACGTAGATAGCGGTCCTGAAGGACGCCCCTCGGCAGGCGGGCTCTCACGAAATAGAGGAGTTCGTCCAGAAACGCGGCGTTTGACCTGGAGTGCACTCCAAGTTCTAGTGTCACTTCGTGAACAGCGAAGACGCCTTCTCGCAGCAGCCGGAACCACTCACCATCGCCCGGATGGCTGAGCGCACCGGATTGTCGGCCGACACTCTGCGCTACTACGAGAAGGCGGGGCTGATCGAGCCGATCGGGCGTAGTGCCGGCAACCAGCGGCGCTACGCGGTGACCGACGTCGACTGGGTGGAGTTCCTGCTGCGGTTGCGCACGACGGGGATGTCCATCGTCTACATGCAGCGGTTCGCCCGGCTGCGAGCCGTCGGCGATGCCACGGTCGCCGATCGGCTGGCCCTTCTCCGCGAACACCGCAGCGAGCTCGACGAGCGCATCAGGACGCTGCGGGAGAACGCGGACGCGCTGGACCGGAAGATCGACCACTACGAACGGCTGCTGTCCCCGCAGCAGGAAACGGATCACGCATGACCACCTCCCCCGCTGAGACCCGCCAGGATCGTTTCGCCCGCGGCTTCGAGATCCTCACCCGCATCGACGGGGAGGGCGGCCAGAGAGTGATCGATTCTCTGGCCGACATCTCTCCCGAGCTCGGTCACCAGGTCGTGGCCTGGGCCTTCGGCGACATCTACGCCCGCCCGGGCCTGGTGCCGCCCGACCGGCAGCTGGTCACCCTCGGCGTGCTCACGGCCCTCGGCGGTTGCGAGCCCCAGCTCGAGGTGCACATCAACGCCGCCCTGAACGTCGGCCTCACCCCCGAAGAGGTCATCGAGGCGCTGTTGCACGCCGCCGTCTACTGCGGCATCCCCAGGGCGCTCAACGCCACGTTCGTCGCCAAGAAGGTGTTCGCCGAACGCGGTCTGCTCCCTTCCGCTGAGGCGGAGTAGCCGTTCTGTGCGGCCGTTTCCGTGCCGGGCCTCGCGGGAGGGGCCCGGTACAGAAACCGTCGCGCCGAGGCGGCACTGAGGCGGCGCCCTGAAGTAGCACAGAAACCGGCTCAGAACTCGGCGTAGAAAGCCGCTTCCTAACAGTTGACGTGACCGAAGCGTAAAAGTAACCTTTGGGCAACGTCCTGCAAGATTCTTGCAAATAACTGTTCATTTCTCTCTATTCTCCGCAACTTCTGGTTGGAGCGCACTGCGTCCGTGCACCCGGCCCCGCCCCCATCCCCCATGGAGGCCCCCGGTGATGTCGGCTACCGCATTGCGTGGCCGGTCGCCGCCCCAGGCGGCACCGACCAGCGCTTTCCTCACTCTGCGTTGACGAAGCTCCGCGTTGAGATCAGCACCCCCACCACGGCTCTGCGCCGCCCCTGCGTCCCTGACGAGAGATAGAGAACGCAATGAGCAAAAGGCATCCTGTTCTACGGCTGGTCGCGGCGTTGCTCGCGGCCGGTCTGCTCGTTTTGGCGGGTCCGGTGTTACCGGCCTCGGCCGCGGGTCCGAATCTGGCGGCCGGCAAGACCGTCACGGCGAGCAGTTTCGCGGACGTCTACCAGGCGGGCAACGCCAACGACGGCAACCAGAACACCTATTGGGAGAGCGCGAACAACGCGTTCCCGCAGTGGATCCAGGTGGACCTCGGGTCGGCCGTCAGCGTGAACCAGGTGGTGCTGAAGGTCCCCGCACCCAGCGCGTGGCAGACCAGGACGCAGACGTTGTCGGTCCTGACCGGCACGTCGAGTCCGCCGTCGACCACGACGGTGGGTTCGGCCGGGTACACCTTCAACCCGGCGACCGGTAACACGGTGACGATCAACTTCACCGCGACGACCACCCGATATGTGCGGGTGAACATCACCGGCAACACCGGATGGCCGGCCGGTCAGATCTCCGAGTTCGAGGTGTACGGGCCGGTGACCGGCGACACCCAGGCGCCGAGTGCGCCGTCGAACCTGGCCTTCACCGAGCCCGCCTCCGGTCAGATCCGCCTGACCTGGGGCGCCTCCACCGACGACGTGGGCGTGACCGGGTACGACGTCTACGCCAACAACGCGCTGCGCGCCAGTGTCGCGGGCAACGTGCTGACCTACACCGACACCCAGCCCACCACGGCCACGGTGTCCTACACGGTGCGGGCCAAGGACGCCTCCGGTAAGCAGTCGGCCGACAGCAACACCGTGACCCGCACCGGCAGCGGCGGGGGCGGCGGCTCCAACCTGGCCGTGGGTAAGCAGGTCACCGCGTCGGGGTCGGTCTTCACGTTCGTGCCGGCCAACGCCGTCGACGACAATCTGGCGACGTACTGGGAGGGCGCGAGCGGTTCCTATCCGAGCACGCTGGCCGTCGGGTTGGGTGCCAACGCCGACGTCAACCGGGTCGTGGTCAAGCTCAACCCCGACAGCGCGTGGGGCACCCGTACCCAGACCATCCAGGTTCTCGGCCGTGAGCAGAGCGCGTCCGGTTTCACCAGTCTGGTCGCCGCGGCGCCGTATGTGTTCAATCCGGCTTCGGGTAACACGGTGACGATCCCGGTTACTGCGCGGGTCGCCGACGTGCAGTTGCGGATCACCTCCAACACCGGCGCTCCGGCCGGGCAGGTCGCCGAGTTCCAGGTCTTCGGCACCCCGGCACCCAACCCCGACCTCACCGTCACCGACCTGTCGTGGACCCCGGCCTCCCCGAACGAGACCAGCGCGATCACCCTGTCGGCCACGGTCAGGAACGCGGGCACCGCGGCCTCCGCCGCCGACACCGTGAACTTCAACCTGGGCGGCGCTCTGGTCGGCACCGCGAACATCCCCGCGCTCGCCGCAGGCGCCACCACCACGGTCACGCAGAGCATCGGCACCCGGGGCGAGGGCAGCTATGCCGTCAGCGCCCGGGTCGACGCCGACAACACGGTCTTCGAGACCAACGAGACCAACAACCTCTACACCGCGGCCTCCCAACTGGTGGTCGCCCAGGCTCCCGGCCCCGACCTGCAGGTCCTCAGCATCAGCTCCAACCCGCCGAACCCGGCGGTCGGCGCGGCGGTGTCGTTCACCGTGGCGGTGAAGAACCGCGGCACCACAGCCTCCGGCACGACCACGGTGACCCGCGTCGCCGTGGGCGGCACGACACTCAACACCAACACGGCGTCGATCGCCGCCGGAGCCACGGTCAACGTGGCCGTCAGCGGCACCTGGACGGCCACCGCGGGCGGAGCCACCATCACCGCGACCGCCGACGCGACCGGCGTCGTATCCGAGACCAACGAGACCAACAACTCGTTCTCCCAGGCCATCGTCGTCGGGCGCGGGGCGGCGGTCCCATGGGTCGAGTACGAGGCGGAGAACGCCAGTTACCAGGGCACCCTGCTCACGGCCGACCCGTTGCGCACCTTCGGGCACACCAACTTCGCCACGGAGTCGTCCGGCCGCCAGTCCGTACGGCTGAACAGCACCGGGCAGTTCGTCGAGTTCACCTCGACCAACGCCACCAACTCGATCGTGGTGCGCAACTCGATTCCCGACGCCCCGAACGGCGGCGGCATCGACGCCACGATCAGCCTCTACGTCAACGGCGCCTTCGCCCAGAAGCTGACCCTCTCGTCCAAGCACAGCTGGCTGTACGGCAACACCGACGGGCCGGAGGCGCTGACGAACACTCCGCAGGCCGACGCCCGGCGGTTGTTCGACGAGGCGCACGCGCTGCTCCCGCAGTCCTACCCGGCGGGCACCAAGTTCAGATTGCAGCGCGACGCGACCGACACGGCGTCCTTCTACATCATCGACCTCATCGACCTGGAGCAGGTGGCGCCTCCGGCGAGCCAGCCGGCCGGCTGCACCTCGATCACGGCCTACGGCGCGGTGCCGAACGACGGGCTCGACGACACCACAGCCATCCAGCGGGCGGTGACGGACGACCAGAACGGCGTCATCAGCTGCGTGTGGATCCCGGCGGGGCAGTGGCGCCAGGAGCAGAAGATCCTCACCGACGACCCGCTGAACCGGGGTCAGTACAACCAGGTGGGAATCAGCAACGTGACGATCCGCGGCGCGGGCATGTGGCACTCCCAGCTGTACACCCTGACCGAGCCGCAGGACGTGGTGGGCGGCATCAACCACCCGCACGAGGGCAACTTCGGTTTCGACATCGACGACAACGTCCAGATCTCCGACATCGCCATCTTCGGCTCGGGCCGCATCCGCGGCGGCGACGGCAACGACGAGGGCGGCGTCGGCCTGAACGGGCGGTTCGGCAAGAACACCAAGATCTCCAACGTGTGGATCGAGCACGCCAACGTGGGTGTCTGGGTCGGCCGCGACTACGACAACATCCCCGCCCTTTGGGGCCCCGGCGACGGGCTCGAGTTCAGCGGCATGCGCATCCGCGACACCTACGCCGACGGCATCAACTTCACCAACGGCACGCGCAACTCCAAGGTGTTCAACTCGTCGTTCCGCACCACCGGCGACGACGCCCTGGCGGTCTGGGCCAACCAGGCCGTGAAGGACCGGGTCGTCGACAACACCCACGACAACCACTTCGTCAACAACACCATCCAGCTGCCCTGGCGCGCGAACGGCATCGCGATCTACGGCGGCTACGACAACTCGATCGAGAACAACCTGATCTACGACACCATGAACTACCCGGGCATCATGCTGGCGACCGACCACAGTCCCCTGCCCTTCTCGGGGACCACGCTGATCGCCAACAACGCCATCTACCGTGGCGGCGGCGTCTTCTGGAACGAGGATCAGGAGTTCGGCGCCATCACGCTGTTCCCGTCGAGCCTGGACATCACCGGGGTCACCATCCGCGACACCGACATCTACGACTCGACCTACGACGGCATCCAGTTCAAGACGGGCGGCGGCAACATGCCGAACGTCGCGATCACCAATGTGAAGATCGACAAGTCGAACAACGGTGCGGGGATCCTGGCCATGAGCGGCGCACGCGGCAACGCGACGCTGACGAACGTGACCATCACCAACTCGGCCAAGGGCGACATCGTGAAACAGCCGGGATCGCAGTTCACGATCACGGGCGGCTGATCGGCGCGCTCGCGCGATCCGCTACGTGAACGACGGCCGGCCGTACGCGTGTCCCGGTTCCTCAACCGGGGCACGTCGACGGCCGGCCGTGTCGTTTCCTTTCGAGCGTTCCCACGCGCCGGGTCAGGCCAGGGCTGCGGAGATCCGTCGCCGGAGGAGTTCCTCGTTGTCCGGCCCGGTGAGCAACGCGACGGTCAGCCCGGCGTCAGCCGCATCGGCCAGGACCGCCAGCAAGGTGGCGAACTGTTCGGGAGGCTCGGCGTTCAGCAGCTCCTCGGCGTGCTCGACGACGATGGCGGCGTTCCCGGACTGCGTCGCGTCGCGCAGGGAGTCGGTGAGCGCGTCCCAGTTGCGGCCGAAGTAGCCGGGGAGACGCAGAGCCCGCGCCGCCTCCTCGAAGAAGGCGGCACGGGTCCTGGATTCGCGCCCGTCGACGACCGCCGGCGCCGGGCCGGTGGACACCGTCAGCCATGGCGGCAGCGGACGTTCGGCGGATGTCATGGAAGTCCTAGAGCCGGTAGAAGTCGACGTAGTGGTTCGGAGAGAACCAGGTCACGCCGGTGCTGCGGTTGACGACGATCCGGTACGCGTCACGCGCGGCGCCCCGGTTGCGGGAGTAGACGTCGTACTCGTAGTAGGTGCCCCCACTGGGGAGCTGGCCCTCACGGTTCTGGAAGCGTCCGCCAGTGTAGTTGTACTTGCCGCCCGACCAGGTGTACCAGCCGGCGGTGGTGGGGTAGCCCTTGGACTCCCAGATCGCGTCGGCCGATCGGGCGTCGGCGCACCGGGAGATGGTGCAGGAGTTGAAGACCGACGCGCCGGCGGGGGTGACGCCGACCAGGCCGATCAGGGACGTGAGAACGGCGAGCATGACGGTGAGCCGTGCCGGCCACGCAAGTCGGGGGCGCTGCAGGGTGTGCACGAAGCCTCCTTGTGGGGGGAACTGCCGGGGGACGAACACTTGTCAGGATCACCGTCAACCCGTGTCAGATAAAGGGGAAGATCGCCAAAGCTCCGGTGAACAGTTCGCGGCACCAGGCCGTCGCCCTGCTCTGTCGCGCTGCTCTGTCGCCCGGTTCTGTCGTCCTGCTCTGTCGGACTGCCTCCGTGGTCGGCCGCCCGTCGGCCGTGGCCGTACGGCCGGACGTGTCGGCGGCGCTCGACTTCCGGACCTGAGCCCATCTCGCCGGAGGCAGGGCTTCATCCCGGACATGATCGCTGGCATGCTGGTGATCCACGGTCCGCGCCGACCGGGGGACAGGCGCCGGACCGGGCTGAAGTTCGCCGCCAGCGAGATGAGGAAACCCCATGAGCGCCCCCAGCAACGCCACGCTCTCCGTCGCCGCGATCCTCAAAGAGACCGCCGAGCGCGCGCCCGACAAGACAGCGATCGTCATCGGCTCCTCCACGGTGACGTACGCGGAGTTGTGGGACCAGACGCGCCGGTACGCGGGCGCTCTCCGGGCGCAGGGGGTCAAGCCGGGTGACGCGGTCGCGATCCTCATCCCGAACGTCCCCGACTTCCCGCGCGTGTACTACGCGGTGCTGAGCCTCGGCGCCGTCGTCGTCCCCATCCACGCGTTGCTGAAGGCCGACGAGATCGAGTACGTCCTCAAGGATTCGGGGGCGACCGTCCTCGTCTGCGCGGCGCCGTTGCTCGGCGAGGGGGCGAAGGGGGCGGAGCAGGCCGGCATCCCGGTGATCTCGGTGCTCACGCCCGAACCGATCGAGGGCATCTCGGGACTCGAGCAGCTCGCCGCGGACGCGGAGCCCATCACGACCTACGAGCCGTGCCGTCCGGACGCGACCGCGACGATCCTCTACACGAGCGGCACGACCGGTAAGCCCAAGGGGGCGATGGGCTCCCACTTCTCCCTGATCGAGCAGACCAACACCCTGCTGCTCAGCACCTTCGACATGGGACCTGACGACGTCGTGTTCGGCGCGCTTCCGCTGTTCCACACGTTCGGCCAGACGTGCACGCTCAATACCGGCTTCCGGGCGCAGGCCAAGGTCGTCCTGCTGCCCAGATTCGACGGCGAGACCGCGCTGCGCAGCCTCATCGACAACGAGTGCACGATCATGATGGGCGTCCCGACGATGTACGTCGCGCTGCTCGAGGCCGCCAAGACCATCCAGGAACGACCGAGACTGCGTTACGCCGTCTCGGGAGGCGCCTCCATCCCCCTCGCCGTCATCGAGCGTTTCCGCAAGGAGTTCGGCGTCGAGATCTACGAGGGCTACGGGCTCACCGAGACCTCGCCGGTCGCGTGCTTCAACCACATCGGCCGCACTCCCCGCGCCGGCAGCATCGGCACCCCGATCTGGGGAGTGGACCTGGAGATCGCCAGGGCGGACGTCGACGACCGCATCGAGCTGCTCGGGGTCGACGAACTCGGTGAGATCGTGATCCGCGGCCACAACATCATGAAGGGCTACCTGCACCTGCCCGAGGAGACGTCGAAGGCCATCGTCGACGGGTGGTTCCGCAGCGGCGACCTCGGGAGGAAGGACGCCGACGGGTACCTCTGGATCGTCGACCGCAAGAAGGACATGATCATTCGCAACGGGTACAACGTGTACCCGCGCGAGGTGGAGGAACTGCTGACCGCCCACCCCGCCGTCTCGACCGCGGCCGTCTTCGGCGTCGCCGACGAGGTGCACGGAGAAGAGATCATGGCCTGTGTCGTGCTCGCACCGGGCGCCGACGTCGATTCCGCGACCCTCGCCGCGTACGCGAAGGAGAAGCTCGCCGCCTACAAGTACCCGCGTCGCGTCGAGATCGTGGAGGCCCTCCCGCTGGGGCCGAGTGGCAAGGTGCTCAAGCGTGAGCTCGTCGCCCGATACGCCGCAGACCCGTCGCAGTCCCCGGCTTAGGCGACCGCGGTCAGCTGAAGAGCTTGACGATCACCCAGATGATGAGCACCCAGGAGGCGAGCCCCATGAGGGTGACGGCGATCAAACCGCGAAGGCGGTATCGCTTGCCGGGCGGGTCGGACTCGTCGCTCACTCGGGCTCCGCGTCAGGCAGTGGGTCGATCCATGTGACTGCCTGATACCCCTCCGTAATCCCCGGCCCCCGCGCGGGGCGCGAGGGCATGAAGGTGTATCGGTAACGTCCGGATCGCCGCAGCAAGCACTGGACGTGCGGAAACGCTCTTGCCGGGGGCAGGTTCGCAGATGCGCGGGCGCCCCCTGGCGTACGGGCGGTGCCGTACGCCAGGGGGCGCGGAAAGCGGGTCCGGTGTCAGGCGGACCGGATCATGCGGCGATGCTCACCGGAACGCGCGACGGTCGGCGTGCAGGCGCTGCGAGAGCCGTACGGTGATGAACTCGTCGTTGTCCGCCTGGCCCGGCGTGCGACCCGAGGAGAACGGGAAGTTGTTGTCGTTCAGGACGGCCACGGTCTGGTCGTCGAGCAGGGTGACGTCCTCGATGGTCTGGAACGGGAACCGGAACGTCTTGCCGAAGCCGCCGAGGCCCTTCGGGTTGGCGAGGTCGAGCAGGTCCGCGACCAGGGTCTTGTCCATGACGCCATCGCGGTTGCGGTCACGGGTGTCGGCCAGGTAGAGGCGCTTGATCTTGGCGGCGTCGCCCTGCTCGTTGTCCCGCTCGATGATCAGGAAGCGGTGGTCGTCGATGGAGATGGCGTCGCCGATGGAGTTGCCGGGAGCCTCGAGGCGGTAGATGAAGCGCTTGCCGGTGTAGCGGCCCTTGCGCAGGTCGAACTGGTTCATCCGCAGGTCGCCGGGGGTGTCGCCGGCCACCGTGCCCTCGAGGAGCGGGTAGAGGTAGCGGCCGTCCAGCCCGCGAGCCATGCCCTCATAGCCCTTGCTGCTGTTGAGGTTCGGCTGCCCGCCGTTCAGGTACGGGTTCTCCGGAGCCTTCACGCCCTCGAGGGGGATCGGAGCCTGCAGGAGCCTGCCGGACTTCGAGAAGTGCAGGAGGAACGGGCCGAACTCGTCACCGATCCAATAGGTGCCGTCGGAGGCGCGCACGATCGACTCGACGTCGAAGTCGGAGCCGGTCAGCACCCGGTCGGACCGCGTGAGAGCGAAGGGCACCTTGTGGTCGGGGTCGCTCAGGTTGAAGCCGCCGAGGACCTTGACCTTGCCGGTCCTGGTGTCGGGCTTGATGTGGTGGACCCGCAGGAGGAAGTCGCCGCTGTTGGCCTTGTTGCCGTAGCCGTTGTCCGACAGCACGTTGAACGTGCCGTCGTGGTTGTCGATGACACCGCTGAAGCCCTGGATGGGCTGCCCGGGGAAGGGAACGGGGACGCCGTTGATCGGGCCGGGTCCGGCGAGGGCGCCGGAGGGAAGGCTGCCGGGCACGTAGGACTGCGCCGGGAGCGAGGCGAAACCGGTCAGCGTGGCCCGACCGTACGCCGAGTGGGCGGAGTCCGCCACGGCGGGGGTGGCGAGCCCGGCAGCCAGCGCGAGGGCGCCAAACATGATCGAGATTCGTTTCATGGGCCGCACGTTAGAAAGGCCGGATGACGCGCGCTCCAACAGGAGGCGACGGGACGCGGAATCGTGTGGCCTGGCCCTCGCGGTTCCCGAGAATTAGGGTACGAGGTATGCGGATCTTCAACGACGTCGCCGAATTGAAGGCGGCCAAGGGCGAACATCTGGGATACACCGACTGGCGGGAGATCACCCAGGAGCGGGTGAACGGCTTCGCCGACGCCACCGATGATCATCAGTGGATTCACGTGGACGTCGACCGGGCCAAGGAGGGTCCGTTCGGGTCGACGATCGCCCACGGATATCTGTCGCTCGCGTTGATCCCCTCGCTCGCCGGCGAGCTGTACCGCGTCGACGGGCTGAAGATGGGGATCAACTACGGGCTGAACAAGGTCAGATTCATCCGGCCCATTCCGGTCGGCTCGCAGATCCGGGCCGGCGCGGAGATCGCCGACGTGAAGGGCACGCCGTCAGGGACGCTGGCCACCGTCCGGGTCGTCATCGAGGTCGCGGGCGTCGACAAACCCGCATGTATCGCCGAGACGCTCTCCCTGCTCGTCCCGGACTTCTGACCGATTCGTCTCCTGCCTGGTCGAGGGCTGTCGGTGCAGAAAGGATCTCTGGCCGGGGCGGCTCCGTGGGTTGCCGGACGGCAAAGTTATTGGCTCTGGCAGGGGTACGGGGTCTGGTAGAGTTCTTGTCGTCGCACTGCTCTGCAGGTCAGAGCACCAAGACGAGCGGCCGTAGCTCAATGGATAGAGCATCTGACTACGGATCAGAAGGTTGGGGTTTCGAGTACCTCCGGCCGCACCCCAGGTCAAGGGCCACTTCCGATCATCGGAAGTGGCCTTTTTGATCTCCGTACAGCAGCGAAATGTCTCTGTCCACCCTGCTTGCGGCATCTGCGTAGCCGTCAGGAACGAGCGTAATCCGCGCGCCTGTAGCCACCTCAGCACCAGTTGTTCGATCCGATAGGCGTTCCCGCCGGTCGGCAGGGCCATGGTCTCGTGCAGCTTCCAGCCGTATCGCTCATGTTCCTGCACTCGGCTGGGGCGTACGTTAGTGCCAGTTATGCCGATCTTCACGGCGCCGTGGCCGGGATGGGTCATGACGTACAGCAGGGCGGGGGCGGCGGGGTCGAGACCACGCTTTGCGCAGTACAAGCAGCCGCGTCCTGGTCGGTGCCGGAGATTGTTAAGACGGGGATAGACCTCATTGTCGCAGTTCAGGCACTGGCTCTGCCATGGTTCTCCGAGTCCGGGGAAGGAGACGAGCGGTTCGAATCCTCTGTCGCGCATCTCGCTCTCGGGATGCTCGACGGCCAGCGAGCGGATAAGGCGCACCGCTGATGCGCGGTTTGACGGGCAGCGTCACTCACCGACCACACCGGGGCGCGCTGGAACCTTCGTCAGGTCGGTGACTCTCCACCCGCGGCGAACCGCTGTGCCTGATAAGGAGCGCACACCAGGTGGAACGTCTCTCACGAACCGGAGCGAGGCGGCGCGGCCGGCCCGGAGCATGCCGTAGTCGCCGCCCTGGAAGGTCATCTCCGCTGAGACGAGGTTGTTGGACACTTTCGAGCGAAACGCGAACTCAGGCGTCTACCAGCGCCTAGCCCAGCGGAAGGCGTAAGCGACGAACACGTCCAGCTGACAGTTCTCCACCCGGACCGCACCGTGCGACGCCTGTGGCAGGCGACGCCGTCAGCGCCAGCCGAGTGCGGGGGCGACGTGGGTGAGAATCGATGAGAGCAGATGGGCGTTGTAGTCCACGCCGAGTTGGCTGGGCACTGTGAGCAGGAGCGTGTCGGCTGTTGCGATTGCCTCGTCGGCGGCCAGTTCTTTGACGAGCACGTCGGGCTCAGCGGCGTACGTACGTCCGAAGATGGCCCTGGTGGTGGCGTCGATGAAGCCGATCTGATCGGAGCTGGCTCGCTCGTGACCGAAGTAGGCGCGGTCCGTCTCGTTGACGATCGGCATGATCGAACGGCTTACCGACACCCGTGGCTCGCCCTCGTGACCGGCCTCCTTCCATGCCTGCCGGTAGGCCGCGATCTGCTCGGCCTGCTGCACGTGAAAGGGCTTGCCGTTCTCGTCGTCCTTGAGGGTGGAGCTCATCAGGTGCATGCCGAGCCCGGCGGCCCACTTGGCGGTGGCGTTCGAGCTGGAACCCCACCAGATGCGCTGTCGCAGTCCTTCCGAGTGCGGTTCGAGGCGCAGCAGCCCGGGCGGGTTGGGGAACATCGGCCGAGGATTCGGCTGGGCGAACCCCTCACCCTCCAGCCGATTGAGGAAGACCTCCGCATGCCTGCGCGCCATGTCGGCCTCGGTCTCGCCTTCGGCCGGCTGGTAGCCGAAATAGCGCCAGCCGTCGATGACCTGCTCGGGTGATCCGCGGCTGATGCCGAGCTGGAGCCGCCCGCCCCCGATGAGGTCGGCCGCGCCGGCGTCCTCGGCCATGTAGAGGGGGTTCTCGTAGCGCATGTCGATGACGCCCGTGCCGATCTCGATCCGGCTTGTCCGCGCGCCGATGGCTGCCAGCAGCGGAAACGGGCTGGCGAGCTGCTGGGCGAAGTGGTGGACACGGAAGTAGGCGCCGTCCGCACCGAGCTCCTCGGCGGCTACTGCCAGCTCGATCGACTGCAGCAGGGTGTCGGACGCGTTGCGCGCCTTCGAATAGGGCGTCGTCGACCAATGCCCGAAGCTCAGAAAACCGATCCTCTTCATACGCCCCTCAACCTTCCCCACGTCAAGGACATTCCGCGATTGACGCCCGCCGCCGCACCGACGTCCGGGGCTACGAGGGCCGGCCGGTGACCGTCGTCGGCGGCGCCAACTCGGCCGGGCAGGCGGCCCTGTCCCTCGCCGCCCGCGGCGCGACGGTCGATCTGGTCGTCCGCGGCCACGACCTCGCAGCCCGCATGTCGTCCTACCTGACCGACCGGATCCAGGCCCATTCCCGGATCCGAGTCCACACCGGCAGCACGGTCAGCGAACTGGCCGGCGGCGACACCCTCACGTCGGTCGTCGTCGAACGGCCCGGCGAGCGGCCGCAACGGCTGGCCAGCCGTGCGCTGTTCTGCTTCGTCGGCGCCGACCCGGTGTCGGGCTGGCTGACCGGAGTGGCCAAGGCAGAGGACGGGTTCGTGCTCACCGACGTCGGACTGCCCGCCGGATCGGCCTTGCCGTACCAGACGAGCGCACCCCGGGTCTTCGCGGTCGGCGACCTGCGCTCGGGTTCGACGAAACGCGTGGCCACGGCCGTCGGCGACGGCGCGAGCGCGGTCTCGTCCGTCCACGCTGCGCTCGCGGGAGATTGACGTACGCAGATGCCACACCAGGAGGATGAGCATGGACGTCGCGGAATACTCGAACAGATACGGGACGCAACCACCTTTCGGCGTGCTTTTGGCGATCCGATTTGTTCGAGCGGGCGCTGGGCATCGCCGAGGCGGCGTATGGGCCGGACCATCCTCAAGCCGCATCCCTGCGCCGCGTCTTGTCGACCAAATGATCTTGCTAACGCTGCTGCTAACAGCAGCCGTGGACGGTCCTGGACGGTGCTGTACCGAATTACCTCATCGACACCACCCGACCAGGGTCAACAAGATAACGGTGGACGGTCCTGGACGACCGTGTTCTAACTCGTAATGAAGTTGCTGCCGCGCGGCTTCCGGTCCTCGGGCCTGACGGCCCTGCGGTCCGGGTCCAATTGCCATCGAATTACGTCCGATACGGCAGGGGCCGCTTCTACAACAGCGGCTCGCACGCAGTGGAGGGGGAGGCGGGACCGGCTGGTCTGCGCCTCGACGGCGAGGACCTCGTTCTCGTGCTGCCCGAGTTCCATGAGGCGACGGTTCCGCACCTGCCGTTCGAGCGGCTGCGGGAGGCGTTCGACGAGATCGGTCGGCCCTCGCCAGTTGACCGCCATGGGAGCCACCCTTTGCTAGCAGCGTCACAGGCTGCGATTCACCACCGCCGCGACCACGAACACCGCCGCCGCGATCACTCCGAACCTGAACATCGCGCCGACCGCACCGTACGCGCCCTTACGCAGGCCGGGGACTGAGGCTTGCGTCTTCTTCCAGTACTGCCACGCGCTCAGCATGGCCTGGAACTTGCGGCCGGCGACGAACAGGGCGATGCCGATGATGATGAACAGCAGGATTCGGGCGTCCGATGAGAGCTCCACTGTCCGCTCCTAACGGGGGGTGATGGCGAACCAACTCACGGTACGCCGTTACCGCTCACGCGGCCAGGTCAGTCCTCGACGCTTTCGACCAAACTGGGCCGACTGACCCCGGGCGTCCTCAGGGTTCACCTCGACCTCCGCAGGCTCCTTGTAACGGCGCACGAACTCAGATCGAACACGTAGCCCATTGATCGGCGACTGTCCGGAACTAGTACGTCGGGCAGATGTACTTCCGCACCGCCGCGAGGATTTTCGCCGCCTTGGCCTTGCCGAACCCGTCAAGGTGGCCGGGAGCTCGGAACCGCTTGTTCGTAAGGTCTACCAACTGGGCCTGATCGTTCGGCCGATCCTTGACCACGCTGCACAGGCTGCGCGCCCAATCCACGGCCATCTCTTTCCTGGTGACGATCTCCCCATCGATGCTGTTAAGCGCCGTTATGAACCCTGCCTGGGTTTCACTGTCCGGCTTGGGCGGGAACCCGGACTCAGCCTCAATACTCGCGATCGCGTTCGGTGAGAGCGTGCCGGATGTGTCGTCCGTCGAGCCGCAGCCGGCCAGAGCGGCGAGCAGTACAGCAGAGGCGATCAGAGCGGGGGGTCTCATGCCCCGCGACGGTACGCGACACCGCGTTAATCCCAGAACCGGGGGTCATGGCTGGGCTTCATGTCGGTTCCAGGGGTGACTCTCTTGCTGTTCGAATCGCTTGATCAGCAGAGTCGGGATGAACTCGCTGATTGGCTTGGGACATTCGGCGCCGTACCCAAGGCACTCGCCGACCACCGGCCCGCCGCCGCTCCGGTTGAGGGATCGACTATTTGAAGGTGCGGCTCAGAGACAGATAAGGCAGCCTTGGCCGCGTGATAACCGTCCCACCGACCTGAGAGGCGGCCATTCAATGGCGGCGGGTGGTCTGACTTTTCGGTGCTGGCGCGACGGGGATCTCGTGACCCTCTCGGACCTTCTCACGGCTCTGGGTCCGATGATCGAGGGCTACCGGTGGCGGCTGGTGATAGACGAACTAATCAGCCCCCGCTATCAGGAGATCGCGGAAGCCGCAGAAGGCTCCCTCATGGAAACTGAGCAACTTGTCACGATGTTCGGAAACGATGCTCAGCTCATTAGCGGCGAGTTGACCGCTCATGATGCGGACGGAGCGATCGTCGATCTGACGATTTGCGCCCTGGACAGCACGTGGTGGGACGTGGAGACGACCATGCGGGAGGTCCTGGACAAGATCTCGCTGCTCTATCCCGACGCGAAGGTGCTGCCCTGGCGATCGCCTGATGAGGGCTGATCCCCGTACGGAGTTGGAGGCGATCGACAGTCCGGGAACTCGTTCCTGAGCCCCGGACCACCAAGCACCACGGCGACTACCAGGAGCCTGGCGCGTCAACGATGAGATCGTCAGGCCGCGGGAGCGTGGCCGGCTCGTCTTCTATGGAGTAGATCTCCAGGCACGAAAGGTGGCCTCCCTCGACGAAGAGCAAGACACCATCGTCGCGCCCGTGCACGCTTGCCGAGATCAGCTCCGCGGGACATGCACGGGATGATCTCCCTCGAACCCGCCGGACCATAGGTGGTCAGCGCACCGAACTGTCGGAACGCTCGAAGATTAATCCACTTCTAATCCGATGGTCCTTTGTCCTCCTCGCTGCTTCCCGAATGTGCGATACGGGTCTTCAACGGGTGGCGAAGCAGCCTGGACTGGCCTCGCACGCCATCCGTTGTGTTCTCTACCGATCAGCGGTCTGTGAGTACGGGGACGACGACCTTTCGGGAGCGCTTGGCGGCGATGGCTCGATTGATCAAGATCGCCGCGCCGGCGAGGAGTGTCACGCCGCCGGAAGGCACAGCTTGCAATGCGGCACCGGTTTCGCCGTCCGGGTCGCCGACTCCGGGAGGCCGGCCGTCGAGCCATCGGATCGCGGCTATCGCCTGAGTCATGATCAGAGCCCCGAACGCGAAGGTGATCCCTCCCAGGACGAAGCCCGGAGCCGTCGGGCGGGGTCGTTTGTTCCACGGACTGGCCTTCCAGGCTCCGACCGCTAGTGTGATCGGGACCGTGAGGAACTGGCCGGCGTCCAGCCCTATGAGTGCGGCCAGGCGTATGTGCTCGAATTCGTCGCCCCGCTGAATCCATAAGACGGGAAGCATCGCAATCCCGCTGAGAAACCCGATGGCAAGGAAGCGGTTGAACCACACGGTCGACATGATCTCGGAGGGCAAAGGGGGTCGGTCGAGCGCTAGGAGAATCGTCGGCGCTGCGATTCTGGGACCCGTACACCGTTTTACCAGGGAGTCCCTTGATCCACAGGGACTCCCTGGGGTGAACTGCAGCCGCGGCGATGGTTCACTGCGGTTCACGTCCCTTCACGATCACCTGAATTCTTCCTACGGCGACCAGCACATGAAAGCGTCTGTGGTGCCCGCCCTGGTCACCATTCCGGTACCGAGGTCCACAACGACGACGGGCACGGGCTTGGTCTCCGATGGGACACAAGTGACCTGGCCGATGTACGTCCAATCGGTGAAGGTGCCCGGTGCGTCGGGCCAGGCCTCGCCTATCCGCGGCCGGCCAGTTGGCCAGTCGGGCCCCTTGACGCCCACAGCGTAGAACTCGGCTGACCATTTCAGGGTGAGGCCTGTCCCCTTGGCGTAGAGGTAGTTCACGCCTCCGGCGCCACGCCTGGTCATGACACTCACTCCGCCGAGTGGGACCGCCGCAGGGTCCGCCAGTGAATAAGCCGCGCTCTCGTTCTCCATCCGCGCCATGCGCCTCTGGACGGACGTGACACATGCGCGGTCAGACGGGTTGGCCAGGCGCCACTCGTAGCCCGGCATGCAGTACATGGTGTTCAGCAGCTTGTGCGATGGGCTGCTGCTGTTCTCCGCCGCGACATCGGTACGCCTCTCCGGCCACGTGCACACCAGATCGCCGGCGTTAGCCAGGCGCCACACTCGGCCCTGTGCACAGGTGTACGGGCCCCACGGCAGAGGATCCGCCGCCGCCGGCGAGACGGGCAACACACCTCCGACCAGAGCGAGGATGGCAAGCGAAACGCCGAAAAGGCGCTGTAGGGCTGCTCGCCGACTCCCTGCTCGCCGTCTTGTGAAGCCGACTGATCTGAGTTCCATACAGTCCCTCCGACGTTCGATCGCGCACGCTGTTGCGCCCTGATCGTGATCGATCGGCGGGCCCACGTCATGAGTGGAAACACTTGGTTCCTCCGGGAGCCAGCACCTACCGAGTACGGGTGCTGGCCCCCAGAAGGCCCTTGAGCAGGGGGACGGGCGGATGTGTACAGAGGCGCTCAGCGTCGTCCGCGGCTTCCCCGCTTGCGCACAGCCAGATGCATCGCTATCTTCCTAGGAAGATGGTTTCCTAGGAAGAAACAATGGTCACGGGCTTGTGAGTGATTCAGATTTCAGTCCCGGGGTCCCCAACTGCGGGGATCCCGACGACGGAGCGCCGTCCAGCGCCCCTCGCGTCAGCGGTCCCGACCCCATGGGCGTGGCCGCCCTCTGGCAGCGGGAACTACCGGATCTCGACGTCACCAACATCGTGCTGGCGTCAACGGTCCACCGGATCGCGCAACTCCTCGAACAGGACTTCGCGGAGCTCACCAAGGAGTACGACCTGCTGCCGTCCGAGATGCGGATCCTGCTGGCCCTGCGCCGATCCCCGCCGGATTACGCGCTCAGCCCGACCCAGCTGTTTCGCGGGCTCATGGTCACCTCCGGTGCCGTGACCAAGCAGGTGAACCGGCTGTGCGAACGCGGCCTGGTGAGCAGGCACCTCGACCCGCAGACGCCACGCGGCCAGTTGGCCCGCCTGGAACCGGCCGGACGGCACATCGCCGACCAGGCGGTCCGGCGGATGTGCACGGTGCATGCGGGGCTGGAGACCCTCGACAGAGCCGAGGCGCATCAGGACATCGTGATGTTGCAACGGGTGCTGGCCGCGCTGGACCCCTCCGTCGGCTCTCCTGACTCACACGGCCACGCATGACCCACGCCCATGACCCACGAACCACACGAACCGAAGGACACGAAGTGAGCGAGAAGATCGTCCTCATCACCGGAGCCAGCAGCGGAATCGGCGCCGCCACCGCACTGCGGCTCGCCGCGACGGGTCACCACGTTGTGCTCGGCGCCCGTCGCGCCGACCGGCTTGCCGCCCTGGTCGCCGCCATCCGCAAGGGCGGCGGCTCCGCCGAGCACATGGTTCTCGACGTGACCAGCCCGGACAGCGTCGACTCCTTCGTCCAGGCGGCCCACCGCCGGCACGGGCGCATCGACGTCTTCGTCAACAACGCCGGCGTCATGCCCCTGTCGCGCCTTGACGCGCTGCGCGTCGAGGAGTGGAACCAGATGATCGACGTCAACCTCCGCGGCACCCTGCACGGCATCGCAGCCGTGCTCCCCCTGATGCGCGCGCAACGGTCGGGCCACGTGATCAACGTGTCCTCCACCCTGGGCCACGACGTCGTACCCAACTCCGCCGTCTACAGCGCCACCAAGTTCGCGGTCCGCGCTCTGGCCGAAGGGCTCCGTAAGGAACAACAGGACATCAGGGTCACCGTGATCAGCCCGTCGTTCACGGACTCCGAACTGAACACGCTGGGCGGCGATCCCGACACCATGGCCTGGGTGCGCACCATGGCGGACAAACTCAACATGCCGGCGGACACCGTGGCCGACGCCATCGCCTACGCGATCGAGCAACCCGCCTCCATCGACGTCAGCGAGATCGTCATCCGCCCCATCGCCGAAGCCGCCGCCTGACCCGATCGCACCCGGGAGCTGAACGACGTACTGCACGCGTCGGCGATGGCGCGGCCGAGACGCTTGGCCGAGCAGGTCAGCCGACTTGGGTGAGGGCGTCGATCGCGGTGACGTCTTCGGTTGTGAGGTCGAAGCCCTGCAGGTCGAAGTTGGCGGCGACGCGTTCCCGCTTGGAGGACCTGGGCAAGATCACGATGTCGTGTTCCAGGTGCCAGCGGAGGACGACCTGGGCGGAAGTGACCTCGTGCCTCTGGGCGATCTCGGTAAGGACGGGGTTGTGCAGGTCGGTGTTCTTCAGGCCGCTGTAGCCCTCGACGACCACCCCTCGGGTGCGGTGCTCCTCCAGCAGGGCCGGGTCGTGCTGCGCCGGGCTCCACGGAATCTGGTTGACCGCCGGCTGCCGTCCGGTGGCCTCGGTCAGCAGATCGATCAGTTCCGGGCTGTAGTTGCTCACCCCGACGTTGCGGACCAGTCCGGCGTCCTTGGCGGACAACATCTCCTGCCACGACGAGATGAGTTCGTCCTGGTCCGTCGGCCAGTGGATCAGCCACAGGTCCAGGTAGTCGGTGCCGAGCAGCCGAAGACTCGACTCCAGCGTTCGACGGGCATGCCGCGCGTCAGCCGGGCGGAGCTTGGTGGTGACGAAGACCTGCTCCCGGTCCAGGCCGCTGTCTTTCACGGCTTTGCCGACTTCCGCCTCGTTCTGGTACAAGGTCGCCGTGTCGACATGCCGGTAACCGATCTCGAGCGCCGCACGCACCGACTCGTACGCCTGCTCAGGCGCCAGCTGCCAGGTCCCAAAACCGATCAACGGCAGAGCAGTACCGCCAGGCAGGTTCACTGTCTTGGTCATGCGGAGCATTCTGCACCAACGCCCTGACTCGATCGACGGCCCCTAGCCGCCCACAGCACAGCTGTGGGACTCGGCTGTTAACGCGCGTGGTCAGCAACCGCCATCTCGAATTTGTGCATATAACTTCCACTACGAGCCGGTATGGCCCATCATTTCGCCGGTGCGTGATGCAGTCGGGTCAGGTGGGAGCGATGCTCCGGCTACTGACGTCGATCTGCGAAACAGGCTCGTGGCATCCGAGCCGGCGAAGGCGCCGACGGAGCCTCAGCGACTCTGGGCCGACCCGGCCGACCTGTCGGCTGCGGTGGCCGCCGCTCAGAGCGGCGACGAGGGCGCCTTCCGGGTGATCTACCGGGCCGCCCAACCTGGCCTGCTGCGGTACCTGCGGGTCCTTGTGGGCGACGACGCCGAGGACGTGGCGTCCGAGGCGTGGCTGCAGATCGCCCGCGACCTCGGGTCGTTTCGAGGGGACTCCGAAGGGTTCCGCGGCTGGGCGGCGACGATCGCGCGTCACCGTGCCCTGGACCACCTGCGCCGGGAGCGTCGCCGGCCCAGCCACAGCATGCCGATGGAGCAGCTGGCGGACCGACCGAGCGACGACGACACGGCTGGGTCCGCGCTGGACGCGGTGGCCTCCGACGCCGCGCTCGCGTTGATCGCGCGGCTGCCCCGCGACCAGGCCGAGGCGGTGCTCCTGCGCGTGGTGATGGGGCTGGACGCGCAGAGGGCCGGGCAGGTGCTCGGCAAGCGGGCCGGGGCGGTTCGGACGGCGGCCCACCGCGGGTTGCGCAAGCTGGCCAAGCTCCTTGAGCGCCCCGGTACGGCCCTTCCTGCCGAAACCGGCCACGGCGTCACCGGAGCCGCCGAAGAAGACGAGACGACGCAATGAACAGGAGGAGTGACACAAACGGGGGCTTCGACGCTGAAGGACATGAGATGAGCACACACCGATCTCACCGAATCGACCGGTTCACCGCGGAGCGGCTGCTGCGCGGTGAACCGGCCGGTCCGGATCGGCTCGCCGAGCTTCTCGCCGCCGCGGCCGCCCCGGCCGAGTACGGCGTGCAGGCCGGCGAGGAGGCGGCCGTGGCGGCCTTTCGTGAGGCCCATCTCATCCCCGCCCTTCAGCAAAGGAAGCAATCGATGATCAAGACGGCGCTGCTGAAATTCGTCACGCTGAAGGTGGCCGCCACCCTCGGCGCCACCGCCGTGGGCAGCGCCGCACTCGTCGCCGGTACCGGACACCTCCCCGAATATCTGGGCTTCGGCGTGCCGAGTGCCCGGCCGACTGCGACTCACGACGCAGGCAAGGCCCCCGCAGCCGGCGGACGCCTCCCTGGCGTCTCCCCGTCCGCGTCGCCGTCCCCGTCCACGCCCTCCCCGTCCTTGGCCGGCCTCTGCCGCGCCTACCAGGCCGGTGCCGGCGGCAACCGCGGCAAGGCCCTCGACAATCCGGCCTTCACCCGCCTGATCACTGTCGCCGGAGGCAAGGACAAGGTCGAGGCCTACTGCGCGGACCGCCTCAAGAGTGCCGGCAAGGGCCCTTCCACTCGTCCGAACGACGCGCCCAAGGACCACCCGAACGGTGCGTCCAAGGATCACCCGAACGGAGCGTCCAAGGATCACCCGAACGGTGCGACCAAGGACGACCCGAACGGAGCGTCCAAGGGCCGCCCGACGGACGCGCCGCCCACCCGCTCCGGCCACTAGCGCCACCCTGGACGGGTAGCGGCCTCCATCGTTCCGCCACTGCCGTCCGGCCGAGCCCGACGTGCCTGTGGGCGTGGAATGCGCCCCCGAGCCCATGCCGCCGGGCACTCCAGATCTGCGGATCGGGCCCTACCGCCTTCGAACAGTCGACTCCGATCCAACGTGCATCACCCCCATCAATTTCGAACACCTCTCCACATCCTCAAGGGAGCCTGACATGGTCACCGCGATGCGGGCAGCGCTGGCATTCGGCCTTCTGGCCGGGTTCTACGTGCTCGTCGCCGCCGTCCTCGGAGCGGCTGCGGTCTTCGACGTCGTCGCCGTCCAGCACCTCTCCTCCGGTGCACTGAAGATCGCCATTGTTCTCACGCTGGCCGCCCTGGCGTTGCTGCGCGGCCTCGTCCTGGTCAACAGGCGCAGACCGCACGCGGAGCCGGGCGTCGCCGTGGGCCGTGAGCAGGAGCCTGCGCTCTGGCGGACGGTCGAGGAACTGGCCGCGGTGGTGCGTACCCGGCCTCCGGACGAGATCCGGCTGGTCGCCGAGGTGAACGCGGCGGTGAGCGAGGACACGAGCTGGCTGGGCCTGCGGGCGGGCCGCCGCCGCATGTACATCGGCATGCCGCTGCTGTTGGCGCTCACCGCGGACGAGATGCGCGCGGTGCTCGGCCACGAACTCGGCCACTACAGCGGCGCGCACACCCGACTGGGGGCCCCGGTGTACCGCGGCCGCATCGCCGTCCTCGCCGCGGTCCAGTCGCTGGGCAACCACGCCTGGATCCAGAAGATCTTCTTCGCGTACGCCAAGCTCTTCCTGCGCGTCTCCCAGACCGTTTCGCGCACCCAGGAGCTGGAGGCCGACGAATTCGCCGTCACCATCGCGGGCCGCGACGCCGCCGCGAACGCCCTGCGTAAGGTGCACGGCACCGACGACGTGTGGAACCTGTTCATCGACAGGTACGTCGGCATGACCGGAATGGCGGGAAGCCGACCGGCGAACCTGTTCGGGGGCTTCCACGCCCTCGTGAACGCTCACGTTACGGAGATCGCCCAGGCGGACGGGGCAGGCGAGCAGACCAGTCCGTACGACTCGCACCCGAGCCTGCGGGAGCGGCTCGGAGCGATCGCGGTTCTGCCCGACCACCCGCGCGCACACGATGCCCGTCCCGCTCTGATCCTCCTCCGCGATCCGGCGGTCGCCGCGAACGCCCTGGAGCAGACCTTCTGGACCGAGGAGGCGCTCCGCCTGCGCCCGCTGCCCTGGGAGGAGCTGGTCGCCAGGGGCATGTACGCGGCTCGCAACGAAGAGCCGGTGCACGACCTGTCGGTCGCGGGCCAGCGGGTCGTCGGTGCGCACCAGCCTTTCCTGGACGCCGCCCTTGAGGCCCTGGCGCGGAACCAGTCCGCCGCCCTCTACGACGAACTGGTCCGGCTGAACTGGCAGCAGTCACCGAACCTGGTGCCCAATGTCCTGGCCCGCGCGATCGAGGGCGTACTGATCAGTCACGGCAAGGCCCGATGGACGTTGTCCTGGACGGGCCCCGCCAAGCTGCTCGACCCGGTGGGCAACGAGGTCGACCTCAACCAGTACGCCGCGCAGGTCGTGGCCGATCCCCTGATGGTCGCGGGCCTGCGTGGCTGGCTCGCTCAGCTGGGCATCCCCGTCGACTTCCGCCCCCCGACACCCGTCGGCAACTGACGCAAGAAATTTCCTGAAAGGCAGAAAAGGTGCGCCTCATCCTCGTTTCCGCAGTCGTGGCCCTGCCCCTGGTCGTCGGTGGATGCAGCTTCATCGACGGCGGCAAGCCCGTGTCCGCCAGCAAACCGCCGGCTCCGCCGCCGTCGCCGACTCCCGCCCTCAGTGAGAAGGCGGCCATGACGGCACTCCAGCGCTACATGCTGGGGATCAACGCCGCCAACGGCAAGCTGAACAGCGGCCTGGCGAGCAAGGTGGAGGTCGGTTCCGCGCAACAGGTCCACAACGCGCAGTACAAGGTGTTCAAGCAGAACAGGTTGAAGATCAGACCGGTGAAGTACACGGCGGGGCTGGCCGCGGCGCCGAAGTTCTCCGGGTATCCCAAATGGTTCTTCGCCGCGGCCACCGACAGCGGATCCAAGCCCGCCACCCGGGACATCCTGCTGTTCGTCCAAGAGAAGGCGGGCGCTCCGTGGCGGGTGGCGTACGCGCCGTTCTCGAGGACGGCGACGGGACCGATAGCCTCCGGAGTCGACGTCGAGGACTTCCCCGACGTGGTGCCGGCCGGGGACCCCGGCCTTGTGGTCTCACCGGGCAAGGTCGCCCCGGCGCTGGCGGACGTCATCACCCGTGGCACCCGCAGCACCTGGGCGAAGCAGTTCACCCTCGGCAGGCTGGTAAAGGCCCAATACCAAGGACTCCTCGCCACCCGCAAGGCGTACGTGGGGAACAACTGGACCGGGACCAGCAAGGCGGTCGCCGCCACGACCCCCGTCTACGCCGTCCGCACGAAATCAGGTGGCGCTCTGGCGTGGTTCGGAGTCGACGTCAAGGCGTCCTATCGCGGCAAGGCCAACGCCGCGGGCATGACGTGGGAGAGCTCCGACTTCGGCGACTTCCAGAAGGGCTTCGGGATGCCCTCGACGGTCAGGTCGTCCATCACGAGCGTGGAGCGCAACGAGATGCTGGCCTACATCCCTCCGAAGGGCAAGGGAAAGGTTCAGATCATCGCGAACCGATGGTTCCCGGTGTCGGCGAAGGGTCAATGACGCATCCGGTCGACCAGACCGAAGGCCCTCGGAGTGATCCTCCGAGGGCCTCGTCCGGTGGTGTGCGTCGGTGAACCTAGGGGTGCAGGAGCAGTGTGAACAACTGCTCCAGCGTCCGGACGAGTGCCGCCTCGTCGGCGCCGTTCAGAGAGGTGCTGCCGATCACCTTGCGCATCAGCCAGAAGCCCGCGACGACGGACAGGGCCATGGCCGCGCGTTCCGTGCCACGTGACTCAGGGGCGACGTCGAGCACGTGAGCCTCGACGTGTTTCTCGATGCCGGCCCGCAGGATCTCCGCGGCCCGGGGGTTGGGTGCCGAGCGCAGCATGAGCAGGAACGGGTCGAGGTCGTCGGCGTGCGGGGCGGTGCGCCGTACCAGTGCGGCCGCCAGGTCGCGGGCGAGGGTGGCCGGGTCATCGGTGAGGACGGTTCTGTCGGCCATGGACGCCTCCACCACTTCGGCGAAGAGCCCTTCCTTGGAGCCGAAGTACCGGTTGACGAGCATCGCCGTGACACCGGCCGTCTGGGCGATCTCGCGCACTCCGATGCCGTCGTAGCCGTGGCGGGTGAAGCCCTCGACGCCGGCCCTCAAGATGGCATCCCTGGTGGCGACGGCGTCACGGCGTCTGGGGGCAGTCATGTATACGAGTGTAGAGTTAAGTTATGTCTACGAGTGTATACATGAGGGAAGGGGCAGTTCAATGGACGTGAATCTGACCGGCCGCCGGGCGCTCGTGACCGGGTCGAGTTCCGGACTCGGCGAAGCGATCGCCCGCTTGCTCGCGACCGAGGGCGCCGACGTCGTGGTGCACGGGCGGGACGTGGTTCGGGCCCGCACGGTGGCGGCGGACATCGGCGCGGTCGCCGTGGCGATCGGCGATCTCGCCACGGACGAGGGCGCCGATGCGGTGGCCGCCACCGCGGGCGAGGTCGACATCCTGGTCAACAACGCCGGCACGTACGACCACAGTGGCTGGGACGATGCCACCCCGCAGGTGTGGGTCCGGACGTACGAGGTCAACGTGGTCTCCGGGGTGCGCATGATCCGGCGACTGGTGCCGGGGATGCGCGAGCGCGGCTGGGGCCGGGTGATCCAGATCGGCGGCGGCCTCTCGTCGCAGCCCACGCCGATGCTGCCGCATTACAGCGCGTCGCTCGCCGCGCGGCACAACCTCGCCGTCTCCCTGGCACGGGAGTTGAAGGGCACCGGTGTGACGTCCAACGTGGTGTCCCCCGGTGCGATCCTCGTCGACTCCGTGGAGAGGTTCCTCACCGAGATGGCGCCGGAGCGGGGATGGGGGGAGTCGTGGGAGGAGATCGAGCGCAACGCCGCCCGTGACTTCGTTCCCAACGACTTCGGTCGATTCGGCCGTCCCGAGGAGATCGCGGGCGCCGTCGTCTATCTGGCCAGTCCCTATGCCGACTATGTCAGCGGTGCCACGATCCGCGTGGACGGCGGCACGATCCGCTCGGTGATCTGACCGGCGATCAGGAGCGCGGCGGACGAAGCGGGGTCGTGGCGATGGGACCGAGGTCCCCGCGTCGCCGGGTGGCGAGTGGGAGGCGGCCCTGCCCCCGAGCAGGGCTTTCGCGTCTCCGGCCTAGTAGTCGGGGCAGAGGTGCTTGCGCACCGCCGCGAGGATCAGTTTGTTCTTCGCGGCGCCGAAACCGTCCGGGTGGTCGGGCGTCTTGAACCGCTTGGCGGTCAACCCGACGAGCTTCGCCTGCTCCTTCGGCCAGTCCTTGACCGAGACGCACTGGTCGCGTCCGTGATTCACGATCTCGGTTTCGTCCTGGTCGCCGACGATCTCGGGGTCGATCGCCTTGAGCGCGGCGATGTACTTCGCCTGGGTCGCCTCGTCCGGCATCGGCGGCAGGCCGGTCACCGAGGCGATGCTGGCGACCACGACGGACGGCGCGCCGGAGGGGGCGTCCTCGGCGGTCGTGTCGGAACCGCAGCCGGACAGTGCGGTGAGCGCCACGAGGGCCATGAGCGCAAGGGGGGGTCTCATGGATCGCGACAGTACGCATTCGCTTACTTAAGGGCGAGATGTTGTTACCAGTCCGATACGGCCTGACGCCGGGTCCGGACAGTGCGTCATGTCGGGGCGATCGGGCGTGCGGTGACGGGGCACTCCGGCTGGCGCGACCACAAACTTGGATTATTCGTTCTCTTGGATAGTTCGTGTTTATGGCGGTAAGGTTTGGCGTCATGACCGCACCCAAGACTCCGACCAGCGCCGAGGAGTTGCGCGGGGCAGGACTGCGGGTGACGGCCGCCCGCGTAGCACTGCTCGAGACCGTCCGGGACGGTGATCACCTCGGTGTCGAGGCGATCGCCACCGGGGTGCGTGATCGCGTAGGCCACGTCTCCCTGCAAGCCGTGTACGAGGCCCTGCACGCGCTCACCGCGGCGGGACTCGTCCGCCGCATCGAACCGGCCGGCAGTCCGGCCAGGTTCGAGGGACGCGTCGGGGACAACCACCACCACGTCGTGTGCCGGTCGTGTGGTGCAGTCGCCGACGTCGACTGCGCGGTCGGCCATGCGCCGTGCCTCACCGCGTCCGACGACCACGGCTTCTCGATCGACGAGGCCGACGTCATCTACTGGGGCCTGTGCCCCGACTGTTCCACCGCCCGCAGTTTCTGATCACGTGATCCGCTAGTTCAGAAGGATTTCCATGTCTGAGAACAATGACGCAATCGTCACAGACGAGAAGACGGAGGGCGGCGGCTGCCCGGTCGCGCACGGGCGCGCCTCGCATCCGACCCAGGGCGGCGGCAACCGCCAGTGGTGGCCGGAGCGGCTTAACCTGAAGATCCTCGCCAAGAACCCCGCCGTGGCCAACCCGCTCGGCGAGGAGTTCGACTACGCCGAGGCGTTCAAGGGCCTCGACCTTGCGGCCGTGAAGCAGGACATCCTGGAGGTGCTCACCACCTCGCAGGACTGGTGGCCCGCCGACTTCGGCCACTACGGACCGTTCATGATCCGCATGGCGTGGCACAGCGCGGGCACCTACCGGATCAGCGACGGCCGCGGCGGCGCCGGCGCAGGTCAGCAGCGGTTCGCCCCCCTCAACAGCTGGCCGGACAACGGCAACCTCGACAAGGCCCGCCGTCTGCTGTGGCCGGTCAAGAAGAAGTACGGCCAGCAGATCTCGTGGGCCGACCTCATGATCCTCACCGGCAACGTCGCCCTGGAGTCGATGGGCTTCAAGACCTTCGGCTTCGCCGGCGGCCGTGCGGACGTCTGGGAGCCCGACGAGGACGTGTACTGGGGCCCCGAGACCACCTGGCTGGGCGACGAGCGCTACACCGGCGACCGGGACCTCGAGACTCCCCTCGCCGCGGTCCAGATGGGCCTCATCTACGTCAACCCGGAGGGCCCGAACGGCAACCCCGACCCGCTGGCCTCCGCCCGCGACATCCGTGAGACGTTCCGCCGGATGGCGATGAACGACGAGGAGACGGTCGCCCTGATCGCGGGTGGCCACACCTTCGGCAAGACCCACGGCGCCGGCCCGGCGGACCACGTCGGCGTCGCCCCCGAGGGCGGCTCGATCGAGGACCAGGGTCTCGGCTGGAAGAGCAGCTACGGCACCGGCAAGGGCGCCGACGCGATCACCAGTGGCCTCGAGGTCACGTGGACCAGCACGCCGACCCAGTGGGGCAACGGCTTCTTCCACAACCTGTTCGCGTACGAGTGGGAGCTGACCAAGAGCCCCGCCGGTGCGCACCAGTGGGTGGCGAAGGACGGCGCCGGCGCGGGCACCATCCCCGACGCCTACGACGCGTCGAAGAGCCACGCCCCGAAAATGCTGACCACGGACCTCGCCCTCCGCGTCGACCCGGTCTACGAGCAGATCTCGCGTCGCTTCTACGAGAACCCCGACGAGTTCGCGGACGCCTTCGCCCGCGCGTGGTTCAAGCTGACCCACCGTGACATGGGCCCGGTCGTGCGCTACCTCGGCTCGGAGATCCCGTCCGAGACGCTGCTCTGGCAGGACCCGCTGCCCGCGCTGACGCACGAGCTCGTCGACGCCGAGGACGTCGCCTCCCTCAAGGGGCAGGTCGTCGCCTCGGGACTGTCGGTGTCCCAGCTCGTGTCCGCCGCGTGGGCCTCGGCCTCGTCCTTCCGCGGCAGCGACAAGCGCGGCGGCGCCAACGGCGCGCGCATCCGCCTCGAGCCGCAGAACGGCTGGGAGGTCAACGACCCCGACCAGCTCGCGACGGTGCTGCGCACCCTGGAAGGGATCCAGGAGACCTTCAACGCCGCCCAGACCGGTGGCAAGCGGATCTCGCTCGCCGACCTGATCGTGCTCGCCGGCGGTGCGGGCGTCGAGCAGGCCGCCAAGGCCGCCGGCTTCGACGTGGAGGTCCCCTTCACGCCGGGCCGCGTGGACGCGTCGCAGGACCAGACCGACGTGGAGTCGTTCTCCGCGCTCGAGCCGGCCGCCGACGGCTTCCGCAACTACCTCGGGAAGGGCAACCGCCTGCCCGCCGAGTACCTGCTGATCGACCGGGCGAACCTGCTCACCCTGAGCGCCCCCGAGTTGACGGTCCTCGTGGGCGGCCTGCGCGTCCTGGGCGCGAACGCCCAGCAGTCGCAGGTCGGCGTCTTCACCGCGACCCCCGGGTCGCTGACCAACGACTTCTTCGTCAACCTGCTCGACCTGGGCACGACGTGGAAGGCGACGTCCGAGGACGCGAACACCTTCGAGGGTCGCGACGCCGCGGGCGAGGTCAAGTGGACCGGCAGCCGGGCCGACCTCGTCTTCGGGTCGAACTCCGAGCTGCGCGCGGTGGCGGAGGTCTACGCGAGCGATGACGCGAAGGCGAAGTTCGTGAACGACTTCGTCGCGGCGTGGGCCAAGGTCATGGACCTCGACCGCTTCGACCTCGTCTGATCACTGCCGTCTGATCACAGATGTCTGATCGCTGACGTCCAGGCCGGCCCGCGGCGGCCGGCCTGGACGTCCTCGTTCCGGAGACGGTCCGGGGCACGGGAAACGCCGCCGCACTTCCATCGCCGCCGAAACGACCGGCGCCTAACGTGGCCGGATGGCTATGACCTTCCGCGAACTCCACTACGCCGACAGGCCTCTGGTCCTTCCCAACGCCTGGGACGTGCCGTCCGCACTGGCGTTCCTCGACGCCGGCTTCGCGGCGATCGGCACCACCAGCTTCGGTGTCGCCTCCAGCCTCGGCCGCCCGGACGGCGGCCGCTCGACGCGGGAGGCGAACCTCTCCCTCGCCCGCGCGCTGTCGCGGCTTCCTTGTCACATCAGCGTGGACGTCGAGGACGGCTACGCCGACGAACCCGACCAGGTGGCCGAGTACGTCGCGGCGCTCGACGTGGCCGGGATCAACATCGAGGACAGCTCCGCGGGGAGACTGACATCCCCGGACGCGCACGCCGCGAAGGTGGCGGAGATCAAACGCCGCCGCCCCGGCCTGTTCGTCAACGCCCGCGTCGACACGTACTGGCTCGGCCAGGACGCCACGGTCGACGCGACGCTCGACCGCGCGGCCCGTTACGTCGAAGCGGGCGCCGACGGAGTCTTCGTCCCGGGCGCCGCGGAGCCGTCCGTGCTCCGTGAACTGGCGGCCGGCATCGGGGTTCCGCTGAACGTGCTCGTGGTGCCTGCGCTTTCGATCGACGAGCTCGCCGGAGTCGGTGTCCGCCGCGTGAGCACGGGCTCCCTGCCCTACCGCGTCGCGATCGACGCCGCCGCCGAGGTCGCGGTCGCCGTCCGTGACGGCCGGGCCGTCCCCGCGGCTTCGCCGTATCCCGACATGCAGGCCCGGCTCATCCGTTACGAGCAGGCCCCGGGCTGATCCCGGCAGCGCGTCCGCCCCGGGAGGAGCCCGGGCCGAGGGCCGCTCCCGATCATCGGAAGCGGCCCCCGACTCTCCGTACGGCGTCCGCGGCGCGGATTACGGCGTGGGCCCGCCCGCCGTGCCGACGAGCGCCGGGCCGGTGGACTGCGCCGTCTGGCCGGTCGTCTGAGTCGTCTGCGTCGTCTGAGTCGTCACCGTGGTCTGGCCGGTCCCCTGGCTCGTCGTCCGGGTCGTGCGGACGATCACCGGGCCGGTGGTCTCCGTCGTGGTCCGTGTCGTACGCACGAGCACAGGCGTGGACGTCCTGGTCGTGCGGACGAGCACGGGAGCGGGCATCGTACGGACGAACACCGCGCGCGGCCACGGGCTGCCGATCTGGGCGTGGGCGCTGAGAACCAGCGAGGCCCGGGTCTGCTGCGTGGACGTCGTGGCCACGGGGACGCAGTCGACCTGCGGGCACGGCGTGGTGAAGCACTGCTTGGGCGAGGCCACGCAGGTGTAGCCCTGCGGGCACAGCACGGCCGCGCACGCCGACGGGCTGTCCGGAGCGCACATCGCGTGCGTCCGCGACGCGGAACCTGAAGAGGCCGCCCAGGACGACGACGCGGACAGTCCGACCGCGAGGGCGGCGACCGCCGTGGCCGTAACGAGCTTGCTGATCATCTTTCCCCCGAGACTGATTGAAGCCGACGAGTCATGATCGCTCGGGAAGTCTCCGCAGGCCAGGAGGCCCGCTCAAGGCGTGGCGCACGGTGTCGCGATCGCCGGGAGGCCGCGCGCGACGCGGGAAGGCCGACTGGGCCGGGGCTTGCGCACTCCCGTCCGGGCGCGTCGCGGACGTGCACGAGACGGATCCTTGACGATCTCGGAGGGACGCCATGGTGACGTCCCTCCTCCCGGAGCCCGGTCGCCCGGGGCGATCGAGTGCCGCGGGCGATCGTCAGGCGCGGGCGAACTCGGCGACCACGCGGTTGAACGTCTCCGGCTGCTCGAGGTGGCCCATGTGGCCGCTCTCAGAAAGGACGGTCAGCCGCGAACCGGGGATGCCCTCGTGCAACATCGACGCCCAGCGCGTCCCGCAGATGAAGTCGTGCGCACCGGTGACGACCAACGTCGGGAGCTCGATCGAGCCGAGCCTGTCCCGCACGTCGAAGGGCGCGGGCTCCTCCCCGCGCTGCGGGTCGATCCACGCCCGCAACGCGGCGCGCATCGGCTCGAGCGTCTGCTCGTGCGCCCAGTAGTCGTCGAAGTAGGCGGGCAGGACCCGGCGGAGACCGTCGGTGAACGCCTTGTCGTCGGTCGCGCCGACGGCGTCCTGGAACGCCTGGGGGATCTCGGCCGCCTCCCGCCGGTCGGGGTGCCGCTCGGGGAAGCGGTTGACGTTGGCCACCGCGTCGGCCCAGAACTCCGGGCCCGTGACCGGCGACGTGGCGAACAGGATCAGTCCGGCGAGCCGATCGGCATGATCCAGCGCGTACCGCTGAGCGACGAATCCGCCGTGCGAATGACCGAGCAGGAACACCTTCGGCACGCCGAGGTGCTCGACCACACCGTGAACGAACCGGGCGTAGGTGTCCAGCCGATACTCGCGCGGGTCGTCGAGGCGACCGGAGGCCCCGGTGCCGACCGGCTCCAGGTAGACCATGGTGAGGTGTTGTTCCAGGCCCGGCATCCGCAGGTACTCCCATTCGATGCCCGGCCCCCCGGAGTGCACCACGCACACGGGTCCGGTGCCGGCGACGTGGAAGACCTGCCGGACCCCGTCGATGCTGATCTCCCGCGTCCCCGGTGAAAGCGCGGCGGTTGCACTCATGTCATGTCCCCTGACGTCGTGGCCCGCCGGACGGCGGACCTGTGCTGACGTCATCCGGATGCGGCACCCCGGCAGGAAGTTCGGTCGGGCCGCCGTCGATTTCTCAGCCCGATCTCAGCCCGATCTCAACCCGCGGCCTCCATCGCCGGTCGCGGGTGGAACAGCCGGAGTTGCTTCACCCGGCCCTCGCGAAGGACCTGCAGCCAGACCACGCCGGGAGGGCAGTGGGCCGGGTCGTCGGGCGGGCTGATCAGGTCCGCCTCCCAGATCGTCAGGTCCCGGCCGGCCACCACGTCGGTGAGGCGTTGCCGTACGCCGAAGGAGAGGTCGCGCTCCATCGCCCTGACGGCGACGTAACGGTCGCGGCCGAGCAGGTGGCCGCCGGGCGCGACGAACTCGGCGTCGGGCCACCAGTGCTCCTCGACGACGCCGGCGAACTCGCCCTTCTGCGCCTGCGCCATCATCTCCTCGGCCTCCTGGCGGCGAGCAGCGGCGAACGACGCCGCGTCGTCGTGTGCTCGGTCGGCCGTGTCGCGCAACGCGTCGGCGAGCTTGGTCCTCGCCTGGCTCAGCCGGCTGCGTACGGTGCCGATCGGCACCCCGCACAGAGCGGCGATCTGCTCATAGGACGACACGTCGCTGAAATAGCGCAGGAGGGCCACCATGCGCACCGGTTCGGACAGTTCGCCCACCGCGTGCCAGACCCAGTCCCGCAGCGACCGGTGCTCCAGCAGTTCCTCCGGCGTCGGTTCGCTGGACGGCGGAGCCAGGGCCTCCAGGTCGCCGAACGGCATGGCGCTCGATCTCCTCAGGCGCATCCGGCACTCGTTCCGTACGATCGCGCGCAACCACGGGCCTGCCGCCGCCGGATCCCGCAGATCGCCGATCCGCCGGACCGCGGTCAGCATGGCGTCCTGGACGGCGTCCTCGGCGTCGGGCCCGTATCCGAGCATGCTCAACGCGACCGCCCGCATGCCGGCCTGGTGTCGCGACACGAGCAGTCCGAGGCAGGTCGCGTCCCCGTCCTGGGCCGCACGCACCAGGTCCACATCCGATTCCGCGCTCGACGACACGCTGTTCCCCCTTCCGGGCGCTCGGCACCCCCCGACCAGATGCGGGCGCCGATCGGAAAGTTCGATGCCTCCTGAATCCGGCCGAAGCCGCACGGCAATTATGGGCCAAATGTCCGATTTTCTCAGCCTGGGGCGTACCGGGCGGCCAGAGCACGGGACGTCGCAGCGAGGCGGGCGCGCAGTTCCGGCGGCCCGAGGACCTCGACCTCGGCGCCCATGGCGAGGAACGTCCCGTGCGCGTGGTCCTGGGATTCGATGGGCAGGACCGCGCGGATCCAGCCGTCCGCCTCCTCGGTCCCCGTCTCGGCCAGTGCCTGTGCGGCCGCGCCGGTGAGACGGGACGCGGCCTGCGGCGCGAGGCGGACGATCGCCTCCCCCCGCCGCAGACGGGAGTGGAAGTCGGCCTGGTAGCCCTCCCAGTAGGCGCCCAGATCGAAGTCCTCGGGTGGAGCGAACTCCTCGTCCCGCACGTCGAGGGCGAGGATCTGGTCGACCCGGTAGGTGCGCGGCCCCGGCCCGGCAACGACGTACCAGCGCCCGGCCTTGAGCACCAGGCCGTACGGTTCCAGTCGCCTGTCCACGTCGGTCGGCGCCTTCCAGCGGCGGTATCGCACGTCGAGCACGCGGCTGTTCCACACCGCGTCCGCGACCTGAGGAAGGTGGGGCACCTCGTCGTCCTGCGCGTACCAGCCGGGGGCGTCGAGGTGGAAGCGCGACCGCATGCGATCGGCCTGTGCGCGCAGCTCAGTCGGCAGCGCGGCACGCAGCTTGAGCTGGGCGGCCGCGAGAGCCGAGCCGAGGCCGAGCTCGGCCGCGGGCCCGGGTACGCCGGAGAGGAAGAGCGCCTCCGCCTCCGGTGCGCTCAGCCCGGTGAGCCGGGTGCGGTAACCGGCGACGAGCTGGTAGCCGCCGGAGTGCCCGGCGTCCCCGTAGAGAGGCACGCCCGCCGCGTGCAGCGACTCGACGTCGCGGTACACGGTCCGCACGGACACCTCCAGCTCCGCCGCGAGCTGGGCGGCGGTCATCCGGCCCTTCGTCTGCAGCAGCAGGAGGATGGACAGAAGGCGGCTCGACTTCACTGACACAAGATGGCAGTGGAGCGGCCCTAGGGTCCAGCCATGGCTTTCGCAGAGAAACTGGTGTGGGTGCCGCCACCGGTCGAGGTGGGCGGCCGATTTGTGAAGCGGTACCACGTGTCCGCCGACCCGGCCGGCATCGATCCCGAGATCGAGAAGGCGGCCTACGCGATCCTTCCCGAGATCCTGCCGGAACCGGACGGCACGCCGCCCGCCACCTTCGTCGTCCTCCACCGGGGCGGGGACGACGGCGCCTACCTCAACGCCTACAGCTGGATGTGGGACAACGCCCTGCACTTCGCCGGCGCGGTGGCCGGCCAGTCGGTGCTCGGCTGCCCGGACCACGATTCCACCAACTTCATACGGCTGGCCGGCCCGCTGATCGGCTGTGTGTGGGAGTTGCCGCCGATCCTGCACGAACGCGACGCCTGGGTTCGCCACGTGTTCGCGTCCGACCACCCCGACCTCGACGCCTACCTCGCCGACTCGCTCCCCGAAGGCACCACAGGAGACCGCTCATGAACGACTTCGACTTCCTCACCGGCACCTGGGACGTCGCCAACCGCCGGCGGACGGACTATCTCGACGAGACGAGCGAGTGGGAGGAGTTCCCCGCGGTCAGCCACGCCTCACGGCACTTCGCGGGCGGCGCGAACTTCGACGAGATCGAGTTCACCACCAAGGGCTTCAGCGGGCTCACCATCCGGCTGTTCGACGTCGAGCGCGAGGAGTGGTCGCTGTACTGGTCCAGCTCGACGACCGGCAAGCTGTACCCCCCGGTGGTCGGCCGTTTCACCGACGGCAGGGGTGAGTTCCTCGGTTACGACACCTACGCCGGCAAGGAGATCCTGGCGCGCTTCGTCTGGTCGGGCATCACGGAGACGACCGCCCGCTGGGAGCAGGCGTTCTCCGTGGACGAGGGACAGACCTGGGTCACCAACTGGATCATGGAGATGACCCGCCGCTGACCCGGCCGATATCGATTGGACCGTGGTGTCGTGCCGAACACACAATGACCACCATGACCTCTTCCGTGCGACACGTGACAATCGACTGCGCCGACGCGTACCGGCTCGCCGTCTTCTGGGCCGAGGTGCTCGGCGGCTCGCTCGGCGAGGACGACAACCCCGGCGACCCGGAGGCGCTGGTGAAGACGCCGGGCGTCTCGCTGCTGTTCATCCAGGTGCCCGAGGGCAAGACGATCAAGAACCGGCTGCACCTGGACCTGCAGCCGCAGGACCGCACCCGGGACGAGGAGGTCGAGCGGCTCCTGACGCTCGGCGCGACCATGTTCGGCGACCATCGGCGTGAGGACGGCACCGGATGGGCGACGCTGGCCGACATCGAGGGCAACGAGTTCTGCGTCGAGCGCAGCGCGGCCGAGCGCGCGGGTTGAGCGGACGCGTCAGCCGTCCTCGCCGGTGAACTCCTCGCCGAGGAACAGGGCCGAGAGGCGGGGAAGGCGGCGGCGGTTCTCGTCGTCGTCCTCCACGTCCCAGTCCTCGCCGGACGCGCGGGCGGGCCGGTCCAGGTGCGGCACGGCGGCCTCCATCGCCGCGTCGAACGAGCCGATCTCGCCCATGACCCGGCCGTACGCCTCGCGCGCCAGGTACGAGAGGCCCTCGTAGCCGATCCACCCGCCGTTGTCGCGGCCCATCAGCTTCACGACCGGCAGGTCGGCCAGCGAGTCGGGATCGGCGACGGCGCGCGTGAACGTCTCCCGTCCCTGCAGGACGAGCCCGTCGCGGAAGTCCATGAAGCCGTCGTCGCCGCAGCCGCCCTCGATGAGGTACGCCGCGTTCCAGAGCGACCGGACGTAGGCGGAGTCGGTGACCCGGATCTCAAGCAGTGCGAACTCGATGATCTCGGCCGCGTCCAGTTCGGCGAGCAGATCCGTGAGAGCGCGCGGCAACGGGTCATCGGGGAGATTTCTGTCGTCGGCCCGGTCGCCGACGGCCGTACGTGCGCGCTCGATGAGCGTCCACCACGCGTCGATGTCCACCCGCGCCACCCTAGTGCGCGTTCGCGGTGAGATCATCCGATCTGTGCCCCGAGTGGCGCGCCAGTGCGAACGGAGGGCGGCGGTGGAGTTGCCGGACGACGGTGTACGGGAATGGCGCAGGTCCGTGGCGAAGGTGTTGCTGACACTTCTCGGCGTCGTCCCTTTCGTGATCCTTGGCGCATACATGGTGATCAAGTACATGGTGCTCGAGCCCGCAAGCGGGGACGAAATCGCCATCGGCTGCGTGGTGGTGCTGCTCTTCGTCCTCCAGGTCTACCGCTGGGTGCGGCCGCTCCTCGCCCGCGATCCCGTGGTCATCCGGGTGGGTCCTGCGGGCTTCCACGATCGACGGCTGACCTCGGAGCCGATTCCGTGGGAGGACATCGACGGCTTCTCCCGCCAGAGGTTGAGGGGGCAGGGGTCACTCGTCCTTCGCATGACGCGCGAGGGTCGGCGACGTCACATGCGATCGGCATCCATGTCCTGGTCGGCGAGGTTGGACGTCTGGATGCGCGCGGGCCCGTCCAGCGAGACGCGGGGCCTCACCCCGTCCTTCGACGACCTCGTCGCGGCGGTGTCCGAGCGGTTGCGGAAGAATCGCCGCCGAACCGCGGAATCCGCTCGGTCGGCGGCTCGGCAGGCATCGCGTTCACCGGGGTCGACGGCTCAGGCGCCGCGCATGGAGGGATCGCCGGGTAGCCCGACCCGGTCCGGTACGGCCTGAGGCAGCCCGCGCAGCCAGCCGTCGAGGTCGTCGGGCCACCACCGGCCGGGGGCGAGGTGCCCGAGCAGTTCTCCGACGGCCGCCGCGGACGCCGGGGCGGGCACGACGCGGGTCGGCGCGGCTCCGGCGAGCACGCCCAGCCACCAGTGGCGGCGGGTGGCCGGCAGGTCGTCGGGGTCGAGGACGACGTAGTAGTCGGGAAGGACGAGACGGTCGCCGCGCAGCCCGGTGAGGGCGGCCTCTATCGCGATCTCCAGCCCTCCGGTGGGTGCGGCGCCGTCGAAGAAGTCCGCCCAGGCGGTGCCGACGTCGCCGAGGGGATCGGCGTCGTGCACCACGTAGGTCGCCCGCGCGCGGGTCACCGACTCGGTCACGTCCGCCGCCGGACGTTCGCCGCGAGTGATCGCCCGCACGTTGTGCAGGCCGTCGAGCGCGGAGACCACGTCCGCCGCATGATCTCCCGCCACCACGACCACGGTGCTGCTCAGTCGCCGCATGAATCGGAGTCTAGGACCCCGGATCCGCCGATCTTGATCCGCGCCCGGGCAGGGCATGTGCCGTCCGCGCCGAGGCCTGCCGTACGATCGGCGGCGTGCTGGTCATGACCCTGGCCTCCTATCCCGGCGGGCCCTCAGTCTCCGCGTCCGACGACGCGGACGCGTTGCGCGTCGCAGGCGAGGCGTTCGAAGGTCCCGAGCCGGTCGTCGCCGTCGACGACGACGGGCGGGTCAGGTTCCTGCGCAGGGATGTGACCGGCGCGTACGTCGCGGTCCAGGAGCGACCGGTCGTCGCCGAGGCACTCGACCTGCTCCCGCATCCCGAGGGCGGCTGGTTCCGCGAGACCTGGCGGACGAACACGAGCTTCGAGCCGCCCGGCTATGGCGGCCCGCGTCAGAGCGCCACCGGCATCTACTTCCTCCTCAACCCGGGAGAGGAGTCGGTGTGGCACGTGGTCCGCTCGGACGAGGTCTGGTTCTGGCACCGTGGCGGCCCGCTGTCCCTCGTACTCGGAGGCGCCGGCGACCGGCCGGGCGAGGAGCGGACGATCACGCTCGGTCCCGAGGTCGAGCACGGTCAGGTGCCTCAGGCGCTCGTTCCCGCGGGGACCTGGCAGGCGGCTCGCCCGGCGGGTTCCGAGGGTGTGCTCGTGAGCTGCGTGGTGTCCCCCGGCTTCGACTTCGCCGACTTCCGAGCCGTCTGACGCCTAGATCAGGCGGCTTCGGGCTCCGGTTCCATCCTCGGCTCCTCCGACCCCGTTTCCGTCTCCGCTTCGCGTACGGCCTCGGCGATCGGCTGGAGCAGCACGCCGGCGAGCGTCGTGGCCGCCGCGCTTCCCAGGGCGATGGACCAGGCCAGCGGACCGAGCGGACGGGATCCGAAGAACCCGCTGACACCGGGGACGGTGACGATCGCCCACAGCACGCCGAGCGACGCCACGGCGGCCAGCAGGACGAACTTGTCCCTCCCGCCGTTGGTCAGGGTCTGCATCAGCTGCGCGGAGACGAGGGCGACCAGCCCGATCGTGTCCGCCCTGCCCCGGGTGCCGGTCACGCGTCCCAGCGTCCACGCGGCCGTTGCGGCCGTCGCCGTGATGGCGGCCCGCAGGTAGATGTCCCTGGTCAGCGTGGCTCCGAGTGACGCCTCCGGTCCTTCTGCCAGGAGCCTTTCCGGATCGGTCGCCGTGGGCGGCCTCACGGCCACCGCCATGGCCGGCACCATGTCGGTGAGCAGGTTGACCAGCAGGAGCTGGCGGGCGTTCAGCGCGCTCCGCCCGGCGAGCATGCTCGATCCCACCGTGAAGGCGATCTCCCCGATGTTCCCGCCCAGCAGGATGCTCAGCGCGTCCCTGACCGAGCCCCACATGGCTCTGCCTTCGACGATCGCGTCGACGATCGTCTCGATGCGATCGTCGGTGACCACGAGGTCGGCCGCGCCCCTGGCGGCGGGGGTGGCCCGCGTGCCCAACGCGATGCCCACGTCGGCCATGCGGATGGCGGGGGCGTCGTTGGCGCCGTCGCCCGTGACCGCGACGACCTCTCCTGCCTGGCGCGACAGGGTGACGATCCGCGCCTTGTGAGCCGGCGTAGCCCGGGCGAAGACCGCCACCTCGGGCAGCAGCTTCATCAGGGCCTCGTCGTCCATTTCGTCCAGTTCGGGCCCTGTCATGACGCGCCCGCCGTTCAACGCGTTGAGCTCGACGGCGATGGCCTCGGCGGTGCTCGGATGATCGCCGGTCACCATGACGATCCGGACGCCGGCGCGGACGAGCCGGTCGACGCTCTCCGCCGCCGTCGGGCGCACCGGATCGGCGAGGCCGAGGAAGCCCAGGAAGCAGAGGTCGTCGATGCGCGACTCGTCGAGGTCCCGCCGATCGGAGGCGGGCCGCTGCGCGACCGCGAGGACGCGGTCGCCCGCACGCGCGAGCCTGTCGACCTCCTGTTCCAGCGCCCGCCGCGCGGCGTCGTCACACGGGACCTGGCGCTTCCCGTCGAACATCGTGGTGCAGTGGGTGAGCACGATCTCGGGCGCGCCCTTGACGCTGAGCAGGTGTCCCGACTCCGTGCGACCGAGCACGGCGTGATAGCCGCGCCCGGGCTCGAACGGCAACTCGTCGACGCGTTCCCAGGTGGCCAGTCCCTCGCCCGGCGTCACGCCCATGCGCTCGGCGCCTTCGACGACCGCGCGGTCGGTCGGGTGGGCGATGACCCGGCCGCCGCCCGTCTTGGGACAGGCGCGCACGGCCGCGGCGACGACTCGCTTCAGCGCCTGAGACGGATCGTCGACGGAGCAGCTCTCCCGGCCGTCGGACACGTGTCGCAGGCTGATGTGCCCCTCCGTCAGCGTCCCCGTCTTGTCGAAGCACAGCACGTTCACCCGGCCGAGCGCCTCGATCGTGGACGGGTTGCGCACCAGGGCGGCGCGCTTCGACAACCGGCGTGCCGCGGCCAGCTCCGCGACGGTCGCCACGAAGGGCAGCCCTTCCGGCACGGCGGCGACGGTGAGGCTCACCGCCGGCGCGAGCGCGCCGGCCAGCGGCCGGCCCCGGAACAGGTCGGTGGCCAGCAGCACGAAGCCCGACGCGATCGAGACGGGGAGGATGCGCTTGCTCAGCTCGCGCAGCCTCAGCTCGACGCCGGTCGGCGGAGCGGCCTCCCCGGCGAGTTTCGCGCTGCGCCCCGACTCCGTCATGTCCCCCGTCGCGACGATCACCGCGCGGGCACTGCCCGCCGCGATCGTCGTGCCCTCGTACACCATCGAGCTCCGGTCGGCGACGGCGGTGGCGACCGTCGGCGAGGCCGTCTTGGTGACCAGTTGCGACTCGCCGGTGAGCGTCGACTCGTCGACCTCGAGACCGACCGCCTTGATCACTCGCGCGTCGGCCGGCACGGCGTCGCCGGCGCGCAACTCCACGACGTCGCCGGGGGCCAGGTCCTCCCTGAACGCCTCGACCGTCCCCTCAGGACGGAGCAGCCGCACGCGTACGGCGGTGGCCTCGGTGAGCCGGGTCAGCGCGCGGTCGGCCCTGGACCGCTGAACGCCGCCGAGGAAGGCGTTGATCGTCATGACGCTGCCGATCAGCACGGCGTCGAGGACCGATCCGATCAGGGCGGAGATGCCCGCCCCCGCCGCCAGGGCGGGCGTCAGCGGGTTCGCCAGCTCCTCGAACGTCGTGCGCATCAGCGACGGCGGACCCTGAGGCTCACCGTCGGGTTGCGCCTCCCTCCGCTGTACGGCTTCCGCCTCGGCGATGCCCCGGCTGGACGAGCCCAGCCGGGACAGGACGTCCTTGGCCGACATGGCGTGCCAGGGCGTGGTGTCGGCTCGCAGCGGCGCGGTGACCCGGCCGGCGCTCTGCCCGGCCCACTCTCCGAGGATCAGGGCCACGGCCGAGACGCCGGCGCTTACGAACTGCGCCCGGTTCAGCGCCGTCGTCTCGGGACCTGCGACGGCGAGCAGGCCGCCGACGACGCCCGCCGCGGCGCCGAGCCGCACGCCGTTCCTGCTGACCCGCACCGCGGTGGGCAGGCAGCTCAGCAGCAGGTGGACGCCCTCGGAGTGGCCCACCACGTCGGCGTCCCACGGCACGGGGCCCGATTCGCTCATGACGCCGACGCCGAGGTCGGCCTGGGCCAGCGCCGCACGACAGCCGCGCGACACCACCAGGACGCAGTGGCCCTCGGACTGGAGCTCGTAGACCGTGTCCGCGAGCTCGGAACCGCCGGGGGCGGTTCGTCCGACGGCGAGTCGCCGGGCGAGGCCTTCGTCTCCTCCCGCGAGGATCACGGTCGTCGCCGCCGCCTTGGCCTTGGCGACGACGGCTTCGGCCATGGAGTCGATCTCGTGGCCCAGCCCGACGACCGCGACGAGACTGCCCTGCCTGGTCACACCGATGGGCCGCAACCCGCGCTCCCGCCATGCGGAGGCCTCGGCCGGGAGATGCGCGTCCAGATCATCGAGTGGCTTCACCACGACGCCGTCCCCGGACCCGGTGGCGGTCGGATCGGTGAAGTCGATCAAGTTGTACAGCTGCGCGTACAGATCTCCGGTGTCCGTGCCGTCGCCGACGGGCACGAGCCGGTCGATCGTCCACGAGCCGGTTGTGAGGCTGTCCGCGTCGAGGACCACCGTGTCGACGCGGTCCATGGTGCGCAGGCAGGTGGCGTCCAGGACGACCATGTCATGCCGTCCGAGGGCGCGGCCGATCGCCCCGGAGAAGGCGTCACGGGTGACACCCGCGATCTCGGGGGTTGTCGAGATCAGGACGGACAGGGCCCGATCGCCGCTGCCCGTGAGCAGCCGGGTGACGGTGTACGCCCCCACGGTGGCCGGGCTGGCGAGGTCGGCGTAACGCTCGACCGGGCCGTGGGGCAGGGGGCAGGGCCGCTCCCGCGTCGGGGTCCTGATGTGCCGGTAGGCTCCGGCCTTCCGGGCGAGCCCCTCCTCGAGCTGTTCCCATGCGCGCCGTCCGGCCAGGGCCTCGACGTAGTGGCCGGTGGACACCATCGACTGAACGAGCAAACCGAGCGGCCGCAACGCCAGCGTCTGCGTCACCAG
Source organism: Planotetraspora kaengkrachanensis (assembly GCF_016862895.1). Lineage (GTDB taxonomy): Bacteria > Actinomycetota > Actinomycetes > Streptosporangiales > Streptosporangiaceae > Planotetraspora > Planotetraspora kaengkrachanensis. The sequence continues at coordinate 36,434 of NZ_BONV01000017.1, read as the reverse complement.
CGTCGCCGCGGTGAACATCGCGGTGGTGGCGCGATGGCCCAGGCGTCGGTCCAACTGCTCGCGCAGGGCCGGGGTGGAGTTCGCGAGATGCAGCACCGAGGGCACGAGGAGCGGCAGACGCGGAAGTCTGGCGGCCCTGCCCGCGAAGACCAGCCCGATCCCGCCGACGCCGGCGGCCAGGCGGACCGTCGCGCGCAGATGCTCCTCCCTCAGGCGGGCCGGCGCATGGGGGGCACGGTCCTCCTGATCGTCGAGCTCGGCGACGATCGCGATCAGCTCGTCCTCGTCGACCATCGCCGGGTCGCATCCGATGAATACGCTGCCGAGCCGTCCGTTGACCTCCGCCCTGTCCACCTGGGGGAGCGCACACAGCCGCCTCTCCAGCCGCCTGGCCGCGCGCTCGGTGCCGGGGGCGCCGATGCCGTGCAGGTCGATCCGCAGGCCGGCGGGACACGGCCGCACCTGGCGTACGGCCGGCACCACGTCCTTGAGAGGGTCGGGCAGCACGCCGCGCAGCAGCGTGGCCGACGTCGTGAGCAAGCGGGTCAGGAACATCCGCCCGCCCGGATGTCTGTCATGACCCCTCCTGGCATGAACCGGGGGGTTCGATGACGTGGACTCGAGCGGCCGTGAGGCCGTCGTTCCTACCTTTCCTCCATCGGGCACGGCAGAAACTCGCACCGGGCCGGAAATCGGGCGGACGGGGCTGTTCCTCGGTGGGGAGTCCTAGGTGATCGCGAAGGTGGGCCAGGCGAGCAGTTCGAGGACACGCTCGAGCCCGGGCTGGACGTTGCTCAGCCGCACCGGATGATCGACCGGGTCGTCGGACAGCAGGGCGAGGGTGCGCAGGCCGTAGAGGTCGATGAACTCCAGGTCCTCGACGTCGCAGGTCGGGGCGTGCCCACCGCCGTACAGCAGGAGCAGGGCCTTGATCGCGGCGTCGCTGTTGGTGACGTCGATCTGCCCGCTGAGCCGGATGCGGCCGCGGCCCGAGCACCGGATGCTGAGCTGGTCGTCGGTGTAGAGGATGTCCGGCGTCGAAGCCGGCGACAGGCGTCCGTGGACCTTCGTCATCGGGAAGTTCCGCCTTCCTGTAGTCGGGCGGACCTCTTCGAGCATCATCGCCTGCGACGACGCCTGTCAACCGATGCGCGCAACGATCTCCCTGACGGGGGGCGGTTCACCCCTTACGGGCGACACCTCCTACGAAGGTGTAATACGTGATCCCCTGCTCGGGGACGACGTCCGGCTCCGGCCGCCATTCCGCCAGCGGGACGAGCCCCGGGTCAAGGAGCTCCAGATCGCCGAAATAGGACACGATCTCGTCGTGGGTGCGCCACCGCCCGGTGCCCAGGTTCTCGTTGAACAGCCTCTCGGCCGAGGAGGCCTGAGCCGACACCTCGGGATGCGCGTCACCGGGGTTGTGGAAGTGCGAGACGGCGAGGTAGCTGCCGGAGGACAGGGCGTCGCGGTACCGCCCGGCGATCCCCTCCGGGTCCTCGTCGTCGTTCAGGTGGTGCAGGATCGCGAAAAGCAGCAGGCCGACGGGCTCGGAGAAGTCGATGAGCCGCGTGACCTCGGGGTGGCCGAGGATCGACTCCGGGTCGCGGACGTCCGCTTCGATGACCGTGGTGTTGCCGTCCTTGGCCAGGATCGCGCGGCCGTGGGCGAGCACGATCGGGTCGATGTCGACGTAGACGGTGCGCGCGTCGGGTGCGAACTCCTGGGCGATCTCGTGCACGTTGCCCTGGGTCGGCAGGCCCGAGCCGATGTCGAGGAACTGCCGCACGCCGGCGTCCCGTGCCAGGTGGCGGACGACCCGCCTCAGGAAGTCACGGTTGGCTCGGGCGGCGGCCGGTGCGTCGGGGGCGATCCGCAGTGCCATCTCCGCCACCTGACGGTCGACGGCGAAGTTGTCCTTGCCGCCGAGCATGACGTCGTAGACCCGCGAGATGCTCGGTTTCGTCGTGTCCACGGGAGACCGGACGTTGTCGTTCGGAGTCTCGGTGGACGTCACGTCGTGGTCTCTGTCCAGCACAGGCCCATCCCTGGTCGCTTCACGGCGCACTGCTCTAGATCACGATAATTGTGATCTTGTCGGGCTGGGGCCGTTTTGCGGTGAGACGGGCTACTCCTGCGCTAAATGGAGACGCCGACGCCGCCGCGAGTCTCGGCTCCGTACCGCTCCTGCTCCTTCGCGATGTCGAGCGGCCGGATCTGGGAACGTCCGGCGAGGGTTTTCTCGTCGAGCAGGGCGGCGGGTACGAGCCACGACACCTCGAACTCGATCCCGTCGGGGTCCTTGGCGTACAGCGCCTTGGTGGTGGAGTGGTCGGAGGCCCCGACCAGCGAGCCCGACTCCGCGAGCTTCACTGAGACGCGCTGCAGTTCCGTGAGGGTGTCCACCTCCCACGCGAGGTGGTACAGGCCCACGGTCGACCGCCCCGCGGCCGACGGCCCGGCCTGGGGGCCGATCTGGAACAGGCCGAGGTCGTGGTCGTTCGTCGATCCCGAGGCCTGCAGGAACGCCGCGCCAGGGAACGTGTTGACCACGCGGAAGCCGAGCACCTCCTGGTAGAAGGCGACGCTGCGCGCCACGTCGCGGACGTACAGCACCGCGTGGTTGAGACGTTGGATCGGCATGACCCCTCCTCGTACTCTTGAACTCTCAAGTAATTCTAGCGCGAGCGGCGTTCCCTGAAACTGTCGGGGCCAGGCCGTACGGTGACCTCCGGACGGGAGCCGACAGAGGGGGAACTCATCATGGCCGCCGACAGTGTCTCGCGAGAGCGCGAAGCCAACCAGGTCCTGTTCCGGGCCGTGCACGACGTGGCGCTCCGCCATGCCGGCGCGCCGTTCCACCAGGTGGTCTCGGCGCTGGCGAGCACGCTGCCGGGCACTCCCCGCCTCGACGAGACCGAGCTCCGCCGGATCGCGGAGGAGATCAGCGTCGGGCGCGATCCCTCCGGTCTGTGAGGCGTCAGGTCTGCAGCAGGGCGGCGGGGTCGGCGATGACGCGCTGGATGACCTGACCGGCCGCGCCGAGCGCGGCGGCCTCGGTGCCGAGCCGGGAGACCACCACGGGCGGCACCGCGTCGCGCATCTGGCCGAGCCGGGAGGTCAGCGTGGCCGTCACCGCCTCGCCGATCCAGGGGAACAGGGGCCCGTAGATCCCGCCGAGCACGATCGTGTCGGGGTCGACGAGGTTGATCGCAGACGACAGGGCGACCCCGAGTGCCCACCCGGCCCGCTCGCAGGCCGCCAGGGCGGCGGGGTCCTGCGCCTGCAGTCGCGCGACGATCCGCGAGATGTCCCCGGCCGTCGTGCCGCCGGTGGCCGCCTGCGCGCCGCCTCCCGCGGCCGCGGCGGCTCGGCTGCCGTTCCCCGTGGTCGTGGCCTGCACGTCGGTTCCTGCGAGGCCGGTCGCGGCGGCGAGGGCGTCCTGGCCCGCGTACTGCTCGAGGCAGCCTCTCCCGCCGCACCTGCAGGCGGGGCCGTCGGGCGAGACGACCACGTGGCCCAGTTCGCCGGCGTAGCCGTGCGATCCCTGGAACAGGCTGCCGCGGACGACGAGGCCGGCGCCGATGCCGATCTCTCCTGAGACGTGCAGGAAGTCGGACAGGCCCGATCCGAACCACAGCTCGCCCAGAGCCGCCAGGTTCGCCTCGTTCTCGACCTGGACGGGGAAGGGCAGTTCGAGCAGCGCCGCCACCGGCACCTCGCGCCAGCCGAGGTTGGGGGCGTTGTGCACGGTCCCGGTCCGCTGGTCGACCGGGCCGGGGACGGCGAGGACTCCGCCGACCACCCGCAACCCCATGTCCACAGCGTCGTCCACAGCCTTGAGCGCGAGATCCCGGAGAAGCGCGACGACATCCCCAGGCTGTGCGAATCGGTTGTCCACAGCCTGTGTACGGCGGAGCCGTACCGTGCGGGACAGGTCGACGACCCGGACGGCCAGATAGTCGACGTTGATCTCCAGCCCGACCGAGGCCACGTGCTCCCCGCTGACACGGACCACCACGCCGGGCCTGCCGCGCTCGCCGTCGCGCACCGCGCCCGTCTCGACCACCAGTCCGGCGTCGATCAGGTCGGCCACGAGCTTGGACACGGTCGTCTTGGTCAGCCCGGTGATCTCCGCCAACGCGGCACGCGTCACCGGCCCACGGGAGTTCACCTCGCCGAGGACGAGCGCCAGGTTCCGCGCGCGCATCGCGTCATGCCGTACGGCCTGCGTCATCACACCCTCCGGGGCCGGGAGTTGAAATCGTAGACATCAGCCACTTGACCCGCCGCACGCGGAGTCCGATATTTAGTCCACAACGTAGACTAAATCAGGAGGCGAACATGTACACCCCCACCCCCGAGGACAAGTTCACATTCGGGCTGTGGACGGTCGGCTGGCAGGCCCGCGACCCCTTCGGCGACGCCACCAGGGCTCCGCTGGACCCCGTTGAGAGCGTTCACCGGCTTGCCGAGCTCGGCGCCTACGGCGTGACGTTCCACGACGACGACCTGCTCGCGGTCGAGCCGGACCGCGGCAAGGCCATCGAGAGCTTCAAGAAGGCCCTCGCCGACACCGGCCTCAAGGTGCCCATGGCGACCACCAACCTGTTCACCCACCCGGTGTTCAAGGACGGCGGCTTCACGAGCAACGACCGCGACGTCCGCCGTTACGCACTGCGCAAGGTCATGCGCAACGTCGACCTCGCGGCCGAGCTGGGCGCCACGACGTACGTGTGCTGGGGTGGCCGCGAGGGTGCGGAGTCCGACGCCGCCAAGGACGTCAGGGCCGCCCTGGACAGGTACAAGGAGAGCATGGACATCCTGTGCCAGTACGTGATCGACAAGGGCTACGACATCCGGTTCGCGCTCGAGCCCAAGCCGAACGAGCCGCGGGGTGACATCCTGCTGCCCACCATCGGGCACGCCCTCGGCCTGATCAGCATGCTGGAGCACCCCGAGATGGTGGGCCTCAACCCCGAGGTCGGCCACGAGCAGATGGCGGGCCTCAACTACGCCCACGGCATCGCCCAGGCGCTGTGGCAGGGCAAGCTCTTCCACCTCGACCTCAACGGCCAGCACGGCCCGCGGTACGACCAGGACCTGGTCTTCGGGCACGGCGACGTGAAGAACGCGTTCTTCCTCGTCGACCTCCTGGAGAACGGCGGCTACGAGGGCCCCAGGCACTTCGACTACAAGCCGCTGCGCACCGAGGACAGCGAGGACGTGTGGGTCTCCGCTGCCGCCAACATGCGGACCTACCTCATCCTCAAGGAGAAGTCCAAGGCCTTCCGGGCGGACCCGGAGGTCCAGGAGGCGCTCGCGGCCAGCCGGGTGTTCGAGCTCTCCCAGCCGACCCTGGCCGAGGGCGAGACCTACGAGGACCTGTTCAACGACGACTTCGACCTCGACGCGGCGGCCGAGCGCGGCTTCCACTTCACGCACCTGAACCAGCTCGCGCTGGAGCACCTGTTCGGCGTCCGCGGCTGATGCCCGCATTCGCGATGCGGGCCGTCGTGACGCCGACCGTCGTGATGCGGGCCGCCGTGACGCCGATCGTCGTGACGCGAACCGGAGGACGGTCATGAGCCTGGTGGCGGGGGTCGACTCCTCGACCCAGAGCTGCAAGGTGGTGATCCGCGACGCGGAGACCGGCGCGCTCGTGCGTGAAGGGCGCGCCACCCATCCGGACGGCACCGAGGTCCATCCCGACGCGTGGTGGGCGGCGTTGCGCACGGCGATCGAGCAGGCCGGCGGCCTGGACGACGTCGAGGCGCTGAGCGTGGCCGCACAGCAGCACGGCATGGTGTGCCTCGACGACGACGGCGAGGTCGTGCGGCCCGCGCTGCTGTGGAACGACACCCGTTCCGCGAAGGCGGCGGCCGACCTGGTGACCGAGCTGGGCGGCCCGCAGGCGTGGGCCGCCGCCGTCGGAAGCGTCCCTGTCGCGTCGTTCACCGTGACCAAGCTCCGGTGGCTGGCCGAGCACGAGCCCGAGCACGCGGGCCGTACGAGCTCGGTCTGCCTGCCGCACGACTGGCTGACGTGGAAACTCGCCGGGTGTCCCGCCGAGATCACCACCGACCGCGGAGACGCCTCAGGCACCGGTTACTGGTCGCCCGCGACCGGGACCTACCGGACCGATCTCCTCCGGTCGGCGATGGGCGCCACACCGGCGCTGCCCCGCGTGCTCGGTCCCGCGGAGCAGGCCGGCCTCGCCGGCTCCGTACGGCTCGCGCCGGGCACGGGCGACAACATGGCGGCCGCGCTCGGCGTGGGCATCGGCCCCGGCGACGTCGTCGTCTCGATCGGCACGTCGGGTACGGCGTTCGCCGTCGCCGAGTCGCCGTCGGCCGATCCCTCGGGAGCGGTCGCCGGGTTCGCCGACGCGACCGGACGGTACCTGCCGCTGGTGGCGACGTTGAACGCCGCCCGTGTGCTGCAGGCGGCCGCACGGATGCTCGGGGTCACCCAGGAGCGGCTGAGCGACCTGGCTCTACAGGCTCCGCCCGGCGCCGACGGCCTGGTGCTCGTGCCGTACCTGGAAGGGGAGCGCACGCCGAACCGGCCGGACGCCACCGGTTCGCTGCACGGGCTGAGGCTGGCCACAGCCACCCCCGAGCACCTGGCCCGCGCGGCCGTCGAAGGCATGCTCTGCGGCCTCGCCGACGCGCTCGACGCGCTCGGGCTGTCGGCGAACAGGGTGCTGCTCATCGGCGGCGGGGCACGTTCCGAGGCGGTCAGGCGCATCGCTCCCACCGTGTTCGGCGCGCCGGTGCTGGTGCCGAGCCCGGGTGAGTACGTCGCGGACGGAGCGGCCCGCCAGGCGGCGTGGCTGCTGTCGGCTGCCCCCGAGGCTCCGCGCTGGGAGGCGGCGGACACGGATCTCTACGAGGCCGACGTCACGAAGGGACTCCGCGACCGCTACCGGGAGGCGAGCGCCGGCTGAGTTCCCCGGAGGCGAGGCCGGGATCCCTACCCTGAGGCGACCCTGAGGGTGTGTCCGGGACATCTTGGGCGTTTACCCGGATGCCCGGACACACCCGCGCAGGGGATCCTCGGAGACATGGTCAAGAGGCTCTATCCCCTGATCGCCTGTGGCGGCATCCTGTACGCGGTGATCTACGTGGTCACGGCTCAGGTGGCCGGAGGCTCGGCCCTCGACCCGGTCACGATGACGATCAGCGAGTACGCCTCGCTGGACCGCGGCATCGGGATCGAGGCGGCCATGGCGGTGCTCGGGCTCTCGTCTCTGGCGCTGACGGCCGGGATGCGCGCCGCCGGCGCACCGATCGACGGCTGGCCGCGTGTCCTGTTGACGGTCTGGAGCGTGTCGCTCATCGCGGCGGCGTTCGTGCCCACGACGGCCGCGGGCCGGGAGCCCGGATGGGCGACCGGCGCGCACCTCGTCCTGTCGGCGGCCGCCTTCGTGAGCGTTCCGGTCGCGGCGACGCTCCTCGCCGGACGGCTGGGACAGGACGGGCGCTGGAGCCCGGCGGCGCGGCCGGTCGAGTGGCTCGCCCTCGCGGGCGGGCTCGGGCTCGCGGCCATCACCTATGTGGCACTGCCGGGACACGGCGTGATGGTGGGCCTGGTCGAGCGACTGCTCCTCAGCACCGAGGTGGCGGTCCTCCTGGTGCTCGCCGTACGGCTGCTGCGGCTCACCTGGGCGGGGACGCTGCGCGAAGTGGCCGGTGCGCGCAGGAGGCGGTTCGTGACCGTCGGGGAGGGGGCCGGTGTGCGGCCGCTGGAGTCGGCGGGGACCACGGGGGCCCTGACGTCCGCAGGACCCCCGAAGCTCGCCGCGTGATCTCAGCGCTGGGCGGCCGTCAGAGTCTTCAGCGCGTGCTCGACCAGCGTGACGAGCACCACCTTGGCCGACGCCCGCCTGCGGACGTCGCAGAGCAGCACAGGGATCTCGGGATCGAGGTCGAGCGCGACCCGGACGTCGTCCGGCTCGTGGCGATCCGCACCGTCGAAGCAGTTCACCGCGACGATGAACGGCGTGCCCCGCTGCTCGAAGTAGTCGATGGACGGGAAGCAGTCCGTCAGGCGACGAGTGTCGGCCAGCACGACCGCTCCCAGGGCGCCGTAGGACAACTCATCCCACATGAACCAGAAGCGCTCCTGTCCGGGGGTGCCGAACAGGTAGACCACGAGGCCTTCACGGATGGTGATCCGGCCGAAGTCCATCGCCACGGTGGTGGTGGTCTTCCCCTCCACCCCGTCGGTGTCGTCCACACCGACGCCGCGGTCGGACAGGATCTCCTCGGTGCGCAGGGGACGAATCTCGCTGATCGCGCCGACCAGCGTGGTCTTGCCGACGCCGAAGCCGCCGGCGACGAGGATCTTCAGAGCGACCGGCTCGTCAGAGGGCGCGAAGGCCATTGATCACTTCCTTGAGAATGCGCTCGCTGGGCTGCGGCGCGACCTTGACCGGAGGCCGTACGACGATCAGCCCTTGGTCGTGCAGGTCCCCGATCAGGACGCGGACCACGCCAAGAGGCAGGTCGACGTCGGACGCGATGTCCGCCACCGACGCCCCCGAGCGCGCGATCTCCAATATCCGCCGTTGCTCGGGACCGATGCTCGTGTCCCCGGGCGGCGGCGTTCCTGTCGACCTCACCATGGAGATGAGGTCGAGACTGTCAGCGGAGGACCGCGCGCGGCCCCCCGTCAGGGCGAAAGGCCGGACGACTGGTCCGGCCTCCTCGTCCATCCAGCGTGGCCCCGTCATGCGGCGCCCCGGTTCATGACGGAGACCGCCGCGGGTTCGTCGAGATGTGCTGGCCGACGCGCTTGACGAGCATGGCCATCTCGTAGGCGATGTGGCCCACGTCGGCGTCGGACGCCGCGAGCACGGCGAGGCAGGTGCCCTGCCCGGCTGCCGTCACGAACAAGAACGCCGACTCCATCTCGACGATGGTCTGGCGCACCTCGCCGCCGCCGAAGTGGCGTCCCGCGCCGCGGGCCAGGCTCTGGAATCCCGCGGCGACGGCGGACAGGTGCTCCGCGTCCTCACGGCTCAGGCCTTGCGACGCGCCGACGACGAGGCCGTCCGTGGAGAGGATCACCGCCTGGCGGACGGCGGCGACCCTGCTGATCAGATCGTCGAGCAGCCAGTTGAGCTCGCCGGTCGACGTCGCTTTGCCGGTCATTCGTCACCCTTCTCGCCCTGCGTGTTGGTTGCGAAGCTTCCGTACTCGTGGCCCTCCGGCTCCTCGGAGTCCTCGCGGCCCCGCCGAGCGCCCGCCTGGAAGGCGGAGAACATGGCCCTGGCCTCTTCCGGCGACCGCTCTTCCGGATCCGGTGTCGGCGCCCCGAGCGGCTGCGACCCGTCGCGAAGCTGAGGAACGATGTTGGCCTGACGTACGCGACGGGGCAGTCCCGCGTGCGTGCCGTTCGCGGTGGAGGTCGCCTGGGCCGCCGGCATGATCGGTTCCACGGCGGGAGCTCCGTCGCGGGCCTTGCGCTCGCGAGTCGTGCGCTCGCGCATCGGAAGGCCGTTGATGGTGGATCCCTTCGACGACGAGCCGGGACCACTCGACGAGACGTCCGCGAACGCGCCCATCCGACGCTTGTCGTCCGAGCCGGGAGCGGAGGGGGAGTCCTGGGAGACCTTCCGCAGGCCCGACCCGAACTCCTCGTCGGGAAGGTCGTCGCGTGCGGCGGAGGGGACGGCCTCGGTCCGCAGCGCGGCGGGCGTGAAGAACGGGGAGGTGTCCGGGCCCGCCCCCTCGGTCGCCGGCTGGGCGGCCGGGGTCTCGGAGACCGCCGCGTGGGAGCTGGTGGGCTGGAGGACCGGGTCCTGTTCGGCCGTCACCGCGGCGGCCGGCGCCGCGATGGCCCGCGTGGCGCCCGCCCCGGCGCTCACGGCGTGGGCCACGGAGCCGGTGATCGCCTCGGGGGATCCGTCGTCGGCCACCAGCGCCCGCGGCATGAGCACGATCGCGGTCGTGCCACCGTACGGCGAGCCTCGGAGCATCACGCCGATGCCGTAACGGGCGGCGAGCCGGCCGACCACGAAGAGCCCGAGCCGGTCGCTGTCGGCCAGGTCGAACTCCGGCGGGTTCGCCAGCCGCTCGTTGATGTCGGCGTACTCCTCGGGCGCCAGGCCCAGACCGCGGTCCTCGATCTCGATGGCCAGCCCGTTGGCGACGACCTCGCCGCGCACCAGCACCTTGGTCTGCGGCGGCGAGAAGATCGTCGCGTTCTCGAGCAGTTCCGCCAGCAGGTGGACGACGTCCGCGACGGCGGAGCCCGTCATGGACGCGTTCGGCATCGTCGGCAGGGAGATGCGGGTGAAGTCCTCGACCTCGGAGATGGCCGCGCGGACCACGTCCATGATCGGCACGGGCTTGCGCCAGGAACGGCCGGGTGCGGCGCCGGAGAGGATGATCAGACCTTCCGCGTGACGGCGCATGCGGGTGGTCAGATGGTCGAGCCTGAACAGGTCCTCAAGGGTCTCCGGGTCCGCCGACCGGCGTTGCATGGAGTCGAGGAGGGTCAGCTGACGGTGGAGCAGGCTCTGCTTGCGCCTGGCCAGGTTGAGGAACATCTGGCTGATGCCGCGCCGCAGGTTGGCCTGGCCGACGGCGGCCTCCACGGCCGTGCGCCGCACCGTGCTGAACGCGTTGGCGACGTCGACGACCTCGCTCGAGCCGGTCGCCTTGATCGGCGGCGCCGCCGCGTCGACGTCGACGTCCTCGCCTCGGCGGAGCCGGTCGACCACGTCGGGGAGCCGTACGTCGGCGAGGTCGAGAGCGGCCTCGCGCAGGCCGGCGAGGTCCCCGACGAGGCGGCGGCCGAAGCGGACGGAGAAGACGATCGTGGCCAGGATCGCCACCAGGCCGAGCCCGCCGGCCACCGCGATGCGGCCCACGATGCCGGTCGCCGCCGAGGTGGCCGCCTCGGTGAGCGCGCCTGTCGCCTTGACCCGAGCCGTGTCCAGCCGGTCGTCGAGGGAGTCGACGGTGGGAGCCCACTTGTCGCGGTCGATGCCGTACAGGCTGCCGGAGGTCTGCGTCACGACGCCGTCCTCGAGCGTGGTGAAGCGGTCGTAGAGGTCGGAGTTCAGTACGTCCTCGTACGGCTGCCGCATGCCGCCCTTGAGGATCGGACGGTACTTCTGGTAGATGAACCGGCGGTCGGCGGCCCATTCGGCGAACGCCTTGTGCTCGTCGCGGGTCAGCCGGCCGCCGCTCATGATGGAGCCGCGGACCAGGGCGTCCTCGCGGGCGATCATCTCGTAGGCGTTGCCCATCGCCTGCATGGCGCTGGCCTGCTGGAAGATGGCCAGGTCCGGCACCGAGACGAGGCGGTCGTAGAGTCCGAACAGCTCGTCCATGACCCCGTTGTAGGCGTTCATCGCCTCGAGCCGGTCGAACTTGCCGAGTGTGACGGACTCGCGGATCGACGGCAGGCGGTCGAGCGAGGCGAGCAGGGCGTCCATCGGCGCCTTGAGGTCGGAGCCGAGGGCGCCCGCCTCCTCCTGCTCCTGCACGGCCTTGTCGAAGGCGTCGACCGCGGAGCCGGTCTTGGCCTGCTGCGCGGTGACCGCGGGCGAGCTCGTCTGGCCCGCGCTGAGCATCCGGATGGTGAGCGCGCGTTCGGCCTGGATGTGCAGGCCGAGGTCGGCGGAGGTCACGCCGACCGCGTCGTACACCGATTTGGCGCGGAGGAGAGTCACCCCGTCGCCGACTGTGAGCTTAAGGACAAATCCCCACAAAGCGCTCAACATGAGCAACGGAAGGAGCAGCAACAAGAAGATCTTGAACCGAATCGACCGGTTTCTGGAACCCATGGCCACTCCTGCAGTGCGTGGAGGCTCGCGCCGCATTTATGGGGAAATGCACCTCCGGAAGATCGCACAGGAGACTAGCACCGATACTGTTCTGGCGCAGTGGAGGTTCTGATGATTACTGTGCTTACTGGGGCGAGTGCCGGAATCGGCGCAGCTGTCGCCCTTGCTCTCGCGAAGCAGGGGCACCAACTAGTGCTCGTGGGGCGCACTCCCACCAGGCTGGCTGAGGTCGCCGACCGCGTCGCCTCAATCACCGGAACCGCGCCGGAGACGTTCCAGGCCGACTTCGCCGTCCTGTCCGACGTCCGGCGGCTGGCGGACGAGTTGCTCGCCAGCTTTGAGCGCATTGACGCGCTCGTCAACAACGCGGGCGTGATGACGACCCGGCGTGAGCGGACCGCGGACGGGCACGAGCTCATGATGCAGGTCAATCATCTGGCCCCCTTTCTTCTGACGAACCTGTTGCTCGACCGCCTGAAAGAGTCGTCCGCGCGGATCGTCACGACCTCGTCGCGGGCGGCCAGGACGGGCAGGATCGACCCCGCCGACCTGTCCCGGGACCGCCGGCGCTGGAACGGATGGCTGCAGTACGGCGACACCAAACAGGCGGGCGCCCTGTTCACCGTCAGCCTCGCCGAGCGCGGCCTGGCGGCCACCAGCCTGCATCCCGGCGTGCTCGACACGGGCTTCGCCGCGGGCACGCTCTTCATGAAGTTCCTCACCGTCGTGCCCGGGATGGCCGAGCCACCCGAGGTGGGAGCGAGCAGGATCGTCCATCTGGTCACCCAGCCCGACGGGGCCGACCACCCGGGCCGGTTCTTCGTCAAGAACGCCCCTGCGGCGGTGCCCCGCACGATGTCCGATCCCGCCCTCGCCGAGGCCCTCTGGTCCGCCAGTCTGACCGCCTGCCACCTCTGACCCCGCGTGGCGCACGTGGCGTGCCGTGGGTGCTTGGGGTGCTTGGGGTGCTTGGGGTGCTTGGGGTGCTTGGGGTGCTTGGGCGTGATCATGCACGCATTCGGCGAGCTGCCGCCTGAGCTGGCAGGGCGCACTGCGTGATCAAGTACGGATTCGTATGAATGCGGTCCGAGCTGCGCAAATTCCGTTCGTGATCATGTAGGAAAGTGGTTGTTGATCGTTCCGGCAAAATTTGTTCGCCGTTACCTATCACGACATACGCGCAGTCGATAGGGTCCGGCACCGTGACCGCGTCTCCCGCCACCTCTGTGAAACCTGGCACGTCCGCTCGTGACCCTCTGCTGGACAACGCCAAGTACCTGGCCATCCTTCTTGTGGTCTGTGGCCACCTCATTGAGAATCTGCGGGATGTCAAGGGCGCGCACGCCCTGTACTTCTTCATCTATCTCTTTCACATGCCGCTGTTCATTGTCGTCAGCGGTTACTTATCGCGAAATTTCACCTTCTCTGCGGGTAAGGCGCGCAAGCTCATCAGCGGCCTCGCCGTGCCGTACGTGATCTTTGAAACGTTGTATTCGATGCCGCGTTTCCTCCTGTACGGCAAGCTGGAGATCAGCCTGCTCGATCCGTACTACCTGACGTGGTTCCTGATGTCGCTGTTCATCTGGCGGCTCTCCACGCCGGTGTGGCTGCAGTTGAGGTGGCCGCTGGTGGTCGCCGTCGGCCTGTCGCTCCTGTCGGGAACGAGCGCGTTGCCGGACGAACTGTCGATGAACCGCACGCTCGGCCTGCTGCCGTTCTACGTCCTCGGGCTCATGCTGAAGCCGGAGCATCTCGACATCCTGCGGCAGCGGTGGGCGAGGATCGCCGGGGCCGCCGTCCTTCTCGTGGGACTCGCCGTCGCCTTCGTCGTACATATGAAGGTGCCGACCGAGTGGATCCGCTGGCGGCACGCGAACTCGGCGATCGGCGTGGACGACCTGACCGGCAGCCTGATCCGGCTGGCCCTGCTGGCCGTCGGGGCGTTGCTGGTGGCCGCCTTCATCGCGATCACGCCGAGGCGCCGCGTGTGGTTCACCGGGCTGGGCGCCGCGACCATGTACGCGTACCTGCTGCACGGTTTCGTCGTCAAGGTGCTCGAACGGTTCTACAACCGGCTCGACACCCCGCTCGGGGTCACCCTGGTGATCGTCTTCGGTGTGGTCCTCGCGACCGTGCTCTGCACGTGGCCCGTCCGGTTCTTCACGAAATGGGCGGTCGAGCCGAACATGTCATGGGCGTTCACCAAACTCCGTCGTCCGGAGCCTCAGGCCAAGGCCGGATCGCCGGCGCCCGCGGCCCCGGCCGACAGCGAACGCGACCACTCCCGAGAGCCTGCCGTACACGGCTGACACCTCCCTAATGCCGATAAGGCGTATTACCTGGGGAAATGCGGAATACCGGAAAGTCGTACGGGGGACACATCGGTACATCTCCCGTGAATAATGACGTAGCGGTTTCTGGCGAGTAACCTGCGTATTCGCAGTGAATGCGAAGACGACGGGGTGACACGGGTGGTCGGCAGGCAGGGCAGAGTCACGGGCAAGATCGGTCCGGGCCTTGTCGGTGAGGTGATGGTGCCGATCCGCGGGGGAGTAGAGGCGTTCTACGCCTATCCGAGCGTGCCGGACGAGGAGATCCCGGTGGGATCGATCGTCGTAGTCGTGGAGTATTCACCGCCACGTTCGGTCTACGTCGCTCGCGCGATCGCCTGACCTTCCCACCCCCTTGCCGCGGAGGCTCGCATGCCTACGGAGTTCGCCTTTCTGGGCGGCGCGATCATCGTCGCCCTCATCGTCGTCGTCTTACTGTTCAAGGCCGTCTGGCGGGTGGCCGAGCCCAACGAGGCCATGATCATCTCTGGCCTCGGCGCCCGGTCGAAGAACGACCTGGCCGACAGCCTGGGCTTCAAGATCGTCACGGGTAAGGGCACCGCCGTCCTGCCGGGCTTCCAGACCGCACGCCGCCTCAGGCTGGACAGCCGCGCGGCCAACCTCCAGGTCTCGTGCGTCACCCAACAGGGCATCCCCGTGCAGGTGCGCGGTGTGGTCATCTACAAGGTGGGCGACGACTTCGCCAGCATCGCCAACGCCGCCCGGCGGTTCCTCGACCAGCAGGACTCGATGAACGGCGCCATTCACGAGCTCTTCACCGGCCATCTGCGCTCGATCATCGGCAACCTCACCGTCGAGGACCTCATTCTCAACCGCGAGCGGCTGACCAGTGAGACGCGCAGTTCCGCCGCCGACGAGATGAGCAAGCTCGGGTTGGTCGTGGACTCGCTGCAGATCCAGGAGATCGACGACGAGACCGGCTACATCACGAACCTGGGCAAGCCGCACGCCGCCAAGATCGCCGCCGCGGCGCGGATCGCCGAGGCGCAGCGCGACCAGGAGGCCACGGAGGCCGAGCAGGTCGCCGCGGCCAAGAAGGCCGCCGCCATCCGCCAGGCGCAGATCCAGCAGGCCGGATACCAGGCCGAGGTCGATCAGGCCGCGGCCAAGTCGCGTCAGGCCGGCCCGCTGTCGGAGGCCACCGCCCGTCAGGAGGTCGTCGTCCAGGAGACCAGGGCAGCCGAGCTTGAGGCCCAGTTGGCCGAGCAGCGACTGCAGTCCCAGGTCCGCAAGCCCGCCGACGCCAAGGCGTACGAGACCGTGACGCTCTCGCAGGCCGAGCGCGACGCGCGCATCGCGCAGGCCGAGGCCGAGGCCAAGGAGACGGAGCTCCGCGCGGTGGCGCAGGCGTCCCAGGTGAAGCAGGCGGCGGCCGCGGACGCCGAGTCGGTACGGGTGCGCGGAGAGGCCGCCGCGGCGGCGACGAAGGCGACCGGAGTCGGTGAGGCGGAGGCCGCGAAGGCGCGGGGCCTGGCCGAGGCCGAGGCGGCGAGGGCTCGTGGTCTGGCCGAGGCGGAGGCCGCCAAGGCACGCGGCCTCGCCGAGGCGGAGGCGATCCGGGCACGGTCGGAGGCGCTGGCCGAGAACCAGGAGGCCGTCATCGCGCAGCAGTTGGCCGAGAACTGGCCGCAGATCGTGGAGGCGGGCTCCAAGGCGTTCGGCAACGTCGATCACATGGTCGTGCTGAACGGCGCGCAGGGGATCGAGGAGATGCTGGCCAAGGCCCTGACGCTGGGTGGAACCGGTCTCGGTCTGGCCCGGTCCCTGCTCGCCAAGGGAGGGCCCGCGAGCGTCAACGGCTCCGAGCCGCCCGCGTCCCCGATCGCCCCCGACCCCCGGGCGTGATCATGCACAGGTTCGTGGACGGCCTGCGTGAGCAGGCCCCCCACGGGTCGTGATCATGCACGGATTCGAGTACGGCCGTGCGGACCTGGGCGGATGTCTTGCGTGATCATGCACAAGTTCGGGGTCGCAACTGCTGACCTGCGGAAGCGCGTTTCGTGATCATGCAGCGGTTGGTCTGTAGAGAAGGCTTGGACGACAGAACGGCCGCCCCGCCGTAGAGAGATCAGGCAGGGCGGCCGTTCAGGTGCATGATCACGATCGGTGAACCTGCAGGCCAGTCGGCGTGTGACCGAATCCGTGCATGATCACGAAACGTGTCACGGCTGGTCGGGCCGTTCATTCGCGAGCTCGTGCATGATCACCCCAAGCGGGTGGGCTGGTCAGGGCACGTGCTCGCGAGCTTGTGCATGATCACACCCAAGGTCTCGGCGGTGATCACACCTAAGGTTCCGGCGGGTCAGATCATCACGTGGGCTTCGGGGTGGCCGGCGAAGGCGAATTGGGCGTTGCGGGTCAGCACGTGGTCGGCGGCCTGCCAGGTGTGGGCGGCGGCGTCGGAGTTGCGCATGTACACGAAGTTGAACCGGTCGGCCGAGTAGATGGGGATGTTCTCCTCCTGGCAGCGCCGTACCAGGCGGGTGTCCTCGCCGGTGTTGACCGGCTCGAAGAGCATCGACCGGATGAGGTCGGCCTTGGCCGTGATGGTGCCGCCCTGGACGAGGTGGGTGTACCGGTGCTCGAGCCCGGGCAGGCGGTACACGGTGACG
This sequence comes from Planotetraspora kaengkrachanensis, assembly GCF_016862895.1. GTDB lineage: Bacteria > Actinomycetota > Actinomycetes > Streptosporangiales > Streptosporangiaceae > Planotetraspora > Planotetraspora kaengkrachanensis. The sequence continues at coordinate 19,668 of NZ_BONV01000017.1, read as the reverse complement.
TCCTGGTGGGCGAAGTAGGTGTAGTGCCCGCCCTTGCCCACCAACTCCGCGTCGCTGTAGTCGAAGGCGCGCAGCAGGTCGGACAGGTAGTGCTCGCCGTAGAGGTTGTCGTCGTCCATCTTGGAGATCAGCTCGCCTTCGGCATGAGCGATCCCATGGTTGAGGACCTCGCCCAGCGTCAATGAAGCGTCGGCGTTCAGCACCTTGACCGCCGGAACGCCCGCCGCAAGGGCCTTGTCCCTGATGACGTTCGTGTCCTCGGACAGGCCGTGCAGAACCAGGATGAGCTCGAGGTTGCGGTGCTTCTGCCGCGCGACCTGGCTGATCGCGTGCTCGATCTGGCCGGGCCGGTTGGTCGGCAGGACGATGGACACCGACCGGGACCGGGAGGTGACCGGCCGGCCGACGTCGGTGAGGATCTGGTCGACCCGGTGGGAGAACAGATGCTTGTCGAACACCTCGCGCATGGCCAGGTGCCCCTGGCGGGCCCGCAGTTCGGGGCTGTTGATGAAGTACAGCGCCAGGTTGTAGGCCTCTTCCTCCGACTGTGCGACGGGGACGAGCGAGCCGAACGTCTTCTCGATCGCCCGGGACCAGCCGGACAGCACGGTGGTCGAGCAGGCCGAAAGCTCGAAGACCCGCCTGGCGCACATGGTCGGCGAGTCGATCACCGAGTTCACGTTCAGGAAGACCTTGTACATCTTGTACGCGGCGAGCATCTGCTCGTAAGGAAGCTCGCCCACGATGTGGGGGCGGTACTCCTCAGGCCACGCGTACTTGTCGTCGACCGTGCCGTTGCGGGCGAAGATGTGCAGACCGAGCTTGCGGACCGGGGCGAGGATGGTCTCCATCTGCTCGCGCCGCTCGGGGTGCTTGTCCCGGAAGTACATGCCGCCGAACACGATGTCGTACGGCCGGCCCTCCCGATTCTGGATGGGGTTGTGGATCCGCGGCTGGGCCGCGAACTGCAGGACGCCCACCCTGTCGTGACCCAAAATTTCACGATATTTCGGCACCATGTCGCCGTCGCACGTGTACACGTAGTCGAACAGCTTGGCCGTGTCGATGAAGAAGTCGAAGTTCGGCGGGTCTTCCTTGTTCCAGAAGACCGTGGGGATGCCCTCCTGCTTGCACCAGGCGATGAGATCGCGCAGTTCCTGCTTGGGGGCGTTGGTGCCGGTCATCTGGTACCGCCACCTGGTCTGGTTCCCGTGCCAGGCGGATTCGCAGAACAGCATCTCGGGACGCTTCTCGGCGAAGACCTCCCGCCAGTCGTCCTTGCCGAACTCGATCTGATCCCACTCGTAGCGGAACGCCATGCGGGAGAAGTCGTCCAGGATCACGGCGACGCGCATGTCGGGCCGCGCGACGGGTCCGTCCGGCCACTGCACGCTGGGGATGTCGACTACGGGCCCGCGCTCCTTTTCGTGCGCGATCACCTCGGTCACCCGCAGCGGCGCCTTGGGGCGGTTGCCTCCCTTGATGGCCTTGCCCAGGTCCCGGGGCAGACGGGTGTACTCGTTGGACTTCGCGGCGACCCTGAGCGCCTGGACGACCCGGAACGGACGGTTGGCCTTGAGCTTGTACAGCGCGTTGTCGGTGCGGGCCTGCTGGGTGGCGAGCTTCAGCTCCAGCTCCCGGATCCGCCGCTCGTAACGCTCGACGCTCTTGCGCTCCTCGGGCAGCCAGTTCGCCGGGCCGAGCCGCTGGAAACGTGGGGCGTCCTGAGAGTTCTCAGTCAATGCTTCGTCCCTTTACGTAAGAGCCATCGAGCGGTGACCGCCGCCACCTGCCAACGGGGAGCTAGCCGACCTTGCCTTTGGCGGCCGGGGAGAGATTGTCGCCACGCAGCCACGCCGCGATGACACGTGCGATCCTAGGTCCCGACGCGCCGTCCCAAAGCGGCGGAAGCTCACCGCTCGGCGTGGCCGCGCCGTCCGCGAGCGCCTTGGAGGCGGCGGCGGGAAGCGAGGCGGGCGTCACGAGCCGGTTGGTGCCGTGGGTGACGGTGACGGGCCGCTCGGTGTTCGGGCGGATGGTCAGGCAGGGGATGCCGAGCATGGTCGTCTCCTCCTGCACACCGCCGGAGTCGGTGACGACGAGCGCGGCGCCCCGCACGAGGGACAGGAAGTCCACGTATCCGAGCGGATCCACGATCGTCAGGTTGGGCCGGTCGACCAGCCCCGCGTCGGCGAGCCGCTGACGTCCGCGCGGGTGCAGCGGCACCACGACGGGCACCTGCTCGGCTACCTCGAGGACCGCGTTCACGAGTTCGCGGGCCGACGCGGGGTCGTCAACGTTGGCCGGCCGGTGGAGGGTCGCGACCGCGTAGCTTCCGGAGACGCCGAGGCGCTCCTGTACGGGCGCGGGGTCGAGGGTGGGCAGCGCGGAGAACAGGCTGTCGATCATCGGGTTGCCGACGAGGTGGACCTTCGCCGGGTCGACGCCCTCGGCGGCCAGGTGCGACAACGCCTCCGGCGAGGTGGCGAACAGAATGTCCGAGAGCGCGTCGGTGACGACCCGGTTGACCTCTTCGGGCATCCCCCGGTCGAACGAGCGCAGGCCGGCCTCCACGTGCGCCGTCGGCACGTGCAGCTTCGCGCAGACGAGGATCGCGGCGAGCGTGGAGTTCACGTCGCCGTAGACGACGACGAGTGACGGGGCGTGTTCGGTGATGACGTCTTCGAGACCGGTCAGCAGGGACGCCGTCTGCCGCGCGTGTGTTCCAGAACCGACGCCGAGGTTGGCGATCGGCTCGGGCAGTCCCAGGTCGGCGAAGAAGACGTCCGACATGAGAGCGTCGTAATGCTGACCGGTGTGAACGATGCCCTGGCGGACTCCGAGTTCGGTCAGCGCTCTGACCACGGGGGCTGCTTTGACGAAGTTGGGCCGGGCGCCCAGCACGTGCAGAACGAGGGCGTTCTCCGTCATTACCTCGCCTTTCATATAACCCTGGGGCAATCCGGAGCCTATGGTACGGTCACGCCGTGGATTCCGAGGCCATCAAGCCCTCCAAGGTCTCAGCGAAGTCGTCGAAGGCCGGTTTCCGGGGCTTCCTTCGCGGGTTTGTGAAGAACCCAGTCGTCGTCTCACGGGTTTTCGTGAGTAAGGTCACGTCCGACCCGGCGCGGGTCGTTCATGCCGCCACCGACGCGATGCCGACTCCGATGCGTCCCGTGGTGGGCTGGATCGCCGCACCCGCCAGGCTGACGGTGCTCAAGATCATGAGCCCCGCGCTGAACAAGGCGAAGTCCGAGTTCGACTCCGGACGGATGACGGAGGCCATCGAGCTGCTGCGCCCGCGCACCAGATGGCCGCTGGTCCGCAAGAGGATCGCGTTCTACGAGGGAGAGCGGGCGGCCATCGCGCCCGACCCCATCCCGCCCAAGCCCAGGGTCATCATGGGCGAGCGGGTGCCCGGCCGGGTTCTGCACATGGTCACCAACGCGCTGCCGTACACGCAGGCGGGTTACACCGTCCGCACGCACCGCATCGTCACCGCGCAGGCCAAGGAGGGGCTCGACCCTCACGTCGTGACGAGCTGGGGCTGGCCGATGCTCCAGGGGCACGCCGAGGCCGCGCCGTACGAGGAGATCGACGGCGTGCCCTATTACCGGCTGCTGCCGAAGGGAGAGGTCCCGTTCGAGAGCCGGGGCCGCATGATCCGCGGCGCCGCCGACGTGTCGGAACTCGTCCGGACGCTCAGGCCGCAGGTGCTGCACGCCGCGACCGACCACCGCAACGGTTCGGTCGCGCTCGCCGTGCGCGAGCGCACCGGCACGCCCTTCGTCTACGAGGTGCGCGGCTTCCTCGAGGAGACCTGGACGTCCAGGGACCCGCTCCGCATCGGGAGCGAGCGCCACGTCATGCAGCGCGACCGCGAGGCGCACATCATGCGTTCGGCCGACGCGGTCGTCACGCTGGCCGAGACGATGGCCGCCGAGATCGTCGAGCGCGGCGTCCCCCGCGAGCGCATCTTCCTCGCGCCCAACGCCGTGGACGACTCGCTGCTCACGGCGGACTACGACGGCTCCGCGTTCCGTGACATGTACGGCATCGCCAAGGACGAGATCGTCGTCGGCTCGGTGTCGAGCATCGTGGGTTATGAGGGGTTCGCGACCCTGCTGAGCGCCGCGGCTCTGCTGCGGGACGCCGGCACGCCGGTTCGGGTCCTCATCGTCGGTGACGGCGCCGAGCGGCCCGCACTGCTCGCTCAGGTCGAGCGGCTCGGTCTGCGCGACATCGCGATCCTGCCCGGACGGGTGGGGCCGGAGGAGGCCCTCCAGGCGCAGGCGGCCATCGACATCTTCGCCTGCCCCCGCGAGGACCTCCGGGTCTGCCGCCTGGTGACTCCGCTGAAGCCGGTCGAGGCGATGGCGCTCGGCAAGCCCGTTGTCCTCAGCGACCTGCCCGCGCTCTCCGAGCTCGTGGGCGCGGACGGCGCCGGCCTGCTGGTGCCGCCGGGTGACCCGGAGGCGTTCGCGAAGGCCCTCGCGGCCCTGCGCGACGACCCGGAGCGGAGGCACGTCATGGGCGAGGCGGGCAGGGCCGAGGTGGCCGCGCGCCGCACCTGGAGTAGTCTCGCGCGGACGTACCGTGGCATCTACGAGTCGCTTGCCGAATCGAGATAAACCCCCCAAATACGGATGTGCCGGTTTAGGCATTCTTGGTGTTAACTTGGGATAACCTTTGCAACCATGAAGTGTTGTCTCTCCACCCAGGTAGCGCCGTGACCAGCTTCGATCTCACGATCATCGGGTTGGGCTACGTGGGCATGCCGCTGGCCAAGGAAGCCACGGCCGCCGGGCTCCGGGTTGCAGGTCTCGACGTCGACCCTCGCAAGGTCGACGCGCTCAACGCAGGTCGTTCGTACATCGACGACCTGACCGACGCCGATCTCGACGCGATGATCTCGAGTGGCTTCACCGCCACCCTTGACGCGTCGGTGCTGGCACAGTCGCGCACCATCGTCATCTGTGTGCCGACTCCCCTTGACGAGGACCACCGTCCCGACCTGTCCGCCGTCGAAGGCGCGACACGGACGGTCGCCGAGCATCTCCAGCCGGGAACGCTCGTGGTCCTCGAATCCACTACCTGGCCCGGCACGACGGACGAGGTCGCGCGGCCGATCCTGGAGAAGTCCGGGCTCGTCGCGGGCATCGACTTCCACCTGGCGTTCTCCCCGGAGCGGATCGACCCCGGCAACGCCAAGTACGGGCTGCGCAACACGCCGAAGGTCGTCGGCGGTTACACGAGCGCCTGCAAGGACAGAGCCAGCGCCTTCTACGGGCAGTTCGTCGAGCGCGTGGTGCCGGTGAGCGGCACGCGCGAGGCGGAGATGGCCAAGCTGCTCGAGAACACCTACCGCCACGTCAACATCGCTCTCGTCAACGAGATGGCGATCTTCTGCGACGAGCTCGGCGTGAACCTGTGGGAGTCCATCGAGGCGGCGGCGACCAAGCCGTTCGGATTCCAGAAGTTCCTTCCCGGTCCGGGCGTGGGCGGCCACTGCATCCCCGTGGACCCGTCCTACCTGTCGTACACCGTGCGCAAGCTGGGCTACCCGTTCCGGTTCGTGGAGCTGGCGCAGGAGATCAACGAGCGGATGCCGTCGTACGTGGTGACTCGCGTGCAGCGTCTGCTCAACCAGACGCGCAAGGCCGTGAACGGCTCCCGCGTCCTGCTCCTCGGTGTCACGTACAAGCCGGACATCGCGGACGAACGGGAGACGCCCGCGATCCCAGTGGCGGAGGCGCTGCTGGAACTCGGCGCCGAGCTCTCGTTCTGTGACCCCCACGTCAAGGAGTGGACGGTCAAGGGGGAGCCGGTCCAGCGGGAGGCGGATCTCGCCGAGGCGCTGGCGAAGGCCGACATCACCGTCCTGCTCCAGCAGCACGCGGTGTTCGACCTCGACCTGATCGAGGAGCGGTCCAATTTAGTGCTCGACACGCGGGGCGTGCTCACTACGAGCGATCGCGTCGAGCGGTTGTAGGAGGGGTCCGTCCGTGCACGTGCTCGTCATGACGGTGGTTCATCACCCCGAAGACGCCCGGATTCTGCACCGGCAGATCCGTGCGCTCGTCGATGCCGGTCATGAGGTCACGTATGCCGCGCCGTACACCGCGCGTGGCGCCGTTCCGCGTTCCTGGGTGACAGGCGTCGACCTGCCCCGGGCCGCGGAACGGCGGCGCTTCACGGCCGTACGAGCCGCGCGCCGGCTCTTCAAGAGCATGCGCGGCCGCGTCGACCTGACGCTCATCCACGACCCGGAGCTGCTCCTGGCGGTGGCGGGGGTGCGCAGGCGCCCGCCCGTCGTCTGGGACGTGCACGAGGACACTCCCGCGACACTGTCGCTGAAGCCGTGGCTGCCGGCCTTCCTCCGTCCGCCGGTGCGTTTCCTGGCCCGGCTGATGGAGGGGACGGCGGAACGCCACCTGCATCTGCTGCTGGCGGAGACCGCCTACACCGGGCGGTTCCGCAAGCCCCACCCCGTGGTGCCGAACGACACCTGGGTGCCCGACACCGTGAGTCCTCCGGGGGACGACCGGGTGGTCTACCTCGGCTGGTTGTCGGAGGCCCGCGGCGTCCACGAGGCCATCGAGGCGGCCCGCATCCTCCAGCCGCAGAAGGTGACGGTCGAGCTGATCGGTTACGCCGATCCGCGGACGCGTCCCGTCCTGAAGGAGGCCGTCGAACAGGGCATCCTCGAGTGGCGTGACTTCATGCCCAACGACGAGGCCCTGAAGCGGCTCGACGGAGCCCTCGCGGGGCTCTCGCTTCTGCACGACGAGCCCAACTACCGGCACTCGATGCCCACCAAGATCGTCGAGTACATGGCTCACGGGGTCCCCGTCATCACGACGCCCTCGCCGAGAGCCGTCGAGCTTGTGGAACGTTACCGATCCGGTGCCGTGGTCCCCTGGCGGGACGCCGCGGCCATCGCACGCGTCGTGCTCCGGTTGCGTGACGACGCCGTGGAACGGGCGGAGACGAGTGCGCGCGGCTACGCCGCCGCTCGGGCGAACCACCACTGGCCGAACTCGGCACCGCGATTCGTCGGGCACTTGGAGGAGTGGGCGGGCGTTAAGAGTTAAGACATCGGTTGCGATATGTCTAACTCGACGGGCGGTAGTGTTCGAGCGTGCGCGGCCTTTCTGTGATCGTGGGCTTGGTGGTCCTCCTCGGCGTCGCCGTCGCCGTGACGGTGTTCCGGCACGACCCCGGGGAGTCCCGCGCAGCCGAAGTGAGAACGACAGGCCCGGCCGTCGCGAGGGCCACGAAGAGTCCGAGCCCGAGCCCGAGCCCGACTCCGAGTGTCGACGCCTGCGGCACCTCCAACGCGCCGTCGCCCGTGAAGTATCCGGTGACCGGCTTCTGGGTGATGCCGAACAAGGACTCCTGCACCTGGCAGCGCCAGTTCGAGGGGGTCCACCAGGTCGGTGGCGACACGGTCATCCGGTTCGGATTCAGGCTCTCGTCGCGAGAGCTCGACGCCCACGGCCGGATCCTCGCCGAGGGCTCCCCGAAGAAGGCGAAGCCCGACGCTCGCTACGCCAAGTGCGAGGAGAACGGGGTCGCCTGTGCGCGGGCGGCGGAGAAGGCCCTCAAGGCCCTCAACCCCGCCAACAGGATCGCCCGGACCTACGTCTACGACACCGATGAGCGGTTCGGTCCGAGCATCTTCCGCTGCCCGTCGGTGGAGCACAAGATCACTGTCGGCGCCTCGGTGTTCTACCGGCTGATCGTCTCGCCGGACGGGTCGGACGACGCCTCCTGCGACTTCTCGAAGGGATCGGGTTATGACCTGATCCTGGTCTCGGGCGGTAAGACGGACAGCCTCAGCGAGTTGCTCGACCTGGGTGACCGGTTCGGGATCAAGGTCTTCCCCTCGCTTCCTCCCTCGCCGCGTGATCCGGGCGACGTCCAGGCGGACGCGGAGCACGTCGGTCCCCTGGCGGAACTGACCCGGCGGGTCATGCGGGACTACGCGGAGCGTTTCAAGGGACGCACCTCGCTTGGCGGCGTGTATCAGGCCTTCGAACTGGCGCTGAGGGACTGGCCCAAACCGGATGACGTGGGCACGCTCAAGGTGTACGCCGCGCAGAACCGCGTCGTCCGGGAGGAGCTGCCAGGCGTACCGATCCTGGTCAGCCCGTATATGGACGCCCGCAAGAAGGTCAGCTACTCTCCGACGCCGGCTCAGGTGGCCGATGGTTTCAAGGTCCTCGCCAAGACCGGTATGGACATCATCGCGCCCCAGGACGGCCGGGGCACCGGCAAGCTGGGCCTGTTCTGGCCGAACTGGACGGACCGGCCGGTGGACCCGCGGCTCAAGCCCGTCGTGGGCGACACGACGTACGACGAGGCCTACATCGCGGCGACCCGCGGATACTTCGCGGCGATGTCCGTCGCGCGCGACGAACTGGGCAAGGAGGGCGTGAAGGTCCAGCTCTGGGCCAACCTGGAGGCGTTCCAGCCGACGCCGGTGGGACGGTGCGGAGACCAGGACGCTCGCGGGAACATCGACAAGCCTCGGCTCGACACCCAGATAACGCTCGCCGGGCCGTACGTCTCAAAGATCATCTCGTGGATGTGGACGGGGTTCTACACCTGTGGATCGCCGCCGCTGTCGCGGCAGATCGCCCAAGACTGGGACCGGCCGATCCCCATCGCCGCGAACAGGCAGTCGCGGCAGCCCAGGGAGGGGTTGCAGGTCACCGGATATCACCTCGGCGAGGCGGTGGTCAGCGTGTCCTGGGCCGCGCTCAAGGAGCCACGGCGGATGGACCCCACGGAGGTCGGTTCGTATGACGCCACTCCGATCGCCGGGCTGCCGCAGGGCGCGGAGAGGGTCTGGGTGCCGCTCGACTGGGCCACCGTCCCGAAGAACGCCTGGGTGAAGGTCGAGGTCACCTCGGCGGACGGGCGCAAGGCGGCGGAACCGGTCTATTACTACAACGGCGTGTAGCGTGCCTTCCATGATCCCGCGAATACCTGTCAGCGTGGATCTGGTCGTCCTCACTGTCAGGAGCCAGGAGTTGAGCGCGCTCGTGTGGCGGCGCGACAATCCGCCGTACGAAGGCCGCTGGGCGCTGTCGGGCGGGTTCATCCAGCTGGAGGAGGATCTGCCCGCCGCCGCCGCCCGCGTCCTCGCCGAACGTGCCGGGCTGCCCGGCGCCCCCGTCCATCTGGAGCAACTCCAGACGTACGGGTATCCCGACCGGGACCCCCGTCAGCGGGTGGTCAGCGTGGCCTACCTCGGGCTCGCGCCCGACCTGCCGGCGCCCACCGAGGCGCACATGAGCTGGCAGCCGGTCGCCTCGCTGACGAGCATGGCGTTCGACCATCGCCGGATCATGCTCGACGGGGTCGAACGGGCCAGGGCCAAGCTGGAGTACACCTCGCTGGGTGCGGCGTTCTGCCCGTCGGAGTTCACCGTGGCCGAGTTGCGACGGGTGTACGAGATCGTCTGGGGCCGCCCCCTCGACCCGCGGAACTTCCACCGGAAGGTGACCAAGACCGAGGGTTTCCTCATGCCCACCGGACGCACCACGACCAGGGACGGCGGCCGTCCGGCGATGCTCCACCGCCGTGGTCCGGCGGTGCTGCTGCATCCGCCCATGCTTCGCGTATAGCCACTTGTCAGGAGCTTTCTCGCGTAGCTGATGCTGACGATATATTCCGGCATATGCTTGATTCCGCCCCCCGTGTCACGGCTCCGCCGGTCAAGGCGCCTGCCCCCCCACGCCTGCGGGTTCTCGACCTGCTCCGGTTCTGCGCGGCGCTGGCAGTGGTGCTCTTCCACTACGGGGAGACGCGAGCCTGGGGCACGACGCACGCCTTCCCCACCTTGAGCCTGGTCACCATGTTCGGCGTCTACGGCGTACGGCTCTTCTTCATCATCAGCGGATTCGTGATCCTCATGAGCGCCTGGGGGCGGCGTCCGGGCGCGTTCGTGGCCTCGCGGATCGCACGGCTCTACCCGGCGTACTGGGCGAGTGTGATCATTCTCGGGGCGCTGGCCCTCGGCGGCCTGATCACCGACCACCGGCCCACCCTGACCGAGCTGCTGGGCAACCTCACCATGCTTCAGCACGGACTCAAGATCCGTGACCTGGAGATCGTGTACTGGACGCTCTGGCTGGAGCTGGTGTTCTACGCCCTGATCGCCTGTTTCACGGCGATCGGCATCACCTATCACCGGTGCCTGGCGTTCCTCGGCGGCTGGGTGTTCCTCCTGGTGATCGCGCACCAGGTGAACTCGGAACTGCTCGAGGCGGTGCTGATTCCCTGGGGCGCGCCCTACTTCATCGCGGGCATGGCCCTGTTCCTGATCCACCGTTTCGGCGGGTCGCTGTTCCCCTGGCTCTTCGTGGCCGTCGGCTGGACGCTGGCCGTCATCCAGGAGCTCAAGGCCGGTCCCGCCATCGTGGACCGGCTGGGCGAGGGGCTGGGGACCGCCCTCGTGATCGGCGTCATCTCTCTCATCTTCCTGGTCATGATCCTCGTGGCGCTCGGCAGGTTCGACCGGTTCGACTGGAAGTGGCTGACCACGGCGGGAGCGCTGACCTTCCCGCTCTACCTGTTCCACCACCACATCGGGTTCCTGCTGATCGACTGGCTGCACGAGCCGCTCGGCAACCGGGTGACCCTCCCGTTGGTCGTGCTGATCGCCCTGGGCGTCTCTTACGCGGTGTACCGATTCGTGGAGAAGCCTCTGCAACCCCGGCTCAGGGCGGCGCTCGAGCGCTCGCTTCGTGCGGACGGTGGGCACGATCGGCAGGGCGGGTAGACCTCACCCCGGGGCGTCCGGCTCGTCCGCCGTCACGATCCCCGTGGTCCCATACGGTTGGATCTCGGCGGGTTGCGGGGCCGTCCCACCCATCTCCTAAGGTAAGGAACATGCCTCGTTTTCGCGCGATCCTGGACACGATGCCGGCCTACAAGCCGGGCAAGACCGTGGTTTCCGCGGAGGGCCGGTCGTTCAAGCTCTCCTCCAACGAGAGCCCGTACGAGCCGCTGCCCTCCGTCGTCGAGGCGATCGCGAAGGCGGCCACTCAGATCAACCGCTATCCCGATCCCGGGTCGGTGAAACTCACCGAGGCACTCGCGGCGCGGTTCGGCGTGCCGTACGACCACGTCGCCCTGGGCGGGGGTTCGGTGGCGGTGGCCCAGCAGGTGCTGGAGGCCGTCGGAGAGCCGGGGGCCGAGGTCATGTACGCCTGGCGGTCCTTCGAGGCATACCCGACGCTCGCCAGCCTCGCCGGGGTCGTCTCGGTCGAGGTCCCGCTCGTGGACGAGACCCACGACCTCGACGCCATGGCCGACGCGGTGACGCCCGAGACGCGTCTGATCTTCGTCTGCAATCCGAACAACCCGACGGGCACGGTAAACCGTTCGGCAGAGCTGCGCGGGTTCCTCGACCGGGTGCCCGAGAACGTGCTGGTGGTCCTGGACGAGGCCTACCGGGAGTACGTCCGGGACGTCGACGTGCCCGACGGGCTGACCTTCTATCGCGAGCGGCCCAATGTCGCGGTCCTGCGGACGTTCTCCAAGGCGTACGGCCTGGCCGGGCTGCGCGTCGGTTACCTGATCGGCCACGCGCCGGTGGCGGCCGCCGTCAGGAAGACGTTGCTGCCGTTCGCGGTCAACCACCTCGCGCAGACCGCGGCCCTGGCGTCCCTCGACGCCGAAGACGAGCTGCTCGAGCGGGTCGAGTCCGTCGTCAAGGAGCGCACCCGTGTGCGGGAGACCCTGATCGCGCAGGGCTGGACGGTGCCCCCCACCGAGGCCAACTTCGTGTGGCTGCGTCTCGGCGACCGCACCATGGAGTTCGCCGACCTGTGCGCCGAGAGCGGCGTGGCCGTCCGTCCCTTCGCGGGTGAGGGCGCGCGCATCTCGATCGGCGACGTGGAGGCCAACGACACCTTCCTCGCCGCCGCCGAGGCGTTCAGGCGCTGACCACGCGGCCTGAGCTCGTCCGTGAGCTCACGAACGAGCTCACGGACGAGCTCACAGCCCTGGTTCCGGGGAGCCGACGCGTGGCTGACCCGCGTCCTTTCGAGGGGCCGGCTTGGTCCGCTCGGTGGAGACCACGAGGGCCACGCCGACCACGATGAGCGCTCCGGCCAGCAGCATGGCGTGCGTCACCTGCTCGCCCACGATGGCCGTGCCCAGGAGCACCGCGACCACCGGGTTCACGTACGCGTACGTCGACACGAGCGAGATGGGCGCGTTGCCCAGCAACCACACGTACGACGTGAAGGCGACCAGCGATCCGGCGACGACCAGGTAGGCAACGGCCAGCCAGGAGCGCCCGGTCACGGCCCCGATGTCGAGCCGCTCGCCGAACGAGGTGCCCAGCACCAGGAGACCCACGCCTCCGGCGACCATCTCGATGGTGCTGGCCATGAACGGATCCTTCGGCATCGAGATCCGCGGTGACAGGAAGGAGCCGAGCGACCAGGACACCGAGGCCAGCAGGATCACGAGGATCCCGACGGTGCCCGCCGACGTCCCGCCGCCCAGTGACAGGCCCGCCACGCCGACGAAGCCCACGAGCACCCCGGCCATCGTCAGCATGTGCGGCCGGTCGCGGACGACCATCCGCAGCACGATCAGCCACAACGGCACCGACGCCACGAGCAGGGCGGCCAGGCCACTGGAGATGTACTGCTCCGCCAGGGCCACCATGCCGTTGCCGGCGGTCAGCAGGAGCAGCCCGACGAGCGCGGCGCCGCCGAACTCCCGCCAGGTGATCCGGTACGCCGCGAACCCCTTCCGGACGAGCAGCACCGTCCCCAGGATCAGCGAGGCCGTGATGAAACGGAGCCCGCCGCTGAGCAGGGGAGGGATGCTCTCGGTGGCGAACTTGATGGCGAGATACGTCGAACCCCAGATCACGTAGACAGCGGCAAGCGCCAACCAGACCCGGATGTCACGACCGTTCCGTCCCATGGGTCATGACAATATCGCCTGAATCAGACAATACAGACGGCGCACCTGACGAAGGCTCAGCGACTGAGCTTCTCCACGATCAGCCGGTACAACTGGCGCGGCCGGCCGGGCTGCGGAGTGCGGTTCGGCGGAAGCGGCCACGCGAGTCCCTCGTCAACCAGCGTGCGCAACAACCGCCGAGCCGTGCGGGGTGTGACGCCGAGCATCCGCCCGGCCCCCTCCGCGTCCACGACCGTGTCCCCGCCCTCGAGCTTGGCGGCCAGGCGGGCGAGAACCTCGACACCGCGGGGCTTGGCCGGCCCGCCCGACTGGGGCGGCATCCGGGGCGGTGGCACGAGCGCCCTGCCCTCCCGGTCCACCGCGAAGCCCTGAGCCTGTTTGCCGCCCTGGCTCCGGGTCAGCGCGCCCCGTGCGTGGGTCTCCGCGTCATGGGTCGTACGGCCCATGCCGACGCCCACCTCGACGGCCAGCCCCAGCTCCTCGCGGATCCTGGCCGCGAACGGCAGGACCCGGAAGCCGTCGGTGGCCGCGGCGATCGAACCCTTCGTCGCCACCACCAGATAGCTGTGATCGTCGATGGGCCACACGCTCGCGTTGATCCGGTTGGCCTCCTGAACCAGCAGCCGATGCAGGGACAGTCGCAGTTCGTCGCGCCAGTAACGCGGGGAGGCCCGCCGTACGGGCTCGCGCAGCGTCGGCACCTCCACCAGGATGACGGTGAGCTGCGACTCCTCCAGCCGGTGCCGGGCGCCGAGCAGGCCCGCGGTGTGCAGAGCGGAACGGATCGCGGCCGACGTCGGCCGGATCGGGATGGCCGGTACCCCCGCGGCGGACAGCCGGTCGGCGACCGCCTGGACGCACGTCAGCACGCCCGTCGTGACGCCCTGACGCAGCAGCCGCTCGTGGAAGGCCGTGATGGTGCCCGTCGCCCCCGGCTCGTCACGGCTGTGGACGTCGCCGGAAGGGAGGTTCAGATCGGAGTAGGCCTCATCGATCTCCGACCGGTTCAGCACGTCGATGCTCACCCGCCGGGGATCGATGCGGTCGTCCATCATCGCGCGTGCGATCGCCGAGACCAGCGCGGCGCCGCCGAGTTGCACGTGCGTGGCGGGCACCGTCAGGACCCCCGCCCGCCGGGCCAACTCGAACGGGACCGGGCTGGCGAACAGGCAGGCGTCCACACCGGGACCGAGCCGGGTCACCTTGTCGGCCGCCTCCTGCTCGTCCCGATAGGCGGCGGCGACCAGCCGGCAGGGTACCGGAGCCGCCGCATGTCCCATGAGCATCACCCGCTCGACGAGGTCGTGCGACCCCACCACGCCGATGGTGAGGTCCGGCGTCCCCGCGCTCAGGCGCGACCCGCGCGGAGTGTCTTCCGTGCGTTCGACCAATGTTCGTCCCATCCCACGAGCCCTCGTTGTTGTGGTTCTCTTTGGAACGATCGCTGGTTAAGGCCGTAATGTCACGCCCGGATTTGCCGGAATGCCATTCTGGGAGGGGGTGGCGGTTCTGGTGAATTTAATGTTTCCGCTGGTCGAGCGGATAATTGGGTTTGTGGACTCAGCCCTCACTCAAAGGGGAAATTTCCCGTTCCACATCTGCGCCGAGTGCCTGCATACGCTGAGCCAGGGCCGCGTGTCCCCGATCGATGAGATATCCGGAGTCGATCGTCGTCTCTCCGTCGGCCGCGAGGCCGGCGAGAACGAGCGCGATTCCGGACCGCAGATCGTGGGCGGTCACTTCGGCGCCGTGCAACGGCGTGGGTCCGTGGACCACCGCGCGGCTTCCGTCGACCTCGATTCTGGCGCCCATCTTGTTGAGCTCCCCCGCGAGCGCGAAGCGCCCGTCGAAGATGCGCTCGTGGATGTAGCTGGAGCCGTCCGCGAGGCAGGCCACCGTCATGAGCGGCGACTGGAGGTCGGTCGCGAAGCCCGGGTAGGTGTCGGTGATCACGTTGATCGGGCGCAGGTTGCGGTCGCGCCGGACGTGGAGGACGGCGCCGTCGGTCTCGAACTCGACGCCCATCTGCTCCAGCTTCCACCGGACGACGCCGAGGTGCTCCAGCGAGGCGCCGACGAGGTTCACCTCGCCGCCCGTGATGGCGGCGGCCATCGCGAAGACGCCGGCGTCGAGCCGGTCCGGCATCACGGTGTGCTCGACCGCGGTCAGTTCGTCGACGCCCTCGACCGTGATGAAGCCGGTCCCCCCACCGCTGATCTTGGCGCCCATGCGGGTGAGCATCCCGATCACGTCGAGGACCTCGGGCTCCAGGGCCGCGTTCTCGATGATCGTGGTGCCCTTGGCGAGCGCCGCCGCCATGATGAGGTTCTCGGTGCCCGTGTGGGAGGGCGTGTCGAGGTAGAGGGAGTGGCCGACGAGCCCGGCCGCCTTGATGTGGATGACACTCTCGCCCTCGTCCACGATCGCGCCGAGGCGCTTGTAGCCGAGGTAGTGGAAGTCCAGGTTCCTGCTGCCGAGGTTGCAGCCGCCGATTCCCTCGATGACCGCCTCGCCGAGCCGGTGCAGCAGGGCGGGGACGAACAACACGGAGCCGCGGAACCGTCGCGCGATGTCGGCGGGGAGGACCGGGCTGGTGAGCCGGGACGCGTCGATCACCAGCGTCCGCTCGGTCTCGTGGAACTCCACTTTGGCGCCTACGGCCTCCGCGAGCTCGACGGCTCTGCGCACGTCCTCGATCACGGGTACGTTGCGCAGCACCGTGCGGCCCTCCGAGGCGAGCAGCGCCGCCCCGATCATGGGCAGTACGGCGTTCTTCGCGCCCTGGATGAAGGCGGTTCCACGCAGTACGTTGCCACCGCGCACGCGGTAACGAACCATGAATGAGACTCCTAAGTCGGGGGAAGTGGGGGACCCGCAATATGGCGGCAGCCACGCCGTCGGCCCAGAGTAGCCGCTATCCCGAGCGTTTCGTGGGGGAACAACCCCCGGAAGGCCTTAGATGGAGCTCCATGCCACTGATGCGGGTGTGACGGGAGTGACTAACTCCTGAAGGCTGATCCGGTCAGTTGTTCGTACGCCTCCACGTAACGCTGTCGCGTACGTTCGACGACCTTTTCGGGCAGCGGCGGGGGCGCCTCGCCGGAATTCCTGTCCCAGCCGGATTCGGGGGAGACCAGCCAGTCCCTGACGTACTGCTTGTCGAACGACGGTTGCGGCCGTCCCGGCTCCCAGAGCTCCTGCGGCCAGAAACGGGAGGAGTCCGGCGTCAGGATCTCGTCGCCCAGGGTCAGCACGCCGTCGGCGTCCCAACCGAGCTCGATCTTCGTGTCGGCCAGGATGATGCCCCGCTCCAGGGCGATCTCGGCGCCGCGGGTGTAGACGTCGAGTGTGATCTGCCGGAGCCTGTCGGCGACCTCCGCGCCCACTTCGCCGACGACCTGGTCGAACGTCATCGGCTCGTCGTGCAGGCCCGTCGGGGCCTTGGTCGAGGGGGTGAAGATCGGCTCGGGCAGCCGCGACCCGTTGTCGAGGCCGGGCGGGAGCCGTACGCCGGAGACGACGCCGTCCGCGCGGTACTCGAGCAGGCCGCCGCCGGTCAGGTAGCCGCGGGCGACGCACTCGACCGGCACCATGTCCAGCCGTCGGCACAGGACGCCCCGGCCCGCGAACTCGGCAGGCACGTCCGTCGAGACCACGTGGTTGGGGACCACGTCCTTGAGCTGGTCGAACCACCACAACGACAGGCGCGTCAGTATCTCCCCCTTGTCGGGGATGCCGGGTTCGAGCACATAGTCGAACGCGGAGATCCGATCCGAGGCCACCATCAGCAGCAGCCCGTCGTCGGTCTCATACAGGTCGCGGACCTTGCCGGAGTGGAGGTGCTTCACCGTCCCGAGTTTATTCGGCCCCGCACAGGCCCGAACCGGCCGGGTCAGCCGCCGGCCGCGGCCGACAGCGCGATGTCGGACCGGTGGTGGGAACCGCGCATCGAGATCTTCTCGAGCGCCTCGTAGGCCGCCGCCCGGGCCTGCGCGAGGTCCTCGCCGGTGCCGATCACGTTGAGCACCCTGCCGCCGTTCGACACCAGCCGGCCGCCGTCCAAGGCGGTGCCCGCGTGCAGGACGTACGCGTTCGAGGCCTTCACCGGGAGCCCTTCGATGACGTCGCCCTTCACCGGGTCGGCCGGGTAGTTCTCCGCCGCGACCACCACGGTCACGGCCGCGCCCTCCCGCCAGCGGAGGGGGCCGTGCGCCGCGAGGTCTCCCGTCGCGCACGCGAGCAGCAGGCCCGCCAGCGGCGTCGCCAGCCGGTCGAGCACGACCTGCGTCTCCGGGTCGCCGAACCTGGCGTTGAACTCGATGACCCGCGGCCCGGCCTTCGTGAGGGCGAGCCCCGCGTACAGGACCCCGGTGTACGGCATGCCGCGCCGGGCGAGTTCGGCGACCGTCGGGCTGACGACCTCGGCCATGACCTGCTCGGTGAGGTCCGCGGGCGCCCAGGGCAGTGGCGTGTAGGCGCCCATGCCGCCGGTGTTCGGGCCCTCGTCCCCGTCGTGGGCGCGCTTGAAGTCCTGTGCCGGCTGGAGCGGCACGGCCGTCAGACCGTCGCACAACGCGAACAGCGACACCTCGGGACCGTCGAGATACTCCTCCACGACGACCCGTTCGCACGCCCGGGCGTGGGCCAGCGCCTCGTCGCGGTCGCCGGTCACGACGACGCCCTTGCCCGCGGCCAGGCCGTCGTCCTTCACGACGTACGGCGGGCCGAACGTGTCGAGCGCCGCGGCGACCTCCTCCTCCGTCGTGCAGGTGAACGCCCGTGCGGTGGGGACCCCGGCGGCCACCATGACGTCCTTGGCGAACGCCTTGGACCCCTCGATCGCGGCCGGCTCGCGCGACGGGCCGAAGCAGGGGATGCCCTGCGCCCGGACGGCGTCGGCGACGCCCGCGACCAGCGGGGCCTCCGGGCCGATGACGACCAGGTCGGCCCCCAGCCGTACGGCCAGAGCGGAGACGGCCGCTCCGTCCGTGGGTGTCACGGGGTGCAGAGTCGCCACTTCCGCGATCCCGGCGTTGCCGGGGGCGCAGTGGAGCTCTGAGACGGCCGGGTCGAGTCGGAGGGCGCGGCACAGAGCATGCTCGCGGCCCCCGGATCCGATGACGAGAACGCGCACGTGTCCATTGTCGCGCCGTTTACACGGCGCTCGTTCCGCCCGAGCGGGCGCCGTGCCCGATTCGCTGGAGGTGCCGGGCGAATTTCACGAGTGGTGCATGATCTCACTGGGGGGTTGGGTACGCTCAAAAGGCGGCCATCCCTCGTATGTGGTAACTTGGGCGGGCTTCGTCCCCTCTCGTGGCGATTGGAGGTGGTTCGGGATGAATTCTGGTGATCCCGTCAGTACGTGCTCGCGCACGTGCGACGTGCGCACTCCCGACCACTTCACAACTGAGCCCGAGGGGCAGTTCACGCCTTAATAAGGGGTGACATTACGTCGCGCGTGGAGCGTGCTGACTCGGGCGGGAAGGGACCGCCATGCGCTCTACTGCTATTTTCCCTCGTATTACCAGAAATGCCCGGGTAATTCCCACGCGTCTCAGCACGTCCGTGATCAACCCCCCGGAGAAGCTGAGCGGCCCGTGTGTACCGCCGAGCAAGTCCCTCGTCGAGTTCGGCGCGTACATCGGCGGCAGTAAGGTCGCAGCCGACGGCATCGCGGAGGCTGTGCACCTCGTCCGGACGCACAACGCCGGCAAGCCCATCCCCGACGCGTACGTGTGGGTCGGCCTGTACGAGCCGGCGGCGCCCGAGGTCGAATGGCTGGCCGACGTGTTCGGCCTGCACCCCCTGGCGGTCGAAGACGCGATCAAGGCCCACCAGCGGCCCAAGGTCGAGCGGTACGGCGACTCCCTGTTCGTCGTGCTCAAGACCGTCGCCTTCCTCGATCACGAGGTGCTGACCGCCACCAGTGAGATCATCGGCACCGGCGAAATAATGATCTTCGTGGGCCCCGACTTCGTCGTGACCGTACGGCACGGCAGGCACTGTCCCCTCGCCGACGTCAGGGAGAGGCTCGAGGACAAGCCGAAGGTGCTCGGCCGCGGGCCGACCGGTGTGCTGCACGCCATCGCCGACCACGTCGTCGACAAGTACCTCCAGGTCGCCGACCTCATGCAGGCCGAGCTCGAAGAGGTCGAGGCGGCGGTCTTCGCCGAGGTCAGCTCGCGCGACATCAACCGCATCTACCAGCTCAAGCGGGAGATGCTCGAGCTCAAGCGGGCCGTCGCCCCCCTGCAGACGCCGTTCAACGCCCTTCCCCAGAGGCGCATGATCCCGTCGGACATGCGGGAGTACTTCCGCGACGTCGGCGACCACCTGGCCCGCGTGTGCGAGCAGGTTCAGGCGTCGAACGAGCTTTCCGACTCCATCCTGCAGGCCGCGCTCGCGCGCTCGAACGCGCTCGCCAACGAGGACATGCGGAAGATCTCCTCCTGGGTCGCGATCATCTCGGTTCCCACGATGATCGCGGGCATCTACGGGATGAACTTCGATCACATGCCCGAACTGCGGGCCGCCTACGGATATCCCGTCGTGATCGGGCTCATGGTCGTCGCCTGCACGCTGCTCCACCGAGCCTTCCGCCGCAACGGCTGGCTCTGACCCCCCCGCCCGGGGGGCCGGGGCGGGCGGAGGGCCGGGGGCCGAGGGGATTTTGCGGGGATGAGTTTTGCGGGGATGAGTTTTGCGGGGATG
>NZ_BONV01000016.1 GCF_016862895.1 Planotetraspora kaengkrachanensis | reverse complement strand
AGTTTTGCGTGATCATGCACAGATTCGGCGCAGGCCGTACGGACCTGCGCCAACCCCCGCCGTGATCATGCACAAACTCGCGGAACCGCCGCCTCACCTGCGACGACACATCTTGTGATCATGCACGGATTCGTGGGTTGTTGCCCTGACCTGCGGAGGAGCGATTCGTGATCATGCAATTGCATGATCACGAACCACATTTTCCCTGTACGGAATGCCTCTCGCCGAACCCGTGCATGATCACGAACGGCGTAGGGGCTGCTCAGGAGCTCAATCCACGAATGTATGCATGATCACGCGGAGAGAAGGGGCTGGTCGGGGGGCCTGCCTGCGAATCTGTGCATGATCACGCCGAGGAGTCGCGCGGAGGGTCGCGCGGCGGATTGCGCGGAGGGTCACGCGGAGGGGTGGCCGATTGATCCTAGGCCGCGGATGGCTATCTCCATGGCACGCCGGCCTGTGGCCCACACCTGCTCGGGGGTCTCGCCCCGCTCCATGCCGACCGTCGTGGCCAGGTGGGCCGCCCCCATGAGGGATCCGATGGCGGCGGCGGCCTCGACGGGGCCGATCTCGTCGGCGTAGGCCTGGTGGAGCGCGTCGGCCAGGCGTTGCTCCGCCTCGAACAGCAGGTCCAGCCCGCGCGCCCGCAGTGCCGGCACCGTCATGATCAGGTGGCGGCGGGCGGGCGTCAGTTCCACGGTCAGATCGGCGTCGGTGACCGCGTCGAGGCTGTGGCGGACCATCCGCAGCAGGAGGTCGACGAGGGTCTCCGCCGGCCTGCGATCGGCGATCACCTTCAGTGCGGCCTCGACGCGGGCCTCGCCGTCGAAGAAGACGACGTCTTCCTTGCTGGTGAAGTAGCTGAAGAACGTCCTCGTCGAGACGTCGACGGCCGCGGTGATCTCCGCGACGGTCGTCTCCTCGTAGCCCTTCTCCTCGAACAGGCGCAGGGCCGTCTCAATCAGCGCTCGCCGGGTGCGTAGCTTCTTGCGCACCCGCAAGCCCACCACATCGCCCATAACTTGAACTTTACGACATTCAAATCATATTTGCACGCATTGCAAATTTACACCGAATGATGCTAGGTGTGGAGGTGAGGCTGACAAGCTGACAAGGAGCGAGTCATGACTGAGGCGACCCCTGATCTGATGACGTACACGACGGTTCGTGAGCGCCCCTTCGACCCGCCCGACGCCCTGACCCGGGCCCGCGAGGAGACGCCGATCCATCGCATGATCTATGCGGACGACCACGAGGGCTGGCTCATCACGGGGTACGCCCTGGCCCGGTCGGTGCTCGCCCATCCCCGTTTCAGCACCCGCCCGGAGCTCCTGCATCCCCCGATCCAGCAGCGGCTGATCAATCTTCAGGAGATCCGGAAGCAGCCCGGCTTCTTCCTCCGGATGGATCCCCCCGAGCACACCCGGTTCCGGCGGTTGCTGACCGGCCAGTTCACGGTGCGCAGGATGAAGCAGCTCGAGCCCCGGATCGCGGAGATCACCGAGGAGCGCCTGGACGCCATGGAGCGCGAGGGAGGGCCCGTCGACCTCGTGCAGGCCTTCGCCCTCCCCATCCCCTCGCTGGTGATCTGCGAGCTGCTCGGTGTGCCGTACGCGGACAGGGACCGCTTCCACCGCGACTCCGCCGTGATGCTGAACCTGCAGTCGACGCCGGAGGAGATCCGCACGGCGATCGACGACCTGCTCAACTACCTGCGCGCCCTGGTCAAGCACAAGCGTGCGGAGCCGTCGGACGACCTGCTCGGCGGCCTGGTGGCCGGTGGCGAGCTGGACGACGAGGAGCTCGCCGGGGTCGGGATGCTGCTGCTCGTCGCCGGGCACGAGACCACCGCCAACATGCTGGCCCTCGGCACGTTCGCGCTGCTGACCAACCCCAAGCAGCTGGCGGCGGTGCGCGACGACCCCGACGTGGTGGAGGGCGCGGTCGAGGAGCTGCTGCGTTACCTCACCATCATCCACATCGGCCCGATGAGGACGGCGCTGGAGGACGTCGAACTCGACGGTCACGTGATCAAGGCGGGAGAGGTGGTGACGATCGCCGCCGCCGTGGCCAACCGGGACCCGGAGCGGTTCGGGGAGTCCGAGACGCTCGACGTCAGCCGGTCCGCCCACGGTCATCTCACCTTCGGGCACGGGGTGCACCAGTGCCTCGGCCAGCAACTCGCCAGGACCGAGATGCGCATCGCCTACCCGGCGCTGCTACGGCGCTTCCCGGGGTTGCGCCTCGCCGTGCCGGCCGAGGAGGTCCCGATGCGCTCGGACATGTCGATCTACGGGGTGCACCGCCTGCCGGTCACCTGGTAGGAGGAACAGCGATGAAGATCAAGGCGGACACCGGCGTCTGCGTGGGAGCGGGCATGTGCGCGCTCAGCGTGCCGGAGGTCTTCGACCAGAGTGAGGACGACGGGACGGTGGTCGTGCTCGAACCCGATCCCCCCGCCTCGCGAGAGGCGGCGGTGCGCCGCGCGGTCCAGCTGTGCCCTTCCGGGGCGCTCTCGATCGAGGAGTAGAACGGGGGCGGGTCAGGCGTCGACGTGCCGGAGCGGGCGGACCGGCTCCGGCAGCGGGAGGTTGCGCTCCTTCCACAGACGGCGCATGCGATCGGGATAGTCGGTGACGATCGCCGACGCGCCCATGTCGATCAGGCGGGACGCCTCCTCGGGGTCGTTGACCGTCCACACGGCGACCGGCATGCCGCGCAGGGACGCTCCGGCCATGAGGGCCTCGTCGACGAGCACCCGGTCGGGGGACAAGGTCGTCGCCCCCACCTCGGCGGCGGCCGCCGGGATGTCGCCGTCGAAGTCGGCGAGATCGAGCCCGTTCATCCACTCGGGCCGCATCGTGACCCGCTCGATCAGCGCGTACCGCTGGTCGACCAGGTGCTCGGCGGCCTTCAGGATGCGCCAGTCGAAGCTGAGCAGGGACGTCCTGGCGAGCTTGTCGTGCTTGTCGAGCTCCTTCACGACCGATTCCGTGAACTCGACCGGGTCGGCGGACAGATCCGGCTGCGTCGGATTGGACTTCAGCTCCACGTTGAGCCGGACCTTGTCCGCCCCGAGGGCGCCGATCAGCCCGAGCACCGCGCCCAGCGTGGGCATCCGGGTGTCCGGCAGCGGCACCTGGGTGAGGGCGAACACGTCGTCGGGACGCTGCGGCAGCCGTACGCCCACGTCGAGCGTGCGCAGCTGCGCGAGCGTCAGCGAGTTGATCGGCCTCCCCACGTAGGGGAACATCTCGTCGTCCGGCGTGGCCATCCCGGTGTCGGCGCTGGTCACGGGAGAGACGAGCAGATCGTGGGTGAGCACGAGCTGCCCGTCGGCCGACATCGCCACGTCGAACTCCAACGCGTCGACACCCAGCTCCAGCGCGAACGCGAGACCGGGAAGCGTGTTCTCGGGCCTCAGCCCGCGCGCTCCCCGGTGACCATGTAGCTCAACGTATCCGTGCACAAGGGCGTACCTTACTTGCTCCGCCGCTGGTCGCCGGGTATCTCCCGCAGTCTCGGCGCGCATGCCGCAAACAGCTCGTACGGCACATGCCAGCCGAAATCAGATCAGCGACCGGATCTGCAGGGTCTGCGTACGGCCGGGACCGACGCCGATGGCGGAGATCGGCGCACCGCTCATCTCCTCCAGCGCACGGACGTAGGCCTGAGCGTTGGGCGGCAGGTCGTCGAAGGTCTTGGCGCTGGTGATGTCCTCCTGCCAGCCGGGCAGCTCCTCGTAGATCGGCGTGGCGTGGTGGAACTCGGTCTGCGTCATCGGGATCTCGTCGTGGCGCACGCCGTCCACGTCGTAGGCGACGCACACGGGGATCCGCTCGAGACCGGACAGCACGTCGAGCTTGGTCAGGAAGAAGTCGGTCACACCGTTGATCCGGGTTGCGTACCGCGCGATGACGGCGTCGAACCAGCCGCAGCGGCGGTTGCGGCCGGTGGTCACGCCGTACTCGCCGCCGGTCTGCCGCAGCCACTCGCCCTGCTCGTCGAGCAGTTCGGTGGGGAACGGGCCGGAGCCGACCCGCGTGGTGTACGCCTTGAGGATGCCGATCACCCGGGTGAGCCGGTTCGGCGGGATGCCGGACCCCGCGCACGCGCCGCCCGACGTGGGGGAACTCGACGTCACGAACGGGTAGGTGCCGTGGTCGATGTCGAGGAGCGTGCCCTGGCCGCCCTCGAGCAGCACGACCTTGTCCTCGTCGAGCGCCCGGCTCAGGATCAGCGAGGTGTCGGCGATGTGGGGACGCAGCCGTTCGGCGTAGCCCAGGTACTCGTCGAGGACCTTGGTCGCCTCGAGCCCGCGGCGGTTGTAGATCTTGGTGAGGATCTGGTTCTTCTCCGTGAGGGCGGCCTCGATCTTCTGGCTGAGGATGCCCGGGTCGAGCAGGTCCTGCACCCGCACGCCCACACGGTAGATCTTGTCGCCGTAGGCCGGCCCGATGCCCCGGCCGGTCGTCCCGATCTTGGCCTTGCCCAGGAACCGCTCGCTGACCTTGTCGATCGCCTTGTGGTGGGGCATGATCAGGTGCGCGTTCGCGGAGATCAGCAAACGGCCGCAGTCGATCCCCCGGGCCGCCAGCCCGTCGATCTCGGACAGCAGCACGCCGGGGTCGATGACGACGCCGTTGCCGATGACCGGCACGACGTCAGGGGAGAGCACACCCGTCGGCAGCAGGTGCAACGCGTATTTCTGATCCCCGATCACCACCGTGTGGCCCGCGTTGTTCCCCCCTTGGTAGCGGACCACGTAGTCGACGTCGCCGCCGAGCAGGTCGGTGGCCTTTCCCTTACCCTCATCGCCCCATTGGGCGCCCACGAGAACGACAGCCGGCATGGTCTTACTCCTGCGACAAAACGAAAGCCCTTGGCGCAAGCGCGACAAGGGCCTCTTGCAAACAGAGACTACCTGAGCATTCCGATTTAGGGGATCTCCGGCGCCGCCGGAGTCAGGGCGCGCCGTCACAGGAGAACTCAGGAATCCCCACGTGACCACAGGTCGCGCGATCACGGGAAGATCATGGTGCGACCGCCTCCCACCGTGCGGCGGGAGGCGGTTCAGGCCGGGGAAGCGGCGGAGGTCACCGGGATGCGGCGAGCGCCTCCGCGGCGGCGGTGCTGCTGTCACGCAGGAACTGGGCGCAGCGCTCCGCCTCGTCCTTCTCGCCGATGGCCTGGGCGGCGCGGGCGAGAGCGTTCAGGCAGCGCAGGAAACCCCTGTTCGGCTCGTGCTCCCAGGGAATGGGGCCGTGGCCCTTCCAACCGGCCCGGCGCAGCTGGTCGAGCCCCCGGTGGTACCCGGTGCGCGCGAACGCGTACGAGGTCACGGCGTGGCCGGCGGTGAAGAACTCGTCCGCCAGGGCCGCCCAGGCCGCCGAGTAGGTGGGGAAGCGCGCGGCCACGTCGGCCGCCTTGGCGCCTGCCTCGAGCATCTCCCGTGCCTCGGCGTTGTCCGGCAACAGGGTGGGCGGCGGACCGCCTAGGAGGTTCTCGTGCGTTTCCATGGACACAGTCTTACCTGTGCCAGACCGAAAGAGTAATGATCGGTCGTACGAAAACGGGAGATCGCCATGTCCGCGATCTCCCGTTCCGCTTGACCTCGGACTACTTGAGCTTCGTGCCCGCCGACTTGAGCTGCGTGCAGGCGTCGGCGACCCGCTGTGCCATCCCGGCCTCGGCGGCCTTGCCGTACACGCGGGGGTCGTAGGCCTTCTTGTTGCCGACCTCGCCGTCGACCTTGAGCACGCCGTCGTAGTTCTTGAACATATGGTCGGCGATCGGCCGGGTGAAGGCGTACTGGGTGTCGGTGTCGATGTTCATCTTCACCACGCCGTAGGAGATGGCCTCCTGGATCTCCTCCACCGCCGAGCCGGAGCCGCCGTGGAAGACCAGCGAGAACGGCTTGTCCTTGCCGTACTTGGCGCCGACGGCGTCCTGAATGTCCTTGAGCACGCTCGGGCGGAGTTTCACGTGGCCGGGCTTGTAGACGCCGTGGACGTTGCCGAAGGTGGCGGCCACGATGTAGCGGCCGCGTTCGCCCAGCCCGAGGGCCTCGGCGAGGGCGAGCCCGTCCTCAGGAGTGCTGTAGAGCTTCTCGTTGATCTCGCCGACGACGCCGTCCTCCTCGCCGCCGACGACGCCGATCTCGACCTCGAGGATCACGTGCGCCTCGCGGGTCTTGTCGATGAGCTCGGAGGCGATCGTGATGTTCTCCTCGAGAGGTACGGCGGAGCCGTCCCACATGTGCGACTGGTACAGGGGCTCCTCGCCGCGGGCCACGCGCTCACGGGAGATCTCGAGCAGCGGGCGGACGAACCCGTCCAGCTTGTCCTTCGGGCAGTGGTCGGTGTGCAGGCCGACCGTGACGGGGTACTTGGCCGCGACAACGCGGGCGAACTCGGCGAACGCGGTCGCTCCGGTCACCATGTCCTTGACGGTCGTGCCGGACAGGAACTCGGCGCCTCCCGTCGACACCTGGATGATCCCGTCGCTCTCCGCCTCGGCGAAGCCCCGAAGCGCCGCGTGCAACGTCTGCGACGAGGTCACATTGATCGCCGGATACGCGAAGCCGCCCGCTTTGGCGCGGTCGAACATCTCGGCGTAGACCTCTGGAGTCGCGATAGGCATCGAAGTCATCTCCTTCTGGACCGGGTCAGCGGTGGCCAGTATCCCCAAGGCCATGCCCATCAGGGAAGCGTCAGACGTTCAAGGTCATTCCACAACGTTGCTCACGGGGCCGTCGCTTCTCAGTCTCATCTCATAAGGGACAG
Source organism: Planotetraspora kaengkrachanensis (assembly GCF_016862895.1). GTDB lineage: Bacteria > Actinomycetota > Actinomycetes > Streptosporangiales > Streptosporangiaceae > Planotetraspora > Planotetraspora kaengkrachanensis. The sequence continues at coordinate 9,939 of NZ_BONV01000016.1, read as the reverse complement.
GTAGGCTCACACCGTGGATGTGCTCTTGGAACTCCTTGACCCCAAGTGGTGGCTGGGCATGCTCGGCCCGCTGGCCACGATCGGCGTTATTGCCATCATATTTGCCGAAACAGGGCTACTTGTCGGATTCTTCCTGCCTGGCGACTCGCTGCTCGTCGCCGCCGGAATCTTCAGCACCGCCGCCGCGGCCCAGGGGCTCGGCATCGCACCGCTCTCATTGCCCACGCTGCTGATTTTCACGCCGATCGCCGCCGTCGCCGGCGCGCAATTCGGGCATTTCCTTGGCGGCAGGTTCGGCCGCAAGCTCTTCGACAAGCCTGATTCCCGGCTGTTCAAGAAGGAGCACGTCGACAAGGCCGAGTTTTACTTCGAAAAGTTCGGGCCGGCCAAGGCGGTCGTCGCCGCACGTTTCATGCCGATCGTCCGCACGTTCATGAACCCGGTGGCGGGCGTCCTGGAGATGAACCCGCGCAGGTTCCTCGTCTGGAACGTCGTGGGCGGCGTGGTCTGGGTCGAGGCGCTGCTGCTCCTCGGATACTTCCTGGGCGCCAAGGTCGAGAACATCGACAAGTACATCCTGCCCGGCGTCCTCGTCATCGTCGTCCTGTCGTTGATCCCCATCGTGCGAGAGGTCATCAAGAGCCGCAAGGTGGTCGTCCCCGAGCCCAAGGGCCGTCACCACGCCGGGCGTTGAAAACGTATTCACACCCGCTGGGTCGGCCGCGTGCGATGATCCCGTCCCGTAACCCGGTTACCCACTAGTCTCCAAAGTGTGGGACGCCACCGGTCTGACCCGCTGGGCATCGCCAGGCTCGCGCTTATCGTCCTGGCGGTCATTGTGCTGCTGGCGCTGATCGGAGTCGGCGCGAAGGCGCTGATCTCATCGCTCGGCTCCGAGGAGCCCGCCCCTCCCGGCACGCCCACCGTGTCGAGCGCTCCGCCGACCTCCCAGCAGCCGTCGGCGGAGAAGGTGCCCACCGTCCAGGTGGTCTGTCAGGCCGACCTCTGCCCGGTCTTCGTGCGCGTGCCGGGCGGGGACGTCCTCATCGACCGCGACCTGGCCCGGGGCGAACAGGCGTCGTACTTCAACCCCGAAGTCGACGTGGTCCTCGACGACGCCGGGACGGTGCAGGTCTTCGCGAACGGCACCGCCCGGCCCGCGGGTCAGCAGGGTGAACGCCAGGCGTTCAAGGTCACGAGAGCCCCAGGTCAGTGAGGGTGTAGGCCGACCGGTACGGCAGGCCCGTCGCGGCCAGGTTCTCGTCGCCGCCGCGGTGCACGATCGTCGCGATCCCCACGACCTCGGCGCCCGCCTCCCTGAGCGCCTCCACCGCCGTCAGGACCGACGAACCGGTCGTCGTCGTGTCCTCGACCGCGAGCACCCGCCGGCCCGCGACGTCCGGGCCCTCGATCCGGCGCTGCAGGCCGTGGGCCTTGCCCTCCTTACGCACGACGAACGCGTCGAGCACGCGGCCGCGGGCCGCGGCGGCGTGCAGCATCGCGGTCGCCACCGGGTCGGCTCCGAGTGTGAGGCCGCCCACCGCCTCGTAATCGATGTCCTCGGTCAGGTCGAGCATCACCCGGCCCACGAGGGGGGCCGCCACGGCGTCGAGCGTGATCCGGCGCAGATCCACGTACCAGTCGGCCTCCCGGCCGGAGGACAGCACGACCCGGCCGTGCACGACCCCCTTGTTCTTGATCTCGTCAAGCAGTTGTTCACGGTCACTCATGGTGCACAGCGTACGGCCGGCGCTCGCGGGGCCGTCGTCAGGCAAAGACGGGTACGCGGTTTAGCCATGACACTCGCTGCGGAATTAATGGCGTTGCAACTCAACGTAATCGTGAGGTCGCAATGCGTAGAACGGACCGGCAAGCCGATGTGGAACTGCTGGAGGCGGTCAGGGGAGGAAACGCCCCGGCCTACGGCACGCTGTACCAGCGTCACGCCGTCGCCGCCCGAGCACTCGCCTGTCAGCTCATCCAGGACGACGAGGAGGTCGAGGACGTCCTCGTCGAGACGTTCGCGGGAATCCTCGACCTGGTCAGATCCGGCGAGGGCCCGGTCTTCGCGTTCCGGCCCCACCTGCTCATGGCGGTGCGCCGTTTCGTCGCCATCGGAGTGGTCGACCTGACCGACCCCGACGCCGTCTACGTCGATCCCGAGCTGACCGGCCTGGAGCGGACCGTGCTCGCCCGGGCGTTCTTCTCGTTGCCCGAGCGCTGGCGGATGGTCCTGTGGCACGCCGACGTCGAGGGCGCCAGACCCGGTGACATCGCCCCGCTGCTCGGCATGTCCGCAGGCGGTGTCGGGGCGCTCGCCGACCGCGCCCGAGAGGGCCTACGCCAGGCGTACCTGCAACTGCACCGGGAAGGCGGCCCCGGCGAAGAATGCGGGCCGATCCTGTCGAACATCATCGGTTACGTCGAGGGCGGCCTCCACAGGCGCGAGGCCCACGTGGTGGACGAGCACGTCGCCGAGTGCATCGACTGCCGCGCGGTCTTCCTGGAGTTGGCGGATCTGTCGCAGCAACTGAAGGTCATCGTCGGCCAGCTCGTCGCCGGCCCGCACATCGACGGATACCTCGCCGAGCTCAAGAGGGCGGGGGAGACCACGAGCAGCCCGGCGCTCGGACCCGCAGCCGTGCTCAGGCGCGTGCCCGTCTCACGCAGGGCACTCGCCACGGGCGTGGCCGTGACGGTCGCGATCGCGGGGTTCGTCCTGATCTCCGAGCCGCTCTCCGACGAGGGGCCGGTCCCCCGCCATCCGGAAGCGAACGGCCGCCCCTCGCCCCCGAAGCCCGCCGTCATCCCGAAGCCGGCCGGCTCCCCGACCCCCGCCGGCTCCCCGAAGCCGGCGATGTCCCCGGGGGCGCCCCTGGCGTCGGCTCCCGCGCCGGTCCCCAGGGCGGCGCCTTCGCCGCGGAAGGACAAGGCGCTCGGGGGCGAGGTCCCGGTGGCGCGGCCGTCCTCACAGGCTTCACGGCCGCCGGCCCGCGTCGGGCGGGCGCCCGACGCGGGTACGCCCTCGCGGCTGTCCGCTCCCGTCGCGAGGCACCCGGCCGACCGGCATGGCCGGGGCTCGCACGGTCAGGACCCGAGCGGTCCCGATCCGAGCGGGCCGGACCTGAGCGGCTCGGACCTGAGCGGCTCGGATCAGAGCGGCTCGGATCAGAGCGGCTCGGATCAGAGCGGCTCGACGCTGGCGGCGAGCATCGACCCGCTCGGCTCGCTGGTGCGGGCACGGTCCGGCATCGTCGGAGTGCGGTTGCGCAACACCGGCCGGACCGAGACCCGGAATCTGCTGGCCGCCGTCACTCTCCCTCAGGGGGTCGTCTTCACGGCGGGCGGCGCACTGGCGGCCGCCGCCCCCGTCGGCACGGTGGACGGCTGGGCCTGCCACACGGAGGGGAGGGTCGTGACCTGCTCCCGCGGCGCGCTGGCCCCCGGTGCGGCGACGACGATCTTCCTCCCTGTCCTCGTCGCCGCCCACGCGCCGAAGGGGGGCGGGCTCGCGCTCCGGGTGAGATCGGGCGGCCAGGTCGTGTCGGCGAGGTCCACCACCGGCGTCCGCGCCTCGGGCGCCACGGCCCGTTTCGCCGCCGACGGGCGGGTCACCACGCGGGCCGTCGGCAACACCCTGCTGAGCTCCTCGCCCATGTCGCCCGGCTGCGCGGCGACGACGGCGCACCCGGCCACCGGCCGGCTCGCGACGCCCGTGGACCTCGACACGGACGCCACGACCCGAAGCTCCAGTTGCGCCACGCTCGACCTGCCCGCGGGCGGCCAGGTGTTGTGGGCCGGTCTCTACTGGTCCGCCACCGGGCGCGGCACGACGCCTGTGAGCTCCATCCGGGTCAGGGCACCCGGAGCCGCCTCCTACACGTGGGTCCACGCGGCCGAGGTCGCCGGGAGCGATCTGCCCATCCAGCACGGTTATCAGGCGTTCGCCGATGTGACGTCGCTGGTCCGCGGGGCGGGCGGCGGCCGATGGTGGGCCGCGGACCCGTCGATGCGGTGGGGGGCCTCGCACCGCGCGGGGTGGAGCCTCGTCGTGCTGGCCACCGACCGGAGCCGGCCGTACAGCAGGGCGGCGGTGCTGGACACGGCCGCCGTCGTCGGCCGCGGCGGCGAACCTCTGAAGGTGCCGCTCGCGGGGCTCGCCCCGGCGGCCGTCCCGGCCCGGATCGACGTCGTGGTGTGGAAGCCCGACGGAGCGGAGGACGGTTCGATGGCGCTGGCCGACCGCGCGTCCCCCACGGGCGGCGGTGCCGCCGGAGAGATGAGGGGAGTGGTCGTGGAGACGCTCCACACCGTCCTCGGACGGCGTGCCGTGCTTCGTCTGAGGGCCAGGAAGAGCAGCCTTCTCTTCGGGGTCGTGGCGGTCAGCGCCCGCTCATGGTCCTAACCGTTTGGCAGGAGGAAATAGACGGACAAACTGGTACGGTCTCCGTGAACACTCCCACCCCAGGGCGCGGGCCCACAAGATCCCCATCGTGCGCGCGTGGGCCGAATCGCCGGGATTCCCCCTCGGACGATCACCCGTTTCATTACCCTGGGAAAACCATGGAGGAAGGGCGGTGTCACGTGGATCGGTGTGCGCTGTTCGTCGACGCCGGCTATCTGCTGGCCGACGGCGCGATGGCCGTGCACGGGACCCGTCACCGAGAGGCCGTCTCCTGGGACTTCGCCGGCCTTCTGCAACTCTTGACCAACCTCTCGCGAGAGCGCACCGGGCTGCCGATGTTGCGCTGCTACTGGTACGAGGCGACGGTCGAGGGCCGCAGAACCCCTGAGCACGACGTGCTGGCCGACATCCCGGGCCTCAAACTCCGTCTCGGCCGCATCCGGCCGGGCAGGCGCGAAGGCGTCGACGCCCAGGTGCACCGCGACCTCATGACGCTGGCCCGCAACAACGCGGTCTGCGACGCGGTGGTGGTCAGCGGCGACGAGGATCTCGCCCAGGTGGTCAGCGACGCCCAGGATCTCGGCATCCGGGTGACGGTCGTGCACGTCTCGGCCGACGGCAGTTGGGCGGTCTCCCGCACGCTCCGTCAGGAGTGCGACGACCTCATCGAGATCGGATCGGGGCATCTCCGCCCGTACGTCACCCTTCTCCCTGGTGTCGATTCCGGTCATTCCACGGGGAACGGTCAGCTCCCGCAAGGTTCGCCGAACGGCCAGCCGCGCGGCAACGGTGTCGTGCCCCTCGCCAACGGCTCACCGGGTGCCGGCGTCGTGCCGCTCGCGAACGGTTCACCGGGTGCCGGCGTGGTTCCCCTGGCCAACGGTTCACCGGGAGGGAGCCGGTCGTCCAACGCGGCCCACGCACGGACTCCGCAGCCCTCCCAGCCTGCTCTTCCTGCACCGCCGCCGGCTCCCCCGCAGCCTGCCTACACGCAGTACGTGCCGGAGCCGCAGCCCGCTCCTCCGCCGCCACCGCAGCCCACGCCGCCTCCTCCTGTGGCTCAGCAGCCCGCCGCTCCTCCGTCCCCGCCGCCCGTGACCCAGGCGCCGCCGCCAACCGCGCCTCCGGTGTCCAATCCGTATTCGGCGAACACGGGCAGCACCGGGAGCTACCCGTCGGGTGCGGGTTCCTACTCTTCCGGCACGGGAGGCTACACGGCCCCGCTCGGGCCGTACACCGGTCCGCAGCCCGCGCCCGTGCCGATGCAGAGCGCGGGCACCACGACGCTCGCCGAGGCCGTCAAGGCCGCGCACAAGGAGGGCCACGACTTCGGCGACTCGGTCGCCCGGGACGCGCCGGCGTTGTGGCTGGAGGCGGTGCTCGCCCGCAAGCCGAGAATGCCCTCGGATCTCGAGGCCCGCCTGTTGCAGGGCTCGTCGTTGCCCATCGACTTCCTCCTGCACGACGAGGTCCGCCACGCCCTGCGCCGGGGTTTCTGGGACGCCCTGGAACGGGCGCGGCGCTGACCTGGCCTGAGCTGAGCTGGGCGTGATGAAGTTCAGTCGGTGCGGCGGAGCAGGAGCGTGACGAACCCGAGGACGCCGCGGTAGCCGTTCAGCCACATGTCACGGTGGTCGAGCGCGGCCGCCAGGGCGGCGTCGCCGTCGGGGCCGGGATGATCGAGGGCCCAGCGGGTCAGACCGCCGGTCCAGGACCACTCGTACTCGTCCCATTCCGCAAGTTCACTCGTGTGCCCGTACACGACGCGGAAGCCGGGGTCTTCCATGCGTGTGACGGTTCCAGGCAGGTCGGCGTAGTCGTCGCGGGCCGCGTCGAGCCGGGTGAGCAGCGACGGCGGCGGAGGCGTCTCCCAAAACCCCTCCCCGATCAGGGCGAGGCCGCCGGGCCGCACGAGCCTGCGGACGTCCCGGACGGTCGCGGCGAGCCCGCCGAATGCGTGCGTGGCTCCGACACACAGGACGAGGTCGTACGGCTCGGCACCGGTGAACGCGGCGGCCGGCTTTTCGTGCAGACGGATCCGGTCGGCGAGTCCCCGGCGCTCGGCGTCCTCCGCGGCGGCCTGCAGAGCCTCCGAGGAGACGTCCACTCCGTCGGCCGTCACGCTGGGGAAGAGTTCGAGCGCCCGCAACGTCCAGGCGGCCTGTCCGCAGCCGAGGTCGAGGACGCGCGCACCGGTCCCGAGCCTGCTCAGAGTGAGAAGGCGGTCGAGGTGGGGTTCGCTCACGGGAGCGGCGACGGGGTGGTCGCGATGCGCGATGGCGCTGATCGTCTGGCGGTCCATGGGGCCACCCTGTTGGGCCCGCCTCACACCTGTCCACCGATTAAACCGGCTGAATCGGCGCTGCCGGTCGCGTGGCGGGCGCCGGTCAGGTGAGGGCGTCGAACCCGGCCCTGAGGTGGGCGACCCGGTCCGAGAGGCTGGAGAGCGAGTCGTCCATGGCCGTGTCGGCGGACTTGCGGGCGAGGTCGCGGGCCCGGGCGAGCTCGTCCTCGACGGCGGTGATTCGCCTCGACAACTCGGGCAGGACGGAGGCCTGGTCGCCGGCGCTCCCCGACAGTTCGCTCGACAACCGTTCGCGCAGCAGCGCCGCCTGTTCGGCGAGCCGCCGGTTCATGTTGTAGAGCTCCACGAACACGGCGACCTTCGCCCGCAACACCCAGGGGTCGAACGGCTTGGTCAGATAGTCGACCGCGCCTGCGGCGTATCCCCGGAAGGCGTAGTCGGGCGCGCTGTCCACGACGGTCAGGAAGATGATCGGGATGTTGCGCGTGCGCTCCCGCCGCTTGATGTGCGCGGCGGTCTCGAAGCCGTCCATGCCGGGCATGCGCACGTCGAGAAGGATGAGCGCGAACTCGGTGGCCAGCAGGGCCTTCAGCGCCTCCTCGCCTGATCTGGCCCGGATGGGGACCAGGTCCAGCGAGCTGAGGATCGCCTCGAGGGCGATCAGATTCTCCTCTCGGTCGTCGACGAGGAGGACCTTTGCGCGGTCAGCCATCGATCACGCACCTTCACGGGAGTCGGGCACTTCGGAGCCGGAGGCGTACTCCTGGTTCTCCGCGGTCTTGACGCGTCCCCGGATGAGCCAGCCGCGCAGGCGCTCGAGAAGCCGGTCGACGTCGACGGGCTTGGGCACGTAGTCGGAGGCGCCGGAGGCGATGCTCTTCTCCCGGTCGCCGCGCATGACCTTGGCGGTCAGCGCGATGATCGGCAGGTCGGCGAACTGCGGCATCTTCCTGATCGCCGACGTGGTGGCCCAGCCGTCCATCTCCGGCATCATGATGTCCATCAGCACGAGGGCGACGTCCTCGTTGCGCTCGAGCTGTTCGATGCCCTCACGCCCGTTCTCGGCGTAGACCACGACCGAGCCGTGCCGTTCGAGGACGCTGGTGAGCGCGAAGACGTTGCGGATGTCGTCGTCGACGATGAGGATCTTGGCGCCGGTGAGCGGATCCTCGCCCTGCCACTCCTGGCCCTCGACGAGCGGTTCGAGGTGGGCCAGCGGCATGTCGGTCGGCAGCGGGATCTCCGGGAGGATGTCCTCGTCGTCGATCGGGGGCTCCAGGATCCTCCTCGCGCCTCCGGCGTACCCGGTGGTCATCGCGCCGCCGTCGCGGGCGGCCAGCGGTCCCGAGTAGGCCATCGGCAGGTACAGGGTGAACGTGCTGCCCTTGCTCGGCGTGCTGTCCACGTGGATCTCGCCGCCGAGGAGCCTGGCGATCTCCCGGCAGATCGACAGGCCCAGGCCGGTGCCGCCGTACTTGCGGCTGGTGGTGCCGTCCGCCTGCCGGAAGGCCTCGAAGATGACCTCCAGCTTGTCCGGCGCGATGCCGATGCCGGTGTCCACGACCTTGAAGGCGAGGATGTGGTCCGAGCCCTTCAGCGTGTCGTCGACGAAGGGCACGTTCGGCGGCGCGTGGGTGACCTCCAGCCGGACCTCGCCCTTCGGCGTGAACTTGACCGCGTTCGAGAGCAGGTTGCGCAGCACCTGCTGCATGCGCTGCTCGTCGGTGCGCAGCTCGTTCGGCACGGTGGGATCGACCTCGACCGTGAAGGCCAGTCCCTTGTCCTGCGCGAGAGGCGCGAAGGTCGCCTCCATGTAGTCGACGAGCCTGGACAACGACAGCTGCTGCGGGTGGATGTCCATCCGGCCGGCCTCGACCTTGGACAGGTCGAGGATGTCGTTGATCAGCTGCAGCAGGGCGGAGCCCGCGCTGTGGATCGTCCGGGCGAACTCGACCTGCTGCGGGGTCAGGTTGCCCTCGGCGTTCTCTGTCAGCAACTTGGCCAGCACGAGCAGGCTGTTCAGCGGCGTGCGCAGCTCGTGGGACATGTTGGCGAGGAACTCGGACTTGTAGCGCGAGGACACCGCCAGCTGCTCGGCGCGCTCCTCCAGCGTGCGCCGGGCCTGCTCGATCTGGAAGTTCTGGATCTCGATCGCGCGGTTCTGCTTGGCCAGCAGCGCCGCCTTGTCCTCGAGCTCGGCGTTGGACCTGCGCAGCTCCTCCTGCTGGCGCTGGAGCTCGTCCGAGCGCTCCTGCAGCTCGGTGGCCAGGCGCTGCGACTCCTTGAGCAGGTCCTCCGTACGGGAGTTGGCGATGATCGTGTTGATCGTGACGCCGATGGTCTCCACGAGCTGGGTCAGGAAGGCCAGGTGGACCTCGTTGAACTTGTTGAACGAGGCCATCTCGAGCACGCCGAGGACCTGGTTCTCGAACAGGATCGGCAGGACCACGATCTGCGCGGGGTTGGCGCTGCTCAGCCCGGTCTCGATGGTGATGTACTCGGCCGGGACGTTCTCCAGGATGATCTGCTGGGCCTCCAGCGCGGCCTGCCCGACGATGCCCTCGCCCAGCGCGAACCGCTGCCGCGGGCTCGATCCCGGCTGGATGCCGTACCCCGCGATGAGGCTCAGCTCGCCGTTGACGACCAGGTAGCAGGCGCCGTGGCTGGCCGTGACCAGGGGCGTCAGCTCGCTCATGATCAGCCGGGAGACCTCGATGAGGTCGCGGTGGCCCTGCATGAGGCGGGAGATCCGGACGAGGTTGGACTTCAGCCAGTCCTGTTCCTCGTTGGCCTTCGTGGTGTCGCGCAGCGTCGACACCATGGTGTTGATGTTGTCCTTGAGCTGGGCGAGCTCGCCCGGCGCCTCCACGGAGACCGACCTGGTGTGGTCGCCCCTGGCGACGGCGCTGGTGACCTGGGCGATCGCGCGGACCTGGGTGGTGAGGTTGCCGGCCAGCTCGTTGACGCTCTCGGTGAGGCGCTTCCAGGTGCCCTCCACGCCCTCGACCCGGGCCTGCCCGCCGAGCTGGCCCTCGGAACCGACCTCGCGGGCGACTCGGGTGACCTCGGAGGCGAAGGACGACAACTGGTCGACCATCGTGTTGATCGTGGTCTTGAGGACCAGGATCTCGCCCTGGGCGTCCACGTCGATCTTGCGGGTGAGGTCGCCGTTGGCGACGGCGGTCGTGACCTCGCCGATGTTGCGGACCTGGTAGGTCAGGTTGGTGGT
>NZ_BONV01000015.1 GCF_016862895.1 Planotetraspora kaengkrachanensis | reverse complement strand
CCCGTCAAAATCCAGCACACCCGGAATGATTGAGCTGCGGGAATGCCGGATCGCGATGAGAACCCGAAGACGCGGGTCGGGAGTCGCACCACGATGATCTGCCCGTAGGCTGACAACCGTGGAATACCGAGCCGTCGAACAAGCGATCATGGATAGGGGAGTGGAGTGGGCTTTCGATCCCACTCTCGACCGGGTCAGAGCCCTGATGGAGCTCCTCGGCGACCCCCAGAAGGCCTATCCCGTCATCCATATCGCCGGCACGAACGGCAAGACGAGCACCGCGCGGATGACGGAGTCGCTGCTCCGGGCGCGCAACCTCCGGGTCGGCCGCTACACGAGCCCGCACCTGAGCACGATCAGGGAACGCATCTCCGTCGACGGCGAGCCGCTGTCCGAGGAGCGCTTCACCGAGGTCTACCTGGACGTCGCCCCATACCTGGAGCTCATTGACGCCAAGACCGGCAGGCTCAGCTTCTTCGAGGTTCTGACCGCCATGGCGTTCGCCGCGTTCGCGGACGCTCCGGTCGACGTCGCCGTCATCGAGACGGGCATGGGCGGCACCTGGGACGCCACGAACATCGCGGACGGGACCGTCGCCGTCATCACGCCGATCTCGCTGGACCACACCGACTACCTGGGGCCGGACGTCGAGACGATCGCCGGGGAGAAGGCCGGCATCATCAAGCAGGGAGCGACGGTCGTACTCGGCCAGCAGCCCCTCCCCGCGGCCGAAGTGCTCATGCGGCGGGTCGCCGAGGTGGGCGCCACGGTGGCCAGGGAGGGCCTGGAGTTCGGCGTCCTGCACCGAGAGCTGGGCATGGGCGGACAGTTGCTTCAGCTCAGGGGCCTCAACGGGGTCTACGAAGACGTCTTCCTCCCCTTGTACGGCGAGCACCAGGCGAGCAACGCGGCCACGGCGCTCGCCGCGGTGGAGGCGCTGTCCGGCGCGGGCGACCCCCTCGGCGACGACCTGGTCAGGCAGGGGTTCGCCGAGGCCACCAGCCCGGGCCGGCTGGAGATCGTCAGGCGCGGCCCCACGGTGGTACTCGACGCCGCCCACAATCCCGGCGGCATGGAGGCCACCGTGGACGGCCTGACCGAGTCGTTCGGGTTCACCCGCCTCGTCGCCGTCGTCGCGATGATGGCGGACAAGGACATCGACACCATCCTCGAGCTGCTGGAGCCGGTCGTTGAGGAACTGGTGGTCACGCGGAACTCCTCGCCGCGCTCGATGGAGCCGGAGGACCTCGCCGCGCGGGCCGAAGGCGTGTTCGGCTCGGATCGGGTCCACGTTGCCGAGCGCCTGGACGACGCGATCGACATCGCGGTCGGGCTGGCCGACCAGGGGGACGAGTTCGGCTCCGGCGTTCTGATCACGGGATCCGTCGTCACGGCGGGCGACGCCCGCGTACTGCTGAAGGGCGGCAAGTGATCACGGAGGAGCCGGGGACGAAGAAGGACGGCATGTTCGAGGTGACTCCGGGCATGCGACGGCTCGGCTCGAGCGTGCTCGGCATGGAGGCGATCGTGGTCGCGCTGACCACGCCGGTCGCCATCGTCGTCAACCACGTGCAGCCGGCGCTCGCGGTGACGGTCGGGATCGGCCTGGCCGTACTGTGCGTGGTCGTCGCGGGCATGCTCAAGCGGCCGTGGGCGTACATCGCCGGCAGCGTCATCCAGGTCCTGGCCATCGTCACCGGGTTCCTGGTCACGGTGATGTTCTTCCTCGGGGCGATCTTCGCCGCACTGTGGATAACTGCCATCTTCGTCGCTCGCCGTGTCGAGGGGACGACTAAGCGCTAAAGTCGGCAACCATGGCCGTCCCTCCCATTCCGCAGGCTCGGACCGCTGTCATGGTCAAAGCCGTCCGCGTCCCTGTGCTTCTCGACGTCGTCGTCGGGCTGCTGACCGCGGTCGCGCTGCCCTTGGCGGTCGTCGCCATCCCCAACACCATTTCGATCGTGGCGGCTCTGCTGCCGCCGGACATCCCGCCCGTGTCGATGATGCGGGCGCATGGTCTGGCGCTGCCGGCGATGTTGCTGACGGTTCCTTTCGCGGCGATCGCGGTCCGGCGGTTCCGCGCGGCGCCGGTGCTGGTCGCCGGGCTCACGTTGCTGGCGCTGGCCGACGTCGCCGGGGGTTACGCGGGGTCGGCCTGGCTCGTCGGCGTTCTGCGGGTGCTGCACGGGATCGGCGCGGGCATGCTCGTGCCCGGCACGCTCGCGGCCGTGCTCGAGCGGCCGAGAAAGAGCGTCCTGCTGCCGATCTGGGCGGGGATGCTCGCGGCCAGCCTGCTCTCGGCGCAGGCTCTGGCGCTGTGGCCGCTCGACAAGGTCCAATCATGGCGGGTGACCCTGCAGCCGTATCCCCTGCTGACGGGGATCGCGCTGGCCCTCGCCGCGGCCTACCTCGTGCTCTGGCTGATCAGGGGTGACGCCGAGCGCGCCTCCGCGCCGACCGGCGCCGCGTCGGCCGACCGGGAGGGCCAGGCCGGAACGGACGCCGAGGTCGCGGCCCCGCTCTCCGCCGCACCTGAGGAGACGGCGAACAGGTCGTCTCGCGCGGAGCGGGTCAGGCTGATACGCACGGCCGTGCCGTCGGCGGGGATAGCCGTCCTCGCCATCGGCATGACGTTCGACTGGTCGCCGAACCTCGTCGTCATCGCCGCGGCCCTGGCACTCGTCGTGATGCTGGGGCTCGTCGCGACCGGGACGTTCGAGGAGCCTGGCGGGCGGGCGCTGGCCTTCGCCAACGTGGCGGTCGGGCTCGTCGTCCTGCCGACGGCCGCGCAGACGACCTATCTTGAGCTGGGCGGCGTCGGCGGCCCCGGACTGTCCGGGATCTGGCTGCCGTTCGTGCTGGCCGCCGTGAGCGCCCTGCTGGCCGCGCTGCTGGCGGCGCGCACCCCGCTGTCGCTGGCCTTCCGCCTCACCAACGGCGGGCTGGCGGTGGTCGTCGCGGGGCTCTGCGCGATCAGGCTGCTCGTCCCGCAGCCGTACGGCCCGCCGCTCGTGGTGCCGTTCGTCCTGCTCGCCGCCGGAGCCGCCGTCGCGCTGGTCAGCGCGCTCAGACTCGCAGGGCAGGGCTCGGCGCTCCTCGGGCTGTCGCTCTGCGTGCCGGCGGTGATGGCCGGCTTCCTGCTCGCCTCGGGAATCCAGTTCCTCCTTCTCGAGGAGGTCAGCCGTTCCAGCGATCCCAACCGGCAGGCCGTTCTCGGCGGCTTCGTCGACGCGCTCCACACCGGTGCGCTCGCCGGGGGCTTCGTGGTGGTGGTCGTCATCGTGCTCGCGTCCGTGCTGGCACGACGTGACGGCGCCTCGGGCGGGGCCTTCTCCCGGGGCGGTGCCGTACGGGGCGAGCAGGTCGTGATCCCTGCCCCGACACCGTCGCCCGAGGGGGAGGACGGCACGACAGGAGAGTCGCTCACGGACCGGTAAGCTGCCGTTGCGCCGGGTCCGCCGGAGCACAGAGGGCTCGGAGGACACGGCCGCCGGAGATTCCGGCCGGCCGATCGCGGGACACCGCAGCCGAGGCCGACTGTGCGACCTGCGCGACCGTGCGCGACCATTCACCGAGCACTTGAACGAGGAGAGAATCCGTGTCCGAGCGTACGCTTGTCCTGATCAAGCCGGACGGTGTCCGTCGTGGCCTCATCGGCGACGTCATCGGCCGCATCGAGCGCAAGGGCCTCAAGATCGTGGCAATGGAGCTGCGCACGCTCGACGCCGAGACGGCCAAGGCCCACTATGCCGAGCACTCCGAGCGCCCCTTCTTCGGGGAGCTCGTCACCTTCATCACCTCCGCGCCGCTCGTCGCGCTCGTCGTGGAGGGCCCTCGGGCGATCGAGGCGTTCCGTGCGCTCGCCGGCCTGACCGACCCGGTGAAGTCCGCCCCCGGCACCATCCGCGGCGACCACGCGCTGGAGATCGGCGAGAACATCGTGCACGGCTCGGACTCCCCGGAGTCCGCGGCCCGCGAGATCAAGATCTTCTTTCCGGACCGTTTCTAGTCCTTGCCGAGCCTGAGGCCCCGGCCTAAACCGGGGCCTCTGGTGTTTTCCCAGGTGGTGGCACATCCCTGGCCCGGGAAGCGCAGATTTTCCCCGTGCCTGATAGCTCGATGTGCCCAGTGATGGGTACATCGAGTTACGATTCGAGTGCGATGCGTTATCCCGCCAACCACCTGAAGGAAGGCTTCCTTCCGCATGGGCAGCAAGCTGACATTCCTGGGCCGTGACATGGCGGTTGACCTTGGCACGGCGAACACCCTGGTCTACGTGCGAGGGCGCGGAATCGTGCTCAATGAGCCGTCCGTCGTCGCCATAAACGTCACAACCGGCAAGATCGTGGCGGTCGGGATCGAAGCGAAGCGGATGATCGGGCGCACGCCCGGCAACATCGTCGCCATTCGTCCTTTGAGGGATGGCGTCATCGCGGACTTCGACGTGACCGAACGCATGCTGAGGTACTTCATCCAGAAAGTCCACAAGCGCCGGCACTTCGTCCGGCCCCGCATCATCGTCGCGGTTCCCAGCGGCATCACGGGAGTCGAGCAACGCGCGGTGAAGGAAGCGGGATATCAGGCAGGAGCACGGCGGGTCTACATCATCGAGGAGCCCATGGCGGCCGCGATCGGTGCGGGCCTGCCCGTCCACGAGCCCACCGGCAACATGGTGGTGGACATCGGGGGCGGTACCACCGAGGTGGCGATCATCTCCATGGGAGGCATCGTCACCAGCCAGTCCATCCGCGTCGCGGGCGACGAACTCGACGACGCGGTGATGTCCTTCGCCAAGAAGGAGTACTCCCTGATGCTGGGGGAGCGCACGGCGGAGGAAGTGAAGATCGCGATCGGGTCCGCGTACGCCCTGGGTGAGGATTTCCACGCCGAGATCCGCGGCAGGGACCTGGTGACCGGGCTGCCGAAGACGGTCGTCATCTCGGCGGAGGAGATCCGCAGGGCCACCGCGGAGCCGGTCAACGTGATCGTCGACGCGGTCAAGTCCACGCTGGACAAGTGCCCGCCGGAGCTCTCCGGCGATCTCATGGACAGAGGCATCGCCCTGACGGGCGGCGGTGCGCTGCTCAGGGGCATGGTCGATCGGCTCAGGGAGGAGACCGGCATGCCGGTCCATCTCGCCGACAACGCGCTCGACTCGGTCGCGCTCGGCTCCGGAAGGTGCGTGGAGGACTTCGAGGCGCTTCAGCAGGTCCTCGTCCAGGAGCCTCGCAACTAAGGAGAGCCGTTCATGAGAGACACCCGCCGTGCCCGTCTCGTGATCGGAGTCCTGCTGGCGGCCGCGTTGATCCTCATAACCGTGGATCACCGGGCCGCCAACGGGACCCTCCTCGCTCCAGTGCGCGATGTGGCGTCCTCGGTGTTCGGGAGGGTCGAAGGGGCGACTGCGACCGTCACCGGTCCGATCACCGGCTTCTTCAAGACGATCAGCAACGCGCCGGGCGCAGAGCGGGCCATCACCGCGCTCCGCAAGGAGAACGCACAACTGAAGAGCGACCTCGACGCGCAGCGGCTGAACCGGGATCGGGTCATGAAACTCGACCGGATGCTCGGGCTCGCGGGTCTCGGCCGCTACCGGATCGTGCCCGCCCAGGTCGTCGCACGCCGTGCCTCGCCCGGCTTCGAGGACGCCGTCGAGATCGACATCGGCACCGGCGACGGTGTGCGGACCGACATGACGGTGCTCAGCGGTGATGGCCTGGTCGGGCGCGTCGTCCACGCGGGTCCGAGCACCTCGACCGTCGTCCTGCTGACCGACCCCGCCCTGGCGGCGGGGGCCCGGATGGAGGGCGGCAACGAGCTCGGCGTGGTGAGCGGTCTCGGGGAGGCCGGAGGCAACGACAACCTCATCAAGTTCCGGATGCTGGACTCTTCTTCGCCGGTGCAGGTGGGGCGCAGGATCGTCTCCTTCGGCTCCCAGGGCAGCGCGCCGTACGTGCCGGGCGTTCCGATCGGGGTGATCGAGCGGGTGGACACCACGCCCGGTGAGCTCACCAGGACCGCCTACGCCCGGCCGTTCGCCGATTTCTCGTCGATCGACGTCGTGGGCGTGGTGACCGAGGCACCCAAGCGCGATCCGCGCGATTCGGTTCTGCCGCCGGTTCCCAAGCCCCCGGCGTCGCGTCAGGCGAAGCCGGCCGAGCGGGTGCCCGCGTCGAGGGCGCCCCTCGCGCCGCCGGCGGATACGAGCCAGGCCGGGCCGCGGGAGACCGACCGTACGGCCGAGCAGCCCGCCGTGGCGGGCCCGGCCGCGGACGCCCAGCAGACCGAGCCGCCGAGGTCGGGTCACGAGCCGCGAGAAGAGACCCGTCCCTCGCCCACGCCGCGCGCGGCGCCGGGACAGCAGGGACAGGAAGCGGGGGATCGGCGGAGCCAGGACAGGGGGGCCTGATCCTGATGGTTCGCAACCTCGTTGCGGCGGCGCTCATCTTCGCCGCCCTGGTGCTTCAGGTCGGCCTGGTGAACAGAGTGTCACCGAGGATTGGCCCTGACCTGGTGCTTCTCGTGGTCCTCACGCTGGCGGCGCTGCGCGGGTCGGCCGTGCCGGGGGCGGTGATCGGATTCTGCGGTGGTCTCGCCTACGACCTGCTGCCGCCCGCGGACCATGCGCTCGGGCAGTGGGCGTTGGTGATGTGCGTCCTGGGATTCCTGGCGGGCCGCGCCGGGGGGCAGCTTCCGCTGCTCGTCGTGGCGTTGTGCGCGGTCATCGCGCCCGGCCTCGCGGCCGGGATCGGCGCGTTGCTCGGTGACCCGGGGGTCACCTGGTCCGTCGTCAGGTCGGCATGGCCCAAGGTCGCCGTGTGCAACCTCGTGCTGGCACCCGTGGTGCTCTGGGCGGTGAGGGCGGTTCAGCCGAGGCGGCGGGCCAGAGGGTCGGAGTTCGTGTCGAGCTACAGACGGGGGACGGCATGACACGGTTGAGGGGGCGGCTCTTCGTCCTGCAGGTACTCGTCGTCGCGTTGCTCGTGGTGCTGGTCGTGCGCCTCTGGCAGGTACAGATGGTGCAGGGCAAGCAGTTCGTGGCGGTGGCCACGGAGACCCGCACCCGGGAGGTGCGGGTGCCCGCTCTGCGGGGGGCCATCCTCGACTCGACCGGTCGCCCGCTCGTCCGCAACGTTCCCAGCCTGGTGGTCTCGATCGACCCGGCCAGGTTCGAGCGGATGCCGGACGGCGGCGACTCCGTGCTCAGGAAGCTCTCCGCGGTTCTCGGAGTGCAGTTCCAGGCGCTGAAGCTGCGGATCCGCCCCTGTGGGCCGGGGATCTCAAAGCCGTGCTGGCCCGGCTCGCCGTACCAGCCGACTCCGGTCGCCGACCACGTGACCAGCCGTCAGGCGCTGCAGATCCTGGAGCGTCAGGAGGACTTCCCCGGTGTGACCGCGGAGATCCAGGCGATTCGCAACTATCCGCATGGAAAGGACGCGGCGCAGCTGCTCGGCTATCTCCAGCCCGTGACCAAGGAGGAGCTGGAGCGGCGAGAGGGACTCAAGGCCAGCTATTCGGGCGTCGACCTGATGGGGCGCGACGGGCTCGAGGCGGAGTACGACGCCGAACTGCGGGGTCAGCCCGGTGTACGCCGGGTCCAGGTGGACCGCATGGGCAAGACCATCGCGGTGCAGCAGCAGGCGGCGCCGACTCCCGGCAACCTCCTGATCACCAGCATCGACGCGAAGGTCCAGGGGATCGTCGAGAAAGCGGTCTCCGACGCCATGCGGGACAACCCGCAGGCCGACAGCGCGGCGGGCGTGGTCCTGGACGTCAAGACCGGGCGGGTCATCGCGATGGCGAGCAGGCCCACCTACGACCCGGCCGTCTGGACGGGCGGCATCGCCGAAAAGGACTACCAGCATCTGCTCTCCGACAAGTCCGGCAAGCCGCTGGTGTCGCGGGTGATCAAGGGCACGTACGCCCCCGGATCGACCTTCAAGATCAGCTCGGTCGCGGCCATGGTCGCCGACGGACAGCCGCTCAACGGCACCTACCAGTGCCCGAGCGCGTACAACGTCGAGGGCCGGGCCTTCCCCAACGCCGGAGGCATGAGCCTGGGCGCCATCTCCCTTCACACGGCACTGGTGAAGTCGTGTGACACGGTCTTCTACCGCGCGGGCTACGAGGAGTGGCTGCGCGACGGAGGGAAGAAGGCCAAGTCGCACGTCAAGGAGCCCATGGCGAACATGGCCAGGTCGTTCGGCTTCGGCAAGCGCACAGGCGTCGACCTGCCGGGCGAGTCGGCGGGCCTGATCCCCAACCGCGCCTGGAAGCGCGATCTGTGGAACGCCACCAAGGACCAGATGTGCCGACGGGCGAAGACCGGCTACCCGGAGATCGAGGACCAGGCCCGCGCGGCGTTCTCCAAGCGCCTCGCCAACGAGAACTGCCTCGAGGGCTACATGCTCCACGCCTACGAGGCGGCCAACTTCTCCATCGGTCAGGGCGACGTGCAGGTCACCCCGCTCCAGCTCGCCCGGGCGTACGCCGCGCTGGTGGGCGACGGGAAGCTGCGCAGCCCGCGGCTCGGCTGGGCGCTGGTCAAGCCTGACGGCACCCTCGTCAAGGAGATCCCGGTGCCCGTGGTCGGCAAGCTGCCGATCAACGACGAGACCCGCAACTACATCCGCAGGGCGCTCAGCGAGGTGACCTCGGACGGCACCGCGGCGGGGGCGTTCGCCGGATTCCCGATGGGTGTGGTGAAGATCGGCGGCAAGACCGGAACGGCGGAGGTCTTCGGCAAGGCCGACACCTCGTGGTTCGCGTCGTTCGCCCCTGCCGACAACCCGCGCTTCGTGGCCGTCGTGATGGTCTCTCAGGGTGGATTCGGTGCCTCGGCGGCGGCTCCCGCCGTCCGGCAGATCTGGGAGGGGATCTTCGGCCTTGGCAAGGGTGACGACGGCAAGGCGACCAAGGCGGCGCTCCCCGACGGGAAGCCCGCCGGCCGTCTCCCGGTGATCAGGCCTGACGGCACGGTGAGCCGGTGAGGCGGCGCCATGCCTGAGGCGGTGAGGATCGGGAGACGGTCCATCGTCCAGCGCACGGTCGGCCAGGGTTCGCCGATCTGGCGGATGGACGGCCTGCTGTTCGCGGCGATGCTCGCGCTCAGCGTCATCGGGACCCTGCTGGTGTGGTCCTCCACCCGGACCTGGATCTCCAACGAACCGACCGCGCTGGCCAAGAAGCACGTGCTCAACCTGTGCGTGGGCCTGGTGCTCTATTTCCTGATCGCCATGGCCGACTACCGCTGGCTGCGCACCTACGCCGCGCTCGTGTACGGCATAGCGATCCTGGGGCTCCTGCTCGTCATCACGCCCATGGGGTCGACGATCAACGGCCACCACTCGTGGATCATGATCGGCGGCGGCTTCGCCATCCAGCCGGCGGAGCTGGTGAAGCCGGCACTGATCATCTTCATGGCCCGGCTGCTCGCGCGGCACCTCCAGGGGAAGAAGAAGGACCGGCCGCGGCCGCTCGACGTGGCGTTGTGCCTCGCCGCGGCGGGCGTCGCGGCGCTCCTCGTCATGCTCCAGCCCGACCTCGGCACCACGATGGTCCTCGCAGTGATCACCGGCGGGGTGATCGTGTTCGCCGGGCTGCGCAAGCGCTGGATCGCCCTGGCGATGGTCGCGGCCGTCGCGGCCGGGCAGGCGGTGTGGTCGCTCGGGCTCATGAAGCCCTACCAGGTGGCGCGGTTCACCGCGCTGATCAACCCCTCGAGCGATCCCCGCGGCGTCGGGTACAACAGCACCCAGGCGCTGGTCGCGATCGGGTCGGGCGAGCTGTTCGGCAAGGGCCTGTTCCACGGCGGGCAGACGACCGGGCGTTTCGTGCCGGAGCAGCACACCGACTTCATCTTCACGGTGGCGGGCGAGGAGTTCGGCTTCTTGGGGACGGTCACGGTGGTGGCCCTGCTCGGGGTGATCCTGCTGCGCGGCCTCCGGATCGCGCGGATGTGCGAGGACCGCTTCGGCGCCCTCGTCGCCGGCGGGATCGTCACCTGGATGGGGTTCCAGACCTTGGTCAACGTCGGCATGACGATCGGCATCATGCCGATCACCGGTGTGCCCCTGCCGTTCGTGTCGTACGGAGGCACGGCCGCGTTCGCCAACATGGCCTCGATGGGCATACTCCAGGCCATCCACATCCGGGAGAGATGGGCCTGACGGAGGGCCGGATCGGCCGCGCCCGCCCCTGATCCCGCGACCGATCCGGCATGCCTCCCGAAGCCGATACCCTGGACACATGTCTGTCGAGTCATTGTTTCCTCGCCTGGAACCGCTCCTGCCCAAGGTGCAGAAGCCGATCCAGTACGTCGGAGGTGAGCTGAACTCGACGGTCAAGGACTGGGACGAGGCGACCGTTCGCTGGGCGCTGATGTATCCGGACGCCTACGAGGTCGGCCTGCCCAACCAGGGCGTGCAGATCCTCTACGAGATCCTCAACGAGCTGCCGGAGACGCTGGCCGAACGCACCTACGCGGTCTGGCCCGATCTCGAGGCGCTGATGAGATCGTCGGGCGTCCCGCAGTTCACCGTCGACGCGCACCGGCCGGTGCGAGCCTTCGACGTCCTCGGAGTGTCGTTCTCCACCGAGCTGGGCTACACGAACCTGCTGACGGCCCTCGATCTGGCGGGGATCCCGCTGGACGCGGTGGACCGGACCGGCGACGACCCGATCGTGCTGGCCGGGGGCCACGCCGCCTTCAATCCCGAGCCGATCGCCGACTTCCTCGACGCCGCCGTGCTCGGCGACGGAGAGCAGATCGCGATCGCGATCTCCGAGGTCATCCGCGAGTGGAAGGGAGAGGGCGCTCCCGGCGGACGCGACGAACTGCTCATGCGCCTCGCCTCCACGGGAGGCGTCTACGTCCCGAAGTTCTACGACGTCGAGTACCACCCCGACGGCCGCATCAAGCGCGTCGTCCCCAACCGTTCCGGCGTGCCCTCCCGTGTCTTCAAGCACACGGTGATGGACCTGGACGAGTGGCCCTATCCGAAGAAGCCGCTCGTCCCGCTCGCCGAGACGGTCCATGAGCGGTTCAGCGTGGAGATCTTCCGGGGTTGCACCCGGGGCTGCCGCTTCTGCCAGGCGGGGATGATCACCCGTCCGGTGCGCGAGCGGTCGATCACCACGATCGGCGACATGGTCGAGGCGGGCCTCAAGGAGTCCGGTTTCAGCGAGGTCGGCCTGCTGTCGTTGTCCAGCGCCGACCACTCCGAGATCGGTGAGATCGCGAAGGGCCTCGCCGACCGGTACGAAGGCACCCAGACGGGGCTTTCGCTGCCCTCCACGCGGGTGGACGCGTTCAACATCGACCTCGCGAACGAGTTCTCCCGCAACGGCCGCAGGTCAGGGCTCACCTTCGCCCCCGAGGGCGGCTCCGAGCGCATGCGCAAGGTGATCAACAAGATGGTCACCGAGGAGGATCTGATCCGCACCGTCACCACGGCCTACAGCCAGGGGTGGCGGCAGGTGAAGCTCTACTTCATGTGCGGCCTGCCCACCGAGGAGGACATCGACGTCCTCGGCATCGCCGACCTGGCCAAGAAGGTCATCAAGGCGGGCCGCGAGGCGACCGGCTCCCGGGACGTGCGCTGCACGGTGTCCATCGGCGGGTTCGTGCCGAAGCCGCACACCCCGTTCCAGTGGGCCGCACAGTGCGACCACGAGACGGTCGACCGCCGCCTGCGCGAACTCCGCGACGCCCTGCGGGGCGACAAGGAGTACGGCAGGGCGATCGGATACCGCTACCACGACGGCAAGCCGTCGATCGTGGAGGGCCTGCTGTCACGCGGCGACCGCCGCGTCGGCTCGGTCATCCGGGCGGTCTGGGAGGACGGCGGCCGGTTCGACGGCTGGAGCGAACACTTCTCCTTCGACCGCTGGATGGCCGCCGCGGAACGCGCGTTCTCCGGTGAGCCGGTGGACGTCGACTGGTACACCACGCGGGAGCGCGAGGAGCACGAGGTGCTCCCCTGGGACCACCTCGACGCCGGCCTCGACCGTGAGTGGCTCTGGCAGGACTGGCAGGACGCCGTGAACGACGTCGAAGTCGAGGACTGCCGCTGGACGCCCTGCTACGACTGCGGCGTCTGCCCCACGATGGGGACGGAGATCCAGATCGGCCCGACCGGCAGGAAGCTGCTCCCGCTCACCGTGGTCTGAGGCCTGGCGGGCCGGAATGCGGACTTCGCACCGGCACGGGGGAGGCGCTCCCGCATCACCTCAGGCCGCTCCGGCTCCCGGCGCGGCCTATCCTGAAAGTCGATCGACCGATATTCGGAAGGACGGCGGAACTCTGAAACCCGTTCCCGATGGGCCGGCACCCCCGCCCGTGGTGCAGCGCCTGCGCGTGCGCTACGCCAAGCGCGGGAGACTGCGCTTCACCAGCCACCGTGACATCTCCCGTGCCGTCGAAAGGGCGGTACGGCGGTCAGACATCCCGGTGGCGTTCAGCGCGGGGTTCAGCCCCCATCCGAAGATCTCCTACGCGGGTGCCGCTCCCACCGGGGTGGCGAGCGAGGCCGAATACCTCGAGATCGGTGTGAGCAGCACCTGCGATCTCGAGCAGGTCCGCGCCGAGCTCGACGCCTCGCTGCCGCCGGGGCTGGACGTGCTCGAGGTGATCGAGGCCCGTGCCGGGAGCCTGGCCGACAGGCTGGAGGCCTCGGTGTGGCTGCTGCGGCTGCCGGGGGCCGACGTGGCCGCGGCGGAGCAGGCGGTGAAGGAGTTCGAGGCGGCCGACCGCGTGGAGGTCGAACGCCTGACGAAGAAGGGAATGCGGCGGTTCGACGCCCGCCAGGCGGTGCGGTCGGTGACCGTCGTGAACGAGCACGAGAGAACGGCAGGTCAGGAGCCAGGCCCGCCGTGTGTCATACTTCGTATGGTTGTCCGGCATGAAACACCTGCCGTTCGACCCGATGACGTACTCATGGGTCTGCGTCTCGTGGCAGGCTTCGCGCCGCCGTCACCTCCCGAGGTGACCAGGCTGGCGCAGGGGCCGCTCGACGCAACGACCGGTGAGCCCGGCGATCCGTTCGACGTAGAACGGGCTGACGGGGACCTATAAGACTTGCCGTCGCTGCCCCGCACAGGAG
Source organism: Planotetraspora kaengkrachanensis (assembly GCF_016862895.1). Lineage (GTDB taxonomy): Bacteria > Actinomycetota > Actinomycetes > Streptosporangiales > Streptosporangiaceae > Planotetraspora > Planotetraspora kaengkrachanensis. Next base: position 220,957 of record NZ_BONV01000015.1, on the reverse strand, counting down.
GCGGCGGCGGACGTGAGGACAAGAGCCTCCGCGCGGCGCGGAAACGTGCCCGGAGGCTGACGGGAGAGCGCCCGCATGCTCGAGAACGACCCTGCCGACGGGGCTGTGCGCCTCGACGGCGAAACGACCGATGCCGGCCGGGAGCAGGACTCCGGGCCGGAGTACACGCCACAGGAGACCACTGGCGCGCCCATGACGCGTTCGGCGTCCACCGAGGTGCAGACATCCGCGGTGAACCAGCCGTCCTCCGGGTCCGGAGCGACGCAGGTGACCAGTGGCGCCGTGGTGACCTCGCCGCGCCGTCGCGCGGCGAGCCGCCCGGCCGGGCCGCCGCCCGAGCCGGACGAGATCCCGCCGGTGACCACCACCACGGCCGCCGCGCCCGCCGAGGCTCAGCCGCCCGCGGACGTCCCCGAGGCGCCCGCCGAGGCGGCGGAGAAGCCGAAGCGCACCCGCCGTCGCGCCTCCGCCAAGGCCGCGTCCGCGGAACCCGAGCTCTCAGGGGCCGACGAGGCCGCGGCCGAGACCGGTGCGGCAGCCGAGTCCGCCGTCCCGGCGGCCGGTGACGAGCCCGCAGAGGCCAAGCCGACGCGCCGGACCCGGACCAGGAGGTCGGCGGCCGAGCCGGCCGCCGAGTCCGCCCCCGTGTCCGTGCCCGCCGCCGAGGAGGCGCCCGCGACGAGGAGGCGGCGTACCCGCAAGAAGGACGAGAGCGTCACCGAGCGGTCCAGCGCGATGAGCGCCGCCGAGGCCGAGGTGGCCGCCGCCCTCCGGCTCGGCCGGACCGACGAGCGGCCGCAGGCCGACGACCTGCTCGACGTCGAACCGCTCGACGACGAGGAGACGCCGCTCGGCGAAGCGCCCGCCGACGTCTCCGAGGACATCTCGGGGGACGTCTCCGGGGACGCGGACACCGACGAGGACGCCCGTGAGGCGGCCGACGCGCGGGCGTCCAGCGCCAGGGTCGTCGCGGACCCGTTCGGGATGTCCGAGCGCGAGTCCGTCGCACCCTCGGTGACCTTCCAGCCTCCCGCGGCCGTCTTCCAGCCGCTCTTCCAGGCTCCCGACCCGTTCGCGGCCGCGCCGGCCCGGCCCCAGCCCGCCGTACCCGCCGCGTGGCCGCAGGACCAGGACCAGGACCAGGACCAGGACGAGGCTGAGGAGTCGGACGAGGCGCAGGACCTCGGCGACGACGAGGACGGCGCCGACGGCGAGACCGATGGCGACGGCTCTCACCGCAGGCGGCGCCGCCGCCGCGGAGGCCGCGGCCGGGGAACTCGCGCCAGGGACGCGGAGGAGGGCGAGGAGTCCGAGGCCGAGGAGGCTCAGGCGACCGCCGCCGAAGAGGAGGACGAGCGGGCCGCCGAGGAGGCCGACGAAGAGCAGGGCGGCTCGCGCCGCCGTCGCCGCCGGCGCCGCCGCGGGGGCGACGAGGCCGAGGCCACCGTCGACGATCCGCCGAACACGGTCGTCCGCATCCGTGCGCCCCGGGCCACGCGCAGCACCTCGATCGACGAGGTCCAGAGCGTGCGCGGCTCGACCCGCCTGGAGGCCAAGAAGCAGCGCCGCCGCGAAGGCCGCGAGCTCGGCCGGCGACGCCCGCCGATCATCACCGAGTCGGAGTTCCTCGCCCGGCGCGAGTCCGTCGAACGCGTCATGGTCGTCCGGCGCCGCCACGGCCGCACCCAGATCGCGGTGCTCGAGGACGGCGTGCTGGTCGAGCACTACGTCGACCGGGAGTCGAGCCAGTCGTACGTCGGGAACGTGTACCTGGGCAAGGTGCAGAACGTGCTGCCCTCGATGGAGGCGGCGTTCGTCGACATCGGCAAGGGCCGCAACGCCGTGCTGTACGCCGGTGAGGTCAACTTCGACACCGCCGGCCTGGAGGGGCAGCCCAAGCGGATCGAGGCGGCGCTGAAGTCCGGCCAGTCCGTGCTCGTGCAGGTCACCAAGGACCCGATGGGTCACAAGGGCGCGCGGCTGACCTCCCAGATCAGCCTTCCGGGCCGCTACCTGGTCTACGTGCCCGACGGTTCGATGACCGGGATCTCCAGGAAGCTCCCCGACAAGGAGCGGACGAGGCTCAAGCAGATCCTCCGCAAGGTCATGCCCGAGAACGCGGGTGTGATCGTCCGCACCGCCGCCGAGGGCGCCTCCGAGGAGGAGCTCAGCCGCGACGTCGCGAGGCTTTCCGCGCAGTGGGAGAACATCCAGCGCAAGGCCAAGTCGGCCAGCCCGCCCGAACTGCTCTCCGGCGAGCCCGACCTGACGGTCCGGGTCGTCCGCGACGTGTTCAACGAGGACTTCTCCTCGCTGGTCGTCGAGGGCGACGAGGTGTGGCAGACCGTGGACGACTACGTCAACTACGTCGCGCCCCATCTCGTGGAGCGGCTGACGAAGTGGGACGGCCAGGGCGACATCTTCGCGGCCTACCGGGTGGACGAGCAGATCGCCAAGGGGCTCGACCGCAAGGTGTGGCTGCCCTCGGGCGGCTCCCTGGTGATCGACCGGACCGAGGCGATGACCGTCGTCGACGTCAACACCGGGAAGTTCACCGGGCAGGGCGGCAACCTGGAGGAGACGGTCACCCGCAACAACCTGGAGGCGGCGGAGGAGATCGTCCGCCAGCTCCGGCTGCGGGACATCGGTGGCATCATCGTCATCGACTTCATCGACATGGTGCTGGAAGGCAACCGTGACCTGGTGCTACGGCGACTGCTGGAGTGCCTGGCCAGGGACCGGACCAAGCACCAGGTGGCTGAGGTCACCTCGCTGGGCCTGGTCCAGATGACCCGCAAGAGGGTCGGCCAGGGCCTGCTGGAGGCCTTCTCCACGCCCTGTGAGTGCTGCAACGGCCGCGGCCTGATCATTTCCACCGAGCCGGTGGAGGCCAAGCCGGAGCCGCGCGGCACGCAGGGCAAGATGGCCATCGAAAAGGCCGTGGCAGACAAGCTCGGGGCGGGTGAGGGCGCGGTCGTCGCGGCCTCCGCCAACGGACGGGACAGCGTCACCGACGCCATGACCGACGACGGCGACACTCCGCCCGCCCAACCGCGGGGACGTCGCCGTTCCCGCAGGAAGCAGGCCGAATAAGCCGCTCGGCGGCAAGTTCGCCTGCCCGGTGTTCCGCCCGGTTCGACCTGGGTGCCGCGAATCCGGTACCCTAGTCATCCGGTGCGCCCGCTGGCGCGCCTGGCTTTGCGCGCCCGCCCGGATCGCCGGTCGTGTCATCGACAGCAGCTGGATGCGGGGCGCGCATCTACGCATTTAGCCAGAAGAAGGGTTCCGCGGTGTACGCGATCGTTCGTTGCGGCGGCAGGCAGCAGAAGGTCTCCGTCGGGGACGTCCTCGAGGTGGACAAGGTGGCCGGCGAGGTGGGTTCCTCGGTGGCGCTGCCGGCGCTCCTCGTCGTCAACGACGGCGATGTCACCACCGACGCCGCCACGCTTGGCAAGTTCCAGGTGACCGCCGAGATTCTCGGCGAGACCAAGGGCCCCAAGATCCGCATCCTCAAGTACAAGAACAAGACCGGTTACAAGAAGCGCCAGGGTCACCGTCAGCGGTACACCCAGGTGAAGGTAACCGGCATCAACCCCGGGAAGTAGTGAATCATGGCACACAAGAAGGGCGCCTCGTCCACCCGGAACGGCCGTGACTCGAACGCTCAGCGGCTCGGTGTCAAGCGCTTCGGTGGCCAGCTCGTGAACGCAGGCGAGATCATCGTCCGCCAGCGTGGCACGCACTTCCACCCGGGTGACAACGTCGGCCGCGGTGGCGACGACACGCTGTTCGCGCTGGCCGCGGGCCACGTGCAGTTCGGGACCAAGCGCGGTCGTCGCGCAGTCAGCATCATCCCGATCGCGGAGTAGATCCGCCCGGGACAAACGTTGCAGATGAGGCGGACCGAGCACTCGGTCCGCCTCATCGTCTTTATAGGGGGAAGCGGCTGATGGCCGATTTCGTGGACTACGTCGTCCTGCACACCAGGGCGGGTGACGGCGGAAACGGCTGCGCCTCCGTCCATCGCGAGAAGTTCAAGCCGCTCGGCGGCCCGGACGGCGGCGACGGCGGCCGGGGAGGCGATGTGATCCTTGAGGTGGATCCCAACGTCTCCACTCTTCTCGAGTATCACCACCGGCCCCACCGCCACGCCGGCAACGGCAAGCAGGGCATGGGCTCCAACCGGGACGGCGCAAACGGCGAGGACATCGTCCTGCCGGTCCCCAGCGGCACCGTGGTGAAGGACGCCAGGACGGGTGAGGTGCTGGTCGACCTCGTGGGAGCGGGGACCCGCTACGTGGCCGCCCAGGGCGGTTTCGGAGGTCTCGGCAACGCCGCACTGGCCAACGCCAAGCGCAAGGCCCCGGGGTTCGCGCTCCTCGGCGAGCCGGGCGACGAGGCGGAGATCGTGCTGGAGCTGAAGACCATCGCCGACGTGGCGCTGGTCGGCTTCCCCAACGCCGGCAAGTCGTCGCTCGTCGCGTCGCTCTCGGCGGCCCGGCCGAAGATCGCGGACTATCCGTTCACCACGTTGATCCCCAACCTCGGCGTGGTCACGGCAGGAGAGACGGTCTTCACGGTCGCCGACGTGCCGGGTCTCATCCCCGGCGCCTCCGAGGGCAAGGGGCTCGGGCACGAGTTCCTCCGCCATGTGGAGCGCTGCTCGACGATCGTGCACGTCCTCGACTGCGCCACGATCGAGCCCGGGCGTGACCCTCTCACCGACTTCGACGTGATCGAGGCGGAGCTCGCGGCCTACGGCGCGCTGCAGGACCGGCCCCGGCTGGTCGTGCTCAACAAGGTCGACGTCCCCGACGGCCGGGATCTCGCGGACATCGTCCGGCCGCTGCTGGAGGAGCGGGGTCTGCGCGTCTTCGAGATCTCCGCGGCCACCCATGAGGGCCTCCGGCCGCTGACCTACGCGATGGGGGAGATGGTGTCCCAGGCCCGGGCTCAGGCCCCGGTCGAGGAGCCGACCCGTCTGGTCATCCGGCCGAAGCAGCTCGGCGAGACCGGCTTCGCCGTCCGGCGGGTCGACGAGAACACCTTCCAGGTGACCGGCGAGAAGCCGGAGCGCTGGATCCGCCAGACCGATTTCAGCAACGACGAGGCCGTCGGCTACCTGGCCGACCGCCTGGAGCGGCTCGGTGTCGAGGAGGCGCTGATCGAGGCTGGGGCGCAGGTGGGCGCCGAGGTCGTGATCGGCCCGATGGAGGGCGGCTACCTCTTCGACTGGCAGCCCTCTGAGGGCACCAGGACCCGGGTGGGCGGGCCGAGGGGCACCGACAACAGACTGATGTAGTCAACGGGCGAAGGAGCGGCGTGGCAGGCAGGGAGCGGATCCGGGAGGCTTCGCGGCTGGTCGTCAAGGTGGGGTCGTCCTCCCTGACGACCCCACAGGGCATGATCGACGTCGACCGCGTCGACGCGCTCGTCGACGTGCTCGGCGCGCGCCGCCGGGCCGGCACGCAGCTCGTGCTCGTCTCCTCGGGCGCCATCGCCGCCGGTCTCGGGCCGCTCGGCCTCCGGGCCCGGCCCAAGGACCTGGCCACCCAGCAGGCCGCGGCCTCGGTCGGCCAGGGCGTGCTGATCGCCCGCTACACCTCCTCCTTCGCCCGGTACGGCCTGCGCGTCGGGCAGGTGCTGCTGACCGCCGACGACATGATGCGGCGGTCGCATCACCGCAACGCCCAGCGGACGCTGACGAGGCTCCTGGAGCTCGGCATCGTCCCCGTGGTCAACGAGAACGACACCGTGGCCACCGACGAGATCCGCTTCGGCGACAACGACCGGCTGGCCGCCCTGGTGACCCATCTCATCCATGCGGACGCGATGGTGCTCCTGTCGGACGTGGACGCCCTCTACGACGGCGACCCGCGCCGGGAGGGCGCGACGAGGATCGCCGAGGTCCGCGGGCCCGACGACCTCGACGGCGTCGAGCTCGGCACGTCGGGGCGGGTCGGGACGGGCGGCATGATCACCAAGGTGCAGGCGGCCAGGATCGCCACGGGCGCGGGGGTGCCCGTGGTGCTCACCGCGGCGGCGCACGCGGCGCAAGCCCTGACCGGCGCCGACGTCGGCACGTACTTCCACCCCGGGGGGCGCCACCCGGGCACCCGTCTCCTGTGGCTCGCCCACGCAGCCACCGGCCGGGGCCGGCTGCACCTGGACGCCGGAGCGGTCGACGCCGTGGTGGGCCGCCGCATGTCGCTGCTCCCCGCCGGCGTGGTCAAGGTCGAGGGCGACTTCGCCGCCGGCGACCCCGTCGACCTGTGCGGCCCCCAGGGCGGCCCGGTCGCCAGAGGCCTGGTCAACTACGACGCCGCAGAGATCCCCGAACTGCTGGGCCGCTCCACGCGTGAGCTGGCGAGCACGCTCGGGCCGGAGTACGAGCGAGAGCTGATCCACCGGGACGACATCGTCATATTGGAGCCGGAGAAGTGATGGAGCGCGAGACCATGGCTGAGGCAGAGGAATTCCTGGCGGTCGCCCGGGCGGCCAAGGACGCCGCGACCGTGCTCGCGCCGCTGCCGCGAGCCCCGAAGGACGCGGCTCTGCGGGCGATCGCCGACGCGCTGGTGGCGGCGACCGACGAGATCGTCACGGCCAACGCCGACGACGTGGAGCGGGCCCGGCGCAACGGCACGTCCGAGTCGATGATCGACCGGCTCAGGCTCGACGCGGGGCGGGTGGAGAAGATCGCGGAAGCCGTACGGCAGGTGGCCGACCTGCCCGACCCGGTCGGCGAGGTCGTGCGGGGGAGCACGCTGCCGAACGGGCTCGAGCTGCGGCAGGTCAGGGTTCCGCTGGGCGTCATCGGGATCATCTACGAGGGCCGGCCGAACGTGACGGTCGACGCGGCCGTGTTGTGCCTGAAGAGCGGCAACGCCGTGCTGCTGCGCGGCTCCTCCAGCGCGCACTCCTCGAACAGCGTGCTCGTGCGGATCATGCAGGAGGCGCTGGAGGGGACCGAGGTGCCGGCGGGAGCCGTACAGCTCGTGCCGGGGGTGACCCGCGAGTCGGTCAAGCATCTGCTGCGCGCCCGCGGACTGGTCGACGTGCTCATCCCACGCGGCGGCGCCTCGCTGATCAGGAGCGTCGTGGAGGAGTCGACCGTCCCGGTGATCGAGACGGGCGTGGGCAACTGCCACGTCTACGTGGACGCCGACGCCGACCTCGAGACGGCACTCAAGATCCTGATCAACGCCAAGGCGCAGCGGCCGTCGGTGTGCAACGCGGCCGAGACGTTCCTGGTGCACGCGGAAATCGCCGACGCGTTCGTGCCGATGGCGCTGGCGGCGCTCAAGGACGTGGGCGTGACCGTGCACGGGGACGAGCGCATCCGGTCCTATGGCGCGGACGTCGAGCCCGCGACCGAGGACGACTTCACCGTGGAGTACGTCTCGCTGGACATCGCCGCGGCGGTCGTCGACTCGCTCGACGAGGCGGTGGCGCACATCCGGCGGTACGGCTCCGCGCACACCGACGCGATCGTCACGCGCTCCCAGGCGGCCGCGCGCAGGTTCGTGGCCACCGTGGACTCGGCGGCCGTGGCGGTGAACGCCTCGACGCGGTTCACCGACGGCGGCGAGTTCGGCTTCGGCGCGGAGATCGGGATCTCCACCCAGAAGCTGCACGCGCGGGGCCCGATGGGCCTGCCCGAGCTCACGTCCACCAAGTGGATCTACACAGGCGACGGGCACGTGCGTCTCTAGCGTCTCCTCCGAAGCGGCGCGCCTCCGGGGAAATGTCGCAGGCGCCCGCTATGCTCGGCGCTCCTATGTCTGGACGACTCGGGCGGGTCGGCCCGTACACGCTCCTGGAGCGCCTGGGCCGAGGCGGGATGGGCGAGGTCTACCTCGCCGTCAACCGCCGCGGAGAGCAGGTCGCGGTGAAGATGCTCCGCGAGCCGATCGAGGCCGACTCCGACGCGCGATTACGCCTCGACCGGGAGATCCGCGCGTTACGCAGGGTCGAGAGCCCCTACGTGGCCGAGGTGATCGACGCCGACCTCTCCGGCGACCGGCCCTACCTCGTGATGGAGTACATCGAGGGCGCGACTCTGCTCGAAGCGGTCCAGCGGGGCGGCGCCATGGAGGAGTCGGCCCTGATCCCCCTGGCGCAGGGGCTGGCCGCCGCCCTGGCGATCATCCATGCGGGCGGGGTGGTGCATCGCGATCTCAAGCCCGCCAACGTGCTCGTCCGCGAAGACGAGCCCGTGCTGATCGACTTCGGGATCGCCCACGTGCTCGACGCCACCCGGCTGACCGTGACGGGGACCTTCCTCGGCACCCCCGGCTACGCCGCGCCGGAGCTTTTCGCCGACGAGGAGGTGGGGGAACCCGCCGACGTGCACGCGTGGGCCGCCACCGTGGCCTTCGCGGCCACCGGCAGGCATACGTTCGGGCGGGGGCCCGTCCAGTCGCAGATGTACGCCGTCCTCAACGGAAAGGCCGATCTGGCCGGCGTTCCCGCCTCCCTGCTGCCGCTCGTCCGGGCGGCGCTCCACCGGGACCCGGCCAAGCGGCCCACCGCGGCACTGTTGTCCGACCGGCTGGCCAGGCTCGCCCGCGTCTCCGGCGACACCCCGCGTGGTACGGCCACGCGCGGCCGTACCGGGGCGGACAAGGCGGCGGCGGACGCGGACACCGCCGTGGAGGTGGAGGAGCAGGAGGCGCAGGCAGGCACGGGAGGAGGCGGCCGCCGGACCCGATCGAAGAACGGCAGGGCCGCGAAGGCCGTCAACGGCGGGTCCCAGAGCGGGTCAGCGGGCGCCTCGTCGAACGGCTCCGCCGCAGGCGGCGCGGCGTCCGGGAGTTCCGCCGGCGGTGCGGCGGGCGGGGGCGCCGCGGGTTCCAAGAACGGCAAGGGGGCCAGAACGGGCAACGGAGCCACGGCCCGGCGGCCGAAGCAGGGCGACAGGGCCGAATCGGCCCTGGCCGTCGAGGCGCCCGTCGCCGGGGCGGGTACCGGCATCCCCACAGGCGGCACCGTCCTGCTCGCCCTGGGGCTGCTCGGCGTGCCGTGCGTGGTGGTCTCGGTGGTCGAACCGCTGGCCACGTTCGCGATCAGCGGAGCCTTCGCGGTCGTGACCAGGGCGGCCTGGGTGACCCACTGGATCGTGCGCAACCGCAGGTCCCCGCGTACGCGGGGGTACCTGGGGGTGCTCAGCTATCCGGTGACCCTGGCGGGCTCCCTGGTGACCGGCGTCGTATGGCCGGGGGTGCCCGCGGCCGCCCTGGCCTTCCTCGCGCTCTGGCTGACCGCCGGGACGCATCTGGAGGACCAGTGGTGGACCCAGGTCGCTCCCGTCACCGTCGCCGGCGTCGTGTTCGGCGTCGCCGTCGGTGGGATCATCGGACGGGAGATCGAGCGGATCGGCTCGAGGATGCCCGGTCTCAGGAGGGAGCCGCTGCGGGCGATGGCCGTGTTCGGCGGCTTCGTCGCTCTGTGCGCGGGAGCCGTACAGGCGGTCTCCCTGTTCTTCTAGCCGTTCTCTCCGGGCTGACGGGGGCGGCCGCTCAGTTCTCCCTGCGCGCGAACCTGTTGAAGATGCGCTCGCCCGCGTGGACGGCGCCTTCCGCCACGTCGCGCAGGACGCCGATGAAGGGATCCTGCGACTGGGCCCAGGACTCGCGGTAGGAGTTCGCCGCGGCCTTGATCTCCTCGGTGATCTTCGTGTTGGCGTCGTCCTCCCGGCGGGGGTAGGTGCCTGCGAGGACGGCGTCGTAGCTGCCGGAACGCCGCCAGCGGTCGAGCTCGGCGACCCGGGTGACCGCGAACGGGTGGGTGGTGCCGAGGAGGTTGAGGACCTTCAGCAGGCCGTCCCGGACGTCGCCGGCGGTGTCGTACTCCCTGGCCTGGTCGAGGAAGGCCTCGATGTTCATCTCGTGGAGGCGCGAGCCGCCGGCCAGCTTCATGAGCGCCCGCAGCGCAGCCTCCGGGTCCTGCCCGGCGAGCAGCCCGCCCCGGTCGGCCGACATCTCGGCCTTGCGCTGCCACTCCTCGAGGGCCGCGACGATCACGCGAAGGCCGATGTAGCCGAGCGGGATCCAGGCCACCCTGGTGGCGAGGCGGGTGAGGACGGCGAGCATGGTGCCGTAGACCGCATGACCGGAAAGGATGTGCGAGGTCTCGTGCCCGACGACGAACCGCAGCTCCTCCGGGTCCATCAGGTCGAGCAGGCCGGTCGACACGATGATGAACGGCTCGTCGAAGCCGATCGCCATGGCGTACGCCTTCGGGTCCTGCTGCACGTAGATCTCCGGGATCCGGTGCAGGTCGAGGATGTAGGCGCTGTCGCGGCCCATGTCGTAGAGCGCACGGAACTGGGTCTCGTCCGTGCGCACCGCGGACGCCAGGAACATCAGTCGCAGGCGGCGCTCGCTGAACAGGCCTGACATGCGCTTCAGCACCGAGTCGAACCCGCTGAGCGAACGCATGGCCACCAACGCGGAGCGGTCGGCGGGGTGTTCGTACGCTCGCGAGCTGATGCCGGGCAGCTGCACGCGATTGCGATCCGGAGTGGTCATGTCCGCATGCTATGCCTCACCGGCGGGCCGTGCGCGGGACGGCGGACTCCCGGCTGAGCGCGCTGAGAGAGGGGTGGTGTCCGATTACTCCCGGTATGCAGGTTAGGGTCCCTCCCATGAGAAATGGGGCTCCGACGCGGCGTCTCGGCATCATGGGCGGCACCTTCGATCCGATCCACCACGGGCACCTGGTGGCCGCCAGCGAGGTCGCGCATCACTTCGATCTGGACGAGGTGGTGTTCGTTCCGACCGGCCAGCCATGGCAGAAGGCCGACAAGACGGTCTCCGCCGCCGAGGACCGCTACCTGATGACGGTGATCGCGACGGCGTCCAACCCGCGATTTTCCGTCAGCAGGCTCGACATCGACCGCCCCGGCCCCACCTACACCATCGACACGCTGCGTGACGTCGGGGAGGCGTACGGGCCGGATGTGGAGCTGTACTTCATCACGGGAGCCGACGCCCTCGCCCAGATCCTGAGCTGGCGGGACGTCGAGGAGCTGTTCACGATCGCCCACTTCGTCGGCTGCACCAGGCCCGGCCACACCCTCCAGGACCCCGGCCTGCCGGACGGCAAGGTCAGCCTCATCGAGATCCCCGCCCTGTCGATCAGCTCGTCGGAGTGCCGCGAGCGCGTCGCGGAGGGCCAGCCGATCTGGTACCTGGTTCCCGACGGCATCGTGCAGTACATCAACAAGCGCGGCCTCTACCGCAAAGAAACCCACTGACCAGCACGGACCTCACTGCCTCTCCACCGGAGGGCACATCGAGGGCACACCGGCGAAGATCGCATCAACCGCGGCGCGCGCGCGATCATCGGCGTCAGGCCACAGATGCGCGTAGATGTTCAGCGTGACGCTGGCCGAGCTGTGCCCCATCAGGTGCTGCACCGTCTTGACGCTTTCGCCATACCGGATCAAGGCGGAGGCGTAGGTGTGGCGGCAGAGATGCAGGCCCGTTCCCTCCGCGATGCCGGCTGCGTCGGCGGCCGGCATCGCCAGCTATCACTCCAGGTGCCTCTCTTGATCGGCGTGCCACGTGAGGTCGTGAACACTAACTCGGCATCACGAAGTATGGGCCTACGTGGGTTGGTCCGATCCTCGATCGCGACCCGCGTCGGCGGGAACGCTGCCACGTGCTCACTTAGCGTTGCCAGCACGCCATCAGAGAGCGGAATCGACCTCGAACTCTTGGGCGTCTTCGGTGGGCCGAGATAGGCCACGTTCCCTTTGGCTGAACTCGTGATCAACTGCTGCTCAACCCTGAGAACTTTCCGATTAAAGTCGGCCCGCCCCTTCCGAAGGACCGGGACCGGTCTAGTTTGGCCGGAGCATTCAAGTCGCGCGCGACATCCCGAGCTTGTGACGCCAGCCAGAGGGTGTCGGTGGAGTTAGCCCTCAGAGGAACATGACGGGTACGTCCTGGCTGATGCATATCCGTAGGACCTCTATGAGGGCTTGCGCCTCCTCCACGGGCGCCAGATGGAGTCCCGCTGGCGCAGCTCGCCAGTAGGAGACGATCTCCACGAGGCGCGGCAACATCTGTGTGCACTCGGCCACGGTTAAGGTGCCGCCGCCGTCGTCCGGACGATTCAGTAGAGGGCGCAGGCTCGTCTCCACGTCGTCCCATGAACGATCGCCGCCAAATCCGATCATCGCGTCGAGATCGAACCCCTCAGCCCCGGCCAAGCTCGTGCGGAATGCATGGAACGTGGTGTATGACCACTGCGCATCCGGACTGGTGACATCACCATTGCCAGGAAAGAGCACCAGACCCATATCAGCCTCCCGTAGACGGCTGCCCAGCGTAGGCGAATGATCATCCGGAACGCCTCGCATTTTCCACCTGTCCGCCGGACCGATCAGCCAGCTCGGCCCCCTGTTACAGATTTCCATCCGTGGTCAAGCCGTCTTCGGCGGAGCACCGGTGCGGGAATGAGAGGAAGCGTGAAGTGGGAGGGGGCAGGCTCGGCGATCCGATGGAAGGTGGCCCGCAAAGTTGGACGGGCACGCCGGGGATGGATCGGTGGAAGAGCTGTTTGGGTGAGTTGCTTCCGGTGGCACCGCGGAGGGGTCGAGGGAGGGGAAGCACGGCGCCTGACGAGCTTGTCATCACGGCCCGCACTCACGAGATGGGTACGGACACAAGGTCTACCTGTTGGTCGCGCGCCCGCACACCGGCGGGCTGCGGCTCTTCGGCCGGTCCCGCCGGCGGCGGCGCGCACCACGCCGACAAGCGGCGTGATCCTCAGATTGACGGCATTGCGGCTTGTGCGGATGAAGGTCTCCCGATTTGGTGGACGGTCATAGCCATGGGCACGCGCAGAGCCGATGAGACCCGAAAACCGGAAGGCGCCGATGGGCGAAGGGGAAGAAGAGGTGAGGGGCGAGGGAGGCGAGCAAGGGGCCGGGGTTCACCGAATCGTTTCGGAGCCAAATCGACGGGGACCCCTCCAAGATCAGCTTGGGGGCATGGGAGGGAGAATCGCGGGCAGGGGCGGTGCCCCTCCCGAATTAGCGGGCCAGTGTAATTGCCCCCCAAACTGATCTTGCCCCGCCGATTCAGCACCACCGCAACGATTCGTCAAACCCCTGACGCGCGTGCAGCCTTGTTCCGAGGCTAGTCCGGATCCTTCCGGGTATGACGTGGTCGGAATCCACGGGTGTAGTGCCGCCTCGTTGGGCGGGGAAGCGAGTTGGAAGGCAGAACCGGCGCCCCGGCATTCAGCGCTGCTTTCCTGATTTCTTCAGCCACGTGATCAGCTCGCGTGTGCCATCCGGCCCAATTGGCGAGGTTGGATTTTTGGACAGCCCACACTTGATATTTGGTCTTATCAGTCGTTTTGACGACAATGCCGACATAGCCGGGATCCAGTGCGACCACATCCCTAAGCGGAATCCGGCTACTGCTGAACGGGTTCCTGATCAGGAGCTTGTCACGGGTGAGGCTCACTGCCGGCCTCACGCCGATGCGCCAGACCCAGATACCGGCGAGAAGAAAAACCATGAGGAACAGCCCAGAGCTCGTCCCGTGTCAGAGCCTGGATCGTGCCGATCTCTGGCACGATCAAGCCGACAATCCATGCAATCGAGAGCACCCGGCCGATGAGACTAACTCGCCACGTAGCTATCAGATCTTCCACATCGCATGGTGACATCGACAGGTAGGCCGTGGCGACACTGCAGATCGAAGTCGTGCCTCCCGATTGCGTGGGCACGTGCCACAGGCGTGCCAGATGTGGCGGCACACAAGGGGCATTCACGGGGACTCACGGATAGCTCTCGGAGCTCCGGAGCTGCACAGCAGCAGGTCACGCGAAGATGACCGAAGTCTTCCAAACTGGTGAACATGCGATCAGTCAGGGCGCGCCAGGAAGGTCACTAGAGCGGCTTCAGGGATGCGGACACCCCCGGCCGATACGGACGAAGACAATTCGCCGTTCGGCGATCAGTCGACGAGGAAGGTCCTCATCGACACGGCGCGCGAGGTGTTCGTCGAGCAGGGGGCCGATGCGCGACTCGGTCATGACGGGTCAGGACGCTGTCGCGATCCAAACGGCCACCAGCGCGATGACGGTGCTGCACGCGACGATCGCGAAGGCAATCCGGGAGGGATGCCGTTGGACCCGCGACACGAGGCCCGGGTACGTCTTGGCGAGTTGGTTGGCGTTGACCGGACGGCTGGGACCGCTGCACGGCACTCCGAGCGCGTTCACTAACTGGTCGAGTTGCCTGCGCGTGTAGTAGTAGCCGGACACCCTGATGACCAGATTGCGGTGCGCGTCGAGCAGGAACAGGCTTTCGGTGGCTCCTGCGCGGGGTGCGACGATGGTCGCACGCACCACCTCGGCGACGCGCGAGCGTGACCGGCGCTGGGCGACCAAACCCTGTACGACGATTTCCTGCGCTGTCAGGATGATCCGGCCGCGGACGAGGGCCGTGATCGCCAGGATGATCAGCACGGCGAAAAAGGCGCCCATGACCGGGGCGAATACCGTCGGGGCGTCGCCGCGCAGGATCGCGGTGACGGCGCCCACGGTGGTCACCACTAGCCCGACCAGAGTGACCAGCATTTTCCGTCGATCCGGCCGCAGTACGAGGCCATCCTGGACACCACGCATGCGAACTGCGCCCTTCTTTCGGTCATTCGATGAGGATGCCGTATCGGCCGGTGCTTCAGCCGCGCGGGGTAGGTCGGGCGAGGCTGGCATCGTGGGCGAGGAGCGCTATCAATTTGTACCCGGACTACAGGCCGACTCGTATCCCCGTCTTCGAGTCTGTACGGGCTGGCTAGTCCCGCCCGGAGCTCTGGCTCAAGCGATTCGCGGCTCTCCGGTCTGACGATATTGATCTAGATCGAAGATCAGGGCGGCATCCCCCTTGCGCCTGACGACACTGGTTGTCACCCGCTGATCTACTTCAGCGCTTTTACCCAGGGTTCGCATCGAAGGGTCGAGGGCACAGCGAGGGCACATGACCGCCGAAAGCCGCGGAGGCGAGCGAAAACCGTTGAAAGTTGAAATCGCTGCCTGACCAGCGTTGTTCCGTATCGGTCCTGGTCGCGTTGCCGGTGTTCGCGCTACATCAACAAGCGCGGCCTCTACCGCAAAGAAACCCACTGACCAGCACGGACCTCACGGCCAGCGACCACCGCCACGATGACGGCCACCGCCAGGAGGACGGCACCGACGATCAGCCTGATCCGGCCGTGGTGCGCCCGGGCAGGTGCGGGCTCGACCGGCGGGGCCGTCGGCTGCCCGTCGGGTTCAGGAGTCGACATGGATCGCTTGCCACGCTTCCTGGATCGCTCAGTGCGTCGGCCTGTTTACGCATGGTGCGCTCCGAGCGAACGCTCCGCGAGCGAAAGAAACCGCATTGTTACTTAGGTGAGCGGTATCCGGTAGCCCGAGACCGGTCGGTCGTTTCCGGGATCATGACGCGGATCCGGTGGGGCTCGCCTACCGGGTCTGGTCGGTCGGGCGGATGAGGATCTCGTTGACCGCGACGTGCTCCGGCTGAGTGACCGCGTAGAGGACGGCGCCGGCGATGTCCTCGGGTTGCAGGGTCCGCATGGAGGCGGCCATCTTCTGTGCGGCGGCCTGCATCGTGGGGTCGGTGATGTGGCCGGCCAGTTCGGTGGCGACGAAACCGGGCTCGACGACCACGACGCGCACGCCCCGTGCGGTGACCTCCTGCCGCAGCGACTCGGAGAAGGCGGTGACGCCGAACTTCGTCGCCGCGTAGACGCCGCTGTTGGCCGACGCGGTCCGGCCCGAGGTCGAGGAGACCTGCACGACGGTGCCCTTGCGCTCCAACAGGTGGGGCAACGCCGCGTGGACCATGTACATCGACCCGAGCAGGTTGGTCTCGACCATGCGCGTCCATTCCGTGGTGTCCGCGCCCTCGATCGGGCCGCTGAGCATCACCCCGGCATTGTTCACCAGGACGTCCAGAGCGCCGAAGCGCTCGACGGTCTCCGCGGCCGCGGCCCGCACCGACTCCTGGTCGGTCACGTCCAGGTCGAGGGTCAGAACCTCTCCGGGAGCCTTTCGCGCCAGAGAGTCCAACCGGTCGGCGCGCCGGGCGCCGATCGCGATACGGGCGCCCTCCGCGGAGAGGGCCAGCGCGGTGGCCTCGCCGATGCCCGACGACGCTCCAGTGACGAGTACGACCTTTCCCTCCAATGTGGTGCTCATGTGCTTCCTTTCCACAGGGCCCGCGGGGTTCACAGCCCGCCTGACCATTGAAAACATCCTAAGCGGACCGGCTGGTCACGTTAGCGTAGCAGCGAAACGGACCGCTCGGTCACCTTGAGGAGTAGGCTGATGGGCGGAAGGAGGCACATGACTGGAACGACGCCCGCCGTCCCGTCGCGCAGCGATGCGGTGCGCAACCGCCGGCTGCTGCTGGACGCCGCGGCCAAGACGTTCGCCGAGCGCGGAGTCGAGGTGTCCATCGGTGAGATCGCGCAACGTGCCGGGGTGGGGAAGGGCACGGTCTTCCGCCACTTCTCCTCCAAGGAGGAGCTTCTGGCGGCGATCATGCTCGGCATGCTCGATGAGCTCGTGGGCACCGGCACCGCGCTGCTCGCGGAGGGCGACCCCGGCCGGGCGCTGCACGCGTTCATGACCGCCGGGGTGGAGATCTTCGTCAGGGACCGAGCGTTCTGCGAGGTCATCGGACGGCCCTCGTTGCAGAACCCGCAGGTGCGTGACGCGATCGATCGCCTGTGCGATGTCGCGGAAGCGCTCACCGCCCGCGCCCGCGAACAGGGCGTCGTCCGCCCGGACGTCACCGGCACCGATGTCGCCCTGCTGCTGGGCGGCATTCAGCGGACGGCTGAGTCGTTGCTCAGCGCCGAGCCGCAGGCGTGGCGCCGGTACCTAGAGTTGGCCTTCGACGGCATCACCACCCACACGGGGCGGACGCTTCCGCACCCGCCTCCGCGCCACCTGCCGCTGGCCGCCCCTGCCGCCGATCACGGGCGCTGAGCGAGCGCCGTGCTCAGCCGGCGAAATGTCGTAGCACTCGTACACAATCGCGTCTCGTGTACGAGTACTACCGAGCCGCGGATCGTGATGCCGCGTTGGTGGACGCGGAGTCGCCGCGTGTCATCGAGCCGGGAGTGGCGCGAGGCTTCGACGCCGTCGATGCCGGCAAGATCGATCCCGAGAACGAGTTCTGCCGGCTGGTGGCGATGATCCTCGATGTCCCCTATTCGTTGGACCTTGTCGGGCTGACGTACTTGTATCCGCCGCCAGAGGGGGCTCCGCGGAGCCCCGAAGAGGCGGACGCCCTCCCCGAAGGATCTCCATACCTGGAAGGACCGGGGATCGCGGAGTTCGCAGTGCGCGTCCGTGACGCCCTGGCGGAGGTAGAAGATGATCGTCTACCTGTGCTGGCGGCTCGGTGGTCCGGGATCGAGGAGTTCAGGCGCTACAGCGGTACTACTCCGGACGAGCTGTTGTCGTTGATCGAAGACTTCGTGGGGCTCGCACGCCGAGCCAAGGCCCATGATCAGATGCTCTACTGCTGGATGGGCGGATGGTAGGTGGGCCTTCGTCTCCGTCGGGCACGCCCGGGGACCTACAGCCGGGCGGCGATGGCAGGGCCCTGGTCGCGAAGCCATGCCTCGGCGCGAGGCAGACGGTCCTTCACGCCCTCGTCCCACATCCGCTTGAAGACCGGGTCGATCGCTGCGGCCGCGTTCATGTTGACGTGAAAGCGGTGGATCATGGCGGCCGCCGCGGGGACCAGGACCCGGCGCTGCGTGGGGGTCATGCCGTACGCGTCGGCGAACAGGGCGACGCGATGAGGGATGTCGAGGCCGACGAATGAGGGCGCCCTGTCCTTGGGGTGCAGCAGCGGCGCCCAGTAGTAGAGCGCATTGGCCAGATCGTCGATTCGCGTGGTCGGTTTGGCGAGGTCGAAGTCGATGAGTGCGGCGGGCAGGCCGTCGCGGAAGACGACGTTGCCGGGGCAGTAGTCGCGATGGCCCACCACCAGCGGTTCGCCGTCGGAGGTCGAGTCCCTGTTCCACGCGCCGGGTGTTCCTCCCCACTGCGCGTCCCCAGGCGGCGTCCAGCCGTCCGCGGCGTCGTGAAGCCGGCGGACCAGCCGTGCGAGTTCGATCAGCACCTCCTCCACCGAAGTGTGAGGCGGAAGGGGCTCCCGCGGGACGTCGCCGGGAACGAAAGAGAGCACCTCTCGGCCCTGATCGTCGAAGCCCAGGGGAATCGGAGCGTCGGAGAAACCCGCGGTGTGCAGATGCGCCAGGTAGGCGTGAACCGTCCTGGTGAAGGGCCGGGCCGGACGGCGGACCGTGTCGCCCACCCGAACGATCGCCTGAGTGACGCCGTCGCCGATCAGCGGCTGCTCACCGGCCTGACCCACGTCAGGGTTCTGGTCTGTCATGACCCTCACCTGATCACATCTGTGTCCCCCGCCGGGGACGGCATCGGTGCCACGCACCCCACGGGAGGCGAGGGAGGATGCGCGAATTCGCTCGCGCGCCGCGTGCGGCCTGGAGGCTCGCTACTCCTTGAGGCGATCGGCCACGGAGTCGTACCGCCTGAAGGCTCTGACAGAAAGGCCCGCGATCAGGACGAGGACGGCGCAGACGATGCCGCCGCCCGCCCACGCGGGGACGAGCCCGAAGGCGCTGGCCGTCGCACCGGCTCGCAGGTCCCCGAGCCGGGGGCCGCCAGCGACGACGACCATGAAGACTCCCTGCATGCGCCCGCGCATCTCGTCGGGGGCATAGGTCTGCAGGATCGTCTGCCGCCACACGGCGGAGACCAGGTCGGCCGCGCCCCCCATGGCCAGCAGGACCACGACCAGCCACAACTGCTGGGCGAACGCCGCGGCGGCCACGGTGAGACCCCACACCGCGATCACGATGGTGAGAGCCACTCCCTGGCGGCGCACGCGTCCCATCCACCCCGAGAACAGTCCGGCGGTGACCGATCCGATGGCGATGCTCGCCGACAGCCACCCGAAGGCGACCGTGGATCCGTCGAACCGCTCGGCCGCCATCTGCGGGAACAGGGCCCGCGGCATGGCGAACGCCATCGCGATGATGTCCACGGCGAAGGACATCATCACGATGGGCTTGCTCACGATGTAGCTCAGCCCGTCGACCACCGACCGGAAGCCCGGCCGGGAGATCTCACCCAGGGGTTCGAGGCGCGGCAGCCGTACGGCCGCGTAGAAGCCGGCGCCGAACAGGACGGCGTCGATCAGGTACGCCGTGCTGTAGCCGCCTCTCACCAGGACCACGCCGGCCAGCAGCGGGCCGAGCACCGAGCCGAGGCTGCTCACCAGGAAGTTGAGCGTGTTGGCCGCGGCCACGCGCTCTCTGGGGAGCAGCCTCGGGATGATCGCGCCGCGCGTCGGCGAAGTGATCGAGAACCCGATCGACTGGAGCACGACCGCGACCAGGATGAGGTAGACGTTCTGCAGCCCGGCCCAGGTCTGGATGAGCAGGGCCAGCGTGGCCAGCCAGGCCACGACCGATCCGGCGAGCAGGAGCTTGCGGCGGTCGACCGCGTCGGCGATGGCGCCGCCCCAGAGCCCGAAGATCACCAGCGGGATGAGGTTCGCCGGTCCGAGCAGGCCGACCCACAACGAGGATTTCGTGATGTCGTAGATCTCGGCGCTCACGGCCACGGACGTGAGCTGGAAGCCGATGAACGACACTCCCTGGCCCACGAGAAGCCGTCGGTAGGCGGGGACTCTGAGGGGCCTGACATCGAGTGCGACACGTCTAAGGCCTGACTCGACCTCCGTCATTCCCCAACTCCGCCAATCTCGGACATATGTAACATCCGGGCACTTTACCCATATGACCTGGGCCACGACGCACCGGGAGGGATCTCCGGACCGGAATCGACCGTCTCCGGAACGCGTTGAAATCTCTATGCCTGGGGATAACTCGGGATTGTCGGCGTGTCCCGATAGGGTCGCTCCGGGAAACCAGGTTGTGGGTGCCGCCGGGGAGCGGGCACCCTTGAGATGCCGTCAAAGGAGGACAGAGCAGCATCGTGACCGCATCTGAGAGATCCATACAGCTGGTGAAGGTCGCCGCCGAGGCCGCAGCGGAGAAGCTGGCCGACGACATCATCGCCTACGACGTGAGCGAACAACTCGTCATCACCGACGCGTTCGTGCTCTGCTCCGCGTCCAACGACCGCCAGGTCCGCGCCGTGGTCGACGAGATCGAGGATCGCCTGCGCATCGAGGCCGACGCGAAGCCGGTGCGCCGCGAGGGCGAGCGTGAGGGCCGCTGGGTCCTCCTCGACTACCTCGACATCGTGGTCCACGTCCAGCACGAGGAGGACCGCACCTTCTACGCCCTGGAGCGGTTGTGGAAGGACTGCCCCTCGATCCCGCTTCCGGAGAGCGTCACCAAGGTGGCCGCCCAGCGCGCCCGCGGGGCCGGCGAGTGACGCAGCGGAAGCCCGTGAGACGTTCGGCGACGCGGCAGCGGCGCAAGGGGGCGGAGTGAGCCGACGGATCGTCTGCCTCCGCCATGGCCAGACCGTCTGGAACGTCGAGCGGCGTTTCCAGGGGCACACCGACATCGGCCTCGATGACACCGGTGTCGCTCAGGCCGCCCGGGCGGCCTCCCTGCTCGCGGCGCTGCAGCCCACGATGATCGTCTCCTCCGACCTGCGGCGGGCGTACGACACCGCCTCCGCTCTGGGTCGCGTCACCGGACTCGACGTCACGGTCGACAAGGACCTGCGGGAACGCGGCGGCGGCGAGTGGGAGGGCCTCACCCGCGAGGAGATCAAGGCGGGGTGGCCCGCCGAATTCGAGGCGTGGGAGGCCCCCGGCGGCGAACTCGTGACCGATGTGGCCGAGCGCGTCGCGGAGGCGATGCTCCGCTGGTCGGCGAAGATCGACGAGGACGGCCTGCTGGTCGTCGCCTCGCACGGCGCCGCCCTCCGTCTCGGCATCGTCCGTCTCATGGGCCTGCCACAGGAGTTGTGGCCGGCGGTGGGCGGGCTCGGCAACTGTGCGTGGTCCGTCCTGGAGCAGGGACGCAAGGGCTGGCGCCTCCTGGAGCACAACGCGGGCACCCTGCCCGAACCTGTGATCAGCGACGACAGCCCGGCCGCCACCGCCGACGCCTGATCGCGCCACGCCGCCGCGCACCGTCCCCCGGAGGGACGGTGTGCGGGCCGTGCCAGCGCCGTGTGCGGGCCGTGCCAGCGCACGCCCCGACCGTGGGCGCATGACTTCCTCACAGAAACCCGCACCGGCCTCCGTGCCGCCGGGCGCGATCGAGGCGGAAGGCCTGGTCAAGCGTTACGGCGACACGACCGCACTGGCCGGTCTCGATCTGATCGTCCCCCCGGGCAACGTCTGGGGCCTGCTGGGACCCAACGGCGCGGGCAAGACCACGGTGGTCCGCATCCTGTCCACCCTGCTGCGCCCCGACTCCGGCCGCGCGTCGATCTGCGGCGCCGACGTGCTGCGGCGGCCGGGGCGGGTACGCGAGCTGATCGGGCTGACCGGTCAGTTCGCGGCCGTCGACGAGGCGCTGACCGGGTTCGAGAATCTCCTCCTCGTCGCCCGGCTTCTGGAACTCCCCGGCCGCCGGGCGCGGGAGCGGGCGGGCGAGTTGCTTGACCGCTTCGGCCTGTCGGAGGCGGGTGGCCGGCTCGTCAGGACGTATTCGGGCGGCATGCGCCGCCGGCTGGACGTGGCCGCGAGTCTCCTCGGCACCCCGTCGGTGTTGTTCCTCGACGAGCCGACGACCGGCCTGGACCCCCGGTCACGCGGTGACGTGTGGGATCTCGTGCGAGGCCTCGCGGCGGACGGCACGACCGTGCTGCTGACCACGCAGTACCTGGAGGAGGCCGACCGGCTCTCGCACGGGATCTCAGTGATCGACCACGGCCGGGTCGTGGAGACCGGCACGCCCGCACAGCTCAAGGCGAGGGTGGGGCGCCAGACGATCGAGTTGCGCCCGGTGGATCGCGGCCGGGTGGACGACGCCGAGGAGATCGTGGCCCACGTCACCGGGGCGGCCGCCGTACGGGACCGGGAGGGATGGCTGGTCTCGGCGGCGTTGCCGGTCGGCGGCCGGGCCGGCGCGGTGCTGGCCGAGGTGGCCGCCCGGCTGGAGACCGCGGGGATAGAGGTGGCCGAGATCGGTGTGCGGCTGGCCACCCTGGACGAGGTCTTCCTCGCCCTGACCGGGCACGACGAGCCGGTGGAGGCGGGACGATGAACGCGACGCGAGCGGCCCGCCACGGTGTAACGCTGGGATGGCGGAACATCGCGAAGTTCCGGCACACCCCGGATCAGCTGCTGGACATCCTGCTGATGCCGATCACGTTCGTCGTGATGTTCGTCTTCCTCTTCGGCAACGCGGTCTCGGGTGACTGGCACGCCTATCTGCGGTTCGTGATCCCGGGCATCGCGGTCCAGGCGCTGATGTTCGCCATGCTCGGTGGAGCGCTCGCGCTCAACGCCGACATGCGTGAAGGGATCCACGACCGGTTCCGCAGCCTGCCCATCGCCCGGTCGGCACCTCTGGTCGGGCACATCCTCGGCGACTGCCTCAAATACGTGTTGTCGGTCGTCTTGGTGTTCGCGTTCGGCGCGGCGCTGGGCTTCCGGTTCGGCGGCGGCGCGCTCGCGGTGGCCGGCGCCGCCGGGCTGCTGATGGCGTTCGCGCTCGCCACCTGCTGGATCGGCGTCCTGATCGGCGTGGCGGCCAGGAACGCGGAGACCGTGCAGGCGCTCAGCCTCGTCCTGATCTTCCCGCTGACCTTCGGGAGCAACGTCTTCGTCCCGGCCGAGAAGCTCCCCGGCTGGCTGCAGGCGTGGGTGCGGATCAACCCGGTCAGCCAGGTGACGGACGCGGTGCGGGCGCTGACGCTCGGTCTGCCCGCGGGCGGGTCGGTGCCGGCGTCGCTGCTCTGGTCGGCGGGCATCGCGGCGGTCTTCGCGCCGGCGGCCGTCCTCCTCTACCGCCGCCGGGGCTGATCGGCGAGGTGGTCGGACGGCGCGGCCACGTCAGTCCGGAGCGGGTCGGCTGAGCCGGAGTCGGGTGGAGTCGGCGCGGCCACGTCCGCCCGGAGCCGGTCGAGGGCGGAGCCGGCGTCGAGTGAGGCCGCGGCCGCGTACTCCACGTCGTAGGTCTCGCCGAGAAGCGCTCGGGCGCGCCGCTCGCTGTCCACGACGTCGGGGTTGCCGCGGTCCGGAGTGCCGCGCAGCGCCGAGGCGAGCCCGAGCGACGCGGCCGCGGCACTCGGGAGGTGTTCGGCCAGCGCCACGTCGGCCAGCGCCTCGGCCACTCCCGGCGCCTCCGATCCCGCCGCGCCGAGGCGGCCGAGGGCGTCACGCAGGTGAGCCCGGGCCTCCGTGAGGTCTCCGGAGAGGGTCGCGACCCGGCTCAGCTCGATCAGGGCGAGGACGTGCATCCAGGCCTCGACGAAGCCCCCTCCGCGCAGGTCGGCGATCACCTGGGTGAGCGACGTACGGGCACGGGCGTGGTCCCCGGCGGCGCGGGCGGCGGCGGCCAGCCCGATTCGCGCCGCGGCGACCACGGAGACGAACCGGCCGGCCCGGGCGGCGCGTTCGGCGTTCGTGAGGTCGTCGAGGGCGCCCTCCGTCTCCCCGGCGCGCAGCCGGTGGAGGCCGCGCTGCGCCTCCATCCACGCGGCGTCGGACATCGCGCCCACGGCTCGCGCCATGCGCAGCGCCTCGCCGGCGGACTCGACGGCCGCGGTGTGCCTGCCGGAGACGCCGTGGAAGCCGGCCAGGATGCTCGCGGCGGCGGCGATGCCCCACCTGTCGCCGACGGCGGCGAACCGCGCGTGCGCGGTCTCGTAGTGCGCGCCGGCGGCGTCGAGGCGGCCGTCGTTCTGTGCGGCGTATCCGAGTGTCAGCTCGGCCTGGGCCGAGACCCAGCCGTCCGGATGCGCCGTCAGCCGTCCGCCGAGGCCGGACCCGCCGCGGAAGCCGTCCAGGATCATGGCCATGAAGGCGACGGCGGGATGCCAGAGACGTTCGTCGTCACCGGCGAGCTCGCGCGCCGCGTCAGCGGACGAGGCGCTCCTGGCGGGATCGCCGCTGGACTGGTACAGGGCGTCGTACGCGTACACCGTGGCCAGGGCCCTGCCGGGCACGGTGGTGCGCACGTCCGGCAGGTCCAGCACGCGGCTCAGCCACCCGGTCGCGTCGTCGCGGGTGTCGCGCAGCACCCAGTGCCACCCGAGTGCGGCGGCCAGCCGGGCCGCGGTCTGCTCGTCGCCGCCGTCCACGGCCCAGCGGAGGGCGGCGGTCAGGTTGCCGTACTCCTGGTCGAACCAGGCCAGCCGATCCAGCTGCGCTCCGGCGCGCAGGTCGGGCTCCGCCTCCTCGGCCCGCGCGAGGAAGAACGACGCGTGCGCCCGGCGCGACCGGTCCGCCTCGCCGGACTCGGCGAGCCGCGCGGCCGCGAAGGCGGCGACGGTGCCGAGCATCCGGTACCGCGACGGCCGTCCGGGGGTCTCGACCATCTCCACCAGGGACTTGCCGACCAGCGCCGCGACCACCTCGACGATCTCGTCCTCCAGGCCCATCGCCGTGCACACGGCCTGCGCCGCGTCGAGCGTGGCGCCCCCGGCGAAGACCGCCAGCCCGCATGCCGCTGTGCGCTCGGACTCGCTCAGGAGCCGCCAGCTCCACTCGACCACGGCCAGCAGGGTCTGATGGCGCGGCAGCGCCGTCCTGCTGCCTCCGGTGAGCAGCCGGAACCGGTCGGAGAGCCGGGCTGCGATCTCCGCCGGGCTCAGTGACCGCAGACGGGTGCAGGCCAGCTCGATGGCCAGTGGAAGCCCGTCGAGGCGCCTGCAGATGTCGAGCACGCCGGGCAGGTCGCCCGGGGTCAGGGTGAACCCCGGACGTACGGCGGCCGCGCGGTCGAGGAACAGGCGCACCGCCGGATAACCGGCGGCTCCGGGGACGTCCACGTCCTCGGGCGGGAGCCCGAGCGGACCCACCGGATGGAGGAACTCGCCGGAGATGCCCAGCGGCTCGCGGCTCGTGGCGATGATCCGCACGCCCGGGCAGTCGGCGAGCACGCGGCCGGCGAGACGGGCGCACGCGTCGATGAGGTGCTCGCAGTTGTCCAGCACCAGGAGCGTCCGCCGGTCGCCGATGCGCGCGGCGAGCCGGGCCGCCGCGCCGCCCGCCCCGTCGGCGGGTCCGTCGCCGGTCTCGCCGCGCAGGCCTCCCTCGCGCAGCCCGAGCGCGCGGGAGACCGCCGCGGGCAGCCATTCCGGGTCGTGGACCTCGGCCAGTTCGATCGACCACACCCCGTCGGCGTACTCGCCGGTCAGTGTCGCGGCGATCTCCTCGGCGAGCCTGGTCTTCCCCGCGCCGCCCGGCCCGACCAGCGTCAGCAGCCGGGCCTCGCCGAGGACCTCGCGGACCCGGGCCACGTCCTCGTCGCGCCCCACGAAACTTGTCACCTGCGCGCGGAGATTCCCACGACGCGTACCTTGTTGTCCGCCCCGCGGACCGTTCCGCCGTCCCTGCGGTGTTTCCGCACCCTGTCGCGGGACATCGCCTGCAGGAGCCGCGTGGCCGACGCGCAGGATCGCGGTGTGCAACTCGCGGAGCCGGGGTGAGGGATCGGCGCCCAGCTCGTCGGCCAGGATCTCGCGCAGGTCCTCGAACACCACGAGCGCCTCCGACGGCCGTCCGGCGGCCGCGAGCGCGCGCATGCGCATCTCGCCCAGGCGCTCCCGCAGCGGATGCGCCGCCGCCAGGTGGGCGAGCTCGGTCACCACGTCCGCCGGGTCCGCGCCGACCGCCAGCTCGACCTCCGCCCGGTCCTCGACGGTCCGCAGACGCAGCTCGCCGAGGCGGACGGCGTCCGCGCCCGGCCCGGCGGAGGCCAGGTCGGGCAGCGGGTCGCCGCGCCAGAGCCGTAACGCCTGGTCGAACAGGTCGCAGGCGGCCGTGAGGTCACCGGCGTCGCGGCACCGCCGTCCCTCGCTCGTGAGGTGTTCGAAGAGCCGGACGTCGACGTCCGCGGCGGGCACGTCCAGCCGGTAGCCCGTGGGCAGCAGTTCCAGCGGAATCCCGGGGGGAAGGGCGCGTCGCAGCCGGGAGACCAGTGTCTGCAGTGCGTTCGCCCCGCCCGCCGGAGGCCGACCGTCCCAGACGGCCTCGACGAGCTCGGCCGCGGAGACCGTGCGGCCCGAGTCCAGCGCGAGCCGGGCGAGCAGGGCGCGCAGACGTGGTCCCGGGATGTCGACGGTCCGGCCGGTGTCGTCGAGGACCTCCAGAGGTCCCAGCAGCCTGATCCGCACGGGTCCAGCGTCTCACGCGCGCCCTGCCGGACGCCCGTCTCTCAGCCGACGGTGATCTTGTCGACGTTCGGCCCGCCGCGGCCTGACGTCGCGGTGGCCCTCACCGTGTTCTTCCCGGCCCTGAGCTTCGCCGTGACCACCCGGTCCGCCCAGGTGTCCCAGCCGCCGGTGCCGTTGAAGGCGACCTTCGAGGCCACCACTTTGCCGTTGACGGAGATGTCCATCGGGTGGTTCGCCGTGGTGCCGTTGGCGTACCGGACGGTGAGCGGTGTGGATCCCGCCGCGGCGGCGTCGACGGTCCACTCCACGTAGCCCTTGGCCCTGTTGTCGTAGTCGACGAAGCCGGAGCCGGTGTACCCGGTGTGGTCGGTGAGGACGCCCGCCTTCGACAACCGCGCGTCCTCCGCCTGGTAGACCTTCGACGGGCCCGTCCCGCCGAACGTCACCGTCTGCGTCGAGGTGTTCCATCCGCTGACGCGGACGCCCGCGGCGGAGCCCCGATATGTGACGGTGAGCGTCTTCGACTCACCCGGCCAGAGGCTGATCGCGTTGTCCGACCACTGGGCGGGCAGGACCGGGGTCCCGGACGCGTCGACCACGTGGGCGTCGAGGTAGAACGCGGGGACCTTCCCCGTGCCTGTGTTCTTCACCGTGACCGTCGCGGTGCCCGCCGAGGCGGACGCGGCGGTCACCGAGATCGGCGCCTGGGGCATGCTCGTGAGCCCCGTGAGGTTCGCGTACGACGTGGTCGGCGTGTAGTACCAGTCGCTGTCGTCGTAGTCGAGCGTGTCGCTCGAGGTCGACAACCAGTAGACGTTCCTGTCGATCTCGCCCGAGCCGTCGCTGAGCGTCAGGCGCAGCAGGTACGTCGACGGGAGGCCGCTGATCGCGGGCACGGTGACAGCGGTGACCCGGCCGCCGTCGGCGGGCGCGGTGACGGTCGCCGTGTTGCTGTACTCACTCGTGCCGTCGAGCGCGAAGACGTCGGTCTTCACGGTCAGCCCCGCGGCGGGCGTGTGGGTCGAGTTGACGACGACCACGGACTTGTCGTCGTAGGAGTACTGCACGTGGAGCGGCGCCGTGGCCTTCCGCGTGCCCCAGTAGGCGCCGCCCTGGTCGAGGTAGGTGTCGAACAGCTGCCAGTGGAGCGAGCTCCAGCCGCTGTTCAGCATCCAGTAGATGACCCCCGTCGAGGGGTCGGACGCGTCGGTGAAGTTGCGGCCGAACGCCTCGAACTGCGCGCGGACGTTCTCGTACTGGGCGAGCTGGGCCTTGCGCACGTAGTCGTCGAGGCTCGACGGCGCGCCGTACCGGCCGACGAGGGCGTTGTTGAACAAGGTGAGGTCGTCGAAGGTCCTCGACGGCGACCGGTGGTACTGGGGGGCGGTCAGGTTCTGCCAGAGCGTGTCCTGCTCGGAGGGGGAGAGCATCCGCTTCAGCGAGTCGACCGTGGGGATGTCCGGTCCCGCGCTGACCTCGGACGCGAAGCCCGCGGCGCCGCCGAGCCGCTTGTCGTACCAGTAGTTCGGCGGGATCCAGTCGTAGGGCCCCTCCATCTTCATGCCGGAGTCGCCCAGTTGGGGTGAGGAGTTGTCCGAGGCCGCCGCGACGACCGGCGTCTTCCAGTCGGCCGCGTCGAGTGCGCTGAGGTAGTCGGCCTCCTGCGTGGCGTTCGGCGCGAAGTCGCTGCCGATGAGGAAGGTGAACACGCTCGGGTGGTCGCGCAGCCGGGCCGCCTCCGCGGCCATGGAGGCCTTGGCGATCGGATAGTCGGCCGCGGTCCACGGGTCGCCCGACTCGCCGCCGTTGGTCTGGCCCTCCCATTTGTCGCAGCACTCCCAGCCGGCCATGACGAGGATGCCCATCCGGTCGGCCATGTCGAACAGCTCGTCCGACTCGAGGTGGCCCTCCAGCCGGATCGTGTTCAGGCCCATGTCGCGGACGTACTTCAGCTTGTCCTGGACGTACGTCGTGTCCCAGCGCAGGAAGATGTCCGAGGACCAGCCGCCGCCGCGGATCAGGATCGGGCGGCCGTTGATCTTGTAGAGGCGGTGGCCGCTCGCGTCGAGCGACGAGGTGACCGAGCGGATGCCGTACGTCGACGAGGAGGAGTCCGTCACGGCGCCCTTCACCGTGGAGGTCACGTCGAGGTCGTAGAGCGGCTGGCCGCCCATGCCGTACGGCCACCAGATCCGCGGGTGCTTCACGGTGAGCGGGAAGGACACCGTCTTCGTCTCATGGGCGGCGAGCCGTACGGTCTGGCTGAAGCGCTGCGAGCCCGCTGTGCCGGCGATCTTCGCGGTGACCGGGGACGCGGAGTCGTTGCGCGCGTCGACCTTGACCGTCAGGTCGGCCCGGTTCAGCGCGCCGTTGAGCGAGGTCACGACGTGGGCGTCGCGCAGGGCGACCGAGCCGCTGCGCCGGACGAGGACGTCGCGGAAGATGCCCATGTTCCGGTCGGGCGGGTTCTGCACCCAGTCGATCCAGCCGATCGTCAGCTGCTTGTTCGGGTCGTTGGGGTTGACCTTGAAGGCGACCGAGTTGGTGCCGGGGTGCACCAGCGAGGTCACGTCGATCTCGTGGCGCGTGTACGCCCCGGCGAGCCCGGCGGCCACCTGCGTCCCGTTCACCCAGACGTCGCCGCCCGATATCAGCCCGGTGAAGTCCAGGAACGTGCTCAGGCCGGTCTCGGGTCCGACCGTGAAGTCCGAGCGGAACCACCAGGGCACGGTGAAGTCCGACGCCGGCACGTTCTTCATGTTCGTCGAGTAGAACGGGTCGGGGTAGACGCCGTCGGCGACGAGAGCGGCGAAGACGGTCGAGCGGGGTCCGGCGGCGTACCAGCCTGGGGCGGCGTAGCCCGGCGAGGAGATCGCCGCGCCGGAGTCCGGGGTGATGGACGATGACTGGATCTTGTAGCCGGGGAGGGCGATCGCCTGGGGGACCGCCTGTGAGGCGGAGGCGGGCGCGACGGGCACGGCCGTGAGACCGGCGAATGTCAGGGCGAGCGCGGCGAGTGATCGGAGCAGGGTCCGGGGGCGCACAGAATCCTCCTGAGCATTTGTTAATAAGGGTTATTAACAAATTTGCCCAGATCGTAGGACGCGCTCATGATCGCGTCAAGGGTAATCCCTGTGACCTGGGTAGTGACCTGGCATGACGTCGCGAAGACCGGTGGGTGTTGAAGAGGAGTTCCTCGTCGTCGACCTGGAATCCCGGCGGCTGACCCCGCTGGCGCATGCCATGCTCGACCAGCTGCCGGAGGAGGGCTTCGCCGCCGAGCTGCAGCGCTCGGTCGTGGAGACCAACAGCACGCCGTACGAGGACCTGATGGACGTGCGGGCCGAGCTCGTACGGCTGCGCGGCGCCCTCACGGCGGCCGCCGAGCCGCTGGGGGTCGGCGTGATCGGGTCGGGGACGACCCCGCTGGCCGGGACGGACGGCTTCACCATCTCGCCGGGCGAGCGGTTCCGGTACCTGTCGGACTCCTACCAGTTCCTCGCCCAGGAACAGCTGATCTGCGGAGCCCAGGTGCATGTGGAGATCGACGACCGGGACGTGGCCGTGCTCGCCGTCCAGCGGGTGGAGCCGTGGCTTCCCGCGCTGCTGGCACTGAGCGCGAGCTCGCCGTACTGGCAGGACGCCGACAGTGGGTATGCCAGCAGCCGGGCGCTGGCCTGGCAACGGTGGCCGACGGCCGGGCCCGTCGGGCCCTTCCGCAGCGCCGCGGAGTACGACCAGGCCGCGGAGGACCTGGTCGCCTCCGGCGTCATCGAGGACGTCGGCATGGTCTATTTCGACATCCGCCTCAGCGCCCACGTGCCGACGGTCGAGTTGCGGGTCTGCGACTCGTGTCCCCTGGTCGACGACGTGGTGCTGATCGCGGGACTGTTCCGGGCGCTGGTCGTCAGGGAGAGCGAGTCCGTGGTGAAGGGCGAGCCCCAGAAGGGCGAGGGCCGAGTCGCGCTCCTGCGGGCGGCGAACTGGCGGGCGGCGCGCTCGGGTCTCGAGGGCGACCTGCTGTCGCCGGTGAACAGCCGGCCCATGAGCGCCCCGAAGCTGATCACCTGGCTGCTCGACGATCTGCGGCCCGCGCTGGAGGAGCTGGGGGACTGGGAGGTCGTGTCGGAGCTCGCGGACGCCGCGCTGCGCCGGGGCAGCTCGGCCTCGCGCCAGCGCGGCGCCCATGCCCGGGACGGGAGGCCCGAGGACGCCGTCGACCTCCTGCTCCAGGAGACGCGCAGGTCATAGCGGCGGTCCGCCCGGCGGTCGCCCTGTGTCACGGACGGCGTGGCCGGGCCGATACCCTACTGGCCATGTCCCCGTGGTCCCCGACGTTCCCGGCCTTGGGCGCGCGATGACCGCCGCGTACTCGGGCTGGATCATCGCCGCCGCACTGCTCCTCGCCCTGGCGGGAATCGTCACCGCCGTCCGTGACCGGTCCATGGGCGTGGTCCTGCTGGCGGGCCTCGCGCTGCTCGAGGTGGCGTTGCTGGTTCAGGCGGGCATCGCTCTGGCCGGGATGGATCACGTGCGGGAGAAGGCCACCTTCATCGGCTACCTGGCCGGGACGCTGGTCATCCCGCCCGCCGCCGTCTGGTGGGGGATGGCCGAGCGCACGCGCTGGGGGCCCGGCGTCATCGCGGTGGCCGGTTTCACCGTCGCCGTCATGATCGGCAGGCTGATGCAGATCTGGAACGGGGCGGCATGACCCAGGGTGACCGGCAGGTCAGGTCGGGGCCGGGACGGCTGCTCGTGGCGGTCTACGGTGTGTTCGCCCTCGCGGCCACCTCGCGCGCCGGCGTGCAGATCGCCACCAAGTTCTCCGAGGCGCCGCTCGCCTACCTGCTTTCTGCCTTCGCCGGGATCGTCTACATCGTGCTGACCGTGGCGCTGGCCAGGAACAACCGCCGCCTGGCGCTGGTCGCGTGCGCGATCGAGCTGGCCGGCGTACTGATCGTCGGGACGCTGAGCCTCGTGGACTCCCGGGCGTTCCCCGACGCGACCGTGTGGTCCGGCTACGGCAGCGGCTACGGATTCGTGCCTCTCGTGTTGCCGGTTTTCGGGCTGATCTGGCTGCTGCGCCGCCGTCCCGTTTCCTAGGTCGTCGCCCTCCGTTCGCAGGGCCGGCCACCCACCCCGCCGTGGTGAGGAATAACGCCGCTGATACGGTTGTCGAAACGTGGGATGACTGGACGATCGCAGCTAACGGGAGTGAACACCGGCATGAGTGCCGTCGCCGCACACAGACAAGGCAACAGGTCGATGGCCTGGCTGATCGCAGCGGGGATCGCCCTGGCGGCGCTCAACCTGCGGACGGCCGTGACCAGCGTGGGACCGGTCCTCGACCAGGTCAGCGAGAGCCTTGGCATGTCGGGGGTGGCGACGGGCCTGCTCACCACGCTGCCGGTGTTGTCCTTCGCCGTCTTCGGGGGCCTTACCCCCGCGCTGTCGCGGATCATGGGCGAACGCCGGCTCCTGCTGGTCGCGCTCGCCCTGCTCGGGGTCGGCCTCGCCGTCCGCGCAATGGTGGGCAACACCCCGGTGTTCCTGGCCGCGAGCGTGGTCGCGCTGTCCGGCGGCGCCATCGGCAACGTGGTGATCCCGACCCTCATCAAGCAGCATTTCCCCCGCCGTGCGGGTGCCATGACGACCGTCTACTCGACGGCTCTCGCTGTCGGAACGATGGTCGCCGCCGCGGCGACCGTGCCCATCCAGCGGGCGGCCGACGGCAACTGGCACATCGCGCTGGGAGTGTGGGCGGCCTTGGCCGCTGTCGCCGCCATTCCGTGGCTTGCGCTGTCGCGCAATGAGCCGGAGCGGTCCCGCACCCTCGCGCGCACGGGAACCGGCGAACTCATCCGGACCAGGCTGGCCTGGGCCATCGCCGGCTACTTCGGGTCGCAGTCGCTCATCGCGTACGTGATGTTCGGCTGGCTGCCCGAGATCCTTCGGGACAACGGCTACACCGCGGGCCAGGCGGGAACCGTCCTGGCGGTCTTCACGGGCCTCGGCATCCCGATCTCTCTGGTCGTGCCCCCGCTGGCGACGCGCCTGCGGAACCAGCGCGCGCTCGTGGTCGGCTTCGCCGTCCTCTACGCGGCGGGATTCGCCGGCCTCATGACGGGCCACGCGCTCTGGGTCTGGTCGCTCCTCGTGGCCGTCGCGATGGGCACGTTCCCGCTGGCGTTGTCGATGCTCGCCCTGCGCACCCGGACGCCCGAGGCCACCAGCGCGCTGTCCGCGTTCGGGCAGAGCACCGGCTACCTCATCGCGGGCGCCGGGCCGCTGGCCTTCGGCGTCCTGCACCAGGTGAGCGGCGGGTGGACGGTGCCGTTCGCCCTGCTGTTCGTGGTCGTGGCCGGGCAGGTCGTCACCGGCTGGTACGCGGGCGCCGAACGGACGGTCGAGGACGAGCAGCGCCCGCGCGGTGGCAGGCACGCCGCCCATCGGGCCACTCCGGACGCCTCGACGTCAGATGCTTCCGGCGCGTCGCCGTCCCACGGCGAGGGGCACGCCTCCGGCGCGTCGCCGTCCCGCGCTCCGGGCGGCTCGCCGTCCCCGGACGAGGACGACGCGCCCGTCACCGTCTCCGCCGCCTGATCGCGGAGAGTCAGCCATCGAGTGATCCCGGGCATTGAGGCGTGCGCCACCGCGGGGGCGGCGCAAGCCTCACGGGACCACCGTCCGGGGCGAGGGCCGGCGATCACGGCCTGCCCGCCCAGACGCGCCCGTCCGGGCCGCGGTGAATCCGCGGCCCCCGGATGCCGCGTCGATTCCCTTCGGTACGGCCCGCACCGCTACAGCGGAGTGCGGGCCGTACCGAAGGCATGTAAAGCGTGTTATCGCAAACACCTGTCAGGTCCAGTACTGGAACGGCAGCGCCTACGTGGCGGTGCCCGGTCAGTCGGCGTGCGGCGTCGCGGGCAACACCTACAACGTCACGACGTTCACCTCGGTGAACACCACGCGGCTGCGGTTGAGCATCGCCTCAAGAACCGGTTACTCGACCGGCGTAGTCGAATGGATGGCGTTGCGCACAGGGTCATGAGAGCCGTCTGGACAGCGGCCCGGTTTCGGCGCGCGCCCGCGATGGGCGCACGCCGTACCGGTGTTTTTCGATATATATCCACAAGTAGCCGGAAATTTATCTTTGGATGTTATGATAGGAAAATAATCCTTTTGTGATGAGTAGCATCACGGCGTATATCCCAGAGAAAGGGAATTCGCCTGTGTGTTACGAAGCAGACGCCGTGCCGCCTGTGCCCGCGTCGTCGGCCGTCGTCCTCTCCTCGGGACGCGTCACGCTGCCCTCGGCCGACGGGACCGAGGTCGCCGCCTTCCACGCCGTGCCCGGCGGCCCGTCCGGAGTGGGAGTGCTCGTCCTTCCTGACAACCGCGGTCTTTCCGGGTTCTACGAGCAGCTTTCCCTCCGCCTCGCCGAGCACGGCCATCCGGCCGTCGCGATCGACTACTTCTCCCGGACGTCCCGGCTGGAGGATCGCGAGCCCGAGTTCCCGTTCATGGACCATCTCGGCAAGCTCACCAGGGACGTCCTCTACGACGACTTCACGGCGGGTGTCACCTGGCTCCGCTCGCGCGGGTGCGCGGCCGTCGTTTCGCTCGGCTTCTGCCTGGGCGGCCGGTTCGCGTTCACGACCGCGCTCGAGCGGTTCGGCCTGGCCGGTGTCGTCGGGCTGTACGGCTATCCCGACGAGTTGTTCGGCGCGGCGGGCCCGACCCAGCTCGCTTCCGGTTTCACCGCGCCTGTCCTCGGCATGTTCGGAGGCGGCGACGAGGGCATCCCTCCGGCGGTCGTGGACGCCTTCGGCCACGCGCTCGAGAGCGCCGGTGTGCCCCATGATTTCGTGACCTACCCCGGGGCGCCGCACGGGTTCTTCGAGATGGGGAACGAGGAGTTCGCCGGCGCCTCGGCCGACGCCTGGCGGCGGATCCTCGCGTTCCTCGACGAGCGGTCCTGACGCCCGAGGGTGGCCGCCCGAGGCGACCTGACCTCGCCTCGGGCGACCACCTGCCAGGGTAGGCGCCCTTCGCCGATATCGGAATCTCTCCAGACCGCACGGGCTGTTAGAGTCCGGGCATGCGATTGATCGTCTCTCCTCCGCCCGCGTCCTAGCGGGCGGACTCCCTCTCACGAGCCGGGCCGGAAACGGCCGGGCCGGTGGTCTCTGCCCGCTTCCGGGCCTGATCGACCACTCAGCAGAGAGAGACGTCACGATGACGCGCGTTCACACCCTGTCCGAACGGCAGGGTTTCAGTTATGTCCTCGTCGCCGCGATCGCCTGGGGGACGGGAGGCGCCGCGGGGGCACTCCTCACCCGCACCGGCGACCTCGGCCCGGCGGCCGTGTCCTTCTGGCGGTTCGCCATCGGCGCGGCGCTGCTCGTCGCCGTCCGGCGGCTGGGCCGCCTCCGGCCGCGGGCGGGCCGTACCGGCTGGCGGGAGGCCGCACTCGCGGGCCCGCTCATGGCGGTGTGCCAGGTGGCGTACTTCGCCTCGATCGCCGAGACCGGCGTCGCGCTCGCCACGATGATCACCATGGGGGCCACGCCCGTGCTGGTCGCGCTCGGCGGCCGCGTGTTCCTGCGGGAGTCGCTGGGCCGGGCCGAGGGGATCGCCATCGTCCTGTCGGTGGGTGGACTGCTCCTGATGACAGGCGGCGACGGGACATTCTCCCTCGGGGGGATCGCCTGGGCGCTGCTGTCGGCCGTGTCCTACGCCGCGACCACGCTGCTCGCCAGGGCGTCGGCGGCCGACCCGTACGGCCGGGCGGTGGGCGGGTTCTCCGCCGGCGCCCTGTGCCTGCTCCCCGTGGCGGCAGTCTCCGGGCTGGTGCCGTCCCATGCGGACGTGCCGGTGCTGGCCTATCTCGGTGCGGTGCCGACCGCGTTGGCCTACGCGCTGTTCTTCTCGGGACTGACCCGGGTCGGCGCGACGACCGCCTCGGTGGTCGTGCTGCTGGAGCCGCTGGTCGCGGCTGTGATCGGCGTGGTGGCACTGGGGGAGCGGCCCGGCCCCGGCCAGGTCGCGGGCGGCGCGCTGCTGCTCGCCTCCGTCGTGGTCCTGGCCCGGGCGCAGGTCGGCGGAAGGGCCCGGTGAATTGAATCGACCGCTGCCCGGCGGTCGCTGTGCGGTCCTGTCGCCGAAAGGCGGCCGGGCGGGCGGCGGCCGCCGGGCCGGCGTTTCCGATTCGAGCGTTCGCCCGGCCGTTCACCGGCACTCCACCGAAAAGGTTTCTGTTTGCGCTATCACGTTAATCACCTCAGAATTCGTCGATTTATGGCCGGGCCGAATTCGTCACTGCGCAGGTCGTGCGGTTAACCGAATTGTGTCCTTGACGGGGATGAGTGTTATCGCAAACACTCGGGAAACCGAGAAGGGACGACGCATGACGACTCCGCAGCGTGGAGACATCCCCCATCGGCCGAAAGTGGCCGTGATGGAGGACGTGGCCGAACTCGCCGGTGTTTCGGCGATGACGGTTTCACGGGTGCTCAACGCGCCGGAGAAGGTGCGGCCGGAAACCAGGGCGCGCGTCCTGGCCGCCGTGCAGGAGCTGGGCTACCGGCCCAACTCCGCGGCACGGGTCCTGGTCACCGGCAGGTCGGGCGTCCTGGGCGTGGTCAGCTTCGACACCACCCAGTACGGCCCCGCGTCCACGCTCTACGCGATCGAGCGGGCGGCGAGGCAGAACGAGTACTCGGTCAGCATCGCGAGTCTGGACGCGCTCAACCGCAAGTCGATCGCGGAGGGCGTCGGCCGGCTCACCTCCCAGTCGGTGGACGGCGTCATCATCGTCGCCCCGCACGAGTCCGCGACCGACGGGCTGCGGCACCTGCCGCCGGACCTGCCCGCGGTCGCGGTCGACGCGGGGGACGGAGTGCCCTTTCCCGTGGTCATGGTCGACCAGCACGCGGGGGCGGCACGGGCGACTCGCCATCTTCTCAGTCTCGGTCACCGGACGGTGTGGCATCTGTCCGGCCCGGCCAACTGGGTGGACGCCAACGCGCGCGTCGCCGGATGGCGGTCGGTGCTGGAGGCCGAGGGCCGTGAGGTCCGCGAGCCTCTGGTCGGGGACTGGTCCGCGCGCTCGGGCCACGAACTCGGCCGTCGCCTCGCCCTTGAGGACGATCTGACCGCCGTGTTCGCGGCCAACGACCAGATGGCCATGGGACTGCTCAGAGCCCTGAGGGAGGCGGGGCGAAGGGTTCCCGAGGATGTCAGCGTGGTCGGGTTCGACGACATCCCGGAGGCGGCCTACTTCTGGCCGCCGCTGACCACGGTCCGCCAGGACTTCGCCACGGTCGGCCGGCTGGCCTTCCAGCTCGTGCTCGACCGGATCGACGGCGTCCTGGGAGAGCGCAGGCTCAAGGTCGAGCCCGAGCTCGTCGTCCGGGAGAGCGCGGGTGTGAGCCCTCCCGGTTGAAAACGTGGCCCGTGCCCGGGGACGCGCACGGCCATGAATGTTAACGCAAACACAACCAAATGCTAGATCGAGTCGACCATCCGCTCCACGAGTCCCCGACCCGTGGAGGACGGCTGGAGCGACGTACTCCTCCACCACCCCCCTGAGAAGAAGCAAGGAGAGAGTAATGAGAAGGAAGCTGCCGGCAGTGCTGCTCAGCGCCGCCCTGGCCTTCGTCGTCACCGCGTGCGGTAGCGGATCCGGCGGGACCACCACCGCAGACGACGGGAAGATCACGCTGGGCTTCTCGCAGGTCGGCTCCGAGAGCGGCTGGCGCGAGGCGAACACCAAGTCGATCAAGGAATCGGCGTCGACCGCGGGGATCGACCTCAAGTTCTCCGACGCGCAGCAGAAGCAGGAGAACCAGATCGCCACGATCCGGTCCTACATCCAGCAGAAGGTCGACGTCATCGCGTTCTCGCCGGTCGTCGTCACTGGCTGGGACGCGGTGCTCAAGGAGGCGCAGGCGGCCAAGATCCCCGTCGTGCTCACCGACCGGGCCGTCGACTCCGACGCCTCGCTGTACGTGTCCTTCCTCGGCTCCGACTTCGTCAAGGAGGGCGAGGCGGTCGGCGACTGGGTCCTCAACGAGTACAAGGACGCCACCGGGCCGGTGAACATCGTCCAGCTCGAGGGCTCGGTCGGGTCGGCGCCCGCCATCGACCGCAAGAAGGGCTTCGAGGCCAAGATCGCGTCGAACCCGAACCTCAAGGTGATCGCCTCGCAGAGCGGCGACTTCACCCGGGCCGACGGCAAGGAGGTCATGACGGCGATCCTCAAGGCCAACCCCAAGATCGACCTGCTGTTCGCGCACAACGACGACATGGGCCTCGGTGCCATCCAGGCGATCGAGGAGGCCGGCAAGAAGCCGGGAGTGGACATCAAGATCGTCACGATCGACGCGGTCAAGGACGGCATGCAGGCGCTGGCCGACGGCAAGATCAACTTCATCGCGGAGTGCAGCCCGCTGCTCGGCGACCAGCTCATGGAGATCGTGAAGCAGATCAAGGCCGGCCAGCCGGTGGAGAAGCGGATCATCACGAAGGAGACCACCTTCACCCAGGAGCAGGCCGCCGAGGCATTGCCGAGCCGCAAGTACTGAGATACGACCCACTCAGACACGACCACTGAGACCAGGCGCGAGGGGACGGGGCCCCTCGCCTTCTCTCTGAGAGGAGCCCCAGCATGCCCGGAGCCGTGCTGGAGATGATCGGCGTCAGCAAGGGATTTCCGGGAGTGCGGGCGCTGGCCGATGTCGACTTCCGGCTGTTTCCCGGAGAGATCCACGCCCTGATGGGCGAGAACGGGGCCGGGAAGTCCACCCTCATCAAGGTGCTGACCGGGGTGCACTCCGCGGACGCGGGGGAGGTGCGGCTCGGCGGTGAGCGGGTCACGGTCACCGGCCCGCAGCACGCGCAGAGCCTCGGCATCAGCACCGTCTACCAGGAGGTGAACCTCTGCCCGAACCTGACCGTGGCGGAGAACGTCTTCATCGGCCGTGAGCCGTCGAAGGCCGGCGCGATCCGATGGCGTGAGATCCGCCGCCGGGCGGCCGAGCTGCTCACCCGGTTCGGCGTGGACGTCGACCCGGGTGCGCGGCTCGGCACGTGTTCCCTGGCCATCCAGCAACTCGTGGCGATCGTCCGCGCGGTCGACATCTCGGCGAAGGTGCTGATCCTGGACGAGCCCACGTCCAGCCTGGACCGCGACGAGGTCGAGCAGCTGTTCACGGTCATGCGCAGGCTCCGCGACGACGGAGTGGCGATTTTGTTCGTCTCGCACTTCCTCGACCAGGTCTACGAGGTGAGCGACCGGATGACCGTGCTGCGCAACGGCGCCCTGGTCGGGGAGTACGAGACCGCGCGGCTCAGCCGGATCGACCTCGTCGGCCACATGACCGGCCGGACGCTCAGTACGCTCGAGCAGCTGCACGTCCGCGACGAGACGGCCCGCGTCCAGGCCGAGCCCGTGCTCAAGGCCGACGGCGTCGGCCGCAGGGGTGCGATCGCGCCGTTCGACCTGGAGATCCATCCCGGTGAGGTGGTCGGTCTCGCCGGGCTGCTGGGCTCGGGCCGTACGGAGGCGGCGCGGCTGATGTTCGGCGCGGACCTCGCCGACTCCGGCACGGTCGCCCTCGGCGGTGCGTCCGTGCCGCTGCGGAGTCCGAACGCCGCGATCCAGCATGGCGTCGCGTTCTGCCCGGAGAACCGCAAGAGCGAGGGACTCATCGAGGACCTGACCGTCGGTGAGAACATCGTGCTCGCGTTGCAGGCCGCCAACGGCTGGCTGCGGCCTCTGTCGCAGGCCAGGCGCCAGGAGCTGGTCGGGCGCTACATGACCGCGCTCAGGATCACCCCGGCCGATCCGGACATGCCGGCCCGCAACCTCAGCGGCGGCAACCAGCAGAAGGTGCTGCTCGCCCGCTGGCTCATCACCCAGCCGAAGCTGCTCATCCTCGACGAGCCGACCCGGGGCATCGACGTCGGCGCCAAGGCCGAGATCCAGAAACTCGTCGTCTCACTGGCGGAGGACGGCGTCGCCGTCCTGTTCGTCTCCGCGGAGCTCGAGGAGGTCCTGCGGATCAGTCACAAGATCGAAATCCTCCGCGACCGTCGCCTGATCGCCGAGATCGGCGACACCGGCTCCGTCACGCCCGAGGGGATCCTGGAGATCATCGCGAACGGAACGACATCATGAAGGCAGTCACCGGGCACCGTCTCTTCTGGCCGGCCGCCGTGCTGGTCGTCATGCTGCTGGCCAACGTCGTCGTCACCCCGGGGTTCTTCTCCGTCCAGGTGAGGAACGGTCACCTCTACGGCAGCCTGGTGGACATCCTGCTGCTCGGCTCGCCCCTCATGCTCATCGCGCTGGGAATGACCGTCGTGATCGCCACCGGCGGGATCGACCTGTCGGTCGGCGCGGTGGTGGCGATCTCGGGGGCACTCGCCTGCTACCTCATCAGCGGTCAGCAGGACCAGGGCGCCGTCACCGGGGTGCTGGTCGCCGTCGCGCTCGCGCTGGCGCTGTCCGCGGTGCTCGGATTCTGGAACGGGCTGCTGGTGGCGCGCGTCGGACTCCAGCCCATCATCGCGACGCTGATCCTCATGGTCGCGGGGCGCGGGGTCGCCCAGCTGATCACGTCGGGGAAGAACATCAACGTCAACAGCCCGCCGTACAAGCTGATCGGGGGCGGCTACTGGCTGACGCTGCCGTTCGCCGTCATCGTCGTGGCCGTGGTGGTCGCCCTGACCGGCCTCGCCGTACGGCGGACCGCCCTCGGCATGCTGCTGGAGGCGATCGGCGGCAACGCGGAGGCGTCCCGGCTGGTCGGGATCCGCTCCCGGCGGCTCATCGTCCTGGCGTACACCTTCTGCGGGTTGTGCGCGGGCATCGCCGGGCTCATGATCAGCTCCAACATCTCCACGGCGGACGGCAACAACGCCGGGCTGTGGATGGAACTGGACGCGATCCTCGCGGTGGTGATCGGCGGCACGGCGCTGACCGGCGGCCGCTTCACCCTGGCGGGCACCATCCTGGGCGCGTTGGTCATCCAGACCTTGTCCACCACGATCTACACCACCGGCGTCCCCTCGCAGGTGACGCTCGTGTTCAAGGCGGTCGTCGTGGCGATCGTCTGCCTGATCCAGTCGCCGGCCTTCCGGGCGAAGGTGTTCCGCCGCAGGGCCAGGCCCGAGGCTCCTCCGCCGGCCGCACCCGCCGCGGCGGACGTGGAGGTGAACGCATGACCACGCTCGGTTTGAAGGGCCCCGTCCGGATCCGGCGGGAGCACGCCGCCGTCCTGGTCACCTTCGGGCTGCTGGTCGCCATGTTCGCGGCCGGTTCGATCGTGTACCCGGCGTTCGGGTCCGCCCAGGTCGTGGTCGACCTGTTCATCGACAACGGCTTCCTGCTCGTCATCGCGATCGGTATGACGTTCGTCATCCTCACCGGTGGGATCGACCTGTCGGTGGGCGCGGTGGCGGCGCTGTCGGGCATGTTGTGCGCCTTCCTGCTCGGACAGTGGCACTGGCCGGTGGCCGTCGTGCTGCCGCTGGTACTCCTGGTGGGAGTCGGGTTCGGGTTCGGGATGGGCTACGTCATCCACCATTTCGAGATCCAGCCGTTCATCGCGACGCTGGCCGGGATGTTCCTCGCCCGCGGCCTGTGCTTCGTCATCAGCGTCGACCAGATCTCGATCACGCACCCGTTCTTCACCGAGTGGGCGCAGACGCGGATCCCGCTCGGGGAGGAGACGAACGTCACACCGACGGTGCTCATCGGGCTGGTCGTGTTCGCCGCCGCTTTCTGGACGTTGCACTACACGCGCTTCGGCAGGGCGGTGTACGCCATCGGCGGCAACGACCAGTCGGCGCTGCTAATGGGGTTGCCGGTGGCCCGGACCAGGATCCGCGCGTACATGGTCAGCGGTCTGTGCTCCGCGCTCGGCGGCATCCTGTTCGCCTTCTACACGATCTCCGCGAGCGGGCTGCACGAGGTGGGGACGGAACTGGACGCCATCGCGGCAGTGGTCATCGGCGGCACCCTGCTCACCGGCGGCTCCGGCTATGTGGTCGGCACCGTGCTGGGCGTCATGCTGCTCGGGACCATCCAGACCATCCTCAGGTTCCAGGGCACGCTGAGCTCGTGGTGGACGCGGATCGCGATCGGCGTCCTGCTCCTGCTGTTCATCCTGCTGCAGCGCCTGCTGGGCTCGTCGAGGACCAGGCGCTGACCCCTGCCCCCGCACCGGCGCCGATCTCGATCAGGGGAGCGCCGGTGCGGGGAGGCCGGGGTGCGTCCCTCAGGCCTCCTCGTCCGCGGGCGGTCCGGACAGGCGGGCGATCTTGTCGGGGTTGGCGATGAGGTAGACGGTCTCGATCAGTCCTCCGCTGATCACGAGGGAGATGACCGTGATCACACGGCCTTCCGCGCTCAGGACGACGCCCGGCCCGCCGTTCACGTCGGTGATCTCCATGTCGATGTCCGCGGTGAGCGGGGCGCCGATCGACTGGAGGAACCGGATGACGCCGTCCTCGGTCGCGATGGCGGCGAGGAAGGCGGCGACGTTGCGGGAGCCCTCGAGGATCCGCAGCGGCGCCCTCGCCTTGCCTCCTCCATCGCCGACCAGCGTGACCTCCGCCGCCAGCATCGCCATGAGGCCGTCCAGGTCGCCGCCGGTGGCGGCCCCGATGAACCGCTCGGTCACCTCACGGCGCCGCGCCCGGTCCACGTCGAAACGCGGCCGCCGCTCGCGCACGTGGTCGCGCGCCCGCCTCGCCAGCTGCCGTACGGCGGGCTCGCCCCGGCCGATCATCTCGGCGATCTCGGCGTGGGAGAACCCGAACGCCTCTCTCAGCACGAAGACGGCACGTTCGAGGGGTGACAACGTCTCCAGCACGACCAGGAGGGCCAGTTCCACACTGTCGGCCACCTCGGCCTGCTCGGCCACGTCCGGCGCCGTGATGATCGGCTCGGGCAGCCACGGGCCGACATAGGTCTCCCGCAGCGATTTGACCTTGCGGAGCCGGTCGATCGCGAGGTTGGTCGTCACCCGGACGAGATACGCCCTCGGGTTGCCGACCTCCGCCGGGTCGATCTCCGACCAGCGCAGCCACGCCTCCTGGACCACGTCCTCGGCGTCGGCGGCGCTGCCGAGGATCCGGTAGGCCACACCGATCATGAGGTCGCGGTGCTCGTTGAACCGTTCTGCGGTCATATGAGGACATGCGTATCACACGGACCCGGGCGTGACATCGGCTTCGCGAGCCCCGTTCGATTACCCGGTCCCGCGCGGAGTCCTGTAGAGTTTCACTCGTCGCAAGGGGCTATAGCGCAGCTGGTAGCGCACCTCCATGGCATGGAGGGGGTCTGGGGTTCGAGTCCCCATAGCTCCACTCGTGACAGAGGACCTGCGGGAAACCACCCACTGGGTGGCTTCCCGCAGGTCCTTTCTTCTTTCGGCCGGACGATGATCCCCGGTGGCCCCGATGCGGGCCCCCTCGGCGGGCATGCCGACGGCGGATAGAGTCGCCGGACGGCTGCTCGCGCAAGCGCCGCCAGAGTCGGCAGGAGACCGGATGACAGACCGTGACGGGACGCGGCGGGGCACGGACGACGGCGTGCTGTATCGCCGGGTGGCCGCGGATCTGCGCGACGCCATAGCGGCCGGGTCGTACGGCTCGGGCGGCAAGCTGCCCGCCGAGGCGGCCCTCGCCGAGCATTACGGGGTCTCCAGGGGCACGATCCGGCAGGCCCTGGCGTTGCTGCGCTCGAACGGCCTCGTGACCTCCCGGCGCGGCACCCGGCGCGTGGTGCTCGGCACCGCGCCGGTGCAGAGTTTCTCCGAACTGCTGAGCTTCACCAACTGGGCGCGGTCGATAGGCGAAGAACCCGGCGCCGTCCTGGATTCCATGGTGGCCCGCCCCGCGGACGGCCAGGAGCGCGAGCAGTTGCGCCTGGAACCGGGCGCCGACGTGTACGCGGCGCGGCGGGTGCGCACTCTGTCCGGCCGGCCGGTGATGATCGAGCGGACCGTTTACCCGGTCTGGGTCGGCGAACTCGTGGCCGAGCTGCCCGCGAACGAGGTGTCCTACACCGAGCAGCTGCTCGAGCACGGCATCGTGTTCGCCGACGCCGACCACACCATCGACCTGGCCTACGCGGACGCCGACGACGCCCGGCTGCTGGGATGTGCCGAAGGCGCCGCGCTGCTGCGCGAACGCCGTCACACGACCGATCCGGCGGGGCGGCCTCTGGAGTGGTCCGAGGACCGTTACCTGCCGGGCACCGTCGCCTTCACGGTGCACAACTCCATCGCCGCCTCCGCCCTCTCGCGCCTGCACCGCGCCGGCCCGGCCCGCTGACGAGCGGTCAGCGGCGCAGCAGCGAGGCGAGCAGCGGCCGGAAGTGCTCGAAGTCCGGGGTCGCCGCGTCGGTCTCCTTGGCCTCGTCGTCCCAGCGTCGGACCGCGACAGCGTCGGCCGCGCCGGGCAGGGCGGCGAACGCCGCGGCCTCCTGCTCGTTCATGGGGCCACCCTGCACCTGAAGGGTGTACTCCGACGCCTCAGACAGCAGCGCCCGGTAGCCGGGCTCGACCGCGCACAGGTAACGCTTCGCGGCGACGTGCAACCGCACCGGCTCGGTGACCTCCGGACCGAACCACCGGGCGAGCAGGTCGGCACCGGTGTGGCTGTGCCGGTTGTCGGTGCCCGCCATCAGGTCGTGCCCGCTGACCGGCCCTGAGAAGTGGCCGACGTCGTGCAGGAGCGCGGCCGCCACCAGGTGCGCGGGAGCGCCCGCGGCCTCCGCAAGCGCGCCCGCCTGCAGCATGTGCTCGGCCACGGTGACCACCTCACCCAGGTAGTCGGCCGAACCCGGGCCGTGGAAGAGCTCGGCGAGCTCATCGAGGACGGCGGTACGCCGCAGCACCGCCAAGGTGCTCGCCAGCCCGTCGAGGTCGGCGTAGGCGCCCTGCAGGTGCCGGGCTCCCGCCTGCTCGAAGGCGGTGCGTGCGTGCAGCAGCCGCGTGTTGTCGAAGATCAGGCAGTCGCCCGGCCCCAGACGGAACGTCAGCTGCAGTTCGGGACGCAGCAGCAACTCGGCGAAGGTGCGGTAGGCCGCGTAGAAGGCCTCGAGTTCGCGGGCGGGAAGGCGCAGGGTGCCCATCGACCGGTTGTTGAACCGTACCTCGCGGATGCGGC
Organism: Planotetraspora kaengkrachanensis; assembly: GCF_016862895.1. Taxonomy (GTDB): domain Bacteria; phylum Actinomycetota; class Actinomycetes; order Streptosporangiales; family Streptosporangiaceae; genus Planotetraspora; species Planotetraspora kaengkrachanensis. The sequence continues at coordinate 176,422 of NZ_BONV01000015.1, read as the reverse complement.
CCATCGGGTCGAGGTCGATCAGCGGGCGGTGTGCCGTCAGTTCGGCGCGGGCGTCGCGGTAACCGAAGGGCACGGGGGTGCGGGTCAGCACGGCGAACGCCTCGGGGTCCTCTTCGCGCAGCAGCGCAGCGGCGTGGAACCCGTCGACGAGCCCGGAGTCGCCGCCCTCGGCAGCGTTCCTGAGGCAGTGCAGCAGCTGGATGGTCGGCACCGGGTCGCGGTACGGGTTGTCGGTGTGCGGGGCGATGGCCAGCGAGGAGAAGGCGAGGTTGTCCGGAGCGGGCTCCACCCGGACGTCGAAGAGCTCGCCGTAGTTGGTCTCACGGACGAAGCCGAAGGACCGGGCCACGGCCAGGACCTGGCCCTCCTCGGCCGGCACTGAACGCAGCAGGGCGAAGCCGAGCTGCTGCACGGCCACAAGCACCCGCGCACGCTCCCCGTCCGCTGACAGATAGGCCGGCCAGTCCGCCTCCGGCAGTACCCCCAGGTCCGCGGCTTCCCACAGTTGCTTGCCGGCCTCGTTGCGGTGGTCCCCCTGGTCCGGGTCGGCCGGTCCGGCGGTCAGCCACTCGACGGCGTAGACCGAGCGGTGGCCGTCCGGAGACCAGATCACCTCCACCGCATCCGCGCCGTGGACCTGCCGCGCGGTCACGGCGCCGACGGCGAGGCCGGCCGGCAGGTCGGTGATCTGAAAGAACTTCTGCCCGCTGCGCGGATCACGGCACTCGGCGCACGGGCAGTTGTCCCGCAGCCATGCCGGAGGCGGCCCCGCGACGAGGGCGGCGGGGTCGGTCGCGGGGGGCGCGGAAATCGGCAGGTCCGGCATGGTGTCCTCCAGAGGCGGGAAAGTTGTATAGCCAACTTATGCCCACCTTGGTGTCCGGCAGGCGAGTCGAGGAGGACCACGCGGTGAACCCACGCTGTCGTGTTCAGGGGAAGGCGGGTGCCGATCCGCCGTTCCTCGATGTGCGGGTCGCGGCGGGTCAGGCCGTGACGTGGCGGGTCCGGCGTCGGCGCCAGGCGAGCGCCGCGGCCTGGAGGACGAAGAACGTGCCGCCCGCGGCCGTGTAGGTGACGAGCGGGGCGAGGCTCGGGTTCTCGCCCGCGGCCTGGACGAAGTACGTCGAACCCGCGATCACCGAAAGAGCGCCGGCGATCAACATCGGCCACTGCAGGCCCAGTTCGGGACCGCGCCGCCGTACGGCGACCGTGAACTGGGCCACGCCGGAGACGACGGCCCAGACGCCGAACGCGAACAGGACCGCCGCGTCGCCGCCGGCCGCCGCGAGGCCCAGCGCCACGGCCGCCAGGGCGCTGAGCGCGGTGTTGAACACCTGGAGCGTCCGGGCCGGGGTGCCGGGATCCTCCCGCACGTCGAGCAGTGAGGCCACCACGTCGATCAGCGGATAGGCGACGAGCAGGACGACCGACGCGGCGGACATGGAGTCGTGGACGGCCGAGAAGCCCACGGCCCAGGCGATCGCGACGAGGCCGCGGACGAGGTAGATGCGCAGCAGGACGGACATGAGAGTGCGAATTCCCTTCGAGGCTCGGATACTCCGATCACTCTCGTGCGCCGGGCCTCCCGCGGTCCCCAGGGGAGGACCCTGGCCGGAGCCCTGGTTCCACGGGTGCTCCCCGCGGGCGCCCGGAGCACGCCGGCAGGAGCACGCCGGCAGGGGCACGCCGGCAGGGGCACGCCGGCAGGAGCACGCCGGCACGGCAGGGACGGCGGTCCCGATCTCGTCCGGGACCGCCGTCGTCAAGCGAAATGGATCAGGTGGCTCAGGTGGTCACGCAGCGGTAGCTGGAGGCCGCCGCCGGGTCGCCGTGCCCGGTGTACCGGGCCACCTGCGGGTACCGGCACACGTCGCGGGTGACGGGCCTGCCGTCGGCTCCGGTGGTCGCCGCGGCCAGGGTGGCCGGGGCCTGGCCCTTCTCCACCCACTGCACCAGCGCGCCCAGCGCGTCGGTCGGCTGCGGGCCGGGGCCGCCGCCGCAGTGGGTCACGCCGGGGAGCAGGAAGAGCCGGTAGAAGTCGTCGACCTTCTTGTCGCCGCCCATGAGCCTGTCGACGCGCTCGCGGTAGTCGACGCTGCCCTGGGTGGGGACCAGTTCGTCAGCCTGGCCGTGCCAGCTCAGCAGCTTGCCGCCGGCCTTGCGGAACGCGGACAGGTTCGGGTCGCCGGTGCCGATCACGTCGTTGAAGTCCCGCTGGGACCGCCGGAAGATCTGGGCGAAACTCCGGTAGGTCAGCGTGGTCGTGTCGAACCGCGGGTCCTTCTCCACGAAGTACTTCACCCAGTTGTCCGCGACGAAGAAGGGCACTCCGACCTGGGCCAGGTAGCCGAAGCTCGCGCCCTTGTTCGGGCCGTACCAGAGCTTTTCCCCGTCCGGTGAGACCGGCCCCGCCCAGATCTTGTCGACCACCTCGGCGTCGGCTGCGGTGATGGTGATCTCCTTGCCTTCGCAGAGGACCTTGACGCCGACCAGGCGCCGCGCGTCCCAGTGGCAGGACGCCGGGTCGTCGATGATGCCGTCCTTGACGCCGTCGAGGTCGTCGCAGGCCTTGACCGCGGCGGTGTTGAACGCCTCGAGTTCGCACTGCGTCGGGTAGGTCTTCTCCTCGTTGAAGACCACCTGCGACCAGAGCGTGGCGACCGCGAACCGGTCCCAGTCGGTCGCCGGAGCGTCGGCCAGGATGCCCTGGAAGTCGCCCGGATGGTCCTGCGCCTCAGCGAATCCCTGACGGCCGCCGGTCGAGCAGCCGTTCCAGTACGCGTACCGAACCGGGCTGCCGTAGAACTTCAACGCCACGTCCTTGCCGACGACCGCCATGTCGTGCAGCGACCGTGAGGCGAAGTCCTTGAGCAGCGGCGTGTTGACCTCGCCGTCGGGGGCCAGCGCCCACCCGCTCACGTCGATCGGCGAACTGCCGACACCGGCGTCGGTGGCCGCCGCCACATAACCGGCCTTGACCGCGGTGACGAGCGGGGCGCCGAAGTCGCCGGCCAGATACGCGCTGCCGCCGGTGGCCTGGAACCGCCCGGTCCACTTGTGCGGGTCCCGGGGCAGCGAGATCTTGACATTGACGTGGTCGTTCGCGCCAGGATGGGTGAGCGTGACCGTGATGTCGCACCAGGCCGGGACGTCGGTGATCGGCGCCGGAGTGGGCAGCGGAGGCGCATCGGGGAACGTGACGGTGCCCCCGGCATGGGCGGCCGCCGTCACCGACTCGATCTTGGCGCCGGGCGGAGCGGAGACGGGGAGCGTGGAGCAGACGGTCGAGGCGGCGTCGCCGCCGTGGTGGACGGCCGCGTCGGCCCCTGTCGGCGCCAGCGCCGCCGACAGGGGAACGATCGCCGCGACCATCAGCATGATCAGACGTTTCATGCCGGCCACTTTCACGTGGATGGTGCCGGCTTCGCCCCAGGGAGGCACACGGGGGTCGCTCCCCGGCGTCCCGGGTCCGGGTCGCCGCCGCGGGCGGGTGTAGCGTCCTGCCGGGGGGAGGGTGAGGTGCCGAGTAACGCCAGGGGGTTCGAACTGCGCGGCCGGCAACGCGAGCGGGACACGATCGACCGCCTGCTGCGCGACGTCCACGACGGCCGGAGCCACGTGCTGGTTCTGCGTGGGGAGCCGGGCGCCGGAAAGACCGCTCTGCTCGACTATCTGATCGAGCGTGCGCCGGCCGGCCGGGTGACCCGCACGGCCGGGGTCGAGCCGGAGTCCGAGATCGCCTACTCGGCGCTGCAGCAACTCTGCGCGCCGCTGCTCGACCGGTTGGAGCGGTTGCCCGAGCCGCAGCGGGTCGCGCTCGCCACCGCCTTCGGGCTGACGCCCGGCGACCCGCCGGAGGGCCTGCTCGTCGGACTGGCCGTGCTCGGCCTGTTCGCCGAGGCCGCGTCGGAGCAGCCGCTCGTCTGCGTGGTGGACGACGTGCAGTGGGTCGACCGGATGTCCGAGGTGATCCTCACATTCGTGGCCCGCAGGCTCGACGCCGAGTCGGTCGCACTGGTCTTCGCCTCGCGCAGCCCGGGAGACGAGCAGGTGCTCAGCGGCCTGCCGGAACTGCGCGTCGACGGACTGCCCGACGCGGACGCGCGGGCGCTGCTCGACTCCGTGCTCACCGGTCCCGTCGATGCGCGCGTACGCGATCGAATCGTCGCCGAGACGCGCGGCAACCCACTGGCCCTGCTCGAGCTGCCCCACGACCTCACCCCCGCGGAGCTGGCGTTCGGGTTCGGCGCGCGGAGCGCGACGCCTCTCGTGAGCCGCGTCGAGGAGAGCTTCCAGCGGCGCATCGCGGCGCTGCCCGCGGACACGCGCCGTCTGCTCCTCACCGCCGCCGTCGAGCCGGTCGGCGACGTGACCCTGCTGTGGCGCGCGCTCGAGCGGCTTGGCGTCAGCCCGGGCGCCGTCGCGCCCGCGGAGGCGGCCGGACTGGTCGAGCTCGGCGCCCGGGTCCGGTTCCGGCACCCGCTGGCGCGCTCGGCCGCGTGGCGGTCGGCCGACGCGGCCGAGTTGCGCGAGGTGCACCGCGCGCTGGCCGAGGTGACCGACCCGGGGCGGGATCCCGACCGGCGCGCCTGGCACCGGGCGCACGCCACGGTCGGGCCTGACGAGGAGGTCGCGAGCGAGCTGGAACGCTCGGCCGACCGGGCGCTGGCCCGCGGCGGACGGGCGGCGGCGGCGTCCTTCCTCGAGCGCGCGACCGAGCTGACCGCGGACCCGGGCCGGCGGGCGGCGCTGGCGCTGGCCGCCGCGCGCGCCCACTTGGCGGCCGGCGCCCCGGCGCTGGTGCCTGACCTGCTGGCCGCCGCCGAGCTGGGCCCGCTCGACCCGTTGCGGCGTGCGGACCTGGAGCGGCTGCGCGCCCAGGTCGCGTTCGTGCTCAACCCCGGCCGCGCGGCCGTCCCTCCGCTGCTCGCGGCAGCCCGCCGGCTCGAGACGATGGACCTCGCCGCAGCCCGGGGGACCTATCTGTCGGCGCTGGGCGCGGCCGTGCACGCGGGCCGGCTCGGCGGAGACGACCTGCGCCGGGCGGCGGAGGCCGCCCGGGCCGTCCCCACGGGGGAGGACCCGGCCGGTCTCCTGCTCGCCGGTCTCACGGCGTGGAGCCTGGACGGGTACGCGCAGGCAGCGCCGCTGCTGTGCCGGGCGCTTGACGCGCTCACGACGGACGAGGATCCGGGCCTGCTGTGGCTGGCCGGCCCCGTCGCGCACGAGGTGTGGCGGGACGAGGCCTGGCATCGCCTCGCCGAGCAGGCGATCGGCTTCGCCCGCGCCACCGGGGCCCTGTCGCTGCTGTCCACCGCGCTCGTCCTCCGCGCGGGCGCGCTGCTGTTCGAGGGCCGGTTCGCGGACGCGTCGGATCTGCTCGACGAGGTCGACGCCCTGGGCCGGGCCACCGGCCTGGGCGTGCATCCGTCCGCCTCGCTCGCCCTGGCCGCCCACACCGGCAGGGAACTCCCCGCGCTGGAGCTGATCGAGGCCGCGGTCAAGGACGCCGACGCACGTGGTGAGGGCCGGCTGCTCGGCATGACCGGCTATGCCAGGGCGGCGCTGTTCAACGGGCTCGGCCGCTATCCGGCCGCGCTTGAGGCCGCCGGGCAGGCCGCCGAGTACGAGGACCTGGCCGTCTGCAACTGGGCGCTCGGCGAGCTGGTGGAGGCGGCGGTGCGCAGCGGCGAGCAGGCGGTCGCGTCGCAGGCGCGCGAGCGGCTCGCGGCGCGGACCGCGGCCGCCGGGACGGACTGGGCGCGTGGCGTACAGGCACTCGCCGACGCGCTGGCCGGTCCGCCCGGGCAGGCGGAGGAGAGCTACCGCGAGGCCGTGGAGCGGCTGTCGGCGACGCGGATCCGGCTGTCCCTGGCCCGGGCTCACCTGCTTTACGGCGAGTGGCTGCGCCGTGAGAACCGCCGCGGCGACGCCCGGGTCCAGTTGCGCACCGCCCACGACGCGTTCACCACCATGGGCGCGGAGGGCTTCGCGGAACGGGCCGGCCGGGAGTTGGCCGCCACCGGCGAGACCGTCCGCCAGCGGACCCTGGGAGCGCGCGAGGAACTCACCTCCCAGGAGGCGCAGATCGCCCGCCTGGCGGTGTCCGGCCGGACCAATCCCGAGATCGGCGCCGTGCTGTTCCTCAGCCCGCGAACGGTCGAGTGGCATCTGCGCAAGGTCTTCATCAAGCTGGGCATCGGGTCACGCCGCGAGCTCGCCGCGGCGTTGCGCGGCCGGTGACCAAGGACCGCTGGCCAAGGGCGGTGACCAGGGGCCGGTGACCCCCCGGGGGTGATCCCAGGGAGTCTCCCTGGGGCGAGGCGACGCTCCGGCGGCGATCGTGGATGCCGGGATGCCGACCGGCATCCGGTATCGCTGAGGAGCGGACATGGTGGAGTACAAGCTCGAGGTGATCGTCCTGCCCGTCGCGGACGTCGACCGGGCCAAGGAGTTCTACAGGCGGATCGGTTTCCGGGAGGACGTCGACTATGCGAGCGGCGACGACTTCCGGGTCGTGCACTTCACGCCGCCTGGCTCCCAGTGCTCGATCGTGGTCGGCACGGGCGTCGGTACGGCCCGGCCGGGGTCTGTGGAGAACGTGCACCTCATCGTGGCGGACATCGAAGCGGCCAGGGCGGATCTGGTCGGCCGCGGCGTCGAGGTGAGCGAGATCTTCCACGACGAGGGCGGCGTCTTCCACCACGCGGAGACGGAGAAGCGGGTGCCGGGCCCGCAGCCCGACCGGCGCTCGTACGGCTCGTTCGCCTCGTTCAGCGATCCCGACGGGAACGGCTTCGTGCTGCAGGAGGTCACCGAGCGCATCCCCGGCCGCTGAGCCGCCGGAACCGGACAGGCGCGGCAGCCGAACCACGGGCAGGGGAAGCGCGGGCGGGGAACCGGGGGCCGGGGAGGCGTGGGGTCTCCCCGGCACATGCCGGTCAGGCGCGCGCCGAGCGGTGTTCCTGCGGACTGACCCCGTGGACGCGCTTGAACGCGGTGCTGAGCGCGAACGGGCTGCCGTAGCCGACCTGCCTGGCCACCGCGCCGACCGTGGCGTCGGAGTCGCGCAGCAGGTCCGCGGCCAGGGCGATGCGCCGGCTCGTCAGATAGGACATGGGCGGCTGGCCGACCATCTCGGTGAACCTCCGGGCGAGGGCGGCACGCGAGACGCCTGTCCTCGCCGCCAGTGATGCGACCGTCCAGGGATGCGCCGGGTTGTCGTGGAGCAGCCGCAGGGCGGTGCCCACCACCGGATCGCCCTGGGCCCGGTACCAGGCGGGGGCGTTCGCCTCCGGCCGGGCGAACCACGCCCGCAGGACGGCGACCAGGAGGAGGTCGAGCAGCCGGTCGAGGACGACCTCCTGACCGGGCTCGTCCTTGACGATCTCGTCGCAGAGCAGCGGCAGGATCGATGCGCCCGCGGATCCCGCGGAGAGGGCGAGCGACGGGGGCAGGGCCGACAGCAGTCGTCCGCCGATCTCGCCGCCCGCCTGGTAGGTGCCCGTCAGCATCACCGCGGCGCCGTCCAGGGCGTTGCCCCAGGTGCGGACCCCCTGGTTCATCGCGTCGCACAGGTCCTCGCCCGCCGGGGTCGTGGTGCAGCCGCCCGGCCGGACCACCGCCTGGACCGGCGTGGACGGGTCGTCGGAGACGGTGTAGGGGTCGGGGCCGCGCATGAGCGCGATCTGCCCCGGGCCGAGCCGCACGGTCTCGCCCCGGTCGGGGGCGACCCAGGCCTCGCCCCGCACCATGGCGACGAGTGTGAGCGGCGCGCGGTCCTCGACGCGAAGAGACCAGGGAGGGTCGAGGATGGAGCGGATCAGGAACGCTCCGCGGGCTCTCGGCCCGTCGAGGAGGCCGGCGAACGCGTCCATGCGCCCGAGTCTAGACACTCGGACATGCCATCGGGATTCTCAGCGATGGCGGGGATCGCCCGGGCGGACTTCACTGGAGCCATGACAGGAAACGGAGACAAGAGGGCGACCGGTGCGGCCACCGCGATCCGCGACTTCGCCGGCCACGCCCCCGGGGCGGCCACGCCGGGCGAGGGGGAGACGTCATGAGCGAGTCGCTGCGCACGGTGGTCCTGTTCGCGGCCACGATGACGACGGGGCTGATGGCAGGGCTGTTCTACGCGTACTCGGTCTCGGTGATGCCCGGCCTGGCCGCGTCCGACGACCGGACCTTCGTGGTGGCGATGCGCAGGATCAACATCGCCATCCAGAACGGCCTGTTCCTTCTGGCCTTCGGCGGGTCGGCCCTGCTGACCCTGGCGGCGGCGCTCCTCCATCTCGGTGAGCCGCAGACGCCCCCGCTGGTGGCGGCGTTCGTGACGTACGCGCTGGCCCTCGTGCTCACGTTCTCCGTCAACATCCCGCTCAACAACGCGCTCGACAAGGTCGACGAGGCGGCCCCGGCGGCCGAGCACGCCCTGGCGCGGCAGCGGTTCGAGCGCAGGTGGGTGCGCTGGAACGTCGCCCGCACCTTCGTCCACCTCGCCGCCTTCGCCTTCATGATCTGGGCCCTCATGGTGTGACCGCCGGAGGGAACGTGACGTGCCCGCCCCGCGGCGCCGGGGCGGGCACATCACGCGTTCAGTTGGCGGAGACGAACTGCTGGGCGAGTTGCTGGCCGAGGGTGACGGCCTGCTGGTGGTTCTCGACGGCCGAGACCTTGGTGCCCGAGCCGGTGAAGACGACGTACGTCACCGGCCCGTCGGTGCCGCCGGTGCTGGGGTCGGGGTCGATGCCCAGGTCGGAGGCCGCCTTGTGGGACGCCTCACCGATGATCTGCGTGGGTCCGGTGTCGCCGACCACCGCGTACTCGATCTTGCCGTTGTAGATGACGGCGACCACCGTGCCGCAACCGATGCCCTTCGACGTGTAGTTCCAGATGCTGCTCGAGCTCGGCACCACGACGTACGGCAGGGCCGCGGAGTTGAGGGGGGAGTCGCCCGTCGTGTGGCAGGCGGTGTCGGGGTAGAAGCAGCAGTCGGTGTCCTCGTTGCACTGGGTGGTGCGGACGCCGTCGCAGTCGATGTCCATGTCGGCCTTCCAGAACACCGCGCCGGTCTTCTGGCACACCGGGACCGTCGCCGTGCTGACGTCCTCGTCGGTCTTGTACTTGCCGCTGGAGATCTGCGAGCACGACGTCACCTTGGCCAGCAACTGGTCGGCGGTGACGGTGCCGCCGCCCCCGCCGGGTGTGGTGGCGTCGATGTAGTCGAAGTTCGGGTTGCCGTCCGCGTTCGCGGCGGTGATCCGCACCTTGTTGGCGCCCGCGTTGAGGTTCGTGGTGATCGAGACGGTCGCCCAGGTGTCCCAGTTGCCGGTGCTGTTGAACGCGCGGTTGGCCGAGACGACGGTGCCGTTGACCGCGATGTTCGCGGTCCGGGTCGTGCTCGGTCCGTTGGAGTAGCGGATCGCCAGGGTCGAGCTGCCGGCGGCCGCCGCGGTCACGGTCCATTCGGTGTAGCTGCCCGAGACGTTGTCGCCGTTGACGAATCCGCTGCCGGAGTAGCCGGCGTGGTTCGCCTCGACCACGCCCTGGGAGACGACGGCGTTCTCCGCCTCCAACCGGTTGGTCGCCGCGTTCGCGGAGCCTCCGGCGAACAGGCCGGCCGCCACGAGACCCAGCATCACCAGCGCTGATGCGAAGCGGGGGGTCCTTCGCATCCCTCACCTCCAGAAGTTAGGAAGGCTTACTAACAATTGGCGGCTACGGTAGATCGAGAGTCAGGATTTGGTCAAGTCCCGAGAAAGGTGGAAAAAATCTGGCTTGTCGGGTAATTCCGAGCGAGGCGCGCGGCCCGCGGCGGAGCGACTCCCAGCTCGCGACGGCGACGACGACCGTCACCGCGGCGGCGGCCACAGCGAGCGCCACGAACTCGGCGGGCATGAGGGCGATCAGGGCCGCGACCCCGGCGAGATGGGACGCGGGGAGGTGCCCCCAGAGCACGCGCTTGAACAGGGCGTGACCGGCGAGGAAGAGCACCGGTCCGCTCGACGCGGTCAGGGCGACCTCCACGCGGGCCTCGCCCGGATGGCTGATGACCAACTCGTCGCCGACCGCGGACGCGACGATGCCCGCGACCATGGGCGGGTGGAGGAAGGTGTGGGCCGAGCGGGCGAGCGCAGCAGGCCCGAGTCCGTCGTCACGGACCACACGTTGGGGATATTCCGTACGAAACGGAAGTAGATGGGAGTTATCTCTACGTTAAGGCTTTTAGCCGTCTAATGACGGCATTCGCGTGGGAGGCGCAATTTGACAACCCGCCTTGACCTCGCAGAACTGGGATAATGCTGAATTTATGGTGAAATGGCTTGACTCGAATAGTGGCCACCCTCTATTCAGGAGAAGCAGGAGTCGGATGAGCACCATTGGTGGCGTAGATGACAATCGAATCTGGTTCGGGTAGCGCCCGGCAGGAGTACCGCGCACTGCAGGCGGAGGCGTTCAACCGCATCGGTGTCCGCTACGACGACGCATTTCCCCATAAAGAGGGACAAGTCGCCGCTGGGGAATGGTTGATCAAGCAGCTCAAGCCCGGCTCGCGCGTCCTCGATGTGGGCTGCGGAACCGGAGCGCCCAGCGCGCAGCAGTTCGCACAGGCCGGTTGCGAGGTGACCGGCATCGACATCTCCCCGGTCATGCTCGAGATCGCGCGGGAGAACGTCCCCGAGGGCACGTTCCTGGAGCTCGACGTGCTCGAGCTGGACGGCTCACTCGGCGCCTTCGACGCGGTGACCGCGTTCTTCTCGCTGCTGATGTTGCCCCGCGCGGGCATCACCGAGGCCCTCGGCAAGATCTACTCGGCGCTCGCGCCCGGCGGGCTGTTCTCGCTGAGCATGGTGGAGATCGACCTCGACGACGTTCCCTTCCAGTTCCTCGGGGCGCCGGTGCGGGTGACCGGCTATCTGCGCGACGAGTTGCGAGCGGCGGTCGAGGACGCCGGCTTCACCGTCCTGACCGAGAACCACATCTCGTACGCCCCGGCGACCACCCAGGCCCCACCGGAGATCCAGCTGTTCTTCAACTGCCGGCGCGAGCAGCTCTGAGCGGCCTCACCGGTGAACTCGGCGTGGGCCGCGCTGACGTCTTCGACGGGCAGGACCGTGTGGTTCTCCCCGCCGATCCCGTACTGCAGGCCGCGTTGACGGCCGCCGCGACGGGCGCGTAGGTTCCGATACCGACTGGTCGGTTCGGAGGGGTCGCATGCGAGTTCAGGACAAGGTGGTCGTCGTGACCGGTGCGGCGAGCGGGATCGGCCGCGCCATGGCGTTGCGGTTCGCCGAGGAAGGGGCGGCCGGGATCCTCGTGGCCGACCTGGACGAGGCGGGCGCGGCCGCCGTCGCGGAACGGATCGGCGATCGCGCGAGGGCCGTCCGGGCGGACGTGAGCGTCGAGGACGACGTCCGGGCGATCGTCGACACCGCCGAGCGTTCCCTCGGCCCGATCGCCCTGTTCTGCTCCAACGCCGGGATCATCACCGGCCACGGCGTGGAGGAGGCGACGGACGAGGAGTGGTCGCGCACCCTCGCGGTCAACACCCTCGCCCACGTCTACGCCGCCCGCGCGGTTCTTCCCGCCATGGTCGAGCGCGGCGGCGGATACCTGCTCAACACCTGCTCGGCCGCGGGCCTGGTGAACTGCCCCGGCGACGCGCCGTACGCCGTGAGCAAGGCGGCGGCGATCTCCTTCGCCGAGTGGGTGGCGATCCACTACCGGGCCAGGGGCATCGGGGTCAGCGTGCTGTGCCCTCAGGGAGTGCGCACCGGGATGATGCGGGAGGACCTCGAGGACGAGAACCTCACGGCCCGTGCCGTCATCTCCTCCGGAGCCGTGCTCGAACCCGAGGAGGTCGCGGGCCACGTGGTCGAGGGCCTGGACGCGGAGCGGTTCTACATCCTGCCCCATCCGGAGGTGGCCGGCTTCTTCCAGATGAAGGCCGGCGACCCCGACCGCTGGCTCAGCGGGATGTCACGTTTCGTGGAGTCGCTCGCCCGCTGAGCCGGCGGGCGCCGTGTCCCGGCGGAGAACCGCCCCGAACGTCCGCCGGTACGCCGAGGGGGACGTCCGCATGGCACGGGCGAAATGGTGGCGGAACGTCACCGGGCTCTCGAAGCCGACGGCGGCGCCCACCTCCTCGACCGGCACCGCCGTGGTCTCCAGCAGGGGCAGGCTGGCCGTGATCCGCTGCGCGACGACCCAGCGGAGCGGGCTCGTCCCGGTCCGCCGGTTGAAATGGCGGACGAAGCTGCGCGGCGACATCCGCGCGACCCCGGCGAGCACGGCTACCGTGATCGGCTCGCTGAGATGGGCCAGAGCCCACTCCATCGCCCGTCCGACGGCGTCGTCGTCGTCCACGGGGGTGACGGCGGCCTCGATGAACTGGGCCTGACCGCCCTCGCGGTGGGGCGGCACGACCAGCCGCCGGGCCACGGCGTTGGCCACGCTCGGGCCGTGGTCGAGCCTGACCAGGTGGATCAGCAGGTCGATCCCCGCGGCGCTGCCCGCGCTGGTGAGGACGTCTCCGCCGTCCACGTAGAGCACGCCGGGGTTCACCCTGACCTCGGGGAACCGTTGCTGCAGGATCGCGGCGTACTTCCAGTGGGTCGTCGCCTCCCTGCCGTCGAGCAGGCCCGCCGCCGCGAGGGCGAAGGCCCCCGAGCAGATCGAGACGACCCTGGCCCCCCGGTCGTGGGCCGCCCGCAGCGCCGCGACCAGCGCGGGGGAGACCGCGCCCCGGACGTCGGGTACGCCCGGGACGATGACCGTCCTGGCCGCCGCGAAATCCTCCAGGTCGTGGGCCGCCTGAACGGTGAAGCCGCCGACGGCCTTGAGCGGCCCGGCGGACTCGGCGCAGACCTGGAGGTCGTACCACGGGACGCCCAATTCCGGCCGGGGCAGGCCGAACAGTTCGACCACGCATCCCAGCTCGAAGGGGCTCATGCCGTCGAAGGCCAGGACCGAGACGGTACGGGTGCCGCGGCGTTCGAGCATGGCTGGATATTAGCGATATAGGGCATTCGTGCCACTCCTCGGAGACGGCCTCCGCCCGGCAGCCTTGCTCCCAGGAACGAACCGAGATCTGGAGGCGGACGATGTCCTTCGTCACGAGCACCCCCGCGGCCGACGGCGCCGCCGCGATCGCCCACTTCTCCGGGCGGCTGTCATATGAGACGGACGCGTCCGACGTCCACGCCGACCTGGCCGCCGGCGAGCCCGGCATCGTGGTCGTGGACTCCCGCGGCGACGAGAGCTGGCGGCAGGGCAGGATCAGGGGCGCCGTGCACCTGCCCACGAGCGAGATCGCGGACAGGGCCGCCTCGATGATCCCTCGTCACGTCACCGTGGTGACGTACTGCTGGGGGCCCGGCTGCAACGGTGCGACCCGGGCCGCGCTGGAGTTCGCCAGGCTCGGCTACGCGGTCAAGGAGATGATCGGCGGCTTCGAGTACTGGACACGGGAGGGCTTTCCCGTCGAGACCGACGACGGCGTGGAACGCCGGCCGGTCGACCCGCTGACCGCTCCCGTCGGGTCCATCACGTGTGACTGCTGACGGCCACATGAAAGGACAGGCCACGGGTAGTCGAACGGGTATGAAGCGGATTTTTCAGCTCCTCGTCACCCGCTGGCTGGCCCGCACGCCTCTGGGGCTCATCCTGCTCGGCATCGGCTGGTGGATCGTCCGCAAGAGGCGCGCCGACCGTGAGGGACGGCCCCCGGAGCTGCGCGAGCCGGGGCGGGAGCCGCGTGGACCCCACACATGGCAGGGACCGACCGGCCGGACCCGCCGCCGGGCGCGGGTCGGCTGACCAGGCGCTCCGGCCGGGTGCCCCGGTCCGGAGCGGTCATCCATGAGACGCCGGCCAGGTGATCACGCCGGCCGCGGAAGGGCCGCGCCGTCGGCGACCCCGGTCGCGACGGCCGCGCGGATGACGGCGGGATCGGCGGCCGGCGTGCGGAACGCCTGGCGGTAGGCCAGAGGGGACACGCCGACGGCCGTGTGGAGGTGCTGCCGCAACGAGACGGCCGTGCCGAACCCGGCCTGGCGGGCGATCACGTCGACGGACAGGTCGGTCGTCTCCAGCAGGTGGCGCGCGTGCTCCACCCGCAGCCGGGCCAGCCACCTCGCCGGGCTCAGGCCCGTCTCCTCGCGGAACCGCCGGGTGAACGTCCGGACGCTCATGCGGGCGTGGGCCGCCAGGACGGTCAGGTCGAGTGGGTCGTGCAGGTTCTCCTGCATCCAGGTGCGGGTGGACGCCGTGCTCGTGTCGAGGGGATCGGGCAGCGGCCGGTCGATGTACTGCGCCTGGCCGCCTTCCCTGAACGGTGCCGTCACGCAGCGCTTGGCCGTGCGGTTGGCGACCTTGCTGCCGTGGTCGCGCCGGATCACGTGCAGGCACAGGTCGATCCCGGCGGAGACGCCCGCCGAGGTCAGGATGTCCCCGTCGTCGACGAACAGCACGTCGGGCCTGAGCCGTACACGGGGGAACAACTCGCGGAACCGGTCGGCGTTGCGCCAGTGCGTCGTCGCCGGGCGGCCGTCGAGCAGACCGGCGGCGGCGAGGACGAACGCGCCGGTGCAGATGGAGATGAGCCGGCTGTGCTGGGCGGCCTCCCGCAACGCCGTCCGCAGGGACGGGTCGATCGTGCCGTCGGTCAGTGCGGAGCCCCCGTGGATGCCCGGGACCAGCACCGTGTCGGCGGTCTTCAGCACGCTGAGATCGTGGTCGGGCGTCAGGGCGTACCCCGCCGCCGAGGTCCGCACGGGCAGGCCGTCCGGTGTGCAGGTGACGATCTCGTAGAGCCGGTCGGGGTCGAGGGCGGCCCAGAACACCTGGCCGGGGATGCCGACGTCGAGCGTCGCGAAATCGTCCAGGACCACCATGGCGATGCGATGCATGGCCGGATTCTTTCACATCTTGGCCTTCCGGCCACTGGCCGGTGCCCGCCGCTCCGTTCAGGATGTGGGCTCATGAGATCGTTGCATCGCGCCTGGCTAGTGGCCGCCGTCGCCTTCGTCGCCATCATCGGAGCCGCGGGATTCCGGGCGACCCCCGGAGTGCTGATCACCCCGCTGCAGGACGAGTTCGGGTGGACGAGGGGCACGATCTCGCTCGCGGTCTCGGTCAACCTGATGTTCTACGGCCTGTTCGCGCCCTTCGCGGCGGCCCTGATGGACCGGTTCGGCATGCGGCGGGTGGTGACCTGCGCCCTGCTGCTGGTCACGGCGGGCAGCGCCCTCACCGTCTTCATGACCGCGAGCTGGCAGCTCGTCGCCCTGTGGGGAGTGCTCGTCGGGGCGGGCACGGGGTCGATGGCGCTCGTCTTCGCGGCGACGCTCACCGACCGGTGGTTCGTCCGGCATCGCGGCCTCGTCACCGGGGTGCTGACGGCCGGTGGCGCGACGGGCCAGCTCCTGTTCCTCCCGGTGCTCGCGCACCTGGCCGAGATGCAGGGCTGGCGGACCGCGTCGCTGACCGTGGCGGCCGCCGCCCTCGCCGTCGTCCCGCTCGTGTGGTTCCTGCTCCGCGACACCCCGGAGGAGATCGGCCTGACCGCGCTGGGCGCCACCGAGCCGGCCGTACGGACCGCCGGCGGGGGAGCGGCCGCCCGGGCGTTCCGCGTGCTCGGCCAGGCGGCGCGGCACAGGCGCTTCTGGTATCTGGTCGGCGGGTTCGCGATCTGTGGGGCGAGCACGAACGGGCTGGTGGGCACCCACTTCATCCCGGCGGCGCACGACCACGGCATGGGGGAGACGGCCGCAGCCTCGCTGCTCGCGGTCATCGGCGTCTTCGACATCGCGGGAACCGTCCTGTCCGGCTGGCTGAGCGACCGGGTGGACTCGCGCATCCTCCTCACCGTCTACTACGCGCTGCGCGGCCTGTCCCTCCTGATCCTGCCCCAGCTGTTCGCCGCGACGACCCAGCCCAGCATGCTCGTCTTCATCGTCTTCTACGGCCTCGACTGGGTGGCGACCGTGCCGCCGACCGTGGCCCTGTGCCGGAAGATCTTCGGCGCGGAGGGGTCGGTGGTCTTCGGCTGGGTGTTCGCGTCGCACCAGATCGGTGCGGCGATCGCGGCGAGCGTGGCGGGCGTCACCCGCGACCATCTCGGAAACTACGACCTCGCCTGGTACGGCGCGGGCGTCCTGTGCATGTTCGCCGCGCTGATGTCGTTCCGCGTGGTCTCCGGGGCGGAGCAGAACCGGAAGGCTGCGATCCTGGTCGGGTGACCGAACGTGTACTTCCCCTCGTGGTCAGGATCGAGCGCGCCGCTCCGCCGGAGCGCACCGACGCGCTCGAGGCCGCCGCCACGGCCGTGCTGAGCCTGCTCGACCCCCTCCAGGACCAGAGGCCGGCCTGGGACGAGGCCATCAGCGAATGGGAGGACCACCGGATCAGGAAGGTGGTCAGGCGGGCGCGCGGCGCGGAGTGGCGGCGGGTGCTCGAACTGCCCGGCATCACCGTCACGGTGCGGACGGCCGAGGTCCGCGTCCACCCGCCGGTGCCGCTGGACGACTGGCCCAAGGACCTGTCGCGGCTGCAGGTCTCCGGCACCGACCTCGCGGACACCGCCCCGCCGCCGTCCGCGACCGGCGGGGCGGTGCTCTGGGTCAACCCCCACCTCGACATGACCGCGGGTAAGGCCATGGCCCAGGCGGGGCACGGCGCGCAGCTCGCGTGGTGGGGGTCCGACGAGCCGGCGCGCGCAGAGTGGCGGGACCGGGGCTTCGCGACGGCGGTGCGGACCGCGAGCCCGGACCGGTGGTCCGCGCTGGTCGGCAGTGGTCTGCCGGTCGTCAGGGACGCCGGTTTCACGGAGATCGAACCGGGCTCGGCGACGGTGGTCGCCGAGGCGCCCTGGCTGCGCCTGGGCGTTTTCGAAGTGTGATCGGGATCGGACACGAGCGACCGGGATATGCCGTACGCTCCGATCCGTGGCACCTGGGGACTATGGGACGAAAGCTGTTCCCACTTACGTAGCGGCCGAGGCGGAGACGACCCCCCTTCCGAAGATCACGGTTCCGCTGGCTCCACCGGTCCCGGTGAACGCCCGCAGGGGTCTCGGCGATCTTCCGATGCGGGTCATCTACCGTCTCATCGCCGGAACCGCCGCGGTCGTGGGGGTCGGCACCGTGGCGACCGTCGTGATCCTCGGCAGGACCGGATCGGAGGCCCCCCGCGCGGCGGCCGCCGTGCCCTCGCCCCTGATGGCCACGGCGAGCCCGACTCCGACTCCGACGCCAACCCCGACGCCCACTCCCACGCCGACGGTCCCCGCGGCGCTGGCGGCGGCATTCGCCGACTCCCGGCTTGAGCCGCTGCCCGACGGTGAGAAGAGGCTGGGCAGGCTGCCCGGCAAGCCCGCGCCCAGGCGCGGGGTGCTCAAGGACCGCCGGGCCGGCGTCTCGATTCCGCGGTTCACCAAGGTCTGGCGGCCCGTGAAGACCAAGGCCTTCGGCACGCGGCAGGACCTCCCCCTGGTGAAGGGGTCCCCGGTCCACGGCATGGTGATCTCCCTCCCGCTGCCCGTGCCCGAGCAGGAGGAGATGCGCGACACCGCCCTGCTGGCCGCCCGGTGGACGCTGAAGTACCAGCCGAAGGGCACCACGCTGTCCTGGACGGCGATGGACGAGGTCACGATCGCCAAGCGGGACGCCCTCGTGCTCGGCTTCAACGCGCACTACAAGGTCAAGGGCAAGAAGCGGACCTCGTCGGCGGCGGTCGTCGTCGTCGACGTTCCGAACAGGAAGCCCGCCCTGGTGTACGCCGTGATCCCCGACACGCAGAAGAAGGCCTGGCGGGACATCAACAGTGTGGTGACCGGGATCAAGATTCCTTGATCCCGGTCACGCGTTTCAGCGAGATTCCTGCGGTTCGCGAGGGTCTCCGTTTTCCCGCGAAGGTCTCCACGGTTCGCGAGGGTCTAACGCTCCGCCAGCACGATCACCGAGTCGCCGGGCCCGAACGTCACGGGCCCTGACCTGTCCGGGTTGAGGACGACGCCGAAGTGGGGCGCCTCACCCGCTCCGGCGGCCAGGCGGTAGCCGATCGCGGTCTCGCCCCTTCTGCGGGCCGCCTCGAGCACGGTGGGGAAGGCGACGGGCGTGCCCTCGTCGACGTAGGCGCCCGCCGGCCGCGGATAGATCTCCGACCCCCGGGAGTCGAAGAGATAGCCGAACACCTCGCTCAGGTGCGGGCTCTCCGCGAGCTGCGCGAGCAGCAGGCCGATGACCGTGTCACTGATCACGATGTCGTCGGCCTCGGTCACCTCCGCCAGCGCCCGGTTGTTCTCGTCGTGCATCTCGCTCACGATCGAGTACCGCTCGCCCAGGGTCGCCTGCATGTCGCGGAGCTGCAGCAGCGTCATCAGCGTGCGGGTGTCGGCGTGGTGCGGCGTGTACCGGTCGTCCGACAACACGATCACGTGCTGGTAGAGCCCGACTCCCAGCGACTCCAGGGCGTACCTGTCGGTGGAGTCGCACTCCTTGACGCTGACCGTGAGGTTGCGCAGGCCCACCAGCCCGTCGCCGGCCGAGGGATGGTCGCTCGCGACGTCGAGGACCGAGCCGGCGGGGACGTAGCCGTCGAGGTAGCGCACGATCTGGGACGCCCGGCCGTTCCAGCCGAGCAGGAGCGTCCGCCCGGGGCCGGGCCGCGTGTGCTCGTGGTCGCGGACGTGGTCCTCGTCGATCACGCCGGCGTCGCCCGCCAGCCGGATGAGGGAGTCGTCCTGGGCGATCACGATGATCTGGTCGGAGGTGCCGAGCACGGTGTCCATCGGCGGGTTGAGCATGACGCCGTCGGAGCCGCGCAGGCCGATGACGGTCGCGGACGCGTAGGCGCCCAGCGTTCGCCCGTACGGCATGCCCGCGAGCGCGGGGTCGGAGCGTAAGTAGATCTCCCCGCCGTCGAAGTTGAGCAGGTCCATGCACACCACCGACATGCCGGACTGCCGGGACGACTGCACGATCAGCCGGGAGATGGTGTCGTCGGAGTCGACGAGGTGGACCCCGGGGCCGCCGGCGAGGCGGGCGGCCGCCATGTTGCGGGAGGTGGTGATGGCGGCCACCACCGGCGGGTGGTCGCCGGCGCGCTTGGCCAGCGCGAGCAGCGTCTTGATGACGTGCGCGTCCGGCTCCTCGCCCTGCGGGGACAGGACCACGACGGAGCGCGCGGAGTCCAGGTTCATCAGATCCAGGTCGGTCGGCTCGGTCGGCCGCCCGGTGCGGCAGACCAGGCGGGTCCTGCCGGTGTCGCCGACCCGCGAGCGGATGGCGTCCTCCATCGCGGGCTTGTCCACGTCCGCGAGGATCGCGATGACCGACCCCCGCTGGCTGGCGTGCGCCTTCACGAGTTCCGAGACGATCGTGAAGACCTGCTCGGACCAGCCGAGGATCACGGTGTGGCCGCTCTCGATGATCCTCGAGCGGCCCTTGCGCAACTCCTCGATCTTGCCCTTGAGTCCGGTGGAGAGCACACCGACGAGGGTGCTGACGATGAAGATGCCGCCGAGCGACGCGGCCAGCATCAGGCCGAGGAACGGCGCGGTCCCGGTGTCACTGGCGATCTTGCCGGGGCTCAGGGCGCGCATCAGCGTCATCCACAGCACGCCGGCCCATCCCTTGTGGGCGTCCACCTCGTTCGGCGTCAGCCACAGCGTCAGCGCGCTGACGGCCAGGATCAAGGCGCCCGAGACGAGGGCCAGCCAGCCGATGAGGGCGCCGGTGCCCTTCGCCATGGTGTTGTCGAACCAGTACCTCAGGCGTTCCCTGACAGTCGCCCTCGACAAAGGACAGCACCTCCGGACAAATACGATCATTGATCGACTCATAGTAGGGGCCGCTAGGCTCTGGTGGTGTGACTGAGCTCGTTCTGGCCTCTGCCTCCCCCGCCCGTCTCGGCGTGCTGCGCGGGGCCGGCCTCGACCCGAAAGTGATCGTCAGCGGGGTCGACGAGGAGGCGATAACGGCCGAATCGCCGGAGCGGCTCTGCCGTGCTCTCGCCGAGGCCAAGGCGGCCGTGGTGGCCGGATCCCTGACGGACGGGATCGTCATCGGCTGCGACTCGGTGCTCGAGTTCGACGGCGTCGCGTACGGCAAGCCGGGGTCGCCGCAGGAGGCGATCGACAGATGGCGGGCGATGCGGGGCGGGCAGGGCCGACTGCTGACCGGTCACTGCGTCATCGACGTCGCGACCGGCCGCGCGATCTCCGAGGTCGGTGCGACGGTCGTCCGGTTCGGAACGCCGACCGACGAGGAGATCGCCGCCTACGCGGCCAGCGGGGAGCCGCTGCGCGTCGCCGGCGCATTCACCCTCGACGGGCTGGGCGGCTGGTTCATCGAGGGGATCGACGGCGACCACGGGAACGTCCTCGGCATCTCACTTCCGTTGCTGCGCCGCCTTTTCGGGGAATTGGGCGTGTCTGTCACGAGCCTGTGGCGCTAGCCTGCCGGGCATGAGCGGCATGGGACGGCGACAGGTCGGCGGTTTCGCCGACGGCATCGGCTTCGCGTTCAGGGGAGTCGGCTGGGTCGCCAGGCATCCACGGTGGTGGCTGTTCGGGGTGATCCCGGCGCTGATCGCGTTGGTGCTCTACGTTCTCGCGCTGATCTGGCTGGGCACCCACGCCACCGACGTGGCGGAGTGGATCACGCCGTTCGCCGACGACTGGGGCTGGCGGGACCTCTTTCGCGTCCTCGTCGGCATCATGATCTTCGTGGGCGGCCTGGCGCTCGCGGTGGTGACCTTCACGGCGGTCGCGCTGGCGATCGGTGAACCCTTCTACGAGAAGTTGTCGGAGAAGGTGGAGGAGGACCTCGGCGGCCTTCCCGGTGGAGTCGACCTGCCCTTCTGGCGGACCTTCTTCCGGTCGATCCGCGACAGCATCGTCACGCTGGTCTACGTCCTGATGTTCACCATCCCCCTGTTCGCGCTGGGTTTCGTGCCGGTCGTCGGGCAGACGGTCGTCCCGGTCCTCGGCGCGATCATCTCCGGGTTCTTTCTGACGGTGGAGCTGACGGCCCTCGCCATGGAACGGCGGGGCATCGCGCGCAAGGAGCGCTTCGCCCTCCTGCGCTCGAACCTGGCCATGTCGCTGGGCTTCGGCGTCCCCGTCTTCCTGGCCTTCCTGGTGCCGCTGGTCGTCGTCGTCGCGATGCCGGGGGCCGTGGCGGGGGCCGCGATGATGGTCAGGGGACGGCTGGCCGCTTCCTGATCGTGCCGGGCGGGGTACCGCCCGGGATCACACGGGCGGCCCCTCGGTTTCGCCGGCCGCCGCCCAGATCGCCGCGACCGCGTCCAGGTACCTCTCGGGATCGGCCGCCCGCAGGCGTACGGCCGGCGCCGTCTCCGGGTGGGTGAAGATCAGGAAGCGCTCCTCCCGCAGGCCCTCGACGACGATGTCCGCGACCTCCGCCGGGTCCATGGGCGGGCCGTTGAGACGCAGGAACCGGCCGACCGCCCCGTCGCCCACCCCCTCGATCAGCGGCGTCTCCACCAGGGCCGGGCACAGGCAGGAGAAACGCACTCCCGATCCCCGGTAGAGCACGGCCAGCTGCTCGGCCAGGGCCAGCGCGGCGTGCTTGGTCACGGTGTACGGCAGAGCCCCGGGGACCATCAGCAGGCCCACCGCCGAGATCGTGCTGAGCAGATACCCGCCACCCCGCCTGACCATGGCGGGGACGAGCGCACGGGCCGCCCACAGATGCGCCATGACGTGCACGTTCCACTGTCGGGTCCAGCCCTCGTCGTCTGTGTCCAGTCCGCCGAGGGGGTGGGCCTGGCCGGCGTTGGAACAGAACAGGTCGACGGGCCCGTAAGCCTCCTCCGCCTCCGTGATCACTCGGCGGATCTCCCGTTCCCGGCCCACGTCGGCCGTGATCGCCAGGCCGCCGACCGACGCGGCGACCTCGGCGGCCGCGGCGCCGTCGCGATCGACGACGACGACGCCCGCGGCGTCACTGGCGAAACGCTCCACCAGTGCCCGGCCGATGCCGCTGCCCCCGCCAGTCACCACCACGTGTCTTCCCCGCAGTTCCATGACGGCGAGCGTTCCCCCTGTGAGGTGGAACCTCCCTCCGAGACGGTGGCCGTGCGGCACCCTCCTTCAGCCTCGAGGGGGCGGCGCTGTGGACAACCGCGCTCCTCCACAGAACAGCGTTAAGCTCCTGGTCGGCGCGCGCGTCTCGGCGATGCTCACGGCCATGACCACCCCGAAGCTCGTGCTCTCCAGTCCGGCGGACATCCTCGCCGTCGTCCCCTATCTCGTCGGGTTCCACCCCGCCGACAGCCTCGTCGTGATCGGCTTCACCGGGCCGTCGCTCGCGCTGAGCACGCGGTGGGACCTGCCCGCCGGGCCCGGCGACCTCGACCGTCTCGCGCCGCTGTTCGTGCGGGAGGGGGTCACCATGGCCGTCCTCGCCGGATACGGCCCCGAGCCGGTCGTGGACTCCGCCGTGCTGGAGGCCGGCCGGCTGCTCGAGGCCGCCGGCGTCCGGGTGACCGAGGCGCTGCGCGCGGAGGACGGGCGCTACTGGTCCTACACGTGCCCGACCATCGTGTGCTGCCCCGACGAGGGCCTGCCGTACGACCCGGTGTCCAGCCCGGTGGCGGCCGAGGCGGTCGTGCACGGGCTCGTCGCGCTGCCCGACCGGGGCAGCCTGCGCAGGAGCGTCGAGCCGAGCGCCGCGGCGGCGATGCGGGAGGTCTCGCGGGCCGTGGCGGGGGAGTTGCGGGCCCGGCTGGCCCGGCAGGGGCAACCGGACGACGCGATCGCGGCGGAGTTCGTCGCGGGGGGAGTAGCGAGGGTCCGTGCCGCGATCGACCTCTACGGCTCAGGCGGCCGCCTCGACGATCGAGCCGCGGCGCGCCTCGGGTTCGACCTCTCGATCATCCGCGTACGCGACGAGGCGTGGGCCCTGCTCGACGACGCCGGCGCCCATCTGGCCCTGTGGAAGGACCTGACCCGGCGGCTCGACCCCCGCTACGCCGCGCCCGCCGCCTCGCTGCTGGCCGCGGCGGCCTGGCGGTCGGGCGACTGCGCGCTGGCGGGCATGGCGGTCGAGCGCGCCCTGGAGGCGGACGGCGCCTACTCGATGGCCCATCTCCTCAGGGACGCGTTGATCCACATGCTGTCGCCCGCGTCCCTGCTGGACCGGATGCCCACGCCGGACGAACTGGCGGCCGAGATGGGGCCGCCCAGGGGCTGCTGGCTCGCCCCTCTCGTCACATGGCTGTCCGACGAGCCGTCCGCGCGGGCGGGCTGAGGCGGTTCACGGGGGCACGGGGCGGGGGCACGGGGCGGGGGCACGGTGGGGGACAGGGGCGTGCGGTCAGGCGTGCTCACCGCTCTCGGCCTGGCGGCGCCGCTCGTTGTACGCGCGCATCCGCGCCGGGTAACCGGTGAGCTGGACGTCGTAGACGGGGAGGGCCAGATCTCTGGCGACCTTCCTGATGACGGCGGGTGAGCCGACGCGGCGGCGTGTCCACTCCCCGTCGTGGGCCACGGCGACCGCGGTGGTGTCGGTCGCGAAGGTCTCCGGTTCGACGAAGAACTCCACCCCGCGGCGGGACTTCGCGAACTCGATGAGTGCTTCGATGTCGTCGTTCGTGGCTTCACGGTCGAACCTGGCGATCCGGGGGCCTCGGAGCCGCCGGATCCCGTAGCGATCGCGCCATTTCATATGCCTTGTATACCGTTCCGATTATCACGTTGGTGTTAAGAGGGACTTCTCGGGGCCAGGTAAGGGAAGTCCCCGATGGACCGGACGTCGATTCGCCGCGCAAGATGGAGTCAGGCCCGGCACAGGGCGGGGTGACTTCATCGACGGGAAGGCATGGTGTGATGCCGGCGGCAGCGACACCACCGTGGCAGGGGCGGGCACCGATGCCCCACCCGGGGCTGAGGGTGACCAACCAGGACCGCGAGCGGGTCGTCGAGCATGTCCAGGCGGCCTTCGCCGAAGGCAGGCTCGACAAGGACGAGATGGATGAGCGGCTCCATCTCGCGATGACCGCCCGCACCCACGCCGACCTCCTGCCGATCATGAACGACCTGTACGGCGTCCGCGCGGAGTTCGACCCCGGGCCGCGGTTCCCCACAGAGGAGCCCGTGCCGGACGCGGGGGAACGCGTCGGCGGCGCCGCGGCCCACCTGCTCACCTTCTGCGGCCTGTTCGTCGTCGGCCCCCTGATCATGCTGCTCGCGGGAGGCCGCAGCTCGCCCTACATCAGGCGGCACGCCCTTGAGGCGCTCAACTTCCATCTCACCGTGCTGGGCGCGACGCTGCTGCTGCCGATCACGGTGATCGGCGTGATCCTGCTGCCGTTCATCTGGATCCTGGCGTTCGTCCTGTCCGTCGTCGGCGGGGTCGCCGC
Source organism: Planotetraspora kaengkrachanensis (assembly GCF_016862895.1). Lineage (GTDB taxonomy): Bacteria > Actinomycetota > Actinomycetes > Streptosporangiales > Streptosporangiaceae > Planotetraspora > Planotetraspora kaengkrachanensis. The sequence continues at coordinate 152,032 of NZ_BONV01000015.1, read as the reverse complement.
CCTCGCGGACGGCCGCTTCCGGTACCCGCTGACGGTCCGGCTGGTGAAGTGACGCCCGCCGGCGGTCAGAGCATGAGCGCCCGGACCGCCGCCACCGTGTCGGCCTCCTCGGCCCGCTTGTCGGGCCGGTAGCGCAGGACACGGGCGAACCGCAACGCCATGCCGCCCGGATAACGGGTCGACCTCTGCACGCCGTCGAAGGCGATCTCCACCACGAGCTCGGGCTTGACGGCGACGACCCAGTCGTCGGTCGGTCCCGCCGCCAGGCGCAGGAACTGCTCGGTCTGCCAGGCCAGCAGCTCGTCGGTCAGCCCCTTGAAGGTCTTGCCGAGCATCACGAACCCGCCGGTCTCCGGGTCGAGCGCGCCCAGATGAAGGTTGGACAGCCGTCCGCTGCGGCGTCCGCTGCCCCACTCGGCGGCCAGCACGACGAGGTCGAGGGTGTGCCGCGGCTTCACCTTGATCCACCCGGCGCCCCGCCGGCCTGCGGCGTACGGCGTGGCAGGCGACTTGACCACCACACCCTCGTGGCCGCGCCGCAGGGCCTCGGCGAAGAACGCCTCGCCCTCCTCGGCGTCGGCCGTGACCAGCCGCGGGGTGAGGAGCTGCGAGGGGACGGCCGCCGCCAGCGCGGCGTGCCTTTCCTCGTCGGGCAGGTCGAGCAGGTCGGCGCCGCCGACGCGGAGGGCGTCGAAGAAGAAGACGCTGAGCGGAACGGTCTGCCGCAGCACGGCGACGTCGGTCTTGCTGGCCACCCGCCCACCGGTGACCTGGAAGGGCTCGGGCCGGCCGTCCGGCCGCAGCGCGATCACCTCTCCGTCGAGGACGAGGTCCTCCGACGGCAGCGCGAGGACCGCCTCGACCAGCTCGGGCACCTGGGCGGTGATGTCGTCCAGGGTGCGGGTGAATACGCCGACGCGCTCACCCGAGCGATGCGCCTGCACCCGCACGCCGTCGAGCTTCCACTCCACGGCCGCCGGTCCGCCGATCTTCTCCAGCGCGGCGGTGACGGTCGGGGCGCTCTGCGCGAGCATCGGGGCGACGGGGCGCCCGACCTCCAGCGTGAACGCGCGCAGCTCCTCGACGCCGCCCCGCAGCGCGGCCGCTCCGACGGCGGGCAGCCATCCGCGCAGCGTCAGCGCCTTTCTGACCTCGGCCGACGGGGCGCCTGAGGCCTTCGCGATCGCCTCGATCATCACCCCGTCGAGCGCGCCCTGCCTCAGCTCTCCGGTCAGCAGCCGCTGCAGGAACGACTGCTCCTGCCGCGTCACCGAGCCGAACAGCTCGGCCAGCAGCGCCCTGCGCGCGGCCTGGGAGCCCGCACCCGACTGCGCCTTGATCCGCTGCAGCAGGGAGTCGACCTCGGTGAGGGTGGCGATGGCCACCTGACGCGGCTCGGGCACGTCCTGGAGGGTGCGCCAGCCGACGCCGATCTGGCGCTGGGGCAGCTCTCCGGAGAGGTAGGCGACCGCGATCTCGGCTTCGTCCGGACCCACCCGGCTCAGGAGCTCGGCCAGATGCGCGATCTTGGCCAGACGGGCGGCATCCGAGGCGACCGCCGCGGACGTCCGGGTGAGGTCAATCAGCAACACATCGTCATCCTGCCTCAACGCACCGACGTTTGCCCACGGTGGACCTCAGCTGTAGTGCCGCGCCTCCGGCCACATCTGCCTCCAGGGCCGGACCGGGTCGCGGCAGACGCTGATCGGGATGCCCTCCTCCTCGCCCGCCATGCCGTGCACGGTGCCCGCCTGGGTGCACCGGGCGAAGCGCGCGGCCAGGAAGGAGGTGTCCCAGGAGAGCGCCACCACGACCCGGGTGCCCTCCGGAGGCGGGCCCCACCACCACAGCTCGTCGTGCCCGCTGTAGACCTTCGGCAGGCCGAGCTCGCCCGCCCACCGGTCGAGGGCGCCTGCCTGGCCGTAATTGCTCGTGAGCAGCACCGCCCCGGCCCGGTCGGCCGGCGGCAGCCCCCGTACGACCTCCGCGACCTGTACGGCGAGGCCGCGCATGCCGACCGACTCGCGGGCCACCTCGTTGATCGTGGCCACCGGGGTTCCGGTCAGCGAGGACGCCGGGATCACGGGCAGGGCGACCACGATCGACGCGGCCGCGTTGACGGCCAGTGCCGCGACCAGCACCGGCCGCCGCCGCCATCCGGCCGCCGTCACGCAGCCCGCCGCGAACAGGTAGAGGAGGAACACGCCGACGTAGTCCGGTCGGCCGCCTGAGTAGAGCGTCAGCGCGCAGGCGACCGGGTAGGCGATCGCGAGGGCCCGGGTCGCGCGGTCGCGCCACAGCCGGATCCATCCCGCGACGACGAGGACGAACTGAGGCGGGCCGAGCAGCAGGATCTGCAGGGGCACGAAGACGGCCCGGTTGTCGGAGCCCTCGTCGAGCTTCAACGCGTCCGCCATCTGCAACTGCGGCCAGTCGTGCGTCACCTGGTAGACGAGGTTGGGCGCGGCGATGACGAGAGCGAGGCCGGCGCCGATCCACAGCCGCCGGTCCAGGAGCACCTTCCTCGGTCCCGCCGCGAGGAGGCCGACCCCGGCGGAGACGAGCAGCAGCACGATCAGGTCGCGGTTGTAGGTCGCCACGCCCGCGAGCACGCCCACCCACAGCCAGTAGCGGCCGTCCCCGTGCAGCAGGACGCGCAGGAGGCAGAGCACGACCGCCGTCCAGACGACGAGGTCGGGGGTGAGGGTGAGCAGCGTGTGACCGGCGATCAGCGGGAGCACCGCCGTCGCCGTTCCAGCGGCGGCCAGGACCTGTGCGGCCCTGCCTCCGCCGAGCTCACGCGCGAGGAGGGCGACCAGCACGATCACGGCCCCGGTGCACAACGCGGGGATGATCCGCAGGGCGACGACGGTGTCGCCGAACACGGCGGCCGAGACCCGGGCGATCATCGGTGTGAGCGGCGGGGTGTCGAAATATCCCAGCCGAGGATGCTCGCCGAGGAGCCGGAAGTAGAGTTCGTCGCGGTGGTAGCCGTACCAGGGGCTGACGGCGAGAAGGACCGCCACCGTGGCAAGCGCGACGCCGCCGACAGGGGCTCGGGCGAACGGGGGGATGCGAGCGCCCTCGTGGACCTCGGTGATCGTGGTCACGGGGACATCATCATGTCACCGGGCCGCCCGCACCACCCCCCGGGGCGGCCCTCCTCGATCGGCGCGCCGTAGGCGGCCGAACCGGACGATCAGGCGACGCCGAGCAGGTCGACGACGAAGATGAGCGTCTCACCGGGCTTGATGGCGTTGCCCGCGCCGCGGTTGCCGTAGCCGAGGTGGGCGGGGATCGTGAGCCGGCGGCGCCCGCCGACCTTCATGCCCGCGACTCCGCGGTCCCAGCCGGCGATGACCCGGCCGCCGCCGAGCGGGAACTGGAAGGGCGACCCGCGGTTCCAGGACGCGTCGAACTCCTCGCCCGTGGAGAAGGCGACGCCGACGTAGTGCACGGTCACGGTGTGTCCGGGCTTGGCCTCAGGTCCGTCCCCCTCGACGAGGTCGACGATCTCGAGGTCCGCCGGAGGCGCCCCCTCCGGGAAGTCGATCTCGGGCTTCTCGAGTGCCACGTGGGTCTCCTGTTCTCTGCGCGCCGGATGTTCCCGGCCGACCGAACGACTCTACCGAAGATCGCCCAGACGACCGACGCCCTCCCCGACTCTGGTGGGAAGGGCGTGGCCGACGGCACGGCGTGGCGGTCAGTTCGTGCTGGTCTGAGTGGGTTACTCCGGGCGGTCCCTGCGGGTGTCCGGGCCGGGCCCGTGCCCGAGGTCCGTCCGTCCGGGATCGGTCCCCCTCGTCTCGGTGCGGTGCGTGTCGGGCCGTTCCATGGACGGCCTGCCCGGCATGCCCATGTGGTCCTGGCCGCCCGGTGCCCGCATGCCGCGGTCCTGCATGTGCATGGGGCCGTCCGGGCCGGGGCCGCCGGGCATGTGCATGGTGCCCGGGCTTCCCGGCGCGGAGCGACCCGCCGTGCCGGAGGCCGCGTGGGCGAGCGCCGACCGGGCCTGCTCGACCATGGGGCTCGCCACGAGCACGTCGTAGTGGCCGGCGACGATCGCGCTGCGTGAGGTGAAGTCACGCTGTCCGCGGCTCAGGGCGTGGGCCACGTAGCCGAAGATGGCGCCGACGATGGCCGCCCAGATGATCGACCAGATCACGATGCCGATGAACGAGATCGTGGTCGCGGTGAACAGCCCGAGGAACAGGCCGATGACGAGACCGATGAGCGCTCCGTTGCTCGCCCCGCGCAGCGCAGCCTTGCCGCTGGTCAGCCTTCCTGTGACCGTCTCCTCGAGCCGGAGGTCGCTGCCGACGATGGCGGTCGTCTCCACCGGGAAGCCGGCGTCGGACAGGGTGTCGACCGTCCGTTGCGCCGACGCGTAGTCGGGGTAACTGGCCAGTGGCCGCATGTCGGCAGTCTGTGCGACCGGCCCTTTGGCGGGAGAGGTGAACATCTTCGCCTCCGTCGGGTTGTGCGGTCGATACGACACGGCACTACCCGACGGTGGCCCGATATGCACGTCATTACCAGCTCTGGTGGAGAGGCATGCCTTCTGTGTACCCGGACGCGCTCTGGACGCCGACGACCGCCCGCTCGTGGAACTCCTCCAGGTCGGCGGCCCCCGCGTACGTGCAGGAAGAGCGCAGGCCGGCGACGATCTCGTCGATCTGATCCTCGACGCTCGGCCGCACCGGGTCGAGGTACATCCTCGATGTCGAGATGCCCTCTTCGAACAGGGCCTTGCGGGCCCGCTCGAAGGGCGTGTCGTCCACCGTCCGCAGCCGTACGGCCCGGGCGGAGGCCATGCCGAAGCTCTCCTTGTACTTCCGGCCGTCGGCGGCGGTGCGGGTGTCGCCCGGGGATTCGAACGTTCCGGCGAACCAGGAGCCGATCATGACGTTGGACGCGCCGGCGGCGAGCGCCAGGGCCACGTCGCGCGGGTGCCGCACGCCGCCGTCCGCCCACACGTGGCGGCCCAGACGGCGTGCCTCGGCGGCGCACTCCAGGACCGCGGAGAACTGCGGCCGGCCCACCCCGGTCATCATGCGCGTGGTGCACATGGCGCCGGGCCCGACGCCGACCTTGACGATGTCGGCCCCAGCCTCCACCAGGTCGCGGACGCCCTCGGCCGTCACCACGTTCCCCGCGGCGACCGGCACGCCGGGATTCAACGCCCGTACGGACCTGAGGGCGGCGATCATCTTCTCCTGGTGGCCGTGGGCCGTGTCGACGACGAGGACGTCGGCGCCCGCGTCGAGCAACTCCTTGGCCTTGGCCGCCACGTCGCCGTTGACGCCGACCGCCGCGGCGATCCGCAGCCGGTTCCCCGCGTCGACCGCGGGCTCGTACAGGGTCGCCCTGAGCGCGCCGGTGCGGGTGAGGATGCCGACCAGTTGACCCTCGTCGTCCACGACGGGCGCCAGGCGGTGACGGCCCTCGTGCAGGGCCTCGAAGGCCGTCTGCGGGTCGGTGTCCTGCGGCAGCGTCTGCGGCGACGGCGACATGACCTGGTGCAGCTGGGTGTACATGTCGACGCCCTGGCAGTCGGCCTCGGTCACGACCCCGACCGGGCGGTTCTCCCAGTCGACGACGATGACGGCGCCGTGGGCCCGCTTCGGCAGCAGGTTGAGCGCCTCGCCGACGGTGTCGTGCGGCGTCAGCGTCAGCGGCGTGTCGTGGATCAGATGGCGGCTCTTGACCCACTCGATGACGTCGGCCACCACGTCGAACGGGATGTCCTGAGGGATCACCGCGATGCCGCCGCGCCGCGCGATGGTCTCGGCCATGCGGCGCCCGGCTACCGCGGTCATGTTGGCCACCACGACGGGAATGGTGGTGCCTGTGCCGTCGCTGGTCGACAGGTCGACGCCGAGCCGGGAACCCACGGCCGAGCGTGACGGGATCATGAACACGTCGCTGTACGTGAGATCGTAGGGCGGCGTCACATCATTGAGGAATCGCACGTTTGTCCAGCCTACGTCCTGAGCCTTCCCTGTCCTGCATTCCCCGCGGGAGACGGCGCGAGACGCGAGGACGCCGGGTAGATTGACGCGGTTGGAAGGAGGAGCCGTGATCATCGTCGACCGGCCTGAACTGCTCATCGTTGGCCATGCCGTACGGACGACCAACGCCGCGGAGGCGGACCCGTCCCGTGCGCAGCTGCCCGGCCTGTGGGCGCGTGCGGGGGCGCCCGGCGCCTTCGCGCACGTGCCGGGCCGCGTCGATGAGAACCTCTATGCGGTGCTGACCGACTACGAGGGCGATCACTACGGGGCGTACACGCAGATCGTGGGAATCGCCGTGCACACCGCCGCCCGGCTGCCCGAGGGAATGGTCGCGGTCCGCGTGCCCGGCGTCCCCGCGATGCTGGTCGAGGCGCGCGGTCCCATGCCGGGCGCGCTGATCGAGGCGTGGCAGCGGGTGTGGAAGCACAGCGAGTCGGGCGCGACGCCCTCGAGGGCGTTCACCACCGACCTCGAGGTCCACCACAGGGGAGGGGCGGATCTCTACGTCGCCGTCCTCCCCCCTCCCCGGCCGTGATCATGCACGGATTCGGTCGCGGCACCTCTGACCTGCGCCGCAGCCGTCGGTGATCATGCTCAGGTTCGGCGGCGTCCGCTCCGGCCTGCGGATTCGCGGTTCGTGATCATGCACTCGGGTCGTCGCCGGGCCACAGGGGCTCGGAGATCTCGAAGCCGACCGGCTCGCCCCACTGGTTGCGGTAACTCACCTCGTGGACGGGCCGGCGGGGCGCCACACCCCAGCGGCCGGTCGGGTACCCGAAGGTGACCATGCAGGCCATCTCCCAGCCCTTGCCCTCGGGGACGCCCAGGATCCGCATCGCCTCGGCGCCGTGGAAGAGTCCCAGCACCGTCGTCAGCGCGCTGCCCACGCCGAAACCGCGGGCGGCGAGCTGCGCGCTCCACACCGAGGGGTAGATCGAGCCGCCGCTCGGGTCGTTCCTGGTGAAGGCGAACAGGAGCAGCGGGTAGCCCTCGAAGTTCTCCGCCAGATGGAGGGACGAGTTCATCACGCTCAGCGTCCTGGCGTCGCCGCTCGCCTCGGCGCGCTCCCGCGCGGCCTTGTAGTGCCCGTCGTACAGGGTGCCGAGCGCGTCGCGATACAGCGGCGCGAGCTGCTCCTTCACCGACGGATCGTCCACCAGCATGAAACGCCAGCCCTGCGCGTTGCCGCCGCTCGGCGCCCGGACCGCTGCGTCGAGAATCCGCTCCTGGATCTCCTGGGGGATCGGGTCTGACTTCACCCGGCGCATCGCGCGGGTCGTGTACAGCGCCTCGAAGAGGTCCATGCTCATCGGCCGTTCATTCCTCGCTCACGGTCGTGCGGCACGTGCGCGCCGCGGGTCTCTCATCGGTTTCCGGTGGTCAGCTCAGGACGCCCGCCGCGCGGTACGCCTCGGCCTCCTTCTCGGACAGGCCCCAGGCGTCGAGGTCGCGCAGCCGGGTGTTGGCGGACAGGTCACCCCTGCCGCTCCCGAGCAGGCGCGGGGCGGGGACCGGCTGCACCACGCCGTCGACCTCGACGAACGTGCCGCGAGCCTGGTTGTGGGGATGCCGGGCCGCTTCGCCCATCGACAACACGGGGGAGACGCAGGCGTCGGAGCCCTCGAAGACCGCCTCCCACTCCGCCCGGGTCCTGGACCGGAACGCGGCGGCGAGCCGCTCGCGGATCCGCGGCCAGTTGGCCTGGTCGTCGCGGCCGGGCAGGTCGTCGAGGCCCATCCTGGTCACCATCTCGGCCCAGAACTGTGGTTCCAGCGGCCCCACGGCGAGGAACCCTCCGTCGGCCGTCTCGTACGTGTCGTACATCGGAGCGCCCGTGTCCAGCAGGTTCGTGCCGCGAGGGCCCCACGAGCCGCTCTGGACCCCCTGGTAGAACATCGAGAACAGCAGGGCCGCGCCGTCCACCATCGCGGCGTCGATCACCTGGCCCCTGCCGGTGCGCTCCCGCTCGAACAGGGCGAGCAGCACGCCGTACGCCAGCATGAGGCCGCCACCGGCGAAGTCGCCGAGGATGTTGATCGGGGGAGTGGGCCGGCCGCCCGCGCGGCCGAGCATCGACAGGACGCCGGCGATCGCGATGTAGTCGATGTCGTGTCCCGCGGACTTCGCCAGCGGGCCGTCCTGCCCCCAGCCGGTCATCCGGCCGTAGATCAGCCGCTCGTTGTCCGCGCGAAGGTCGTCCGGCCCGATGCCGAGCCGCTCGGCGACGCCCGGGCGGAATACCTCGATCACCACGTCGGCTCCGGCCGCCAGCTTCTTGAACGCCTCGACGCCCGCGGGCGACTTGAGGTCGATGCCGATCGTGCGCTTGCCGCGGTCCATGACGTCGGGGCGCGGAGCGTCGGTCACGGCCGTGACCCGGTCGACGCGCAGCACCTCCGCGCCGTGGTCGGCGAGCATCATCCCGGCGAACGGCCCGGGAGCGAGCCCTGCCAGCTCCAGCACGCGTACCCCGGCCAGCGGGCCCTTCCGGGGCTGTTCCATTCCGGCTCTCCTCGGTGGGACCTACATTTGCTGCGCCCAGTAGAACATGTTTCTGGAGCATGCGAGACTCCGACCGTGACGTGGAAGATCCTTGCGCTCCCCCCACTGCCGGAGGAGGCCCTCCGCGACCTGCTCGGAGGCCTCGGCGACCAGGTGCGACTCGTCGTCCCCGCCCGCCGCGACCGGGAAGCCGTGATCGACGCGCTGCCCGACGCCGACATCGTCGTCGGCGACTGGAGCGGCGCGCTCGTGCTCGACGCGGAGGCCGTACGGCACGCCCCGAGGCTGTCCTTCGTGCAGCAGCCGTCGGTCGGCGTGGACGGTCATGACCTGGAGGCGCTGGCGAAAGCCGACGTGCCGGTGTCCAACACGGCCGGCGTCAACGCCGACGCCGTCAGCGAATGGTGTCTCGCGGCGTCGCTGGCGCTGCTGCGGCATCTGCCGGACGCGGACCGCGAGATGCGGGCCGGAGGCTGGCCGCAGTTCACGTTCCAGCGGCGTGAGCTCGCGGGTGCCCGCGTCGGGATCGTCGGCTTCGGACCGGTCGGCGCCGCGTGCGCCCGCATGTTCGGCGCGCTGGGATGCCGGGTGTCCTACTGGTCGCGTACGCCCAGGCCGGACGCCGGCGGCGCCGCCTATCTGGAGCTCGACGAGCTGACCGCGTCCAGTGACGTGCTGGTGCTCGCCATCGCGCTCGCCGACGAGACCCGCGGTCTCTTCGACGCCGTACGGCTGTCGCGGATGCCCCGCGGCGCCGTGCTCATCAACGCGGCCAGGGGCCCGATCGTGGACGACTGCGCGCTGCTGTCCGCGCTGGAGTCCGGGCATCTCGCCGGGGCCGCGCTCGACGTGTACGACACCGAGCCACTCGCCGCCGCGGACCCGCTGCGCGCGGCGGAGAAGGTCCTGCTGTCGCCGCACGCCGCCGCCGTGACGCCGGAGGCGAGCGGGCGGCTCATCCAGTGCGTGCTCGACAACCTCGCGGCGGCGGTCGAGGGCCGCCCCGTCGTCAACGTCGTCAACGGCGTCGACCCGGTCGTCCGGCGCAGGTGAGCCACCGGTCGTCCGCGCAGGTGAGCCCTCAGCGAAGGGCGTGCCGTACCCAGACGTTGGGCTCGACGTAGACGGCCTGGTCCGCCTCGAGGTCCACGTGCACGGGGCTCAGCGCCCCCGGGACCTCGAGGCGCCCCGCCCGGTCGAAGGGGAGCCCCGTCCAGCGCCGCCACTCCGCGAGCGTGCCGGGGATCACCATGGATCTCGGCGCCACGCGGTCGACCACCCCGCCCGCGCGGACGTGCACGCGAAGCCACGGGTCGTGGGGCAGGCCGTCGTCGCGGGTCCGCCAGGCGTACTCGGACATCGGCGTCCACGGCTCGAGGTGCTTGGCGTTGGGGCGCACGGGGGCGAGCAGTTCGGCGAACCCGAGCGCCGCGACCTGGTCGCGCAGATGGGCCAGCATCACCGCCGACAGGCCACGCCCGAGCACGTCGGGGCGTATCGAGATCTCGAGGGCCGAGACGGCGTCGGGACGGTCGCCCCGCAGCCTGGCGCGCCACGCCCGCATGACGACCTCGTCCCAGCCGCCTGCGGGCAGCGGGTCCCCGCCGAGCCGCAGGGGGACCGACAGCGCCTTCGCGGCGAGACCGCCGTCGATGGTGGCGACGAGCACGAACTCGGGATAGTCGGTCACGGCCACCGAGTAGTACAGGGCGGCGATCGGATCGTTGAACATGAATTCGGGCCATGCCGTGGGCATGCCGAACAGGTCGTGCGCGAGTTCCGGACGCTCCGCGAGGGTGCTCACAACGAGATCCACAAGACGTCATCCTCGCCCCGGCCGCGCCGTCCGTCCATAGATCACCGGGTGGCGTACCGTCTGACCTGCGACGATTCGAAAGGCCTGGAACGGCGGGAGGCCTCGCCGCCGGCTACGGCATACCCCGATGATTTTCGGAGCCGTAACGTGTCTAATCTGGTCTGCGGTGTTTTCGAGGGATAACGTGCCTAGAGGCGGTCTCAATGATCCATGGGGGTGGTGCCATGCCCACGCGCAGCACGACCAGTATGACCGCCCACAACAAGGCGGTGGAGCAGATCAGGGACTCCTACGCGGCGATCCCTGAAGACGCGGCCCCCCGGCTGGCGAAGGCCACCACGAACCTCTTCCGGTTCCGCGAACCCACCAAGACGGCGTCGCTGTCGGCCCGTGACCTGGACCAGGTGATCCAGGTGGACCCCGAGACCATGACGGCCGAGGTCCAGGGCATGACGACGTACGAGCACCTGGTCGACGCGACCCTGCCGTACGGGCTCATGCCGCACGTCGTGCCGCAGCTCAAGACCATCACCCTCGGCGGGGCGGTCACCGGCCTCGGTATCGAGTCGTCCAGCTTCCGCGACGGCCTGCCGCACGAGTCGGTCGAGGAGCTCGAGATCCTGACGGGCGACGGGCGGATCGTGGTCGCGCGGGCGGACAATGAGCACGCCGACCTGTTCAACGCCTTCCCCAACTCCTACGGCACGCTCGGCTACGCGCTGCGGATCCGCATCAAGCTGGCGCCGGTCAAGCCGTTCGTACGGCTGACGCACATCCGGTTCACCGACGCCGACAAGTGCATGCTCGCCCTGAGCGAGATCTGCGAGAGCCGCAGCCACGAGGGCGAGCCGATCGACTTCGTCGACGGCACCTACTTCGGCCCCGGCGAGCTCTACGTCACCGTCGGGACGTTCGCCGACAAGGCGCCCTACACGTCCGACTACACCGGGATGCGCATCTACTACCAGTCGATCCGCACCCGGCCGCGCGACTGGCTCACCATCCGCGACTACCTGTGGCGCTGGGACACCGACTGGTTCTGGTGCTCGCGCGCCTTCGGCGTGCAGCAGCCGCTGGTCCGGTCCCTGGTGCCGCGCCGCTGGCTGCGCTCGGACGTCTACCGCAAGCTGGTGGGCTTCGACCAGCGGCACGGCGTGACCGCCCGGCTCGACCGCTGGCGGGACAGGCCGGTGCAGGAGTCGGTCATCCAGGACGTCGAGGTGCCGGTCGAGCGGGGCGCGGAGTTCCTCGAGATCTTCCAGAGCGAGGTCGGCATGACGCCGGTCTGGATGTGCCCGCTGAAGGCGACCCGCGACTGGCCGATCTACCCGCTCGAGCCGGGCAAGCTCTACATCAACTTCGGCTTCTGGGGCATGGTCCCGTTGCCGCGTGGCCAGCAGGACGGCTATTACAACCGTCTCATCGAGCATGCCGTGCACAGGCTCGGTGGCCACAAGTCGCTCTACTCCAGCTCGTACTACGAGCGGGCGGAGTTCTGGCGGCTGTACAACGGGGACTCGTACTGGCCGGTCAAGCGTGCGTACGACCCGGGCGGGCGACTGCTCGACCTGTACGACAAATGTGTCCGGGGCAAGTAGGCAGTTCCTACGTGTGGATTTCGTACGAGATTTCGTACGTGGGGAGAGGTTGACATGACTCTTGCCGAGATTTTCGAGAAAATCGTTGGCAGCGACGCGGGTGTGCAGTTCTCCGCGTACGACGGAAGCAAGGCGGGCTCGGCGGGCGCCGACATCCGCATCGAGGTCAAATCGCCGCAGGCGGTGGCCTACCTCGCCAAGGCGCCGGGGGAGCTGGGCCTCGCGAGGGCGTACATCTCCGGGCACCTCGACGTCCACGGCGACATGTACACGCTGCTCGATCGCATGTGGTCGCTGACGCTCAACGACCTGCCGCTCAGCGAGAAGGTCGCCGCCATCCGCTCCATCGGCCCCAAGCCGCTGATGATGAAGGCGCCCCTGCCGCCCCAGGAGATGCGCCGCAGCGCGCTCGCCAGGCTCGGCAGCCGCCACGCCAAGCAGCGTGACGCCGAGGCGATCCACCACCACTACGACGTCTCGAACAAGTTCTACGAGTGGGTGCTCGGCCCCTCTATGGCGTACACGTGCGCGGTCTTCCCGACCGCCGACGCGACGCTCGAGGAGGCGCAGCACACCAAGTTCGACCTCGTGGCCAAGAAGCTCGAACTCAAGCCCGGCATGCGCCTGCTCGACGTCGGCTGCGGCTGGGGCGGCATGGTGATGCACGCCGCCCGCGAGTACGGCGTGAAGGGCCTCGGCGTGACGCTGTCGCGCCAGCAGGCGGAGTGGGCCCAGAAGGCGATCGCCGAGGCGGGTCTGTCCGAGCTGGCCGAGGTCCGCTACATGGACTACCGCGACGTGGCGGAGACCGGATTCGACCGGGTCAGCTCGATCGGCCTGACCGAGCACATCGGCAAGGAGCAGCTCCCGTCGTACTTCTCGTTCCTGTACGGCAAGCTCAAGCCGGGCGGGCGGCTCCTGAACCACTGCATCACCCGCCCCACGGGCACCGAGAAGACGATCAACAAGGGCGGTTTCATCAACCGCTACGTCTTCCCTGACGGTGAGCTCGAGTCTGTCGGCCACCTGGTCCGCCAGATGGAGGACATCGGCTACGAGATCCGCCACGAGGAGAACCTGCGCGAGCACTACGCGCTGACCCTCCGCGAGTGGTGCAAGAACCTCGACGACCACTGGGACGAGGCCGTCGCCGAGGTCGGCATGGGCACCGCCCGGGTCTGGCGCCTCTACATGGCCGGATGCGTGGTCGGGTTCGAGCGGAACAAGGTGCAGCTGCACCAGGTGCTCGGCATCAGGCTCGACGACGACGCGTCGGCGCAGATTCCCCTCCGCCCGAGCATCGACTGGCCCTGATCCCCGGCCTTCCTCGCTCTTCCGCGTGATCATGCACAGGTTCGGTGATCACGCGGTTGAGCAGGGCGCCCACCGCGCGTGATCATGCACGCATTCGCGGACCGCCGGGCTGACCTGCGCAAACGGGGTCCGTGATCATGCGCGGATTCGGTGACGGCACCGCTGACCAGCGCGAAAGCCGTACGTGATCATGCAGTAGGCGGAGGTCTTGACGCACGCGGGCGTGTGCACAAGATTTGGCGGCATGAGCGTGGCACCGGAGCTCGACCTGTCGCGAATTCCGTTCTGGGCGCTGCCTCGGGCCGAGCGGCTGGACGCCTTCCGGCGGCTGCGCGAGCTGGACCGGCCGGTCTTCCTCGTCGAGAACAAGATCCCCTTCATCCCGCAGGGCGCTGGTTATTACGCGCTCGTACGGCACGCGGACGTGAGCGAGGCCAGCAGGAACGCCGGGATCTTCAGCAGTGAGCCGACGGCCAACAGCATTCCGGACATGCCACGCTGGCTGGCCGTCTACTTCGGCTCCATGATCAATATGGATGACCCCCGACATGCGAGGCTCCGCCGGATCGTCTCGCGGGCCTTCACGCCGCGCGTGCTCGCCAAGATGGAGGAGGACCTCCAGCGGGCCGCCGAAGAGATCGTCGACAGGGCCGTGAAACAGGGCGCCGGCGACTTCGTCCCGCAGATCGCCGCGCGGCTTCCCGTACAGGTCATCTGCGACATGATCGGCATTCCGGCGAAATTTCATGACATGGTGCTCAGTCGTACCAACACGATCCTGGCCAACGCCGACTCCGAGTATGCGGGATTCGGCGTGGACTCCGCGCGTCCCGACGAGGTCGCGGGCCGCTGGACGACGGCCCGCGGTCTGATCCGGCTGCTGCGCGCCGGCCACGCGCTGAGCTCGCTGGCGCAGCGCCTCGGGCGCGAGCGCCGCCGCAACCCGACCGATGATCTGACCACCCTGCTGGTCAACGGGGACGAGCGGCTCACCACTCAGGAACTCGGGTCGTTCTTCATCCTGCTCGTGGTCGCCGGCAGCGAGACCACCCGCAACGCGATCAGCCACGGGCTCAAGGCGTTCACCGACAATCCGGACCAGCGTGCGTTGCTGACCGGCGACTTCGAGAGACACATCGCCGGCGCCGTCGAGGAGATCATCCGCTACTCGACCCCGGTCATCCAGTTCCGCCGCACGGTCACCCGTGATCACACCATGAACGGCATGGACTACAAGAAGGGCGACAAGGTTCTGCTGTTCTACAACTCGGCCAACCGGGATGAGGCCGTGTTCGCGGATCCGGACGCCTTCGACATCACGCGCACGCCGAACCCGCACGTCGGCTTCGGCGGGCCCGGCCCGCACTACTGCCTCGGCGCCCACCTGGCCAGGCGGGAGATCACCGTGATGTTCCGAGAGCTGTTCACCCGGATGCCCGGCATCCGCACCGAGGGGGAGCCTTCGTATCTGCTCTCCAACTTCATCAACGGGATCAAGCACCTGAACTATCGCTTCTAAGTGCATGATCACGTACGGCTTTCGCGCAGGTCGGGGTGGTCGCCGCCGAATCTGTGCATGATCACAAACCGGGACGGTGCAGGTGGGGGCGGGCGCCGCCGAATCTGCGCATGATCACGCCAAGGAGGGGCTGGGCGTGATCATGCCGGGAATTTTTGAGAGATCACCGGAATCGGGGTGGTCTGTGGCAGGATAAAACCGAATGTCATTCTGTTTTGGCACCGCCAGAAAGGGATCGGCCGTGACCTCCCAGCCTGTGGAAAGCACTCCCATCACGTCGGCCGCGGACATCAACCTGTCCGATCACGCCTTCTGGCTGCGCCCGCCCGCGGAGCGGGAGCACGCCTTCCGCCTGCTACGCGAACTCGACAAGCCCGCGTTCTTCGCCGACCCCGAGGTCCCGTACATGTCGGTCAAGGGGCTCGGCTACCACGCTCTCGTCCGTCACGCGGACATCCTCGAGGCGAGCCGCAACCCCGAGGTCTTCGCCTCCGGCCAGGGTGGCGCGACCAGCATCATCGACATGCCGGCGGAGTTCGCCGAGTACTTCGGCTCGATGATCAACATGGACGACCCCCGCCACGCCCGACTGCGGCGGATCGTCTCCCGCGCGTTCACGCCCAAGATGATCAAACAGTTCGAGGACGACGTGGAGGTCGCCGCGGCGAGCATCGTCGACGACCTTCTGGCGACGGGCTCGGGCTGCGACTTCGTCACCGAGGTCGCGGCACGCCTTCCCCTCAAGATCATCTGCGACATGATGGGCATCCAGGAGAGCGACTACGGCTTCGTCTTCGACCGGTCCAACATCATCCTGGGCGCCTCCGACCCCGAGTACGTCGCCGACGCCGAGTCGATCGGCGCCGCACTGCTCACCGCCGGCATGGAGCTCCAGGAGCTCGTGCAGAGGCTGGCGGCCGACCGGGTGGAGAACCCCACGAACGACCTGACGTCCTCCCTGGTCAATGCCAACATCGACGGGGAGAGACTGACCGCCCAGGAACTGGGCTCGTTCTTCATCCTGCTCGTGGTCGCCGGCAACGAGACCACCCGCAACGCCATCTCGTACGGCATGCGGCTGCTGACGCTCAACCCCGACCAGAAGAGGTCGTGGCTCGAGGACGTCGACGGCCGGGCGCCCGGCGCCGTCGAGGAGATCGTCCGGCTGGCCTCCCCGGTCAACTACATGCGGCGCAAGGTGACCAGGGACCACGAGATGAACGGCAACCTGTACCGCGAGGGCGAGAAGGTCGTCCTCTACTACTGGTCGGCCAACCGGGACGAGAACGTCTTCGACGACTCGCTCCGGTTCGACATCGCCCGCAACCCCAACCCGCACGTGGGCTTCGGCGGCCCGGGTCCGCACTTCTGCCTGGGCGCCCACCTGGCACGGCGGGAGATCACCGTGATGTTCCGCGAGCTGCTCCGGCGGGTGCCTCAGATCGAGGCGGGGGAGCCCGAGCGCCTGTTCTCCAGCTTCATCAACGGCACCAAGCACATGGAGTGCACCTTCTGACCGCCCCCGCCGCGTCTCGCCTAGCTCGCCTTGAGCTTGCGCGTCGACTTGAAGACCGAGTTGATGTCGGGAAGCAGGTCGTCCTTGAGTTCGGGCACCGCCACGTAGACGATCGCCGGCAGGTCGCCGCCCGTGTTGAGGGCCGCGACGGCGACCGTCGTGTCCTCGTGGTCGGCGGTGACCTTGTAGGTCACGAGCAGGCCGGTGATGCCGTTGTGCGAGTAGCGCTGCTGCGCGACCTTCGAAGCGGTGCTGCCCTTGGGGAAGAACGTCTGCCGCGCCGTCGTCATCACGGCGGCGACCACGGGAGTGAGCTTGCTCGGCGAGGTGTACTTCGAGGCCAGCGACTCGGGGAGCGGCCCCGACATCACCTGGGCGAACTCCTGCTTGCCGCGGGTGGTCATCCCGGCGGGGACGTACTGGCGCGTGGAGAATCCGTACGTTGTGCGGATGGAGGCCGCGTTGGTGTCGACCTTCCACGGCCCGCGCAGCCGCGGCAGCGAAAGGGCCGCGTCCGGGTCGGGCACCGTGCCCTTGACGGGGGAGGGCGTGCCCTTGTAGGCCGCGAGGGCCGGGAAGAGCACCTCCGGCTTGGCCGCGGCGGCCGACGTCGTCGGCTCGGCCGACGGCGCGGCGCTCGTGTCGCCGGTGTCGCCGGAGCTGAGCGGCCCCGCGACGAAGGCCCACACCAGCCCGCCGATCAACGCCAGGATCACCGTGGTCACCAGCGCGAAGACCCAGACAGGACGGCCGCGCTCGTCGTCGTAGTCGTCCATCGTCTGGGAGGTGTCGCCGAAGACCGTGTCCCACAGTTCCTGCTGCCGGTGCGCGGGAGGCGTCTTGGGCCCGCTGATCTGTCCCGCCGTCACGAACGGCTTGTACGGATCCTCGCCTCGCGAGGGGTCGGGCGACGTCGGCTGCGCCACGTCGGCGGGCGGGCCGGGCCAGGGCGGGCTCGCCTGGGCGGGTGCCCCGCTCCACGCCGGGTCCGCTCCCCGGGCCTCATTCGCGGCCCAGGCCGTATCGGACCCGCCCGTACCGGCGGTGCCCCAGGCCGTGTCGGAGCCGCCCGCACCCGCGGCGGACCAGTTTGCGTCCGACCCGGTGGGCGCGCCCCAGGACGTCTCGGCGGGAGCCGGGGGAGCCGGCGTCGACCAGGCGGGAGCGGGGGCGGCGGGCGCGGACATGGAGGCGGGGGCGGGCCATGACGCGGTGTCGGCCTGGCCGGACGAATCGGGCCATCCCCCCTGTCCCGGCTGTGGCCGCTCCCCGTGACCCGACATGGGCCGTTCCGACCGGTCAGGCTGGGACCAGTCCGCCTGGCCCGGCTGCGACCATGACGCGGTGTCGCCCTGGCCCGGCTGGGCCCAGGAGGGCGCCGGGGGCTCCGGCGGCGCCGAACTCGGCCGGAGAGGGTCGAACGGTCCCCCTGGCGCCGGACGGGCGCCGTCGAAGGGGCCTCCGGTGGTGGGCATGGCGTCGAACGAGGCGGACGGGGTCCACGCGATGTCCGAGGGCTCAGTGCCGGGCACGGGGGCGGTGACCGGGGTGAACGGCGAACGCATCTCGGCGTTCCGCTGCTGGGACGCCGCGGGGATGTCGGTGCCGATGGGCCCGGTCCACTGGTATTTGGGGGCGTTCGACGTACCCCGGCCGGGCGCGGACACCGGGGAGGAGTACGGAGAGTCAGGGGTGGCGGGGATGGGCGGCATCGCCGCGGTCGCGGGGCCGTTCTCGCCGAAGGCCGGAACGGGGTCGTTGAACGACGAGGATGGTCCTGGGACCTCTGGCCACGCTGGGGGTACCTCCGGCCAGGAGTTCGACCGGTGTGGCTCATTACGGTCCGAGGGCACGTTACCTCCCGAATTCATGCCCGGATTGGGGGTGCCTGGCATGTTCTCATGCCCCGTGGGGGGTGCCGCAGCGAAACTGGAGAATGCCCCACGAAACTGCTCCCCCGAGGGATCGGTTGGCGGATCCTGCATGGGCAGGTCCGGGAATGGGTCGGCCACAGCGAAGACAGTAGACTAACGGGACATAAGAGGTCACTACGGATCTGTCTCCAGCGGGCAGCGCGGCTTGACTCGCACCGTCAGCCCCGAATATCCGTCGGCGACCGCCTTGTCGTCTGCGCTACGCTGGACTCGCGTGTCGCGACCCTGCTTTTCAGGCAGCTGTTCCGTGAGTCGGCACGATGTGCGGAAACGCAGGCTGCCCCTCGTGCGGAGCGGGGGGCTCCGTCATGAGCAGGCGTCTTTCATCTGATCAGCCGCCTGGCGAGGAGTGGAAGTGGACGAGCCGGTGTACGACCCGCGGGCGCTGCAGGCCAAGTGGCTGCCGCGGTGGGAGGAGCTGAAGCCCTTCGCCGCGTCGGAGGACGCCGGCGACCTCCGGCCGCGCACGTACATGCTCGACATGTTCCCCTACCCCTCGGGCGATCTGCACATGGGGCACGGCGAGGTGTTCGCCATCGGCGACGTCGTCGCGCGGTACTGGATGCAGCGGGGCGACAATGTCCTGCACCCGATCGGCTGGGACTCCTTCGGCCTGCCCGCCGAGAACGCGGCGATCAAGCGCAACGCGCACCCCGCCGAGTGGACCTACGCGAACATCGAGACGCAGGCCACCTCGTTCAAGCGGTACGGGATCTCCTTCGACTGGTCCCGCCGCCTGCACACCAGCGACCCCGAGTACTACCGCTGGAACCAGTGGCTGTTCAACCGCTTCTTCGAGCGCGGCCTGGCCTACCGCAAGGGCGGCCTGGTCAACTGGTGCCCGGTCGACCAGACGGTGCTGGCCAACGAGCAGGTCGTCGCGGGCAGATGCGAGCGCTGCGGCTCCGAGGTGGTCCGCCGCGAGCTGACCCAGTGGTATTTCAAGATCACCGACTACGCCGACCGGCTGCTCGACGACATGGCGCAGCTGGAGGGCGGCTGGCCCGAGCGTGTGCTGACCATGCAGCGCAACTGGATCGGCCGGTCGACCGGCGCCGACGTCCAGTTCCGGATCGAGGGCCGCGACGAGCCCGTCACCGTCTACACCACCCGCCCTGACACGCTGTACGGCGCGACGTTCTTCGTGGTCGCCGCCGACGCCGCGCTGGCCGAGGAGATCGTCGCCCCCGACCGCCGTGAGGCTCTGGCCGTGTACAGGGCCGAGGTCGCCAAGCTCTCCGACATCGAGCGGCTGTCGACGGAGAAGGAGAAGACCGGCGTCTTCCTGGGGACGTACGCGATCAACCCGGTCAACGGCGAGCGCATCCCGGTCTGGGCGGCCGACTACGTGCTGTCCGACTACGGCCACGGCGCGATCATGGCGGTCCCCGCGCACGACCAGCGCGACCTCGACTTCGCGCGGAAGTTCGGCCTGCCGGTCAAGACGGTCGTGCACACCGGCATGGCCGACCCGGGCGAGACCGGCATCGCGACGCCGGGCGAGGGCACCCTGGTCAACTCGGGGCCGCTCGACGGTCTGTCCAAGGTCGAGGCCATCCAGCGGATCATCGAGATCCTGGCGGAGCGCGGCACCGGCAAGGCGACGGTCAACTTCAGGCTGCGCGACTGGCTGCTGTCCCGTCAGCGTTTCTGGGGCACGCCGATCCCGATCATCCACTGCCCCGACTGCGGCGAGGTTCCGGTCCCCGACGAGCAGCTGCCGGTCGCGCTGCCCGACCTGCGCGGCGCGGACCTCAAGCCCAAGGGCGTCTCGCCGCTGGCCGCGGCCACCGACTGGGTGAACGTCGAGTGCCCCAAGTGCGGCGGCCCGGCGCAGCGCGACACCGACACGATGGACACGTTCGTCGACTCGTCGTGGTACTTCCTGCGATACGTCGACCCCCACTACGAGGACGGGCCGTTCGACGTCGAGAAGGTCCGCAAGTGGGGCCCGATCGACCAGTACGTCGGCGGTGTCGAGCACGCGGTGCTGCACCTGCTGTACTCGAGGTTCTTCACCAAGGTCCTGCACGACATGGGGATGGTCGACTTCACCGAGCCGTTCCTGCGCCTGCTCAACCAGGGTCAGGTGATCAACCGGGGCAAGGCGATGTCCAAGTCGCTCGGCAACGGCGTCGACTTGGGTGAGCAGATCGACTCCTTCGGCGTGGACGCCGTCCGGCTGACCATGGTGTTCGCCGGTCCGCCCGAAGACGACATCGACTGGGCCGACGTGTCGCCCGCGGCGTCGCAGAAGTTCCTGGCGCGTGCGTTCCGCGTGATGGCCGAGGCCGGCGCCGCTTCCGCGCCCGGCACCGACCCCGCCACCGGCGATGTGGAGCTGCGCAAGGTCACCCACCGGACCATCGACGAGGTCACCAAGCTCGTCGAGACGTACCGCTTCAACGTCGCCGTCGCGCGCATGATGGAGCTGACGTCCGCCGTGCGCAAGGCGATCGACTCCGGCCCCGGCGCCGCCGATCCCGCGGTGCGCGAGGCCGCCGAGACGCTGGCCGTGATGCTCTCGCTGGTCGCGCCGTACGTCACGGAAGAGGGCTGGGAGCGGCTCGGCCACGGGCCGACGGTCGCGCGGGCCGGCTGGCCGACGGCCGACCCTGCGCTGCTGGTGCGTGAATCGGTCACGGCCGTCGTCCAGGTCGCCGGCAAGGTGCGCGACCGCCTGGAGGTCTCGCCGGAGATCTCCGAGGACGACCTGCGCGAGCTGGCGCTGGCCTCCGGCAAGGTCCAGGCTCACCTCGACGGCACGCCGCGCAAGGTGATCGTGCGGGCGCCGAAGCTGGTCAACATCGTCCCGTGACCGCCCGCTGACGGTCCCCGGTCGGCGGCGCCTCCCGCGCCGCCGACGCCTGATTTCGATCCCGTACGGCAGGCCCGCGTTCCGGTGCCTGCCGTACGAGGCCGGGGAGATCAGAGCGCCCGCGTGATGCGGGAGAGCATCTCCTCGAGGATAGGGGCCGAGGTGGCGAAGTTGAGGCGGGCGTGCGTGTCGGGGCCGCCGTATATCGGACCGGGGTTGAGCCGCACCTGTGCCTCCCGCCCGACGAACGCGGCGGCGTCGGTGATGCCGAAGTCCAGCCACGCGAGATAGGTGGCCTCAGGGATCCGGTAGCCGACCCGTGGTGGCAGCCGTTTGGCGATCAGCTCCCGGTTGCGGTCGAGAATCGCCAGGACCTCGGCCTGCCAGGCATTGCCGTGCCGCCACGCCGCGATCGTGGCGTCGACGCCCAGCACACTCGGTGAGCCGTAGATGTTCGGCGGTTCTGCGGCGAGCGCGTCGCGTACGGCCGGGGCCCCGATGTGGGCGACGGAGCAGTGCAGACCCCCCATGTTGAAGGCCTTGCTCGCCGAGGTGAGCGTGACGGTGCGCTCCGGGAGGATCGTCGCGAAGGGGATGTGCACCGCCGGGGCGTGGACGAGTTCCGCGTGGATCTCGTCGGAGATCACCAGGGCTTCGTGCCGTTCGGCGTATTCGGCGACGTCCGTCAGCTCCGCGCGGGTGAACGAGCGGCCCGTCGGATTCTGCGGGTTCACCAGGAGGACCACGCGAGCGGGCTCGTCCGGCATCTCGAACCGGCCGTCTGGCCCGATCGGGATGGGCAGCAGCCGCAGGCCCATGGCCCGGAGTGTGCCGAAGAAGGGATCGTAGGCCGGCACATGCATCGCCACGGCGTCACCGGGCCGGGTGGTCAGCCGCAGCACCACCTGGAGCGCCTGGGCGATGTCCGTGAAGGATCTGACCTGGCCGGGGTCGAGCCGCCAGCCGTACCTGTCCGCCATGCGCTCGGCGAACGCCTCGGCGAGCGGGGGAACACTTGCGTCGTCCACCCACGTCGGGTAGCCCAGATCGCGCCCGGCACGCCGCAGGACGGCTTCGCGGACTTCGTCGGGGACAGGGAAGTCCATGTCCGCGACCCAGGCGGGGATCACGCCGGGCGCGGTGGCCGCCCACTTGATCCCGTCGCGGGCACGCGCGTCGTCGAGGGACAAAGAGTCAAGATCATACGCCATGGATACAACCTATTCCGCCCTATTAATGGACGAAATAGGTTATTGCTCCGCGGAGCCGCGATCCACTCCGCGGAGCACCCGGCTGTCAGGGTGTGTCGTGACACACGCCTAGAGCTTGCGCAGGACCGCCGTGACCTTGCCGAGCACGGTCGCCTCGTCACCGGGGATCGGCTCGTAGCTCGGGTTGTGCGGCACCAGCCACACGTGCCCGTCCTTGCGCTTGAAGGTCTTGACCGTGGCCTCGCCGTCGATCATGGCGGCCACGATGTCGCCGTTGTCCGCCACGGGCTGCTGCCTGACGACCACCCAGTCGCCGTCGGCGATCGCCGCCTCGATCATCGAGTCACCGGTGACCTGCAGCAGGAACAGCGTGCCCTCGCCCACGAGCTGCTTGGGCAGCGCGAAGACGTCCTCGATGCTCTGCTCGGCCAGGATCGGCCCACCGGCGGCGATGCGCCCGACGAGCGGCACGTAGGCCGCGGTCGGCCGGTTGAAGCCGGCCTCCTCCTCGGTCGCGTCGGGATCCACCCACAGCACCGGCTCGCCCGGCAACCGAACCTCCAGCGCCCGGGGACGATGCGGGTCGCGCCGCAGATAGCCCTTGCGCTGAAGTGCCGTCAGCTGGTGGGACACACTCGAGGTGCTGGTCAGCTGGACCGCCTCGCCGATCTCCCGCATCGACGGCGGGTAGCCCCGCTGCTGGACCGAGTCGCGGATCACCTCGAGGATCTTGCGCTGTCTCGGGGTGAGGCCAAGCGAGTCACGCCTGCGAACGGCGAGATCGCTGACATTCTCCGCCTGCTCCATTCGGTCGCTCACGTTGCCACCTCTCAATCCGTGTTCCTCATGTCGCTCAGAGCGACGGTACCTCGATTCAAGATCAATATCAAACAATTGTTCGATAGTCCTCGAAAACGTGGGCACCGTGGTGTACAACATCGTACGGGAGTTCGATCGACATCGTGTTCGATTTTCCGATCTTCTTTTCAACTGTGTCCATGCAGCTCAGGAACAGTTAAGGGAGGCCATCGTGCGGCCGGAGCCCAACGTCCCCCGTATTCTCCGTATCAATTCAGACGTTTCACGGCCTCATGAGGGCCGCGAACGGGTGCATGGCGCTCGGGAACACGCTTGCGAAATCCGCGAGGGTTCCGCGGATGTGCACGGTGTGCCCGGTGCGCGTGCCCGTGAGGGGGAGGCACCGGAGCTTCCGAGTAACGTCCGGGAGTTCGTCCGGCCGGCACGGTCCGGGCGGCCGCCGGCGCGTCCGCGCGGCGCGTCGTCCCGCTCCGCGGGCGTCACCGCGCTCGGCGCGTCGCGGCCGGACGTCCGGGCCGCCGGTCTCCCCGGCGGGAAGCCGGGCGCCTCCGCCGGTGTCACCAAGATCGCCGGGCCGCCTCGCTCGGCGAGCGCCACCGGGCTCGGCGCGGCCGCCGGAGGCGGGGCGCCGCAGAACCGCCCCAGGGTGGACGGCGCCGCCGCGGGGCGCCGTCCCGGCGTCCAGGGCGCGCCCCGCTCCCGTCCCGTGGCGCGCCGCGGTCCCGAGGCCGGGGACGGCTCCGGTTCCGCGACCCTCGCGCGTGTCATGGCGCGCCCGGGTTCCCGGACGGAAGAGGTCTCTGGTTCCGCGACCCTCCCGCGTGTCGTGGCGCGCCCGGGTTCCCGGACGCAAGGGGTCTCCGGTTCCTCGGCCCGTTCCCGCTCGGCGGCGCGCCGAGGTCCCAGGGGAGGCGGCGCGTCCCGTCAGGGCGCCGCCGGCCACGGCCGCACGGCCCCGCCGTTGCGGCTGACCCGGCGGGGAAAGGTGGTGCTCGTCGCGGCCGTCACGATGGCGGCCCTCGGCGTCCTGTGGCTGGGCACCCTCGCCGCGGTGACCGCGTCGACCGGCCCGGCGTCGCCCGCACACGACGGCCTGCCGTACGTGGACGTCCGGCGCGGGGACACGCTCTGGACGATCGCGGACGCGGTCGGCGACGGCGGCGACCCCTCCGTGATGGTCCGCCAGATCATGAACCTGAACGGGCTGTCCGACTCGCTGATCCGTCCGGGCACCCGGCTCTACGTCCCCAGCGGCATGTCTCCGGCGAACCTTCCGTGACGCGTGGGGGGACTCCTGTGACACGCGGGCTGAACAGCGACTTCGGCGTGGCGGGGCGGGTCGACTTGCGTTCATGGTCGGGCACTTCTACCGTTGGACCACAACATCTAGTAGTCACACCGATGTAACTTCACCATACCTAGTGGTTACGGTGTGCGGTCCCGGGAGGTGATGACATGTACTGTCCGTTCTGTCGTCACCCTGACACGCGAGTCGTGGACAGCCGGTCGACCGAGGATGGGGCGGCGATCCGCCGCAGGCGGACCTGCTCCGAATGCGGGCGCAGGTTCACCACCCAGGAGACCGTACTCCTCATGGTGAGCAAGCGCAGCGGCGTGACCGAGCCGTTCTCCAGGGACAAGGTCATCGCGGGGGTGCGGCGGGCCTGCCAGGGCCGGTCGGTCAGCGAGGACTCGCTCGCGCAGCTGGGGCAGCGTGTGGAGGAGACCATCCGGGGCACCGGAGCGGCGGAGATCGCCTCACACGAGGTCGGTCTCGCCATCCTGGGGCCGTTGCGTGATCTCGACGAGGTGGCCTACCTGCGATTCGCCTCGGTCTATCGGGGCTTCGAGACGCTGGCCGACTTCGAGGCCGAGATCGAGCAGCTCAGGGCCGCTCGCGCTCCGGCCGATCAGTAACAGCCCGCCCCGTGCCGGGTACCGGCCGGCACGTCGGTGTGGTTATAGAGACATGTGGTCCGACAAGGGGCTCCCACCGGGCCCTTGAAGGGGGAAGTCATGACGGAGATCGTGAACGGCACCGCGACAGGAACCGGGGGGACGGCCGGCGGAGGCCGTGGGGGAAAGCGTCCGCGCAAGGGCCTCAAGATGAAGCGCATCTTCACGACGCCGGGGGTGCACCCCTACGACGAGATCCGCTGGGAGCGCCGCGACGTCGTGATGACGAACTGGCGCGACGGCTCGGTCAACTTCGAGCAGCACGGCGTCGAGTTCCCTGAGTTCTGGTCCGTGAACGCCGCGAACATCGTCACGACGAAGTACTTCCGCGGCGCCGTCGGCACGCCGCAGCGCGAGTGGAGCCTGAAGCAGCTCGTCGACCGGGTGGTGGGCGTCTACACGAAGACCGGCGTGGAGAACGGCTACTTCGCCTCCGACGAGGACGCCGAGATCTTCGACCACGAGCTCAAGCACTCGCTGGTCCACCAGATCTTCAGCTTCAACTCGCCCGTGTGGTTCAACGTCGGCACGCTGTCTCCGCAGCAGGTGTCGGCCTGTTTCATCCTCGCCGTCGACGACACGATGGAAGCGATCCTCGACTGGTACAAGGAAGAGGGTGTGATCTTCAAGGGCGGCTCCGGTTCGGGAATCAACCTGTCCCGCATCCGCTCGTCGAAGGAACTGCTGTCCAGCGGCGGCACCGCGAGCGGTCCCGTGTCCTTCATGCGCGGCGCCGACGCCTCGGCCGGGACGATCAAGTCGGGCGGCGCGACCCGCAGGGCCGCCAAGATGGTCGTGCTCGACGTCGACCACCCCGACATCGAGGAGTTCATCGAGACCAAGGCGCGGGAAGAGGACAAGATCCGCGCCCTGCGCGACGCCGGGTTCGACATGGACCTGGGCGGCAAGGACATCGTGTCCGTGCAGTACCAGAACGCCAACAACTCGGTCCGCGTCTCCGACGAGTTCATGCGCGTGGTCGAGGCCGGCGGCAAGTTCGGCCTGCGGGCCCGCCTGACCGGCGAGGTCATCGAGGAGGTCGACGGCAGGTCGCTCTTCCGCAAGATGGCCCAGGCCGCCTGGGAGTGCGCCGACCCCGGCCTGCAGTACGACGACACGATCAACGACTGGCACACCTGCCCGGAGACCGGGCGGATCACGGCCAGCAACCCGTGCTCGGAGTACCTGCACCTGGACAACTCGTCCTGCAACCTGGCCTCGATCAACCTGCTGAAGTTCCTGCGCGACGACGACAGCTTCGACGTCCCGAACTTCGTGAAGCTGACCGAGCTGATCATCACCGCGATGGACATCTCGATCACCTTCGCGGACTTCCCGACGGAGAAGATCGGTGAGACGACCCGGGCGTACCGCCAGCTCGGGATCGGCTACGCCAACCTCGGCGCGCTGCTCATGGCCACCGGCCACGCCTACGACTCCGACGGCGGCCGGGCCATCGCCGGAGCGATCACGTCGCTGATGACCGGCACGTCCTACCGCCGCTCGGCCGAACTGGCCGCGATCGTCGGCCCGTACGACGGCTACGAGCGCAACGCCGAGCCGCACAAGCGGGTCATGCGCAAGCACGCGGCGGCGAACGACGACCTGCGCACGATCGACGACATGGACCGGACCATCCACGCCGAGGCCACCCGGCAGTGGCAGGAGTGCCTCAAGCTCGGCGACAAGAACGGCTACCGCAACGCGCAGGCCTCGCTGCTCGCGCCGACCGGCACCATCGGCCTGATGATGGACTGCGACACCACCGGCATCGAGCCCGACCTGGCCCTGGTCAAGTTCAAGAAGCTCGTCGGCGGCGGCTCGATGCAGATCGTCAACCAGACGATCCCGCGTGCGCTGCGGCGCCTGGGCTACCAGGAGGAGCAGGTCGAGGCGATCGTCGAGTACATCGCCGAGCACAGTCACGTGGTCGACGCCCCCGGCCTGCGGCCTGAGCACTACGAGGTGTTCGACTGCGCGATGGGCGAGCGGGCCATCGCCCCGATGGGACACGTCCGGATGATGGCGGCCACCCAGCCGTTCCTGTCCGGTGCGATCTCCAAGACGGTCAACCTGCCGGAGTCGGCCACGATCGACGACATCGAGCAGGTCTACCTGCAGGGCTGGAAGCTCGGCCTGAAGGCGCTGGCCGTCTACCGCGACAACTGCAAGGTGGGCCAGCCGCTCTCCGTCGCCAAGAAGCCCTCGGAAGAGGCGAAGGCCGAGACGCCCGCCGTCCAGGTCATCGAGGTGCCGCGGCCGACGCGCCGCCGGATGCCGAACCAGCGGCCGAGCCTGACCACCCGGTTCACGGTCGGCGGCGCCAAGGGTTACATGACGGCGTCCTCCTACCCCGACGACGGCGTCGGCGAGGTCTTCCTCAAGATGTCGAAGCAGGGGTCCACGCTCGCCGGCGTCATGGACGCGTTCTCCGTCGCCATCTCGATCGGCCTGCAGTACGGCGTGCCGCTGGACACCTTCGTCCAGAAGTTCGTCAACATGCGGTTCGAGCCGGCCGGGATGACCGACGACCCGGACGTCCGGATGGCGCAGTCCGTCATGGACTACATCTTCCGGCGGCTGGCCCTCGACTACCTGCCGTACGAGGACCGGGCGGCGCTGGGCATCTACTCGGCCGCCG
The DNA here is from genome assembly GCF_016862895.1 of Planotetraspora kaengkrachanensis. Classification (GTDB taxonomy): domain Bacteria; phylum Actinomycetota; class Actinomycetes; order Streptosporangiales; family Streptosporangiaceae; genus Planotetraspora; species Planotetraspora kaengkrachanensis. Next base: position 124,374 of record NZ_BONV01000015.1, on the reverse strand, counting down.
AGCGTACGGCTCAGGCGCGAGGCGAGGACCCGGCGGCGCTCCAGGACGTCGTGGACACCGCCGCGCTCGCCCAGTCGGCGCCGATCGAGGCGAAGCCGGCCGAGGGCAAGCAGGCCGAGGGCAAGTCCGCGGCGGCTCCTGCCCCCGCCCGGCAGGAACTCGAGCTCATCCCGTCGCTGGAGAGCCACGCCGGCCGTACGGCCGACGCCCCGCTGTGCATGACCTGCGGGACGAAGATGCGGCCCGCCGGCAGCTGCTACGTCTGCGAGGGCTGCGGCAGCACCAGCGGCTGCAGCTGACGTCGCGGCGGCGTCCTCGCATCGGCGGGGACGCCGAACGGACACGGGTGAACCGAAGGCCCTGGCGGTGACGCCGGGGCCTTCGGCCGTGATCGGGCTCAGGGCGTGAAGGCCCAGGGGTCGTCCGGCCGTCCCCGCCGGGCGTGCGCCATCCGCAGGACGAGGGCGCCGATGTTCCACGCGTCGTCGGCGCCGCTGTGGTGGCGGCCCTCCAACGGCAGCTCGGCGTGCTCCAGGGCGGCCTTCATGCCCAGCCTGCGCGTCAGGCCGTACGTCTCTGAGTAGGTGAGCTTGGTGTTGACGTGCCGGGCCCCGAAGGGGTAGCCGCCGGATGCGCGCTGCCGCTCGAACTGCCGTCTGTCGTAGTCGCCCCAGCTCGTCCAGGTGCGGCAACGGGCGTGGTGGTCGCGCCGCAGGACGTCGCAGGCCTCCTGGAATCCGACGCCGCCGTCGACCTCCCGCTGCGTCAGACCGGTCAGTTCGGTGCAGACTTCGCTGACCTTCGACCGGGCCGGGCGGACCAGCAAGCGGTGACGCGACACCCGTTCCAGGGACTCCAGGTCGACGACGCAGAGCCCGATCTCGATGATCTCACTGGTCTGCCCTGGTGGAGGCGGGCCGTCCCAGCAGGTCGCCTCCACGTCGACCACGTTGAGGAAACGCCCGAATGATTCCATGGCGGACACGCTAGTGATCGGGGTGTCCCGGCCGCCGCTGAAATTCCGCGGGCTCACAAGGCGGGCCCAGAAGGCGGGCCCACAAGGCGGGCTCAGAAGAGCGCGGCTCCGCTGACCTGTCGCTCGAAGGCGAGCAGCTGCCGCTTGCGGTCCAGTCCGCCGCCGTAGCCCACCAGGCTGCCCGTGGCGCCGACGACGCGATGACAGGGCACGATGATTCCGATCGGGTTCCTGCCGTTGGCCAGGCCCACCGCCCGGACGGCGGCCGGTTGCCCGATCCGGTCCGCGAGCTGCCCGTACGAGATCGTCTCGCCGTGGGGGATCTCACGGAGGGCGGCCCAGACCCGCTGCCGGAACGGCGTGCCCGCCATCGCCAGCGGGAGGTCGAAAGTCGTGCGCCGCCCGGCGAAATATGCCGTCAGTTGCTCGCTCACCTCGTCGAACGCGGTGTCGTCCGGCTCGCCGAACGTCTCCTCGCCGGGGCGGTGCCGCTGTCCCTCCATGTAGAGCCCGCTCAGGACGCCGCCCGTCGCCACGAGGGTGAGCGGGCCCACCGGGCTGTCCACCACGGTGTGCGTGCGGTGGCCCGCGGGGGCTTTCGTGGTCATCACAGATCCCTTTTCTCCGGTCGGTGGTCCGCCGGGGTGCCCGGCATGCGGTTGATCGAGTGATCACCGGTGGCCCACAGATGTTGTACGGCGTATGCGCGCCAGGGCCGCCAGGCGGCGGCGTGCCGGCTCAGCGCGGCGGGGGTCGCGGGCAGGCCCAGTTCCCGTGCGGCGACGCGGACTCCGAGGTCGCCGGGCACGAAGGCGTCAGGATCGCCGAGGGCGCGCATGGCGACGGTCTCGACCGTCCATGGTCCGATCCCGGGCAGGGCGGCGAGCTGGGCGCGGGCCCGCTGCCAGTCGTTGCCGGCACCGAGGTCGACGTCTCCGGCCGCCAGGGCCTGGACCAGCGAGACGACGGCGTCGCGGCGTGCCCGGGGGAGGGCGAGCCCGGCCGGGTCGAGTTCGGCCAGCGCCGCCGCGTCGGGGAACAGGCGGGTGAGGCCGCCACCGGGGTCGGCGACCGGCCTGCCGTACTCCGCGGCCAGCCGTCCGGCGTGGGTGCGCGCCGCGGCCGTGGACACCTGCTGCCCGAGCACCGCGCGGACGGCGAACTCGTCCGCGTCGACGGTGCGGGGCACCCGCCGTCCGGGGACCTTGTCCACGAGCGGGGCGAGGGCCGGGTCGCGGCGCAACAGGTCGTCGACGGCGACGGGATCGGCGTCCAGGTCGAGCAACTGGCGGCATCGCGCGATGGCGGTCGACAGATCGCGCAGGTCGGTCAGTGTGAGCAGGCAGGCGATGTGCTCGTGTGCGGGCCGCAGCGCGACCACCCCGTGCCCGCGGGGAAGGCGGAGCGTCCGCCGATAGGCGCCGTCCCGCCACTCCTCCACTCCGGGCACCGCGGTCGCCGCGAGATGGCCGAAGAGGTTGTCGGGGCACAGCGGCGCCCGGAACGGCAGGCGCAGGGTGAGCACGCCGGGGACCGCGGCCTGCTGTCCGCGGGCCGAGCGCGCCCGCAACTCGCTCGGGGTGAGGGCGAAGACCTCGCGGACGGTGTCGTTGAACGTCCGTACGCTGCCGAACCCCGCGGCATGGGCGACGTCGCTCATGGACAGGGAGCTCGTCTCGATGAGGATCCGGGCCGTCTGGGCGCGCTGGGCACGCGCGAGCGCCAGCGGCCCGGCGCCCATCTCGGCCATGAGCTGCCGTTCGATCTGGCGGGTGCTGTACCCGAGCCGGGTGGCGAGCCCCGAGACGCCGTCGCGGTCCACGACGCCGTCGGCGATCAGGCGCATGGCCCGGGCCACGATGTCGGCCCGCTCGTTCCATCGCGGGGACCCGGGGCTGGCGTCCGGCCTGCACCGTTTGCACGCCCGGAAACCCGCCTGCTGCGCCGCGGCCGCGGTCGGGTAGAACCGCATGTTCTCCGGTTTGGGCGGCACCCCCGGACAGCTCGGCCGGCAGTAGATCCCCGTGGTGACGACCGCGGTGAAGAACCATCCGTCGAACCGGGCGTCCTTGGACTGCACGGCTCGCACGCATCGGTCCCGGTCATCATGCATATGGACAACTGTGGAGCCGGCCATCCGTGCAAGCTAGCGGAAATCCGACATCAACGTCGACACGGCCGTCGGATGACGTTGATGTCGGAATCTCGCCAGACCTCGAGAGGCGGATCCCGCTGGAATGTTCGTATGTCCATTTCGCACACCCAGACCTCGACCTCGGCCGACCGCGCCCGGCTGTTCCGCGACCTGCACACGAGCGGACGCCCGCTCGTGCTGCCCAACGCGTGGGACGTGGCCGGCGCGCGCGTGGTGGAGGCCGCGGGCGCCGCGGCGATCGCCACGACCAGCGCGGGCGTCGCGTGGAGTCTCGGCGCCGCCGACGGCGACCGGCTCGACCGGGGCCTCGCCGTCGATCTCGTCGCCCGCGTGGCCGCCGCGGTGAGCGTTCCCGTGACCGCGGACATCGAGAGCGGTTATGCGGACGCGCCCGGCGGGGTCGCCGCGACGGTCCGGGACGTGGTCGCCGCCGGAGCCGTCGGGATCAACATCGAAGACGCCCGTCATTCCGGGCCGGGGAAGCTCCTCGCGGTGGGGGAGCAGGCGGAACGGATCGCGGCCGCCCGGGAGGCCGCCGCTCCGGCCGACCTGTTCATCAACGCGAGGATCGACACCTACCTGATGTCCGCCGGAGACCCCGGGACCCGGCTGGCGGACACCCTGGACCGCGCCGAGGCCTATGTCGCCGCCGGCGCGGACGGGATCTTCGTGCCCGGCGTCACCGACCCTGAGCTCGTCCTGGCCCTGGTGAAGGGGTCGGGTGCGCCGGTGAACGTGCTCGCCGGTCCGGGCGCGCCGACGGTCGCGGAACTGGCCGCGTCGGGGGTCGCGCGCGTCAGTCTCGGCTCGTCCATCGCCGAGGCCGCCTACGCCGTCGTCCGGCGCGTCGCCCGAGAGGTGCTCACCACCGGTACGTACGGAACTCTCGCCGAGGCGATCGCCTACGGTGAGCTCAACGACCTCCTGCGCGACTCGGGGGCGTGATCACGGCGCCGCTCGGGAGTAGCGCTCGCCGAGCCGCCGGATGTGCTCGACGAGTTCGGGCGGCTCCGTGACCTCGAAGTCGGCATCGAGCATGCCGAGATAGAGGGCGAGCATGTGCGGGGTGTCCGACCCGGCGGTGATCACGCAGGTGTGTTCGTCGACCGCCTCGACGGTGATGGCGGGCGGCAGCCGTCCGGCGATGACGCCGGCGGGCGCGTGCACGGTCACGCGGGCGCGGTACCTCCAGGTGGCCTGCCCCAACCCGGCCATGACGTACGTCTCGAGGTCGGGAAGCTCCCGCGGGGCGAAACGCGGGCCGGTGGGGGTCCTGGGCTCGATGCGGTCGGCCCGGAACGTCCGCCAGTCCCGCCGGGCGACGTCCCAGGCGACGAGGTACCAGCGGCCGCGGGCGTGCACGAGGCGGTGCGGCTCCACCTCACGCCTGCCTGCCGTACCGTCGTGGCCCGTGTAGTCGAACCGCAGCCGCTGACGGTCGCGTGCGGCCCCCGCGAGGACGGTCAGGACGGAGGCGTCGACAGTCGGGCCCGTTCCGGGGACGGCGACCGTCTGGCTCTGCATCGTGGTGACCCGGTCCCGCAGTCGTGCGGGCAGCACCTGCTCGAGCTTGGCCAGTGCGCGCAGCGAGGTCTCCTCGATCCCGGAGACGCTGCCGCCCGCCGCCGTCCTGAGCCCGACCGCGACCGCGACGGCCTCCTCGTCGTCGAGCAGCAGCGGTGGCAGACGGGCGCCTGCGCCGAGCCGGTAGCCGCCGGCGACCCCCGGGGTCGCGTGCACGGGATAGCCGAGGGAGCGCAGCCGCTCCACGTCGTTGCGGATGGTCCGGGTGGTCACGCCGAGCCGTTCGGCGAGTTGCGGCCCCGTCCAGTCGCGGGGGGTCTGCAGGAGCGACAGCAGACGAAGGAGACGTGCCGAGGTTTCCAGCATTTCTTCACCATCTCATCGAACGCGGAACGAAGCTTTCCGCATGCGGTGACAACGTCGCCGTCATGGAGAACACCGCAGACATCCGTCCGTTCCACATCGACATCCCGCAGGCCGACCTCGACGACCTGAACGACCGCCTGGGCCGTACACGGTGGCCCGGGGAGATCCCCGGCGCCGGCTGGACCCGCGGCGTCCCCCTGGAGTACCTGAAGGGGCTCGCCGCGTACTGGCGCGACGGGTACGACTGGCGCGAGCACGAGGCGGAGCTCAACAGGCTCCCGCAGTTCACGACGACGATCGACGGGCAGGACTTCCACTTCGTCCACGCACGCTCACCCGAGCCGGACGCCCTGCCGCTGATCCTCACGCACGGGTGGCCGGGGTCGTTCGCGGACTTCGCCAAGGTCGTCGGCCCGCTGTCCGACCCCCGGGCGTACGGCGGCGACCCCGCGGACGCCTTCCACGTGGTGGTCCCCTCGCTGCCGGGCTTCGGGTTCTCCAACCCGGTCCGCGAGCAGGGCTGGGGAAACATCTTCCGGGTCGCCGGCGCGTTCATCGAGCTGATGGACCGGCTCGGCTACGACCGGTTCGCCGCACAGGGCGGCGACATCGGGTCCGGGGTGTCGGGAATGCTCGCGATGCTCGCGCCCGATCGCGTCGCCGGCGTGCACATCAACGGACCGGGGCCGGTGCCGTTCGGGCCGCCGGTGCCGCTCGGCGGGCTCGGCGAGGCCGACCGCGTCCGCGCCGAACGGTTCAACGCGTTCCAGTCGGACGGCATGGGCTACCTGGAGATCCAGTCCACCCGGCCGCAGACCCTCGCCTACTCGCTCAACGACTCGCCGGCCGGCCAGCTGGCCTGGATCGCCGAGAAGTTCCGCGAGTGGACGGATCCGGCGGCCGAACTCCCGGAGGACGCCGTCGACCGGGACCACCTGCTGACCGGCGTGAGCCTGTACTGGTTCACGGGATCGGGCGCCTCCTCGGCCAACTTCGGCTACGAGGGGATGAAGGCCTTCAAGGAGATCGTCGCCCGGTCCGGCGGCGAGGGCGGGCACGGCCGGCTGAGCTCGTCCGGGCCGCTCGGCGTGGCGGTGTTCGCCGCCGACAACGGCATCCGGAGCCTGCTCGACCCGGACAACGAGATCGGTCACTGGTCGGAGTTCGGCACGGGTGGGCACTTCCCGGCCATGGAGACGCCTGACCTGCTGGTCGCCGACGTGCGGGAGTTCTTCCGCACACTGCGCTGAGCGGGGAATGCGACCTGTCGGCGGTGTGTTGCAGCGGCCATGGTTATTGGACTGATCGGCAGCGGGCACATCGGTGGCACGGTCGCGAAGCTGGCGCTCGACGCCGGCCACTCGGTGGTCGTGAGCAACTCCCGCGGTCCGGAGACCCTGTCGGAACTGGTCGAGCGACTCGGCCCCGGAGCTCGCGCGGCGACCGCGGCCGAGGCGGCGGCGGCCGGAGACATCGTCGTGGTGACGATCCCCTTCGGCCGCTACCGCGAGGTACCGGTCGAGCCGCTCGCCGGCAAGATCGTGATCGACACGAACAACTACTACCACGAGCGTGACGGGCGCTTCCCGGACATCGACTCGGGTGAGACGTCCGACAGCGAGACGCTGGCCGCCCACCTGCCGGCGTCCCAGGTGGTCAAGGCGTTCAACTCGATCCACTATGCCCAGTTGGGGGAAGAGGGCGTGTCGAGGGGTACGGAGGGCAGGCGCGCGCTGCCCATCGCGGGTGACGACGCGGAGGCCAAGAAGGTCGTCGCCGAGCTGATCGACTCCTTCGGCTTCGACGTGGTCGACGCCGGTCCGCTCGCCGAGGGCCGCAGGTTCCAGCGGGACAAGCCGGCCTACGGCCCGCGCTTCACGGCCGAGACGCTGAAGGAGGCTCTCGCCCAAGGCTGACGGCTCAGCCGCCCGGTCCGGCCTGAGCCGCTCAGTCGGACTCGAAGGCGAGGCGGTCGGCCAGCCAGCGGTGGAACTTGATCGCGAACCTGACCCAGTGGGCGATGACCGTGGTGAGATGCTCCCGGGTGACGCCCGCGCCGATGTACAGCTGCGCGTCGCCGATGACCCGGATCAGGCCGCTGTCCGGGGTGAACGCGTAGACCTTCGGCCACATGGTGTCGGCGTTCCACTCGTTCAGCGCCGTGAGCAGCATCGGCTTCTCGTCGACCGAGTAGTGCCGGTCGTAGAAGGTCCGGATCGTGAAAAGGTCTCCCTCCGAGCCGAACAGGAAGAAGACCGTCAGTTCCGAGGTCGAGATCGCGAGATCCCCCTCGGAGTCGACGGTGTGCTCGAGATCCAGCTCGTCGAGGATCTCGATGATGAGCTCCCGATCCGGCTGGACGACCGCTGGCGAAGGGGTCACATCCACCATCCTGCATCATGGCGCCGTTGATGAGCGGGCGGTCGCGTAAGCGGAGCGCGAGGAGGACCGCGAGCGGCGGTCCGGGCCCGCCGACCGGCTCCGGCCGTCGATCGGCTCCGGCCGCTGAGCGGTTCCGGCCGTCGTCCGGCCGGACGGCGAGGCGCACGATGGGAACATGCCGGTGTCAGCTGACGACCCAAGGGGTCGGGGAACTTCAGATCCGGTCGCGGGGCCCGGCCCGGCCGGCGGCTCCGAGCCCGGGACTCCCGCCGCGTCGCGGGTCCGGCGGGCCGTACCGGGCGATGTCCCCGCGTTGGTACGGCTCCGCGCGCTCATGCTCGGGGAGATGGGTCTCGACATCGGCGGCCGGGACGCCGCATGGCGTCACGGCGCCGTCTCCTGGTTCGAGGAGCGGCTGAAGGAGCCGTCGCGGTTCGCGGCGTTCGTGGCCGACGATCCCGAACTGGGCGTCGTGAGCTGTGCCGCGGGGATCTGCGAGGACCGTGCGCCCAGCCCGACGAACGCCGGTGGATGCCACGGCCACGTTTTCAACATCAGCACGGACGTGCGCGGCCGGCGACTGGGATACGCGAGGGCGTGCCTGGTCGCGCTGCTCGGCTGGTTCCGTGACGAGACGGAGGTCGGGGTGATCAGCCTCAACGCCACCCAGGACGGCATGAGCCTGTATCGGTCTCTCGGCTTCGAGTCTCCCGGGCATCCGCCGCTCCACTTGCGGATCGATCGTCGTCTCAGCTGATCCTCCGCACCAGGTCCGTGATCTCTTCGGCGAGGGCGGCGTCGACGGGCGCATGCCGGTTGAGCAGCCGGTACCACATCGCCCCGAAGATCATGTCGACGGTCAGGTCGAGGTCGGCGTGCGAGGAGAGGGCGCCCTCCAGCACCTTCCTCAGCGCGGCCCGCCGGGGGCCGATGAGCAGGGTACGCAACCGTTCCGCGAGATCGGGGTCGCTCTGCGCCTCGGCCATGAGCCCCACGACCACGCGTCCGGCGACTCCGTCCGTCAGGGCGAAGGTGTCCAGCAGGAAGGACCGCAGGTCGGGCGGCGACGGGGGGATGCGCGGCGCGACGATGGTGGTCATGGCCTCCAGGAGCACGTCGGCCTTGGTGTTCCACCACCGGTAGAGCGTCTGACGGCCGGTGCCCGCCTCCGCGGCGACGGCCTTGAGCGTCACGTTCGGATAGCCGTCGCGTTCACACAGCCGCAGGGCGGCCTCGAGGATGGCCCTGCGGGAAGCTTCGCTGCGCGGTCTGCCGACCATGCGGTCACTTTACAGGACACGGTGTCTCGTTTAGCCTTTACGAGGCATAATGTCTCGATTTAATCAGGGGAACGGCATGAGGACGATTCTCATCACCGGCGCAACGGACGGCCTGGGCCGTCACCTCGCCGGGCGCATCGCCTCCAGGGGCGACCGGGTGATCGTCCACGGACGGGACGCCGACCGGGTGCGACGGGTGCGCGAGGAGATCGGCGGCGCCACCGAGGGCGTGCTGGCGGACCTGGCGGACCTTCGCCAGGTCGACCGCATGGCCACCGAGGTCGAGGAGCGGTTCGACCGGCTGGACGTGCTCGTGAACAACGCGGGCATCGGCGGGGGAGTGCCCGGATCCGGCAGGGAGGAGAGCCGTGACGGCATCGAGCTCAGGTTCGCGGTGAACTATCTGGCCGGCTGTCACCTGGCCCGGCGGCTCGTCCCGCTGCTGGTCAGGTCGGCTCCCGCCCGGATCGTGAACGTGGCCTCGGCGGGTCAGCAGGCGATCGACTTCGGCGATCCCCTGCTCACGAAGGAGTACGGCAGGCAGCGGGCGTACTCGCAGAGCAAGCTGGCGCAGATCATGTTCACCGTCGACCTGGCGGCCGAACTGGCCGGTCAGGGGGTGTCCGTCACCGCCCTGCACCCGGCGACCTACATGGACACCACGATGGTCCGTGACTCGGGGGCCCCGATCCTCTCGCCGGTGAGTGAGGGGGGCGACGCGACCCTGCGCCTCATCGACGAGGACGTCCCGAGTGGCCGCTACTTCAACGGCACGCGCGAGGCCCGAGCGGACTCCCAGGCGTACGACGCCGAGGCCAGGGCCCGCCTGCGCGTGCTGAGCGACGATCTCATCCGCCGTGCGCTGGGTCAGACGACTCCCTGATCTCCGGACGTCCGGCGGGCGACGTGGTCGGGGACCGGGTGGCTCGCGTGCGGGTCGGTGACCGGTTCCCGCCACGAGGTCGACAGCGGCAGCACGCCCGCCCAGACGTCGTGCGGGTCGTCGGCGTCCTCCGGCGGGCCCTGCCGCACCTTGACCGAGGCCTCCTCCAGAGGGATCGCCAGCATGGTCGTGGCGGCCAGTTCCTTGCGGTTGGGCCGGCGCGCGTAGTCCCACTGGCCGGGGGCGACGTGCTCGGTCAGGCATTCGAGCGCGGCCAGTTTCTCCTCGCCCTCAAGCACGCGCGGAACGCCGTAGATCATGGCGCTGCGGTAGTTGACCCCGTGCTCGAACACCGAGCGGGCGAGCACGAGGCCGTCGACGTGGGTGATCGTCACGCACACGGTCGTCCCCGAGGTGAGGCTGCGGCTGGCGACCGATCCGTGCACGTAGATGTGGCCTGAGTCGAATCCGTAGACGGTCGGCACGACCATGGGGTCGCCGTCGACGACGATCCCCAGGTGGCAGATGAACCCGGCGTTCAGGACCGCGAAGAGATCGGCGCGGTCGGTGCGGCCCTGCTCCCGGAGCCGGCTGTGGCGGGTTCGGCTGGTAGCCGACAGATCACTCATAAGGTGACATCTAACCCAAGTGCGGAGCCGGCCGGAAGCCTCAGAGGCCTGCCGCCGGATCCGATCACGCCGCCGGGGTCGGACCCGAGGTGCGGGGGAGTCGGATGACGTTGCCTCCGGTGTAGGCCCGCAGGTCGACGACCTTGCGGCTGGGCCGGATGGGCCTGCGGCGCAGGAACGGACTGATGTCCCTGACCTTGGCGAGAGACGGCACCACCTTGAGCATGTAGACCCCCCGACCGTGATGATTCCGTTATCCGTCCCAGATAAATACAGGGGATCGCGTAAAGCAGGCGTAAAGAGATCAGTAAGGCAGGCGGCGGCCGGAGGGGGAGCGGAGATCGAGGTCGAAGAGGCCGGTGACGCGGCGGGTGCGGCGTGGCCGGGAGATCCTTATCCGTCTCATGATCCGTGCCTCCTTGCGACGATGGTGAGCAGACTATGCTCCCTCCCGCTTGCGGTCCCCTTGTTTTCCGCTTGCAGTGTCGATGGTGCGTACGGCGGCCTCCGCCGTACGCGGGCGCCGTTCGGTGCGGCTCGCCCCGGCCGGCCCGGGACGCGGCGGCGCGCATTATCTGCCTAATTATCCACTTAGCAGGAACTTTGTCCGTTTCGGGTGTCCGCCCGCCCGCGCCGATCAGACGATGCGATCCGGACACCGACGCCCCACCTGACGCCGCGCTCCGCCTTCGACCACGGCGTCAGGAAGCCCTCCAACCGCTGGGTGGCGCCCGGCGTGTCCATCGGCCCTCTCGTGCGGCTCGGACAGCACCATGACGACCGACCCGGTCCGCTGCGTGACGAGGCTGCGGGCGTTGCGGTTGACGACGTAGCCGCTCTCGGCGATCGCGCGGCGGCGTGGGCGCCGGGCTGACGCGGGATGAGCGACACCAGTGCCGCGGGTCACGGGAGCCGTACGCCCTCGGCATCCGGAGGCGTCAGCGGGTGAGGGGCGCCAGCTCTCGCCACTCACGGCGCGGGAACGTCCCGTCCGCACGCAGGACGTGGAGGGCGACGTGGTCGGCCCCCGCGTCGTGGTGTTCTCTCACGCGGCCGGCGATCGCCTCGACCTCCCCCCAGGCCACGACTCCGTCGATCAGGCGGTCGCTGCCGCCGTCGGCCAGATCCTCGTCGGCGAACCCTTGGCGCCGCAGACTTCTGGTGTAGTGACCCATGGTCAGGAACGGCCCCAGGAAGCCGCGCGCGGTGGCACGGGCCCTCTCGGGATCCCTGTCCAGCACGACGGCCTGGTAGGGGGCGAGCGTTGGCCCCCGCCCGAGCGACTCCCGCGTGGCCGCCGTGGACTCGGGCGTGACCATGAACGGGTGCACCCCCGAGGTGCGTCGCCCGCCCAGCCGTACGAGGTGCGGGCCCAGCGCGGCCAGGATGCGCTCGTCCGCGGGGAGGGGGACGTCCGCGTGGTCGAGGCGGTCGAGATACCCGTTCATGTCCGCCACCGGCCGGAACGGGCGGCCCGCTCCGGCCGCGGTGGCGGGGTCGCTCACCCCGAGGCCAGTGAGGATGCGTGCGCCGTACGACTCCCGGAGCGCGGCGTGCCCCCGGGCGATCTCCTCGGCGTCGTGCCGCCAGATGCTGATGACGCCGGCGGCCACCTTGGCCGTACGGGTGGCCCGCAGCAGCCTTTCCATGTCACCGAGGACGTCGCCGCCGCCCAGGCCGGGGATCCACAGTGTTCCCCAGCCGAGATCGTCGAGTTCGGCCGCGGCGTCCGTCGTCTCGCCCGGATCGCCGAGGCGGAGTTCCGTGCTCCAGATTCCCGTTCGTCCCAGGTCCATCGTTGACGCTCCTGTCCGTCTGTCGGCTCTGGTCTCAGATCTGGTTCAAGCCGCCGTCGACGTAGAGGTTGGAGCCGGTGACGAAGGTGCTCTGACCGGAGGCGAGGAACAGGACCGCGTCGGCGACCTCCTCCGGCCGGCCCATCCTGCCCATGGGCACCTGGCTCGCCATGTAGCCCTTGAGCTGCTCGGCCTGCTCCTCGTCGGGGGCCAGGCCGCTGAATCCGGGAGTGTCGACCGGCCCGGGTGTGATGGCGTTGACCCGGATGCCGCGGACCCGGAGTTCGTTGGCCCAGGTGCGGGCGAAGGAGCGGATGGCCGCCTTGGACGCCGCGTACACGCCGAAGGCCTCGTCGCCCGAGTCCGCGCTGCTGGAGGAGGTCAAGATGATCGACGCGCCGTCGTTGAGCAGTGGCAGCGCCTTCTGGACGGTGAAGAGTGTGCCCTTGACGTTGGTGTCGAAGGTCCGGTCGAAGTGCTCCTCGGTGACCTGCTCGAGCGGCGCGAAGGCGCCGCCTCCCGCGTTGGCGAACAGCACGTCCACTCCCTGTCCCCGCTGCTCGACCGCGGCGTAAAGGCGGTCGAGGTCAGCCAGGTCCGATACATCGCCCTGGACGCCGACGGCGTTGGGGCCGATCTTCCGTACCGCGTCGTCGAGTTCCGGCCTGCGCCTGCCGGCGACGAACACGAACGCGCCCTCCTGCGCCAGTCGCTGCGCCGCGGCGAGTCCGATGCCCGTGGTGCCCCCGGTGACGACGGCGGTCCTGCCTTCGAGCTGTCCCATAGTTCTAATCCTGTTCCTGCGAAAACTTCGGTACCGATCGGTACCGAAACCGACCATAGCACCGCCCGGCCGACTTGTGTACCGATCGGTTTGTGTTGGGTACCCTGAAGCGCATGAGCAGCACTGGACGGGCCGTGATCGGCCGGCCTCGCGGATTCGACGCCGATGCGGCGCTGGACCGGGCACTCGAGGTCTTCTGGCGTCAGGGCTACGAGGGCGCCTCGCTCAGTGACCTCACCGAGGCGATGGGAATCAACAAGACCAGCATGTACGCCGCCTTCGGCAACAAGCGTGACCTGTTCGGCAAGGTGCTCGCCCGCTACGCCGCGGTCGACATGGCCTACGCGCGCGACGCCCTGGCCGCGCCGACCGCCAGGAAGGTCGCCGAGACCTTCCTGCGGGAGAACGCGAAGGCCGTGACCATGCCGGGGCGGCCGCCGGGGTGTCTGTCCATTCAGGGCGGTCTGTCCTGCGGGCCCGACAACGCCGAGGTGACCGAGACCCTCGCCCAGGCGCGCAAGGGTGGGGAGGTCGCGATGCGCGACCGGTTCCGCCGCGCGATCGAGGACGGTGACCTGGCCCCCGAGAACGATCCCGACGACCTCGCCCGCTACGTCATGACCGTGTCGGAGGGCCTGGCCGTCCACGCCTCCGCCGGCGCCACCCGCGAGGAACTGGCCCGCGCCGTCGAAATCGCCCTCCGAGCCTTCCCCTGACCCCTCAGGCAACCCCTTAGGTGTGACCCTTGGGCGTGACCCTTAGGCGTGATTCTTGGGCGTGATTCTTGGGCGTGATCATGCACACATTCGGTGGCAGCCCACCTGACCTGCGCAGGCACCTTTCGTGATCATGCACAAATTCGGGGAAGTGTCCGCTTGCCTGCGGTAAGGCCTGCCGTGATCATGCACGGGTTCGCGCCACCGCCGTGTGACCTTGGCTGATCCAGTCCGTGATCATGCAGGTAGGTACCCCTTGCGTGCCGTACGGCAGGTATCGGTCGCGAACGCGATCATCGCGGCGAGCTGGCCCGTGCGATCGACGCGCATGATCACGAAAAGGGTCTGTGCAGGTCGGAGGTGATCCCGCCGAATCTGTGCATGATCACGGGAGGTGTCGGCGCAGGTCGCGCGGGATCGCGCAGAATGTGTGCATGATCACGAACTGTGAAGGGGTTGGTCGGAGGGTCTCCCCGCGAGGGTGTGCATGATCACGCGCGGTGTGGGGCTGGTCGGACGGCATCTCCGCGAATCTGTGCATGATCACGCGGAGGGGTTCGCGGAGGGGTTAGGGCTCGGGGGAGGCTTCCCATTCGTAGCAGGGGCGTAGGGCGTAGTGGTGGTAGATGATGATGCAGACCGCCAGGCGGGGGTCGCCCTCAGGTCCGTCGTCCTCGTCCGCCTGTTCCAGGCCGTCCGCCCGCTCCCAGTCGGCCAGGCCGATGCCGGGGGAGTCCGCGCCGTCCAGGACGTCCTCGTCCTCGAGGTCGGTCAGGTCGTCAGGGTCGACGACGCCGTCGAGGTCGGGGTCCTCCAGGAGGTCCGCCGCGCTCACGATCTGCCCGGCCGGTCCACAGATGCAGTCCGGCGTGCCCTCATGGCTGATGACGTCGTCGAGCGGCATCACGTGAACGAACCTGTTCATGCCACCTCCTGCCCCCTACTTGCCGGTTACATTACCCAAAACCGGCATAAAGCGGAACAAAAGGGTGAAAGTCGCCCTAAGGTATCTATTTCGATCTTCCGGGCGTCAAGCGGAGCCTGCCCAAGGAGCTCTACCTCGGCGGGATCGTCGACTTCTGTAATCGGGTGGATTTCGGCGAGAAGCTCTGGAACAGCCTTCTCATCAGCGGCGTGGTCGCGGTCGCCGCCGTGGGGCTGTCCTCGCCGTGATCCTGATCTTCACCGTCATCGGGCGCCAGGTCCGTGATGAAAGTCCTGGTCAGCCCGTTGTTATGCGCGGTCCATCGCGGTTCGCAGGTCTGGCCCGAGGGGTATGCCGGAGTCGGAATATCGGCTGACCGGGGGTGGACCATGGCGACCTGCGAGGTCTGCGGCAACGATTACGACATGGCATTCGAGGTGCACGCTCAGGGAGTGGTGCACGTCTTCGACAGTTTCGAGTGCGCGATCACCCGAATGGCGCCCGTGTGCGAGCACTGCTCGTGCCGCATCGTCGGGCACGGCGTGGCCATGGACGGGCGGTGGTTCTGCTGCGCCCACTGTGCGCGTAAGGAGGGCGCGAAGACCATCGCCGACCGTGAGACCGCCCCCGGCGGGCGGCGGTAGTCCGGGTCAGGACTCGAAGGCGATCAACCTGATGATCACATAGCCCTCGCCGTCGGGGACGGGAGGGAACGTGGTGCCGGGCACGGCGTCGAACACGCCGGGACGCTCTGCCCGGGTCACCACGCCGAACATGTCGCCGGGCAGGGTCATGCCGAACACGTGCGCCCGCTTGGCCGCCGCGTAGAAGCTGCCGCCCGCCTCCAGGTCGGCCGCGACCGCGGCCGCGGCCCGGTGGTCGACCAGCCGCAGGTACGCGACGCGTGCCTTGTCCGGCTTCACCGCCTGCGCGCTGAGATAGTCCTCGATCTCCCAGATGAGGAGCTCACTGAGATACCGCGAAGTGTCCTTCCACATACTTGGCAGGGTGGCTCGCCCCGGTTGCGTCTGAGTTGCACTCGGATTGCTTCGCCTGCTCGCGGGTGATCAAGGGGCTCCGTTCTGCGGCGACGGGCTCGGCTGTGGCGGCCCGAGGACGGAGCGGACGGCGTCGGCGGACCGGCCGATGACGGCGGGCCCGTCGTCGGCCGTGATGATGGGGCGCTGAATCAGGATCGGGTGGGCGGCCAGCGCCTGGATCCACCGATCGCGGTCCGCGGGGTCGCGCGGCCAGCCGGCGATGCCGAGGCGGTCCGCCTCCCTCTCACCGGTCCGGGTGATGTCCCACGGCTCGAGGCCGAGCCTGGCCAGGACGTCACGTAGCTCGTCTTCTGTGGGCGGCTCGTCCAGATAGCGCCGGACGGTGTACTCCGCGCCCTCGGCGTCCAGGAGGGACAGGGCGGAACGGCACTTCGAGCAGTCGGGGTTGATCCAGATCTCCATGGGCTGCCTGTCGCCTCCGTCAACGGCCGGTGGGATGGGCGAGGGCGAAGAACTCGCTGCGCGAACGAGCGTCGTCGCGGAGCACGCCCAGGAGGGCCGAGGTGACCGTGTGCGATCCGGGGGCGCGGACGCCGCGCAGTGTCATGCAACTGTGGTCGGCCTCGACCACCACACCGACTCCCTTGGGGTGGAGTCGGGCCTGCAACCAGTCGGCGACCTGTTTGGTGAGGCGTTCCTGCACCTGCGGACGGCAGGCGAAATGCTCCACGATCCGGGCGAGTTTCGACAGGCCGACGATGCGCCGCCCGGGCAGGTACCCCACGTGGGCGACGCCGGAGAAGGGAAGCATGTGGTGCTCGCACACGGACCGGACGGGGATGGCGCGGACGAGGACGAGCTCGTCGTACCCCTCGTCGTTGGGGAAGGTGGTGAGGTCGAAGGGGCGCGGGCTGAACAGTTCGGCGTAGGCGTGGGCCATCCGGCGAGGCGTGTCCCGCAGGCTTTCCGCGTCGACGGCGATGCCGAGGGCGCTGAGGAACTGTGCGGCGGCGCGTTCGGCCGCCGCGACGTCCACGTGGTCGTGACGCGGCGGGCGCCCGTGGGCCCCCGGGACCATCGTCACCGGCCGTTCTGCCTGGTGTGCCGGACTGGACATGGCCACCTCCTATTTCGGAAGCAAGTGTTAGCCATATCGGAGAGGAACGTCAACAAGCTGGACAATCAAGCTATTTAGCCAACAAGTTTTGGTGTTATTGTGGTCAGGTGACCATGGAGGACCCCACGCTCGCGGCCGCCGCGGTGCTCAGCGACGATCTGCGCCGCAGCATGTACGGCTACATCCGGCGGTCGGACGGCCCGGTCACCCGGGACGAGGCCGCCGACAGCGTCGGGATCTCGCGCAAGCTGGCGGCCTTCCATCTGGACAAGCTGGTCGCCGCGGGACTGCTGCGGGCCGGGTACGGGCGGCCGCGAGAGACGGGCCGGGTCGGCCGCGCGCCGAAGGTGTACGAGCCGGCCGATCTGGACGTCCAGGTCAGCATCCCCCGGCGTGAACACGGCCTGCTCGCAGGCATCCTGCTCGACGCCGTACGGACTCAGGGACCGGGGGAGAGCGGACGGGACGCCGCACTGCGCGTGGCGGCCGAGCGTGGTCACGAGTTGGGCGACGCCGAGCGGAAGCGGATGCGGCCGGGGCGCCTGGGGGCCGAACGGGCTCTGACCTGCGTCGGCGAGATACTCGAACGCCATGGATTCGAGCCCGCACGCGCCACGCCGACGCTGGTCCGGCTGCGGAACTGCCCCTTCCATCCGCTGGCCGCCAAGGATCCCGATCTGGTCTGCGGGATCAACCACGCCTTCCTGGCCGGGTTCCTCGGCGGACTCGGCGCCACCACTCTCAACGCCACCCTGGCGCCCCGGCCGGGAGCCTGCTGCGTCGAGTTCGGCGCAGCCATCCCGCCCGCGTCCGCCACGAGGTCGACTGGAGCATGACGTCATGTCCACACCCCCCACGTTCGTGATCGCAGGCGGCGGGCTCGCCGCGGCCAAGGCCGCCGAGGCGTTGCGGGAACAGGATTTCGACGGCCGGGTCGTGCTCATCGGCGACGAGCCGCATCCGCCGTACGAGCGGCCGCCACTGTCCAAGGACTACCTGCAGGGGAAGTCGGAGCGGGGGAAGATCTTCGTCCACGACGCCGGCTGGTACGGGGAGCACGACGTCGATCTCCGCTCGGGAGTCGCGGTGACCGGAGTGGACCCCGGCTCGCACCAGGTCACGCTGTCCGACGGGGAGCGGCTCGGCTATGACAGGCTGCTGCTGGCCACGGGTGCCGCGCCCCGCCGCCTGGCCGTTCCGGGGGCGGACCTGGACGGCGTGCTGCACCTGCGCACCGTGGACGACAGCGAGCGCATCCGGGACGCTCTGGCAAAGGTCTCCCGGATCGCGATCGTCGGCGCGGGGTGGATCGGTCTGGAGGTCGCCGCCGCCGCCCGCGCCGCCGGGGTCCGGGTGAGCGTCCTGGAGATCGAGCCGCAGCCGCTCCTGCGCGTACTCGGCTCCCGGATCGCCTCCGTGTTCGCCGACCTGCATCGCGGTCACGACGTGGATCTGCGGCTGGGAGTGCGAGTCGCGGAAATCACCGGACAGGACGGTCAGGTCCGAGGGGTGCGGCTGGCGGACGGCGACCGTCTCGACGTGGACGCGGTCGTCGTCGGCATCGGTGCGGTCCCCAACACCGGCCTCGCCTGGTCCGCCGGGCTGGCCGTCGACGACGGCGTTCGGGTCGGCGCCGACCTGCGCACGTCGGATCCTGACATCTTCGCGGCCGGTGACGTCGCGAGCGCCTACCACCCGCTGCTCGGCGCCCACATCCGTGTCGAGCACTGGGCCAACGCCCTCAACCAGCCCGTGGTCGCCGCGGGCGCCATGCTCGGCCGGGACGTCGCCTACGACCGGCTGCCCTACTTCTACACCGACCAGTACGACCTGGGCATGGAGTACAGCGGCCACGCGTCGCCCGGCCACGTGGACGACGTCGTGGTGCGAGGCGACCTCGCGTCGCGTGAGTTCATCGCGTTCTGGATCGCGGACGGCAGAGTGACGGCCGGCATGAACGTCAACGTCTGGGGTGTCGCCGACCAGATCCAGACACTGATCCGCTCGGGCGCCCGCGTCGACAGAGACAGGCTCGCCGACACGGGCGTGCCGCTGTCCCAGGTGGCCGCCGACTGACCCGGGCGACCGGCTCGCGTCGCTCTGTCGTCCGGCGCCGTGTGAACTCTGCGCGAACCGCGGATCAACATGTCCGGTCGGGCCAGGTGAAACGAACGGAAGTCTTTCCGGCGCCACCTGGGAGCCTCAAACTAACGATGTGACCGACTTTGACGTACTTGTCCTTGGCTCCGGACCGGGTGGGCAGAAGGCGGCGATCGCCGCGGCGAAGCTGGAACGACGGGTCGCCATCGTCGAACGCCGCGACATGATCGGCGGCGTCTGCATCAACACCGGGACCATTCCCTCCAAGACGCTCCGCGAGGCGGTGCTGTACCTGACCGGCCTGACCCAGAGGGACATGTACGGCCAGAGCTACCGGCTGAAGGAGGACATCACCGTCACCGACCTGACCGTGCGGACGCGGCACGTCGTGGGACGTGAGGTCGACGTGATCCGCAATCAGTTGGCCCGCAACCGCGTGACGGTCCTGAGCGGCTCGGGCCACTTCGTGGACCCGCACACCGTGGCCGTCGTCGACGAGCGCGGCAACGAGATCAAGGTCACCGCCGACAAGATCATCGTCGCCACCGGCACGAGACCCGCGCGGCCCGCCAGCGTGCAGTTCGACGACCAGACGATCATCGACTCCGACGGCATCCTGCAGATGGACCAGGTGCCCGACTCCATGGTGGTCGTCGGCGCCGGGGTCATCGGCATCGAGTACGCCTCGATGTTCGCCGCCCTCGGCACGAAGGTCACCGTGGTGGAGCGGCGCGACCGGATGCTGGACTTCTGCGACCTCGAGGTGGTCGAGGCGCTCAAATATCACCTGCGCGACCTCGCGGTGACGTTCCGGTTCGGCGAGACGGTCGCCGCGGTCGAGAAGCACCCGCGCGGAGCCCTCACCATCCTGGAGAGCGGCAAGAAGATCCCCGCGTCCACGGTCATGTACTCCGCCGGCCGGCAGGGGATGACCGAGAACCTCGCCCTGACGGCCGCGGGGCTGACTGCCGACGACAGGGGCAGGATCGCGGTCGACGAGTTCTACCGGACCTCCGTCCCGCACATCTACGCAGTCGGAGACGTCATCGGGTTCCCCTCACTCGCCGCGACCTCGATGGAGCAGGGCAGGCTGGCCGCCTATCACGCCTGCGACGAGCCGGTCAGCGGGCTGAACGGGCTCCAGCCGATCGGGATCTACACCATCCCGGAGATCAGCTTCATCGGGAAGACCGAGGACGAGCTGACCGACTCGCTCATCCCGTTCGAGGTGGGCGTCTCCCGCTATCGCGAGCTCGCCCGCGGCCAGATCATCGGCGACACCTACGGCATGCTGAAGCTGCTGGTCTCCCCCGAGGACCGGACGCTGCTCGGAGTGCACGTCTTCGGCACGGGGGCGACCGAGCTCATCCACATCGGCCAGGCGGTGATGGGCTGCGGCGGCACCATCGACTATCTGGTGGACGCGGTCTTCAACTACCCGACGCTGGCCGAGTCGTACAAGGTGGCCGCCCTCGACGCCGTCAACAAGCTCAGGAGGGTGGCCCGGATCACCGACTGACCAGGTCCCGCGTGCTCCGGCCGCGAGCGGCCACTCCCGCCCCGCGTTCCCGTTGACATCGCCTCGGTGGTTACCACGTCCACCTCGGGCCGTGGCTGCTCGGACCCGCCATGCGCACTCGTGCGGGCGCACGGTCACCGGCCGCAGGTCAGACCGTACGGCGTCTCCGGTGCGACGGGCGCACGGATGGAGCGGTCCTTCTTGGGTCTTGACCGGAAGCCAATGAACCGGCAGCCTTCCGGATAAGTCCGGAATTATCCCATCGGAAACGTCATTCGATTCCTTTTCGAAGCGCTTCGAATCCGGTGCCTCGGTGAACCGAACACGGCAGGTCGAACGCACGGTGGCGCCTCAGGATGCGTTCTTCCGTCCGGCGATCGAAGCGCTTCGGCAGGAAGGTCGGATCCTCATGAACGAACCGGTCACCGCCTCGGGTCCGGCGGCCGGCTGCGAGGCCCGTGACGCCCCCTCGTTCAGGGACGCCGCGCCGCCCGTCTACGGCGACGTGATCGGAGCGGTCACGGTGCCGCCCACGCCGAACAGGCACGATTTCGCCGGGCTCGCCACCCCTCTGGCGGGAGCGGCCGGAGTGCGCGATCTTCATGTGGTGTTCGAGGACGAGCGGCTTGCGGTGAGCGCGCCGGAGTCGCGCCCGTGAGCTCTCCAAGAACGGCGACCATCGCGGACGTGGCCAGGCACGCCGGAGTCGCGGTCAGCACGGTGTCGTACGTGCTGAGCGGCAAGCGGGCCATCTCGGCGACCACCCGGCAGCGGGTGCTCGACAGCGTCCGGGCGCTCGGGTACCACCCGAACGCCGGAGCCCGGGCGCTCGCCAGCAAGCGCGCCAAAGTGATCGCGCTCGTGCTGCCGTTGCGCGCGGGCATGAACCTGCCGGTGCTGATGCAGTTGGCCACCTCGGTCGTGACCACCGCGCGGCAGTACGACCACGACGTGCTGCTGATGACGGCGGACGAGGGTCCCGACGGATTGCGCAGGGTCGCGGCCAGCGCCCTGGTCGACGGCCTCCTGCTGATGGACGTGGAGATCCACGATCCGCGCGTGCCGCTGCTGCGCCGTCTCGGCGAACCCAGCGTGCTGATCGGCTTCCCCGCGGACAGGGAAGGGCTGACCTGCGTCGACCTCGACTTCGCCCGCGCCGGGGCGCTGTGCGCCGAGCACCTCGCGGGGCTCGGCCACCGGGAGATCGCGCTGCTCGGGGCCCCGGGCGTGGTCTACGAGCGCGGCACCGGCTTCGCCGAGCGCACCCTGGCGGGCTTCGTCGAGGCGGCGGACAGGCACGGCGTGCGGGCGGTCACCCGGCCGTGCGAGGAGTCGTTCGACGAGGTCTGCTCGGCCGTACGCGACCTGATGGACGAGCACCCGGGCGTGTCCGGCCTGGTGGTGCACAACGAGGCCGCGGCCGGGCACGTGCTGGGGGCGCTGCGGGTCCTCGGCAGGAGGGTGCCCGAGGACGTGTCGGTCGTGGCGATCTGCCCCGACGACGTCGCCGAGCGCGCCAGCCCGGCGCTGACCTCAGTGCTGGTCCCCGCCGAAGACGTCGGCCGGCAGGCCGTCAGACTACTCATGGCCAAACTGGACGACCGTCCCGTACCGCAGTCGACCCTTCTCGAACCCCGCCTGACCATACGTGAGAGCACTCAATGACGATTTTTCCTGACGGCTTCCTCTGGGGAGCGGCCACCGCCTCGTACCAGATCGAGGGAGCCGTCGACGCCGACGGCCGCGTGCCCTCGATCTGGGACACCTTCTCCCACACGCCCGGCAAGGTCCGCGACGGGCACACCGGCGACGTGGCGTGCGACCACTACCACCGGTACCTCGAAGACGTCGAGACGATGTCGTGGCTCGGACTGGGGGCCTACCGCTTCTCCGTCGCCTGGCCGCGCCTGGCCGACCTCGGCTTCTACGACCGGCTCGTGGACGCGCTGCTCGACAGGGGCATCGCGCCGGTGGCCACCCTCTACCACTGGGACCTGCCGCAGAGCCTGCAGGACAAGGGCGGCTGGACCGACCGGGACACGGCCTACCGGTTCGCCGACTACGCGACGCGCGTCCACGACCTGCTGGGCGACCGCGTCCGGACGTGGACCACGCTGAACGAACCGTGGGTCTCCGCCTTCGTGGGCCACGGTTCCGGCCGGCACGCGCCGGGCGTCGCCGACCCCGCCGCGGCCTTCACCGCCGCGCACAACCTCATGCTTGCGCACGGTCTCGGCGTCCAGGCGCTCCGCGCGGCGGGGGCCGAGTCGATCTCGCTGACGCTGAACCTGACGCCCATCCTCGGCGACCCGGAGCCGGCCCGCCTCGTCGACGGCCTCGCGAACCGGATCTTCCTCGACCCGGTGCTGCGCGGCGCCTACCCGGACGACGTCCTTGAGCACCTGTCGCGCTACACCGAGGTGAACCTGGACGACCTGGCGACCATCGCCCAGCCGATCGACGTTCTCGGCGTGAACTACTACACGGTCAACCGCGTGGTCGCCGACCCCACGGCCGAGGGGTCGCTCGAGCACCCAGGCACAGCGGGCATCGCGTGGGACAAGCCCCACGGCGAGCTCACCGAGATGGGCTGGGAGGTCATCCCGGCCGGACTCGAGGACCTGCTCGTACGGCTCTCGCAGGACTACCCCGGCGTCCCGCTGATGATCACGGAGAACGGCGTCGCCGTGCCGGACGGCGTGGCGGACCCCGGCCGGGTCGACTACCTCGACGGGCACCTGCGCGCCGTGCACGCCGCCATCGGCAGGGGTGCGGACGTGCGCGGCTACTTCGTGTGGTCGCTGCTCGACAACTTCGAGTGGGCCCGGGGCTACGACATGAGGTTCGGCCTGGTCCGGGTCGACTACGACACCCTGGAGCGCACCCCCAGGGACAGCGCTCACTGGTACCGCGACGTGATCGCGCGAGGCGGCCTGCCGTCCTGAGCCTTGATCGGCGGCCGCCGCCCCTGGCCGACCCTGCCGCGGAGATCAGCGATGGCGGAGGGCGGCGACGCCGTCTCCCTGCAACTCGTCGCAGTACGCCGTGCGTCCGGTCATCGCCATGATCAGGGCCACCGTGGGGCCGGACACGAGTGGCCCGGATCCGGTGGTGAACGGACCGTCGGTGGCGGCGAGTCGCAGGCCGGCGATTCGCCCCTTGGCGAGGACGACGAGGTCGGAGCCCTGGTAGTACTCGGCTGCTCGCGTCAATGTGCCGATCGGGTAGTCACGGTGGATGCCCAGCGGGCGCCGGATGTCTTCTCCATGCACGATCGTCTCGCCGAGCATCGCCAGAGTCGGCAGGGGCGGTTTGGTGGTGCTGGTGAGGATGCCGCGGAATCTCTCGAGCGTCTCGGCCTCGGTCGAGCCGAGCTGCTCGGCCAGCCGCATGGCCACCTGCCTGTCGAAGTCGAATCGGCAGCGGATCACGCCCGCCAGCCAGCGCACCGGGGTGAGGCCGGCCGAGGCGGTCAGGTGGGCGAGCACTTCGCGTACCGTCAGCCCGGTGCACAGCGACGGTGTCGCCCATTCCTCGTCGGTCAGGTTCACGAGGTCGGCCGCCAGGGCGGCGCGTTCGGCGTGGATGAGAGACCATGTCTCGGTCCGGCGCCCGAGATCTGAGGTCGCTCGCGTCTTGGGCATGTCGTGGACTCCTGTCGATGGTGGTAAGTCGTAGTGGTGACTCCCGCCGCACGGCAGAATCGTCGCTCGTGGGGGAAGTCTTTTCCGGACCGTCCGCGGGCTCCGTGGTGAGCGCCGCCGAGCACGCCGACCTGGCCCGGGCGCGTGCGGGAGACGACGCGGCGTTCACCCGCCTGATCCAGCCGTTGCGGCGGGAGCTGCACGCGCACTGCTATCGCATGCTCGGCTCCACCCATGACGCAGACGACGCGCTACAGGACGCGCTGCTGCGGGCGTGGCGAGGGCTTGCGCGTTTCGAGGGACGCAGCTCACTGCGCTCGTGGTTGTACGTCGTGGCGACCCGCATCTGCCTGGACATCGTCGACACCCGCGCCAAGCGTGCGATGCCCGTCGACCTCGGCCCGTCCAGTGAGCGCGCCGTACTCGACTCAGCACCACTGACCGACGTCGCCTGGCTGGGGCCCTACCCCGACGCCGGGCTCGGTGACGGTCCCGCCACGCCTGCCGCGCGCTACGAGCAGCGGGAAGCCGTCGAGCTCGCCTTCGTCGCCGCCCTGCAACACCTGCGCGGCAACCAGCGGGCGGCACTGCTGCTGTTCGACGTCCTCGGCTTCTCCGCGTCCGAGATCGCAAGCATGATGGACACCTCGGCCACCTCGGTGAACTCCGCCCTGGCCCGAGCCCGCAAGATCGTTGCGGAGAAGGTTCCCGGTTCCGCTCAGCAGCAGGCGCTGCGCCGAATGGGCGACGGCCGGGTGCGGGAGATCGTCACCAGGTTCGCCACGGCTCTGGAACGAGGCGACGCCGACGCCCTGGTCGCGCTGCTGACCGAGGACGTCACCTGGTCGATGCCGCCGCTGCCGCACTGGTACCGCGGCCTCGCGGCCGTCACCGACTTCGCCGTCCAGGTCCCGCTGACCCGTTGCCCCAGCTGGCGTCACCGCCTCACCGGCGCGAACGGCCAGCCGGCCGTCGCGTGCTATCTGGGAGAAAGCCCCACCGGCGTTCACCACGCCTGGTCGATCAACGTGCTGACTCTGCGCGACTACCACATCGCCGAGATCACGTCGTTCCTCGGCTCCGAGCACTTCGCGCCCTTCGGACTGCCCCTCTCAGTGCCGTGAGCCGGGGCTCGCGCCGGATCTACAGGGCGCGCTCTGCCGACAGCGTCACGACGAGGAGCGCGACCAGGGCTCCGAGGTGCGCTGCCGACGACCACAGGCCGATGGGGAAGCTCGCCGCGGCCAGCAGCGCGGCGAGCGGTCGCGCCGCCCCGCGGCCGAGCCCGAGCTGGCGGCGGAACCACACGTCACCGATCATGAACAGGGCCACGCCCGCCGCCAGCGCCACGGCCGGACCGAGGCCGAGATGGTCGTGCCCGATGGCCTTCTTGATCCCGGCGGCCGTGGCCACGACGCCGAGCAGCAGGGGGATGTGCGCGTAGAAGTAGGCCCCGAGGATGCGCCGGGTGCGGCTCACGACCTCCAGGCGGAGCAACGCCCGGACGGGTGCCTCCTCGTCCCCGCCGAAGTACACCCACCACAGTGCGGCCGTGAGCGCCAGCCCGAGCAACGCGGAGACGACCAGCCCCGCGGACGGGTGGGCGCCGCTGGCGCCGATGCCGATCGCGACGATCGACTCGCCGAGCACGATGATGACGAGCAGCCCGTGCCGCTCGACGATGTGCGCCGGGTGGAGGGCGAAGCCGCGCTGGCCGATGAAGTAGGGGCTGGTCCACACCAGGACGAGCGCGGCCGCCCAGAGCACGTAGTTCCACGGAGCGGCCGCGAACGCCGCGCCGAAGATGAGCGCGGTCGCCCCGAGATTGAACGGCAGCAGCCGGAACACGCTGCTGGACGCCTGCAGGTAGAGGCCGCCGTGGACGAGCACGATGACGAGGTAGCCGATCGCGAACGACAGGCCGCCGCCGTCGAAGGCGCTCGGAATCGCCAGGGCCATGATCAGGAAACCGGCCATCCCGCAGACGACCAGCACCCGCCGCGCCGGCCGTTCCGGCGGGACGGCGTTCGTCAGCCAGGCGTAGCCGGCGTACATCCACCACAGGACGCCGAAGATGAGCAACGTCTGGACGACGCCCTGCCCGGCGAAGTGGTGCGCGCCGGGCGCCCGTTCCGTGAAGTCGCCGACGACCAGCGTGGTCAGCTGCGTGACCGTGAAGACGAAGACGAGGTCGAAGAAGAGCTCGATCGTCGAGACGCGGAGCTCGTTCTCGGGGGAGGTGGGCTCCACCCTTTCGCTGAACCAGGTGGGCAGATGCATGCCGACATTGTGCCGGTGTCCTGATTACAACATTGCACCGCTTACATCACGGCTGATCGAGAACCTCGTCACGCAACTGGGGGAAGACCTTGGAGACCTTGCCGAGCAGGTAGTCGCCGTACGTGCCGGTGAAGGCCCGCAGGTCCTGCCCGTCCCAGCGGGGGCGGCCGCCGCCGCGCCGCGGCAGCGAGGGCAGCGGCGGCACCTCGCAGTCCCATCCGGGGTCGAAGAAGAACGGGAACGACAGGCGGTCGCGGCCGCTGACGTTGCGCACGCGGTGAGGCGTCGACCGGTAGTGGCCGCCGGTCAGCCGGTCGAGCATGTCGCCGATGTTGCAGACGAACGTGCCGGGAACGGGCGGGGCCTCGATCCAGCCCCGCGACGTGTGGACCTGGAGCCCGCCGTTGTCGTCCTGGAGCAGCAGTGTCAGCAGCCCGTAGTCGGTGTGCTCGCCGACCCCCCATTCGTCGGAATCCGGCGGCGCCGGCGGGTAGTGGAACATCCGGAACAGCACGGTCGGCGCCGCGGTGTAGCCGGAGGAGAAGTAGTCCTCGTCGAGCCCGAGGCTCAGGGCGATCCCGCGCATGACCGCCTGGCCCACGTCGGTGAGCACGTCGAGGTAGCGCAGCACCACGTCCCGCATCTCCGGCATCGCGGCCGGGAAGAGGTTGCGGCCGTACAAAGGCCGCTGCCGGTCGTCGAGCGCCTCGGCGCCGAAGTAGACGCCCTCCTTGAGGTCGGGACGGCCGGAGGTGAGCTCGCCGCCGACGGGGAAGAAGCCGCGCCAGGCCCGGCCGCCCCTGTTCATGGAGATCTCCATCTTGCGCTCGAGGGGGAGCGCGAAGAAACGCCGTGCGGCGCCGTCCAGACCGGCCACGAGTTCCGGCGGCACGCCGTGCCCGCTGATGTAGAAGAACCCGCTGTCCCTGCAGGCCGCCTCGATCTGACGGGCGGCCTCCGCACGGTCCTCGGACGAGCCGGGGCCGACGAGGGAGCTCACGTTGATGATCGGCAAGGGTCCCGATGCGCTCGACATTCTCCTATCCCAACACATAGTCCGAAAACCGCTCGAAATCAGGTGTCATAGGGGATTACGCTCCTTACCGGCACTAGATCGTTCCGCGAGCGGAGGACTGCACGCATGCGCCGGTGGGTTCCCTCCTTCATCCTGCTGGCCGCCATCTGGGGCAACAGCTTCTTCTTCATCAAGGTGGCGGTGGGCAGCCTCCATCCGCTTCAGATCTCCTTCGGCCGGATGGCGATCGCGACGGTGACCCTGCTGGTCGCGCTGTACGCCGGTGGGCGGCGCCTGCCGAGGGATCCCCGGCTGTGGGGGCACTTCGCCCTCGCCTCGACCGTGCTCACCACTTTGCCGTTCACGCTCTTCGGGTACGGCGAGCAGCACGTGTCCTCGGTGGTCGCCTCCATCTGGAACGCCACGACGCCGCTGTGCACGCTCGTGTTCGCCCTGCTGCTCCGCAGCGAGCGGGCGACCGCCGCCAAGATCACCGGCCTCGGCGTCGGCTTCGCCGGCGTGATGGTGGTCCTGGGGGTCTGGGAGCCCGTCTCCGGCGGCGAGCTGAGCGGCAGCCTCGCCTGCTTCGCCGCCGCCGCCTGCTACGGCGTCGGCGGGGCCTACCTGGGCCGCTTCATCACCCATCGTGGTGAGGAGCCGATCGTCCTCGCCACCTCCCAGCTCGTCGCCGGGACCGTCCAGCTGGCCGTCATCACGCCTCTCGCGGGCGTCCCGCTCGTCGATCTCGACGTGCCTGCCCAGGTGTGGGGCAGCCTGCTCGCCCTCGGCGCGCTCGGCACTGGAATCGCGTACCTGCTCCTCTACCGCGTCCAGCGCATCGCGGGGGTCACGACCACCTCGACGGTGACGTATCTCCTGCCGGTGTTCGCCACCGTCTCCGGAGTCGCGATCCTCGACGAGCGGCTCACCTGGCACCAGCCCGTCGGCGCGCTCGTCGTGCTGGCCGGGATCGCGGTGATCCAGGGCGCCGTCCCGTTCCGCCGGGCCCGGCGCCCGGTCGCCGCGGCGGCCGCTGAATAGCGACGAGCCCCGGCGCGGCCGGCTCCCGGCGCCGAAGCGATGGCCGTCCCCTAATGCCCGGGGCGTCAGCCCTTCCCGCCGGCGCCCGGTGGCCGTCAGCCCTTCTCGCCCGCGCGCCGACCGGCGACCAGGACGTCGTCCTTCTTCGACGGGGGAGCCTCGCTGCGGCTCTCGGTCGTCTCGTCAGGCCGCTTGGGACGGCGGATCCTCGGCTTCTGCACGGTGGCGTCCCGGTCGGCGTCCTCGGCCGTCTTCGCCTCCCCGGCCTGCGTGCCTCCCGCGTCCCGCGTACCGCCGGCGTTCCCGGGCGTTCCGCTCCGCGGCGCCTTCGGCTCGGCGGACGGCGAGGTGACGGAGGCCGCGCCCTTGCCGTCCGCGCCCTTGCCGGCGGACTGTGTGGCGGCCGGTCCCTGGCCGGGCCTGACGTCGCCGGGCCGGGGCTCGCGCAGCGCGGCGATCACGGCGTCGGCCTCGGCGTCGGCGGCGAAGTCGTCGGCCTCCTCGGCCTCGCGCCGCTTGATGACGACCATGTGGTCGACCGAGATGCGGCCCGCGCCGACCACCGCGAGCAGCACGGAGGCGGCGCCGAGCGCGACCATCAGCTCGATGCTCCCGCCGGTGAGCGGCAGCCCGGTGTCCCCGGCCGCCACGATGAACACGGCCAGGGCCTCGACGAACAGCAGCAGCCCGATGGCCGGCACGACCAGGCCCGCGATGAGCAGGGTGCCGCCCACCAGCTCGATGAGCATCGTGGCCGCGGCCCACAGGTCGGGCACGGGGGCGCCGATCGCGGCGAACTGCACGCCCGTCGCGTCGAGGCCGGCCTCCAGCTTGTGCCAGCCGTTGGCGAAGAAGATTCCGCCGACGCCCATCCGGGCGGCGAGCGACGCGAGATCTTGGAGGGTTCTCTTCACGGCTCCTCATTCTGGGGGGATCGGAGGGGCTTGCCCAGACACTCTCCCCGCGACTTCCGCCCTCATGCGTGGTCGTCAGGCGGACAGGCGTTCGTCGTCCTCGGGGGCCGAAGGGGCGGGCCGGGGGATCAGCACGGCGACGGCGAGCGCGGTCATGCAGAGCAGGACCACGCTGACGACGACCGTGGAGTGCAGGGCGGTGACGAAGGCGACCCGGGCCGCGCCGAGCAGCTCAGGACCGGCGGCGCTTCCCGTCTCGGCCGCCACGTGGGCGGCGGAGGCGAGCGATTCGCGGGCCTCGGCCATCAGGGGCTCGGGCACGCCGGGGACCGTCGCGAGCGAGGGCGCGTAGACGATCGCGGTGATCGTCCCGAGCACCGCGATGCCCAGTCCCGCTCCCAACTCGTAGGCCGTCTCCTCGATCGCCGCCGCTCCTCCGGCGCGCGACTCGGGGGCGGACGCCATGATCGTGTCGGAGGCCGCGAGCAGCGCCACCTCGACCCCGAAGCCGATCCCCACGAAGCAGAGCGTGAGCATGACCGGGTGCTGCTCCACACCCCAGGTCAGGACGGGAACGAGGGACAGGGCAGTGAGGGCGAGCCCTCCGCTCGTCGTCGCCCGCAGGCCGATCCGCTGGAGCACGTGCGCCGCCGCGAGCCCTCCCGCGATGGCGGCCACCATCAGGGGCAGCATGCGGACAGCGGCGGCCAGCGGAGTCAGGCCGAGCACGAGCTGGAGGTACTGGGCGAGCATCAGCTCCAGCCCCACCAGGGCGAAGATCGCGAACAGCACGCAGGCCACGCCGGTCGAGAACCCGCGCTGCGCGAAGAGCCCGATGTCGAGCAGCGGGAACGCCAGGCGGCGCTGACGCCGGACGAACCAGATCAGCAGCAGTACGCCGATGACGAACACGACCGCCGACGGGCCGCGGCCGATCGTGTGGCCGTAGCCGGCCTCCTTGAGCCCGAACGCGACCGACAGGATGCCGAGCGTCGAAAGGACGGCGCTCAGCGCGTCCCACGGATGGCCGGAGCGGCGCTCCGACGGGGGCAGGAGCCGAACCGCCAGCGGCAGGGCGACGATGAGCAGGGGGACGTTGATCAGGAAGACCGCCCCCCACCACAGGTGCTCGACCAGCACGCCGCCGACCAGCGGCCCGACGGCCGCCCCTGCCGCCGCCACCGCGCTCCAGACGCCGAGCGCGATCGCGCGTTCCCTGCGGTCGGTGAACACCTGCCGGATGATCGAGAGCGTGGCCGGCATGATCATCGCGCCGCCGACGCCGAGGAGTGCGCGCGAGACGATCAGTGCCTGCGGGCTCCAGGCGAACGCGGAGGCGAGCGAGGCGAGTCCGAAGACCACGTATCCGGCGAGCACGAAGCGCCGCCTGCCGTACCTGTCTCCCAGCGTGCCGAAGGTGACCAGCAGCGGTGCGACGACGAGCGAATAGATGTCGATGATCCAGAGCAGTTCGACCGAGGACGGCTCGAGCGCCGCGGTCAGCGCGGGTACGGCGATGTGCAGAACTGTGGCGTCGACGGCGATCAGGAGCAGGCTGAAGCAGAGCAGCACAAGGATCCACCACCGGTTCGCCCGGTGTTCATGCACGACGCCTCCAGCGCGGACGGCGCCGGACTCGGCCTCAACCCCGACCGTGATCATAGACGGATCACGGCTCCTGGGGGTGCTGGAACATGCGTGGCAGCT
Organism: Planotetraspora kaengkrachanensis; assembly: GCF_016862895.1. Lineage (GTDB taxonomy): Bacteria > Actinomycetota > Actinomycetes > Streptosporangiales > Streptosporangiaceae > Planotetraspora > Planotetraspora kaengkrachanensis. The sequence continues at coordinate 93,620 of NZ_BONV01000015.1, read as the reverse complement.
TAGGCCATCACGTGCGACTTCCTCAGCCGCTTCCGGTGAGCTCCACCCGATATCGGGTCATGCCTCTTAAGTCTCTCTAGAGAGCTATAGGTATATATCCGCTGTCTAGGCAAGCCGCGACCCGCAATGGATCATGCGGGGGTGGGGAGCGAGAACGATCAATGGGACACGTCCCCGGTTCCGCCCCCGCACGACCACGCCGACCCCCGGGCCTGGTGCTCGGTCGCGGTGGCGAGACTGGCGCGCGACCAGCACGAGGCGGCGCTGGACGCGGCTCGTCAGGCCGTGGACCGCGACCCGTACGGCGAGTGGGGTCATCGCCTGGCGAGCCTCGCGCTCGAACGTCTCGGCAGGGACGCGGAGGCGGTCGAGGCGGCGCGCGAGGCGGTCCGGCTCGCGCCGGGGTCATGGGCCGCCCGGCTCCGGCTCGGAGGAGCCCTGCGCCGCGTGCCCGGGCACTGGCGCGAGGCGTGGGCGCAGGCGCGCACGGCCGTCCGGTTCGCGCCCGAGGAGCCGGATCCGCACGTCCTCATCGGAGATCTGGCCCTGCTCAGGGGAGAGCACGACAGAGCGGCCAGGGCATACGAGGCCGCGCTCGGCCGGTCGCGGGACCACCGGGTGGCGCGGATCAACCTCGGCCTCACGTTCCTGCGCTGGGAACGGCCGCGTGCTCACCACGACCCCGCCTGGGAGGCCGATCCGCGTGACACGGGCCGCGCCAGGCACGCCATCGTGATGTGGTCGCGTCAGGTCCGCGTGCTCCTCGCGCTGGCGCTCACCGCGGCGTCGGCCGCCGGCCTCGGCTTCGATCTGCGCAGGGAGGCGCAGATAGGGGGAGCGGCGGTGCTCGCCCTGGTGCTGGTGGTCACCATCAGGCAGGCCGGCCGCGTGCGGGCCTGGCCGTACGTGGTCCCGATGATGGGACGCGACCTGTGGCTCAGCATGTCGGTGTCCGTGGGCCTCCTCGTCGTCGCGGCCTACGTGGCCGGCATCGCGACGCTTCCCGACGCGCCCACTGCGGCGCTGACCCGGCCGGAGGACGGCGTGTGGGCGGGCGCGTTCGGCCTGGTCCTGTTCAACGGCGCGGCGGTCGCGCCGGCACGCCTGATCGTGGAGACCTGGCGGGGCAGGCTCGTCCCCGCGCTGACGCAGTTCGCCGCCGCCTCGGACGACAGGACCGCCCTGCGCGACATCGACGTGACGCTCTGGCTCGTCGTCGGCCGCGCGTGGTGGCTGGTGGGGATCGCCGCCCTGCTGCCTTACGTCACCGGCGAGCCGTTCATGGCCGTGGCAGCGCTCGCCGTCCCGGTCGGCCTGCTGTACGGAAGGTCGAGGGTCGCCCGCGCCGGCTCGGGAGGGATCCCGCTGCGCGTGATCCTGCGGGGCGACCGGTGGCTCGCGCTCGCGTTCGCGGCGCTGCTCGGCGCGGCCGCGGTACTCGTCGTGGCGGGGGTCGCCGGCGGGACCGCCGCGATGCTCGCCGGGCCGGAGACCGGAACGGCGCCCGCGGGGACGTCCGCCGTCACCCGGGCGGCGCTGCTCGGCGCTGTGGGCGCCCTGGCGGTCGTGGCCGTCGCGTTCGCCGCGCGGGCCGCGCGGGCGTGGTGGCGCGGCGGCCCGGGGCCCCTGCGCTCCTCCCTCGTCATGTCGGACGCGCGGGCGGCGCCGCTGCCCGGCGACGTCAGCCCGTCGACGGGGCTGAGCGACGACGTACGGCACGCCGCGACCTTCTCCCGGAGCGTCGTGCTTGCCTACACCGAACCCGGAGGCCCGCGCGCGCTCGCGGTGAGCGCGGTCACCTCGGTCAGCGCGTCGGGGGAGTTCCGGCTGATCACAGGGGACGAGGCCTGGGACGCCGTGGAGCGCGACCCCCGGGTCGTCCTGTACGTCGGCGACCCGCGCTTCTGGGCGGAGGTCAGGGGAGTCGCCGTGCCCGACGACGACGTCCTGCGCGTGACGCCGAGGCACGTCCTCATGCGGGAGTACCCCGGCCGCCACCAGGCTCGCACCCGTTAGGTCCACCCATTGCGCCGCGCCGTGCGGTATAACCGGGGGCGAACCGGGGAGGCGTCGATGCGAGACTCCGAAAGGGCACGGTCCGCGGGGATCTTAAGACGGACCACGGCAAGGGATGTGTTCGAACAGGTCCGCGTTCGCTATTTCCGCCTTTCGCCGTTCGCCAGACGTGTCGTGTTCGTCGGGCTGCTGATCGCGGTCATGGGGCTGGCCGCGGCGCTGAGCTGGCCGCTGAGCACGACTTTCGTGTGCACCGTCGTGGTGCTGGCCTTCGTCGCGCTCGCGCTCAGCTATCCGAGGGCCGCGGCGACCGCGCTCGTCATGGCCGCCTGGGGGCTGCTGCTGTGGCCGTTCCTCGGCGTGTTCGGCACGCAGTCGTTCGCGCCGTCCCTGTTGTTGTTCCTCGCCGTCCCCGTCGCCGTGGCCGCGCACCTGATCCGCTGGGTGACGCCGTGGGTCACCACGCTCATGGCCCTCGCCCCGGCCGGCGTCGTCGCGTTCGCGGTGTCGTGGCTGTCGTCCGCCGCCTCCCTGTGGAGCGCGTACGGCGTCGCCGCCGGCGTCCTCGTCTTCCGGCTCGTCCTGGCCCGCAAGGTGCGGGCCGACTACGAGCAGGACGGAGGTGAGGGCGAGCCGCCGGTCGCGCAGCAGCGGATCAGGATAGGCGGCCACCAGGCCCCCTCCGGAGACAAGGGCGCGCCGCCGCCCATCACGGTCGAGCAGGCGCTCGGCGAGCTGGAGGCCATGATCGGCCTGGAGCCGGTCAAGGAGCAGGTGCGGGCGATCGCGGCCTCCATCGAGGCGGCCAGGCTCCGCAAGGAGGCGGGCTACGCCAACGAGGCGCCCATGCGGCACTTCGTCTTCGTCGGGCCGCCTGGCACGGGCAAGACGAGCGTGGCCCGCACGGTGGCCAAGATCTTCTACGCCTTCGGGCTGCTGGAGACCCCGTTCGTGGTGGAGGCGCAGCGGGCCGACCTCGTGGGCGAGTATCTGGGCGCCACGGCGATCAAGACGAACGAGCTCATCGACCGGGCGCTCGGCGGGGTCCTGTTCGTCGACGAGGCCTACAGCCTGATCAACTCCGGAGACGGGCAGCCGGACAGGTTCGGCTCGGAGGCGGTGCAGACCCTGCTCAAGCGGGCGGAGGACGACCGCGACAGGCTGATCGTCATCCTGGCCGGCTACGAGAAGGAGATGAACGGCTTCCTCGCGTCCAACCCCGGTCTGTCCAGCAGGTTCGCCAGCAGGGTCCGGTTTCCGAGCTACACGCCTGCCGAGCTGCTGGAGATCACCGAGGCGTTGCAGGCCAGGCGCGGCGACGCCCTCGCCCCCGACGCCAGGCCGGTGTTCCGCCGCCTCTACGAGGACGTGCACCGCCGCGGCCTGGTGGACGAGCTGGGCAACGCCAGGTTCGCGCGCAGCCTGACGGAGGCCGCCGCGCAGGCCCGTGACGTGCGGGTCGTCAGCGCAGGCGGCGCGCCGCGCGGCGAGGACCTCGTCACCATCGTCTCCGCCGACGTCACCCGGGCGTTCAACGAGATCACCGCCCGCTTCCGCGGCTACCAGGCCACGCCCACGCTCGAGGACGCCCTCGCCGACCTCGACCGCATGGCCGGCCTCGAGCCGGTCAAGCAGCAGGTGCACGCGATAGCGGCGCAGCTGAAGGTGGCGCGGATGCGCCAGGAGCAGGGACTGCCCGTCCAGTCGCAGATGCGACACTTCGTCTTCGTCGGCCCGCCGGGTACGGGCAAGACGACCGTCGCCCGGATCCTCGGCCGGATCTTCTCCGCCCTGGGCCTGCTCGCCCGGCCCGACGTGGTCGAGGCGTCCCGCGCCGACCTGGTCGGCCAGCACCTCGGGGCCACCGCCATCAAGACCAACGAGCTCGTCGACCGGGCGCTCGGCGGGGTGCTCTTCATCGACGAGGCGTACAGCCTGGTCAACGCCGGCTACTCCGGAGGCGACGCCTTCGGCGCGGAGGCCGTGCAGACGTTGCTGAAGCGAGCCGAGGACGACCGCGACCGCGTCGTCATCGTCCTGGCCGGCTACCGGCGGGAGATGGAGGCCTTCCTCGCGACCAATCCCGGCCTGGCCTCCCGGTTCGACCAGCGGGTCTCCTTCCCGTCGTACGCCCCCGCGGAACTGGCCGAGATCGCCGCGCTGACCGCGTCGAAGAGCGGCGACCGCTTCGACGACGCGGCGGCCCGCGACCTCGCGGACGTCTTCGACTGGGTCTGCCGCGAGGGCCTCATCGACGGCCTGGGCAACGGCCGCTTCGCCCGCTCGCTGTACGAGAAGGCGGCGCTGCGGCGTGACGTGCGGCTGGCGGCCGTGGGAACCGCCAACGCCGCCGAACTCACGACGATCACCAGCGAGGACGTCCGCAGCGCGGTCGACGAATTGTCCTGACCCGCTCAAGCGTTCCTGACCGTCCATGTTTTCCGTGCTCGCGCGTCCAGATGCCCGGAGTGATTACTTTCTGCTACTAATCAAGTGCGATAAGTAGCTGGAGGAATCGGAGAGCACGTTGAGAGCACGATGGCCGGCCGCCCTGGCCGCACTGATCGCTCTGGGATCCGTGAGCGCCTGCGGGGGCGAAAACCTCCCGGGGTGGCGTGGAAGCAGCCTCGCTCCGTCTCCCGTCAAGGCGATCGACGTCAACCCCATGCCGCGAGAGAAGGTGAAGGACGGGGGCACCCTGAAATGGGGGCTCGGCGACTTCCCCGTCCAGTGGAACCAGAACCACATCGACGGCGACATCACGAGCGTCGACACGGTCATGAGCGCCCTGATGCCGACGCCCTTCCGGTCGGACGAGAGGGGGCAGGTCACGCTCGACCTCGACTACGTCACCAACGCCCGGGTCACCGCGACCACGCCCCGCCAGGTCATCACCTACACGCTGAACCCGAAGGCCAAGTGGTCGGACGGCAGGCCGATCACCTGGGCCGACTACGCGGCGCAGTGGAAGGCGATGAACGGGCAGAACAAGGCCTTCCGCGTCGACTCCACGATCGCCTACGAGAACATCCAGAGCGTCGCGCGGGGGACGAGTGACCACGAGGTGGTGGTCACGCTCACGCAGCCGTTCAACGAGTGGCAGTCGCTGTTCTCGCCCCTGTATCCGAGTTCGTCCAACGCGACGCCCGAGGCGTTCAACTCCGACTGGGTCAACAAGATCCCCGTCACTGCCGGGCCGTTCAAGTTGTCGTCGTTCGACGGGAAGAACAAGACGATCACGCTCGACCGCGACGACAACTGGTGGGGCGACAAGGCCAAGCTCGACAAGATCGTCTTCAAGGGCGTGAAGGCCGACATGGTCCGCGCGTTCACCAAGGGCGAGGTGGACGTCTTCGACGTCGGCGCCTCTCCCGAGGAGTACTCGCGGGCGAGGGGCGCCTGGGACGCCGTCGTACGGCAGGCCGCGGGCACCGACTTCCGGCAGTTCACCTTCAACGGCGAGAGCCCGACGCTGTCCGACATCCGGGTCCGCCGGGCCATGGCGATGGCGCTCGACCGCCGTGCCCTGATGCAGCTCGACCTGAAGGGGCTCGGCTGGCCGGCCGTCACGCTCGACAACCACTTCCTGGCCAACAGCCAGCAGGGGTATCGCGGCAACGCGGGCGACCTCGGCGCCTACAACCCGCAGCGGGCCGGGCAGTTGCTCGACGAGGCGGGCTGGAAGCTCTCGGGCAAGACGAGGGCCAAGAACGGCACGCCGCTGAACCTGCGTTTCGTGGTGCCGGCCGGGGTCGGCGTCAGCGACACCGAGGCCGAGGTCACGCGGCTCATGCTCCGGCGCATCGGGGTCGGCGTCACCATCCAGACGGTGCCGTTCAACGACTTCTTCACCAAGTACCTGATCCCGGGCAACTTCGACCTCACGGCCTTCTCGTATCCGGCCACGCCGTTCCCGATCTCCAACGCCTTCGACGTCTACGCCAACGGCGAGGCGGCCAAGGGCGACGACATGAAGTGGTACTCCAACCTGGGCCGGACCGGCAGCCACGAGATCGACCAGGCGATGTACCGCGCGGGCAGCGTGCTCGACCCGGAGGAGGCCGCGGAGTCCGTCAACTCGGCCGACCAGCTGGTCTGGCAGGAGGTCAACGTCATTCCGCTCTACCAGACGCCGCAGAACGTGGCCGTGCGGTCCACTCTGGCCAACATCGGGGCCAACGGGTTCTACGACCTCAAGTACGCCGACATCGGATTCACGTCCTGACGCCGCGGCCCGGCACCGGCCGGAACCACAGCCGGTCGCCGGGTCGCAACTGCGCGACCAGCGGGACGTCGCGCGCCGCCACCACGCCGATCACCGGGTAGCCGCCCGTCGTCGGATGGTCGGCGAGGAACACGATGGGCCGGCCGTCCGGGGGAACCTGGACGGCCCCCAGCGGCATCCCCTCACTGGGGATCTCGCCCTCGCGGGCCCGCTCCAGGGCGGCCCCCCGCAGCCGCACGCCCACACGATTGGTCTCCGTGGCGACCTCGTAGGGCCCGGCCCGCAGCGTGTCGGCCGCGTCGGGCGCGAACCAGTCGGCCCTCGGCCCGAGGACGACGCGGACGGAAGGGCCCGGGGAGAACGGCCCCTGGACGGCGGAGTCCACCCTGATCGCGGCCTGCGGCCCGGCGTCGCCGACGGGAAGGACCGTCCCCGCGCGCAACACCGGCGGGCCGAGCCCCGACAGCGAGTCCGTCGACCGGCTGCCCAGCACCGGCTCAACGGCGATCCCGCCCCGCACCGCGACGTACGTCCGCAGGCCCTCGCGCGGTGCGCCGACGTTGACCGTGCCGCCCTGGGGGACCCAGACGGGCGCGCACATGCCCGCGGGCCGTCTGCCGGCCTCCACCGGGCAGGGCGCCCCGGCCAGGGCGATCCACGCGTTGACCCCGAAGCGCAGCACCGCGCCCCCGAAGGTCAACTCGATCCCCGCCGCGGACTCGGGATTTCCGACCAGCCGGTTGGCCAGCCGCAGGCTGGGGGCGTCCGCGGCCCCGGAGCGCGGCACGCCGAGATGGGCGTAGCCGGGCCTGCCGAGGTCCTGGACGGTCGCGTACGGCCCGGGCGCCACGATCTCGATCATGGAACGAACCGGACCCGCGTGCCCGGCGGCAGCTTCGCCGGGGGATCGGCGGCCACGTCCCAGACCCGCAGGTCCGTACGGCCGAGCAGCCGCCATCCGCCGGGGGAAGCCGAGGGGTAGACGGCGGAGTACGGGCCGGCGATCGCCACCGAGCCCGGCGGGACCGACGTGCGCGGTGCGTCGAGACGCGGCACGTGCAGTCGCGGGTCGAGCCCGAGGAGGTAGGCGAACCCGGGGGCGAAGCCGAGCCACCCCACGACGAACTCCGAGCCCGCGTGCAGCGCGATCACGTCGTCGGCGCCGAGGCCGGTCAGCGCCGCCACGGACTCGAGGTCCTCGCCGTCGTACACCACGGGGATCTCGACGGTCCCGGCCGCGGCCCCCGCCTCGTCCTCCCGCGGACCGGCGGCCGCCGCCGACGCGAGCAGGCCGGCCAGCCGCGACTCCAGACGCTCCTGGTCGGCGTCCGGAGCGACGACCAGCACGGTCTCCTGGCCGGGCACGATCTCCTCGACGTGCGCGGGGCGGTCGGCGCGCAGGAGCGCGTCCAGGCGGTGGGCGACGGCGGGCGAGCCCGTCTCCACCAGCAGGGCGTGCTCACCCGCCCGCCGGATCGTCATGCGAAGGCCTCGATCGTGACGCCCGCTCCCGTCAGGGCCTTGCGGACGGCCTCGGCGAGCGCCACGGCGCCGGGGGTGTCCCCGTGGACGCAGACGGACCGGGCGTCGATCCGCACCTCGGTGCCGTCGACGGCGGTCACCGTCCCCTTACGGGCCATCCTGACCGCGCGGGCGGCCACCTCGTCCGGGTCGTGCAGGACGGCGCCGGGCTCGCTCCGCGGCACGAGCGTGCCCGACGGGGTGTAGGCCCGGTCGGCGAACGCCTCGCTCACGGTGGGCACGCCGTACCTGGCGGCGACCTCGTGCAGCACCGATCCCGGCAGCGTGAGCACCGGCAGGGGACGGCCCGCCGATGGGACGTAGTCGGCGACGGCGGCGGCCACTGCCTCCGCCTGCTCGACGTCCCAGCAGGCCCGGTTGTAGAGGGCTCCGTGCGGCTTCACATAGGACACCATGCCGCCCATGGCCCTGGCGATCCCGTCGACGGCCGAGACCTGGTAGAGCACCTCGGCGCAGAGCTCCTCGGGGTCGACCTGCATCTCCCTGCGGCCGAAGCCGGCGAGGTCCCGGTAGGAGACCTGGGCCCCGACGGCCACGCCCCGGTCCACGGCGGCGGCGCAGGTCCTCCTGATGATGAGCGGGTCCCCCGCATGGAATCCGCACGCCACGTTCGCGCTCGTCACGACGTCGAGCAGGGCGAGATCGTCGCCGAGCCTCCAGACCCCGAAGCCCTCGCCGAGGTCCGCGTTCAGATCGATCATTGCGTTCATGGTCCTCGCTCCGCTCGGAGGGCTCAGGGGCGCCTTGGAGGCGGTGATCGTGCCGGAGGCGCGCGCCGAACCACGGTGGACCGCGATGACCGCCGCCCTCGTCGCGTGCCCGTCCGCCTCTCGCCGCGGGCGCTCCCCGGCCCGGGCATCGTCACGCCCCTCGCATCACCAATCCTGCCGCAGATCGGTCCGGGCGCGGGTCAGACCGGTGGTTCGTCCGGGATGTCGGCGATGTCGTCCAGGGCCGCGGCCAGCTCGTCGGGATGGTCGCCGATCCGCTCGGCGATCTCGATGAGGATGTGCAGCACGTCGTGCCGGTCGTGGCCGAGATCGATCATGCGCTGGGCCGCCTCCCACAGCTGTGGAGGGTCTCCGACCCAGAGCCGGCCCGCGATCTCCTCATGCCAGGCGAGGTGCTCCTCGAGGTCGTGCCTGCTCAGCTCGTCCGCGTGGTCGATCTCGAGCAGGATGCGCCGGTCCGCGTCGTCCGACGGGTTGAGCAGGTCCAGGTCGGTCGAGCCCCGCATGCCCTGGAGGAGCGGGAAGGCGAACGCGCGCCTGGCGAGGGCGGACAGGTCGCCGTCGGGCAGCAGCCGCCGCACCAGGGAGGGGTCGAGGCCGAACGACGTCGGGTCCCGGTAGGCCTCGGTGAACCGCGCCGTCGCCTCCCAGACCGCGTCCAGGGTGGCCCGGATCCCCTCCTCGGGCAGGCCGATGCGCGGTCCGGCGAAGCGGACCCAGGCCGACAACACGTGCGGGATGGCGTCCTGCTCGGCGGGGGAGAGCAGGACCTTGCGCGGCAGCCAGTCGAGCAGGAACGTCTCGCACTTGGTGGGGCTGACCCGCATCGGCCGGCCGAAGTCCTGGTCGCAGCCGTAGTCGATGATGTGGTCGGCGCACCGCGAGGCCGCCGAGGGGTCGGACAGGTTCTCCGCCGCGTCGGAGGCGAGGAACTCGGCCGCGAGCATGGCACGGCGGTCCCGGCTGTAGGGGGCCTCCGTGTGCGCCGGAGCCGGCCGCAGCCGTCCCGGCGGCAGCGCCTTGATCCGCGACCTGGCGAAGGCGTGGTAGGCGCTGTAGCTGTCGCTGACGAGCTGGGGTGCCTTTCTCCCCTGGGCGGCCCCGGTGGCCTTCATGGCGAAGTCCAGGAGCGCACGGGCCTGCTGGGGCTCGATCTCCTCGAAGCGGAGCAGCGCGTTCCCCGACGCCTCCTGCCTGGCCTGCTCGAGCAGCTTGTCGACCTGCGACGACACCCACGCGTCCCGGGCCATGCCGCCCATGTTGTAGTCGACCACCATGACCAGGGCGTGCGTGTCCTGCCCGTTGTAGGCGAAGGTGCACACGACGGTGTCCTGGTCGCCGTAGACGTCCCGGGAGACATAGCAGCCGGCGGGCTTGACCGCGCCGACGCGGTCGGCCCACTGCGGCCTGGCCACGTCGGACTCCATCAGCGCGAGCGCGGCGCCCTCGGCCTTGGCGGCCTGGCGGGCGGTGCCGAGATAGGCGACGGACACGAGCAGCGTCAGCGCCGCGGGGGTGCCGGCCTTGGCCGCGTAGTCGACGAGGCCCTCGCCGAGTATCTGCTCGACGTCGCCGCCGCGCAGCCGCCGTCCCCACCAGGCGCCGAGCATGTCGGACACCATGAGCTCGGCGTCGAGCGGGCTGCGTACGGCCAGCAGTTCCCTGGCCGCCAGCAACATCTCCGCGAAAACGTCGTCCGGCGGCCGGGTCTCCCTGGGATCTCGCCGGTGCCGACGACTCACGAGAACTCGCTCCGCTCGCTCACGCTCCCACCTTCTCGCATTCCCGGGCCCGAAGGCATCAGGAACGCGGGCCGGTGACGTCCCCGTTATGTGCGGGGAGGCGGTGCGGAGTTGACCCTTCCGAGCAGGTGCTCGCGGGCGACCCGCTCGACGATCTCGGGAGTCACCTCGAGTCCCAGGTGGCCGGCGCACGCGGACACGTCCGTGACACACCGGTTGATGGAGCTCACGGGGATGCTCAGGAATTCGGCGGCCAGCCGGGCGATCACGAGTCCGCGGAGCTCGGCGTCCGCGGACGGGCCGCCACTGACACGCATTGCGAGTGCGGGCATAGGCTGCAATCCTCGCTCAATGGGGTCCTGCCGCCCCTTATTCCACCTCTTTCCGGGCGACTGTCAACCCTTTGATGACGTCGCATGCAAAGCTGGTCGCATGCGGATCCAGCTCGCACAACAACCGCAGGCCGACGAGTTGCTCGGCCGCAGCCCTCTCGCCCTTCTGATCGGCATGCTGCTCGACCAGCAGATCCCGATGGAATGGGCGTTCTCGGGGCCCCGGGCCATCGCCGACAGGATGGGCGGTGACTTGGACGCGCGGGAGGTCGCCTCCTATGATCCTGCGCAGTTCGCGGATCTGCTGGCGGTCAAGCCCGCGGTTCATCGCTATCCGAAGTCGATGGCGGGCCGGATCCAGCAGCTCGCGGCCTACCTGGTCGAGCATTACGACGGCTCGGCCGACGGGGTGTGGGAAGATGTCGGCGACGGTGCCGAACTGCTGCGCAGATTGATGGCGCTGCCCGGATTCGGGCGGCAGAAGGCACAGATCTTCGTGGCACTGCTGGGCAAGCAAGTCGGTGTCCGGCCGCAGGGGTGGCGTGAGGCGGCGGGGCCGTACGGCGAGGAGGGCGTGCACCGGTCGGTGGCCGACGTCGTCGACGCCGGCAGTCTGGAACTGGTCCGCGCGACCAAACAGGAAGCGAAGCGGGCGGCGAAGAAGTAAGCCCGGATCTTCCTGCGCGGGGTGCCGGTCTTTTGACAGGATGCGTTGACCGTATGGCGGGCGGGGCTTCCGTCCGCACATGCCCATCGCCGATGATGTAGGGCAGATCTGCGCTACCAATCACAGTTATGGAGATGTGCCTCGTGGGAGAGCCTGGCACGCGACGGAGGTGCCGACCATGAGCGCCGAAACCTCCGTGCCCCGGCCCCGGGAGTCCGGTTTGGACATCTCAGACTCCGACCTCTTCAGAGGTCTGATGTCGGAGGCTCCGTTTGCCTTTGCCTTTTTCGACCCATCTGGTCGATTTGTCCGAGTTAATTCCACATTTACTGAACTGACCGGACTTCCCGTCGAGCGGCATCTCGACCGCCGCCCCGCGGAACTTCTCGCCGCCGATCTCACGGCGCTCATCGACTCGGCCCTGCGGCGAATCGGTGAGGAGGGCCTGCCGGTCACCGACCAGCGGATCAGGACCAGGGCGGAGAACGGCGACAGCCGCCACTGGGCGGTGTCGTTCTACCCGATGCACGGCGACGAGGGCGTGGTGGGTGTCGCCCTGTTCGGCATCGACCTCACCGAGCGGCAGATGACCGAGGAGGACCTGCGGCGCAGCGAGGAGCGGTACCGGTCGCTCGTCGAGTCGCAGCAGCAGCTCGTGTGGATCACCTCCCCGAGCGGCAGCGTCGTCGAGGACGCGCCGCAGTGGCGGGCGATCACCGGCCAGGGGCTGGAGGAGTACCTCGCCCACGGCTGGCTCGAGGCCGTACACCCCGACGACCGTCCCGGCGCCGAGGAGGCGTGGCGCGAGGCGCTGCGCGGCCGGACGATGTTCGAGTGGAGCTACCGGGTCCGCACCCGGGCGAGCGGCTACCGGCACTTCGAGGTCCGCGCCGTGCCGATCATCCGGCACGGCCGGGTGGTCGAGTGGGTCGGCGCGAACTCCGACGTCACGCCGCAGCGCGAGGCGGAGGAGATGCGGGGCCGCCTGACCGACCAGCTCGGCGCCGCGGCCCTGCGCACCGCCAGGCTCCAGGGCGCGACGGCGCTGCTGGCCGAGGCCCTCACCGTCGAGCAGGTGGTGCAGGTCATCATCGACGTCGGCCGCACGGCCCTGGCCGCCGACCACTCAGCGGTCGCGCTGCTCGACCCCGACCGGGCCACGCTCAAGGTGATCAACAGCGGTGGCATCCCCGACGCGCCCGGCGCGCCGGGAGAGGACATCCTGTTGTCCCAGTCCAGCGTGATGACCATCGCGGTCAACAGTCGCCGCCCGGTCTTCGCCGAGTCGCCGGACAGCCTCCGCACCAAGCTGGTCGACGCCGGCGCGGAGGAGGAGCAGATCCTGGGCTTCCTCAAGCACACCGACGAGCGCGCCTGGGTCGGCCTCCCGCTGCTGGCCGCGGGCCGCGCCCTCGGCGCGCTGCGGTTCTCCTTCACCCGCCCGCAGAAGATCTCGCAGGAGGACGGCGTCTTCCTGGAGGCCCTCGCGGGCCAGTGCGCGCTCGCCGTCGAGCGGGCGACGCTGTTCGAGCGTGAGCACCGGACGGCCGAGACGCTCCAGCGGAGCCTCCTGCCCGACCGGCTGCCCGTCGTCCGGGGCCTGGAGCTGGCTCAGCGGTTCCGTTCGGGCTCGCGCCACGTCCAGGTCGGCGGCGACTGGTACGACGCGTTCGTCCTGCAGGACGGGCGTGTCGCGGCCGTCGTCGGCGACGTCATGGGCAAGGGCGTCAAGGCCGCCGCGGGAATGGGCCGCATCCGCAACGCGATGCGGGCTCTCGCGCTGACCAACCCGCCGCCCGCCGCCGTCCTCACCGGTCTCGACCGGGTCTTCGAGGCCACCGAGGAGGAGGAGCAGGTCACCACGCTGGCCTACATGGTCGTCGAGCCCGCCACGGGAGAGGGCACGCTGGCACTGGCCGGCCACCCGCCGCCCCTGCTGGTCTCGCCCCAGGGGACGGCGCTGCTCCACGAGACCGAGCCGGGGACGCCGCTCGGCTGGGCCACCAGCCGGAGGCAGTTCCGGTTCTGCGTGCCGCCGGGTCACACGGCCGTTCTCTACTCCGACGGTCTCGTCGAGAACCGCAAGCGGGGGCTGGATGCGGGGCTTCGCGAGCTTTCGTCTGTTGTGGCCGAGGCGCCCCCAGAGGTCGTGAGCAGCCCTCATATGTTGCTGGATTTCCTGGTGGACCGAATGTTGTCCGGGTATGAGCAAGATGACGACGTGACGGTACTCGCAGTTCATGTGCCGTCCGCCACGAAGAGTGACTGAATGAATCAGTCATAACGGTTGCTTTCGGGTATCAGTGACCGGCTTCCGTACGCACTAGTCTCTCGGTCCGCCTAGGGTGGAGAGGCAACCGGCGGTACGCGGCCGTATTACGTGCCGTGGCGTGCCACAATGGCATGTCGCGGTCCGCGCGGCCTCACCACCGGAAAAGAAGAAGCACTGGGTCCATTCCCGTCATGCGTTCGTTCGAGAGGTGTTCGTGTCGCCTGCAAGTTCGACTCGCTCGAAGCCGTCGGAGCTGAACGAGCCAGTGATTCAGCAGCTCCTCGAGCGTGGGCGCTCGCAGGGTTTCCTCGAGTCCGAGGATGTCCGCAAGGCCTTCGAGGAAGCGGACATCCCGCTGTCGCACGCCGCTGGATTCCTGCGCAGCCTCAGCAAAGAGGGAGTGACCGTCGTGGTCACCGCTGCTGACTCCGCTGCGCCGAAGCGGTCCCGAGGTCAAGCCAAGCGTCGCACCACCGCGCCCGTCAAGAAGACGACGACCAAGTCGGCCGCGGCCAAGGAATCGCAGCCGGAGACCGTCACCGCCGTGGTGACCGACTCCGCGCCGGCGGACAAGCCCGCGGCGAAGAAGGCGCCGGCGAAGCCGGCCGCCAAGCCGGGAGCCGCCAAGGCCGCTCCGGCGAAGCCCGCGCAGGCCGCCGCCAAGAAGGCCGCGCCGGGGGCCAAGCCCGCGGCCAAGGACAAGCCGGCCGCGCCCGCCAACGGGCCCGAGTCCAAGGTGACCAAGGCCGAAGGCAAGCCCAAGTCCGCCGACGTGGCCGAGGACGAGGAAGATCTCGACCTCGAGGGCGACGTCGAGATCGAGGACTTCGACCTGGAGACCGAGGACGTCGAGATCGAGGCCGAAGCGGACGCCGACGGCGAGTCGGACGCGGAAGCCGAGCCCGACGGCGAGGCCGAGGCCGAAGGTGACGAGCCGAAGGCCGAGGTGGTCGTCCAGTCCGACGATGAGGTCCTGATCCTCACCGATGACGACGACGACGCGCCGGTCGCCCAGGTCGCGGCCGCGGGTGCCACGGCCGACCCGGTCAAGGACTACCTCAAGCAGATCGGCAAGGTCCCGCTCCTCAACGCCGAGCAGGAGGTCGAGCTCGCCAAGCGGATCGAGGCCGGCCTGTTCGCCGAGGAGCAGCTGTCCAGCGACGGCGAGCAGTTGCCCGTCGACGTCCGGGCCGAGCTCGAGTGGATCGCCGAGGACGGCCGCCGGGCCAAGAACCACCTGCTCGAGGCCAACCTCCGCCTGGTCGTCTCGCTCGCCAAGCGCTACACCGGCCGCGGCATGCTCTTCCTGGACCTGATCCAGGAGGGCAACCTGGGTCTGATCCGCGCGGTCGAGAAGTTCGACTACACCAAGGGTTACAAGTTCTCGACCTACGCCACCTGGTGGATCCGGCAGGCGATCACCCGGGCCATGGCCGACCAGGCGCGGACCATCCGCATCCCGGTCCACATGGTCGAAGTGATCAACAAGCTGGCCCGGGTTCAGCGGCAGATGCTGCAGGACCTCGGCCGGGAGCCCACGCCGGAGGAGCTGGCCCGCGAACTGGACATGACCCCGGAGAAGGTCATCGAGGTCCAGAAGTACGGCCGCGAGCCGATCTCCCTGCACACTCCTCTCGGTGAGGAGGGTGACAGCGAGTTCGGTGACCTGATCGAGGACTCCGAGGCCATCGTCCCGGCCGACGCCGTCAGCTTCACGCTGCTGCAGGAGCAGTTGCACTCCGTTCTGGACACGCTGTCCGAGCGGGAGGCGGGCGTCGTCTCGATGAGGTTCGGTCTCACCGACGGCCAGCCGAAGACTCTCGACGAGATCGGCAAGGTCTACGGCGTGACCCGGGAGCGCATCCGCCAGATCGAGTCCAAGACCATGTCGAAGCTCCGGCACCCGTCCCGCTCCCAGGTTCTGCGGGACTACCTCGACTGATCGGTTTCGATCTCTCTGTGACGTCGCGGTCGCACACCGCGCGCCTCGGCGCTCCTTGACTCCCTTCGGGGACGACGGGAGCGATCGAGGTGGCCCGGGCGTGCTCGGGCACCGAGGCTTTACGTGCGGGCCGGCGGCTAACCAGCCCCGGCTCGGCGGGGTCAGCGGCTCGACGTCAGCTGACGATCACATCCAGGGTCCACGGCCTGCCGGGCCGCGGTGGTTTTCCCAGCTCGGCCCGGTGCCCCCGCTCCGCAAGGAACTCCGCGAGCTGCCGAGCGGTGCCGATCTTGTCGGGGGACTCCACGAGAGATCGGGCCACGGCACCCCGGGTGGCCTTGGCCATGTGGCTGACCACCGTCCGCGTACCCGCGGCCTCACGCAACACCCGTACGGTGACCGCCCGCTCGCCCGGCTGCCAGGCCGCCGCGTAGGTCGAGGAGCGCAGGTCCACCACGAGGCCCTTGACGGGATCGAGCGCCTCAGCCATGTGCGGCTTCCAGAACGCCGCCAGACCGCCCATGGGCGGAAGCCGCACGCTCATGGACAGCCGGTACGGGGGCACCCTGTCGCCCAGCCTCAGCAGCCCCCACAGCCCCGAGAACACCACGATCCGCCTGGTGGCCCTCGCCTTGGCCTCCGGCGGCAGCGAGCTCAGCCCCAGGTTGTCGTACAGGACGCCGGTGTAGAGGTCGGAAACGGGCAGGCCGGGCGCCGTGCGCAGTTCGCGGTTGAGGGCGATGGCGGCCGCCTGGCCGTCCGAGAGGCCGAGCACCGACTGCGCCTGCCCGGACTCGGACAGCGTGATCAGGGCGTCGAGGACCTTCTCTCGCGGGGACGCCAGCTCGGGGAAGCTCAGCCGCCTGAGTTTCGAAGTCCCCCGGGGCGCCTTCCCCTCTGAGGGTGGCAGCAGGATGAGCACGAAACCGCACTCTATTAGGCCGCGGACCCGGGCGTGCGGGCACCCTGAGCACCAGGGACGTCACCCCGGCTGACTACGCTCCTCGGATGGACGAGGAGAAGCCGTTCGACCGGCTTGTGGATCAGGCGTGGCCCGCGCCGCACCGGGTGGACGCGGACGGCTGGATCTACCGGCACGCCGGCGGGGTGACCAAACGGGCCAACTCGGTGTTGCCGCTGGGGGAGCGGCGGGACCTGTCCCGGGCCGTCGACGAGGCGGAGGGTTTCTACGCCGGACTCGGCCTGCCGTGCGTGTTCTCTGTGGGCGCCGAGGCGCCGCCGGATCTGGACCCCGAGCTCGCCCGGCGTGGATACCGGCGGGCCGACCCCACCGTCGTCATGACGGCGCCGCTGGCGGAGTGGGGCGGGGAAGTCCCGTCGGGCACCGAGGTCCGCGACAGCCCGTCCGAGCCGTGGTTGAGCACCTGGTGGCGCGTGGACGGAGGCCGGCATCCGGATGGCGGCCGGGTTCCGGCGCGGGAATGGGCCGAGCGCATCCTCGGCGGCGTCGCAGCGGGCTACGCGTCGGCGGGCGCCGGGACGGCGGTGGGCCGTGGCGTGCCGCAGGGAGACTGGCTGGGGATCTACTGCATGGCCGTGGACCCCGGCGCACGGCGCCGCGGCCTGGGCACGTCCGTGCTGCGCACCCTGCTCACCTGGGGACGGGACAGGGGCGCCAGCCGGGCATACCTCGTCGTCACGATGGCGAACGCCGGAGCCCGCGCCCTGTACGAGAGCGAGGGCTTCGGCGTCGCCGGGAACTATCACTACCGGATCGCACCCTGAGAACACCGGCGGTGCGGCCGGGACCACTCATCCCGGCCCCACCGTTCGATGATCAGCGTTCGTTGTCCGGGGCGGTCGCGGGGGATTCACTGAGTCGGGCCGACTCGTCCTGGATCTCAGCGCCTTTGTCGCGCAGGGCAGCCACGTGCTGACGCCCGTGGTGGGCGCAGAACAGCAGCTCCCCGCCTACCAGGGGCAGGGTCGCGCGGATGTAGGCCTGAGCTCCGCACCGGTCGCACCGGTCCAGGGCTGTCAGCGGCTTGGTGGGGGCGAGAGCTCCAGTCACGTATCGCCTTTCGGGTCGCCCCACCATGTGGGGACGTTGGCGTCAGTCACTTGGGACAACATCTAACCCGACGGGGGGCTTCCCAACCGTGCCGCAACTACGCCGAGAGCGGAATGATCTGCAAAGTGACGGGGATCACAGCGTTGGTGTGGAGGACTCCACTGCGCCTGGCAAGCTTGTACGCGTAAAAACGTGGGTGACGGTAAGCTGCGTACGCGTGTTCGATTGATAAGTGGGAGCTCGGTGTGACGGCGGTTAGCGCGGAGACGGGTTATACGGCTCGCCATCTGTCGGTGCTTGAAGGCCTGGAGGCCGTTCGCAAGCGGCCGGGGATGTACATCGGGTCCACCGACACCCGCGGACTGATGCACTGCCTGTGGGAGATCGTGGACAACAGTGTCGACGAGGCGCTCGCCGGCTACTGCTCGCACATCGAGGTGGAACTTCACCCGGACGGCTCGTTCGAGGTCCGCGACGACGGGCGAGGCATCCCCGTCGACGTGGAGCCCAAGTCCGGCCTCGCCGGAGTCGAGCTCGTCTACACCAAGCTGCACGCGGGCGGCAAGTTCGGTGGCGGCTCCTACGGCGCGTCCGGCGGCCTCCACGGCGTGGGCGCCTCCGTCGTCAACGCGCTGTCCTCGCGCCTGGACGTCCATGTCGACCGCGACGGTCGCACACACGAGATCAGCTTCCGCCGGGGCGTGGCCGGCGCCTTCGACGGCGACGGCCCGACGGCCAAGTTCCGCAAGAAGTCGGGGTTGCGCGACGGCGGGCCGGCCGGGAGGAAGTCCACCGGCACGCGGGTGCGCTGGTGGACCGACCGGCAGATCTTCCTGCCCGAGGCCGAGGTCTCCGTCGACGAGATCCACGTCCGGCTGCGCCAGACGGCGTTCCTGGTGCCGGGCCTGTCCCTCACGCTGCGCGACTCCCGGGGCGAGGAGCCCGTCGAGGAGTCCTACCGCTTCGACGGCGGCATCGGCGAGTTCACCGACTTCCTCGCCCGGGACGAGGCGGTGTGCGACGTGCTGAGGCTGCAGGGCGCCGGGCACTTCCACGAGACCGTCCCGGTCCTCGACGAGCAGGGCCACATGACCTCCACCGAGGTCGAGCGCGAGCTCAGCGTCGACGTCGCGCTCCGGTGGGGCAAGGGCTACGAGACGACCGTGCGTTCGTTCGTCAACGTGATCGCCACCCCCAAGGGCGGCACCCACGTGGCGGGCTTCGAGCGCGCCCTGGTCCGGACGATCAACGAGCAGCTTCGCGAGACCCGGTTGCTCAAGAACGGCGACGACCCGGTCACGAAGGAGGACATCCTCGAAGGCCTGACGGCCGTCGTGACCGTCCGCGTTCCCGAGCCGCAGTTCGAGGGGCAGACCAAGGAGGTGCTCGGCACCTCCGCGGCCACCCGAATCGTGGGCCACGTGGTCGCACGCGAGCTCAAGGCCCAGTTCGCCAATCCCAAGCGCGGGCAGAAGCAGCAGTTGCGGGCGATGCTCGAGAAGGTCGTGGCCGCGGCCAAGGCCCGCATCGCCGCCCGTGAGCACCGCGACAACCAGCGCCGCAAGTCGGCCCTGGAGAACTCGGCGCTCCCCGCCAAGCTGGTCGACTGCCGGAGCGACGCCATCGACCGCAGCGAGCTGTTCATCGTCGAGGGAGACTCCGCGCTCGGCACGGCGAAGCTGGCCCGCGACTCGGAGTTCCAGGCGTTGCTCCCCATCCGGGGGAAGATCCTCAACGTGCAGAAGGCGTCCGTCGCCGACATGCTCAAGAACGCGGAGTGCGCCGCGATCATCCAGGTGGTCGGAGCGGGATCGGGCAGGTCGTTCGACATCGAGGCGGCCCGCTACGGCAAGGTCATCCTGATGGCCGACGCCGACGTCGACGGCGCGCACATCCGCTGCCTGCTGCTGACCCTCTTCCACCGGTACATGAAGCCCATGGTCGAGGCCGGCCGGGTATTCGCCGCGGTGCCGCCGCTGCACCGCATCGAGGTCACCAACCCCGGCAAGGGCCAGGACAAGTACGTCTACACCTACTCCGACGCCGAGCTCCAGAAGGTCATGCGCGACCTGGAGCGGCGGGGCAAGCGCTGGAAGGACCCCATCCAGCGCTACAAGGGCCTGGGCGAGATGGACGCCGACCAGCTGGCCGAGACCACCATGGACCCGCGCCACCGCGTCCTGCGCCGCGTCAGGATCGAGGACGTCGAGGAGGGCGAGCGGATCTTCGACCTTCTGATGGGCAGTGACGTCGCCCCGCGGCGCGAGTTCATCGTCGGCAACGCGGCCGAGGTCGACCGCGACCACATCGACGCCTAGTCGCAGAGGCCGCGTCACCGGGGCTCTTCCCCCCGTGACGCGGCCCGACGGGCCTCACCCGACGGGGACGCGCGCGAACCGGCCGGAAGTACTACCGGAGCCGCGGTGAACCCTTCTTCCGGCAGGTCCGGTGCCTGAACCGGGGTCGCAGACTGGGGCCCCATGACACACGAAACGCTCTCTCCTGCGGCGGAGGCCGGAAGGCCCGGGGAGCCCACGACGACGCCCTCCGGCCGCCCGCGCATCGCCGCGCTCGACGTGCTGCGCGGGTTCGCCCTGTGCGGGATCCTGCTGGCCAACGTCAAACCGATCGCGCACATGCTCCACAGCGCGTCCGCCACACAGGCCGTGGTGACGGACAGTCCGGACGGCTCCTGGTTCGGGCTCGGGCTGTTCGTCGACCAGCGCTTCTTCCCGATCTTCTCGCTGCTGTTCGGCGTCGGTTTCTCGCTGCTGCTGGACTCCGCGGGAGCCCGTGTCGCCCGTCCGCGCGTGCTCCTGCTGCGCCGGCTCCTGGTGCTGCTCGCCATCGGCCTGGCTCACATGTTCCTGCTGTGGCGGGGCGACATCCTGACCATCTATGCCGTCGTCGGCCTGCTGGTGCTGCTGCCCTCGACCTGGCTGCCGCGCAGCGCCGTCGCGGGGCTCGCCGCCGTACTGGTCGCGTTGCCGCCGATCACCGGCAGCAACGGCGTGGTGCTGGTGCCCGGGCTGTTCCTGCTGGGCTCGGCGCTGACCCGGTACGGCGTGATCGGCCGGATCGAGCGTTCCTTCCGCGTCCCCGCCGTGCTCGGCCTGGTCTTCACGGTGGGTGCGGTGCCCGCCGTATGGATGCAGATCGACGCCGGCGCCGCGGGAAGGGACGATTTCGGCACCTGGTTCGGCCTCGCCGGCCTGCTGACGGCGGGCGCGTACGTGTGCGCTCTCCTGCTCCTGCTCAGGACGCCGCTCCGGCCGGTGCTCCAGAGGGTCTTCGCACCCCTGGGCCGGATGGCGCTGACCAACTACCTGTGCGCCACGCTCCTCGTCCTGCTGGCCGGTCGTCTCGTCGGCGGCTCTCCGGACGGCTGGTCCTCGGCGACGGTGCTGCTGATCTCCGGCGCCATCCTCGTCCCCCAGTGGCTGGTGTCCACGCTCTGGCTGAGCCGCTACCGCCAAGGGCCCCTGGAATGGCTCTGGCGCTGGGCCACCTGGGCGCAGCGCCCGCCCCTGCGCCGTACGTCCTGACCGGCGAGCTCACCCGGGCCGGCCATGAGGCGAGACCCGGGTCAGCGTTGTGAGCGCAGCCCGTCGAAGACGAACGCCAACGTCCTGGCGCGCAGTTCCTCGCTCCACTGGTTGCGTTCGGCGGCCAGGCAGGCGGCCGCGAGCAGGGCCAGCAGCTCGGGCATGCGCAGGTCCTGGCGGACCGCGCCCGCCTCCTGGGCGCGGACCAGCAGCCTCTCGATGACGTTTCTCATGTCCCGGCTGACGTCCGCCGTCCCGGCCTTGGGGTCGACGCCGGCCTGGGTCAGCACGTCGGCCAAGGTCTTCTTCCGCGTCGCGTCCACCACGATGCGAGTGAAGTAATCGAAGAACGCCGCACCCGGATCATCCGCGGCCAGCGACGTGTCCGCCTCGTCGATGAGCCGCTGCGTACGGTCGATGATCACCGCTGCGTAGAGGGCCTCCTGGGTGGGGAAGTTCCGATAGATCGTGCCGAGCCCCACACCCGCGTGCTGGGCGATCGCCCGCATCGAGGCGGACAAGCCGTCACGGGCGACGACGACCTCGGCCGCGTCCAGAATCCGCTCCCGGTTGCGTTGCGCGTCGGCGCGCAACGGCCTGGCTTCCCCGCCCATCGTCCTCCTCGACGCGTTGACAACCGGAACAGCTGTTCCGTATGTTCCGTAACCGGAACAGCTGTTCCGATCTTAGCCGGTCAACCGGTCACCTCGCGGACGAAGGACCTCCCCATGCGATACACGACGCTCGGCCGCTCGGGCCTCACGGTCTCCCGGGCATGTCTGGGAACGATGAACTTCGGCACTTCCGGCGGCGGCGCCTGCGAAGAAACCGAGGCGGCTCGCATCGTCGACGCCTTCCTGGATGCCGGCGGCAACATCATCGACACCGCCGACGGTTACACGGGCGGCCAGTCCGAGGAGATCGTCGGCCGGGCCGTCAAGAGCAGACGGGACCAGGTCGTGCTGGCCACCAAGGCGTTCCTCCCGCAGGGGCCGGGCCCGAACGACAGGGGACTGTCCAGGATCCACCTGACCAAGGCGCTGGAGTCCAGTCTGCGGCGGCTCGGCACCGACTACATCGACCTGTACCAGTGTCACCAATGGGACGACTCCACTCCCATCGAGGAGACGATGGCCACCCTGGACGGGTTCGTGCGATCCGGCAAGGTCCGCTATCTCGGCTGCTCCAATTTCTCCGCGGCCCAGATCGTCGAGTCCCAGTGGGCGGCGCAGCGCACCAACGCGGCGCCGTTCATCAGCCTCCAGCCGCAGTACTCGCTGGTGGCCCGCGGCATCGAGGCGGAAATCCTGCCGGCCTGCCGGCGGCACGGTCTGGGCACGCTGGTCTGGTCTCCGCTCGGCGGCGGCGTGCTGACCGGCCGCTACCGTCGAGGCGTCGTCCCCGACGCCGACAGCCGGATGGGCCGGCTGAAGGCGTCCGCGCTGCCCATGGCCCGCGCCTGGGCCGACGGCCTGCTCAACGAACCGAACCTCGACATCGCCGGCCACGTCGTCGAGACCGCCGCCGAACTCGGCATGACTCCGGCGGCCGTCGCACTGGCATGGGTACGGCACAGGCCGGGCGTCACGTCCGTCATCATCGGACCCCGCACGCTCGAGCAGTTCCACGGGAACCTCGCCGGGCTCGCCAAGGAGCTGCCGTCAGAAACGATCGCGCACCTCGACGAAATCTCCCGATCCGCCGGCACCACGATCGTCAACGGCATGAGCACGCCCCGGTAGCGGGCCCCAGGCGCCTTGGAGCCGCAGCGCGGTGGGAGAGGCCCCTGAGGGGCCCGCCGGGCACCTCAGGGGCCGAGCAGGCGGCGTGCGCCGGGGCCCTCGTCGCCGAGGGTGTCGCACGGGTTCGCCAGGGCGCACCGGTCGATCGACAGGCAGCCGCATCCGATGCATTCGGTGAGGTCGTCCCGCAGTCGCTGGAGGTGCTCGATGCGGTCGGTGAGGTCGTCGCGCCACCACGCGGACACGCGCGCCCAGTCCTCGCGGTTCGGGGTGCGTTCCTCCGGCAGCAGGGCGAGGACCTCCTTGACCCGGCTGAGCGGGATGCCGACACGCTGGGCGACCCGGATGAAGGCGACCCGGCGAAGGGTGTCACGGGTGAAACGCCGCTGGTTGCCGCTCGTCCGGCGGCTCCGGATGAGGCCCTGGCGCTCGTAGAACCGGAGAGCCGACGAAGGGACGCCGCTCCGGTCCGCCAGATCGCCGACCGTGAGCTCGCGGGCCTGCCAGGACACAGTCACGGCCCCACGCTAGCGAACCTGAACCATTGTTGAAGTATCTTCACGGATCGTCCGCCGACGGACACGTGCCCGTGGGGCCCGGCGGTCAGCTCGACTCGATCTCCAACGTGGCCACGCGGGCACGGGCCTCCACCATCGCCTCGCGGTAACGCTCGTCCCAGTGGGCGTCGTCGTCGGGGATGGCCCGGACGGTCTGGCGCGTGAGCTCCACCGGGCCACGCCGGCCGTGGGCGGTCCGCTTGACGATGATCAGCGTCCAGCCGTCCTCCATGACCGTGTCGACCTCCCAGCGAGGCGCGCCGCGGGCGTCGTCGGGCGCCGCCCTCCTCCACCCCCGGAGGAGGACCACCAGGAGGTAGATCAGGGCGGCGACCACGATCAGCGCCACGGGGAGGGCGAACAGCCGCATCGGGTCCTCCCTCCTTCGCCGTGGGTCAGTGCGTCACTTGGTGGGCAGCGCGACGCCGCCGGTGTTGCCGGGGGCGTACACCGTGATGCCCTGCGGAAGCGCCTTGAGCTTCTCGATCTCAGCACATGTGGGGCACCTGTTGTAGCCGTCCTGGCGTGCCTTGTTGGCGTCCGCCTCGGCGCGGGCCGAGGCGACCCTGGCCTGGGCCTCGCTGACCTGCGCGAAGGCGGCCTGCGCCTTGTCGACCGCCGCCTGGACCTCGGGCGGCAGGGTGACGCGGGAGAGGTTGAAGTGGATGTCGGTCAGGAACTCCCCGCCCAGCGTCGACTTGAAGTCCTCGGCGAGGCTCGTGTTCACCGCGTCCTGGATCTTCGCGATGTTCGCGTTGTTGCCCTGCTGGGGCAGGCCGCTCTGCGGATCGGTGTTGTTCTGCACGAGCGTGCAGGAGGACACGAGCTCGGCGCAGCGGAAGTTGTTGACCTCCGTCCGCAGGTCGTTGTCGATCACCGGGCGGATCATCTGGTCGAGGAACGCCGACCAGCCCGCGTCGCCGTCCCACGGGTAGTAGGTGCCGCCCGCCACGCTGCGGTAGGTCCGCGTGCCGTACCTGTCGTCGAACGACTTGAGCGTCGCGTGGTCGAGGTTGAGCGCGAAGTACACCGTGCCCTCGATGCCCATGTTGACGCCGTCGCTGCTCGGCACGGTGACCACGTCGACGCCGGAGCGCTCACCCTGGCCGACCGAGGTGATCGTGTAGAAGCGCTGCTGCGCCGGATACCGGTGGAGCTGGGACCACCATCCGACCCAGGTGACGCCAGAAGCGGGATCGATGACCTGGCGGACCTTGTTGTCGTCGAGCAGTCCGCCGTTGCGGACGACGGCCACCTCGCCTCCGCTGGTGCGCTCGAAGCCGTGGAAGGCCCCGATCACGGTCGGCACCGCGACGACGATGAGCGCGATGACGATCAGGATGGCGATTCTGCGGAGGGACCGGAAGCCGCCGGTCGCCGTGCGGACGGATGTGGGGGACATCGGCGGGTTCCTTCGACGGGTCGGGGGGCCGGTGGACCACGAGGAGATGATCCACTCAGCAGGAGAACGTAGCAGCAGAAGCCGGGGTTCCAGCTTCTGTACGGCCCCCTGACGCCGTGCGGAACGGTTATGGGCGCGGAGTCTCGACCAGTCGCAGGGCGCCGGTGCGGACGTCGTACAGCGCGCCTCCGACGGTGAGGTTCGCTGGCAGGAACGGGCTGGTCATGATCCGGGTGATGTCGTGCCGGAGGGTCTCCTCCTGGTCGCGCACGGTCTGGAATTCCAGGCTCCGGGTGTCGATGCCGTACTCCGCGGAGATGAGCCGGTGGACCTCGTCGTCGGTCGACTTCGACATCCGGCAGTCGGTGTGCGGCATGACGAGGACACGGTCCACGCCGAGCAGGTACACCGCGAGCACGAGCGTGCGGAGCACGTCGTCGGTGACGCGGGCACCGGCGTTGCGCAGGATCTTGGCGTCTCCCGCGCGCAACCCGAGTAGTCCGAGGGGGTCGATCCGCGAGTCCATGCACGTCACGACGGCGAGCCCGCGGGCGGCACGCCCGGTCAGATCGCCCTGCGAGAACGTGCTCGCGTACGTCTCGTTGGCGGCCAGCAGATCATCGAAAGCACCGGTCATGGGATTGA
Organism: Planotetraspora kaengkrachanensis; assembly: GCF_016862895.1. Taxonomy (GTDB): domain Bacteria; phylum Actinomycetota; class Actinomycetes; order Streptosporangiales; family Streptosporangiaceae; genus Planotetraspora; species Planotetraspora kaengkrachanensis. The sequence goes on along the minus strand of NZ_BONV01000015.1, from coordinate 68,228 downwards.
TGTTCTCTCATGTCCATTTCGTTCGTTTGGTGGGGGTCCGGTGATCGGAACCCGGGATGCCGAAACGGCCTGTAGCAGCCGGGCTGAGCACACCGATATACGGGGGTCCGGCTCGTTCGACCACCGCGCACCGAGCCACTGGGAGAGTCGTGACGGATCTCGTATACGGAATCGAGTTCGGCGCCACGCACGCGGCCCTCGTGGTCGGAGAGAGGCCCGGGAGCCACACCGGGATCGGAGATCCCGAGCCGATCGGAAGCGAGATCCCCGCCCGCGTCCTCGGCCTCCTCCGGGTCCGCGCTCAGGCGCGGGTCCCGGGAACCCCGGCGATGGTGGTGATCGCGGTGCCCGCGTCGTGGGACGGGCAGCGGCGCGGTGAGATGGCGGAGTCCGCCGTCGCCGCCGGATTCGACCGGGCCAGGGTCCGCGTCGAGACCTCCGGCGCCGCCGTCGCCGCCCTCGGCCCGGGCCCTGCCGGCGCAGGGGCCGGCACCGGGGCCGGCACCGGGGACGACACAGGGCACGACACAGGGGACGACGCGGAGGCGGTCGCGCAGCGGCGGCCAACAGCGGGCCGTCCTCGGGCTCGACGGTCAGCCCTTCGCCCGGGTATACGTCCAGCCCTCCGGCCTCGCCGTCAGACTCCCCGTCCGATTCGTACACCCCGACCCCGTACGAGTCCCCCCTCCCCGGACGGACTTTCCGTGGCGGACACTCCCACGCCGGAGTACGACGACGGGCAGGACCAGGCCGAGGCGATCGACGACCTCCTCGACGAGAGCGCCTCCTCGCGGTCCGGCCTTTCCACCGCCATCAGCGACCTGTCGGCCTGCCGGGACATGGACGGCGCGCTCAGCACCGTGTCGAGCATCGGCGACGATCGTGATAGCCAGGCGAGCACCGCTCGGGACCTGGAGGTCGACGCGCTCGACGACGGATACTCGCTGCGGGACCATCTGGTCGAGTTGCTGGAGGACTCAGCGGCCGCGGACGAGGCGTTCCACGACGCCGGCTGGTCGTACCAGGACGACGGCTGCAGCGGCAGCATCACCGACTACTCGTCGTACGACGACGGCGTCTCCTACTCCGAGGACGCCGGCGCCGCGAAGGCCGCCTTCGTCGACCTGTGGAATCCGGTCGCCGAGTCGTACGGCCTCTCGACCCGGAGCCGGGACGAGATCTGAGAAGCCCACGCGCCCGTCTCCGCGCACCGGCGCCGGCCGGAACGCCGATGTAGGGTCCGACCGGTGAGCCGAAGGAGGTAGGCGATGAGCGGCATCGCACGGATGCGGTCGATCGTGCTCGACTGCCCGGACCCGAAGGCGCTGGCGGACTTCTACGCCGCCCTGGTGGGTTGGAAGATCGTACGGGTCGACGACGACTGGGTCACGGTCTCCGACGGCGGGCCGATCCGCCTGTGCTTCCAGCTGGCGCCCGACCACAAGCCGCCGGTCTGGACCGACCCCGAGCACCCGCAGCAGTTCCACCTCGACGTGACCGTCGACGATCTGGCCGAGGCGGAGGCCGCGGTGCTGGCGCTCGGGGCCGTCAAGCACGCCCACCAGCCCGGGGCCGACGACGGATTCACCGTCTTCCTCGACCCCGCGGGTCACCCGTTCTGCCTGTGCGTCGACGACTGAGCGGCGCCGACGCCGAGGCGGCACGGCGCCGACCTCGGCGGCTCGGTGCCGCTCAGCGGATCGCCGCCGGGCTAGAAGATCTGCGTGGCCTCCGACTGCTCGTCCGGCGTGCCGTCCGAGGGTGATGCGGCACCGTCCGCGCCCTCGGCGTGCGCCGAACCCGTGTAGCCGGGGCCGGCCCCGAGCGCGCCGCCGACGGCCGCGACCCCGTGCAGGAGCCGCACGCCGGAGCCGTCCCGGCGGCCGATTTCCTCGGGCAGGGGGACGGGCTTGCCCGTCGAGGAGACGGCCTTGGCCGGCGCGGGGCCCGCCCAGGCGAGCAGGAGCGTGTCCTCGCCCTTCAGGAACCGCTGGGCGCGGACGCCGCCCGTCGCGCGGCCCTTGGCCGGGAAGTCCGCGTAATCCGACACCTTGCCCGCGCCCGTCTGGGTGCCGGCGAGGGCCGTCGCCGACCCCGCGACCGTCACGACCCGCGCCTCCAGCGACGGGTCGACCGACCCGAACCAGATGACGCGCGCGTCGCCCTCCAGGCGGATGCCGGCCATGCCGCCCGCCGGACGGCCCTGCGGTCGCACCTGGGACGCCGGGTAACGGAGCATCTGGGCGTCCGAGGTGATGAACACGAGGTCGTGGTCGGCCGAGGTCAGCTCGACGGCGCCCACCACGGTGTCGCCCTCGCGAAGGCCGATGACCTCGAACTCGTCGCGGTTGGCGGGGTATTCGGGCACGACCCGCTTCACCACGCCCTGTGCCGTGCCGATCGCGAGGCCGGGGCCGTCCAGGTCGATCCCGCCGAGCCCGACGACGTGTTCGCCCGGCTCGAGCGTGACGTACTCGGACACGGGATGCCCGCCCGCCAGAGTGGGCGGGTTCGCCGACGGAGGCAGCGCGGGCAGGTCCACCACGGACACCCGGATCATGCGTCCCTCGGACGTGACGGCGCCCACCTCGCCGCGGATCGTGGCACGGACGACGGAGACCAGGACGTCGTGCTGCGCCCGCTCACCCTCGCCCCCGAGCGGGGACGCGTCGGTCGTGCGGGCGAGGAGCCCGGTCGACGAGAGCAGCACGAGGCACGGGTCGTCGGCCACCTCCAGCGGCACGGCGGCGGTCCGCACGACGTCGGCCGACTCCAGCAGCACGGTACGGCGGGGCGTGGAGTAGGTCTTCGCGACCTCGGCCAGCTCGCCGGAGACGACGGTGCGCAGGCGGTCCTCCGAGGAGAGGATCGCGGTCAGCTCGTCGATCTCGGCCTGGAGGGTCTCCTTCTCGCGGTCGAGCTCCAGCTTGTCGTAGCGGGTGAGGCGGCGCAGCGGGGTGTCGAGGATGTAGTTGGCCTGGATCTCGCTCAGCGAGAAGGTCTCGATCAGCCGCGCCCGCGCCTGGGACGAGTCGTCGGAGGTGCGGATCACCCGGATGACCTCGTCGATGTTGAGCAGCGCGATGATGAGGCCGTCCACCAGGTGGAGGCGCTCCTCCCGCTTGCGGCGGCGGAAGGCCGATCGCCTGCGCACGACGTCGATGCGGTGCTCGACGTAGACCGACAGGAGCTCGCGCAGCCCCAGCGTCCTCGGCTGGCCCTCGACGAGCGCCACGTTGTTGATGCCGAAGGTCTCCTCCATCGGCGTGAGCCGGTAGAGCTCGTCGAGGACGGCCTCGGGGTTGAAGCCGTTCTTGATCTCGATGACGAGTTGGAGGCCCTTGTGCCGGTCGGTGAGGTCCTTGAGGTCGGCGATCCCGGTCAGCTTCTTGGCGTTCACCAGCTCCTTGATCTTGGTGACCACGCGCTCCGGGCCGACGTTGTACGGAAGCTCGGTGACGACGATGCCCTTGCGGCGCGGCGTCACGTTCTCGACCGTCGCCCTGGCCCGCATGCGGAAGGTGCCCCGGCCGCTCTCGTAGGCGTCCCGGACGCCCTGGAGACCGATGATCGAGCCGCCGGTCGGCAGGTCGGGCCCGGGGACGAAGCGCATCAGCTCGTCGAGCGTCGCGTCCGGATGCCTGATCAGGTGCCGGGCCGCCGCCACGACCTCGCTGAGGTTGTGGGGAGCCATGTTGGTCGCCATGCCGACCGCGATGCCCGTGGTGCCGTTGACGAGGAGATTGGGGAACGCCGACGGCATCACCGAGGGCTCGGTCTCCTGGCCGTCGTAGTTGGGCCGGAAGTCGACGGTCTCCTCGTCGATCGACTGGACCATGAGCATGGCCGCAGGGGCGAGCCTGGCCTCGGTGTACCGCATCGCGGCGGGGGAGTCGTCCGGCGAGCCGAAGTTGCCGTGCCCGTCGATCAGCGGCAGCCGCATCGAGAACGGCTGCGCCATGCGCACGAGGGCGTCGTAGATGGCGCCGTCGCCGTGCGGATGGTACTTGCCCATGACCTCGCCGACGACGCGGGAGGACTTGACGTGGCCGCGGTCCGGACGCAGGCCGAGCTCGCTCATCGAGTAGAGGATGCGGCGCTGGACGGGCTTGAGCCCGTCCCGGGCGTCGGGGAGCGCACGCTGGTAGATGACCGAGTAGGCGTACTCCAGGTAGCTCGCGCGCATCTCAGCGGACACGTCGATGTCGACGATCCGCTCCTCGAACTCCTCGTCCGGTGTGGGTGTGGTCGTCCGTCGGGCCATATCGAACATTGTGCCGATGTCCAGGCGTGGTCGCGACTCGGCCATGGTTCCTGCCCGATTTGGTACCGCTCGTGCCGGGCGTCCCGCCGGCGGCGGTCCGCGCATCGGCGGGGAGGCGGCGTCCGCGCATCGGCGGCAGGACAGGTCAGGCATGTCCCGCGGGGCCGGATCTCGCATTCCGTGTTCGGGACATCATTTCAGCACCATTCATTGCCAACCCCAGGGAAAAGGGCGACCATCCATCTCAGTGCTCGCGCGATATGGGTGGGGGAGCCTCGAATGGCTTTGTGGTGCCTGGGAGTCGATCTAGGTACGAGTTTCTCCGCTGGGGCGATTGCGACGGACGACCGTATAGAAATTCTTGAAATCGGGGGAGAAAAGCGGATTCCGTCCACAATTCTGCTCAATGAACAGGGCGTGCTGGTCGCCGGACGGGTGGCGCAGCGGTCGATGGCCGCCATCCGGAGCGGGTGGAGCGCAACCCGAAGCGGTACGTCGGCAAGAAGACGCTTGGCGATCGTGGCGTCGCACAACTCTCTGAGCCGATCGCAGGGGTCCGGCGTCATCCGTCCCCGTCTCCGTCCCCCGGCCGGTGGCCGTCGTGGGGGTGATGGTGGTCGGCCCAGCCCGCGGCTTCGTCGTGCGAGAACTCCGTGCCGGGGTCCCAGTACGCCGGCTCGCCGGGGTCGGGAATGAAACGATCATATTCGGCGAGATCGGAATGGCCGTCGTCGGGTGAATTAACGGTTTCATAGAACATTGCGGCGCTTTCTTCATCGGTCGGAGAAAGGGCCGGGTCGTAAAGCAGTCGCTGGAACTCCATTGATTCCGCACCGTCGAGATCATGATTACGGTCGAATATCATGCCCGCCCATCCCCTGCCGGTACGGCGTTCCGCGTGATCTCATCGTGGCAGATTCCCGCACCGGGGGAGGTCGCGTGTCCGTCCCCACAGTCGGCGACGACGAGAACGTCCTTCTCGGGGCCGCGCGCGCAGGAGACGCCGAGGCGTTCCGGCGTTTGTGGGCCCCCGTCGCGCGCAGGGCGTTCGGTCTGTGCCTGCACCTCACGGACAACCGGGCGGACGCACTCGACGCGATCCAGGAGACCCAGATCGCCGTGTGGCGAAACCTCGGCCGATTCGAGGGCCGCGCGCCGTTCGCCGCCTGGGTCATGGTGATCGCGCGCAACTCCGCCCGATCGGTGGCGCGGCGGGTCAGGGCGGCGCGGGAGGACCTGCTGTTCCCCGAGGCGGCGGAGCCCGCCGCCATGGAGAGCGGCTTCGACGAGACCGTCGCGGGCCTGGTCGACCTGCGCCGCGCGCTGGCCGCGCTGCCCACGTCGCACAAGGAGGCCCTGCTGTTGTGGGCGGGCGGGCTCACCTACGAGCAGACGGCGGCCGGGCTCCAGGTCCCGCTCAACACCGTACGGGTCTGGATCTTCCGGGCGCGCAAGGCGCTGCGGGAGACGCTCGGGCCGCGGTGAGGCGGGCACGTCAGCGCTCCAGCCGGTAGACGCTCACTCTCGGCACGCGCACGACGCGGTCGCCGTCGACGTATCCGGGGCGTTCGGTGCTCGCGACGACGTCATGGAGACGGGGGTCGGCCGTCGGGACGACGTCGACCGCTTCGTGCACCCGCCCGTCGAAGGGCTGACCGTCGGCCCCGATCTCCCGCACTCCCGCGGGGCCCAGGGCGTCGAGCAGGCGGTCGGCCAGGAGGGGGTGCCGCTCGCCGAGCTGGTCCCTGAACCGGACGCAGGCGTCCACCAGTGCGTCCCTGCCGGGCTCTGCGGCGAGCAGCCGGTCGATCTGCTGTGCCAGGGCGTCGCTCACCCCACCGGCCGCGATCTCCCGCAGAGCCGCCGTGAGATGGCCGGTCCCGCCGGCTGCGGCCGTCCAGGAGGACGTGGCCGTTCCCACGGACGCCGCCGCGGGGAAGCCGGCGATCCGTGCGGACGGCGCGGAGGCCGGTCCACCGGAATGGGACGGCTGCATGGCCGGCACCCCCGGGGGCCACGCCTCCGTCTGCGGAGCCCGTCGTCCGCGTGCGACGAAGACCGCGCCCACTCCGCCGACGACCAGAACGAGGGCGAGCCCGCCCACCAGCCGGCCGCCCGAGGAGCCCTCGGCGTCCACCGGCGCGGCGGTGGTGGGCGGGATCGTCACGGGTGTCGTCTTCTTGTCCGTGGGGGTCGGGTGCGGGCTCGCGCTCTGCTTGGTCTGCCCGCCGCCCTTCGCGGGACTCTTGGACGTCCTGGGCGTGGCGGTCCCGCCGCCCGCACCCTGTTTCGGCTTGCCGGTCGTCTTGGCCGTCACCCGGGGGTCGGGCGTCCTCGTAGGGGGCTCGACCGGGGCGGCCGCCCCGTCTGCGGTGAGGGAGGTGATCGGGCGCAGCGTCCCGTCGGGCTGTGTCGCCTCGCCCGCCGCCGCGGGGTCGTCCTGTGCCTGACGGGAGGCCGCCTGGCCGTCCCGTGCCCGGCCTGCGGCCGCCGTGCTGACGGACGGCTCCGCCCCCACGGGAGTGGTGACGGCGGACGGCGGCTCGGGGCGGCCGGCCGGCGCCGCCTCCTGCCCTCCCGCTCCGCATCCGGCGAGGACGACCATGATCAACAACAGGCCGGGTGCCGCGATGCGCCGGCGGCTGATCGCCGGGGACGCGGGCTCCGCCGCTCGGGGGCCTCGCCGGTGACGGTGACCGGGTCGAGTGGGGTTCATGCCCTTCTCCTCCTGTGGGGCCGGCCGTCCTGGCCGGAGGCGACTCTCCCGGGTCTCACTCGGCGCGGTCGGCCTCGATCCAGGCGTCGGTCTCCGCCTCGTGCGCCTGGTTCGACCACTGGACCTCGCGGTCGTGCTGGATCACGTCGTTGTAGACCTGGTCCTGGTAGGTGTAGCCCTCGAGCACACTCGAGTTCCGCGCCGCGTTGTCGATCCGCTCCTCGGCCGAGGCGAGCTCGTCGTCGGAGACCGAGCTCGGGTCGAGCGCCGACCTGTAGACGGTTCCCGCGTCGGCCATCTGCGAGTTGAGGTTGTCGAGGAAGCCGCCCATGCCGCCGCCCACCGGCGGCACGTAGGCGGCCGTCGTCTCGGGGAACAGGGGAGCGGAGTCGGCGTAGTCCGTCGAGTCGTCCACCGGGGTGAGGGTCGCCGCGTCCGAGGTCGGAGGAGCCGGACGAGTCCGAGGAGCCCGACGTGTCGGAGTAGTCGTCCAGCACGGAGTCGGCGATGCCGTCGCTGTTGCCGTCCGTGAACTGCTGGTCGGCGATTCCGTCGCTGTTGTTGTCGACGAGCAGGGTGTCCTCGGTCCCGTCCCTGTCGAGGTCGGCCCACTGCGTGTCGGCGTCGAAGGCGTCCATGCGTTGCTCCGTCGTATTCCGGACAGGTGTGTCACGGAGGGGGACGCCGACGGAGGGCGCATTGTTTCAGCGGATGCCCGGCGGAGTTCGCCCGCCGGGCGTCGCGGTCATGCGGGACGGCGTCAGCCGCGAGGTCCCGCCCCCGGCCACGGACCCGGCGTGACGCCCTCGTCCTCGTCGCCGGGCACGTTCAGCTTGTCGTCGTAGATCCGGAAGCCGCGGGCCTGGTAGTTGGCCAGGGCCGCCGGGCTGTCCAGAGAGCAGGTGTGCACCCAGACGCGGCGCGTCTTCTCGCGGCCGGGCCAGCGGTCGGCGAGGTCCCAGGCGCGGGCGGCGCCGGTTGCCAGCAGGTGCCCGCCGAGGCCCCGCCCGATGGCGAACGGCAGAAGCCCGAAGTTGGTGATCTCCACCGAGCCCTCGTCCTGGGCGGCGAGCTCCACGTATCCGGCGGGCGTCCCCTGTGACCAGGCGACCCAGGTCTCGAGGCCGGGACGGCTGAGCCAGTCCATCCACTGCCGCCAGGTCCAGGTCAGCCGCGTGGTCCACTGCCAGTCGCCGCCCACCGCGGTGTAGAGGAACCGGCTGAACTCCGGGCTCGGGTGTTCCGCGCGGACGATCTCGGCGGGATCGGAGGGCGGGCGGCCGGGGCGCAGGTCGCCGGGGCCGGTCTGTTCGAGATACCACGTGGTGACGTCCATAGCAGGGCTTATCAAACCATGACATCTCGCCCATTCGGCGGACGCCCCTCGCAGACGGGGACCTCGGGTACGGAGGCGGTTCGTCACCTGAACCTGGTACCAATGACCGGGTGAGCGAAGAGGAGTCCCTGAGGGAAGAGGCCGAAGAGCGGTTGCGGGCGCTGGCCGGTGAGGGCGCGCGCCTGCGCGACGACCAGTGGGCTGCGATCAAGGCCCTGGTGGTCGACCGCCGACGGGCACTGGTCGTCCAGCGCACGGGCTGGGGCAAGTCCGCCGTCTACTTCATCGCGACGGCCTTGCTGCGCGAGCTGGGCGAGGGCCCGACGGTCATCGTCTCGCCGCTGCTCGCGCTCATGCGCAACCAGATCGCCGCGGCGGAGCGGGCCGGCATCCACGCGGCCACCATCAACTCGGCCAACCCCGAAGAGTGGGAGAAGACCTACGCACAGGTCGCAGAGGGCATGGTCGACGTGCTCCTGGTCAGCCCCGAACGGCTGAACAACCCCGAGTTCCGCGACCAGGTCCTCCCCGAGCTCGCCGAGAGCGCCGGCCTCGTCGTCATCGACGAGGCCCACTGCATCTCCGACTGGGGGCACGACTTCCGCCCCGACTACCGCAGGCTCCGCACGCTGCTCGCGGAGCTCCCGCCGGGCATCCCCGTGCTCGCCACCACCGCGACCGCCAACGCGCGGGTCACCCGTGACGTCGCCGAACAACTGGCCGTCGTCGCGGATCCGGAGGAGGCCGAGCTCGACGACGTCCTGGTCCTGCGGGGTCCGCTGGAGCGGGAGAGCCTCCATCTCGGCGTCGTACGGCTCCGCGGCGCCGAGCAGCGGCTCGCGTGGCTGGCGCGGACGCTCCACGAGCTGCCCGGCTCGGGGATCGTCTACACGCTGACCGTGGCGGCCGCCCAGGAGATCGCGGCCTACCTGCGCGAGCAGGGGCACCCGGTCGCGGCCTACACCGGGCAGACCGAGCCCGCCGAACGGCTGGCCGCCGAGGAGGATCTGCTCGGCAACAGGATCAAGGCGCTCGTCGCCACCTCGGCCCTCGGCATGGGGTTCGACAAGCCCGACCTCGGCTTCGTCGTCCACGTGGGCGCCCCGGCGTCACCGGTGGCGTACTACCAGCAGGTCGGCCGGGCGGGGCGCGGCGTTGAGCAGGCCGAGGTGATCCTCCTGCCCGGCACCGAGGACCAGGAGATCTGGAGCTACTTCGGCTCGCTGGCGTTCCCGCCCGAGCCGGTGGTCCGCGCCACGCTGGACACGCTCGCGGCAGGGGAGATCACGTCGACCGCCGCGCTGGAGACGCGCGTCGACCTCAGCCGCACCCGCTTGGAGATGATGCTCAAGGTCCTCGACGTGGACGGCGCGGTCCGCCGGGTCAAGGGCGGCTGGGAGGCGACCGGCGAGTCCTGGACCTACGACGCCGACCGCTACGCGCGCGTAGCGGCGGAGCGCAAGGCGGAACAGGACGCCATGCTCGCCTACATCACGACGGCCGACTGCAGGGAGGAGTTCCTCCGCCGCCACCTGGACGACGAGGCCGCGACCCCGTGCGGCCGATGCGACAACTGCACCGGCGCCCACCGTTCCGCGGAGATCGCGCAGGAGGCCGTGGAGGCCGCCCGCGCCCGCCTCACGCGGCCGGGGATCGAGATCGAGCCGCGACGTCAGTGGCCGACCGGGCTGGCCGACCTCAAGGGGCGGATCAAGCCGGACCTGTCGGCCGATCCCGGGCGCGCCCTCGGCCGGCTGACCGACATCGGCTGGGGCACCCGCCTCAGGGAGATACTCGCCGCGGGCGACGCCCCCGTGCCGGACGAGGTGCTCTCCGCGGTCGTCGCGGTGCTGACGTCGTGGAAGTGGGAGCAGCGCCCCGTCGCCGTCGTGAGCGTCCCCTCGGCCTCCCGTCCCACACTGGTCCGCAGCCTCGGCGAGGGGATCGCGCGGATCGGACGGCTGGCTTACCTGGGCGAGCTGGGTTATCGCAGCGGCTCCCCGGGCCGTCAGTACAACAGCGCCCAGCGGGTGGCCGCGATCCGGCACACCCTCGCGATGCCGCGCGAGCTGGGCGGCAGGATCGCCGAGCTGGGCGGGCCCGTGCTCCTCGTCGACGACCGCGTGGACACCGGCTGGACCATGGCGCTGGCCGCGGCGCAGATCCGGCACGCGGGCGCGCCCGCGGTGATGCCCCTGGCGCTGGCCACCACCAACTGAGCCCCAACCAGCCGGGCCCGACACAGCCGAAGCCCGGGCGCCTGAGCCCGGGCTCCTCAGCACAAGCACCTGAGCCCGGAAACGGGACAGGCCCGCGCCGACGGCGAGGGCCTGTCCCGGACGACCGATCAGAGGCGGGGGCGGGCGCCGAGGTTGGAGATGCACTTGGCGGCCAGGGCGTTGCCCGCGGCGAGCGCCTCGGCCGGCGGCTTGCCGTCCAGCCACTGGGGCAGGAAGCCCGCGGTGAACGCGTCACCGGCGCCCGTGCCGTCGACCACCCGCTCGACCGACTCGGCCGGCACGCGAACCGGTTCCGCCCGGTTGTTGGTGTACCAGAGCGAGCCCTCGTCCTTGAGCTTGATCACGACCTGCGGGAACCAGGCGGTCAGCACCTTGGCGGCGGCCTCGGGCTCGTCGCGGCCGGTCAGGACCTTGGCCTGGTCGATGTTGGCGAACAGCAGCTTGGCGCCGTGGGTCCACTCGAGGAACGGCTCCGCCCCGGTGCGCTCGACCGGCGCCGAGGACGCGCAGTCGACCGAGATCGACATCCCGGCGCGGCGGGCGAAATCCAGCGCGGCCAGGCCGGCGTCGCGGGAGCCCTCGTTGATCAGCGTGTAGCCGGAGATGTGCAGGTGGCTGCCGCCCGTGAACAGGTCCCGGGGCAGGTCCTCGGGGGAGAGGGCGGCGTTCGCGCCCGGGTCGGAGAGCATGGTCCGCTCGCCCTTGTGCGTCACGAGGACGACGCAGGTGCCGGTGGGCCGCTCGGGATCCATCACGAGCCTGGCGTCCACGCCGTAGCCCATGAGCTCCATGTCGCGGTTCCTGCCGGTGATGTCGGCGCCGCGGCGTCCGATGAAGGCCACCTCCGAGCCCTCCACGGCCAGCCAGGAGGCGATGTTGGCGCCGGAGCCGCCACCGTGCATTGTCACCACGGCAGGGGTGTCGCTCGCCCTCGCGAGAGGGAACTTGGCGCGGGCGACCGCGTCCGTCATGAGATCGCCCACCACGACGACCCGCGTCATGATGTCACCACCTTGCCGACTGCTGTGGAGGTGAGTCCGCCGACGCCTGTGGAGGGGCGGCGTCCTCTCCGTGCTGTGAGGCTGACGCGAAGAAACCTAACAGTTTCCGGAGGCGCCGTGGGGCAGAGAGCGGACACCGGGGCGCAGTCGATGCACAAGCGTTGTCCAACTCACCAGCTGGAGAGTTGTCTTCTTCCCCCGCGATCCCGGCCGTTCAAAGGGGACGTTACGCCCGGGTTTCGTAAAAGTAAGAAACACCTCAATCAACAGAAAGCCGGACAACGCTAGCCTCTCGTTCGTGCGACCTCATTACCCCGCTCACTGGGAGGCGGACGTCGTCCTGTCCGACGGCGGCACGGCACACCTGCGCCCGATCAGGCCGGACGACGCCGACCTGCTGCGCTCCTTCTACTCCCGGCTGTCCGAGCAGTCGATCTTCTTCAGGTTCTTCGGCCCGAGGCCGCGGCTCACCGACAGGGAGGTCGCCTGGTTCACCAACGTCGACTACGACGACCGCGTCGCCCTCATCGCCACGATCGGCACCGAGATGGTCGCGGTCGTACGGTACGACCGGGTCGAGCGCGGGGACAGCGCCGAGGTCGCCTTCCTCGTCGAGGACCGCCATCAGGGCAGGGGAATGGCGTCGGTCCTGATGGAGCACCTCAGGGCCGCGGCGCGAGAGCGCGGCATCAGGACGTTCATCGCCGACATCCTGCCGGGCAACCACCGGATGACGGGCGTGCTCCGGCAGGCCGGTTACACGGCGCAGAGCCAGTTCGAGGACGGCGTCGTGCGCATGACTCTCGACCTGGCGACCACGGAGAGCGCGCTCGAGGTCCGTCTCGCCCGCGAGCACCGCTCCGAGGCCCGTTCCATCGAACGCCTGCTGACGCCGGGCTCGGTCGCGGTCATCGGGGCCAGCAGGGAACCCGGAGGCATCGGGCAGACGGTCCTGCGCAATCTGCTCGGCGCCGACTTCTCCGGCCCGGTGTACCCCGTCCACCGGCACGTGCGCGCCGTCGCGGGCGTCCGGGCGTACAAGAGCGTCTCCGCGATCGACGGCGACGTCGACCTGGCCGTCGTCGCCGTACCCGCCGAGGGCGTGCTCGACGTGGTCAGGGAGTGCGCGGAGAAGGGGGTGAAGGGCCTCGTCGTGGTCTCGTCGGGCTTCGGCGAGACCGGGGACGACGGCCGGTTACGCCAGGAGGAGCTCGTCAGCATCTCCCGCGCGTACGGCCTGCGCGTTGTCGGCCCCAACTGCCTCGGCATCGCCAACACCGACCCCGCTGTACGGCTCAACGCGACCCTGGCCGAGGCCCTCCCCGGCCGCGGGCGGGTCGGGTTCTTCAGCCAGTCGGGGGCGCTCGGCACGGCCCTGCTGCAGAGGGTGGCCCAGCGGGGCATGGGGATCTCGACCTTCGTGTCCGCCGGCAACCGCGCCGACGTCTCAGGCAACGACCTCCTCCAGTACTGGGAGGAGGACCCCGACACCGACGTGATCCTGCTCTACCTCGAGTCCCTGGGAAACCCTCGCAAGTTCACCCGCCTGGCCCGGCGGATCTCGCGGAGCAAGCCGATCGTCGTCGTCAAGAGCCGCGGAGTACCGGGGGGCCACGCCGCTCCCGACCTGGGCCTGCCGGACACGGCGCTGAGCTCCCTGTTCGAAGAGGCAGGGGTGATCCGCGTCGACGACCTCACCCAGTTGTTCGACGTCGCCCAGCTACTGGCCTACCAGCCGCTTCCCGCGGGTCCCCGGGTCGGCGTGGTGAGCAACTCCGACGCGCTGGCGCTGCTCGCCGTCGAGGCCTGCGTCGCCGCCGGACTGGAGCCTGCCCCACCGGTGAACCTGGGCGCCCAGGCCAGGGCCGCCGAGTTCGCCGGAGCGCTGACGGAGGTCCTCCCCACAGTGGACGCGGCCGTCGCCGTCTACATGCCCCCGATCCCCGGCGGGTCCGGCGAGATCGCCGCCGCGCTGCTCCGGGTGGCGCGGGAGTCGGGCAAGCCGGTGCTGGCCACCTTCCAGGGCGAGATGGGCATGCCGGCCGCCCTGCGCACCCCCCTGTCACCCCAGGACGCCGCCGGCGCCCCCGGCGCACCGGGAAAGGGCTCGATCCCCTCCTATCCCGCGCCGGAGGAGGCCGTACGCGCCCTCGCCCATGTCGTACGGCACGCCCGCTGGCGGGAACAACCCGCGGGGACGGTCCCCGCCCTCGGGGGCATCGACGCCGCCGGAGCCAGGGAACTGGTCGCCGCCGCCGTCGGCGAGGACGGAGGGGACCGGGAGATCGACGCTACGGGGCTGCTTGCCTGCTACGGCGTGGAGGTGTGGCCGGCGGAGGAGGTCGCCTCGCCCGACGAGGCCGTCGCGGCGGCCGAGCGGGCCGGCTGGCCCGTGGTGGTCAAGGCCACCGGCCCCGGCGCCTCCCAGCGGGCCGGAACCGTCCGGCTTGGCCTCGGCGAGCCGTCCGGCGTCCGGCAGGCCTACACCGGCCTGGCCGCCCTGCTCGGGCCGGAGACGACCCTCGCCGTCCAGCGGATGGCCCCGCAACCAGCGGTGCCCACCGTCGTCGGGGTGGTCCAGGACGGCCTCTTCGGCGGGGTGGTGTCCTTCGGGCTGGCCGAGGTCGCCGCCAGGCTCCTCGGCGATCGCGAGCACCGCCTCGCCCCCCTCACCGCGGAGGACGCGGAAGGCCTGGTCCGGTCCGTACGCACCGCGCCGCTGCTCTTCGGCCAGTACGGCTACCCGCCGGTGGACGTGGAGGCGCTCGGCGAACTGCTCGTCCGGGTGGGGCTGCTGGCCGACGCGCTGCCCGAGGTGGTCAGGATGGAGCTCGACCCTGTCCTGGTGGGCACGTCCGGGGTGACGGTCCTCGGCGCCCGCGCGGTGCTGCGGCCCGCGGCCGTCCTCCGCCCGGACGGGGGCCCCCGCCGCCTGGGCTGAAGGGGGCGGAGCCGCTCGGGTGTGAAACCGGTGTCCCTTACAGGGCAGGATGGACCCATGAGGGAAACCCGAGTCTCCGCCGCGGGCATGCGCGAGGCCATCGACCGCAGCGGCTACTACCCCGACCTGGTGGCTGACGCCGTCGACTCCGCACTCGGCAAGGAGCAGGTCACGGCGTACGTCGTGCATCACGAGGCCACGTTCGACCCGGCGATGGAGGTCCGCAGGCACGTCACGGTCCTGGTGCTCTCGCCCACCAGGCTGCTCGTCTGCCACACCGACGAACACCCTCCCGCCGAGGGCATGCCCGCCTCGCACGCCTCCACCACCACCGAGGCCGTGCGGCTCAGCCGGATCCAGTCGGTCGCGGTGACCAGGGTCGTCCCCGACCCGGCGTCCTACGTGCCGGGGGTCGCCCCCAGCGAGGTCACGCTCACCATCGGGTGGGGCGCCATCTCTCATCTCGATCTCGAGCCCGCCACCTGCGGAGACGAGAACTGCGAGGCCGACCACGGCTACACCGGCGCGATCACGGCCGACGACCTCTCGCTCCGGGTGAGCGAGGCGGCCGACGGCCCCGAGGCCGTCGTCCACGTGCTGGCCTTCGCCAAGGCGCTCTCGGAGGCCACCGCCCGCGCCGCCACCTGATGATCCGCACCGAATGAGCCTGGAGGCGATGTGACAGAGCCGGGGATCCCTGGTCCGCTGCCCACGACGGTGTCCGACACGCCGCCGGCCGTGCCCTTCGTCCCGGCGTACGGCACGGCCTCGCTCGCGGATCTGCCGGAGTCCCTGCTCGCCTCCCTGGGGATGCCCGCCACCGACGTCCTCGGGCTGGAGCCCGCGGAACGGGTGTGCCTGTTCCTCGTCGACGGGCTGGGGGCCGAGCTGCTGGCCGCGCATCCCGGCGCGGCGCCGTTCCTGTCGGCGCAGCTGCGGCGGACGCTCACCGCGGGCTTCCCGTCGTCCACCCCGACGAGCCTGGCCACGCTCGGCACCGGCACCCCGCCGGGCGAGCACGGGATGATCGGCATCTCCATGGCGATCCCGGGTGAGGGCCGGATGCTGAACTGCCTGCGCTGGACGGCTCCCGGCCTGCCCGTCGACCCCGACGTCTGGCAGCCGGCCGACACCGTCTACCAGCGGATGCACGCCAACGGGATCCGTCCCGTCTACGTCGCCCCGGCGGCCTTCGACGGCACCGGGCTGACCCGGGCGGTCTACCGGGGCGTGCGCCACCACGCGGCCGAGACGGTCGACGATCGGGTCGAGGGCGTGCGGCGGGCACTGGCGGAGAGCTCCTACGTGGTCGTCTACTACGGCGAGCTCGACGGCATGGGCCACATGACCGGGTGGGGCAGCGCCCAGTGGCTGGAACAACTGGCCATCGTCGACCGCATGGCGGAGCGGATCGCCGAAGGGCTGCCGCCCGGGTCGGCCCTGTACGTGACGGCCGACCACGGCATGATCAACGCCGTCGACAAGGTCGACGTGGACGAGTCGCCCGTGCTCCAGGAGGGCGTGGTCATGCTGGGCGGCGACGCCCGCGCCCGCCACGTCTACACCGCTCCCGGCGCGGCGGCCGCCGTCCTCGAGACGTGGCGCGCGGTCTTCCACGGCCGCGCCTGGGTGGTCTCGCGCGAGGAGGCCGTCGCCGAGGGCTGGTTCGGCCGCACGGTGCGCAAGGAGTGGCTCGGCCGGATCGGCGACGTCATGGCCGTGCCGTACGGCGGTTGCGCGATCGTCGCGTCGATGGCGGAGCCGCTCGAGTCGTCGCTCGTCGGCTACCACGGGTCGCTGACGACCGCCGAGCAGACCGTTCCCCTGCTCGGGATCCACCGGTGACGGCCGCACGGACTGCTCAGCCCGGGGCAGGGGGGGCACAATGACGAGGCGCATCGCGTCAGGAGGGATGTTCCGATGAGCCCACTGATCACTCCGGAGGAGCTGGCCGCGCTCCACGAGGTCACCATCCTCGACGTGCGATGGAGGCTCGGCGGTCCTCCCGGGGCCGACTCCTACGCGGAGGGGCACATCCCGGGCGCCGTCTTCTGCGACCTCGACGCCGACCTCGCCTCCCCGGCGGGCCCGGGCGGACGGCACCCGCTGCCGGCCGCCGACGCGTTCCAGGCCTCGATGCGCCGCCTCGGCGTGTCCGCAGGCCGAACGGTCGTGGTCTACGACGACGCGGACTCCACGGCCGCCGCCCGCGCGTGGTGGACGCTGCGCTACTACGGCCACGGCGACGTCCGTGTGCTCGACGGCGGCCTGCGGGCGTGGGCCAGAGCCGGGCTGCCCGTCGTGAAGGAGCGCGACGACGTGACGCCGGGTGACTTCGAGGCGGTCCCCGGCGGGATGCCGCTGCTCGACGCGGACCAGGCCGCCGCGCTCGCGGAGAGCGGGGTCCTGCTCGACGCGAGGGCCGGAGAGCGTTACCGGGGCGAGGTCGAGCCCATCGACCCGGTGGCCGGTCACATCCCCGGAGCGGTCAGCGCCCCCACGGCGCAGAACGTCGAACCCGGCGGCCGGTTCCGCTCGCGGGGTTTCCTGCGCGAGCGGTTCAACACCCTGGGCGTGGTCGACGGCGTCCAGGTGGGCGCCTACTGCGGGTCGGGCGTCACCGCCGCCCATGAGGTCCTCGCTCTGGAGGTGGCGGGCATCACGGCCGCCCTCTACGCCGGTTCCTGGTCCAACTGGGTGGCCGACCCCTCCCGCCCGGTCGCCACGGGCTGACAGGCGTCCAGGTCCTCCTTCACAGACTGCGGCGTCCGCTCGCCCGTTCGTCTCCCGCGCCGAAGCACACGAAGCCGCCGACTCCGGTCTTCGCCGCGGCGGCGCCCAGCGCCTCCGCCGGGGTGCGGCCGCCGCCGAGGAAGGCGTGGAAGACCGTCATCAGGGCCGCGGCCTCGTCGTCACGCACGGGGGCGACCCCGGCGACCACACAGGCGGTGCCGCGATCGAGGAAGGCGCCGGCCAGGCCGAGCACGGCGCCGTCCACCGGCGCGTGCGCCATCCCCGCGTCGCACGCGGACAGGATCACCAGTCGCGGGACGGCCCGGAGCCGCCGCAGCTCGTACGCCATGAGCGGGCCGTCGTCCAGCGTGATCCGCGACGACATCGGGCTGCGCGGGGAGAACAGGCCGTGCGCCGCCACGTGGAGCACGTCGGCCCGCCCCAGCGCCGCGAGCATCCCGGCCCTCGTCCCGGCGGCCCGTTCGGCCCCCGGATGCGTGCGGACGACCATCTCCGCCTCCGGACCCGCGTGGGCGAGGCCGGGGCCGGCCAGTGCGACGACCACAGGCGCGCCGTACGGCTCACGCGCGCCGGACGACCGGTCCGCGGTGAGCCAGGAGGCGCCCTCGGCCGCCACGGACACCGGCCGCCCGCGAAGGCGGGGAAGCAACGGCCACGGCAGCGTGCACAGCGACCCGGTGGGGACGACGAGCACCGGTCCGCCACCCAGATCGACCGGCCCGAGCAGCCGCCGGCCGAGTGATTCCAGCTCGAGGTCCAGCCCGCCCGCGGCCTCGGCGTCCCGCAGGTTGCGGCGGCGCAGGCCGTACCTGATCCGGACGGTCGCCTCGGCCGCGGCGGTGTAGGACCCGAGCGAGTGCAGCGCGCAGCCCCGCGAGCTGACGGCGATCCCCCAGAGATCGTCCTCGTCCCGCACCAGCTCGACGAGGATGCCGTCGGTCGCGGAAGGGCGGGTGAAGACGGCGGGAGGGGGCACGCCCCTGACCATCGCCCGCCACCGCTCCGCCCAGGTGAGGACGCTCCAGGGATCGCCGCCGCCGAGCGCCGTCCGCAGACCGAACGCGGCGAGGTCCTCCGCCGGACGGGCCGCGTGCACCCGGGCCGCCTGCTCCCGGATCGCGTCCCCGGTCACGACCGACGCGAGTCCCGCCGCCGCGGCCTCCAGGGCGCCGGGACGGTCGCCGTCGAGGTGCAGGAGCATCGCCGCGGCGTGCTGCCTGATCACGGTCCTGGCGGGAGATCCGGAGAGGCGGCCGAGCTGCTCCCGCGCGGTCCCGAGGTCGCCGAGCCTGCAGGCCAGGCCGGCGGCCGTGAGCCGCAGCGCGTGGGAGTCGCCGGTCCACCCGGATCCGGCCAGGCGTCCCGCGCACGCGAGGAGGTCGGCCAGCAGTTCGTGACCGGGCTCCTCCTCGAGGACGCGGGCGCGCAGCAGGACCTCCTCCGCCAGGGACGCCCACGACGACCGGCCCTGCCCGGCGAGCTCGGCGAGCGCGGTCCCCGCCGTCGCGGCGGCCCGGTGGCCGTCGCCGGTGAGCAGCTCCGCCCGGGCCAGCAGGAGCCGGGCCTCGGGAAGCGCCGCGTGCGCTCCCGCCGCGACCAGGTCGGGCACGGCCCGCTCGACGACGGCCCGCGCCTCACCGGGCAGGCGCGCAGCCAGCAGCGCCTCCGCGTAGTCCGTCCGCATCGCCGCCAGGCGCTCGGGATAGCCGGACAACGCCGACTCGGCGGCGTGGTACCGCTCGAAGGAGGCGGGGACGTCCCCCCGGCGGGCGGCGACGAAGGGGAGGTTGCCCTCGGCCAGCATCGCCAGGTGGTCGAGACCCGACCGTCTGGCCAGTTTCGCGCACGCCGACAGGTCGGCCTCAGCCGCGCCGTACTCCTCGAGGAAGGTGTGCGCCAGACCCCGGTTGAGCAGGCCGCCCGCCTGGAACTTGGGGTCGCGGTCAAGTGACTCGATAGCGTCGTCGCAGTGGCGGACGGCCTCCCCGTGGCGGCCGAGGAGGATGAGCGCCACCGAGCGCTGCACGCCGAGCCGGGCCAGATCGCCGCCCGTGAGGTCCCGCTCCGCCAGGTCGGCCAGGCGCAGCCCGCCTTCGGGATCCCCGAGCTGGGCGCGGACCGTCACCAGGGACATCCTGGCCTGCGCCACGCGTCGCGGCAGCCCCTCCGCTGCCGTGATCGCCTGCTGCAGCCGCTCCTCGGCGAGGGTGAGGTCGCCCAGTTCCCTCGTGGCCAGAGCCGACGCGCGCAACGCGACCGAGAGCGCCTCCGGGCACGGCCCGCCCGCCGTCTCCGCCAGTACGGCTCTCGCCTCCGCCAGCGCGACTCGCGGATCGGTGCCGGAGAGCAGGACGGCGGCCTCCGCACGCGCCACGAGGGCGGCGGCACGCTCCGGCGTCTCCGGGCGGCCCGGCGGCACGCCCTCCGAGGCGGGCTCGGGACCTGTCACGAGCGGACGTGCAGCCACCGGGTGGACACCGGCGGCTCGCCGGGACGGTGGCAGACCACGCTGACCCAGCCCGTGGGCAGGCCGCCCACGGCGAACCGTCCGTTCTCCGACAGGTCGCGCGTCTTGCATACGTGCGCCGTGCGGATCTCGGCCTGCCAGCCGGCATCGGGGCCGGGAGCGGGGGAGACCTGTCCGGCCACCTCCAGGCGCCCGTCGGCGACGACGGCCTCCACGTCGATGACGAGCCCGGCCACCG
Organism: Planotetraspora kaengkrachanensis; assembly: GCF_016862895.1. Classification (GTDB taxonomy): domain Bacteria; phylum Actinomycetota; class Actinomycetes; order Streptosporangiales; family Streptosporangiaceae; genus Planotetraspora; species Planotetraspora kaengkrachanensis. The sequence goes on along the minus strand of NZ_BONV01000015.1, from coordinate 48,271 downwards.
CGAACCGGTGCATCCCCGGCCCGTCGTCGTCCGGCGCGTCCGGCGTCCCACCGCCGGACCTGGCGCCCGTCGGCCCGCGGACCTCGACGGGCGCCGCGACGACCCCTCCGGGCAGGCGTAGGTGGAAGGCCGCTCGGGCGTCGGCGCCGACCCGGCCGGGCACCGGGTCGGCGCCGGCGGCCAGCCGCAGCGCGGCGAGCAGGTACTCGTCCCTCATGCGGGCTCCTCCAGCAGGCCGCGCAGCCGCGACATGCACCGCGCCCGGGTCGGGCCGATGCTGCCCGGCGACAGGTCGAGGCGGATCGCGATCTGGGCGTAGGTCGCCTCCGGCCGGAGCACGGACAGCCGCAGAAGCGAGCGGCAGGGCTCGCCGAGGGTGTCGAGCCGTTCCCAGGCGTGCCGGCCGAAGTCGGCGTCGACGACGGCCGCGGACGGGTCGGGCAGCACGGCCTCGGGCAGGTCGTGACCCGCCGTCACCTCTCCCCGGCGCCGGCGGCTCAGCCGGAGCGCCTCGTGCCGGGTGGTGGTGACGAGCCACGCGCCGATCCGCTCGGGATCGCGGATTCCGTCGAGGTTCTCGACCATCCGCAACCAGGCTCCCTGGACCGCGTCGGCGGCGTCGGCGGGGCACAGCCCGAGGGCACGGGCGACCGCCCACATCCGGCCGCCGAAGCGGGCGACGAGGTCTTCCCACGCGGCCTGGTCGAGGCGGGCGAGGGGCTCTTCTACGGTCATGGACGTCACTTCGCGCATCGAGGGGGGAACGGTGCGTGAGCACACTACCGATCCTGAGTGACCACGACCCCGAGATCCGGAATTCGCCGCCCGCCCTCGAGCACGTGCCGTACGGCGTCGCGGGGCGGCATGTCCCTGCACAGGCGGGCGACGGCACCCGCGACGATCGCGGTCGCGAACGACGTGCCGCTCCAGGCCGCGTAGCCGCGGAAGCCGGAGTGGTCGACGAAGCTGCTCTTCAGGCCGACGCCCTCGGCCCAGGCGTCCACCCACGGGCCGTGCCCGGAGAATTCCGCCCTCGCGTCCCCGTCGAGGGCGCCCACCGCGAGCACGCCGGGCAGCGCGGCGGGCCAGAAAGGGCGGGAGGAGCCGGTGTTGCCCGCGCAGGCGACCGCGGCGGGAAAGGCGGCCAGCGCGTCCTCAAGGCCCGCGGGAGGCCGGTCGTCGAAGGTGTGGCCCCCGAAGGAGAGGTTGAGGACGTCGACCCGGTCGTGCCGCAGCCGGGTCAGTGCGCGCAGCAGCGCCGCCTCGTCGCCGACGCCGTGACTGTCCAGCAGGCGCAGGGCGCGCAGGCGCACGCCGGGGGCCTGCTGGAGGATCAGCCCGGCGACGAACGTGCCGTGCCCGGCCTGCTCGTCGAGCGCGCCGTCCCCGTCGGCGTCCGGAGTCTCGGCGATGTCGTCCCGGTACCAGTCGAGCAGCCACGGATGGGGTGCCAGGCCAGTGTCCAGGACGCCGACGGTGACGTCACAGGGCTCCCCCTTCTCGTACGGCACGGCGGCCGCGGGCGTGGGCCTGCCGCCCGGCCCGCCGAAGTACAGCGGTTGGCCCACGATGAGGTGGTTGGGCGACGCCACGTGGCCCCCGTCCCGAAGCGTGGCGGTGAGGTCGAGCACGTCCACGCCGGGCGACAGCCGTACATGGTGGAGGGGGCCGGCCGGGGCGGCGTCGTCGGCCCAGCGGGCCGCGGCGTCCGGTGAGGAGGTGAGGAGTTCGCCGGGCCGGATGAGGGCGGGCCGGTCGGGGAGGTGTTCTACCAGCGTGGCGCGCATCCGGACGTCCTTCGCGAGGGAGTCACGAGTCGATCACGATAGGCGGCTTTCCCGATCCGGAGCGTTAACAAGCCTGATTCGCTATGACCTCCCTCTGGTGCCGGGCCACGACGGACGGTAGTCTCTCTAACGTTTGAAACTTGTGATCATCCCAAACTATGAGGCCGTTGGGGAAGGCGCACCTCATGGGATTTGGGAGGTCCGGTGGCTGCTGCTCGTGGCGTCCTGTACGTCCACTCGGCTCAGCCTGCATTGTGCCCGCACATCGAGTGGGCCGTCGCAGGCGTTATTGGCGTACCCGTCGACCTGACGTGGACAGCTCAGCCCGCCGCGCCCGGGACCTTAAGGGCCCAGGCGGAGTGGGAAGGCCGTCCTGGCACGGCCGCCGCGATCACGTCCTCGTTCATGGGCTGGCAGCGCATCCGCTTCGAGATCACCGAGGACGCCTCACCGGGCGTGGACGGTTCCCGGCACGCCTACACGCCGTCGCTCGGCGCCTTCACGGCCGTGGTGGGCGCGAACGGCGACATCCTCATCCCGGAGGATCGCCTGCGCAACGTCATGCTCATGGCCGCCCAGGGACGCGCCGTGATCGAGGACGAGCTCGACCGTCTGCTCGGCAAGCAGTGGGACGAGGAGCTCGAGTCGTTCCGCTACGCGGGCGAGGGCGCGCCGGTCCGCTGGCTGCACGCCGCCGTGTGATCCCCGACTGACCCGGTCCGGCGGCGACACCCCGCCGGACGACGTCCGACGACTGACGCCGAAGGCGCCGGCCCCCCCCACGGGACCGGCGCCTTCGGCGTCGAATCGGCACTCGGATCAGCGAAGGTTCACCGCCGGACCCGCTGCCGGATCAGAGCGGAATGTTGCCGTGGGCGCCGCGCGCCGGCGTGGCCTGCGCGATGAGCCTGGCGATCGCCCCGCGCGTTTTGGCCGGCTCGAGCACCTCGTCGATGACTCCGAGATCGATGGCCCGCTGGAGACCGCCGGCGACCTTCTCGTGCTCCTCGGCCAGGCGGGCCTCCAACGCGGGCCGCTCCTCCTCGGAGACCGCCGCGAGCTCGCGCCGCTTGAGGACCCGGACGGCCGCGACCGCGCCCATGACCGCCACCTGGGTGGTGGGCCAGCCGAAGACCCTGGTCGCGCCGAGCGCCCGGGAGTTCATCGCGATGTAGGCGCCGCCGTACGCCTTGCGGGTGACCAGCGTGACCCTCGGTACGGACGCCTCGGCGAAGGCGTGCAGCAGCTTGGCGCCGCGCCGTACGACGCCCTCGTGCTCCTGGCCCACTCCGGGCAGGTAGCCGGGCACGTCGACCAGCACGATCAGCGGCACGCCGAACGCATCACACATCCGGACGAACCGGGCGGCCTTCTCGGCCGAGGCGGAGTCGAGGCATCCACCGAGCCGCAGCGGATTGTTGGCGACGACGCCGACCGTTCGCCCGCCGAGACGGCCGAGAGTGGTGACGATGTTCGGCGCCCACTTGGGGTGCAACTCCACGCCCGGCTCGTCGAGCAGACCGTTGACGAGCGGGTGCACGTCGTAGGCGCGGCGCGGGTTGTCGGGGAGCAGCGTGCTGAAGTCGACCTCGTCGACCTCTCCGCGACCCCGGCCCTGGTGGCCGAGCAGGGTGGCGAGCTGCCGGGCCCTGAGCAGCGCCTCAGGCTCACTCTTGGTGACCACGTGGACGACGCCGCTGCGCTTGCTGTGCGGCTCCGGCCCGCCGAGCGCCGCCATGTCGATCTGCTCGCCGGTGACGCTGCGGACGACGTCGGGTCCCGTGACGAAGATGCGGCCGTTGTCGGCGAGGACCACGATGTCGGTCAGCGCGGGCCCGTAGGCCGCGCCCCCCGCCGCCGGGCCGACGACGACGGAGATCTGGGGGACGACCCCGGAGGCCTTCGTCATCACGGCGAACACGCGGCCCACCGAGTGCAGCGACTCGACGCCCTCGGCGAGTCGCGCGCCGCCGGAGTGCCACACCCCGATGACGGGGACCCGCTCGCGCACGGCCACGTCGTACGCATGGACGATGTGCTCGCACCCCTCGGCGCCCATCGCGCCGCCCTGGAAACGGGCGTCGCTGCAGAAGGCGACGACGGGGACTCCCTCGACGCGGCCGGTGACGGCCAGCACGCCGCTCTTGTCCTCAGGGGAGATCAACCGGATGGAGCCCTCGTCCAGAAGGTGGCCGAGGCGCGCCCTGGGGTCGCGGGGATCGACAGGCTCCTGTTCGGAATCCCCGGTCACCGTCCCGTCGTCGAGCACAGTCATACGAGACTCCTTGCTCAAACAGAGGTGAAGGCCACTGCGACTTGCTCAAACAGAGGTGAAGACCACTGCGACGTTGTGCCCGCCGAACCCGAAGGAGTTGTTGACCGCGGCGATCTGCCCGCCGGCGAGCTTGCGCGGCTCGGCCCGGACGATGTCCACCTCGATGCCGTCGTCCAGGTCGTCCACGTTGATGGTCGGGGGGACGACGCGCTCAGTCAGCGCGAGGATGGTGAAGACCGACTCGATGCCGCCCGCTCCGCCCAGGAGGTGACCGGTCATCGACTTGGTCGAGGTCACCAGCGGGTGGGTGCCGACCGACTCCTTGATGGCGATCGTCTCGACGACGTCGCCGGCGGGGGTGGAGGTCGCGTGGGCGTTGACGTGGACGATGTCGGCGCCGGTCAGCCCGGCCGCCTCCAGCGCACGCCGCATGGCGGTCTGAATGCCCGCGCCCGAGGGCTCAGGCTGGGCGATGTGGTGGGCGTCGGAGGAGTACCCCGCCCCGGCGGCCACCGCGTAGATCTTGGCGCCGCGAGCGCGCGCGTGCTCCTCGGACTCGAGCACGACGATGCCCGCGCCCTCGCCGAGCACGAAGCCGTCACGTCCCTTGTCGAACGGGCGCGACGCGCGTGCCGGCTCGTCGTTGCGGGTCGACATCGCCCGCATGGCCGCGAAGGAGGCGATGTTGAGCGGGTGGATGGCTGCTTCAGTGCCGCCCGCGACCACCACGTCGGCCCGGCCGTCCTTGATCATCTGTACGCCGTAGGCGATGCCCTCCGCGCCGGTGGCGCAGGCGCTGACCGGCGAGTGGGTGCCCGCCTGCGCACCGATCTCGATGCTGATCCATCCGGCGGAGCCGTTCGGCATGAGCATCGGCACGGTGAACGGAGAGAGCCGGTTCCAGCCCTTCTCCTTGAACAGGTCGTAGGCGTTGAGGATCGTCGTGATGCCGCCGATGCCGCTTCCGACGGCGACGCCCAGCCGCGTCGGCTCGACCTCGGGCTTGCCGGCGTCCTGCCACGCCTCGCGGGCCGCGATCAGCGCGAACTGCTCGGCGCGGTCGAGCCGCCTCGCCTCGGGCCGGGGGAGTACGTCCCCGGGGTCGACCGCCGCGAGACCGGCGAACTTCACCGGCACGGAGTCGATCCAGTCCTCTTCCAGCGTGCGGACGCCCGACCGCCCGTCGAGGAGCGCCGACCAGGTTGAGGCGGCGTCCCCACCGACGGGCGTCGTCGCGCCGATCCCGGTGACGACCACTACCCGGTCATTACTCACGTCTCTGCACTCCTCTTTGATGAATTGGGTGAAACGTGCGGGTCCGGCACGTTCGCCGGGCCCGCCCCCGACCGGCTAGGCCTGGATGAAGTTGATGACGTCCTTGACGGTCTTCAGGTGCTTGAGCTGGTCGTCGGGGATCTCGACGCCGAACTCGTCCTGCGCGGCCACGGCGATCTCGACCATGGAGAGCGAGTCGATGTCGAGGTCGTCCACGAAGCTCTTCTCCGGGGTGACCTCGTTCGCCGGGATTCCGGTGATCTCGTTGACGATCTTGCCGAGGCCAGCCAGGATCTCCTGCTCGGTCAGTGCCATGTCGGTGGTTCTCCTTGAATTCATGGATTATCTGGATCTTGTACGGCGAGCCGCACAAAGCGTTACGGTAGCTCGATCACCTGGGAGGCGTACGTGAGCCCCGCGCCGAAACCGAGCAGCAGGGCGAGCCCGCCCGAGGGCACCTCGCCGCGCTCGATCATGCGGGACAGCGCGAGCGGGATCGACGCGGCGGAGGTGTTGCCCGCCAGGACGATGTCCCGCGCGATGACCGCGTTGTCGGCTCCGATCTTACGGGCGATGGCCTCGACGATGCGCAGGTTGGCCTGGTGCGGGACGAACGCGGCGAGCTCGGCGGGGTCGACCCCCGCGCGCTCGCACGCGGCCTTGGCGACCGGGTGGAGCGCCGTGGTGGCCCAGCGGAAGACGGTCTGACCCTCCTGCTGGAGGAACGAGTTGCGGTCCTTGACCATGATCGCGTCCGACTTGTCGCCCGCGCTGCCCCAGGCCACCGGGCCGATGCGGGGCGTGTCCGACGGGCCGACGACCGCCGCGCCCGCGCCGTCGGCGAAGATGACCGCGGTGGTGCGGTCGTCCCAGTCGACCCACTGGCTGAGCTTCTCTGTGCCGACGACCAGGACGTTGGTGGCGGAACCCGCCCGCACGGCGTCGTTGGCCGCGGCGAGCCCGTAGCAGAAGCCGGCGCACGCGGCGTTGACGTCGAAGGCGCCCGGCGCCTCGATGCCGAGCCGGTGCGCGACCCGGCCGGCCGCGTTCGGGATCTGCGCCTCGAGGGTGCAGCTCGCCACGATGACGAGGTCGATGTCGCTGCTGGACAGGCCGCTCGCGGCGAGGGCCTTTCCGCCGGCCTGGACCGCGAGGTCGATCTCCGACTCCTGCGGGCCGGCGATGCGGCGCTCCTTGATGCCGACCCGGCTCTGGATCCACTCGTCGCTGGTCTCGATCCGCTGGGCGAGATCGTCGTTGGTCACGACATCGGCGGGCTGATAGCCGCCGAACGCGAGGACCCTCGCGCCGGGAGCACCTTGGCTGAGCCTCACTTGAGCACCTCTCGGGCGGCGTCCAGATTATCGGGAGTCTTGAGTGCGACGGTCCTCACGCCGGGCAGCCCGCGGCGCGCGAGGCCGGTCAGGGTTCCGCCGGGCAGTAGTTCGATCATCGCGGTCACACCCTCGGCCGCCATGGTCGCCATGCAGGCGTCCCACCGGACGGGGTTGGCGACCTGCTTGACGAGGCGGTCGACGAAGTCGGAACCGCCGTCGACGAGGGCGCCGTCGGAGTTGGACAGTAGTTTGACCGCCGGGTCGCCGGGCTTGATGCCGGCAGCGGCCTGGCGGAGCTGATCGACGGCCGGAGCCATGTGGACCGTGTGGAAGGCGCCCGCCACGGACAGCGGGATCAGGCGGGCCTTGGCCGGAGGGTCGGCCTTGAACGCCTCGAGTTGCTCGAGTGTGCCGCCGGCGACGATCTGGCCCGCGCCGTTGATGTTGGCCGGGGTGAGGCCCTGCGCGGCGATGGCCGCGAGCACCTCGTCCTCCGTGCCGCCGAGGACGGCGAGCATGCCGGTCTCGGTCACGGACGCGGCCTTGGCCATCGCCTGGCCGCGTTCCCTGACGAGGCCGAGCGCCTCCTCGCGGGTGAGCACGCCCGCCATCGCGGCGGCGGCGAGTTCGCCGACACTGTGTCCGGCCACCAGGTTCGGCGTGACGCCGAGCACGTCGTAGGCGGCCAGGGCGGCGGCCACGAGGAGCGGCTGCGCGACGGCGGTGTCGCGGATCTCGTCGGCGTCCGCGGTCGTGCCGTACGCGATGAGGTCAAGGCCGACGATCTCGGACCAGGCGGAGATGCGGTCACGGAACTCGGGGATCTCGAGCCAAGGGGCGAGGAAGCCCGGAGTCTGGGCACCCTGGCCCGGGGCGGCGATGACGAGCACGTAATCAACCCTGCCCTGTAGAGGTTCGCCACACCGATGGAGATCCGAACGAACTTTGGACCCGCCCGTTTGTGGGGTACCTACAGTTTCCGTTGCGCTGCGGTTAACGGGAGCTCGCTACATTACGGACAGGCGGCCGAGTATGAGGCCCACCTGAAGGGTGAATGCGGATCTGCCCTCCGTCGGCTGGTAACCGGTCAGCTCGGTGATCTTCTTGAGCCGGTACCTCACGGTGTTCGGATGGACGAACAGCAGCCGCGCGGTCGCCTCCAGCGAGGTGCCCTGCTCGAGATAGGTCGCCAGAGTGTCCAGGAGCGGCGTGCCCGCGAGAGGTTTGTAGACGTTCTCCACAAGCTGGGCCCTGGCGTCCTCGTCGCCGTCGAGGGCGCGTTCCGCCAGCAGGTCCTCGGCGAGGACCGGCCTCGGCGCGTCCGGCCACCCGGCGGCCGCGCGCAGTCCGGCGATGGCGGCGCGCGCCGAGCTCGCGGCGGCGTGCAGGTCGGGCACCTCCGGGCCGATCACGATGGGACCCGGGCCGAACCGGGGGACGACGCTGCGGGACGCGTCCTTGACGCCCGCGGCGCCGCCGACGATCACGATCAGCCTGTCGCCCTGCACGCCGGCGAGCAGTTCGTGGCCCACCCGGCGGCCCTTGTCGCGCAGGCCGTCGATGATGCTCTGCGGGTCGTCGTCGGGCGCGTGCCCCGCGAAGACCATGACGGGCGCCGACGTCCAGCCGAGCGCCGCGGCCCAGGAGTGCAGGCCGTCGTCCACCTGCCCGCGCACCAGGGCGTCGACGATCAGCGCCTCGAGCCTGGCGTCCCAGGAACCGCGTGCCTCCGCCTCCCTGGCGTACACCTGGGCGGCGGCGAAGGCGACGTCGCGGGTGTAGCGGAGCATCGCGTGGCGGAGCACGTCCGCCCCGCCCGGGGCGGCGAGTTCGTCGACCTGGGCCTCCACGACCTCGACGACGATGCGGACGAGGTCGACCGTCTGCTGGAGTGACACGCTGCGCTTCAGCTCGCGCGGAGCGGTGCCGAAGAACTCGATGCTCGGAGTGGGCCGTCCCTCGCCCGCGTGGCCGAACCACTCGACGAACGCCGCGATGCCCGCCTGGGCGACCAGGCCGACCCACGACCGGTCCTCCGCGGACAGCGCGCGGTACCAGGCGAGCTGCTCCTCCATGCGGGCCATCGCGGCCGTGCCCAGGCTGCCCATGGCACGGTCGAGCCGTCGCGCCGTGTCCTCCTGGACCTTCGCGTTCATGCCGCCTCCCCGGCCGTCCGCGCGAGCGCGGGCACCGTCGCGCCCGTCGCCGCGCACCTGCCGGCCGTCCTGCTCTCCCGCTCGCTCACGTCTCTAGCGTGCCAGGTCATCCGGGGTGCTGCGGCACTCGGCGCGGCGGGGCGGGGCATGGCGGTCATCCGTACAGGTCCTAGATGACCGCGACGGCGGTGACGAGGCCGATGACGAAGTGCGTGACGGCCAGCAGGAGCGCGGCCGGTTGGAGTGTGGGCTCCTGGACGAGCTCGCGGACGGAGATCCCGGCGACCCGGTCGAACACCACCATCCCGAGCGTCTGCGCGACGATGCCGACGAGCCCGAACACGAGCGTGGCGAGCAGCCCCTCCCGCAGCACCCCTCCCGACGACCAGATCGAGGCCGCCACGATGAGGCCGACGGCCGCGAGGCTGGAGGAGGCGAGCAGGGTCGCGTTCGGGTTGCGCTCCGTGCGGATCACCTTGCTCAGCCGCCCGGGCGTGGCGAGGTCGATCACGTAGAAACCGGCGATGAGCAGCAGCACGCCGAGGATCGCGTACGCCAGGATCGCCAGCGAGCCATGGCCGAGGACCTCGGCGAAGGACGTGGTGGGGGGTGCGGGATTCATCGTGAGGGCGGTCGCTTTCATCCGTGGATGCGGTGAGGGACGAAGGAGGAGGTGTCATCGGTGATCAGCCCTGAGGTCTCGCGGATGCCCAGCCCCGCCGACTCGTCGTCGACCATCCAGGCCCCGAGGACCGGCCGCCAGCCGGCGAAGTCGGGCAGCGGGAGGAACTCCTGGTAGACGAAGCCCTCGGCGCCGTAGTCGCCGTCGGTCTCGACCGTGAGGCCGGGGGCGACGACGCGCATGGACGCGCCCTCGCGGCCGAGCAGCGGCTTCTGGACGTACCCGGCGCCCGCGGCGAGGTCGCGCGGTCCGTCGAGGTAGGCGGGAAGCAGGTTCGGATGGCCCGGGTACAGCTCCCACAGGACGGCGAGCAGCGCCTTGTTCGACAACAACATCTTCCACAGGGGCTCGATCCAGGCCATCGAGATCTGCTGGGCCAGGGCGTGCGGCGCGAACGGCTCGGCGACGATCCACTCCCAGGGGTAGAGCTTGCACAGGGAGCGGATCACCCGGTGCTCCATGTCGACGAAACGCCGGTTGAGCGCGTCCCAGCCGACGTCCTCCATGGCGAGCGCGACCGTGGCCAGCCCGGCCTGCTCCGCGGTCTCCTGGAGGTAGGCGAGCGTCATCACCTCCTCGCCCGTCTCGTCGGCGTTCGTCCAGGCGAAGTGGACCGGGCCGGTCGGCAGCGGTAGCGACTTCCAGCGGTCGATCAGCCGTTCGTGCACGGAGTTCCACTGGTCGTCCTCGGGGAAGACGTCGCGCAGCCAGAACCACTGGACGACGGAGCTCTCCACGAGGCTGGTCGGGGTGTCGGCGTTGTACTCGAGCAGCTTGGCCGGTCCCGTCCCGTCGTAACGCAGGTCGAACCTGCCGAAGACGTGCGCGTCACGCCGGCGCCACGACTCGGCGACGGCCGCGCGCCAGGCGGGCGGCACGGCGAAGTCGGCCAGCCGGTCATGGGCGACCACGTGCTCGGCGGCCGCGAGGCACATCCGGTGGAGCTCCTCCACCTGCTCCTCGAGAGCGAGGACCTCGTCCATGGTGAAGACGTAGTGGACGCTCTCGTCCCAGTACGGCCTGGCCAGGCCCTCGGGGTGGGCGGACCGGTGGAACGCGAGCCCCTGTGACTCGACGGTGGCGGCCCAGTCGTCCCTGGGCCGTGACGCCTCCCTGCGCATCAGCCGCCGCCGCCGCTGTGGAAGCCGAAGCCGCCGCGCTGGATGACCCGTCCCGACCGGGTCGAGATCTGCGAGCCGGACGGCTTGATCGTCGTCCCGTTCAGCACCCGACCGGCGACGCGGGCACCGCCGTAGTACCACGCGTAGGCGCCGTGGGGGCCGTGGTAGCGCGTGTCGTCGCAGTAGTCGTCGCCGACCACGGCGTACGAGCCGTCGGCCTGACGGCTGGAGGTGTCGACGCAGTCGGCGTTCACCTCGTCGGAGCGGTTCTGCGCGACGCAGAATCCGACGACGAGGGTGGACAGGCCGCCGATCATGCCGAGCTTGATCACGCTCGACTTCTTGATGCCGCCCTGTCGTGGACGCCCGGCCGGAGCCGTCCCCGCGAACGGGGGAGGGGGCTGCCGCGGAGGCACGTACGGAGGCGGCTGGTATGGAGGGGGAGCCTGCGCGCGGGGCGCCCGCGGAGGCTCGTCCCCTGGACCGGCGTCGTCCGGAGCGGGCTCGTCCTTGGCGGCGGCGTTCTTGGCGTCGTCGAGTGGGGCCGGGCCGTCGGGTGCGGGCTCGTCCTTGGGGGTGGTGTCCCCGGTGTCGTCGTGTGGGGCCGGGCCGTCGGGTGCGGGCTCTTTTTCGGGGGTGGCGTCCTTGGCGGCGGGGCCGTCGGGGACGGGATTCTGCGGAGGGTTCTCCCCGGACTCCGTCATCGGGCTCCCCTCGGTAGAGAATCTGTGCAGATCGGTCGAACGATAGCGCCAGCCAGACGAACGGGACAGGGGCGGGTTTGGTTCCCCGGCCACCTCGAAACGGCCCGCGCGCCGCCGGCCGCCACTCGGGTAGCGTGCCGGTGTGGATCCGGTCGAGGCTCTCAAGCGCATCGCCTTCCTCCTGGAACGGGCGGGCGAGCCCACCTTCCGCGTCCGGGCGTTCCGCGGAGCGGCGGCCACCGTAGGCGCCCTCCCGCGAGACGAGCTCGTACGGCTCGCGCGGACCGGCGGCCTCGGCGACCTCAAGGGCATCGGCAAGGTCACCGCGCTCGCCGTGACCGAAGCGCTGAACGGCGACGTGCCCACCTACCTCCGGCGTCTGGAGGACACCGCGGACGTCGACCTGGACGAGGCGACCTCCGCGCTGCGGGCGGCGCTCAGGGGCGACCTGCACAGCCACTCCGACTGGTCCGACGGCGGTTCGCCGATCGAGGAGATGGCGGTCGCGGCACGGGGGCTCGGCCACGACTACCTGGCGCTCACCGACCACTCGCCCCGGCTGACGGTCGCGAACGGGCTGTCCGCCGACCGGCTGCGCGAGCAACTCGGCGTCGTCGAGGAGCTCAACGCCGGCTTCGCGGCAGAGGGCTCCGCGTTCCGGATCCTCACCGGCATCGAGGTCGACATCAACCCCGACGGCTCGCTCGACCAGGAGCCCGCCCTGCTGGAGCGGCTCGACGTCGTGGTGGCGAGCGTGCATTCGCAGCTGAAGATGGGCGCCGACGACATGACCCGGCGGATGGTGACGGCCGTCGCGAACCCCCATGTCGACGTGCTCGGCCACTGCACGGGCAGGATCGTGCGCGCCGGCGGACGCCGGGGCGGGCTGCGCCCCGAGTCGGCGTTCGACGCGGAGATCGTGTTCGAGGCGTGCAGGCGGTTCGGCGTCGCCGTCGAGATCAACTCGAGGCCCGACCGGCTCGACCCGCCGAAGCGGCTGCTGCGGCTCGCCTACGAGATGGGCTGCTCCTTCTCCATCGACTCAGACGCGCACGCTCCCGGCCAGCTCGACTGGCAGAGGTACGGCTGTGAGAGGGCAGCGCTCTGCGGGATCGGCCCCGACCGTGTCGTCAACGCGCGGCCGTGGGAGGAACGGCACGTCGCAGGCTGACCCTTCACGGTGCCGAGGGGCGCCGAGGGGTGCCGCCGGGCGCCGCCGGGTGATGGTGGTGTGGCGTCCTGGTGAGTCGGTTTCGTCGGGTTTCGCCGGGCTCGTCGGCGTAGCTTCGAACCATGAACCGCCGTGACGCCCTGGTGGAGGAGCTCCGCGCGGGCGGCCGGCTCTCCGCCCGTGAGCTGGCGTCGCGCCTCGGCGTGAGCAGGCGCACCGTCATCCGGGACGTCGCGCTGCTGCGCGAGGAGGGTGTGCCCATCCGGCTGGATTCCGGCGGTTACGTCATCTCTGAGCTGGAGTCGGTCAAACGGTCGATCGACCAGGCGCTGCTCGGACGGCGGATCCTGCGGATCGAGTACGGCGACGGCCGGGGGACGGTGACGTCCAGGGACGTCGAGCCCAGCATCTGCCTGGGTGGCAGGGGAGGCCACTGGTATCTGGTGGCCTGGTGCCGGCTGCGGGACGACGTGCGCGTCTTCCGCCTGGATCGGATCGTGTCGGCCGTCGTCACCCGTGAGCGGTATCCGGAGCCCACGCCGGACCGCCTCGCCGGCCTCGCGGACGCCGTCGCCGGCTGAGAACCTCCCGGCCCTGCGGATCCTTGACGCCCTCCCAGCTGTAAGTAAAGCTTACTAATTATTTGCTCCGGCTCGTGGAGGACGCCATGAGGCCTGCCGTTCCGCTCGAGCGGGCCTCGGGGCGAAGCTCCAGGCTCGCCCGGTTCGCCGTGCTGTCGCTCATGGTCGCGCTACTCACCGCCGGTGCGGAGGTCGTCGTGTTCACCGCCGCCGAGCCGGCCCGCGCCGCCTCGATCGGGGACGTGGTGCCCGCACCCGTGTCGGCGCAACCGGCGAGCGGGACGGTCTACACGCTGCCCGCCGAGGCCGGCATCTTCACCGAGGCGGGCTCCGCCCAGGCCGCCGAGGTCGGGAACCTCCTGGCCGGGATTCTGCGGCCGTCGACCGGCTACCCCCTGCCGGTCTCCGCCGCCGGCTCGGGCACGCCGTCCGGCGGCATCTCGCTGCTGCTCAGCGGCGCGGACGCGAGCGTGGGTCAGCAGGGTTACCGGCTCGACGTGACGTCGGCGTCCGTGGTGATCCGCGCGCGGACGGCCACCGGCCTGTTCAACGGCGTGCAGACGCTTCGCCAGTTGCTGCCCGCCGAGGTCGAGAGCACGACGGTCCGCCCCGGCCCGTGGACGGTGCCCGGCGGGCGGATCGTGGACTACCCGCGCTTCGCCTACCGGGGGACCATGCTGGACGTCTCCCGTCACTTCCACCCTCTGGCGACGGTCAAGCGGTACATCGACAGGATCGCCCTCTACAAGATCAACTATCTGCATCTGCACCTGTCAGACGACCAGGGCTGGCGGATCGTCGTGGACGCGTGGCCCCGGCTCGCGACGTACGGCGGCAGCACCCAGGTCGGCGGCGGCGCGGGCGGGTACTACACCAAGGCCCAGTACCAGGACATCGTCGCCTACGCGGCGCAGCGGCAGATCACGATCGTGCCCGAGATCGACATGCCCGGGCACACCAACGCCGCCCTCGCGTCGTACGCCGAGCTGAACTGCAACGGGGTGGCGCCCGCCCTCTACACCGGTACGGACGTCGGCTTCAGCTCGCTGTGCACCTCCAAGGAGACGACCTACACCTTCGCGCAGAACGTGCTGGCCGAGCTCGCGGCGATGACGCCGGGGCCGTACCTGCACATCGGCGGGGACGAGGCCAGCGCGACCTCCGCGTCGCAGTACGCGACCTTCATGAACCGGGTGCAGCCGCTCGTCGCCGCGACCGGCAAGGCGGTGATGGGCTGGCACCAGATCGGCGCGTCGGCGGTGCAGCACTCGCCGGGCCGCGTGACGCAGTACTGGGGGCTGACCACCTCGGACTCCCTCGTCAGCGGAGCCGTGTCGAAGGGCGCGAAGGTCGTGATGTCCCCGGCCAACAAGGCGTACCTCGACATGAAGTACACCTCGGCGACCACGCCGGGACAGAACTGGGCGGGCTACATCGAGGTGCAGACGGCCTACGAGTGGAACCCCGGCACGTATCTCAGCGGCGTCCCGGAGAGCGCCGTGCTCGGCGTCGAGGCGCCGCTGTGGACCGAGACCGTCGCCACCGAGGACCACATCGAGACGATGGCCTTCCCCCGGCTGCCGGCGATCGCCAAGCTCGGCTGGTCGCCGTGGTCCACGCACAACTGGACAGCCTTCCGCCAGCGGCTGGGCGCCCAGGGCCCGCGCTGGACCGTCATGGGCATCGACTTCTACCGGTCGCCGCAGGTGCCGTGGGCGACCGGCGGCCAGGGGACCGTGCGGTACGAGGCGGAGAACGCCGTCATCTCACGCGGCGTCGCCGAGTCGAACCACGCCGGGTTCTCCGGCACCGGCTTCGTGAACTACGACAACGCCGCGGGGAGCTACGTGCAGTGGACGGTGAACGCCGCGGCGGCGGGCCCCGTGTCGCTCCGGTTGAGGTACGCCAACGGCACGTCCACCGGCAGGCCGATGGACGTCTCCGTCAACGGCACGACCGCGGCGGCGGGCGTGGCCTTCAACGGCACAGGCGCGTGGACCACGTGGCAGACCAGGACGCTGACCGTCGACCTGAACGCCGGGACGAACACGATCAGGGCGACCGCGACGACGTCGGGCGGCGGTCCCAACGTGGACTACATCGAGGTCCAGCGGTGAGCGGGTGTCCTGTAGATCGCGTACGCCCGTAATTGTCGGTGGTGTGGCCTACCGTCTCGCCTGTGAACCGTACCGACCGGCTGTATGCGATCGTCGAGGACCTGCGGGCGATCTCCCCACGCTGCAGGTCCGCACGTGATCTCGCCCGCCGGTTCGAGGTGAGCTCGCGGACCATCGAGCGGGACATCGCCGCCCTGCAGCAGGCCGGGGTCCCGATCTACGCCGAGGTGGGGCGCAAGGGCGGTTACGTGCTCGACAAGAGCATGTCCCTGCCTCCGCTCAACTTCACCCCGGCTGAGGCGGTGGCCGTCGCGATCGCGTTGAAGGGAGCCGACGGGCAGCCGTTCGCGGACGACGCGCGGAGCGCGCTGCGCAAACTCGTCGCCGCGATGCCCGGGCACGACGGCGACCGGGCGCGCCAGCTGGCGACCCGCGTCCAGATCGTGCCGCCGGAGGGGCCGGAAGACGGCGGCGACGGCTCGGTCACGCGGGTCGTCGAGGAGGCCGTGCTGAAAGGCGTCGTCCTCCAGATCCAGTACACCGACGCCGAGGGCTCGCTGACGGCCAGGCAGGTCGAGCCGGGCATGTTCGTCGGCGGGCGGACCGGCTCGTGGTATCTCGTCGCCTGGTGCCGGCTCCGCGACGCCGTCCGGGTGTTCCGCCTGGACCGGATCGTCTCAGCGGCCCTCACGGGGCACCGGGCGCCGGCCCGGCCGATCGAGGACTTCGACTCCGACATGGCCCACGTGATCATGCGGCAACCGGTGCTGGACTGAAAGGGCGGGGCGGAAACGCCGAAGGACGCCACCCGAAACACCGACAGGGGGTTGTCGCCGGCAGGCGGAAGGCTGGGTCCCGGTCGAGCACCACGAGTCAGCCAGGAGGCAAGGCATGAGCGACCAGGCCGCCGGCACCGTGCCGTGGTTCGAGATCGCGAGCGACGATCCCGACGGTGTCGAGCGTTTCTACGGCGACCTGTTCCGGCCGGCGGTTCCAGACCGACGAGGACCTCTTCCAGATCTTCGCCGAGGCGGGTTCCTGACCCGCTGAGGCGATCCCAGGCCGTCCGATCGCCCGCCGGGACCCCCCTCCCGTGTTTCCCCTCCGGCGCTTCCCCCCAGGTGTGTCACCTCCGGGCCGAGAGGGCGATCGGACGGCCTTTCACGTCTCACCGGCCCTCTGGCCTTCTCCCCGGTCCCCGCTGGGCGTCCTGCCCGGGCCGGCCGGAAACGAGCACGGCTTCCGCTCGAAACGAGTACGGCTCCCGCCGGGGCGGGAGCCGTACCGTCGATCAGGTGAGAGGCGACCAGGTCAGACGCCCATCGACTGGGTGTCGTTGGTCTCCGGGGTCGGGTGGCCGGCCACCTCGGTCACGCCGTTCTTGAGGTGGTAGCGGGCCACGGCCTCCTGAAGCACCTCCTGCTTCATCTCGCCCCGCTTGACCAGCTGGGTCAGCACCGCGAGCGTGATCGAGGCCGCGTCCACGTGGAAGTGGCGGCGCAGCGCCGACCGGGTGTCCGACAGGCCGAAGCCGTCGGTCCCGAGCGAGGCCCAGTCTCCGGGCACCCACTGCGCGATCTGGTCGGGAACCGCGCGCATGTAGTCGCTGACGGCGACGATCGGGCCCGGTACTCCGGCCAGCTTGCTCGTGACGTACGGGATCCGCTGCTCGGCGTCGGGGTTGAGCAGGTTGTGCTCCTCGGCGTTGAGAGCGTCCCTGCGCAGCTCCGACCACGAGGTGGCCGACCACACGGACGCCGCGACGCCCCAGTCGTCGGCGAGCAGGCGCTGCGCCTCGAGCGCCCACGGCCCGGCCACACCCGAGGCGAGGATGTTCGCCTTCGGCCCGTCGCCAGTCGAGGGAGCGAAGAGGTACAGACCCTTGAGCACGCCCTCGACGTCGAGGTCGGCCGGCTGGGCCGGCTGCTGGTAGGGCTCGTTGTAGACGGTCAGGTAGTAGAAGACGTCCTCGGGGGCGTCCCCGTACATCCGGCGCAGGCCGTCCTTGACGATGTGCGCGATCTCGAACGCCCACGCGGGGTCGTACGACACGGCGGCGGGGTTCGTCGAGGCGATCAGCGGCGTGTGGCCGTCCTCGTGCTGGAGGCCCTCGCCGTTCAGCGTCGTGCGGCCCGCGGTGGCCCCGAGCAGGAAGCCGCGGCCCATCTGGTCGCCGAGCTGCCACATCTGGTCGGCGGTGCGCTGGAACCCGAACATCGAGTAGAAGATGTAGACCGGGATCATGTGCTCGCCGTGGGTGGCGTACGACGTGCCCGCCGCGAGCACCGACCCCATCGAGCCGGCCTCGCTGATGCCCTCGTGGAGGATCTGGCCCTCGGTCGACTCCTTGTAGGACAGCAGCAGGTCGCGGTCGACGGCCTCGTACGTCTGCCCGTGCGGGGAGTAGATCTTCGCGGTGGGGAACATCGCGTCCACGCCGAACGTGCGCGCCTCGTCCGGGATGACCGGCACGAAGCGATGACCGATCTCCTTGTCGCGCATGAGGTCCTTCAGGAGCCGGACGAACGCCATCGTGGTGGCGACGTTCTGCTTGCCCGAACCCTTGGACAGCTGCTTGTAGACGTCGTCTCCGGGCAGCTTGAGCGCCTTGGACCGCACGACGCGCCTCGGCAGGAATCCGCCGAGCGCGGCACGGCGCTCCTTCATGTAGGCGATCTCTTCGTTGTCCGGGCCCGGGTGGTAGTAGGGCGGCAGGTCGCCCTCGAGGTCCTTGTCCGGGATCGGAAGGTAGAGCCGGTCGCGGAACTCCTTGAGCTCGGCCTTGCTCATCTTCTTCATCTGGTGCGTGGCGTTGCGCGCCTCGAAGTCCTTGCCGAGCGTCCAGCCCTTGATCGTCTGGGCGAGGATGACGGTCGGCTGGCCGATGTGCTCGCGGGCCGCCTTGAAGGCCGCGTAGACCTTGCGATAGTCGTGCCCGCCGCGCGACAGCTTGCGGATGTCGTCGTCCGACATGTGCTCGACCATCTTGCGCAGCCGGGGGTCGCCGCCGAAGAAGTTGTCCCGGATGTAGCCGCCCGACTCGACCGAGTAGGTCTGGAACTGCCCGTCAGGGGTGGTGTTCATCTGGTTGACCAGCACACCGTCGACGTCCGCCGCGAGCAGCGGGTCCCAGTCGCGGCCCCAGACGACCTTGATGACGTTCCAGCCCGCGCCGCGGAAGTACGACTCCAGCTCCTGGATGATCTTTCCGTTGCCCCGCACCGGGCCGTCGAGCCGCTGCAGGTTGCAGTTGATCACGAAGGTGAGGTTGTCGAGCTCCTCGCGCGAGGCCACGCCGATGGGGCCGAGCGACTCCGGCTCGTCCATCTCGCCGTCGCCGAGGAAGCACCAGACATGGCTGCGGCTGGTGTCCTTGATCTTGCGGCTGAGCAGGTAGCGGTTGAACCGCGCCTGGTAGATCGCGGCGAGCGGGCCGAGGCCCATCGACACCGTGGGGAACTCCCAGAAGTCCTGCATCAGGCGGGGGTGCGGGTAGGAGGGCAGGCCGTGGAAGCCGTGCGACAACTCCTGCCGGAACGCGTCGAGGTCGTTCGCCGTCAGGCGGCCCTCCAGGAAGGAGCGGGCGTAGATGCCCGGCGCCGCGTGGCCCTGGATGAAGACCTGGTCTCCGGACTCGCCGTGGTCCTTGCCGCGGAAGAAGTGGTTGAAGCCCACCTCGTACAGCGACGCCGCGGAGGCGTAGGTGGCGATGTGGCCGCCGACGTTGGTGTGCGCGTTGGCGCGGCTCACCATGACCGCCGCGTTCCACCTGATGTAGGCCCGGATCCGGCGCTCGACGTACTCGTCGCCGGGGAACCACGGTTCCTTCTCCGGCGGGATGGTGTTGATGTAGTCCGTGCTCCGCAGGCCGGGGACGCCGACCTGATGTTCACGGGCGCGCTCCAGCAGGCGGAGCATCAAATAGCGGGCCCGGGTGCGGCCCTCGGTCTTGATGACGTTGTCGAGCGATTCGAGCCATTCCTGGGTCTCGCTCGGGTCGACATCAGGCAACTGGCTGGGTAGGCCGTCGCTGATGATCGAGAAACGCTGGCGTCCGGAAGCCACTGGGTCTCGCCTTCCGAGAATGGACATTGGTCACGTCGGATCTTGCTGAACTCTTGCCGGCTGGGGGGGTGCGTCCTGCTGGATCGCCGCTCCTCTTGGTCGACTTCCATCCTGGCTCTTTGGTTCGGAAAGCGCATCTCTACTCCCCGGTAACCAAATTGTCCCTGCTGGCAGCAGGGCTGGGATGGCCTAGACCACCGATGGTAGGACGATTTTGGCAAACCGCCCACTTGCTCTTGCCTCTGGGGCCGTTGTAAGCCGTCTGCGGGGCGTGTGCCCGTGGACGCTATACGACTCCCGTCGGGTACTTCCCCCCGGGACTCCTCTCTAAAGGGAAGACCGGCGTCCTTCTCCGAAGGCGTACGGATCAGGGGCCTCCGGGGTGCGGGCGGGCCACATCGGCCCCCTTGGAAGCGCGGGGGAGGGAGCCGTACGGCCGGCCGTCGTGATCGCCGCGGCGGCGACCAGCCGGCCGCATATCCCCAGCGTAACGTTTTGGTATGTGTTGTCCCTGCCTCTCGAGTGGGTGGGGTTTCTCCTCTTTCCAGGTGGCGATAGCCGTATCAGGCTCAGAGAGGGAGGGGATCGAGATGCACGCAACCGTAGGCGACAGGCTCGTGGTCCACGGAGCCGTCGTCGGAGAGCACGACAAGTGCGGTGAGATCATCGAAGTCCGCGGGGTCGGCGGCGAGCCGCCGTTCCTGGTCCGCTTCGAGGACGGGCATCAGGCGCTGGTCTTCCCGGGCCCGGACGCTGTGATCGTTCACGAACACAGGGGATCGTAGTATCGCGCTGTGAAGTCGAGGGAGATCCAGGTGCGCACCGGCTCGCGGGAGCGGGTCCACGACATCACTCAGGAGTGTGCGGATTTCGCGCGCGAGTGTGGCGGAGACGGGCTTTTGCATGTGTTCGTGCCACACGCGACGGCGGGCATCGCGGTGATCGAGCTCGGGTCGGGCAGTGACGACGATCTGCTCGCAGCCCTCGGTGATCTGCTTCCCGCCGACGACCGCTGGAGGCATGCGCACGGATCTCGGGGGCATGGGCGATCACATGTCATGCCCGCCTTCATTCCGCCGTACGCGACGGTCCCGGTGCTGGGCGGGGGGCTCGCGCTGGGGACGTGGCAGTCGGTCGCCGTCGTCGATCTCAACGTGGACAACCCGAACAGGCGGGTTCGTTTGTCGTTTTTGTCCAATTAACAGATAACGGTGCGGGTCACCGGCCGTGGCGACCGTTGACGACGATGGGTCACAGCGTGTGGACTGTGCCGAAGCATGGCTCTCCGGAGCCGGACGACCGCACAAAAGAGCGGGGTCACCCAAGCAGGAGGGATGAACGTGAGCGCGACCGCGGGTCAGGCGCAAGGCGAGCGCGGCCTGGCCGAAAGACTCGGCCTCAAAGCCGGTCAGGTGGTGCAGGAAGTCGGCTGGGATGAGGACAGCGACGAGGCGCTGCGCCAGTCCATCGAGGAGCTGACCGGCAACGAGATGGTCGATGAGGACTACGAGGACGTCGTCGACGTGGTGCTGCTGTGGTGGCGCGACGAGGACGGCGATCTGTTCGACGCCCTCAGCGACGCGATGACCGCACTCGCAGACGGAGGCCAGATCTGGCTGCTGACCCCGAAGGCGGGTCGGGACGGCCATGTCGAGCCCAGTGATATCGGCGAGGACGCGGCGACCGCGGGACTGTCCCAGACGAGCAGCGTGAGTGCTGCCAGGGACTGGTCGGGGACCCGGCTCGTCGCTCCGAAGGCTCGCCGCTGAGCTGACCCTGCCGTACGGCTCGGCTGCGCCGTACGGCAGGCACGGTGTGCGGACCACGTCCCGGAGGACAGTTGATGGCGGCAGAGGTCGGGGCGGTGGCTCCGGACTTCGAGCTCAAGGACCAGCACGGTGCCCCTGTCAGGCTTTCCGGCCTTCGGGGCAGGAGGATCGTGCTCGTCTTCTATCCCCTGGCGTTCAGTCGTGTCTGCCAGGGAGAGCTGTCGGCGATCCGCGACGAGTTCGTCGGCTCGGCTCCTGAGGACGTCCAGGTGCTGGCGGTCTCGGTCGACTCGATGTTCAGTCACCGGGTCTGGGCCGACCAGGAGGGGTTCACCTTCCCCCTGCTGTCCGACTTCTGGCCGCATGGGGAGGTGGCCAGGTCCTACGGCGTGCTCGACGAGGAAAAGGGCGTCGCCCTGCGGGGGACGTTCATCATCGACGCCGGGGGCGTCGTCCGCTGGAAGATCGTCAATGAGATCGGCGCAGCGAGGGATGTCGTCGAGTACCAGTCCGTGCTCGACGGCATCTGATCTGCTCTTTGCTTGATTTATCCCGTCTTAACCACCCGGACCTTGTCTTCTCGACCTTGTTCGAGTTACCTGAGTCTTGTGCCCGGGTCTTCTGGCCTGGACTGCCTTATGGGAGGCGAAACATGCCCTGCTACCGGTGCGGGGCCCGGCAGACAGACCCTGTCCGTGGCGCCAGTCCGTGGAAGCGCGGAGTCCGCGGTGAGACTCAGGTTTTGATCTGCCCGGATTGCCAGCGCGCCCGCGACCTCGATCTCGACGCGTGCCCCTCGTGCGGGTCCACATCCCTGATCCGCCGCCTCGGCGAGGTCGAATGCCGCTCCTGCGGTTCCGTACGGCAGGCACGGCCCGACGAGCCGAACGTCGCCTCGGCGAATCCGGCCAAATTCACCAGCGCACCGGGGCTGCCAGCCGAGGTGGCGGCCGCCCTCGACCGTGTGCTCGGACGCTCGTGACCACCACTCGCACCTCAGGAGTCACACACGTGGACTACGTCGTCGGGCTCGACGTCGGCGGCACGACGATGAAGGGCGGCCTGGTCACCCGTGACGGCCGGGTGACGGCACTCGAAGGGCGTCCCACCGGGCGCGAGGACGGCCCTCAGGCCGTGGTGGAGGCCGTCCGCGCCTACTCGGGAGAACTGGCCGAACTCGGCACCTCCCGGTTCGGGGCTCCGCCCGCCGGCATCGGTCTCGCCGTGCCCGGCATCGTGACCGAGTCCACGGCCGTCTACTCCGCGAACATCGGCTGGCGGAACGTCCCGGCGTCGGCGTTCGTCCCCGAAGGCATCCCCACACGGCTCGGCCACGACGTGCAGACGGGCGGGCTCGCCGAGAGCGTGCTCGGCGCCGGGCGCGAGGCCGACGACTTCCTCTTCCTGCCGATCGGCACGGGCATCGCGGGCGCCGTGATCATCAAGGGCGAGCCGTACGGCGGCGCACGCGGCTGGGGCGGCGAGATCGGCCACGCGCCGGTGTGGCCGACAGGGGACAAGTGCGCCTGCGGCCAGGTCGGCTGCCTGGAGACCTACGCCTCGGCCTCCGCCGTGGCCCGTCGCTTCGAGACCCGCACCGGCCGTACGGCGACCGCCAAGGAGGTCGTGTCCCTGGCGGCCGCCGGAGACGAGGCGGCCGCCCAGGTCTTCGGCGAGGCCGTTGAAGCGCTGTCGATCTCGCTCGCGACCTACGTCCTGCTGCTCGATCCTTCGTTGATCGTGCTGGGCGGCGGGCTCGGGGAGGCGGGCCGGGTCCTGTTCGACCCGCTGGAGGAGCAACTGGCCGGTCGGCTGGCGTTCCGGGAGGCGCCTCCGCTACGTCAGGCCGCCCTCGGCATGCGGGCCGGGATGCTCGGCGCGGCCCTTCTCGGGTGGCGTGCCGCGGGGGTGCCGGACACGGGGCGGGGCTGGTCGCTCGATGTGCTGAGAAGCGGCCCTGTGTCGTAAGGTGTAGTCCCGTCCGGGCGGTTAGCTCAGCGGTAGAGCACTCGCCTTACAAGCGAGGGGTCACTGGTTCGAACCCAGTACCGCCCACCTGCGAAAACACCCCGTCTCCGATCAAGGAAACGGGGCGTGAGTGACAAACTGAGTGACATGCTGAACGACTATGTCTCATCGGCCATCGGGAAGATGCGGTCCATCGCAGTTGCGCCTTCTTGGATCACTGGCCGTATCTGCCGACGATGGGACTCTCCTGGAGGTCTCGGAATCCGTTTGGCCTGCCGATCGGATAGTGGTGATCGACGAGTACCCGATCACTCAGCAGCCAGAGCAGCCTGACGTGCCGTCGGATATCTAAGGGTCAATATGGAGCGCATCGCCATCGAGCGAGTACCCGAGGTACAGAACCACTGGTGGTGGCGACCAGGCTGGCAGGAAGGACGGCACTTCCACGCCTGCCATCTTTCCTTTGATGGCCAGCCCGAGTTGCACGCTCTGGTTAATCGCTATCAGGAAGCGTTGAAGCCCATCCCAGTCCTCGATCTCATCCCACGACCCTGGCTCCATCTCACCATGCAAGGAATCGGCTTCACTGACGCGATCGCCGATGAGGCCCTCGGGAAGATCGAACATGTCTTACGGTCCGAGCTGCGGCAGGTCCCTCCGCCCGTCGTAACCTTCCACCGGCCGGTCATCGTTCCAGAGGCGATCTACCTACCCGCCCAGCCAGCCGCGGCGATCCAGAATCTGCGGACGACTTGTCGTACGGCTATCGCGTCGGTTCACCCCATAGATCCTGAGTCCCTGCCGTATCGACCCCATGTCAGCGTCGCGTATGTCAACGCGGACTCCCCAACCGAACACATCGCGCAAGCCTCGACATAGTCGACACCGAGCCCGTCAAAATCACCATCTCGCACGTCTCCCTCATGGTCTTCCACCGTGATCGACGAATGTACGAGTGGACTCGGGCAATTCGCATACCGATCGGCAACAGCGTTCATTACGCGGACATATAAGCCAGGCAATAGAGGGCTGGCCACGAATAGATGATTCTCTTCAAAGGACCCACGAGACGTGATAAGTCATGATTCTGAGCGTGTCTTTTAAGAACGAGTGGCACTACGGCGAAAGTCAGGATGAGGCCTCGCAACTCATCACCGAAGTGATGAAAGGTCTGCGAGGAGAAGAGGAGTCTGATGGCCTCTATTGGACCGGAGACGATGCATGGTTCTGTCTCGCTGATCGGCGACACAGCAACGAAGACCAGGTTTCTGGAAGTTACCTACGCGTCGCGGTCAACCGGCATACAGGTTATGGTGCCCTGATTTGGCTTGTCGACCAGGCCGACCCGAGGAAGGGAGGGGTTTACGATTCCGTTTGGATATCCGACAATCCCGAGTCGCCCGACTTTGACCCCCGTGTTGTGTCGGACCCTGGTTACCCGCTGTTCCACGACCCGTCCAGCACTCTTCCGGTCGCTCAAATTCGAGCCGCGCTGGAAGAATACTGCCGTGCGTACACGGGGGAGCGGCCCGAGTGCATCAGTTGGGTTGAGGGTCACCTGAACGGGCAACGACTTGACCGACCGTCCATTGTGGACTTCGTTGAGAATATATCAATTGACTAGGACAGCCTTCGATAACTCTCCCATGGGTGCATGCCGTCTTAGTGACGATCAGCCGCACACGTGTTCGAAGATGGGTCGGTGCGTCGCTACCACCAATTGCCAGAGGTCGATTTCCGTATGATTCGAATTGGTGTGCTCGGCAGGATTATGGAAGGCGATGAGGCTGGGAAGTTTGTCCTCATCAAGGAACTTCCGGATGCTCCTCCAAGCTATCTGGTCCTTACGGGTGCCGATGAAGAATTCAAGCGGTCGGGTGGAGACGAATGGGTGGAAGACTACCCATCGCTGATTAGCTTTTTCCAAGAAGCTCGATGGGTTGTGGAGTGGCGGTGAGGCCGAGCGATGGCGCTCCCAACTATCGACCAAGCGTGGGAGTCGGCAGGACGACCAGGCCGCTCGCGAGAAGCACGATCGCGGGATTCGGATGAGACTCCTCCACCCTCGCGTTCGGCGCGCATGCCGGAAGGGTGACCCGAACACATGGCGATCAGAGGCACATATGTTCGAAGATGGGTCGGTGCGTCGCTACCACCAGCCGGCAGAGGTCGAGTTCAACGAGAACGGCGAGCCCGTGCGCTTCACCGCGTGGGGCCGCACCTATGCCCTGATCGAGTCGGTGCAGCCGTACTGGGAAGAGATGCTCCCTTGGTGGCAGAACGAGTATGCCGACAAGACGGCAGAGGAGCTCACCGTGCGGCACTACACCCTTCGGGCTCACGGGCCGCAGCGGTCCGCCGTCGTAGAGTTGGTGCAGCGTCTGGGGGAGTGGTACGTCGAAGGCGTCGAGGACTGAGCGACACACGACCACCGAGCAACAGATTCGGCGTAAGAACACGATCTGCGAACAGTCCATGCGGGTTCCCGGCTATCCCGCCTGCCGGCGCGTCATCGTGGTGGTGTGGAGCGACTCTCCCTGTATTCGACACGGCTGGCGCAGCGCCTGTCCTTCCGACGTCACTCCCGCCCTGTCCCTGCCGAACATCGGCCAGTACAACTACTGCACATCGGCATAGCCCTCGTCTTAACCCTTACCGGTGCTGTGGTCATTGTCGGTGGCATCCTCGGTGCCGCTGTCGCATGGCTCGGCCTGCCAAAAAGCCCGCCAGTTCTCGACACCACGAGCCTGCTGGAGATCATTAAAATCTCTTTGGCCGTAGTGGCAGGCATTGGCGGAGCCGTCGCCCTGGTCGTCGCCTACCGCAAACAGCGCCTCGCCGAGGAAGATAGCCACCGAGAGAACACCAGGCTCTACGCCGAGCGCTTCGACAAGGCCACCGACAAGCTCGGCTCCGATGCTCCTCCCGTCCGTCTCGCTGGCGTACACGCCCTCGCAGCCCTGGCCGACGACTGGGAAGGTGGCCGCCAGATGTGCATCGACGTCCTGTGCGCCTACCTGCGCATGCCGCCCGATCCCGAACCACACGCCGACCACGACCCAACAGGCCATTCCCGTTGGCGAGCCATGCGCGAAGTACGACGCACCATCCTCCGTCTCATCGCCACACACCTGCGTTCAACCGCCCAACCCTCCTGGTCCGGCACCGATATGGACTTCACTGGAGTCATCTTCGATGAGGATGCCAACTTCGAGGGAGCAGTCTTCTCCGGTGGCAAAATCTCGTTCGATGGGGCCGAACTCTCTGGTGGCACGGTCTCCTTTTACGAGGCCGAATTCTTGGACGGCGAAATATCGTTCGACACGGCGAAATTCTCGGGCGGTCTGGTCAGTTTCCGCAGGGCGACGTTCTCGGGCAGCTACGTTACGTTCATCGATGCGACGTTCTCGGGAGGTGCGGTCTCCTTCGCCGAGGCGGAGTTCACAGGCAGCCCAGTCGTATTCCGCTTGGCGGAGTTTCCGGGCGGCGAGGTCTCCTTTACTGAGGCGATGTTCTCGGGCGGCTTTCTCTTTTTCGACGGAACGGTGTTCTCGGGGGCCAAGGTCGACTTCAACGGGGCGGACTTCTCCGGTGGCTCCGTCTCACCCGAGATTAGGGAATCTTTCGGCGGCAGAGTCTCGTTCGCCTCAGCGGCGTTCTCTGATGGCACGGTCTCCTTTAACGAGGCAAAATTCTCGAACGACGTGGTCTCATTCGCACAGGCAACGTTCCCAGGCGGCGAAGTCACGTTTAACGGAGCACAGTTCTCTGCCGGCGAAGTCTCCTTTACTACAGCGCAATTCTCAGGCGGCACAATCGCCTTCAACACAGCGGACTTCTCAGGTAGCATGGTCGCCTTCGCCGGGGCGGAGTTCGCACAAGGCACGGTCTCGTTCAACGGGGCAGCATTCTCCGCCGGCAGTGTCTCCTTTGACCAGGCGGAGTTCTCCGGCGGCGTGGTTCTCCTGAATGAACCTCGCGACTGGTCTCACCCGCCAACTGGCCTACCTGATCAGGCCCCCGGACTGCGTCTGCCAGCGTCCTTAAACAAGACACGAACTGCACCACAAACAGGGACAGCACCGCTCCTGTGAGAACTTTCTGTACGTCTTCAAGGCGGCCCTAACCGGGCCGCACGCGCCGCCGTCACGGCAACGCCGCCGCCTCCCGCTGGCGCTCCCGGCGGTCGGCTAAAACCACGCCGGACGGCTGGCGCGGACGAGTCGATGGGCCGCCAGACGACAGTACATCTCTGCTCACAAGGGCATCAGGGCTGAGCTGGAACAGCCGCCAGGCGCTGGCCGCACATGGTGATGCCTCCGGCGGGGGCGCTCCGGGCTCCGGGATGGTGTTCGAACATGCATACGGGTCGTGGGGTGGCTGGGGCGGGATGTCCATCCCGCCCGCCATCGACCCAGGCGAGCCCAGCAGGCCGCCTCCGCCGTCGCAAGCCCGGCCGTGTCCCTTGGGTACCGGCTGCCCGTGGAAGGTGCCCAGGCTCAGGGACACGTCAAGCCGGGCTTGCACCTCTGTCGCCAGCCCGCTGCCGCTCCGCGGTGGGTCGACGGCAGACGGGATGGACGGGTAGAGCGCGTGTGCGTGCTGTTCATCGGCAAGTTTTCAGTGGCGGTGAGCAGAATCGCACCTCGGGGTAGCGTGCGGAGGGCTTGTCGAGCAGGGGCTGCGGTTTGCCGCGCAGGTGCAGGTCGAGGAAGGCCCGCACGTACCTGCGGGTGACGTCCACGGAGCGGGTTCCCTTCAGGCCACCGCCGAGATCCACGCCGAGCTGCTGGATGAGCATGTCGTAATCGGTGAAGGACGGGTGCAGCGCCCCCTCCACCGTCAGCCAGCGTTTCCACCCGGTCATGCGATCCCAGTCGCGTTTCCATGTGTCGTCCAAGCCTTCGGGGGAGTGCTGCTCCTGATCGCCCATCAGCAGGAACGGCCGTGCCAGACCTGTCTCGGGGATGGGGAGGAACATCCTGCCATCCATGTTGATCCCGGCCCGCACCCGGGAGTCTGTCAGCATGGTCTCCGGGGCGGCAGCCCCTCCGGCGGACTGGCCCGCCATCGCGATCCGGGACGGGTCGATCAGGGTGCTGCCCTTCCATTTGGGGTCGGGACCGGTCAGCTCGTCGAGCACGAAGGAGACGTCGGCGGCCCGGCTCCGCATCACTTTCCGGCCGAAGTCGTCGGGGGTGGCATCGTCATCGGGCTCGATCTCGCATGCGGCGCAGGTGGTGACCCGCCCGTCGGGGAAGGTGGTGGCGAAGGTCTCGTAGGTGTGGTCGATGCTCGCGACCACGTACCCGCTGCTCGCCAGGTCCTCGGCCAGACCGGTGAGTGAGCTGCGGTACCAGGTGAAGCCTGGAGACAACACCACGAGCGGCAGGCTGTGTCGGCGTCCAGCCGGCTTGGCGTCGGTGAAGGCGTTCGTCCGCGTCCGGCTCAGCGCTTCAGGCGGTATCTTCTCCAACTCCTGCATCCCCTGGCCCTTCAAGAGCAGCTCCGACTCCTTGGGCGTGATGTACGGCGCACGCCGCCCAGTGCGCGCCGTTGTTGGGTACCACAGGGAGACCATGAGCTCTCTCGCTTTGGCCGTGGGGACCCACGGGTCGGGGCGGGAGGTGTCGGTCAGATGCAGGGACGTCGTGCCGACCCGGTGAGGACCGGTCGGCTTCGGGAGATAGGGCGTGCTGGGTGCTGCGGCAGCGGCGGACGCCGGTGCCGAGAAGGTGGAGGCCGTGAGGGCGAGCAGTCCCGCGATGGCGGTCAGAAGGACCGGCTTTCTTCGCACCGGTAAGGCGTGGTCACGTGTCATGGGGTTTGATTGTGTCGCTCCGGATCGGTGCCGACATCGGCTGAAAGTACTATTGCCGCCGTATCCAAGCCGTACTTTCAACCGATTCCAGCCAATCTCAACCAACCTGCGCGGACAGCTGGGCCAGAACCGTGCGCAGGTCCCGTTGCCGGGAGATCACTCCCTGAAGAAGATGGCTTCCTCCAGTTCCGTTCCAGTTCCGTCCGAGGTCGTAAAACGCCGAAAGCCAACGGGAGACGTTGAGACGCTCAGCACGGAACAGTGGGCAATCGCCCGGCGGTGAATATGGATGGTGTCACGTGCATGACCTCGCGGAAGTGGGCGGTCATGTGTGACTGGTCGTAGTAGCCGGCGTCGCTGGCGAGACGTGCCCAGGGTTCGCGGTGCAGTCTCGGGAGAATCGTTCGGATCCGAATGAGCCGGGCGAATTGCTTCGGCGGGATGCCAACGGTTGTGGTGAAGGCATTGCGCAGGTGCCGTTCGCTGACACCCAGGTGTCGTGCCACCTCGCTGACTCGTCGATGTGGGTGGGCGCCCTTCGGCGACAGCTCGATTGACGCCTGGCTGACCAAGTTTGCTGTCGTGCTGTCCTGGGGCCGCACGGCGCGGGCTCGTGCCGACAGCGCCGCTTCTATGTGTTTGACGGCGGTCATTGGCTCGGAAGCTAGCCCGGTGAGCTGGTCGGTGAGCTGGATACCGGGCGGTCCCCAGAGTTCGCTGAGTGCAACGACGTGATCGGTCAACTCGTCGATGGGCGTGCCGAGGAGGGCGCGGGCGGCGCCTGGTGCGAGCTGGAACCGCGCGCACGCAGTGACGTCCTTGCTGTCGTAGTAGGCGGCGCGGGTGCGTGGGCCTACTACGAGCAGGGCGCTGGAGCCGTCGGCGATAGTCCGCCACACGAGGGTGGTGGCCGGGTCGGGTATGTGGATCAGTGGGCACGAGTGGCCGTCCGCGCGATATGAGGCGAGGTCGACGCGGTCTAGCCAGCGCAGCAGGGCGTCGGGGACCGGCAGTTGTCGACTCGCGTTCATAACGTCAGGCTATTCGCCTTCGGTCGTTCCGACGTCCTGACGGGGAGTGCCGGAATTTCCTAGAAGCCCATGTGCGGCGCTGACAGGCTGCCGCCATGATTTTGGTTACTGGTGCCACAGGCACTGTCGGTCGTGAAGTCCTCCGACTGCTGGCCGGGCGTGGCGTGCCGCTGCGGGCGGTGACCCGCGACCCCGCCCGTTT
This sequence comes from Planotetraspora kaengkrachanensis, assembly GCF_016862895.1. Classification (GTDB taxonomy): domain Bacteria; phylum Actinomycetota; class Actinomycetes; order Streptosporangiales; family Streptosporangiaceae; genus Planotetraspora; species Planotetraspora kaengkrachanensis. Next base: position 18,209 of record NZ_BONV01000015.1, on the reverse strand, counting down.
GTCGTCGGTCAAGACGGATGTGGAGGTGGTGGGGGCCGATTTCGAGGCTCCGGAGACGCTGCGTGACGCCGTGGCCGGCGTGGAGGGTGTATTCCTGCTCACCGCGCCGGGGGCGTGGGTTCCCGAGCACGACCTGGCGATGATTAACGCCGCCCGCGTTGGCGGGGTGCGCAAAGTGGTGAAGCTGTCGGCCGTCGGAGGCCGTTCTTCGACCGACGACGGGGGCACCATGCCAGCGCACTGGCACGCGCCAGGAGAGCAGGCCCTGGCCGGCAGCGGGTTGGCTTGGACGGCGCTGCGGCCGTCTTCGTTCGCTTCCAATGCGCTGCGTTGGGCGGACGCGATCCAAGCCGGACAGCCGGTGCCGAACATGACCGGGACGGGCACGCAAGGTGTCGTCGACCCCCGCGACGTGGCCGAGGTGGCGGTGGAGGCCCTTCTTGGCGCCGAACATGACGGCATGGCTCTCACTCTGACTGGGCCTGACCTGGTCAGCGTTCCCGACCAGGTCGCTCTACTGTCCGAGGTGCTTGCCCGCCCGATCAGTACCGTCGAGATTCCGCTGGAGGCGGCGCGGATGCAGATGCTCGCCAGCGGGCTGGATCCCTCCGTGGTCGACGTCGCTGTCCGCGGATCCCAGCTGGTCCGCGACGGCGGCAACGCCGTCGTGACCAACGACGTCCACCGCGTCCTCGGCCGCCCAGCTCGCCCCTTCCGCACCTGGGCCTTGGATCACCGCGGTGCGTTTCTCGACACGGAGGAGACCGCACGGGCGGCGAGGTAGGCGCTCCAGTCGTGTTGGGCGTGGGTGCCCGAACACCAGGCACTGCTCGACGCAATCAACTGCCGGGATCTCAGGCAATAGCCAAGCGACCGAAATCAGGTCCTACACCGCGGTGGAGGCCCGCTCCGCTCCATCACGGTCCTGGCATCGGACGCACGGCCGGGGCAGCCCCGCGGCTGTCACTTGCCCTTTCGGTGCGACGGCAGCCGGGGATCGAGAGATTGAGTGACAAACTGCGTGACATCAGGAACGCCTGCCGCAGCACGACCATGCACATGGGTGCACACCGAAAGCGGCCCTGAGCAGCGGAAACACCAGCTCCAGCGATCGAATAGCTACTCTTACAAGCGAGGGGTCGGCTCCTCATATTCGTCCAGCCCGAAGACATCGGCCCGAACAGTCCGGGATGAGGCGTCGTCGAGCCACCGGACCGTCAAGATCTCGCCGCGATACTCGAAGATGTTGTTGACCCAGTCTGGCAGCTCGTCGTGGACGTCATCGGCGTCGACGATGAAATCGTCGAAGGCCCCGGCCTGCGTCAGCACGAAACCGTGGACGTGCTCTTTCGCTTCAGACCAGGTTCGCCACCACAGATGCCCGCCGGTCTGCTCCCACCACGCCTCCGCACGGAGGTACAGCGTTGCGACCCGCTCACCGTCCCGAATTAGGAACGCTGCACGCTCACGAAAGGGATCTAGCTGCGGATCACGCCGCATCAGGTCGTCGGTCAGAGGACGCCATGGCACACAACCATGGTGCACCAGCTGTTCCTGACGGAGAGCACCACCAGGGGCGCACTCCCAGCCGGACACAGTGCGCCACGTATAGAGGACTGGGGACCACTTGGGGACCACACGTAATGCACGTAGCCGAACAACGTGCACGTCACCACACGTCGTGCATGGCTACCTGAAGGGCGTTGAGCTGGAAAAACGGCTACCCCCACTACCTGGGGGTCAAGGGGTCGCAGGTTCAAATCCTGTCGTCCCGACGCAGCTCAGAGGGCTGATCCGATTGATCGGGTCGGCCCTTTCGGCGTCTTGGGGACCACGATCATCTTGCATCCGGCCTGATGGTGCTGCTTGACCGGTGGTCAAGTATCGATAGCCCCAGATGTCCTGGCTAAAGCCTGCGTACGAGTGATCCCCGGCGATATACCGGCCGCCGATGATCCAGCCGCGTTCGCCGACGAGCAGGGTCGGGCCAATGTTGAAAGGCCCACGCTGTGAAAGGTCCCCGATTTCCCAGCATTTCGGGCAAGGACAGAGCAACCCGGGACTTCTAAGGTCGAGGTTATGGATCTCGTCACAGCCGCCGGTGCCGTGGTCGGAGTCGCGGCGCTCGGGGTGGGCGTCTGGCAACTCCGTGTTGCGATCATGGATCGTCGGGATGCCCACGCTCGTTCCTCTGTTCTGGCTGACTCGAATACGGATTCGGCCGCTGAGGGGGCTCTTCCGGTTGCTGTTCCTGTCGGTCGGCTCCCGCCCGAGGTCCTGGGCCGAGACGACATGCTGGCAGAGTTGACACGCGCTTTGGGCCGCCGGAAGCGGAATCCCGGTGCATGGGTGCTTGCGGGCATGGGCGGGGTCGGAAAATCGACGGTCGCGTTGTGGCTCGCCGCGGAGGCCCGCAAGCGAGGATGGAAGGTGTGGTGGGTGAGCGCGGCGGATGCGCTGTCCCTGCGGGGCGGGATTGTGGAGATCCTCCGGCAGGCCGGGGCACCGGAGGCGATAAAACGCGAGGTCCGAGAGGGTGCGCCAACCGCCGCAGACCGCTTCTGGGCGTTCGTGGACGCTGGCTCGATGAGGCGGAGTTTGCTTATCTTCGATAACGCCGACCTCCCCTCTGTGCTGTCCGCTGACGGTGTTTCGCTGCCTGCGGATGGCACGGGATGGGTCCGACACGACGCGTCGATCGTTTGTGTGGTGACGACACGGGTGGGTGATCCGCGGATCTGGGGTGGCGGGGCGCGAATCAGACCGTTGAAGGTTCTCGATGATGTCGCCGCGGCGGCTGTGCTGCGCGCCCTCGCGCCTGCGGTCGCCGATCGCACCGGGCAGGAGGCCGTAGGACTGGCGAGGCGACTTGGCGCGCTGCCGCTCGCGCTGCATCTGGCCGGCACCTACCTGGCCTCCCCGTTCGCGCGCTGGCGCGGCTTCGACGACTACCGCCGGGCACTGGACAGCGGTGCGGCGCCGGAAGCGGTCGCCGACCTGGACTCCGCAGGTTCTGGTCCACGGGCGATGGTGTCGCGGACCTGGGAGCTGTCCTTGGACTCTCTGGCGGATCAGGGCCTGGGACAGGCACGGAGACTGCTTTATCTGCTGTCCTGTTTCGCGTCGGCCACTCCGATTCCGGCGTCGATCCTGAGGCCGGAGGCCGACAGGGACAGACGCGCGTTTACGGCCGCTCTTCGAGGTCTAGCCGAGTTGGGGTTGATCGACCTCGGCAGCGTTTCAGACGCCGAGTATCCCGAGGTAGTGGTGCATCCGGTGATCGCTGACACATGCCGGGCGAGGTTGCTGGTGAACGCGGAGCCGGACAACGCCGCAATCATGCGAACGGCCGTACGGCTCGCCCAGTCGGCGGGCGAGGAACTTGACTACTGGCCGTTCTGGGAGCGGCTGATCCCGCACGTACGCGCCCTGCTGGCATGGATCGCTCCCCATCTGGACGAGGCCGCCCTGAAAGGGCTGCTGAGCGCCGGGCAGGAGGCGTTCTCCTCACTGTGGTTGACGGGAAGCCGTGCGAGCGCTGAAGGGGAGGACCTGGCCCGTGCCATCCTTGCAGCCGCCGAACGGCTCGGCCGCGAGCATCCTGCCACGCTCGCGGCGCGCCATCAGCTCGGAATCTCGCTGTACAACCGGGGCAGGGCCGGGGAGGCCGAGAAGGTGTTCCGGATTGTCCTGGCGGGCAGATGCCGCGTGCTCGGCGAGGACGATACCGACACGCTCCTCACCCGGGATCAGCTGATTGGCGCGATCTTGGCGCAGGGCCGCTATCGGGAAGCCGAACAGATGTATCGGGAACTGATCGTGGACATGGAGCGCGCTTTGGGCCCCGACCATCGCGAGACGCTGACGACCCGCATCGACCTTGCCTGGTCGATCGGGATGCAGGGTCGCGCGGATGAAGCGGCTGAGATCTGCCGGGTAACGCTCGCCGCCGATCGCCGCCTACTGGGTGCCGAACATTCACGAACCCTGGACGCGTGGGCGGACCTGGCGCGATGGACGTATGAAAACGGCAGCCACGGCGAGGCGGAACAGATGGCCAGGGAACTCGTTGACATTGAGCGCCGGGTGCTGGGAGACGAGCACCCGCTCACCCTGTCCACCCGCGCGACCCTGGCGCGCTCGATCGCCAGTCAAGGCCTTCTCACCGAGGCCGAGCTAATGCTGCGGGACGTGTTGGCCGTGATGGAGAGGACCATCGGAAACGGTGACTTCCGCGCAATCACGGCCAGAAGGTATCTCGCCGACACCATGAGTGGACAGGGGCACGCACGCCAGGCCGAGCTGATCTACCGCGACGTGCTGGAACTCCAGCAACGTTGGCTGGGGCCAGAGCATCCCGAGACGCTCGCGACGAAGGCGCTTTTGACATCGCCGACAGCGACGTTGTGACCGCTCCACCACGGACGTGGTGAGGTCCGACCGGAGAATCGGAGTCGTCAGACTGATCGTTCGGCCTGGCTTGCGGTTGTTGTACTAACACTCACCGCTTAACCTGCAGAAAAGGATCACGCAGAGGCCGACTCATGCACCACCCCGCTGGACGTGACCGTGCCGTAGCAGGGCGGAGGGGTTTCGCAGGACATCGTGGGGACCACGTGGGGACCACACGTCATGCACGTAGCCGAACGTTTGGCAGGTCACCAAACGTCATGCATAGCTACCTGAAGGCCGTTGAGCTGCAAAAACGCCTAACCCCACTACCTGGGGGTCAAGGGGTCGCAGGTTCAAATCCTGTCGTCCCGACGCAGCTCAGAGGGCTGATCCGATTGATCGGGTCGGCCCTTTCGGCGTCTTGGGGACCACGATCATTTTGTGTCCGACCTCATGGCGTTGCTTGACCGCCGGTCAAGAGCTGTCATGGCGATTGCCACCTATTCCTAAGGATGACAAGCGGGACCACCAGGGCGCCGACCACAAGGCCTATTACAAGGCCACGCCTGGAACCGCAGCCTGACCAGCATGGATCCGTATCCGGCCCGCGTATCTCCTCTTAGTTCACTTGGTGTGACGGCGCGGACGTGAGCGTGTCCCAGGCGGCCATCGCGCAGGTGATGACCGCTTCCAACTCGGCGCGGTCGGCGCCGTCGCGGGCTTGTATGGAGAGGCCTTGCACCACGGTGGTGTAGTAGCGGGCGATAGCGTCGAGGCTGGCGGGCGGCGCGGTGAGGTCGCCGTCGGTGATGCCGCGGGCGAGCCGGTCTTTGATGGTGGTGTGCATGTCGCGCCGGAGGTCGGCCAGGAACTCCCGGACCGCGTGGTTTTCCACGGCGCCGGTCGGCGCGGCGAGGATGAGCATGCAGTAGTGCGGGGTGTCGGGGCGGGTGATCTCATCGGCGGTGGCGCGCAGCATGGCGTGGATCGCGGCGCGTGTGGTCGGTTGTTCGCGCAGCGCGCGCCTGGGCGGCTCGCCTGAGGTCGTGCCGTAGAGCGCCATGACCTTGCGGAACAGGTCCTCCTTGCTGCCGAAGCAGGCGTAGATGCTGGCCGAGGCGATTCCCATGGCCTGGGCCAGGTCGTTGAGCGAGGTGCCCTCGTAGCCCCGTTCCCAGAACAGGTCCAGCGCCTGGCGCAGGGCGGTGTCCGGGTCGAATGTGCGCGGCCTGCCGCGAGTAGCCATCGGGTGCGTCTCCGTACTTTTTTGCCGTTCGATCAAGTTTACCTTGACCGGCACCGCACGGCGGTGACACGATTTGTTGGTCGTTCGACAACAAAAAGGAAGACGACTGCCATGAGAATTCCCTCCACCATGCGTGCCCTGCAGCAGACGTCCCTGAACGGCCCCCAGGACCTGTGCCTGATCACCGACGCACCGGTACCGAGCCCAGGCTCGGGCGAAGTCCTGATCCGGGTCACCGCCGCCGGCGTTAACTTCGTCGACATCTCGCAGGCCCGCGGCACGTTCGCAGGTGGCCCGCAGCCGCCGTATCTGGCGGGCATCGAGGGCGCCGGTGAAGTCACCGCCGTTGGCGAGGGGGTGACCGCCCTGGAGCCCGGGGCCCACGTCATCGGCGTCGGCATCGGAGGCGGCGCCTTCGCCGAGTACATGGTGCTGCCCGCGGCCGCCGCGCTGCCGGTGCCGACGGGCTGGGCCGACGAGCAGGCGCTGGGCCTGGTCGTGAACTGGCCGACCGCGCTGGCGGCGCTCAAGCCGCTGGGCCGCATCGCCGCCGGACAGACCGTGCTGATCCACGCCGCGGCTGGCGGGACCGGCCAGGCCGCGGTGAAGATGGCCAAGCACTACGGCGCGACGGTGATCGCCACGGCCTCGCCAGGCAAGCACGAGGTGGTACGGGCGCAAGGCGCCGACCACGTCATCGACTCCCGCGGCGCCGACCTCCCCGCCGAGGTCCTGCGACTGACTGGCGGCGCAGGCGCCGACCTGGTGCTGGAGTCGGTCGGCGGCGCCACCCTCGACGCCAGCCTGGCCGCGACCAAGCGGGTCACCGGCCGGGTCGTCGTCTATGGCGTGGCCGGCGGCGAAGCCGCGATCACCAACTGGGAACTGGTCTACAAGCACCAGATCCACGTCATCGGTCTGAACATCGGCATCCTGGTCCAGGCCGCACCGCAGATCTTCGGTGAGGTCATGGGTGAGATGTTCGGGCTCCTCGCGGCCGGGGTGCTCGGCCCCGGCCAGCCCACCGCGTATGAGCTGGCCGAGGGGCCGAAAGCGCTCGCGGAACTGGAAGCACGGGCCACCGTGGGCAAGCTGGCACTGCTGCCCTGAGCAGACCGTGACGCCAGGTGGCGGGTCCCCTCGAACGACTCTTGCCTGGCCGCGTATCGATGCTTGACCACGGTCAAGTACCGATAGCCCCAGATGTCCTGACTAAAGCCTGCGAGCGAACGAGGATCATCCAGCTCGTCTTCCGCCCGCTGGTACTCACGCTGCCAGCCGCTTACCCGGGCAGGTTCGATCAATGATGCCGTCGCGGACGGCTTGTTCCATGACCCGCACCCTGCTGTTCATTCCGGATGGAACGACTTACCGTGATCGTCAAGCACGTCGATCCGGAGGCGTCCATGGACATTACGGTCTGGCTAAGCGGCCTGATGGCTCTCGCTGGTGTCGGGTTGGGTGGTCTGCTGTCGTCTCGGGCGCAAGATCGGGCTTGGAAACGCGAGGAACAACGACGCTGGCGAGACGCACGCCGCGCGACGTATGGGGAGTTCGTGTCTGCGGTCAGGGAGTACCGGTTATTCGTCTCTGGGCCCGATACCCGGGTGGAGGTGTGGATGCACCCAGACGGGACACGTCTCATCCCCGCCATAGACTCAGAAGACGGAGAATGCCAGACGAAGATGGAAGCGTCCTTCACCGCAGTGCAGATGGTAGCTCGAGAGCAGGAGACCGTGGACAAGGCGCATTTCCTCACCAGCATCGCGCGCCGTGTGGCGGTCGCTCGCGTCGTTTATGGCCCCGGCAAGGTCCCGAGCGACCTCGATGAGAGCCTGTTCACTGCAGAGCGTGACTTTATCAACTCCGCGCGCCGTGATCTCGGCCTCCTCGACATGAACGATGTCCCATTCCCTCAGGTCCTCGCGGACATCGATAACACCTTGAGGGAGGCATACCGCCACCAATCCCAGGAGCGTGCGGAGATCAGGCAGGAAGAGTTCAGGCACAGAGACGATGCGCACAACCATCAATAGTGTTCGTCTAGGGCTTCGACCAGGCTTCGGAGTTCGCGTGCCCGCCGTGGGGACATTGCCAGCGTCACCGATTCAAGGTACTCACAGGCCTGCCATGGGTCGCCGCAACAGGCCCATTCCGTGCAGCTCGCGTTCTTATAGTCCCACAGGCGTCGATTCGGTTCGTGGACGAAGCTTCGCCAGCGCACAAAGGCCGATCCGATCGAGCCCGACCATAAGTACTTCTTCTGGCGCTCGATCCGTCTGACTTCTGCGAGGGCTGCCGAGGACAAGCCAGGGATAACCGTGTCGTGGTCCTGCGTCTGGCGCCGGCGTGGAAGCCCCGCGCGGACGCGGCCTGGCCGTCTACGCGGCATCGACCTTTCTGGTGATCGTCATGCCGCTCATCTTCTCACCGGGGAGTGCCGGGCGTCACGGGGCCGAGGATGTCGGGCGCCCTCCGAGTGAGTGTCAATCTGAGTGACTTCCGGGGTGCCTAGTCTCGCCCATCGATGCACATCCGTGCACTGAACGTGTGGCCTTCACCCGGACAAGCGCCAGGTTCGAGGATCATGACAGGTGCTTGCGGAGCAGGAGGTCGCGGACGGTCTAGTCCGTCGGTGGAGTAGCTTGAGACAGCGGTGGAGCGGACCTAGATAGGCAAGCCGATGAGCTCTCTTGATCCAGCGCTCAAGGACGCTCTTCGTCGGTTGAGGGCCGTGCGCTCCACCCGTCCAGAGGATCCCTCCGCCGTGATGGAGCTCGCCGAGTGGCGAGATGCAATGGCGGCAGTGCTGGAGGAACTAGCACGCGTCCTGCCCATCGAAGAGGACCGAATCCGGGCCAGCCACGAGGCGAACTGCGCCCGCACGCAGGCCGCTCAGATTCGCGCGAAAGCCGCCATGGACAACAACTGAGAGCCCGCCTCTGTTCCGTCTCTGTTCCGCCACACAGCGAGAGATCTCCGAAACTGTTGGCAACTGCTGGAACATGAAACCGCAGATCAGGACCGGTTTCGGAGATCAGCCGCAGGTCAGAGAAGGGGGGGATCAGAACCCGGCCTACAGGCCAAGACGCATGAGGGGACTGGGGGCCATCCGGGGGACCACACGTCATGCACGTGGCCGAACAACCTGCACGTCACCGAACGTCGTACATGGCTACCTGCCGGGGAACTCGTCGCTCTTGGGTATGCACCCTCCGCAAGGCGCTCACGAGGTGAGCACGTTCGAAAGAACTAAGAACGTCGGGGTGATGAGTCCGTACAGGAGACCGGAGACGATGGGCTTTCTGGGCCATTTCTGGAAATCACTTTTATCCGGTGGCCATCGCAGTACGGCGAGGCCAGCGATAAATGGCATAAATAGCGCCATTACAAGCATCACCTCGACCCAGTCATCAAATGGAGGCTTCAAAGTGCCTGTCATACCCAGTACGAGGAGAAGGACCTCGGTGACTAGGGTGGACGCGGCTGCGAAGATCAACATGTACGTCCACCGCGACGGTTTCGGCATACAGGCCCTCCCTGCTTCGACAGTTGTGCCGCCCCTTGATTGGACTCGGCCTCAGGGCAAATGGTTTGAGGAGCCGGCCGTCCTGATCCGGTGAAGCGATAGCGGGCTCCTCGGCACGCCTGGCACGCTCGGCGAGCGCGTACTCGTCCGTGCGCGCGTCGCAGCTCCGGAACTTCGGGAGGTCGGCCGCCGTCAGCGTGATCATATCCGCGCATGTGTCCAGCCGCCGGGGACCAGACGGGGACCACACGTCATGCACGTAGCCGAACAACCTGCACGTCACCAAACGTTGTGCATGGCTACCTGAAGGCCGTTGAGCTGGAAAAACGCCTACCCCCACTACCTGGGGGTCAAGGGGTGGCAGGTTCAAATCCTGTCGTTCCGGGTCGACGGCACACGGGGTCCAAGAACACCGCCCAGCAGTTGATCTATGTAACCTTCCCGGCCCCGCCTGACCGTGTGCTGACACGATGACCCTCGGCTACGTGGCCGAGGGTCGTCGCGTTGTCACGCCGTACAGCAGGGTGTGGATGATCTGGGCGGCGAGCGTGTCGGGGTCGGGATCGGGCTCGGCGGCCTCCTCGGAAGTGGGGCCGCACGTCTCGTTGAGCAGGGCCAGATAGACCCGCCGGGCCCAGAGAAGGTCGGTGCCGGGGGGAAGGATCCCGGCTTCCTGTGCGCGCAGGAACAACGCGTCGCACTTGTCCATGACCTCGGCCTGGATGCTCGCGGCCTCCTCGCTGAGCGGGTTGACGTGGCTGAGGGCGAACCGCCACCGGGACTTGATGTGGAGCACGTTGGTGGTGGCCTGGTGCAGCGCGACCGGCGGGGGAGCGGTGTGCGGCCTTGCCGCTTCGACGGCCGCGCTGATCTCCTGCCATGCGGCGGTCGTCATGATCTCGACGAGGGCCTCCCGGCTGGCGAACCGCCGGTGAATGGTGGTCCTGGCCACCCCGGCCGCCTCCGCGATCTGCTCCATCGTCGCGCCCGGATTCTCGCCGAGAAGCCGTTCGGCGGCTTCCATGATCGTCCGAATGCTGCGCTCGGCGTCCGCGCGCAGCGGGCGGGCCTTCGTTTCCATGGCCAGATGTTACATCCTGGTCTTCCTTGGACGATTAGTGGAACGCTCGTGTTTCATATAAGGCGGCAACTGATACGTTGAGGAGCGGATCGGGAAACGAAAAGGAGATCGCGATGAGCAAGACCGCCCTGGTGACCGGCGCCTCCTCAGGCATCGGCGTGGAGTTCGCCCGTCAGCTCGCCGCCCGCGGAGACGACCTCGTGCTGGTCGCCCGTTCGGTCGACAAGCTGGAGAAGCTGGCCGATGAGCTGCGGAGTTCGTACGGCGTGCGGGCCGAAGTGATCGGACAGGACCTCACGGCGCCGGACGCCGTGTCGCGGGTGGTGAAGGAGGTGGCCGCCCGGGGGATGAGCGTCGACCTGCTCGTCAACAACGCGGGATTCGGCACCGCCGGCCGGTTCGCCGAGATCCCCACCGCACGGGATCAGGACCAGTTGATGGTCAACGTCGTGTCCCTGGTGGGTCTGACGCACGCGTTCCTCCCCGGTATGGTCCAGCGCGGTGAAGGCGCGGTCGTCAACGTGGGATCCACCGCGGGATTCCAGCCCACGCCCTACTTCGCGACCTACAGCGCGGCCAAGGCGTTCGTGCTCACCTTCAGCCTCGCCCTGTGGAGTGAGTTCCGGGGCAGGGGGGTGAAGGTGTTGGCACTCTGCCCGGGGCCGGTCCAGACGGGGTTCTTCGACGCACTCGGCACGGACAAGGCGAAGATCGGAGCGCAGGAGCTGACGCCGGAGGCGGTCGTCAGGGCCGCTTTACGCGCGCTCGACCGTGACCGGGGTTACGTGATTCCCGGGCTGGGCAACTGCGTCTCGACCCGGTTCATGTCAAAGTTGCCGCGCAGGCTCGTCGCGCTGCTCGGGCGGAGGGTCACGCAGGGGGTGCTGGCCGATCCGGTCGCAGCGAGGTGAGCTGTAGGTCGCGAAGTGCGCCCCCAACTCGGCGCCGGAGAGTGCTCCCTCGGCGCTGTACCAGGTGCCCAGGTGGTGGACGGAGCCGAAGAAGAAGTCGCCGACGATGTCGGCGGGGGCGTCGGACCTGAAGGTACCCTCGCGCTGGACTTCGATGATCAGGTCGCGAAAGCATTCGTGATGAAGGCGCCGCTCGACGCGGACACTGTTGCGGGTGTCGGGCGCGATCAGGTGCATCGAGCGGAAGAAGATCTTGGAGTCGTCCATGTTGGCCACGGTGGTCGTCACGACATCGGAGGGCGAGTGGCGGCCACTGCTGGCCGCCATCGCCGAGTGCCACACCTTGTTGGTGCGACAACTCGATCGCTGTGGGATGTGATGGGTATTGATGTCCGGCATCCTTGCCTCCCTGGAAGCGGTGACGATGGCTCCAGGAAAATGGCCAGATCACCGTCCGCAAAGATGGCCGGAGCAAACCCTCACGCCCTGTGCAGATCCAGCAAATTCTTTGCGGTCCGACCCACTGTCTGACCAGCAGATGGCCCCAGGCCCTTCCTCTCCGTCGCCAAGCACAATCTCACGGGTGTGCTGGAGGCGTTGGGGCGGCGGGAGAAGGCGGCCAGGCTCGACCGAGTTCGCGCGCGACCCGACGTCGTACCACGCGCCTAAACTGCCGCCATGCAAACCTCCGTCACCCGTGCTGAGCTGCTTGCTCTGTCCGAGGACATGCGTCGTCAGCTCAGCTTGGCGCTGGCGCCAGACCACGAGATTGTCCCGTTCCTGAAGCGGACCAAAGTTTCTACGCTGAAGAAGCTCTCTCTGACCCGCCGGGAGTCATTGCAGCGGCTCGAGGAGTTGGCGTCCTGGTTGCACGTCTACGACCGCGATGATGAGGCGCAAGCGGTCGGGCGGGCTCTGCTGGTGTTTCCGTTCCAGGGCGACTACACGCAGTATGGCCCGGTGGAGAGCGTGCTGGCGCTCACGGCGTGGCTCGCCGAGCAGAGCGACGCCGAGCTTGCCGACACCTGCCGGGCGCATATTGTCGGGGCGTACGGGCGCCGTGAGGATTGGTCGGATAGGAGGCGGTCCGCCATGGCCAACCGGCTGGGCGGATGGCAGGTCGAGTGGCAGGAGCGCAATCGTGCCAACCATGATCTCAACTACGCCCTTGCACAGTTGGGCGAGCTGGCATTTCTGGCGATCTGGAGTGGCTCAGGCACCTGGCCGATGGCAAGGATCCGGCAGGAGTTCGCGGACAAGACGGCTCACCTGCGGCGCCTGAAGAAGATCTGACCTACGAGCAGCGGACGCGATTCACAAGGAAGCCCGGCTTCAGCCGACTGCGCCCGGTGACGACGTGTAGCTCATTGCCTCGGCCCAGTACGGTCGCCCTTCTAGGAACCGGTTCCCGTGGGGGCATTACCAATCGGGCGTGATGACCCGGCGAAAGGCCGGCCAAGGGTCGCCCGATCTTCCGGCCGTCGTCCCACCGCGAAACGTCAGCGAGTCGGCGCCGGAGGTACAAGCGCGCCCTCGCATGTCCTGCGACCTCTGGCCATCTGATCGTCAGGCTTCCTACCTAAGCCTGGGTGACGAACTGGGTGACAACCACGCCGTACAGCCCTGAACGTTGCCGGACTCTCAAGGATGTTCGCGCACGTGGAGGGCTCTATGGTCCCTGAGTAGATGTTCGTTCCGGTTGCTTCACACCGAAGAGGTGCTGCTGACGCTCGGGGCGTCGAAAGCTTGAGTGACAAACTGAGTGACATCAGGGATGCCCACCGCAGCCCGACTATGCACATGAGTGCACACCGGATGTAGACCTGAGCAGCGAAAACGCCAGCTCCAGTGATCGAATAGCTACTCTTACAAGCGAGGGGTCACTGGTTCGAACCCAGTACCGCCCACCAGGCAAAACGCACCTCATCTGACCTTGTCTTCCCCGGCTGAGTGACTATCGGGAGAAGAGATCGTCCATTGTCTCGGCACCCTGCATGAGGACCGGGCGGATCTGCTTGCGGTAGCGGTCTCGGTGACGACCGTGTTCCCGTGGCCGACGAGGCGGGAGATGTCCTCGATCGGGACGCCGGAGTCTGACAGCAGCGAGACGAAGCTGTGCCGCATTTCGACGCAACGGGTGGGGCCAGAACTCACCCGCACAGTCATCTCGGAAGATCAGCAAGTGGGGCCGAACATCGTCCACAGGTGGGGCCGGAACTCGTTCTAGCCCGATCAGCCCCCACTCCCGCCGATCGGCCTTCGCCGACCACCTCGCCCCGATCCCCTGAGCAGGTCGGCGAATTTCCTCGAAGCTTTCGATCCAAGCTGCGGATCACGGTTTCAGTTATCGTCGGCCGGGGTGAACGCTGTCGCGTGGTCACGGACGAAGTCGGCGATGTCGCGCGGGGGGTGGCCGAGCAGGTTGGCGACCGTATCGGTGGTGAAGTCTCCCCAGCCAGAGGCGTATGCCTGCGCGTACTCCTCGATCATGTCGACGATCCATTTCGGAAGGTCGTAGCCGAGCAGTGTCTTTCGCTTGGCGTCGTCGCTGACCGGCAGGTACGTGATGGGTCTGCCGAGAACGAGACTGAATTGGTCGGCGACCTCCTCGAAGGTCGGCGAGCGCGGGCCGGTGAGGGTGTAGGTCTGGCCGTGGTGGCGATCGGGGTCGTCGAGGAGCACGCGGGCAGCGCACTCGGCGATGTCGCGTGCGTCGATCATGCCGATCCGCGCGGCGGCCATGTTCAGTGAGAACGTGCCGGCGGCGGAGATGTCACCGGCCTCGTTCAGCAGGTTCTGCATGAACCAGTGCGGGCGCAGGATCGTCCAGCGCATGCCGCACTGTTCGGTCTCCCGGTCGGACAGCGCGTGCAGTCTGCCGCTGCGGTTTGGCGCGTCATGTGCCGCGCCGACCACGGACAAGCGCACGATGCGCTCCACACCGGCTTGGCGTGCGGCCCACAGGGCGTTCATGTTGTTCTCCGGCGCGCGCGGGCCGTTCGGGATGAGCAGCCACACGTCCTGCACGCCCTCGAAGGCGGGCGGCAGCGACCGAGGGGCATCGAGGTCACCGACGAAGACCTCGGCGCCCTGCTCGCGTGGGCCGTCCGCTTTGGACTTGTCGCGGCCGAGAGCACGAAGGTGCACATCGGCTCCTTGCAGCGCATTCATCAGTGCGGTCGACACGGTTCCGGTGGCTCCGGTGATCAGCACGGTGCGAGACACGTTCATTCTCCCTTGATGGTGGTGGGGACACGGGCCCGGTTGCGTACCACGGCGGTGACCTGGTGGGCGCGGGCGAGCGCTTCGGCTGCCACGCGGCGCCCCAGGTTGCCCGTCGCTCCGAACACGGTGATCCGCATGGTTTCGGCTCCTTGGATCAGCTGGTCGAGGTGGCCGGTGTCGGGTCGTGGCCTTGGTGAACGGAGGTCTTTGGGGGGGCTTCCTGCCGCTCGGTTGATGGTGATGCGCTCCAGGACCCAGAGCGCGACGGTCCCGGCCGCGAAGATGGCGCCCAAGGCGCACACGCCGGTCCAGCCGCCGTGCACCCAGACCACCGAAGTCAGCGCAGAGCCCACCGCGCCCCCGGCGAAAAAGGAGGTCATGAAGGCGGAGTTGATCCGGTTTCGGGCCTCGGGCCGGAGTGCGTAGATGACGTTCTGGTTGCTGTTGAGCACCGCCTTGTGCGCCAGGTCCAGCAAGATCACGCCGACGAGCAGCCAGACCAGCGAGCGTGCCCCGGCGGCGATCGCCGGCCAGGACGCCACCAGCAGGACCGTTCCGGCGCCGGTCACGATCTGTACGTACCCGCGGTCGGCCAGCCGCCCCGTCACCGAGGCGGTCAGCGCACCGGCGGCACCGACCAAGCCGAACAGGCCGATGGCCGACTCCGACCAGCCGTACGGCGGACGCACCAGCAGGAAGGTCTGCGCCGTCCACAGCGCGCTGAGCGAAGCCATGCTCAAGGCGGCGATACCCGCCCGCCACCGCAGCAGCGGCTCATACCGGAACATCGCCACCGTCGAGCGGAGCAAGCTGGGATAGGACAGGCGTGTGCCGTCCCCGCCGAGCCGGGGCAGGAAGACCCGCAGCAGCACGGCCATCAGTGCCATCAGGACCGCGTTCGCCCAGTAGACCGTCCGCCAGCCGCCCAGTTGCGACAATGCTCCGGCAGCGGTGCGCGCCAGCAACGAGCCGAGCAGCAGTCCGGTCATCACCGTGCCGACCACCCGCCCACGCTCGGCCGGGGCCGCCAGCGTCGCCGCGAACGGCACCACGACCTGCGCTCCCACCGCAGTCAGCGCGGTCAGGGCCGTACTGACCAAGAGCACCGTGCCATTGGCCGCAGTGGCCGACACCAGCAGGAACACCGCAGTCGCCGAGTAGAGGGACACGGCAAGCCGCCGCTGGTCCACCAGGTCCCCGAGCGGCACCAGCAGGATCAGCCCCAGTGCGTACCCGCCCTGCGCGGCCGCCACCGTCAGCGCCGCCAATGAGGGTCCAAGCCTCAGTTCCCGGCCGATCAGGTCGAGCAGTGGCTGTGTGAAGTAGTTGCCCGCGACCGCCAGCCCGGTCGCCACCGACATGAGCAGCAGCAGCCCGCGCGACATGCCGCCGTCCGGGTGAAGTCTAGTCGTCGTCATGCGCCCAGCCTCGGCGATGGACGATCAATGAGTCCAACACATGTTTGTCATCAGAACGATCGCGTATGACGATTGATTCATGGAGCTTCAGCAGATGCGTTACGTCCTCGCTGTCGCGGAGACGAGCAACTTCACCCGCGCCGCCGAGCAGTGCCTGGTCGTCCAGTCCGCGCTGAGTCACCAGATCGCCCGGCTGGAACGTGAGCTGGGCGCCAAGCTGTTCGACCGCACGAGCCGCCGCGTCCGGTTGACCCCGGCCGGCGAGGCGTTTCTCCCCGCGGCTCGCCAGGCTCTCGACGCCGCCGAGCGGGCCCGCGCCGAGGTGGCAGCCGCCGCCGGCGAGATCCGCGGGCGGCTCGCCATCGGCGCCATCTCCACCGTTGCCGCGGTCGATCTCCCAGCCGTACTGAAACAATTCCACTTGCGCCATCGGGAGGTACGGATCAGTCTCCGCACGAGCCCCAGCGAGGAGCTGATCGAACGGGTGCGGCAGGGCGCTCTGGACGTCGCCTTCCTGGGGCTTCCACTGGGCGTGCGACCCCAGGGCGTCCGCGGCTGCGAACTGGCGCGCGGTGATCTCGTCGCCGTGGTGGCGCCCGACCACCCGCTGGCGGACAAGGAGGACGTGGACCTGCACCGGCTGGCGGAAGAAACCTTCGTCGACTTCCCCGCAGGCACCGCCGGGCGGGCCCATTCGGACGCCGCCTTCGCAGCTGCCGGAGTGCAGCGCGAGGTCGCCTTCGAAGTGACGGTGGCCGACTTCATGGCTCGCCTGATCCGGCAGGGCCTGGCGATCGGAATGCTGCCCGCCGCCTTCGCCTCTGAGCTCCTCGACCTGCCCATCATCCGGCTTCGCGATGCTCCGGCCCGCATAGAGCACCTCATCTGGAGCCGCTTCCAGCCCTCCCCAGCCGCAGCGGCCTTCCTGTCCGCGCTGGGCATCTCGGCATCTTCGGCTGGTGGATGATGTGGACCCGGCGGGCGCCCGGCAAGCTAGCGACGTCGGTGGCGCCATCAGCAGTTCGGCCAGCCCGGTCGGATCGATCGGCATGCCGGTGATCAGCGGGTCGAACTAGCGAGAGGGGCTCCAGCGCGGTGGTCACACTCGCCCTCACCCCGGACCAGGTTCTGGGGTTCGTCCGCCGACAACAAGACCGCGCTGCCCCGACTCCGCGGGCTCGCTCAGATTCTGCCCCGCGTTGGACCCCGATCAAGTTTTCGAGCTCAGCCGTTCTCGCTGCCCTCGATGGTGTTTTCGGGGCCAGGCTACGCCGATGCTCATGTCCTCGTCAGGCCTTAAACCTAGGCTGGGGGCATGAGCGCTATGCGCGAGGAACTGCACCACTTGGTTGACCGGTTGCCGGAGTCGGAGCTGCGGCCTGCTCTGGAGTTGATCCGTGGGCGGCTGGACGAGCCCGTCCCGACGGAGCGTGACCTCCCCTTCTTCGCGTCGTTTGAAGCTGAGCCGGACCTCGCCGAACGGCACGAGGAGATTCTGCGCTCGGAGATGGGCCGCTGACGTGCTCCTGTGCGACACCGGCGTTCTTCGTGCTGTCGGGAACGTCAAGGATGAGCGCCACCAGGCCTGCCTCAAACTGCTCCGCCAGGCAGAGGGACCGCTGCTCGTGCCGTCGCCCGTGATGGGAGAGGTCGGCTATCTCCTGGAATCTCGAGTCGGCCCCCAGGCCGAGGTCACGTTCCTCAAGTCGTTCGGAGCAACGGGTTCCACGTCGCCGAACTAGAGGACGAAGACCTTCCCCGCATGGCGGAACTCGTCGAGAGGTACATCGACCTTCCTCTCGGCCTGGTGGACGCCGCCGTCATCGCGACCGCCGAGCGCCTCGGGCTGAGGGAAGTCGCCACCGTTGACCAGAGGCACTTCAGGGTGGTCCGTCCGCGCCATGTCGAGGCCTTCACTCTGCTTCCCGGCTGATCGCGGGCGCGGCCGTGCTGAGTGACTATCTGGATGACAACCGACACGGACGAGTCTGGACGGCGGTAGACCGCCACGGACCGAATGCCCAGGTCAGGGCGGGTAACCGTGCAGGTCCCGCCCCTTCCCTGGGTTGACTTACAAGCGAGGGGTCACTGGTTCGAACCCAGTACCGCCCACCTGCGAAAAGAGCCCCGCCAGCGATCATGCTGCGGGGCTCTCGTGCCATTAGCGTGCCATTAGCTCTCGCGGTCGCGCGCGCTTGAAGATCCTTAGCCGTCGCTTGGACGGGCTTGTGTGATCGTGTCGTCCATGGCGGTGGCGATCTTGCGGTCGGCCTCATTGGTGCTGTGTTGGTAGATCAACGCGGCGCGTACGGAGTCGTGTCCCATCCGCTCCATGAGATCGCGGAGGGTTGCGCCGGAGCCGGCCGCGATCGTGTTGCCGGTGTGCCGGAGATCGTGGAAGTGGAGG
>NZ_BONV01000014.1 GCF_016862895.1 Planotetraspora kaengkrachanensis | reverse complement strand
CCTAGGCGGCCGCGGGGACGAGTCCGGCGTTGTAGGTGATCCCGGCGAGAGCCCGCTGCCCGTCGGCGTTGGGGTGGAAGTAGTCCCAGGCGCTCAGGTGGTTCAGCGTGAAGGGGTAGGAGAAGACCGCGCCGCCGTCGTACCTGCAGGCCGTGCCGTACAGGGCGCACGCCTGCCTGAGCTGCTCGTTGTAGGCCATCACACGGGCACGCACCCGGTCGCGGCGCGCCTCGTCCCGGCGGTCGGCCGATCCCGCGTTCGCCAGCATCGAGGGGCAGATCCTGCCGATCGCCCAGAACGCGCGGGCCCACTTGCTGGTCCTGCCGACCGACCACAGCCGCTTCAGATCGGGGACGCTGGCGACGAACACGTGCGCGCCCGTCGGCCGCAGCACCGCGAGCGCCGCGTCGATCCGCTGCCGGTAGGTGGCGACCGGCGTCATGGCCGCCTCCGAATCCTGGCAGGCGTCCTGTGCCCCGATCAGGATCGTGACATACTCGGCGCCGGCCGCGGCCGCCTGGCGGGCCTGCGCCGCGAGCTCCGCGCTCGTCGCGCCGGGGACGGCGAAGTTCAGGTTGTGCCCCCTGAGGGCCGGGCTCACCGCCAGCAACCGCAGATAGTGGCTGTCGACGCCCGAATAGTCACCCGCCGCCCACGAACGTGACGTACACGACACATACCAGCCACAAGCATTGAATCCAGAACTAATAGAGTCCCCCAGCGCGGCCATTACCCTGGGCATCGCCTGCCGCGAGGTCCGCGCGTGGGCTGTGCCGGTTCCCACGAGGACCGACGCGACGACGACGGCTGCGAGCTTCTTGATCATGAACACCTCCGGGAGACCAAACCTAGAGATCGCGCGGAGGATCGGTCAGTGACCACAAGGGGAGCTCAGGCTTCCATGACCAACTTCCTATCGGTGCTTGACACGGCCGTCCCGGCGTCCGGGGGTCGGTGTCGAACGTGTTCAGTTCCTGCGTAAAGTGAGGCAAATGAGTGTCGCGCTGATCCGCCCCCTCACGGTTCGCACGGTCGCCGTACGCGATCCGGACGATCTGCTCTCGCGCCTTCCCGGCGCGGGGCCGTACGCCTGGGTCAGGCACGGCGAGGGTCTCGTCGGATGGGGCCAGGCCGCCCGCACCACGGTCCCGCCCGGCCCTGGCCGCTTCGAGTGGGCGCGTGAGTGGTTGTCGTCGCTGTTCGACGACGCGTGGATCGACGACGAGGTGGGGATGCCGGGATCCGGCCCCGTGGCGTTCGGGTCGTTCACGTTCGACGCCGGCGCGGAGGGGTCGACCCTGGTGGTGCCCCAGGTGATCCTCGCCCGCTCCGGCGGCCGCGCCTGGCTCACCACCGTCGGCGACGCCGCCGGCGACGCCGTCGCGCCGTTAACCGCCCCTCGGGGGATCACGTACGGCGACGGCTCGCTGAGCGCCCCCGAGTGGCAGGAGCGGGTCGCCAGAGCCGTGCGGAGGATCAGGGCCGGGTCTCTGGACAAGGTCGTGCTGGCCCGCGACCTCCTCGCCACGGCCGACGGGGAGATCGACACTCGCGTGCTGCTTTCACGGCTCGCCCAGCGGTACCCCGAGTGCTACACCTTCTCCGTCGACGGGCTCGTCGGCGCCACCCCCGAACTCCTCGTCCGTCACCGGGGCCAGTCGATCGAGTCCCTGGTCCTCGCGGGCACCATCGCGCGCGGCTCGTCCCCCGCCGACGACGCCGCCCGCGGCGCCGCGCTCATGGCCTCGGAGAAGGACCGCCACGAGCACGTCTGCGCCGTCGTGTCCGTCAAGGAGGCGCTGGCCCCCCTGTGCGCCGCCCTCGAAGTACCGGCCGAGCCGGAACTCCTCGTGCTCCCCAACGTGCAGCATCTCGCCAGCCGGGTGACCGGCCGCCTGTCCGACGGCGCCTCGGTGCTCGACGTGGTGGCCGCCATGCACCCCACGGCCGCCGTGGGAGGCACGCCCACCGAGATGGCCCTCAGCGTGATCGGCGAACTGGAGGGCATGGACCGCGGCCGCTACGCGGGGCCCGTGGGATGGATCGACTCACGCGGCGACGGCGAGTGGGGCATCGCCCTGCGCTGCGCCCAGATCTCCGGCGCCCGCGCCCGCCTGTTCGCCGGCTGCGGCATCATGGCCGGGTCCGACCCGGTCGCGGAGCTCGCCGAGGCACAGGCGAAGTTCCGCGCCATGCAGTATGCGCTGGAGGGCTGAGCCCCGCGCCGCCGGGCCGCGGGGGCGCGCCTTCCTCAGCGGGCCTGGTAGACGAGGCCGCCGAACTCCACCGCCGCGCGCCCCGCGGTTGCCGTCGCCAGCCACTCCCCGAAGGCCGGCAGCCCGTCTTGAGGAACGGCGACCTCGAAGGTGACGCCGGCCCCGTAGGCCACGCCCCGCAACGCGTACGGCGAGGCCCGCAGATCGTTGTCCAGACGGCCGGCGTGGGCGTGGCCGATCGTCACCGTCGCCACGGTCGCCGGGACCATCGTCACGCTCTCCGCACGGTCGAGCGTCTCTCCCACCGCGCCGCCGTAAGCCCGGGCGAGACCGCCCGCGCCCAGCAGCACGCCCCCGAAGTGACGGGTGACCACGGCGACGACGTCGGCGAAGCCCCGGCGAGCGAGCATCTCCAGCATGGGCGTGCCCGCCGTTCCCCCCGGCTCTCCGTCGTCGTCCGCCTTCCGGATCCGGTCGCCGATGACGTAGGCCGTGCAGTTGTGCGTGGCGTCGGCGTGCCGGCGGCGGATCCCGGCGATGAACGCGCGGGCCGCCTCCTCCGTGTCCGTGGGGGCGAGCGCGCAGATGAAGCGCGAGCGGCGCACCTCGATCTCGTGCTCGGTGATGTTCTTGATCGTCAGGTACGGCGCGGCCACCGCGTCAGGCTACACACCCCATGAACTCAGCCCGCGCGCCCGTCACGTCCCCGGGCCGCGGGCCCCTCCCACCGCAGACCGGGCAGATTCACCACGATGGCCTCCTGCGTGCTCCGCGCGATGACGACGATCGCCTCGTGGTCCGGGTCGGGGTTCTCCTCACGGTGCGGGACGAACGGCGGGACGAAGACGAAGTCGCCCGGCCGCGCGTCGATCCGGGTCTCACGTGGCTCCTCGCCCTCCATGTCGAGGAAGACGAACGAGGGGGTGCCGCTCACGACGTAGATCGCGGTCTCGGACGCACCGTGGTGGTGGTCGGCGGAGACGGTCGCCGGCGCCACGTGGGTCTGGCCCATCCACAGTCCCGAGGAGTGCACGCCGGCTCCGCTGATGGCGGCGAGGCGGCGCATGCCCGGTGTCTGCGCCGTCTCCGGCGTGAGCGCCGCGGGCGCGATGTGGTGCAGTCGCCGGTGGAACGGGTCTTCCGGCAGGGTCGGGCCGTCCGCCATCGAGATCCTCCTCCTTCTCCGTGTCCCTGGAGTCGTCCCCAGTCCGTCAATCATGAAGCCACGCGCGTGCCGGGCCGCCGTTCGCCAGGGGACCGGTTGTCTCCGGCGGGAGGGTGGCGCGCACCACCCCGGCTCCTTTACAAAGTAGATTCACAGGGTGAGGCGCGCGTAGTTGGCCGCCAGGTATCGCATTACTTTCTCGCCCGTGTTCTTTGTCCGGACATTCCACGCCGATAAGATCGATCCGGCTGAGGAGGAGAACATGAGCGAGCTCCAGATCGACCTCGACCGGTCGAGCCCGGTGCCCCTCTACTTCCAGGTCGCCGAGCAGATCTCCGAAGCCATCAGGCGCGGCGACCTCCCGCCCGGTTCCCGGCTCGACAACGAGATCCTGCTCGCCGACCGCCTGGGCCTGTCGCGGCCGACGGTCCGCCAGGCCATCCAGTACCTCGTCGACAAGGGCCTGCTCGTCCGCAAGCGAGGCGTCGGCACCCAGGTCGTGCACGGCCAGGTGAAGCGGTCGGTCGAGCTGACGAGCCTCTACGACGACCTCCGCAGAGCCGGCCAGGAGCCGGCGACCACCGTCCTCGCCATCGAGACCGTCGCCTCCGACGAGGAGATCGCCGAGGTGCTCGGCCTCCCCACCGGAACCCAGGTGCTCAGGATCGAGCGCGTCCGCTACGCCTCGGGAGAGCCCCTCGCCCTGCTGCACAACTGGCTGCCGCCCGGGCCCGCCTCCCTCACCGCTGAGGCGCTGGAGGAGCGGGGCCTCTACGAGGTGCTGCGGGCGGCCGGGGTCCGGCTGAGGGTCGCCAACCAGCGGATCGGCGCCAAGTCAGCGAGCCCCGCCGAGGCCCGCCTGCTCGGCGAGCGCCGCGGCGCCCCCTTGATCACGATGGCCCGCACGACGTACGACGACCAGGGCAGGGCCGTCGAGCACGGATCACACGTCTACCGCGCTTCGCACTACTCGCTGGAGGTGACGCTGATCGAGCGGTGACCCGGCACGAGATCAGGCCCCGACGGCCTCGGCCGCGGCGGCCTCCTCCTCGGCGGCGACCGACTTGGCCGCCTTGCGCTTGATCCACATCGTGGTCGCGATGCCGAAGATCACCGCCACGCCCAGGCCGGCCCAGGAGAAGTTCTTCATCCACTTGTCGGCGACCACGCCCAGGTAGTAGACGCCCGCCGTGGTGCCGCCCGCCCACAGGACGCCGCCCAGCACGTTCGCGATGACGAAACGCCAGTACGGCATGCGCAGCGCCCCGGCGAGGGGGCCGGCGAGGATGCGCAGCAAGGCGACGAACCTGCCGAAGAACACCGCCCACATGCCCCACCGGTGGAAGACCTGCTCCGCCTTGGCGATGTGCGCCGGCCCGAAGTGTTTGGGGAACCGCCGGCCGAGCCGGTCGAACAGCGGCTGCCCGCCCTTGCGGCCGATGAAGTAGCCGATCGAGTCCCCCACGATCGCCCCCGCGCTCGCGCAGATCCCGACGACGAGCGGATGGACGACACCCTGGGCCGCCAGCAGCGCGGAGCTCACCAGCACGATCTCCCCGGGCAGGGGGATCCCGAGGCTCTCGAGGCCGACCACCAGGCTCACGAGGACGTAGACCCAGACCGAGGGAATGGTCTGCAACCACTCGTCGACGACGTGCATGTCACTCCACTCTGTCCGGGCGAACCAGGTACATCATGCCGAAGCGCCCAAGTCGGCGCATCCATCTCGAGTATCAACGCGGATTCGGCCACGAGGACGAGTCCCAGGCCCGTTTCTGTGCCCGTTTCCTAGGCCGTTTCGCCCCGGGCCCGCATCGCCTCCCGTACGGCGTCGCGCATCGCGATGTGGACGGCCGCGTTCTCCGCGCGGTCCGTGCGGACCTCGACCATCCGCAGGCCGTCTCCCTTGATCGCCCTCGGCAGGTCGTCGATGTCCTCCACCAGCGTGTGGGGCACGCCGCTCGCCGCCGCGACGTAGCCGAGGTCCACGCCGTGCGGAGTGCCGAAGACCCGCTCGAACGGCCCCTCGAGAGCCGCCTGAGGCAGCAGCGAGAAGATCCCTCCGCCGTCGTTGTTCACGACCACCAGGCACAGGTCGGGCCGCGGCTCACGAGGGCCGAGCACCAGCCCGTTCTGGTCGTGCAGCAGCGTCAGGTCGCCGATCAGCGCATACGTGGGCCCGTTGTGGGCGAGGGCGGCGCCCATCGCCGTGGAGACGAGCCCGTCGATCCCCGACGCCCCGCGGTTGGCCATCAGGCGCAGCCCCCGGCGGGGCCGCATGGTCTGGTCGAGCTCCCTGATCGGCGTCGACGACCCGCAGAACAGCAGCGAGCCGTTGGGGAGCAGTCCGGCGAGGTCGCGGGCCAGGCGCGGCTCCGTCAGCCCCGCGGAGGCGAGCACGCCGTCGATCGCGTCCCTCGCCACGTGGTCGGCCTCCCGCCAGGACCTCAGCCACGAGTCGTCGCCCGCCGCGATGGGGATCTCCACGGCCTGGGCCACCTGCGTGGCCGACCTCGTCGGGTCGGGCCAGCGCGTGAGGTCGCTCGCGACGACGATGTGCTCGTCTGCGCGGCGCAACCACGACATCAGCGGCCTGGACAGGCCGGGACGCCCGAGGGTCACCACCACGTCGGGACGGTGGGCCCGCGCGAACTCCGGGTCGGACAGCAGGAAGTGATAGGCGGAGACGGCGTGGTCGCCGTACCGGCCGCCGCCGTTGGGCTCGGACAGGACCGGCCAGCCGGCCATGCCCGCCGCGGCGACGTAGCGCCGGACCCCGGGTGCGCCGTCGCCCACGACGAGCACGCCCCTGCGGGTCGGCGGGATGTGCAGCGCGGACGCGGGCGGCGCGACCCTGGCCCTGATCCACGCCCCTCCGGCGTCGCCGTCGAGCGACTCGCACCAGGTGGTGTCGCCGTCCGGGATCAGCGGCTCCCTGAACGCCACGTTCAGGTGGACCGGGCCCGGGTCCGTCGGTCCAAGCGCCCGCTGGTAGGCCCGCCCGGCGAGCGACCGCCAGTAGGCCACCTGCCCGGGCCGGTCCTCGGGCACGCCGATCTCGGCGTACCAGCGCACGGCCGAGCCGTACAGCTTGACCTGGTCGATGGTCTGGTTGGCCCCGGTGCCCCGCAACTCGGCCGGCCGGTCGGCGGTCAGCACGAGCAGCGGCACGCCCGACTCGGAGGCCTCGATGACGGCCGGGTGGAAGTTCGCCGCCGCCGTGCCCGACGTGCAGATCACCGCCACCGGCCGCTCCGACCGCTTCGCCAGCCCGAGCGCGAGGAACGACGCCGACCTCTCGTCGATGCGCACGTGCAGCCGGAGACGGGACTCCGCGTGGACGGCCAGCGCGAGCGGCGCCGAGCGTGATCCCGGCGCGAGGACGACGTCGGTCACCCCGCAGCGGACGAGTTCGTCTGCCAGCACGGTGGCGAGCGCGGTGGCTGGGTTCACGGCCGCGGCCCCGCGATCCGCCTGTCGGCTCGGCGTCCCTCCCGGGACGGGTCGGCGATCATCCCCATCTACGGGCGGCGGGGGAACTTCGAGAAGTCGGGGGTGCGCTTCTCCTTGAAGGCGTCGCGACCCTCCTGGGCCTCCTCGCTCATGTAGTACAGGAGCGTGGCGTCACCAGCGAACTGCTGCATGCCCGCGGCGCCGTCGGTCACCGCGTTGAGCGCGCCCTTGAGCATCCGCAGGGCGAGCGGCGACTTCTCCAGCAGCTCGCGCGCCCACTGGACGGTCTCCTCCTCCAGCCGCTCGAGCGGGACGACGGCGTTGACGAGTCCCCACTGCAGGGCGGTCTGCGCGTCGTACTGTCGGCAGAGGTACCAGATCTCGCGGGCCCGCTTGAGCCCGACGGTCTCGGCGAGCAGCCAGGAGCCGTAGCCGCCGTCGAACGAGCCCACCTTGGGGCCCGTCTGTCCGAACTTGGCGTTGTCCGCGGCGATCGTCAGGTCGCAGCAGACGTGCAGGACGTGGCCGCCGCCGATCGCGTAGCCCGCCACCATCGCGATGACCGGCTTGGGGCAGCGGCGGATCTGGACCTGGAGGTCGAGGACGTTGAGCCGGCCGATGCCGTGCGTCTTGTCGTCGACGTACCCGTCGTCACCGCGGATCTTCTGATCGCCGCCCGAGCAGAACGCCTTGTCCCCCGCGCCGGTGAAGATGATCACACCGACCTCCGGGTCCTCCTGGGCGACGTTGAACGCGTCCCGGAGTTCGAAGAGGGTCGTCGGGCGGAACGCGTTGTGCCGCTCGGGCCGGTTGATGGTGATCTTCGCGATGCCTTCCACCGTCTCGTAGACGATGTCCTCGTAATCGCCGGACCGCTTCCAGTCGAGCCCGATGGCCACGCTCGCTCCTCAATCGTCGTGTCGGCGGCCGTCAGGTGTCGGCCCCCGAACCGGACGCGCCCGTACCCGGACTAACCTTACGACCGTGCCGACCCCATTTGGACAGCGACCGGTCCACGCCCTGCTCATGCCACCGGGGCCCGCCCTGTTCGACGCCGTACGGCACGCCCTGTCCGGGGATGGACCCGCCGTGCTGCCGCTCTCCCCCGACCTGCCGCGACCCGCGCTGGAGGCGGCGCTCGCCACTCTGCGGCCCACGCACGTCGTCACCCCCGACGGCGTACGGCGGGAGCCCGGCGGCGTGCCCACCGACGCGACTGTGATCATCGCCACATCGGGGTCGACCGGGGCGCCGAAGGGCGTCGAGCTGACGGCCTCCGCGCTCACGTCGTCGGCGCGGGCGTCGCTCACCCGGGTGGGGGCGCGGGAGGGCGAGCGCTGGTTGTGCTGCCTGCCCCCGGCGCACATCTCGGGGATGCAGGTGCTGATCAGGTCGCTGCTCAGCGGGACCGATCCGATCATCCATGGGCGGTTCGTCCCCGGCGACGTCGCCGCGAGCGGCGCCGACCACGTGTCCCTCGTGCCGACCCAGCTCAGGCGGCTGCTCGACACGGGCGCCGACGTCTCGGCCTTCCGCACGATCCTCCTGGGCGGGGCGGCCGCTCCACCCGGCCTGATCGCGGAGGCCACCCGGGCCGGCGCCCGGATCGTCACGACCTACGGCATGAGCGAGACCAGCGGCGGATGCGTGTACGACGGCGTCCCCCTTGACAATGTAGATCTCGAAATCGGCGGCGACGGCCGCGTCCGGATCGCCGGGCCCGTCCTCTTCTCCGGATACCGCCTGCGTGAGGACGCCCCCTTCGACGGGAGGTGGTTCGTCACCTCCGATCTCGGGGTCGTCGCCGACGGCCGGCTCTCCGTGCTCGGCCGGGCCGACGACGTCATCAACACCGGCGGCCAGAAGGTCGTCGCGGGGGTCGTGGCGGAGGTCCTCGCCGCCCACCCGGGAGTGCGGGACGTCGCCGTCGTCGGCAGGCCCGACCCCGAATGGGGTGAGATCGTCGTGGCGGTCGTCGTCGGCGACGCCACCCTGGAGGATCTCCGTTCTTTCGCCAGGGAGCGGCTGCCCGCCTACGCCGCCCCGCGCGCCGTGGAGATCGTGACCGCCATCCCGCTCCTGGGCAACGGCAAACCCGATCTCGCCGCCCTCAGGGAGCCGTCCCGGCGATAGCCCGCCGCCGCGCCTGGCCCGCCGTACCCGGGGTCCCCGGGAACAAACTGCGGCCACCGGCGTTATTGCTACTGGTGCGCGCGCCGTGCCGCCGCCACCCACCCGACCACCGCACGTATGAGAACTCCGTAAAGGAGGAGGTGCCTTCATGCCCCGCACTGCCGTGGCGACCGCGCCCGACAGCGAGGTTTCCCCGACGACCCTCGGCCGGCTTCTGGACCAAGGGCGAGAGCAGGGTCACCTTTCCCTGTCGGAACTCCGCGAGGCGTTTGCCCGGTTCGGGGTCAGCCCCACCGAGGGCCGCTCGATCCTCAGCGAGCTCGCCGAGGCAGGCGTGAAGCTGGCCTCGGAGGACGACACCGCCGTGCCTCCCCAGAGCGCAGGAAAGAAGACCCCCGCGCGGAAGACCCGCAGGGCCGCCGCGACCGCCGCCACCCGCCGTTCCGCCGGGAAGACGGCCGCCCCCGCTGACGAGCAGGCCGACGATCGGCCCGAGGACGAGGACTGGTCGCCCGAGGACGCCGAGCACACCGGGACGGCCGACCTGGACGACAACACGTCCGTCATGGGCGACTCGGTGCACACCTACCTGAAGTCGATCGGCCGCCGCACCCTGCTGACCGCCGCGCAGGAGGTCGAGCTGGCCAAGCGCATCGAGGCCGGGCTCTACGCGGAGTACAAGCTCGAGACCGCCCTGGAGAGCGGCGCGAAGCTCGCCCCGGGCGTCCGCGAGGATCTCGAGTGGGTCATCGACGACGGCAAGCGCGCCAAGGACCACATGCTGGAGGCCAACCTCCGCCTCGTCGTGTCGGTCGCCAAGAAGTACACCGACCGCGGCATGGCCCTCCTCGACGTCGTCCAGGAGGGGAACCTCGGCCTGATCCGGGCCGTGGAGAAGTTCGACTACACCAAGGGCTACAAGTTCTCCACGTACGCCATGTGGTGGATCAGGCAGGCGATCCAGCGCGGCTTCGCCGACTCCGCCCGGACGATCCGCCTCCCCGTCCACGTGCTGGAGATGTTGTCCAAGCTGTCGCGGGTCGAGCGTGACATGCACCAGCGTCTCGGCCGCGAGCCCACCCCGGAGGAGCTGGCGGTGGAGCTCGACAAGACGCCCGACCAGATCGAGGAGCTGCTCCGCACGAGCAGGCAGCCGATCAGCCTCGACTCCACGATCGGCGAGGACGGCGAGACCCGGATCGGCGACCTGATCGAGGACGTGGACTCCCCTGAGGCGTCCGAGGTGGTCGACCGCCAGTTGCTGGCCGAGCAGCTCAAGGGCGTACTGGGCAACCTGTCCCCGCGTGAGGCGAAGATCATGAGCCTCCGTTTCGGGCTGACGGACGGCAAGCCGCACACTCTCGACGAGATCGGCAGGCACCTGGGTCTCACCCGGGAGCGGATCCGCCAGCTGGAGAAGGAGTCGCTCTCCAAGCTCCGCCACCCGAGCAACGCCCGCCCGCTGCTCGACTGGGCGAGCTGACCCGCAGAACTGAAACGCAGGGCTCGCGCCGCACCGGCGCGGGCCCGTTCTGCGTCTCGGGCGTCCCCGGCGTTTCCGGGCGCCCGCGACGTCAGGCCCGCGCGATGATCGAGAACACGGCGCCGCAGGGGTCGTCCACGACGGCCACCCGCCCGGCCCCGATGTCGAACGGCGGGACGGACACCACTCCGCCCAGTCCGGCGACCTTCGCGCAGGAAGCGTCGCAGTCGCCGACGGCGAAGTACGCCATCCAGTGGGCGGGGATCTCCGCCGGCCACGCCTCGTTCATCTCGACCATGCCGGCGACGGCTCCGCCGTCCGTCTCGAAGTCCGTGTAGGTGCTGGAGCCGCCGGCGAACGGCCGTCCACGGCCGCGCCATCCGAACAACCGGCCGTAGAAGGCGGCGGCCCGGCGGGTGTCGCGCACGGCGAGCTCGCTCCAGCAGAGCGTCCCCGGCACGCCGGTGATCGCGGCGCCGGGGAACCCTCCGGCCTGCCACACCGCCAGGGCCGCGCCCGCCGGATCGGTGAGGAAGGCGCTCCTGCCGTGATCGGCGATCTCCAGCGGTCCCGCGGTGAGGCCGCCGCCGGCCTCGACGGCCAGTTTCGCGGTGAGATCCGCGTCCCGCACCGCGACGTACGTCGTCCACCAGCGCGGCCCGTCGTCGGTGGCCGGGCCGACGCCGGCCACCGGCTCGCCGCGCAAACGGGCCACGGCGTGGTCCCCGCGTCCGGGCACGGCGGCGAAGTCCCATCCGAAGAGTTCGGCGTAGAAGTCCTTCGCCGCGCCCACGTCGGGGCTGCCGAGATCCACCCAGCAGGGAGTCCCTGGCGTGAACGCGACGTTCTCCGACATGGCCGGCCCCTTCACCCGTGCGGCGACGGCGCTCACCGTACTCAGGTCGCCGCCCTCGAGGGCCGGATAGAACAGTCCGGTACGGCTCCTACGCCTTGCGGGCGACCGCGGAGGCCCGGGGAACCCGCGCGATGCCGGTCAGCCTGTGCTCCTCGCGCAGCGTGCGGAGGCGGTTCACCTCGGCGGTCCACTTCGCCCCGTCGGGGGTGGCCTTGGCCTTGCGCCGCGCGATGCGGTCGTCGTAGGCCTTCTCGCCGAAGGTGGTCCGCTGCACCGCCTCGGCCGCGCGCAGCGCCTCGGTCAGGGCGCGGTCGAAGTCGATTCCCGCCGCCCGCAGCTCCTCCGTGGAGACGCCCTCGGCCCGCTTGACCCGCAGCGTCAACTCGGCCTCCCTCGCCCTTTCGAGCAGGGCGCCGAAGTCGCCACCGAGCTCCTGGTCGGCGTGGTAACGCTCCGCCTCGCGGCTCACCCGCCGACGGAAAATCGCCATCGTCAGCCCCTTCAGATCGAACAAATCATCGCTGCCGGTAGCGTACGCGCTTCTCACGTGGCTTCGCACACCAGGGTGCGCCGCCCTTTACGAAGTAAGGACGAGTGTGGCAGCATGATCGACATGCCGGCCAAGAGACCACCCGTCCCGCTGTCCCTGGAACGCATCGTCGACGCCGCCCTCCACATCGCCGACGGGCAGGGGCTGCGCAGGCTGACCATGCGCAGACTCGGCGACGCCCTGCAGGTCGAGGCGATGGCCATCTACCACCACCTGCCCCGCGGCAAGGAGGCGCTGATGGACGCGCTGGCCGAGCACGTCACCGCCGTGCAGGTCGGCCCGGAGGGCCTTTCCGGCTGGCAGGACCGGGCCCGCGCGTGGGCCCGGGCAAGCCGTACGGCCCTGCTCGAACATCCCGGCGTGCTGTCCCTGGCGCTGACCAAGCCGCCCAAGGGCGCGGCGCTGGCCGCGATCACCGAGCAGGCCGAGCAGCTCCGGGAGGCGGGACTCGGCGACGCGGGCGAGGCCGTGCGGGCGCTGCGCGCCTACGTGTTCGGCAGCGTCGCTGTCGAGGTCCAGCAGTCCGGCTGGGCCGACCCCGACGCGACGGTGCGGGACGCCCGGACCGCGGACGGGGAGCGGGAGTTCGAGCACGGCCTCGACGCTCTGATCGCCGGACTCGGCAGGTGACCACCAGCCGGCGGCGCAAACCGACAAAATCCGCAGATCGCCCAGCCAAGCCAAAGAAATGGTAATCAGTCAGTTACCAGACGGACGGCGTGTCGAGGTTGGACCGTTATCGTCCATGGGGCAACCTTGTGTTACAAGTCACATCAGCGAGGCCAGTCCGCTCAGGCCGCACACGGGCCCCCCACCCGCACCGGCGATATCGCCCGAACGGACTATGTCACGCCGATGTGACCGGCCAGCAAACTGGTGAAGTCCACGAATACGTCAACCCCGAAGGCTCGCCCCCCGTACAAAAGAGGGAAGGAAGACATCGGTGACGGCCATCGCCGTCCGCCGGTGAACGACCACGAGCGATCGATAAAGACACGGAGCCCCGGCGATGTGCCCTCATGAACCGGCCTGTCCGCACGCGGACGCTAAGGACCGAGAAGCCGCCCGCACGATAGCGACGCACCCCGAGCAGGGCTGGAGCCTGCTCTGCAACGGTGTCGTGCTGTTCGAGGACACGGGAGAACTCCTGCCGGACGGAGGCGTGATCGCGCCGCACCGCCCCACCGACATGGCCGTCAACGCCGCCTGAGCTCCAGCAGCCATCCGGCCACCTCCTCGCCCACCCGGGCGGGATCCCTCTTCAGATCGTGACCCTCTCCCGCCAGGACCACCAGGCGTGTGGCGTCGGCCGCGTCCGGGACGCCGAACGGGTCCCGGTCTCCGTTGATCACCAGTACGTCGGCACCCGCCCGCCGGAGCTCCTCGGCCCGTGAACGCTCGGGCCGGCCCGGCGGGTGCAGGGGGAACGCCAGCGCGACCACGGCACGGGCACCGACCGCCAGTGCCGTACGGCAGGCCACCCGGGCCCCGTTGCTCCGGCCGCCCTGGACGAGCGGCAGTCCGGGATGACCGTCCCGCAGCCCCGCCACGACGCTGATCCAGGCCTCGTCCTGCTTGGGCGCGGATCCCGGCGCCCGCGCGCCCCGGAGCCTGAAGGGCTGGACCACCCTGGCGACGGTCCCCCCGATGGCCAGCACCGCGTCCCGTACGGCGAGCAGGTCGGGTGCGTCGACTCCCCCGGCAGAGCCGTGCGTCAGCACGAGCAGCAGCCGCGGGTCGGCTGCCTCGTCGATCTCGACCCGTGCCGGGCCGTGCGGTGTGGCGACGTCCATGCAGGCGACCGTACCGGCTCCGACTTTCGCAGGATCAGGGACCCGCCCAAGGGAGGATGGCACGAGGGCCGCCCAGTGGCCACAATGTGATCGTGGCCGACAATCCCTTGCAGCAGCACACGACATCCAACGCCACCCGGCAGGATCTGCGCGCCATCATCGCGACGCGCCGAGAGCTGGGCCCGGACTACGAGGACGCCCTGGTCGACTCGTTCCTCGACAAACTCGACGTCGAGATCGCGGCCCGGGTCCGTTCGGAGGTCGCCAGGCAGACCGCCGGGGTCGCCAAGGACCCCCACCGCGGCAAGGACGCCGCCGTCCCCGTGGCTCTCGGATCCCTCGGCATCGGCATCCCTCTCACCGCCATCGCGTCGAGCAACGCGGGAGGCGCCGGCCTGCTCCTCGCCTGGGCCGGAATCGTCTTCGTCAACCTGGCCTACGCGCTCAGCCGCCGGTCGGGTCGCTGACGACGTCATCCGTCACGGGCCGCAGGTCGCGGGCCAGCCGGAGCCGCACCTGGTCGGCGACCATCTGGTCGGGGTGGTCGAGACCGTAACGCCAGACGGTCTCCGCGTCCGCGTCGCGGCCCCTCAGCGGCAGCGTGCGGGCCAGCAGTTCGATGGCGAGCGCGCCGGTCTCGGCCTCGCCGTCCTCCCAGCGGCCCTCCTCCACCGCTCCGGCGAACTGCCCGCAGGCCATCTCCAGGTGCGCGATGCCGAGCAGCACCCGCAGGCGCGCCACATCGGTCACGGCGGTGACGGACAGCGCCTCCAGCAGGACGTCGGCCGCCTGCTCCGGCTCCCCGTCCGCCAGCAGGTCGGCCGCCATGCGCTCGGCGACGACCGACAGCCCCCGCGCCGCGTCGGCCTGATCGGGCCCGTCGGCGTCCGAGGCGAGCTCCGCGAAGATCGCCGCCGCGGCGTCGAGATCGCCGGTCTCGGCTAACCGCCGGGCCTGGTCGATCGGCCGTCCGGGGTCGATGGCCGTCATGAGGGGGGCCTCACAGGGATGAGGAGGGGCGGGGAACGATCAGCAAGATCTTAACGACCTGTGCCCCGGCGCGGGAGCGACATGCGCAACTGGTCCGCCACCCTGCCGTGACCCCGCCCCTCCTTCCGCGGGTCAGTCCTCGTACGCCTCGAGCGGCGGGCACGAGCAGACCAGGTTGCGGTCGCCGTACGCCTGGTCGATCCGGCGGACCGGGGACCAGTACTTGTTGTCGCGCAGCGAGGGCAGCGGGTAGGCCGCCTCGGCCCGCGAGTACGGGTGCGACCACTCGCCGGACAGCAGCGAGTCCGCCGTGTGCGGCGCGTTCCGCAGCGGGTTGTCCACCCGGTCGTACTCGCCCGAGGCCACCCGGGCGATCTCCGCGCGGATGGCGATCATGGCCTCGACGAAACGGTCGAGTTCGGCGAGGTCCTCGCTCTCCGTCGGCTCGATCATCAGGGTGCCCGCCACGGGGAAGGACATCGTCGGCGCGTGGAAGCCGTAGTCGATCAGGCGCTTGGCCACGTCGTCCACGGTGACCCCGGTCTCCTTGGTGATCTGCCGCAGGTCGACGATGCACTCGTGCGCCACCAGGCCGTCGCGGCCGGTGTAGAGGACCGGGTAGTGCGGCGCGAGCCGCCTGGCCAGGTAGTTGGCCGACAGGATCGCCTGCTCCGTGGCCTGCCTGAGCCCGTCGCCGCCCATCATCCGCACGTACGCCCAGGAGATCGGCAGGATGCCCGCCGAGCCGTACGGCGCGGCCGAGACGTGCGCGGGCAGGTGGTCGGCGAGGTGGGCCTTGACGGCCACGGGGCCGACGCCGGGGCCTCCGCCGCCGTGCGGGATGCAGAAGGTCTTGTGCAGGTTGAGGTGGGACACGTCCGAGCCGAACTCGCCGAGCTTGGCCAGGCCGACCAGTGCGTTGAGGTTGGCGCCGTCGACGTAGACCTGCCCGCCGGCCGCGTGGACCCGCTCGCAGATCTCGATGATGGTCTCCTCGTACACCCCGTGGGTCGAGGGGTACGTCACCATGATCGCGGCCAGCGCGTCCCGGTGCTTGTCGATCTTGGCGGCGAGGTCGTCCAGGTCGACGTTGCCGTCGTCGTCGCACGCCACCACGACGACCCGCATGCCGGCCATGACGGCGCTGGCGGCGTTGGTGCCGTGGGCGGACGACGGGATGAGGCAGACGGTCCTGCCGAGGTCCCCGCGTGAGCGGTGGTAGGACCGGATCGCGAGCAGCCCGGCGAACTCCCCCTGCGATCCCGCGTTCGGCTGGATCGACACCCGGGCGTAGCCGGTGATCTCCGCCAGCCAGCCCTCGAGGTTCCCGATCAGCTCCAGGTATCCCCCGGCCTGCGCGTCCGGCACGAAGGGGTGGATGCCGGCGAACTCCGGCCAGGTGATCGGCTCCATCTCGGTGGTCGCGTTGAGCTTCATCGTGCAGGAGCCCAGCGGGATCATCGAACGGTCGAGCGCGATGTCCTTGTCCTGGAGCCTGCGCAGGTAGCGCAGCATCGCGGTCTCCGACCGGTAGGAGTGGAAGACCGGGTGGGTCATGAAGTCGGAGGTCCTGACCAGGTCGCCCGGCAGGGCGTCTGCCGTGGCCCGGTCGAGGTCGTCCACCACGACGCCGTCGCAGCCGAAGGCCTTCCACACGACGGCCAGGTGGGCCGTGGTCGTCTTCTCGTCGCACGCGACGGCGACGTGGTCGCCGTCCACCCGGCGGAGGTTGATCCCTCCGGAGGCCGCGGCCGTGACGATCTCGTCCGCCCGGCCGGGCACCTTCGCCAGCACGGTGTCGAAGAACTCGTCGTGCACCACCTCGACGCCGTTGTCCCGCAGACCGGCGGCGAGGATGGCCGCGTGCCTGTGGGCGCGCTGCGCGATCCGCCGCAGCCCGTCGGGACCGTGGTAGACGGCGTACATCGAGGCCATGACGGCGAGCAGGACCTGGGCGGTGCAGATGTTGCTCGTCGCCTTCTCGCGGCGGATGTGCTGCTCACGGGTCTGCAGGGCCAGCCGGTAGGCGGGCCGCCCGTCGGCGTCCACGGACACCCCCACGAGGCGGCCGGGCATCTGGCGCTGCAGCCCCTCGCGGACGGACATGTAGGCGGCGTGCGGGCCGCCGAAGCCGAACGGCACGCCGAACCGCTGGGTTGAGCCCACGGCGATGTCGGCACCGAGCTCGCCCGGGGAGGCAAGCAGCGTCAGGGCCAGCAGGTCGGCGGCCGCCACCACCTGGGCCCCCTGCGCGTGGGCCCGCTCGGCCAGCTCACGGAACCCGGCGACGCGGCCGTTCGCACCCGGGTACTGCACGAGCACCCCGAAACACTCGGGCAGGTCGCCCGTGAGGTCCGACTCGACGAGCGTGATCCCGAGGGGCTCGGCGCGGGTCGCGAGCACGGCCTTGGTCTGGGGCAGCGCCTCGGCGTCGACCACGAACACGTCGGCCTTGACCTTGCTCGCCCGGCGGGCCAGCGTCATGGCCTCCGCCGCGGCCGTCGCCTCGTCGAGCAGGGAGGCGCCCGCGACGTCGAGGCCGGTCAGGTCGGTCACCACGGTCTGGAAGTTGAGCAGCGCCTCGAGCCGCCCCTGCGAGATCTCCGGCTGGTACGGGGTGTACGCGGTGTACCAGCCCGGGTTCTCCAGCACGTTGCGCAGGACGACGCCCGGGGTGATCGTGTCGTGGTAGCCCAGGCCGATCATCGAGGTGAGCACCTGGTTCTTGCCGGCGAGGGCGCGCAGTTCGGCGAGGGCCTCCTGCTCGTTCACCGCCTCGGGCAGGGCCGTCGCGGTCGTCGTCCGGATGGCCCCGGGGACGGCCATCGCCACCAGGTCGGCCACGGACTCGTATCCGACGGCCTGCAACATCCGCGCCTGTTCGGCGTCGGACGGGCCGATGTGACGGGTCGCGAAGGGCGGGGCGGAAAGGTCGCGGAGCGGTGACCGATCGGTCATGACAGGGGCCTCCTGGGCGGGTCGAGACCAGCGCGCGCCGTGTCTGGCACGGCCCGTCGTCTTGCGGTCTCCCCCTCTGTCATCGGACCTGAGAGCTTCACCGGGCAGAAGATCGTGCCCGGCTTTCCCCTTCGGTGAGGCTCCACCTGGCGGGTGCGCCTGCTTTTCAGAGTCGCCTCGTCCGTGCGGTACCGGTTGCCTGAGAGATTCCGGGGAGGTTGCTCCTTCGGCGCCCCTGGTCAGAGGGGACTCTCCCGCACGAGGTCATCGGCCAGACCAACTCTACCGGGTGCCGGGATGGGCGGTGACGCCCCTGTGGCCCGGACCGGCGGACCGGGTGTCAGCCGGTCTTGCGGGCCTTCCTGCGGCGGGCCAGTTCATCCGCCGGATGATCGCCCTCCGCATCGGAGGCGCTTTCCGCGCGCTCACCCGGCAGTTCGGCGAGCGATCCCTCCACCTCGCGCCAGACCCGGCCCAGCGCGATGCCGAAGACGCCCTGACCGCCCTGGAGCAGGTCGATCACCTCGTCGGCCGACGTGCACTCGTAGACGCTGACACCGTCGCTCATGAGCGTGATCTGGGCCAGGTCGCGCACCCCGCGGTCACGCAGGTGCTGCACGGCGGTGCGGATCTGCTGGAGGGAGACGCCGGTGTCGAGGAGCCGCTTGACCACCTTCAGGACGAGGATGTCCCGGAAGCTGTACAGGCGCTGGGATCCCGAGCCCTGGGCGGCTCTTATCGTGGGCAGCACCAGTTCGGTGCGTGCCCAGTAGTCCAACTGACGGTAGGTGATGCCGGCCGCCGCGCAGGCCGTGGGACCGCGGTAACCGACGTCCTCGGGCAGAGCCGCCGGCTGCTCGTCGAACAGCAGACCCTGCTCACCGGCACGCTCGCGTGCCGCCTGCCGAACCGGATCATGTTGCCCGGCCGACTTACCCTCGCCGCTGCTGACCGCCACTGCGGACCTCCGGCTTTCTCTCATCCCACGGTCTGATCTGGGGGTTCGTGAATTACAACCGTGGTTTCCCTTGCACCGTAGGACCGGGGCCATCCTCAGTCAACGACCCCGTCCGGCGCGTCGTGAAGCGCAATATCCCGAAATCAACCCGCACGGCCGAAGTCTTCCGGGGTGATGTTGTCCAGGAACTGGCGGAACTTCTCCACCTCGTCCTCTTGGTCGTCCGGCATGCTGACGCCCGCCTCCTGGACCACGTCCTCGCTCGCGTAGATCGTCGCGCCCGTGCGCAGGGCCAGCGCGATCGAGTCCGACGGCCGGGCGCTCACCTCCACGCCGTTGGAGAACACCAGGTCGGCGAAGAAGATCCCGTCACGGAGAGCGACGATGTTGACGGTGCGCAGACGCACCCCCAGCGCGTCCAGCACGTCTCTGAACAGGTCGTGAGTCAGCGGCCGGGGCGGCGGTTCCTCCGCCTGCGCCAGCGCGATGGCGGTCGCCTCGGTCATGCCAATCCAGATCGGCAGGTACCGATCACCGCTCGCCTCCTTGAGGAGGACGATCGGCTGGTTGGAGGGCATCTCGACGCGTACCCCCACGACCTCCATCTGCAACACGGGCGACTCCGTCTCAAAGCGTCGCGGTATATCACCAGGCATTCAACGTAACACCGCGACGGAGCGAATGAGCCGGTCACCGTCCCAGAACGCCGCGAACACTGCCACGAAGTAATGCACTGTGCAATTTCTGGAGAAGTCCGGAGATCTCCCGGCCCGTCTCGCCCGCCTGGTCGAGCGCCCCCGGTGCCCGGCGCCGCAGCAACGGCGCCACGGCCTGCTCCACGAGGCCGGCCTCCCGCTCCACGGCCGCCTTCACGGCCCGCAGATGCCGGGGATGCAGGCCGAAACGCGCCAGCTCGGCGACGTTCCGCGCCACGTCCAGGGCCTCCGCGTCGTAGCGGCGCGCGACCGGCACGACCAGCCCGAAGCTCTCCATCTCGGCGAGCGTGTCCTCGTCGATGCCGGCGGCCTCGAGCAGTTCCTCCCTGCTCAACCGTACGGCCGGCACCTGGGAGGACACGTCGCGGGGGCGGGTCGCCTGCTCGTCCAGGTGATCCTTGATCACGCGCAGCGGGAGATAATGATCACGCTGCGCGGTCAGGATGTAACGAAGGCGCTCCACGTCGTTGTGCGTGAACTTGCGGTAGCCCGAGGGGCTCCGCTGGGGCTCGATGAGCCCCTCGCCTTCCAAGAACCGGATCTTGGAGATCGTGACGTCGGGGAATTCGCCCTGCAACTGGGCGAGCACCTCCCCGATGCTCATGAACGCCCTGACGGCCTGCGCGCTCATGACTCCACCTCCTCACCGATCACGGTCCTCCAGGGCCACGTGTGAGGAACACCAGCCGGAACTTCCCGATCTGCACCTCGTCGCCTCCGGCGAGCGGGAACTCCTCGATCCGCTCACGGTTGACATAGGTGCCGTTCAGGCTCCCGACATCACGTACGGTGAACTGCCCGCCACGCCGATAGAACTCCACGTGCCTCCTGGACACGGTCACATCGTCCAGGAAGATGTCGCTTTCCGGGTGGCGACCCGCCGTAGTGAGGTCACTGTCGAGCAGAAAACGACTGCCGGCGTTCGGCCCGCGCATCACGACCAGCAGCGCGGTCCCCGGTGGCAGCTGCTCGAGAGCCGCCCGGTCCGGCAGCAGCGTCTGCCCGAGCTCCGCCTCGATCGCGTCAAGCGAGATCGTCGAGGTGGTGTCGGGTGCGACGGGCGCCGGAGCGCTCAGCGGCGAACCGCATCGTGAACAGAAACGGGCATCCTCGGGGTTGGCATGACCGCACTGCGTGCAGTAGACGCTGGGCATCGATCGGCTCGGCCTCTCTCACGACTTGCTCAGACTGCGAATGCCGCAACTTACGCTGATCAGGGACAAAGGTCAAGAAGCGTCGCTGGGCGTGGACTGCCCAACGCTACAGCCCCCAGCCGTCCATGGTCCATCCCGCCACACGTGCCTATGGCCGTGCCTCCGGCACGGCGGGCTGTGTTTGATTGCGCTCGCTCCGCTCGCGCGGGCTCGGGGCGCCGAGAGGCCGGGTCTTCCCTCGTCACGTCCTCGCTCGTTCCTCGCTGCGGGCGTTCCTCAGTCCAGATCCCGGCCGCGCCCCTCGCGTTCCACGCCGCCCATCTGCAAAGGCAATGGCGCTTACCTGGCCGTTCTCGGCCGTCAGGGGCATGTGAGGGGCGCGGCGGTGCCTGGACTGAGGAGTGAGCGGGGAGCGAGGAACGAGCGACCCCGAACGACGAGGGAAGGCTCCGCCTCAGGGGCGCCCCGAACCCGCCGCGCCGGAGGCGCGGCAAGGGAACACAGCGCACGCGCGAGCGGAGCGAGCGCCATGAACACTGTGATCAATCTCATTGGGATCCGGCGGCCTGTTCGACGACTCGGGCCCACCTTTCGAGGATGGTCTGGGCGCTGTCGACGTCATGGCCCTCGGCCCACAGGTGGGTGACGGCGTCGGACGGGTCGGGCAGGACGAGTGCCCAGGTGCCGTCGTCCTCG
The DNA here is from genome assembly GCF_016862895.1 of Planotetraspora kaengkrachanensis. GTDB lineage: Bacteria > Actinomycetota > Actinomycetes > Streptosporangiales > Streptosporangiaceae > Planotetraspora > Planotetraspora kaengkrachanensis. The sequence continues at coordinate 220,954 of NZ_BONV01000014.1, read as the reverse complement.
ACGACCCGGACCCCGTCGGTGGTGTCGATCCGGTGGCCCTCGGCCGCCTCGACGACCGACCGCATCACCGCCCCCTTGTGCGCCCATGGGGTGGGCACGGTCCGTTTGAGCAGTTTCGCCTCCGGGATGCGGGCGTCGATCTGGCTGAGGGACAGCCGGGTCCGCGCGACCAGGCCGAGCAGCCGGAGGAACACCGCGAGGCCGTCCACCGTGGGGGCGAACTCGGGCACGATGAAGCCGCCGCGCCCGTCGCAGGCGAAGATCATGTCGGGATGCCGCGCGGCCGTCGCGAGCGTGTCCACGCTCGTGGCCGTCCACTCGACCTGGACTCCGTGGAACCGGCACACCATCTCGGCGACGCGGGTCGTCGTGACCGGGAGCGCGACCCTGCCTCCCCTGCTCTCGGCCGCGACCAGGTCGAGCACCACGAGGAGGGCCCGCTCCTCGCTGATGAGCTGGCCCATCTCGTCGACGAGGGACACCCGTTCGCCCACCGGGTCGAACCGCACGCCGAAGGCGGCCCGGGAGGAGGCCACGAGCTCGGCGAGCCGCTGGAGGTCGCGGCGGCGCTCGGCGAGGCTCTCCGTGGGCGAGACGTCGTCGAGGCGGTTGTTGACGGTCAGCACGTCGACGCCGGCGCGGCCGAGGAGGCTGGGCAGCACGAGTGACGACGTGCCTCCGGCGCAGTCGACCACGACCTTCATCTCGGCGTCCTTCACGCCGCTCATGTCGATGCAGCTCAGGAGTTCCCGCGCGTAGGTGTCCACGGCCCTCGCGGGGAAGGTCAGCTCGGCGATCTCGCCGGGGAAGGCCCGGCGGTACTCCTGCCGCGAGAACACCCGCTCCAGCTTCCGCTGGGCCGCCTGGGACAGATCGGCCCCGGACTCGTCCATGAACACGATGTCGACGCTCTGAGGGTCGCCTGCGGTGGTCCGGAGGGCGATGCCTCCCCGCACGTTCTCCCTGGAGGTGTTGAACCGGGTCACGGGGAGCGCGGCGGCCTCCAGGTCGACGACGTTGATGGCGCTGGAGTTCAGTGCGCTGATGACGGCACGCTTGAGCGCCCTGGCGGCCCGGGAGGCGTCGCGGGAGGTGACGACCGTGTCGCCCTTCCGCAGCGTCGTGGCGTACGCGCTGGCCAGCCGTACGCACAGCTCGGGGGTGATCTCCACGTTGACGAGGCCGGAGACGCCGCGCGGCCCGAACAGGCTGCGCTGGCCGCGCGACTCCCAGATGACGCTGGTGTTGACGACCGCGCCGGCCTCGATGGTCTTGAACGGATAGATCTTCACGCCGGAGGAGACGTAGGCCTCGGCCTCGATGACGCATTCGTCGCCGACGACGGCGTTCTCCTCGATCCTGGCGCCGGTCATGACGTCGGTGTTCTTGCCGATCACGCATCCGCGCAGATGGGCCGCGGGGCCGACGTAGACGTTGTCGCTGACCACCGCCCGGTGCAGGAAGGCGCCTTCCTTGACGACCGCGTTGCTGCCCAGCACGGTGTACTCGCGCAGCTCGGCCCCGGCCTCGACCTTGGCGTAGTCGCCGATGTAGAGCGGCCCCTTCAGCACGGCGTCCGGGTCGACGGAGGCGCCTTCTGCCGCCCAGACGCCCGGCGCGAGCTCGAACGCGTCGAAGTCGACCTTGACCTTGCCCTCGAGGACGTCGGCCTGGGCCTTCAGGTAGCTCTCGTGGGTGCCGACGTCCTCCCAGTAGCCGTCCGCGACGTACCCGAAGAGCCGTTCGCCGCCGTCGAGCAGCCGGGGGAAGACGTCGGACGACCAGTCGACGGACTGTCCCGGCTCGATTCCGTCGAGGACGGACGGCTCCATGATGTAGATGCCGGTGTTGACGGTGTCGGAGAACACCTGCCCCCAGGTGGGCTTCTCCAGGAACCGCTGGATCCGCCCGTTCTCGTCGACGATGATGATCCCGAACTCGAGCGGGTTCGGGACGCGTTTGAGGCCGATGGTGACCAGTGCCCGGTTCTCCCGGTGGAAGCGGAGCATGTCCGTCAGGTCGATGTCGGTCAGCGCGTCGCCGGAGATGACGAGGAAGCGGTCCTCGCGGAGCTTGTCCGCCGCGTTCTTGACGCTGCCGGCCGTGCCGAGCGGAACCTCCTCGGTGGCGTAGTGGAGGCTCATGCCGAGCTCGTCGCCGTCGCCGAAGTAGTTGCGGATCAGGGCGGCAAGGAACTGGACCGTGACGACGGTCTCGGTGTACCCGTGGCGCTTCAGCAGCCGGAGCACGTGCTCCATGATCGGCCGGTTGATGATCGGCAGCAGGGGCTTGGGCTGGTTGGCGGTCATCGGCCGCAGCCGTGTCCCCTCCCCGCCCGCCATGACGACGGCCTTCACGGTCACCCCTTCGTTAGGTGGCGCACCTGTACGACATACAACACCCCCGCCCACCAATACAGACCAGTTCCCCAGATGGCGAAGGCCCATCCGAAGATCGTGGAGATCTCCGCGTACCAGCCGTCGTGGGAGGCGAGGAAGAGCAGCGGGAAGGCGTACATCAGGGCCGCCGTCGCCGCCTTTCCGAGGAAGTGGACCGGCAGGGCCGGGCCGTACCCGTGGCGGCGCAGGACCGGGGGCATCCACAACAACATGACGTCGCGCAGCGGCACGACCAGCGCCAGCCACAGCGGGATGGCGTCGCGGAGCACCAGCCCCACCAGGGTGGCCAGGATGTAGAGCCGGTCGGCCAGCGGGTCGATCAGGCGGCCCAGCCTGCTGGTCTGCCCCCAGGCCCGGGCGATCTTGCCGTCGAGCCAGTCCGAGAACCCGGCGAGCGCGAGCAGGAGGATGGCCCAGCCGTCCTCATGGGGTCCCAGAACGAGCCAGAGGAAGACCGGGACGCCGAGCAGACGGAGCATGCTCAGCAGGTTGGGAACCGTGAATATCCGGTCTTCCGAGGCGTTCACGCCCCAGACCCTACATGGCGCTTTCCCGGCCGCCGCGAGGCGGTTCCAAGGCGTTGAACTCCGCGTCGACCAAGCCGAATCGGTGGGCCACGACCGCGGCCTGCGTCCGGTTGCGCAACTCGAGCTTCTCCATGATCGCCGCGACGTGGCTCTTGACGGTCGTCACCCCCACGTGGAGGCGGTCGCCGATCTCGGCGTTGGACAGGCCCATGCCGACCAGGGTGAGGACCTGCAGTTCGCGTTCGGTGAGGCTGTCGGGGACGCGGGCCGTCTGCCGTTCGGCCGCCAGGGCCCGGTCGACCAGGCGCCGCAGGACCGACGGGGCGAGCAGCGGCTCCCCGAGGGCGGCCCGGCGCACGGCCTCGACCATCCGGTCCGGGGGGTCGTCCTTCACCAGGAAGCCGAGCGCCCCGGCGCGCAGGGCGGAGTAGACGTTCACGTCGTCGGAGAACGTGGTCAGCACCACGATCCTGGCGGCGGGGTCGGCGGCCAGGATGCGCCGGGTGGCCTCGAGCCCGTCCACTCGCGGCATCCGCAGGTCCATGAGCAGCACGTCGGGCCGGTGACGGTCGGCCAGGCGCACCGCCTCGGCCCCGTCGGCGGCCTCGCCACAGACCTCCATGTCCCCCGCGGCCTCCAGCATCATCCGCACGCCCGCCCGGACCAGCGCCTGGTCGTCGGCGACCACGACGCGGATCACGGCGCGCTCCGCGAGGTCCACCGGCATTCCGAACCGGCCTCCGGCCCGTCCGCGGGTTCGGGCAGTGGCAGCGACGCGGCCAGGCGCCAGCCGCCGTCCTCCACGGGCCCGGCGGTGAGCCTGCCGCCGAGCGCGCGGGCCCGTTCCCGCATGCCCGCGATCCCCTGCCCGGTGGACGGCAGCGTCTCGCCCGGCCCCGCCGTCCCCGGCCCGTTGCGGACCACCACGGTCATCGCTCCGTTCTCCATCCCGACGGTGATCTCGGCCGTCGCCTCGGGTCCCGCGTGCTTCAGCACGTTCGTCAGTCCCTCCTGGATGATCCTGGCCGCGGACGCCCGGACGACCAGCGGCGCCGCCACGGCCTCGGCGGTGATGTCCAGTTCCACCCGAAGCCCGGCGGCCGCCATCCGGGCGACGGCGTCGCGCATGATGTCGTCCGGGTCGGCCAGCGTCAGGCCGAGGCTGACGTCACCGGGCCCGGCTCGCGCGAGTTCGTCGCGTTCCGGGTCGCGGAGGACGGTGAGCAGCCCGCGGAGGTCCTCAAGGACGCGGTGGCCGGTCTCCCTGATGTCGGCCAGCGCCTCGGCCGCCGGGCCGGTCGCCCCGGCGTACTGGGCCGCGCTCGCCCGCAGCACCATCGCGCCGACGTGGTGCGCCACGATGTCGTGGACGTCGCGGGCGATCCGTTCCCGTTCGGCGAGGCGGTCGGCGCGCAGGCGTTCCGCGCTCAGTTCCCTCGCCTGGCGTCCCTCGGCCTGGCGGGCCCGGACGTACCGGCCGATCGCGACGGGGGCGGTCACGATGGCCATGAGGGTGACCACACGGACGAACGTGATGTCGGCCGGCTCGTCGACGATCACGATGGCGGTGACGGCGCAGGTGAGCAGATATCCGGCGCCCACCCACGACCAGCTCGCCCGGGTGGCGAACACGCCCAGCGCGACCAGGGCGAGCAGTTGCAGGCTGCTCCCCGTCCGCGGGGCGTACTGGTCGGCGACGACCAGGATCACGCTCTCGAGCAGCAGCACCGCGCCGGGGTGCTTGCGGACCACGCCGAGGGCGAAGCCCGCCACCACGACCACGAGGCCGACCACCCACACCGGCGGCTTCCCGCTGTCCCAGAACGGCCAGGTGCCGAGGACGGCGAACGCCACCCCGCCGCCGGCGAGCAGCAGATCGAGCAGGGGCGCCGGATCCTCCTTGCCCTGGCCCTTCTCGCTGCGCAGATATCGGCCGACCAGCACCGGGAAGGCGATGATGCCGACCGAGTAGAACCACGAGTTCTGGGTGAAGGCGATCCCCGGGTCGGCCAGGTTGACGGCCGTCGCCGCACCGGCGAGGACCGCCACCGGAGCCGTCCAGTGCCACCCCCGCTCCCGGGCCACCACGCCGACGGCGATGGGGAGCAGGATCTGCAGCGTGTCCGTGGTGGACGCGCCGAGCTGGTCGCAGACGACGAGGAAGCCGGCGAAGTAGATCGCGACCAGGCCCGGCCACCGGCGCACCAGTCCCAGCGGAAGGCCGGCGAGCAGGCCGAACAGGGCCCTGATCCACCAGGGCGCCGCCGGCCCACTCCAGTGGCCCCAGCTGACGAGCACGTCGAGGACGACCCCGCACACCGCGAGGAAGACGTCCAGCACCACGCCGCGCCACCGCATACCGGAACGGTATCCGCAGTCAGGGCCGGGGCTGCTTCCTCCCAGGGGACGAGACCGTCTCCTCCTTCTGGCCGCACGGCCCCGGCCAGGTGGCCGTGGGCACGGGTCCGTCCGGCCGCGGCCGCGGGTCCTTGTGGCCGCGGGCCGGGGCCGGTCGGCGGACGCCGCGGCCGGGTACGCGGCCCTAGCTTCGGGGCATGGCGAACGAGTCAGCGATCTTCTTCAATCAGTTCCTCCGGGCGCCCGCCGTCACCGGCGCGATCGCCCCCAGTTCCCGGCGGCTGTCCTCGGCGGTCTGCGTCCCCGTGCCGGAACGCGGCGACCCCGTCGTGGTGGAGCTCGGGCCGGGCACCGGTCCTTTCACCGGCGAGATCCAGCGCCGCCTGGGCGGTCGCGGACGGCATCTCGCCGTCGAGATCAACCCGCAGCTCGCCGGGGTCCTCGCCGCCGCCCACCCCGGTGCGGAGATCGTGGTGGACACCGCCGCGCGGCTTCCCGAGCTGCTCGCCGAGCGGGGCCTGCCCGAGGCCGACGTGATCGTGAGCGGGCTGCCGTGGGCGGCGTTCTCCTACGGCCGACAGTCCGAGGTCCTGCGAGCTGTCGTCCGCGCCCTCGCGCCGGGCGGGGCGTTCACCACGTTCTCCTACGTGCACGCCCGGGCGCTTCCCCCCGCGCTTCGTTTCCGCAGAAGGCTGTCGGAGTCGTTCGAGGAGGTGGTGCCGGGCCGCACCGTGTGGCGCAATCTCCCGCCCGCCTTCGTCTACCACGCGCGGCGCCCGCGCCGCTGACCGCGCGCCGGTGGAGGGGCTGATACGGAGATCGCTTCGTTCTACTATTGCGCGCGACCAGGAAATGGAGACGGTTATGGACTTCTCACTGCCGGAGAGCGCGCAAGCCGTACAACGGGGTGTCGCGGATATCTGCTCCCGTTACGACATGGCTTACTGGGAGCGCTGCGAATCGGAGAAGCGGTGGCCTGAAGAAGTCTGGCAGGACCTCGCCAAGGGCGGCTGGCTCGGCCTGGCCGTACCCGAGGAGTACGGCGGCTCCGGGCAGGGCCTGCTCGAGCTCGCGGTGGCCACCGAGACCTTGTCGGCGTCGGGCTCCGCGGGCGGTTCCGCGTTCACCTACGTCCTGACGCCGGGGTTCGGCGCGATGACCCTCAGCCGGCACGGCAGCGCGGAGCAGAAGGCCGCGTTGCTCCCCGGACTGGCGACCGGCGAGATCGAGACCTGCTTCGCGCTCACCGAGCCCGACGCCGGGTCCAACTCGCTGGCGATCTCCACCTTCGCCCGGCAGGACGGCTCCGACTTCGTCGTCAACGGGCAGAAGATCTGGATCACCGGCGTGCAGCGCGCCACCTGGATGTTGCTCGTCGCGCGGACCATCCCGGCCGCCGAGGCCAGGCCCCGGACCAACGGCATGACGGTCTTCCTGGTCAACGTGCCCGAGGCGGTCGCCGCCGGGCAGCTGTCCTACCGGCCGATCCCGAAGATGGGCGCCAACACGACGCCGTCGAACATGGTGTTCATCGACGATCTGCGCGTCCCCGCGTCGAACGTGCTCGGCGAACTCCACGGCGGCGCCGTGGTGCTGTGGGACGTGCTCAACCCGGAACGCATCCTGCTGGGCGCAAGCGCGCTCGGCGGGGCCGAGGTCGCGCTGCGGACCGGGGTGAACTACGCGAAGGAGCGCGAGGTCTTCGGCCGGCCGATCGGGGCGAACCAGGCCATCGCGTTCCCGCTGGCGCAGGTCAAGGCGAAGATCGAGCTGGCCAGGCTCATGCTGTACAAGGCGGCCTGGTCCTTCGACAACGGGCTGCCCTGCGGCACCGAGGCCAACATCGCGAAGCTGACCGCGTCGCAGGCGGCGTGGGAGGCGGCCGACGCGGCCTTCCAGACCCACGGGGGCATGGCCTATTCGCTCGAGTACCCCGTGGCCCGCCTGCTCACGGACGCGCGGATCGGCAAGATCGCCCCGGTGACCGAGGAACTGCTGCTGAACTACCTCGCCACCCAGGTTCTGGGACTGCCCCGGAGCTTCTGATCGCCGGATCGCCCTTTGCGCACGCGGCTTCCTGGGAAGGTAAAGGCGTACGTCAGGCAGCGGTGAAGGGACATCGGATGGACAAGCCGTACGCGAGCACGGTGATCAAGGCGGACGCCGACGAGGTCTGGGCCTTCCTCCGGGACTTCGGCAACCTGGAGCAGTGGCTTCCCGGCATCACGACCTGCGAGATCGAGGACGGCGGGGCGCTCGCCCCCGGGGCGGTCCGCCGGATCGACGGCGCCGGAGGGGTGTTCCGCGAACGCCTGCTGTCGCTCGACGACGCCGGGCGGTCGCTGACGTACGAGATCATCGAGTGCCCGTTGCCGGTCAGGGACTACCGGGCCACCTGCCGGGTGGCCCCGGTGACCGACACCGGCGAGGCGTTCGTGGAGTGGCACGCGTCGTTCGAGGCCGACGACCCGGGCCGGGTGGCCAAGATCTTCGCACGCGGAGTCTTCGCCCCCGGCCTCGACTCCCTGCGCAAACGGTTCGGCTGACCGGCCGCCGAGCGCGGGCCCCCTCAGGAGAAGCGTGGAGGCCGCTTGTCCCGTACGGCCCGGACCCCTTCGGCGACGTCGGGACCGGTGAAGCCGAGGAACTCCATGGCCAGTGACGCGTCGAACGACGGGCCCGCGAGCCTGAGCCAGTTGTTCAGCGCGTACTTGGTCAGCCGGATGGCCTCGGCGGAGCCGTTCGCCAGCCGGACGGCGACCTCCAGCGCCCTCTCGTGGACCCGGTCGTCGTCCACGCACAGGCTGACCAGGCCCATGGCCTCCGCCTGCTCCCCCGTCACCGGCTCGCACAGCAACAGGTGGTACTTGGCCTTCGCCAGGCCGCACAGCAGTGGCCAGACGATGGCCGCGTGGTCGCCCGCCGCCACCCCGAGGCGGGTGTGGCCGTCGATCACGCGTGCCGTACGGCCGGCCACCGAGACGTCGGCCAGCAGCGCCACCGCGAGCCCCGCGCCGACGGCGGGTCCCTGGATGGCCGACACCACGGGCTTGGGGCAGTTGATCACGTTGTAGACGATGTCGCGGGCCTCGGCGAAGACGCGCATGCGGACGTCGTGGTCGCGCGTCATCTCCTCGATCATCGACAGGTCGCCGCCCGCCGAGAACGCCTCGCCCTCGCCCCGGATGAGGACGGCGCGGACCGCGTCGTCGGCGCCGGCGTCGCGCCACACCTCGGCGAGCTCGCGATGTCCCGTGCGGTCGACCGCGTTCAGCCTGCCGGGCTCGCTGATGACGATCCGCAGCACGCCGTCGGCCGGCCAGTCGATCTTCAGCTTCTCGTAGTCCCTCACGCCTGGGCACAGTAACCGCGCCGCGCCGCCGAGGGAACGGTCACGGCCGTGCGGCCTCCATGAGGGATTCGATGAGCCGGTTGTCGGTGCCGCGCTCGGGGTGCCACTGGACCCCGACGGCGAACCGGTGGCCGGGAATCTCGATCGCCTCCACGATCTGGTCGTCGGCCCACGCGACCGCCTGGAACCCGGACCCGAGCCGCCTGATGCCCTGGCGGTGCGCGCCCGCGACCTCGGCGTGGTCGCCGATCGCCTTGCCGACCTTGCTGGAGACGCTCACGACGATCTCATGCTTGGCCGTCTCGTGGCGCGTGTGGGCGACGACGTCGGGCAGCCAGGGGATCAGCGACCCGCCCTGGGAGACGTTGAGAACGTGCATGCCGCGGGAGATCGCGAGCACGGGAAGGTCCGCCTCCACCGCCGCCCGGGCGAGGGCCAGTTCGAAGCGGTCCCGTTGGACCTGCGGCTCCTCCACCCGCGGCTCGGGCTCCTCGCCGTACAGGGAGGGGGAGATCTCCACGCCGCCGGCGAGGATCAGCCCGTCGAGCCCGCGCACGTAGTCGTCCACGGAGGCGGGGCCGACCGGGGGCAGCAGCAGCGGCGCACCACCCGCCTTGTCCACCGCCGCGGCGTAGGCCTGGGGCGAGACCGCGGCCTCCCTCACCCAGACGCTCCATCGCGCGGCCTCGAGGTAAGTGGTGATACCGACGATCGGACGCGCCATTGCAGTCTCCCGGGTGCCTTGCAATTCGGTACACCCAATAATGGCGCAGCGGGAATTCACTTTGTCCCACTTACCTCACTATTACCGCAGGTAACGGCAAGCGTCCCTGATTACAGTCCATTACGGCTCAATCACAGTGGGTGGGTTTTCGCACCACCTTGTGAAGAATCGGTTGTGGCGTCCGACTGCGAGTGCGAGACTTCCGAATGAGCGCTGTTGGGCCGGGGCCTGCGGCGTTCATCACCCGGAGCCGTCAGGGAGGTGGATCGACAAGACCGGAGCTCGTCCGGTCCCAAGGGTGGGACACAGTAGATGACGCTTAATCCGCGCCTCGTCAAAGAGAGCTTCTCCGTCATCGAACCCGTCGCGGGTAAGGCCGCGGCGTTTTTCTACGGGCGCCTGTTCGCGGAGAACCCACGACTGCGGGCGATGTTCCCGCCCGCGATGGACATGCAGCGTGACCGCCTCTTCAGCGCGCTCACGCGGATCGTGTGGTTGCTCGACAGCCCCGACGGCCTCGCGGCCTACCTCGGCCAGCTCGGGCGCGACCACCGCAAGTACGGGGTCGTCGACGAGCACTACGCCGCCGTGGGCGCCGCCCTCGTGGCCACGATCAAGCACTTCGCCGCCGACATGTGGAACGAGGAGATCGAGGCCGCCTGGGTCGAGGCGTACGGTCTGGCCTCCTCCGCGATGATCGAGGCGGCGGCCGCCGACGCCGGAGTCGCTCCCCCCTGGTGGCTGGGCGAGGTCGTCGACCACGAGCTGCGAACCCGCGACATCGCCGTCCTCACCGTACGGCCGACGCAGCCGCTGGAGTTCACGCCCGGCCAGTACCTCACCGTGCAGACCGCCCGGTGGCCGCGTGTCTGGCGGACGTTCTCGATCGCCAACGCCCCGCGCGCCGACAACACCATCCGCCTGCACGTGCGCGCCGTACCTGGCGGATGGGTCAGCGGAACGCTTGTCCAGCACACCCGGATCGGCGACCAGATCCTGCTCGGGCCGCCCGTGGGCACGATGGCGCCCGTCGACTCGGACCGGGACGTGCTGCTCGTCGCGGGCGGCACGGGGCTGGCCCCGCTGAAGGCCATCCTCGAGCACGTCATCGCGTCCGGCCGCAGGCCCAACATCCACCTGATCTTCGGCGCCCGGAGCTCGTCCGAGCTCTACGACATGCACGACCTCATCCGGATGGAGTCGAGTTTCCCGTGGTTACGTGTGCTGCCCGTGGTGTCCGACGAGCACGCCTACGACGGGATGCGCGGGCGGCTGCCCGACGTCATCGACCGCTTCCACTCGTGGGCCGAGCACGAGGTGTACGTCTGCGGCCCGGGGTCGATGGTGAACGAGACGGTCCGGCGGCTGCAGTCGTCGGGCGTGCCCCTGTGCCGGATCCACCGCGACACCATCCAGGGCGAACCCTGACGGCCTGCCGCATCTCCCTGACCGCTCGCCTGACTCCTGGCACGATGGGCGCTACCCGGAAAGAGGTCGTGGACGAAGCGCACCTGGAGGTGTCCGTGGAAGCACTGCTCGCGATCGGCACGCGCAAGGGACTGTTCATCGCACGGTCGTCCGGCGGCGGGCCCTTCGAGGTCGACCCCGTCCGCTTCTCCACGATCGGCGTCCACTCCGTCGCGATCGACACGCGGGGCCCGGCCCCGCGGCTGCTCGCCGGCATCGAGTACGGCCATTTCGGCCCGTCCGTGATGTGGTCGGACGACCTCGGTGAGACGTGGCAGGAGGCGGCCGCTCCGCCGGTGGCGTTCCCGGAACGGACGGGAGCCTCCCTCGCCCGCGTGTGGCAGCTCCAGCCCTCGCCGACGGAGCCCGGCGTGGTGTGGGCGGGCGCGGAGCCCGCCTCGTTGTGGCGGTCCGAGGACCGCGGCGAGACCTACTCCCTCGTCGAGGGCCTGTGGGATCATCCCACCCGGTCCCAGTGGCAGCCGGGCGGCGGCGGCCTGTGCCTGCACACCGTCATCCCGCACGCGACCGATCCGCGCCGCATCGCGGTGGCCGCATCGGCCGTCGGGTTCTTCCGCAGCGACGACGGCGGGGCCTCGTGGGAGCCGGCCAACCGGAACATCCGGGCGCCCTTCCTGCCGGAAGGCTCGCAGTATCCCGAGTTCGGCCAGTGCGTGCACAAGGTGGCGCACCATCCGGCCCGGCCCGAGCGGCTCTACCTCCAGCACCACTTCGGCGTCTACCGCTCCGACGACTTCGGGGGATCCTGGTCGGACATCGGTTCGGAGCTGCCCTCGGACTTCGGCTTCCCCATCGCCGTCCACCCCGCCGACCCCGACACGGTCTACGTGTTCCCGCTGCACGCCGACATGGACCGCACGCCGGTCGGGCACCGCTACAACGTCTTCCGCAGCGACGACGGCGGGGCGGGCTGGAAGAGCCTCGGCGCCGGGCTGCCGGACGGTCCGGTGCACGCCGCGGTGCTCCGCGACGCTCTGGTCGCCACCGACGCGGGCGTCTTCTTCGGCACCCGCGACGGCGAGGTGTACGGCTCCGCGGACGCCGGGCTGAGCTGGACGCTGATCGCCGGCCACCTCCCCGACGTCCTCACGGTCCGGGCGGCGGTGCTCTGAGGTGAGCAGGCCCGTCACGCTGGTCACCTTCGTAGTGCCGCACACGCTCCGGCACTGGATCGGCGACCGGTCGGAGGTCAGGGTGTTCGCGGTGGCGCCGCCGGACGAGGACAGCCCCACGCTGGGGGCCGCCCTCGACACGCTGCGCCGTACGCATCCCGCGCTGGAGGAGCGGCTGCGCGACGAGGACGGTCACATCCGGCGGCACATCAGCATGTTCGTGTGCGGGGAGAACGCACGGCGGCTCGGCGGGCTGGCGTGCGCGCTGCCGCCCGGCGCCGAGGTCTACGTCCTCCCCGCGCTCGGCTGACCGCGGCGGTCAGACCTTTCGCCAGCCGGGGATCCAGGCGCCGTCCTCGACGACGTAGTCGCCGAACAGCGCGGGCGCCTCCTGCTTCATGAGCTCGCCGATCCGCTGGAACACCAGGCGGATCTCCTCTTCAGCGCCGACGGCCGTGCGGGACTCGATCGTGTGCCTGAGCGTGCGGACGTTGGCCGTCCAGACCAGGCCGGTCGCGACGCCCTCGGGGGCGAAGCGGCGCATGAACGAGGTGTGGTGCTTCTTGTCGGCGAACTTCACGCCTTCCTCGTCGAGCCCGAAGTGGCCGGCCATCCAGTTCTGGAACTCCTCCAGCTGGTCGAGCACGGCCGTGGCGCGCTTCATCAGCTCGGCGTCCTGCCTGGCCCACTCGGGGAACCAGAACGGCAGATCCGACAGGCGGACGAACCGCAGGGACTCCTGCGAGATGGCCACGCCGGGGCGGTGCCGTACGAGCTCGTGGGTGAAGACCCGGCTGACGTTGTGCAGGACGAAGCTGAAGCTGACGTGCTCGAGCACCGACCCGTGCGCGCTGGCGAGGATGTTCTGGAGGTACTGGGTCTGGTCCGTCCGGATGCGGGTCACGTTCGGGTTCAGTCCCGGCTCGAACGAGCGGTAGCACAGCCGCCCGGCGAGCTCCGCGAGGTTCTGCGCGTCGAACTCGCCGCGCTCCAGCCGGTCCAGCCAGCTCTCCCCGCCGATCTCCCGCAGGTAGCGGGCGAGCTCGTCGTAGTCCAGCTCCGGCCGGGCGACGATGAAGATCTCGGGTTCCACACTGCGCATGATGACCGTCCCCGTCCGCTGTTGTCCTTGGCGGGTAGGCCGTCCGTCGGCTTACCCGGCCCAACACCCTACCGATGGACGGCCGATCGCCGTCCATCGGCGGACCTCGTGCGGTTCCGGCAGGGTGCTCAGGTGATGTCGCGGCGGACCGTCGTGGCGGAGGCGACGACGGCGAACAGCAGTCCGTATGCGATGAGGACGAGGGCGCCGCCCCAGGCGGGCAGCCACTCCGGCCTGCCGAGCCCGGTGTCCACGTCGATGCTCATCAGCGCCTGTGCGGCGCCACCCGGCAGCCACTTGCCCACCGGGTGCAGCACGGGGATCGCGGTGAAGATGCTCTCGATCACGTACGCCCACACGACCGCGCCGACGATGCCGGCGATCTGGTTGCGGACCAGCGCCCCGAGCCCGATGCCGAACAGCCCGTAGAGGGAGGTGCTCACCAGGATGCCGAGGCTCACCTGGGGGATGCGCGACTCCGACAACGAGAGCTCTCCCCCGGACAGCAGCGTGGCGGGGATCACGACGGCGGCGACCAGCACGAGCGCCACCAGGGCGAACAGCAGCCCGGCGAGCGCACCGGTGATCAGTTTGGCGCCGATCACCCGCCCGCGGCGCGGCGTGGTGAGGAAGGTCCCCGTGACCGTCTGGTACCGGTACTCGGAGGTGATCATGACGACGCCGAGGATCATCACGAAGATGGACCCTCCGGCACCGGCCGACCAGGCGGTCTGCACCCATTCCGCCGTTTCCCGCCCGGGAATGGCCGCCCCGCCGCTCGCCTCGTTGGTGACGCCGGCGAAGGCGGTGATGAACGTCAGGTTGACCCCGATCAGGACGAGCATGACGAGCAGCATGATCCACCACAGGCGCGTGGTGAACAGCTTGCGCACCTCGGCCTTGACGAGCCCGGTCATCGCTCCCCCGTCAGCTCGAGAAAGACCTTCTGCAGGTCGGACCGTTCCTGGGTCACCTCGGTCAGCACCACGCGCTGGTCGAGCGCGATCTGGCCCACGGCGGACGCGTCCAACCCCCGGACGCGGAGCAGGCCGTCCTCCACCCGTTCGACCTTGGCTCCGGCGGCCTCCAGCGCGGGGCCGAGCGTTGCCGTGTCCGAGGCGCGGACCCGGACGGCCGAGTCGCCGTTGGTGGTGAGCTCCGCGAGGCTGCCCTGCCGTACGAGCCGCCCCCTGGCGATGATCACGACGTTGTCGACGGTCTGCTCGACCTCGGCCAGCACGTGGCTCGAGACCAGCACCGCGGCGCCCTGGTCGTGGGCCAGGTGCCGGAGGAACCCCCGCAGCCACTCGATCCCCGCGGGGTCGAGGCCGTTTGCGGGCTCGTCGAGGATGAAGATCTTGGGCCGGCCCAGCAGGGCGGACGACAACGCCAGGCGCTGCCGCATGCCGAGCGAGAAGCCGCCGACCCGCTTGTCGCCGACGTCGGCGAGGCCGACCATGGCGAGGGACTCGCCGGCCCGCTCGTCGGGCAGGCCGGCGGCGGCGCAGAGGATGCGCAGGTGGTCGAGGGCCGTGCGGCCCGGATGGAAGCTGGTGGCTTCGAGCACGGCCCCGACCTCGGTGACGGGCTGGGGCAGCGTGACATAGCGCCTGCCGTCGACGAGCGCCTCTCCCGAGTCGGGAGTGACCAGGCCGAGCAGGCAACGCAGCGTTGTGGTCTTGCCGGCGCCGTTAGGACCGAGATAGCCGGTGACGGAACCCGCCTCCACCGTGAAGGAGACCCCGTCGACCGCCTTCACCGAACCGAACGACTTCGCAAGGTCGCGGATCTCAATGGCAGTCATCCCGGCGATTATCGTGCGGCCGTCGGGGCGTTTCCTCCTTCTTGATGATGATCCGCCGGGCCGTCACATCGCCAGGCCGGAGGATCGAACCGCGGCCGCGGCGCCCCTCACCAGGCGGGGCCTAGAGGCGGTACACCCGTCTGGCGTTGCCCGACCCGATCATGTGAGCGACCCTGGCCGCGTCGGCCACGCTCCACTCCCCCTCTTCGATGCGCTCGGCGAGCACCCGCGCGAGCCCCCGGCGGTGGTAGACCGCCCCGAGGAGGCACAACTCCGCGAGCCCGTAGCAGTCGGAGCTGAACATCTGCTTGTGGAAGGGGACGAGTTCGAGCATCTCCCTGAGCACCGCGGCCGACCCTCCGGCCGTGTACGTGAGCGCGAGGCCGACGTCGGCGTAGACGTGCGGGAAGACCGCCGCCAGATAGGCCGCCTGCCGGTGGAAGGGGTAGCAGTGCAGCAGCACCACGGGCATCCCGGCCGGCGCGACCGCCCGGATGAACCCCGTCAGCAGCGAGGGGTCCGCGGCGTGCAGATCGAGGTCGGTGTCGCCGAAGCCGCAGTGGAACTGCAGCGGCAGGCTCCGCTCCCGCGCGACGTCGACCGCCGCCCAGAGCAGGTGCCGTACCAGGACGGGGTCGGTGAGCCGCTCCTTGGGGTCGGACAGCCGCCGGCCCGCGGCGGCGATCACCGCGCCCCGGGAAGGCCGGGACGGGTCGAAGCCGAGCCCGCAGCGGTAGGCCGCGATCGACTTCAGCCCCACCGCGCGGGCCGCCCTGGCCGCGAGCTCCTCGCGCAGCGCCTTCACGTAGCCCACGGCGGACAGCCCGGCCACGGCGACCTCCTGCTCGACCTGTTCCAGCCGGACCACCTCGTCGGCGGCGGCGCCGCCCGTGCGGCCCATCTCGGCCGCGGTGAGCAGCTCGGGCCGGTCGAGCCCGGTGTCCACCAGGAAGGCCGCGACGCCGGCCCTGCGAAGCAGCCGGCGGTTCACCTCGGCCGCGCCGAGCTCCGCCCTGCGGGACAGGTAGACCGCGGGTGACACGTGCGGTTCGAGGTCGAGCACGGGGGCGCACCAGCGCCTGATCCCGAGCCCTGCGGGAGTGTCGAAGTGCGTGGTGCCGGGCGGCGCGGGCGTGCCGGCCTCCGTGATCAGGATCTCGAACTCCGACCGGGACAGGTCGTCGCGCCGCACGCCGTGACAGTGGTGGTCGACCATCGGGGCGGCGAGCGCCGCGCGGACCGGGTCGGGCAGGGGCACGGGCAGCGCGTCGTCCACTCTGATCTCCGGCACGGGAGTGGACTTTACGGCTCCTCTCCCGTGCCGGCGCGGCTTTCCCGACCCTCTTTACCTGCTTTACCCGGACGGCCTCAGCGGGCCAGCCGCAGGACGTTGGCGATGATCCGGGCTCCGGCGCCGCCCTGGGTGGTGAGGATCGACTCGGGGTGGAACTGCACCCCGAACCGCCGGTTCTCCACGTCCTCGATCGCCATCGCCGCGCCGTCCTCGGTGGAGGCGGTGACCGTGAAACCGCGGACGCCGGGCTCCTTGGCGTGCACCGAGTGGTAGCGGGCGGCGACGAACTCCTCCGGCAGCCCGTCGAGCAGCGCGCCGCCCCCCGCGCGGCGGACGTGGCCGCGCTTGCCGTGCTCGGGGTACGGCAGCAGCTCCAGCGTGCCGCCCGCCTGCTCGACCATCGCCTGCAGGCCCAGGCAGACGCCGAAGACCGGCAGGCCCCTGGCGTACACCGCGTCGAGGAGGGCGGCGGCGCCGAAGTCGGACGGCCAGCCGGGGCCGGGCGAGAGCACGACCAGCGTGGGGGTGATCTCCTCGATCATCTCGGGCGGGAAGCCGTGCCTCATGGTCACGACGGTGGCCCCCTGCTGCCTGAAGTAGTCGGCGAGGGTGTTGACGAACGAGTCCTCGTAGTCGACCAGAAGGACCTTGTGGCCTTCGCCCGGCAACTCGGCGCTTCGGTCCGGGACCGTCTCGGCCCGCTCGCGGCCGACGGCGGCGAGCGCGGCGAGCAGGGCGCTGGCCTTGAGCTCGGTCTCCCGCTCCTCGGCCGCGGGGTCGGAGTCGTACAGCAGCGTCGCCCCCGCCCTGACGGCGGCGACCCCGTCGCGGATCTGGGCGGTCCGCAGGGTCAGGCCGGTGTTCATGGAGCCGTCGAAGCCGATGAAGCCGACGGCTCCGCCGTACCAGCGGCGGGTGGTCTCCTCGTGGTCCTCGATGAACTGCATCGCCCACGTCTTCGGGGCCCCGGTGACGGTGACGGCCCACATGTGCGTGAGGAAGGCGTCGAGCGCGTCGAACTCGGGGCGCAGACGGCCCTCGATGTGGTCGACGGTGTGGATCAGGCGCGAGTACATCTCGATCTGGCGGCGGCCGATGACCTTCACGCTGCCGGGGACGCAGACGCGCGACTTGTCGTTGCGGTCCACGTCGGTGCACATGGTCAGCTCGGACTCCTCCTTCACGCTGGACAGGAGGGTCCTGATGGCCTCGGCGTCCTCGACCGGGTCGGCTCCCCTGGCGATCGTGCCGGAGATCGGGCACGTCTCGACCCGGTCGCCGGTCACCCGGACGTACATCTCCGGGGACGCGCCGACCAGGTGCTCGCCGTCGCCGAGGTTGAGCAGGAACTCGTACGGCGCCGGGTTGCTCGTGCGCAGGGACCGGTAGAAGGCGGAGGGGTCGGCGCAGGAGGAGTGGAAGACCTGGCCGGGAACCACCTCGAACAGGTCGCCGCGCTTGAACTTCTCCTTCGCCGTGCCGACGATCTTCGCGTAATTGCCCTTTTCCGGATTTTTGGGGATTTCTACGGGTGTGACCAGCGGGAAGCCGTCACCCGAGCGGTCCATCCCCCTGGTGGAGACGCCGTCGACGGTGAAGTCGTAGGCGTACTCCATGCTGGTCTCGCGGACCCGGTCGATCACCACGAGCCGGTCGGGCAGGTGGAGCACGAGGTCACGCTGGTCGGCCGGGCGGTCGAGGCGGTAGCGGATCGGCTCGAACTGGAAGGCCAGGTCGTAGCCGAACGCGCCGTAGAGCCCCAGGTGCGGGTCGTCGCCCCGGAAGGCCGCGACCACCTCGCGGATCGCGGTGAAGACCGTCGGCCGCCGGCTGCGGAACTCCTCGGGCAGCAGGTCCTCCGACTCGGGCACGTGGACCTCCACGTGCCCGGCGTCCGGCTGCGACACCGGCTTGCCCGCGGCGAGCAGGCAGGAGGCGATCACCGGCAGCACGACGCGGCCGCGGTCGTTGAGGGCCCGGGCCGAGATCCGCCGGCCCCTCGCCACGATCTCCACGCACGGGTCGACGTAGCCGAAGGCCCAGCGGCTGTAGCGGCCCGGATAGTCCATGCCGGAGGAGAACGCCCCGCCGCGGCGCTCCCCCAGGGCGGTCACGATCTCCTCGAGGGCCTCCTCGGGCACCTCGCGCACGCCACGCTCGACCGCGACTCCGCCCGCGGTGGTATATCGGCTGGTCTCCACTGCCTCGCCCCTTTAAGTCGTATGCCCCGGGGGCGGACACACAAGAAAGGCCGCCTCTCGGGGCGGCCAGTCGATCTGCTCATAACGAACTCGCGCCGCCTGCTAGCGGCGCCACCACTGAAGTGATGCGGAAGTTCGCATGTCGCCAGGGTAGCGGCGCGCATCGCGATCAGGCAACGTGCCAATACGATCATGAAAATGGACAAACAGGACGATATGCCCCAAGAAGACACAGAGTATTGATATTCTGTTACCAAGAGGTTAAGGAGGCGGCGTGGCTTACCTGCCAGTTCCCCGGCTACCCGTCCCACGGTTGCCGGTTCCCCTCCCACCCGGCGTGGCCCGGCGGGTGCGGGTGCGGCGCGACATTCCCGTCCCGATGCCGGACGGCGTGGCGCTGCTGGCCGACCACTACATCCCCGTCGGCGCCCACCAGCCGCCGACCATCCTGATCCGCACGCCGTACGGCAGGGCCGGCGTGTTCGGCTGGCTGTACGGCTGGACGTTCGCGCGGCACGGCTTCCAGGTGATCATCCAGAGCTGCCGCGGCGGCTTCGGCTCGGGCGGCCTGCTCGACCCCCTGGGCGACGAGCGCGAGGACGGGCTCGCCACGGTCCGCTGGATGCGCGGCCAGCCCTGGTACGGGGGCGGCTTCGCCATGCACGGCCCCTCCTACCTGGGCTACAACCAGTGGGCCATCGCCTCGGAGACTCCCGATCTCCTGGCCATGGCGACCCAGGTGACGGCCTCGAACTTCCGGGACGCGGCCTACGTCGGCGGGGCGTTCGCGCTGGAGTCGTCGCTGATCTGGACCACCCTGACCTCGCAGCTGGAAGGCCGCCTCGGCGGGATGGCGGCGCTGACCGCCCCGTGGCGGACGCGGCGCGCCGTCCTGTCCGGACGCCCGCTGTCGGAGCTCGACCTCGCGTCCGCCGGGCGGCCGATGCCGTTCTTCCAGGAACTGCTGGCCAACCACGCCGACCCGGCCTCGGCGTACTGGAAGAAGAGGGACTTCTCCGCCACCGTCGGCGAGGTGACCGCCGAGGTCACGATGACCGGCGGCTGGTACGACGTGTTCCTCCCGTGGCAGCTCAAGGACTACGCGGCGATGCGGGC
The DNA here is from genome assembly GCF_016862895.1 of Planotetraspora kaengkrachanensis. GTDB lineage: Bacteria > Actinomycetota > Actinomycetes > Streptosporangiales > Streptosporangiaceae > Planotetraspora > Planotetraspora kaengkrachanensis. The sequence continues at coordinate 201,477 of NZ_BONV01000014.1, read as the reverse complement.
GGCCGGGCGGCAGCCGTACCTCACGATCGGGCCCTGGTACCACGCCGACATCCGGCACGGCAGGGTCTCGAACACCGACGCCCTCGCCTGGTTCCGCGCGCACCTCATGGGCGACTTCTCCGGGCTGCGGGCCCTGCCCGTCCGGCTGTACGTAACCGGCGCGAACGAATGGCGGGACTTCCCCGACTGGCCGGTGGCGGGCACACACCCGGCCCGCTGGCATCTCCAGCCCGGTTTCGGGCTGTCGCGGGACAACCCGGCGGACTCCCCGCCGGACGAATACCGCTACGACCCGGCCAACCCGACCCCGGTGGTCGGGGGTCCGGTGCTCATCGGCAACTCCGAGCCGCGCGACAACCGGCGGCTGGAGTCCCGCAAGGACGTGCTCGTCTACACGTCGTACGTGCTGGCCGAGGACACCGACGTGATCGGGCCGGTGACGGCCGAGCTGTACGTGCGGTCGAGCCGGGAGCACACCGACATGGTGGTGCGGATCTGCGACGTCCACCCCGACGGGTCGTCGATGAACGTGTGCGAGGGGGTCCGGCGGCTGACGCCCTCGGTGCCCGCCGACGCGGACGGCGTGCGCAGGGTCGAGGTCGACCTGTGGCCGATCGGCCACCGGTTCCGGCGCGGCCACCGGATCCGGGTGCATGTGGCGAGCGGGGCGTACCCGCGGATCGCCCGCAACCCGGGGACCGGCGACCCCCTGCCCTTCGGCGCCACCATGTACCCCTCCGACCAGGAGATCCTGCACACCCCCACCCACCCCAGCGCGGTGATCCTCCCCCACCTCCCCCGCTGACCCTTTTGGGCAAACCCTTTGGCGTGATCATGCACGCATTCGGCCGCAAGGCCTCTGAGCTGCGCCAACGCACGCCGCGATCATGCACGGATTCGCATACGTACGGTCCGACCTGCGGATACTCTTGTTGTGATCATGCATAGGACTCCCTGCAGAGGCCTGACACATGCCAGGCCACCGCCGGTCGGGGGTCCAGCCCGGAAGCGCGCTCGCATCTGGCGCGGCGCGCCGCGCATGATCACGCTTGGCGTCCGGGCAGCCCGGAGGCCCTGAAGCCGAATCCGTGCATGATCGCGCCGGACGAAAGCCCAGGTCAGAGCGGTCACCTTCGAACCCGTGCATGATCACGGGACAAGGGTGCGCAGGTCACGGGGGCGATCGGCGAGCCTGCGCATGATCACAACCAAGGAAGACGCAGGTCGGGGCGAGAACTCACGAACCCGTGCATGATCACGCGGGGGATTCGGGGAGGTGGCAGGGGTGACCGCCGAACATGTGCATGATCACGCCAAAGGGTGGGAGCGCGCCAAAGGGTGGGAGCGCGCCGAAGGGTGGGAGTGCGCCGGGGAGGGTCGCTCGTCGCGGCAACACGACCGTTTGCCGATCAGCGATCCCTCCCGTTCACTCGGGACTTTACGCTGCGGATCAGTTCGTGTCCGAAGGAGCGTGCGATGACCACCCCCCGCACCGATCGCAGTCCATGGAACTGGTTGCTCCTGCTGCCGATCGCCATCCCCCTGATACCGGCTCTGTTCAACGCGGTCGAACCGCGACTGTTCGGCATCCCGCTGTTCTACTGGCTGCAACTTGCATTCGTCCTCGTCAGCGTCGCCGTGACCCTGATCGTCTATAACATGACGAGGAGGGCACGGTGACCACCGAGATCGTCATCTTCGCCGTCCTGTTCCTGATCGTCAGCGCGATGGGCTTCGTCGCCTCCCGCTGGCGGCGGCCCGACGACATCGCCAGCCTCCATGAATGGGGGCTCGGTGGCCGCAACTTCGGCTCGTGGATCACGTGGTTCCTCGTCGGAGGCGACCTCTACACGGCCTACACGTTCGTGGCGGTGCCCGCCCTCCTGTTCGGCGCGGGCGCGACGGGTTTCTTCGCCGTGCCGTACACGGTGATCGTCTATCCCCTGGTCATGATCGTGCTGATCCGCCTCTGGTCGGTGTCGCACGTGCACGGGCTGGTCACACCGGCCGACTTCGTGCGGGCGAGGTTCGGCTCGCCGACGCTGGCGCTGCTCGTCGCCATCACCGGCATCGTGGCGACCATGCCGTACATCGCCCTGCAGCTGGTCGGCATCGAGGCGGTGCTCAAGACGATGGGGGTGACCGGCGACCTTCCGCTCATCATCGCCTTCGCGATCCTCGCCGCCTACACCTACCAGTCCGGGCTGCGCGCCCCCGCGCTGATCGCCTTCGTCAAGGACACGCTCATCTACATCGTGATCCTGGTGGCGGTCATCTACATCCCGACGCAGCTGGGCGGCTGGGCGTCGATCTTCGACGCGGCCCAGGCCAAGTTCGACGCCACGCCCGCGGCCACCGACGGCGTCCTGCTCAACGCCAACAACCAGCTCCAGTACGTCACTCTGGCGCTGGGCTCGGCGCTCGCGCTGTTCCTCTACCCCCACAGCGTCACGGGCGTGCTGGCCTCCAAGAACCGTGACGTGATCAAGCGCAACATGTCCGCGCTGCCCGCCTACAGCGTGCTGCTCGGCCTGATCGCGCTGCTCGGCTACATGGCCATCGCGGCCGGGGTGAAGCCGATCGGCACCGATGTGAACACGGTCGTGCCGCAGCTGTTCGACCGGATGTTCCCCGACTGGTTCGCCGGCGTGGCGTTCGCCGCGGTCGGCATCGGGGCGCTCGTGCCCGCCGCGATCATGTCGATCGCCGCCGCCAACCTGTTCACCCGGAACATCTACCGGGAGTACATCAAGCGGGACGCCACGGACGCGCAGGAGGCCGCGGCCAGCAAGATCGCCTCGCTGGTCGTGAAGGTCGGCGCCGTGCTGTTCATCCTGCTCATCGATCCGCAGTTCTCGATCGACCTGCAGCTGATCGGCGGGGTCATCATCCTGCAGACGCTTCCGTCCGTCGCCCTCGGGCTGTTCACCCGGTGGTTCCACCGGGCCGGCCTGATCGCCGGATGGATCGCGGGCATGGGCGCGGGCATGCTGATGCTGTACAACATCGCCAACCCGGCGACCGACCACGCCCACTTCGGCGGGTCGGCGTTCGCCCTGTCCAAGCTGGGCCTGGACACCAAGATGACGATCTACGCCGGTTTCCTCGCGCTCGCCGTCAACCTGATCGTCGCGCTGCTCGGCACGCTCATCGCGCGCTCCGCCAAGCTCACCGACGGTCCCGACGCCACCCGCACCGACGACTACACGGCCGACCAGGGCGACCCGCGGGTCCACGACCTGGAGGTCACCAGCTCCACCTGATTCCGGCGGATCCCCCCGGCGTACGGCCGGCCCGTACGCCGGGGAAAATCCGTTGCGGGCCGTCCGCGCGCCCGCGCACCCTGGACGGGTGGCGATTCTCCAGGCGGACCTGCTCGCCAAGCGTTTCGGCCCGGTGACGGCGGTCGAGGAGGTCAGTCTCACGGTCGCCGAGGGCGAGATCGCCGGTCTGCTCGGGCCGAACGGCGCGGGGAAGTCCACGACCCTGCACATGCTGCTCGGGCTCGTCACGCCCGACTCGGGCCGGATCAGGATCTTCGGTCTCGACCTGGAACGGCACCGCACCGAGGTCCTCAACCAGGTCAACTTCTCCGCGAGCTACCTCGGCCTGCCGGGCGTGCTCCAGGTGCGCGAGGTCCTCGACGCGTTCGCCCGCCTGTACGGCCTGCGCCGCCCGGCGGGGAGGGTAGCGGAGGTCGTCGAACTGCTGGAGCTCGGCCCGCTGCTCCGGCGCAAGGTCATCGATCTGTCGTCGGGCCAGCAGACCCGGGTCCAGCTGGCCAAGGCGCTGCTCAACAGGCCGAGGTTGCTGATCCTCGACGAGCCCACCGCCGCGCTCGACCCGGACGCGGGCGACCGCATCCGGAGCCTGCTCGTCGGCGTGGCGCGGGAGTGGGGCGGCGCCATGCTGATCACCTCGCACAACATGCGCGAGGTCGAGCGGATGTGCGACCGCATCCACTTCATGTCAGGCGGCCGGATCATCGCGACGGGCACGGCCGCGGAGCTCGCCGGCCTCTTCGGCGTGGCGGACCTCGAAGAGGTGTTCCTCAAGGTCGCCCGCCAGTGACCGGAGTCCGGATCCCACATCCGGTGGAGCGGAGGACAGCGAGATGACGACGACGGCATTCCCGCCGCTCAGCGCGGCGGCCAGGCGCCGCCGGATCGGCGGGGTCGTCCGCCGCGACCTTGCGGCGCTGCGCCGCAGCCCGGTCCGGATCTTCGAGATCGTCTTCTGGCCCACGGTCGAGCTCGTGGTGTGGGGATTCGTGACGGTGTACCTCCGGGCCGGCGACGTCCCGTTCATCGTGTCCACGCTGCTCGGCGCCGTGCTGCTGTGGCAGATCCTCCACCGGGCGTCCAACGAGGTCTCCATGGGGTTCCTCGAGGACATCTGGTCGCGCAATCTGCTGAACATGCACGTCACGCCACTGACGGCGGCGGAGTACCTGAGCGGGCTCGTGGTGTTCTCCCTCACCAAGGTGGTCTTCAGCGTCGCCGTCATGGGCACGCTGGCGTACGTCCTCTACGGGTTCGGGATCCTCACGGTCGGGGTGGCGCTCGTGCCGTTCATGGCGGTGCTGCTGGTCCTCGGCTGGGCTCTGGCCATCGCCGCGATCTCCTGTGTGCTGCGCTTCGGCGAGGGCGCCCAGGTGATCGCGTGGAGCCTGGTCTTCGTGTTCCAGCCGATCGCCGGGGTCTTCTATCCGGTGTCCGTGCTGCCGTCAGGGCTCCAGGTGGTCGCCTCGTTCGTCCCGGCGACCCACGTCTTCCAGGGGATGCGGGACGTGCTCGCCGGGTCGCCGATCCCGTGGGACCGGATGGCCGCGGCGGCCGCGCTCGACGTCGTGTACGTCGCCCTGGCCCTCGCGCTCTACACGGTGACCCTCCGGCACGCCCGCGCGAAGGGGCGTCTGTCCCGTTTCGGCGAGTGACTGTCACATTCCGGTCCGCCGAATCGTCTTCTCTATGTCTTTGGATGGTCGATCTGTCATAAAAAGGGCAGGCAGCCAAGGGCAGCCGATTCCGCGAACCCGGGAGAGCATGAGCATGGCCGAACGGCAGACAGTGGTGATCGTCGGAGGTGGTTTCGCGGGCTTCACCGCGGCCAGGAGCCTCGCCCGGATCACCCGGGGAACGGCGGACATCATCCTGATCAACCCGACCGACTACTTCCTCTACCTCCCGCTGCTGCCGGAGGTGGCCGCGGGGATCCTCGACCCGCGCAAGGTCGCGATCCCGCTGTCCGGCAACTGCCCCGGCGTACGGCACCTGCTCGCGACGGTCGACTCCGTCGACGTCCAGAACCGGCGGCTGACCTGCACGGACCCGGAGGGCAACTCCCGGGAACTCGGGTACGACCGGCTGGTCCTCGCGGTGGGCAGCGTCAACAAGCTGCTCCCCGTCCCGGGGGTGGCCGACCACGCTCACGGGTTCCGCAGCGTCGGCGAGGCGCTCTACCTGCGCGACCACCTGATCCGGCAGATCGAGCTGGCCGACGCCGCCGACGATCCGGAGGAGCGCACGGCGCGTTGCACGTTCGTCGTCGTCGGCGCGGGATACACCGGCACCGAGGTCGCCGCCCAGGGCCAGCTGCTGACCCGGGACGCGCGCAGGCGCCGGCCGGGCCTGAGCGACCAGCCGCTCCGCTGGATCCTCGCCGACCTCGCCCCGCGCATCCTGCCCGAGCTCGACGAGCACCTGTCCCGGACCGCCCACCGGACCCTGGTCAAGCGCGGGATGGAGATCCGCACCGGAACGAGCGTGTCCGAGGCGACCGCCGAGGGGGTCAAGCTCTCCGACGGGGAGTTCGTGCCGACCCGGTCGCTGATCTGGTGCGTGGGCGTGCGGCCCGATCCTTTCGTGGAGTCGCTGGGCCTGCCCACGGAGAAGGGCCGCCTGCTGACGGACGAGTACCTGAACGTGCCCGGCCATCCGGAGATCTTCGCCGTCGGGGACGCCGCGGCCGTCCCCGACCTCACCAGACCGGGCGAGTACACGACCATGACCGCCCAGCACGCCCAGCGCCAGGGCAAGCGCGTCGCACACAACGTGGCCGCCTCTCTGGGCAGGGGCAGTAAGCAGCCGTACAAGCACAGCGACCTCGGGTTCGTCGTCGACCTGGGCGGGGTCAAGGCGGCGGCCAATCCGCTGGGGGTGCCGCTGTCCGGCATCGTGGCCAAGGCCGTCACCCGGGGCTACCACCTGCTCGCGCTTCCCGGCGGCAGGGCCCGCATCGCCGGCAACTGGCTGCTGGACGCGGTGCTGCCCCGTCAGACGGTTCAGCTCGACCTGGTGCACGGTTCGGCCGTCCCGCTCGCCGGAACGACTCCCGAACGGCCCCAGGACCCCACCGCCTGACGCCTGTCCCCGCGTAAACGATCGACGGCGCGCCGACTCCGGTAGTGTGCGCGACGCGGACGTTCCCCCCAGGGCGAGAGGCGGCGGAAGTGGACGAGACGCGCGCGCCACTGGTGCCGGGGTACGAGGTCCTCGGCGTGCTCGGCCAGGGCGGGTTCGGCGTCGTCTACCGGGCCAGGCAGCTCGCCGTGGGGCGCGAGGTCGCCCTGAAGATCGACAACCGGGTGCTGGTGTCGGAGCGCGACCAGCGGCGTTTCATGCGCGAGGTCACGGCGGCGGGCGCGCTGTCGGGGCATCCCCACGTGGCCGGCATCCACGACGCGGGCATGCTCCCCGACGGCCGGCCGTACATGGTGCTGGAGCTGTGTCCCGGCGGATCGCTGGCCGACCAGCTGAGGCGCAACGGGCCGATGGGCGTCCACGAGGTCCGCGACATCGGCATCAAGATCGCCGACGCCCTGTCCGCCGCGCATGCCGCCGGAGTCCTGCACCGCGACGTCAAGCCGGCCAACATCCTGATCAACTCCTACGGGATGGTGGCGCTGTCGGACTTCGGGCTGGCCACCAGGCCCGGTGGCGACCCGGCGCGGAGCGAGCTGTCGGTGACGAGGGAGTCGCTCACCCCCGCGTACGCCCCTCCGGAGGCGTTCGAGCTGACCGAGCCCACCCCGGCCGGGGACGTGTACGCGCTCGCCGCCACCCTGTTCGCGCTGCTGCAGGGCAGGCCGCCACGCTTCCCCGAGGGCGGCGTCGTCAACCTCGCGGTGATCATGGTGTTGCATCGGCGGCCCCTCCCCGAGATCCCCGGCGTGCCCGCCCCCCTCACCGCCGTGCTGCGGCACGGCATGGCCAGCGATCCCGCGCAGCGCATCCAGACGGCCGCCGAGTTCCGCGACGCGCTGGCCTCCCTGGACGTCGACGGCTCGTCCATGTCTTCAGGGTCCTCCGGGTCCTCCGGGTCCTCCGGCGTACGGCAGGCGCCGGCGGCGGGCCCTGCCGCACCATTCCACGCCGTGACCGGATCGGGGGCCGGGCGGCCGTCCCCGGACCCGCACTCGACAGGTCCGGATCTGCTCTCCGAGGCTGGCAGGCCCCACACCGTTCCTTCCGGGCTGACGGCGGGCGGCTCGCGTCAGTCGACGATCTTCGCGGTCGTGGCCGCGGTGTTCGCCCTCCTGATCGCCGCGGGCGTCGGCGTCCTGATCTTCGACCGTCCTCCGCCGCCGCCCGACGCGGGCCGGCAGGGGCCGCCGCCGGGACAGCCGGGAGGCCCGCCACCGCCGAATTACGAAGTGCCCGTCACCACCGCCGGCTGCCCGGCCTCCGCCGTGCAGGGAGTGGTGGGGGCCGCGTGCGTCGTCAAGCCCGAGTGCTGGCACGGCCTCACGTCGACCGCCGGAGACGTGACCGCACGGGCGACGCCCTGTGACGGCCCGCACTCCTGGGAGACCTACGCCATCGCGCCCCTCCCCCTCGAGCTGACCACGAGCGACCAGGAGACGGTGGCCAGGCACCCCGCGGTCGCGAGCCTGTGCACCATGGACACCCTGCTCAAATCGCGGCATGGCGCCGCGGCGGAGCTGACACCCGACAGGTGGGAGGTCGACGTGCTGCCGCCGAGCGCGGCGCGGTTCGCGGCGGGTTCCCGGATCTTCCGTTGCGTCGGGCACGTCACCGGCAAGGAGACGACGGGCAGCGCGTTCGCCGTCCCGAGCTGACCGGGAGCACGCCGCCACGGGTCCGTCGCCACCGTGACGGCCGCACTGATTCGAGGCCCGCGTACGGCCCGGCGTTCGGCTATCGCTGCCGCGCGGCCAGCTCGGTGAGCTCGGCGAGGGCGTCCCTCAGATAGTCGATGAGGTCCCAGACGTCGGGGACCATCTCCCTGTCAACGACGATGCCGAAATCGATCCGCCCGTCGTAGGAGAACACCGTGATGTTGATCCCGCCGCTGACATCGGTGATCACCGACATCGGGTACTGCGCCAGCACCAGCCCGCCGCAGATGTAGAGCGGCGACTGGGGGCCCGGCACATTGGAGATGAGCAGGTTCATCGCGGGAGCCGTACGGGAGGCGAGGCGGAAGGCGGAACGGTTGGCGAGGGCGCTCAGCGCGGCCGGCATGGCCTGGCTGAACTCCAGCAGCCACGTGGCGGGCGCGGCCGCGAACCTGTCCTTGACGAGCTTCATGGACTGGTTGACCGACTTCAGGCGTTCCTCCGGGTCGGCCACGTCGGTCGGGATGGTCGTCATCGCCAGCATGACCTCGTTGGCCAGGGAGTCGTCTGGCCGCTGTCCCCGGGTCGAGATGGGAATGCCCGCGACCAGCGGCAGGCGGGGCAGTTCGTCGCGCTTGTCCAGCCATCGCCTCAGGGCCGTCGCGCACAACGCCATCACGACGTCGTTGACGGTGACGCCGAAGGCGTTCTTGACGTGCTTGACCTCCTCCAGCGGGAGCGCACCGAACGCGAACCTGCGGTGTTCGGAGACCCGTCCGGAGAACGGCGTGCGCGGCACCGACATCCGCGGCAGGTCCGGCAGGCCGGCGCTTCCGCGGATCAGGCGCGACAACAGCCCGGCCCCGGGGATCTGGGAGATGATCGGGACCTCGTCGAGCCTCGACACGGCCTCGCCGAAGAACCGCATCAGGGCCAGCGGGTTGTCCAGGATCCGCGCGACACCCCTGATGATCATCTCGAGGGGTTCGGGGGCGCGTTCCGCGGACTGCCAGACCGGCACGTCGGGCGGGCCGTCCGGCGGCGCGACCTCGCGCGGCTCCGGCGTGAAGTCCATGAGTGCGGCCAGCACCTCGGCGCCGGTCACACCGTCGACGGCCGAGTGGTGGACCTTGGTGTAGACGGCCACCCGTCCGTCCGCGAGTCCGTGGATCAGGTAGAGCTCCCAGAGCGGGCGCCGCCGGTCGAGCCGCCTGCTGTGCAGCCGGGCCGCCTGGGCGGCGAGCTGGTGGTCGCTGCCGGGCGGCGCCAGCGCGAGCTCGCGGACGTGGTAGTCGAAGTCGACCTCCTCGTCCTCGGCCCAGTAGGGGTGATCGAGCCCCAGCGGGACCTCGACCAGGCGGCGGCGCAGCGGCGGCGCGAGGTGGAGCCGGTCGCGCAGCAGCTCGATCAGATCCTCTCGGGTGATCACGCCCCCGGGCGCGGTGGACGGGTCGAGGATGCTGAGCCCCGCGATGTGCGCGAGGTTCGTGGCGGTCTCGAAGTTGAGAAACTGCGCGTCGAGGGCGCTGAGTTGCCGTCCCATGCCCTACTCCCTGCCCCGAAACGCCGGACTTGGACCAGCCCCCGCACCGCGGCCGTCTCCAGATTGTGAAATCGGAGGATCCGGCCCCGGTGCGGGCGGCGGTCGCCGTCCTGGCGGGTGACAGGTGGTCAGCCGCGCAGCAGGAAGATCTGCTGCGTGCCGTCCCGCTGGGTGCGGGTGGCCCGCCGGTCGCTGGTGAAGACCACGAAGCCGTCGGCCGCGGACGGGAAGGCACCGTTGCCGAGGGTGCTGAGCTGCGCCGGCGCCGTCCAGCCCGTGGCCCGGTCGAGCCGCGAGGTGAAGACCTTCCACCGCCAGTCGGCGGAACGGGTGTCGTACCAGACCGCGCGGACCGAGCCGTCCCGGCCCTGGCTCAGGCTGGGGCGCTGGCTCATCGCGTCGGGGTTCGCACCGACCGGCTCGGACGCCGACCAGGTCCTGCCGCCGTCGGAGGACCGGCTGGCGCGCAGTGACAGGTTCGCTCCCGAGCTCTGCAGCCTCTTGGTCTCCCACATGATCACGAACGTGCCGTCGCGGTCCACGGCGATGCCGGGGTGCCGGTCCGCGGCGTCAGTGGCGGCGCTGACCTGCACGGGCCCGGTCCAGCTCTTCCCCTTGGCGGGCCGGACGCTCGCCACGATCTGCCAGTTGTCCGGGTCGGTGCCGCCCCCGGCAGGCTGGCCCGCCGGCGGGGTGTGGCCGGTCCAGAGCGGATCGGGGTCGAACCGGTTGTCCTGCCAGGTCACGACGAGCCCGCCGTCCTTCCCCGCGGCGATCGCGGGGAACAGGGAGGCGGGGTGGCGCGGCGACCTCGCGTCCGTGGCGGGCGTCCCCGCCGAGACGGCCTTGCCGGCGGCCGACAGGTTGACCGGGGCGCGGTCGACTCCGATCACCTGCGCGTAGACGTCGAACGCGCCTCCGTCGTTGTCGGCCCACGCGACGACGGCGTGCCGCCCGTCCAGCACGGCGACCGCCGGGTGGATCGCCCGGCCCTGCGTGTCCGTGAGGCGTACGGCAGGTTCGAACGAGCGCCCGCCGTTGCGGCTGTGGCGCAGGAAGATCTGCGACCGGTACGGGCGCTCCTGCCCGCGCGAGTCCTGCCACACGACCCAGACGTCGTCGCCGGACGCCGCGACCTTCGGTGAGGACGCGGCGGGCGAGCCGGCCGACAGTTCGATCGTGTGCTCGGCGTGGCCGTGCGGCTCCACCCGGCGGTAGACGACGGAGGTCCGGTGGTCGCGGTGGACCTGGGCGACGACGTGCGCGACCGTTCCCTGCCCCGCGACGTCGGCGAAGCCCGCGAACCGGCCCGGCTCGCCGAGCACCAGGTCCGCGTGGTCGTCGCGGGTCTCCGCGGGCGGAAGAGCGATCTCGGGAGCCGGCGCGGCGGGCGCGTGCAGCGACACGAACACCGGCGAGGTCGCGGCGCGCAACTGGTCGGGGAGGGTCGGGTCGGCCTCGACCCCTGACGGGTCTCCCGGCGCGCGGACCTCGGCCCGGAACCAGTTGTGGGTGCCGTTGAGGATGCCGTTGAGTGCGAAGGGCACGAGGTACGTCTGGTCGGCCGACGTGGGGGTGAAGGTCGCCAGCGGACCGGCGGAGCGGCCGGGGGACGCGTAGACGTGGAGCGTGGTCCCGGCGCCGCCGCGGATGCGCACCCGCAGGCGGGCCTTCTTCGGCAGGCGGCGATCGCGGACGATCACCTCGTCTCCCCCGATGGCCTCGAACACGCCGTCGCCGTCGACGTCGGCCTCGATCGTGACGAACGCCCCCTGGGGAGTCGCGGAGACCGCGGTGCGGCCGGCGCGGAGCGCGTCGAGGATCGCACGTACGGAACGCTCGGCGGCGAACACCCAGGTGGTGGGCTGGCCGGGGCTCGCCTTCCCCCACACCTCGCGGAAGTGGCAGTCGCTCGCGGCGACCGCGCCGAATCGGAACCCCTTGTTCCAGCGGTTCTCCGCGTAGTCGATCTCCGCGTCGGGGTCGGAGGCGACGTTCCAGACCTCGACCGTGTTCACGCCCTGGGCGCTGGCGTTCTCGTTGGGCCCGGCCGCCGGCGTGTACTCGCCGTCGTCGGGGTGGGCCGTCCCCCAGGACGCGTCCTGGGCGTGCGCGTCCCAGATCGACTGCTGGACGTGGCGGAAGGCCGGGGACCCGGGCGGGTTCGCCCCGTCCACGATCGTGTCGACCGCTCCGAGGACGGTGGCGTGCGGGGAGCCGTTCGCCTCCTCACCGGGGAGGAGGAGCAGCTTCGACGAGCGCCACTGGGGGTCCCAGTGCTGGTCGTAGGTGCGGTGGTCGGTCAGCGGCAGGAAGTCGAGCCCCATCCGCTCGGCCTCGGCGATCTGGTCGCCGACGGGGAGGTTTCCCGGCAGCGCCTGCTTGGAGGTCTGACGGGGGAGGCTGCCGTCCGACGAGTGGTCGTCGTGCGCGTGGGTCTCCCCGGCCAGCCACTCGCCTCGCGGCGCCGCGTTCTTCGCGTGGTCCGTGGTGTGCCCGGCGGAGGCGGCCGCCTGCTCCACGGGCAGTCCGGCGGCGGCGACCGCCGTCCCGCCTGCCACGATGAACTGCCTTCTGTTCAGCTCCATTGCGTTCCCCTCAGGTGCCCGCGCCGAGGTGATCCCGGCGGTGAAGCCCGCAGAACGCTAGTCATCGCGATGTCGCCGGAGCTGAATCACACCAGACGGCCGTATGTCCGATTTCTTAATCCCTCGGACACTTCGCACCATCGGAGGCCCCGAGGGCATCGGCCGCCGGGGCGCCGGGGCTCACGCCGAGACGGCGTTGACGTAGACGGAGACGGCGCAGAAGACGAGGCCGACCGCGGCGAAGACCGCCCCGCCGACGACGCCCCGCCCCGCCGGGGTGTCGATCCGGATGCGGGTCGGCCGCTCCGGGTCGTACAGGATCGGGACGCGCTCCCCCGGCATGGCGGCGGGGCGTCCGGTGCCGATGTTCGCCTCCGTCTCGACGCGCTGGCCGTAGACGGTCGTGTACCGCACGGTCGGGTAGTAGACGCGGGAACGGTGTCCCCGGCGGCCGGTCCGGCGGGTCCGCAGCCTCACGACCTCACCGTCCGCCCGCTGGGCCCGGCGCAGGAACCGGTACGAGCCGATCCCCATGACGCCTCCGGCCACGAGCAGACCGGCTCCGGCGATTGCGAACATGAGCGAGAAGAAGAGGTTCTGGACCACGCCAGCACGGTAGGGGGAAGAGCTTGCCCCCGCCTTGCGATCGGGTTGCCGTGCGGTCACGCCCGCACGGGCCGGCCCGTCACGGGCGCAGGCGCATCAGCGTCTCGGCCACGTCGAACACCGACTCGCCCAGATCGAAGCGGCTGAACAGGTGGATCTGCTCCCCCGCGTCGATCTCGAGCAGCTCGGTGGTCAGCCCGTAGCGGCGGCGGCTGTCCACCCGGATCCTGTCGACGTCGTTCCAGGAGATCCGCTCCTTGCCGGCGAGCCCGGCGACGATCAGCCCGTCGTCGCCCACGGCCAGCCGTACGGGCGCGAAGAGGTCACGGAGCACCAGCACGGCGAACCCGACGGCGGCGATGCCCGCCAGAAGGAGTTGCCGGCGGTCGCCGATGAGCGCCAGCCCCACGCAGACGGCGACACCGGCGGCCTTCAGAGCAGTGACCTGCCAAGGCACTCGCCATTCGTGCCGCGGCTCCTCAACATCAGTCACCGTGAGAGCGTAACCCCTCAGGGACCCGTCCGCAGATCTTGCCTCACGCCGTGGTGCCCCTTCCTCCCTGGTGAGGGCTATGTCACCGGGAAGATCACCGCCTCGACGACACGGCCGTCCTCGATGCCGAGGACGCCCACGGTGCCCTGTGGCTGCCTGCGCCGATCGGTGGGCGAACCCGGGTTGAAGATCCGGATTCCGTCGCCCGTCAGGTCCATCGGGATGTGCGAGTGCCCGAAGACGACGAGGTCGGCGGCGGGAAACCGGCGGCGCATCCGGGCCGTCCTGCCCGCGGCCGGGCCGCTGTCGTGGATCATCCCCACGCGGAGGCCGTCGAGCTCGAACTCCAGGGTCTCTGGCGCGCCCCAAGCGGCCACGTCCGGCCCGTCGTTGTTGCCGAGCACCGCCCGGACGGGCGCGTACGCGGCGAGCTCGACCAGCACGTCCGCCGTGCAGACGTCTCCGGCGTGCAGGATCAGGTCGGCGCCGCGGAGGTGCTCAGCCACGGCGGACGGGCACGACTTCCAGTGTCGCGGCGCATGGGTGTCCGACAGGACGACGACCTTCATCGTCCCATCCTCTCCGAACCCGCCGCGGGCACGGGAAGTCGGCGTGCGATGGCGGGATAACACCGAATATTCAGGGGAATAGGAATCCACGTCCCCGCCGTGACACGTCGCCGACGTGAGGCGCGCACCACACGCCGGCCCCCACCCGGCGCCGCTCGGGAGGAACGATGACGAGGCAGATCGCCGACGGATTCCAGAACCCCCGGCTCATCGAGTTGGAAGCCCGTGTCCGCGGGCTGGAGACGCAGGTCGCCCACCTCACCGAGCTGGTCGAGGCCCTCTCCGGCGAGCGCGACCCCACCTGATCGCCTGCTTCCCTCACTCGGCCGGCCGCCGGGCTCCGGCGCGGCGCACCACCCGCGCCCGGCGCCGGGACCGTCACCGGCGCGGCCGGTCATCCGGGCTCCCCGGCGCGCGAGCCCCGTCGCGCTCCGCCGGGCGAAGCCCGTCGTGCCCGGGTGCGCGCATCCCGTCCGCGGACTCGGGTACGTCCATGCCGTCCGGGCGGACGGGCCCGGCCTCCACGCCGCCGCCCGCGGGCCGCCGTCCCACGGCGACCGGATCCCCCATGTACGGCTCCCGCCTGGTGGTGGCGGCCAGGGCGCCCAGCGCGACCAGCACCGCGGCCGAGATCGCCAGCAGCGCCAGCACGACGAGCACCGTCAGCGCCGCGAGGGAGATCATCGCTCCCAGCAGCTCCCCCATACGTCGCCCCCACGAGGTCGGCCTGGCGATCCCGCAGGGCGGCGCACGAGATCGCTTTACAGCGGCTGAGTGCCCTATTTAAGGGGATTCATACCTTTGCTCGCCGGACACCGCCAGACCGCGCCGATCGGAGGCCCCCGGCCGGCCGCCAGGAAGGACGTCGAGGCGGCGCAGGATCATCCCCTCACGCAGCGCCCACGGGCACAGCTCCAGCGTGGGCACGCCGAGCAGGTCCATCGCGGCGTCGGCGACGACCGCCCCCGCGAGGAGCTGCGGCGCCCTGCCGACGGACACCCCGGGCAGCTTGGACCGCTCTGCCGCGGGCATCGCGGCCAGCCGCGTAGTCCATTCCGACAGGGCGCCGTGCGAGAGCGTGCGCCTGACGTACGGGCCCTCGTTCGAGGAGGCCGCGCCCGCGATCCTGGCGAGCTGGCGGAAGGTCTTCGACGTGGCGACGGCGTGGTCGGCCCTGCCGTACCGGGTGACGGCTCCGACCTGGCGGGCGATCTCGGCCCGGGCATGGCGGCGCAGGAGGCGGACCTCCTCGGGGGCCGGCGGGTCCGAGGTGAAGAAGTCCCGGGTCAGCCGTCCCGCCCCGAGCGGGAGCGACACCGCCACGTCGGGCTCCTCGTCGATCCCGGAGGCGATCTCCAGCGAACCGCCGCCGATGTCGACGACGAGCAGGCGGCCGGACGACCATCCGAACCACCGGCGGACGGCCAGGAAGGTCAGGCGCGCCTCGTCGTCCCCGGAGAGCACCTGGATCCCGAGCGGCGTGCCGGACTCGATCCGGCTGAGGACGTCCTCACCGTTGACGGCCTCGCGGACCGCCGAGGTGGCGAAGGCCACCAGGTCCTCCACGCCCTTGTCCTCCGCGATGCGCAGGGCGTCCGCGACCGTCGCGCTCAGTCGTGCCGCGCCCTCCTCCGAGAGCCGGTTGCCGTCCACGAGGTGCTCGGCAAGCCGCAACTCCTCCTTGTGGGAGAAGGCGGGAATGGGGCGAGCGCCCTGGTGCGCGTCCATCACCAGCAGGTGCACCGTGTTGGAACCGACGTCCAGGACTCCGAGTCGCATGATCCGACGCTACCGCCCACGACAGGGCGGTTTCCGCACATCCCCTGCCATTACACCGTGCAGAGCAGCAGAATCGGCGACTCAGTGACGTACTTCACGATACTGACATAACCGAGAGTTACGACTTGCGACTTAATAATTACGTATCGTGGCCGACGCTCCCCTTGCGGGTCATTCCATGACAAGACGACACTCGAAAACGGGCCTTTCGCAATCTCGGCAGTGGGGCATGAGATCACGCGGTGACCCATCGACCAAGGGGGTGGTCCGGGTGCCGGAGGGGTTCAGCACCTACGAGACGTGGCCTTTCGAGTGCCTGCACTGCCTGCGCGTCTGGGAGGAGGAGTACCTCGTGCGCCGCCAGTCGGACGGGCACGGCAACGACGTCGTCATCTGGACGCGAGAGGGCACGCAGGTCCAGCCTCCCTGGTCGGGCATGGTCTGCCCGCACTGCGGATGCGGCAGCGTGACGACCTTTCCCACCGGCTACCTGGCGCACCACGCGGAGATCACCGCCGTGCGCACGACCGCCGTACCCACCACCGCGCTCGAGGGCGCAGGCCACCGGCACGCCACCCCGCTCCTGCCGTACGCCCTGCTGGCGATCTCGCTGCTCGTCTTCACCGGCGTCGAGATGTACGGCCAGGTGATCAGGCACTGATCACGCCTTCGAGGCCCCGGCGGGAGTCGACCCGCCGGGGCCTCGGCGTGTGGTCTTTTCTCTTTTCTCGCATATTGACGCTGGTGCGGACCGTGGGTAAGTTCACCTTAAATTAACAGGAAAGCTTACTAATAATTCCCCGCGAACAAGCAGGCAGGAACCGCGCCATGCCACGGTCGCCGCCCATCGTCGTTCCGATCCCCCGCGCCCAGACATTCCACGCGAGCGGCCCCGGCCGGCCTCGCGCACGCGTCCTCCGCACCCTCCCCTCGCATCCGCCCCCTGGACGTGGAGCACCTATGAAACGCAGGATCCTTCCGACACTGTTAGCGGCGATGGGGGCACTGCTCCTGCCGATCGCCGTCTCGGCGCCCAGCGCATACGGGGCCGTGGCCGTCCCGATCCGCGCGAACGCGGGCGGCCCGGCCCTCACCGACGGCTCGGGCAACGCATGGGCAGCCGACAAGGCCTACTCCAGCGGCAACTGGGGTTATGACACGATCTACGGGTCGGGCTCGACCCCCAGCGCGATCGCCGGCACGACCGACGACGCCCTGTACCAGAACTACACGCTCTTCAGCGGCTGGACCGGCTACAAGTTCGACGTGGCCAACGGCACCTACCAGGTGACGCTGAAGATGGTCGAGGACTGGGCCAACGGCCCCGGCCAGCGCAAGTTCGACGTGCGCGCCGAGAACACGACCGTGCTCACCGGCTTCGACGTCTTCGCCTCGTGCGGGGCGCTGACGGCCTGCGACAGGACCTTCACCGCCACAGTCAGCGACGGCCAGCTCAACGTGCAGTTCAACATGAACGGCGGGGCCAACTACGCGACCGTCTCGGCGATCTCGGTCACGGGCGGCAGCGGCGGGGCCGGCGACACGACCGCGCCCAGCGTCCCCGGCAACCTCCGGGTCACCGGCACCACCACCTCCAGCGTCTCCCTGGCGTGGAACGCCTCCACCGACAACGTCGGCGTCACCGCATACGACGTCTACCGCGGCGGCACCCTCGTCACCACCGTGACCGGCACCACCTACACCAACACCGGACTGTCGGCGGGCACCGCCTACAGCTACACCGTCCGCGCCAAGGACGCCGCCGGAAACACCTCAGCGGCGAGCACCGCCGTGACGGGCACCACCCAGACCGGCGGCGGAGGCGGGGGCGGCGGCAAGCTGCTCGGCTACTTCGCCCAGTGGGGCGTCTACCAGCGCCAGTACTTCGTGAAGAACATCGAGACCAGCGGCTCGGCGGCCAAGCTCACGCACATCAACTACGCCTTCGGCAACGTGACCAACGGCCAGTGCGCGATCGGCGACTCCTACGCCGACTACGACATGGCCTACACCACGGCGAACAGCGTGGACGGCAAGGCCGACACCTGGGACGCGGGCGTGCTGCGCGGCTCCTTCGGCCAGTTGCGCAAGCTGAAGGCCCTGCACCCGAACCTCAAGATCCTCTGGTCGTTCGGCGGCTGGACCTGGTCGGGCGGCTTCGCCCAGGCGGCGGCCAACCCCACGGCGTTCGCGAACTCCTGCTACAACCTGGTCGAGGACCCGCGCTGGGCCGACGTGTTCGACGGCATCGACATCGACTGGGAGTACCCGAACGCCTGCGGCCTCAGCTGCGACAGCAGCGGCCCGGCCGCGTTCAGGAACCTGATGCAGGCGCTGCGCAACCGGTTCGGGTCCAACTACCTGGTCACCGCCGCCATCACCGCTGACGGCAGCAACGGCGGCAAGATCGACGCGGCGGACTACGGCGGCGCGGCGCAGTACCTCGACTGGTACAACGTCATGACCTACGACTACTTCGGGGCCTTCGCGCCGACGGGCCCGACGGCTCCCCACTCGCCCCTGACCTCCTACACCGGAATCCCGGCGGCGGGCTTCAACTCCGACGCCGCCATCCAGAAGCTCAAGGCGCAGGGTGTGCCCGCGGGCAAACTGCTGCTCGGCATCGGCTTCTACGGCCGGGGCTGGACCGGCGTGAGCCAGGCCACGCCGGGCGGCAGCGCGACCGGCCCGGCTCCCGGCACGTACGAGGCGGGCATCGAGGACTACAAGGTCCTCAAGAACACCTGCCCGTCGACCGGCACCATCGCGGGCACGGCGTACGCCAAGTGCGGAAGCAACTGGTGGAGCTACGACACCCCGAGCACCATCGGCGGCAAGATGACCTACGCGAAGAACCAGGGTCTCGGCGGCTCCTTCTTCTGGGAGCTCAGTGGTGACACCTCGGGCGGAGAGCTCATCACGGCCATGAAGAACGGCCTGAGCTGACCGGGCGGCCGGGGAGGCGCCCGCCTCCCCGGCCGTCCGACCGGGCCGGCCGCTCGCCGGAGCGGATCAGCTCACGTGGACCTGGGGGCGGAGCCCGACGTCGGGCTCCGCCTTCCTGATGACCTCCCGGGTCAGCGGCGGCACGTCTCCCCCGCCGAAGACCAGGTAGCGCAGCAACGCGCCGACCGGGTTCCCCTCGGCCCAGTGGAAGTAGACGTGCGGCCGGTTCCCCGTCAGGTCCCTGAGGTGGAACAGGATGGCCGCGATCGTGTTGGCCACCGCGGGGCTCTCCACTTTCAGCACCTGGTAGCCGTGCCGCGTCTCTCCCTTGACGAGCAGGTCCGTCTCGAACTCCGACGCGTCGCCGAGGGTCACCTCCAGGAAGATCATCGGCTCGTCTTCCGGCAGGTGGTGGTACTCGCGGGTCTCGCGGTCCTTCTCGGCGTACTCGGCCGTGTCCCGGGCGTCGGGTTCGTTGGCGATCAGGCGGAGCTGCCCGGGGGCCTCGGCGACGATCCTGCGGGCGGCCTCGTCCAGCCTCACCTCGGTGACCCGCAACTCCGTCGACCGGGTGGCGCGGGACACCAGGGAGCTCACGACGATGGCCACGACGAAGCCGATCGCGATGCTCAGGCCGTCGGGCCGCTCCCTGATGTTCTCGACCGCGGCGTAGGCGACGACGAGGGAGATCACGCCGAAGCCCGCGCCGGCGGCCGTGCGGCCCGCACGGAAGGCGGTGAGCGTGACGGCCACCGCCGCAGAGAGGATCAGCACGAGCACCCCCGTGGCGTACGCGCCGCCCTGCGGCTCCACCTGCGCGCCGAACAGGATCGTGATGCCGAACGCGATGCCGGTGAACACCAGCACGAGGGGGCGGACGGCGCGGGCCCAGTCGGGGGCCATGCCGTACCTGGGCAGGTAGCGGGGCACGATGTTCAGCAGCCCGGTCATCGCGGACGCGCCCGCGAACCAGAGGATGGCGATCGTGCTGACGTCGTAGGCGGTGCCGAAGGCGTCGCCCAGGTTCTCGTGGGCCAGGTAGGCGAGCGCCCGGCCCGCGGCCTTGCCGCCCTCCTCGAACTCCTGCGCCGGGATCAGCATGGTCGTCGCGACGCTGCTGGCGAGCAGGAAGACGCTCATGATCAGCGCCGCGGTGGTGAGCAGCCGCCGCGCACCGGCGATCCTGGCGCGCAGGTCGCCCTCGATCTGCGGCATCACGGCCACGCCCGTCTCGAAGCCGGACAGGCCGAGCGCCAGCTTCGGCAGCACCAGCAGGGACATCGCGACCATCGCCACCGGGCTCGAGTGGTCGGCCGTGAGCGCGTTCTGCCAGCCCTGGAACAGCGACGGCTCAGAGACGACCTTCGCCAGGGCCACCCCGACGACCACCACGTTGAGTGCGAGGTAGACCGCGACCAGGACGACCGCGAGCCCGATCGCCTCGCTGAAGCCGCGCAGGAAGATGACGCCGAGCAGCGCGATCAGCACGAGCGTGATGCCGACCTCGTGGCCGCTGAGGAATCCCGGTACGAACGGGTTCTGCAGGATGTGCGCCGTGGCGTCCGACGCGGACAGGGTGATGGTGAAGATGAACGCGGTCGCCACGAACCCGAGCAGCACGAGCACGAAGAGCTTGCCCCACCAGCGCGGCAGCAGTCCCTCCAGCATCGCGATGGAGCCCATCCCGTTGGGGCTCTGCCCGGCGACGGCCCGGTAGGTGGGCAGGGCGCCGAACAGCGTGAGCAGCACCAGCAGGAGCGTGGCGATCGGCGACAACGCCCCGGCGGCGGCCGCCGCGATGCCGGGCTGGTATCCCAAGGTGGAGAAGTAGTCGACTCCGGTGAGGCACATGACCTGCCACCAGCTGTGCCGCTTCTCTGGATGCTCCTTGTGCGGGCCGTTGCCCCGGCGTTCGCGCTGGAGGCCCTCAAGAAGCCAGGCGCGGACGGCTCCGGGGCGCTCCCGCTGCGCGGATGTCGTCAATCCGGGTCACTCTCCTCGGCTGGGGGACACGATCGCGGCAGGGAGACCATACTGACCATTCGCGCGGCCTGCCGCGTTCTGCCGGGCCGTACGGCCTTGTCATGCGGCCTTCGCCCGCGACGGCGGGATCGCCTCCGCGATCCGGCAGAATGAGTGCCTCCCGGAAGAAGGCGGATCAGGATCGTGACGACCTCCATTCAGCAGCGGATCGCCGAGGAGCTCGGCGTGCGCGAGAGTCAGGTGACCGCGGCCGTCGACCTGCTCGACGGCGGGGCGACGGTCCCGTTCATCGCCCGCTACCGCAAGGAAGCGACCGGCATGCTCGACGACGCGCAGCTGCGCACCCTCGAGGAGCGGCTGCGCTACCTGCGTGAGCTGGAGGAGCGGCGCGCGGCCATCATCGAGTCGATCCGCTCGCAGGGCAAGCTCGACGACGCCCTCGAGGCGCAGATCATGGCGGCCGACTCGAAGGCGCGGCTGGAGGACATCTACCTGCCCTACAAGCCCAAGCGCCGGACCAAGGCGCAGATCGCCAGGGAGGCGGGGCTGGAGCCGCTCGCCGACGGCCTGCTCGCCGACCCCACGCTCGACCCGGCCGCCACGGCGGAGCCGTACGTCGGGGAGGGCGTCGCCGACGCGGCGGCCGCACTGGAGGGCGCCCGGGCCATCCTGGTGGAGCGGTTCGGCGAGGACGCCGACCTGATCGGCGGCCTGCGCGAGCGCATGTGGGGACGCGGCCGGATGGTCGCGCAGGTCAGGGAGGGCAAGGAGGAGGCCGGGGCCAAGTTCTCCGACTACTTCGACTTCTCCGAGCCGTTCACGAAACTGCCCTCGCACCGCATCCTCGCGATGTTCCGGGGCGAGAAGGAGGAGATCCTCACCCTGACGCTCGACCCCGAGGCGGAGGAGCCGAACGGCTACGAGCTGCGCGTCGCCGCCCGGTTCGGCATCTCCGACCAGGGCCGCCCGGCGGACAAGTGGCTCGCGGAGACCGTCCGCTGGGCCTGGCGGACGCGGATCCTGGTCCACCTCGGGATCGACCTCCGTACCCGGCTGTGGCAGGCCGCCGAGGAGGAGGCCGTGCGCGTCTTCGCCGCCAACCTGCGCGACCTGCTGCTCGCGGCCCCGGCGGGCACCCGCGCGACGATGGGTCTCGACCCGGGTCTGCGTACGGGTGTGAAGGTGGCCGTGGTCGACGCGACGGGCAAGGTCGTGGCCACCGAGACGATCTACCCGCACGAGCCGAAGCGGCAGTGGGACCAGTCGCTCGCCGTCCTCGGCCGGCTCGCCGCCGAGCACGGGGTCGACCTGATCGCGATCGGCAACGGCACGGCGTCGCGCGAGACCGACAAGCTCGCCGGGGAGCTGGTCAAGCTCATGCCGGGGCTCACCAAGGTCGTGGTCTCGGAGGCGGGCGCCTCGGTCTACTCGGCCTCGGCCTACGCCTCGCAGGAGCTGCCCGGCCTCGACGTGTCGCTGCGCGGCGCGGTCTCCATCGCGCGCCGTCTGCAGGACCCGCTGGCCGAGCTCGTGAAGATCGACCCGAAGTCCATCGGCGTCGGCCAGTACCAGCACGACCTGTCCGAGGTGAAGCTCTCCCGGTCGCTCGACGCCGTGGTCGAGGACTGTGTGAACGGCGTGGGCGTGGACCTGAACACCGCCTCGGTGCCGCTGCTCACCCGCGTCTCCGGAATCGGCTCCGGCCTGGCGGAGAACATCGTGTCGCACCGCGACGCCAACGGCCCGTTCCGCTCGCGGAGCGCGTTGAAGCAGGTTCCGCGGCTGGGCCCCAAGGCGTTCGAGCAGTGCGCGGGCTTCCTGCGCATCCCGGACGGCGACGACCCGCTCGACGCCTCCAGCGTGCACCCGGAGGCCTATCCCGTGGTCCGGCGCATGCAGGAGGCCACTCAGGGGGACCTGCGCTCGCTCATCGGCAACACGGCCGCGCTGCGCTCGATCAAGCCGGCCGACTTCGTCGACGACACCTTCGGCCTGCCCACGGTCACCGACATCCTGAAGGAGCTCGAGAAGCCGGGCCGCGACCCCCGGCCCGCGTTCAAGACGGCGACCTTCAAGGACGGCGTGGAGAAGATCTCCGACCTGGCCTCCGGCATGATCCTGGAGGGCGTCGTCACGAACGTCGCGGCCTTCGGCGCCTTCGTCGACATCGGCGTGCACCAGGACGGGCTGGTCCACGTGTCGGCGATGTCGAACACGTTCGTCAAGGACCCCCGTGACGTCGTCAAGCCCGGCGACGTGGTGCGGGTGAAGGTCCTCGACGTGGACATCCCGCGCAAGCGCATCTCGCTCACGCTCCGGCTCGAGGACGAGGCGACCGCGGGCCAGGGCGGACGGCCCTCTCGGGACGGGAGGCCCCAGCAGGACCGGGGCGCGGGCCGGGGCCGTCAGGGCAGGGACGGCGGCCAGAACGCCGGCCAGAGCACCGGGCAGAACCGGGGCTCCGGCAATCGCTCCGGAGGCGGCTCGGGCGGCGGCAGCGGCTCCGGCAACCGCTCCGGACGCGGCTCGGGCGGCGGCAGCGGCTCCGGCGGCGGCGCGATGGCCGAGGCCCTCCGGCGCGCGGGCCTCACCGACCCCGGGTCCTCCCGCCGCTGACGCCGGCACACTCCGGAGACACCGCATGCATCACGGCCGGGTTCCCCCAAGGAGCCCGGCCGCTCTGTTCCCTCCCGCCGGCGGCCGGCCCGGGTGCCGCTTCACGCTCCGAAGCCCTCGCCGGGGGCGGTTCGCCGTACCCCGGGCCCGGGCGTGGGACCGCGACGGTCCGCGCAGACGATCGCGGAGATCACCGGGCACCCGCTAGCGTGTCCCGCACGACTCTCCGGGCGATCTTGTGCCAGGGGCCCCCGACCAGATGATTGAGGCGACATACGACATGCCCATCAAGGTGAGCGTCGTCATCCCGGTCTACAACCCGGGTGAGTACATCGAGGACTGCATAGCCTCGCTCCTGCGTCAGAGCCTCCCGGACGACGAGTACGAGGCCATCTTCGTCGACGACGGCTCCACCGACGAGACCCCCGCGCGCCTCGACCGCCTCGCCGCCGAGCACCCGCACATGCACGTGATCCACCACCAGGAGGGGTCCGGCTGGTCGGGGAAACCGCGCAACACCGGCATCGCGGCGGCGAAGGGGGAGTTCATCCAGTTCGTCGACAACGACGACTGGCTGGGCGACGAGGCCCTGGAGCGGATGTACGACTACGGCGTCGAGCACGACGCCGACGTGATCGTCGGCAAGATGGCGGGCAAGGGACGCCCGGTTCCGCTGGAGCTCTTCCGTGAGAACCGTCCCCGCGCCACCGTGGAGAACGCCCCGCTGATCGACAGCCTCACTCCGCACAAGATGTTCCGCAAGGAGTTCCTGGACCGCTGCGACCTCCGGTACAAGGAGGGGCGCCGCCGGCTCGAGGACCACGTCTTCGTCACCGAGGCGTACCTGCGGGCCGGGAACATCGCGGTCCTCAGCGACTACCTGTGCTACTACCACATCAGGCGTGACGACGCCTCGAACGCGGGCTTCCAGCGGTTCGACCCGGTCGGGTACTTCACCAACCTCCGTGAGGCCCTCGACATCGTGGAGCGGTACACCGAGCCGGGCCCCCTGCGCGACCGGCTCTACCGCCGCTGGCTGCGCAACGAGATGGTCGAGCGGATGCGCGGGCAGCGCCTGCTCAAGCTTCCCGAGGACTACCGGCAGGAGCTCTTCCGCGAGATCCACAAGGTGGTCGTGGAGCGTTTCGGCCCGGGCGTCGCGGCGGGCCTGCAGCCCACCCAGCAGATCGCCGCCGCGTTGATCGCCGCCGACCGGCTGGGCGACCTGGAGGAGTTCGCGCGGTGGGAGGCCGGGATCAGGCCCTCCGGCACCCTGGAGCGCCTCGCGTGGAAGGACGGGAAACTGGAGATCGGTTTCAGCGCCGAGTACCTGTCCGGCGGCGAACCGATCACCTTCCGCGGCGACGGCGACAGGGACCTGATCGACCCGGCGCTGCCGGAGTCCACCATGGAGGCCGTCGCGCGACTGGGCGCCGACACCTCGGCGCCGCTGGGCCGGTCCAAGGTGGACCTGGTCGTACGGGAGCGCGAGACGGCCGCGGAATTCTTCCAGCCGATCGAGCTGACCCGTGTGAAGGTCCCCGCGGAGGGACGGGACGGAATGTCCCGGCAGGTGCTGCGCGCCACCGCACTCGTCGACCCGCAGGCCGCGGCCGGCGGCGCCGAGCTTCGGGCGGGCATCTGGGACGTGCTGATCCGCATCAGCTCCTGCGGCTGGACCAAGGAGACGCGCCTCGGCTCGGTCCGCGGCGAGGACGCGGAACGCGGGCGGACCGGCGCTCTCGTGGGCTCGCCGTGGCGGCTGGTGCTCCCGTACTGGACGACCCCGCACGGCAACCTCTCGCTGGACGTCGACCAGAAGACCAAGCGGTTCCCCATCGAGCTCACCGGCCTGACCGAGGCCGACGCGACGGTCCGGGCGGGCCAGGCCGGGCTCACCGTGCCCCTCCCTCTGCATCTCCAGGATGCGGGCGAGGCCACACTCAGGCTGGCCGCGCCCGCGTCGAAGCGGAAGGTGACTCTCGCCGCCCGACTGGACGCGCGTCAGGGCGCGGGCGCGGTGCTCACCGCCGAACTTCCGATGAGCGAACTGGCGGGCGCCCAGTGGCGCCTGGACCTGTCCCTGCCCTCCTCGGGCAAGCCGAAGTTCGCGAAGCTCCCGCTGGTCGTCGGGGTCTCCGAGGACGGCGGGGCCGCCGTGGTGCGGCACGAGGAGGCCTCCGTCGCCGACCCGGCAACGGCTCCCGCGCGACCCAGGCCCGCGGCATCCGGACAGCGGTCCGTGCTGAGCCGCGCCGCCGACAAGGTCCGCCGGGTCCTGAAGAGATAGCCGGACCACATCGGACGCACGCGGCCGGGCCTCCCACCGGGAGCCGGGCCGGGCTGCGGGGCCACTCGCTGAATTGCGGTTATGCGAAGTCAGTCCCAAATATGAGATATGTGGGATTGTGTAGATCACGCACTTCACCGAAGGCACGACCGCACACCGGCGGGCGTGGCAGCCGACGAGCCGGGGTGACGATGGCCGAGGATCCCGAACCGAGTCCCGCGTTCCGGAACCCGTTCACGACCATGAACGGAGCGGCCGAGTACCTCGCCGCCTACGACGCCGTCCTGGCCCAGTGGCCGGTCCCCGTCGAGTCCGCACGGCTCCGCTCTCCGTACGGCACTACCCACGTCAACGTGTGCGGGCCACGCGAAGGACCGCCCCTCGTCCTGCTGCACGGCGGCGGCGCGACGTCGACCGTGTGGTTCGGCCAGGTGGAGCTGCTGAGCCGTACCCGCCGCGTGTACGCGGTCGACACCATCGGCGAAGCGGGCCGCAGCGTCGCCGACGGCCGCCCCGTCACGACCCAGGCCGACCTGATGGACTGGCTGGACGGGCTCTTCAACGGGCTGGACCTGGACGCGGCGGACCTCTGCGGCCACTCCTACGGCGGGTGGCTCGCACTCGGCTACGCCCTGCACGCCCCGAAGCGGGTGCGCAGGCTCACGCTGCTCGACCCGACCGACTGCTTCGCCGGCCTGCGCCTGAGCTACCGCCTGCGTTCCGTCCCCCTGTTCGTCAGGCCGGACGCCGATCGGATGCGCGCCTTCATCCACTGGGAGACCGGCGGCGCGGCGGTCGATCCGGCCTGGCTGCGGCTGATGTGCCTGGGAGCGGAGTTCCCCCGTTCCAAAGTCGTCATGCCGCGCCGTCCCGCCTCTGAGCGGTTGCGCGCCTCGGACGTGCCGGCGCTGGTCCTGCTCGCCGGGCGGAGCAGGGCGCACGACGTCCGCGAGGTGGCGGCCGGCGCCCGCCGGCTTCTGCCCCATGTCGTCACCGAGGTCCTGCCCGGCGTCTCGCACCACGGCGTGCCGAGCGAGGACCCCGGTCCGCTCGGCCGCGCCCTGGAGGAGTTCCTCGGTTGAGTTCGGCTGAGCGGGCGCCGCCGCGCGGGGACGCGTGCGCGGACCACGGCCGGGATTGTCTAGGCTGATCTGCGGCGTGCTCGGCGCGCGCCTCCCGGCTCCCCGCCCACCCCGACTCACACCACCCCCCGATCCGTCCCGATTCGCGCCATCCCGGCGCCGCGCCACCCCCGGCAAGGAGAGTGTTCAATGGCAGGTCGACACGGCCGGAAGCTGGCCCTGATCACGGGAGCGGTCGCACTCGGCGCCGCCGGGTGGGCCCTGCGCGGCATTCCCGCCGCCCTCGGCTCGCGGCCTTCCGGAGAGCGGGCCCGCCGGGTGAAGCGGTCGCCCCAGTTCCGCGACGGCGCTTTCAGGAACGGCAACCCGAGCCCGATCCTGCCGCCCGGCACGGTCAGCCGGGTCGCCCGCGAGATGATCTTCGGGAAGCAGGCGCGCGCTCCCCGGTTGCCCGTGCCGCTCGTGACGCCGTCCCGCGCGCCCGGCGGCGACCTGGACGTCATCTGGTACGGCCACTCCTCGGCGATGGTGGAGATCGAGGGCAGGCGCGTCCTGTTCGACCCGGTGTGGAGCGACCGCTGCTCTCCCTCCCCGCTGGCCGGCCCCCGGCGGCTGCATCCCGTCCCCGTGCCCCTGGACGACCTGCCCGAGATCGACGCCGTCGTGATCTCCCATGACCACTACGACCATCTCGATCTGGAGACCGTCAGGGCGCTCACCCGGGCGGGATCCGCGCCGTTCCTCGTGCCGCTCGGGGTCGGCGCCCATCTCCAGCGGTGGAAGGTGCCCGCGTCGCGGATCATCGAGCTCGACTGGAACGAGGAGGCCGTCGTCGCGGGGCTGCGCTTCGTCGCGACCCCCGCGCAGCATTTCTCCGGCCGCGTGTTCACCCGTGACCGGACCCTCTGGGCGTCCTGGGTGGTCGCGGGCGAGCGCAGGCGGGTGTTCTACACGGGCGACTCCGGCTACTTCGCCGGGTACGCGGCCATCGGCGAGGAGCACGGCCCCTTCGACCTGTCCCTCGTCCAGATCGGCGCCTACAGCCCCGGCTGGCCGGACATCCACATGACGCCGGAGGAGGCGATCCTCACGCACCTCGACGTGCGCGCGGGGGTGCTGCTGCCTGTGCACTGGGGGACGTTCAACCTCTCCTACCACGCCTGGAGCGAGCCGATCGAGCGGCTGTGGCGGGAGGCGAAGGCGCGCGACGTCCGGCTCGCCGTGCCCAGGCCGGGCGAGCGGGTGAGCGTTGACGACCTGCCGCCCGTCGACGCCTGGTGGCAGACGATCGCGTGATCGCCCGGACCGCGCGACGGCTGAGAACGTGACGGCCCAGACCGTCATGTCCCAGACTTGCTCGGCTCAGATCGACAGCGTGGCGACGACCGGTGCGTGGTCGGAGTCGGCCGCGTCCCTTCGCGCCGCCGGCTCGTCCCCGACCGACGGCAGCCCGTGGTCGACCACGGACCTGACCGACTCGACCCGGTCCAGGACGGCCCGGCTGACCAGGATGTGGTCGATCAGCTCGCCCCGGCCGTGGTAGACGCGGGAGTGCCGCTCGGATTCGGGGATGAGCGGCGCGAGGTTCCACAGGCGGGTCGCGTCGCCCTTGTCCGGCCGCCGCTCCCCCACGGTGCCGATCTCCGAGCCGGGCGGGCCGAGCAGGATCTGGGTGGTCGCCGCCTCGGGTTCGTCGTTGAGGTCGCCGAGCACGATGACGCCGCGCGTGTGCCCCTGCCGGTCGAGCAGCCGGTCGGCCAGGGCCCGCACGGTGACGGCCTCGGCGCTGCGCCGGTACAGCGCGTACGCGCCGAACCTGGCCCGCTCCCCCTCGTCCCGCGGCTGGAACCGTTTGCCGGGGAAGGACAACAGCTTCGACTTGAGGTGGCAGACCACGATGTCGAGCGCCGTTCCGGGCCGCGGCTCCACCCGTACGGCCAGCACGCCCCTGCTGGTCTGGAAGGTGGTGGCCCCGTTGTCGTCCGCCTGGACGGGTGCGAGCGGGTGGGAGAAACCGGTGATCTGGTGCAGCACCTGGAGGGGGAATCTGCTGACGAAGCCGACGCGGATGCCCCGGGCGTCGGGATGCCGCGAGAGCGCGACGTGCCACTCGCCGTCCAGGAGGGAGACCAGGTCATCGAGGGCGGCCGGGTCGCCGACCTCTTCGACGCCGAGCACGTCGGGAGAGATCCTGGTGATCGTCGCGCTCAGCGCCTTGAGCTTGGCCTCGTAGGCCGCCGGGTCCCGGGGGCCGAACTCGCCGCCGGGACGGTAGAGGTTCTCGAGGTTCCACGTGCCTACTACAGCCATGGCCGCCACCCGGGGTAGTGGTCGAATCAGGGGATTCCGGAGACGGATTCACTATGTACCGGTCCAGCGTCCCTGGCGAGGACATCGCATCGCGAAACCCAAGACTGTTTCTGTAAAGCCACTCCACCGGGACACGTCAGCCTCATGAGGCGGGGGACGGAGGTGAAGCACGGGGTGTGCTGGGCGCACGATCTCTCGTAGTGTCGACTGTCACAAGCGCGGACAGAAGGAAATCCCCCAATGGCAGATGCAGGGTCCTGGGTCGTCGTCGGCCTGGACAACGGCGGCACCAGCAACAACGCGACGATCCTGGACGCCTCGGGGCGGTTCCTTGTCCACCGCATGGTCGAGACGCCCAGCCTGGTCCGCGAGGGTCCGGAGACCGCCGTCGAGCAGCTCGTCGTCGCCATGCAGAACGTGCTCGAGGTCACCGGCACGGCCGCCGAGCGGGTCCGCGCCGTCGGCCTGGACACTCCGGGGCCGGCGAGCGCGAACGGGGTGATCTCCTCGAAGGGCGCGACGAACTTCGTCGATCCCGGCTGGTACGGCTACGACTTCCGGGGCGCGCTCGAGGCCCGGCTGGGCCTGCCGGTCGTCTACAACAACGACGGGAACGCGGCCGCGCTCTACACGCACCACGTCCGTTTCGGCGACGACGCGTGGGACAACTCCTCGGTCTCCGCGATCGTCGGCACCGGGCTCGGCGGCGGCGTCATCGAGTCGGGGCAGGTGGTGAAGGGCGCCGCCGGCATGGCGGGCGAGCTCGGCCACGTCCACATCCCGCTGCACGGCCTGCTCGAGGACGGCCAGCCGCTGCCGGTCTGCAACTGCGGGTTCACCGGCGACGCCGAGAGCGTCGCCTCGCTGACCGGCATCGAGAAGAACCTCCTGCCCTACTGGCTGTCCCGGTTCCCCGACCACGACCTGGCGCGGATCGAGCCGATCGGCAAGGCCGCCAAGCTGCTGCGCGGCTACGCGGAGAACGGCGACGAGCTCGCGCTCAAGGTCTTCGAGCAGCAGGCGAAGGCGATCGGGCGGCTGTTCACCATCGCGGCCAACTTCACCGACCCGGACGCGTACTTCGTCGGAGGCGGCGTGGTCGAGGCCGCGCCGCATTTCCGCGAGTGGTTCCTCGAGAAGGTGCGCGAGCACACGCTTCTGCGCGAGGAGCAGCGGCGGGTCACGACCGTGGCGCTCGTGGAGGACCTGGACATGGCCGGCGCGCGCGGCGCCGCGCTGGCCGCGCTCAGCGAAACGGTCGGCCGCTGATCTCACGCCTGATCACCCGCTACACCTGGACGGATAACTACGCGTAAAGCGTGATTGTGAGCTAAACGTCCAGGTCTGGTTGCGGATGTCCGTGAGTCCGGCACGATGCGGAGTCGTGAACGACAAGGATCTCCTCAACGGCCGCCGATTCGCCATGGTCAGCTCCACGTCCAGCACGGTCGATCCCGACGCGCCGACCGAGTTCGCCTACGAGGAGGCCGACGGGGTCATCTGGGGCAGTTACGCCGGGGACACGGTGGAGCACGGCCGGTTCGTCGGCACCAGGGACGCCGACCGGATCGAGCTGTCGTACGTCCACCTGCTGACGACGGGCGAGCGGGCGAGCGGCCGGAGCAGCAGCCGCATCGAGGCCCTGCCCGACGGCCGCCTGCGGCTGGTCGAGGAGTTCCAGTTCGCCGGCGACGGCGAGACGCACGTCAGCGTCTGCACCGAGCTCCGGTGACGCGCCGCTACTCCTTGCCGAGCCCGGCCCTGCCCTCCGCCGCGCCCACGAAGCCGAGTTTGCCGAGCGGGACGGGATCCTGCGCGGGCGCCGGGGCCGGACGGCGGGGAGGGCGGCCCGGGCCGCGGTCGCTCGGCAGCACGTAGGGCCGCCGGATCACCTCGTCGAGGATGAAGACCGTCTCGGTCGCCTTGACCGCCGGGATGTTGGCCAGGCGTTCGGTGACCATGCTGTGCACCGCGGCGACGTCCGCCACCCTGATCTGGATCATGGCGTCGTGCTGCCCCGTGGTGATGGCGCAGTACTCCACCTCCGGCATCTTGGCCAGCTCGGCGCGGAACTGACGCCACATCTGCTGCCGGACGGTCACGAAGATCAGCGCGGTGATGCCCAGCCCGGCGCGCGTATGGTCGATCTCGGCCGTGAACCTCCTGATCGCGCCGTCGGCGCGCAGCGCCTCGAAGCGCGTGTACGCGTTGGCCCGCGAGATGCCGACCCGCTCGGCGAGCGCCGCCACGGAGATCCTCCCGTTCTCCCGGAGTACTTCGAGGATCTTCAGATGCGTGGCGTCCAGTTCCAGGCCGATGCCGATCCGTCCAGGCGGGCCGCCCTCAGTGCTCTGGTTGCTTGACGTTTCGGTCACCGTCTATTCCTCCGCGGGCGTTTCGTCTCGGCTTTGCCGTACGAGCTGGACTTTCTGCCGGACAATCCTGGACGATCGGCGACCAAACGTCTATACCGACCGATTTTCGGAGGATACAGAAATGGCGACCCGTTCGCGGCAGGCGCAGGCAGCCCTGCTGCCGGTGCTGCTCACCGGCTTCCTCTCCCTCGCCGCCTGCTCCGGCGGCGGTTCGTCGACGACGTCCCCGGGCGGCACCGCGGCCAAGACGCTCGTGATCGACACCTCGTTCGACCTCAAGACGGCCGACCCCGGCCGCACGTACGAGCCCACCGGCCTGATCGTCGACAAGGCGATCTACGACACGCTGCTCACCTTTGACGGGTCCGACGTGACCAAGCCGGTCCCGGCCCTGGCCGAGTCGTACGAGCTGTCGCCCGACGGCACCACGCTCACGCTGAAGCTCCGCGCGGGGGCCACCTTCTCCGACGGCTCCCCCGTCACGGCCGACGACGTGGTGTTCTCGCTGACCCGGGTGCGCGACATGAAGGGCACCCCGTCCTTCCTCCTCGACGGGGTGGACGTCGCCAAGACCGACGAGTCCACGATCACCCTGACGTCCAAGACGCCCAACCCCGCCCTGCCGTTCCTGCTCCCCAACCCGGCTCTGGGCATCATCAACTCCAAGGTCGCCAAGGCCAACGGCGCGACCACGGACGCGAACGACAAGGCCGAGGCGTACCTGAACGCGAACTCCGCCGGCTCGGGGCCGTACACGATCGAGTCGTTCAACGTCAGCAACCAGGTCGTGCTCAAGGCGAACACCAGGTACTGGGGCGCGAGCAAGCCGGTCTACGACAAGGTGGTCATCCGCAACGTCGAGGCCGCGACGCAGAAGCTCAACGTGCAGCGCGGCGACAGCCAGGTGGCGCTGAACCTGTCGGGCGACCAGGTCTCCGGCATCTCCGGCGGCCTCCAGGTCGCCAAGACGCCGTCGGCCAACGTCATCTTCCTGCTGGCCAACCAGGACCCGTCGGTCAGCAAGGTGACCTCCAGCCCCGGGTTCGCCGAGGCGGTCCGCAAGGGCGTCGACTACGCGGGCCTGCTCGAGCTCGCGGGAGAGGGATCGGTGCAGGCCCCGGGCGTGATCCCGTCGATGCTGCTCGGCGCGCTGCCGGCCGACCAGGTCACCCAGCGTGACGTCGAGGGGGCCAAGGCCGCGCTCCAGTCGAGCGGGCAGAGCAACCCGACGGTCAAGCTCGAGTACCCGAGCGAGCTGACCGTCAACGGCCTGTCCTTCCAGCCGCTGGCAGAACGGATCCAGGCCAACCTCAAGGAGGTCGGCATCAACGTGGAGCTCGCTCCCGCGCCGGTCACCACCGCCCTGGACAACTACCGCAACGGCAAGGAGGAGCTCGGCCTCTGGTACTGGGGACCCGACTATCCGGACCCCAGCGACTACCTGGCCTTCCTCCCCGGCAAGCTCGTCGGCCTGCGGGCCGGCTGGAAGGCCGGGGCGGACAAGGACCTCGAGGCGGCGGGCGACAAGGCGGCGACCACCCTCGGCGACGACGCACGCAAGCAGGCGTACGCCGACATCCAGACGAAGCTCAACGCCTCCGGCCCCTTCGTCCCCCTCATCCAGCCCAGCCAGAACATCGTGACGGCCGCGACCGTCACCGGCATGGCCTACAACCCGGTGTGGACCGTCGATGTCGCCGACCTCGGCGCCAAGTAACGAACCAGGGCCCGGTACGGCGGCGCAGGGGGCCACCACGGCCCCCGCGCCGCCCGGCCGTACCGGGCGGGGGCCGCGCGGCTCCCGCAGGCCCCTGGCCCGCTTCCTGGCCCGCCGGGTGGCCGTCGCACTGCTTCTCGCGGTGGCCATCACACTGGTCACGTTCGTGCTGACCAACCTGGTCCCCGGCGACCCCGTCTCGGCCAACCTCGGTCAGCAGGCCCTCGGCGACCCCGCCATCGTGGCCCAGTGGCGGGCCGACCACGGGCTCGACCGCCCGCTGCCGGAGCAGTACCTGCTGCACCTTGAGGGCCTGCTGCACGGCGACCTCGGGATGAGCCAGCAGAGTCACCGGCCGGTCCGCGACGACCTCGCCGAGTTCGTCCCTGCGACCCTGGAACTGGCCGGGACCGCGATCCTCATCTCGCTGGTCCTGGGGGTGGCGTTCGGCGTGATCGCCGCCCTGCGCCGCGACCGGCTGTCCGACCACGTGCTCAGGATCGCCAGCCTCATCGGCATCTCCGTGCCGACGTTCTGGCTGGCCCTCGTGGCCTTCTACGTCTTCTTCTTCCGGCTGCAGATCACACCGGGCAGCGGCAGGATCGACCCCGGCATGAGCCCGCCGCCGCAGGTCACCGGGCTGTACACGGTCGACTCCGCGCTCTCCGGCCAATGGGACGTGTTCGCCTCGGCCGTCGGGCACCTGCTCGCCCCCGCGCTCGTGCTGGCGCTGTACACGATCGGCCTGCTCACCCGCTTCACCCGGTCCGCGGTGCTGGAGGTGCTCGGGCAGGACTACGTCCGCGCCGCCCGGGCGAAGGGGCTGCCTGGCCGGGTCGTCCTGTTCCGGTACGTCCTGCGGCCCGCCCTGGTGCCGATCATCACCGTGGCCGGCCTCGCGTTCGGCAGCCTGCTGTCCGGGACGGTGCTGGTCGAGGCGGTCTTCGCCTGGCCGGGCGTCGGCCAGTACGCCTACAAGAGCGCGACGACCCTCGACCTGCCGGCCGTCATGGGCGTCGGGCTCGTGGTCGGCCTGGTCTACCTCGTCATCAACCTCGTCGTCGACGTGCTCTACGGCGTCGTCGACCCGAGAGTGAGGGTCTCGTGAAACGACCCGGGGTCCTCGACCCGGAGCGGCGGGCGGAGATCCGGCCGCGCCGGGTCCGCCTGCCTGAGGCGTGGCGGCGGCCCCTGGCCGTGGCCGGCGGCGTCATCGCCCTCGTCTGGATCGTGATCGCCGTCGCCGCGCCGCTGCTGGCGCCGCACGACCCGCTGGCGCAGGACCTGCCGCGCCTGGCGCCGCCCGGCGCCGGGCACTGGTTCGGCACCGACCAGCTCGGCCGCGACATCCTCAGCCGGGTCATGTACGGCGCGCGGGTCTCGATCCCGCTCACCCTGCTGCTCGTGGCGCTGTCGGTGCTGATCGGCGGCCTGCTCGGCGCCGCCGCCGGATATTTCGGCCGATGGGTGGGCGAGACGATCATGCGGGTCGCCGACCTCGTGTTCGCCTTCCCCACGGTGATCCTCGCCATGGTCGTGGCGGCCGCGCTCGGGGCGAGCCTGGCCAACGCGGTCCTCGCCGTGCTCGTCGTCGCGTGGCCGTCCTACGCCAGGGTGACGCGCGGGCTGGTGCTCGGAGTGCGGGAGCGCGAGTTCGTCCTGAGCGGGCGCCTGCTCGGCTTCTCCGCCTGGCGCTCGCTCCGGGTGGACGTCCTGCCCAACGTGACAGGACCGATCATGGTCCTCGCCACCCTGGACATCGGGACGGCGCTCCTCCTGCTCTCCGGGCTGTCCTTCCTCGGCCTGGGCGCCAAGCCGCCGTCACCCGAATGGGGCGCGATGGTCGCCTCGGGGGTCGAGGTCTTCGACAGCTGGTGGGTCGCCACCTTCCCCGGGCTGGCCATCCTGACCGTGGTCCTCGCGTTCAACTTCCTCGGTGACTCGCTGCGAGACGCCCTCGACCCCCGCACCGCCAGGGCCATCAAGGAGCGTGCGCTGTGACGCTGACCATCTCGGGCCTGACGGTCTCCATCGGCGGCGCGGAGATCCTGCGCGGCGTCGACCTCGAGGTCGGAGCCGGCCGCGTGCACGGCCTGGCGGGCGAGAGCGGTTCGGGCAAGACCGTCACCGGGCTCGCCGTGCTCGGTCTGCTGCCCCACGGCTCCCGTACGGCCGGGCGGATCGAGCTGGAGGGCCGGGATCTGCTGGCCATGCCCGCCAAGCGGCTCAACGCGGTGCGGGGGGCCGAGATCGCGATGGTCTTCCAGGACCCCGCCACCAGCCTGCACCCCATGGTGACGGTGGGCGTCCAGCTGACCGAGCACATGCGGCACCACCTCGGCGTCGGCAGGAAGGAGGCCCGGGACAGGGCCGTCGGCCTGCTCGCCAAGGTGCGCATCCCGTCTCCGGGGACGGCCGTCGACCGCTATCCCCACCAGTTCTCCGGCGGCATGCGCCAGCGGATCGCCATCGCCGTCGCCCTGGCCTGCGAGCCCAAGGTGCTCATCGCGGACGAGCCGACCACGGCGCTCGACGTGACCGTCCAGGCGGGCATCCTGCGGCTGCTCCGCGGGCTCTGCGACGACCTCGGCCTGGCGGTGCTCCTGGTGACCCACGACCTCGGCGTGATGTCTGCCGTGGCCGACGAGGTGAGCGTGATGAAGGACGGGCTGGTCGTGGAGACCGGGCCGCGCGGGCAGGTCCTCACGGAGCCGCGCCACGCCTACACCCGCGTCCTGCTGGAGTCCCTGCCAGGGGACGGCCCCAAGCTTCCGCAAGAGGAGCGGTGATGACACTGCTGACGATCGACGACCTCGTCGTCGAGCACCGCACGCCCGGGCGCCCGCTCGTCCGGGCCGTGGCGGGGGCGAGCCTCACCGTGGCCGCCGGGGAGGTGGTCGGCCTCGTCGGAGAGTCGGGGTGCGGCAAGTCCACGCTGGCGCGCGCGGTCTGCGGCCTGCATCCGGCGGCCGCGGGCACGATCACGGTCGGCGGGCATCCGGTGAGCCCCCTCGGGCTGCGCAGCCGGAGCCGGGCTCTCACCGGCGCGCAGATGGTGTTCCAGGATCCCTACGCCTCGCTCAATCCGCGGCGGCGGGTGGGAGCCCAGATAGCCGACGGGCTCCGCACAGCCGGAGACCGCACCACCACCCCCGAGGACCTGCTCGAACGCGTCGGGCTGCCCCGCGACTTCGCCGGGCGCTTCCCGCACGAGTTCTCGGGCGGGCAGCGGCAGCGGATCGCGATCGCGCGGGCCCTTGCGGTCAGGCCGTCCCTGCTGATCGGCGACGAGCCGATCTCGGCGCTCGACGCCTCGGCCCAGTCGCACGTGGCACGGCTGATGCGCGACCTGGCCGTGGAGTCAGGGGCCGGGCTGCTGTTCATCAGCCACGACCTGTCGGTCGTCCGGCTGATCGCCGACCGGATCGCGGTGATGTATCTGGGGAGGATCGTCGAGACGGGACCCACCGCGGAGGTGTGGGCCGACCCGAGGCACCCCTACACCCGGGCCCTTCTCGGCGCGATTCCGCATCCCGACGGCCGCGGGGTGCTTCCCGCGGAGTTGCCCGGCGACGTTCCCGACCCGGCGGATCCGCCCTCCGGGTGCCGGTTCCACCCCCGCTGTCCGCTGGTGATGGACGTGTGCCGGGACCGGGAACCGGAGTTCGGCCCGGTCGCCTGCTGGCTGCACGAGCCGGCGTGACCGAGCGGCACGACGGGCCATGCCGGAGCGAGCCGCGCCCGACGGACCCCCGCTGATGGACCCACGCATGATCGACGACGTGCGGGCCGGTATGGCCGCCGCAGGCGTCGACGCGCTGGTGCTGCGCCCCTCCCCCGACTTCCGTTATCTCGGGGGGCGGGGCCCGGGTTACCTCGTCCTCACGCTCGAGGGCCCGCCCCGAAGCGCGCCGGGACCCGCCGAGGCCGCGTCCCTCGTGCCCGCCTCGGCGAGGCGCGTCGCCGTCGACCCGGAGACCCGGGCGCGTGAGTTGCTCATCATGGGGCTCGACGCCGAGCTCATGCTGGCCTCGGTCGTGCTGGGGCCGCTCCGGCTGACGAAGCGGCCGGCCGAGGTCGGCGCCCTGCGGCGGGCGGCCTCGGCCGCAGACTCGGTGCTGCTCGCCGCGCGGGACCTGGGCTGGTTCGGGGCGACCGAGCGGACCATCGGCCACAGGCTGCGGGCGATGCTGGCGGAGGCGGGGTGCGACGAGGCCCTCTCCGTGGTCGTCGCGGCGGGTGAACACACGGCCGACCCGGCGCACACGCCGTGCGACCGGGTGATCAACCCCGGGGACGCGGTGGCCGTCTCTGTGTGCGGGCGGTGGGACGGCTACTGCGCGGAGGTGGCCCGCGTGTTCGCCGTCGCCGAGCCCCCCGAGGACTTCGAGGCCATGTACTCGGTGGTCCTCGCGGCCCAGCGGGCGGCCTCCGACGCCGTACGAGCTGGAGTTCCGGCATCCGAGCCGGCCCGGCTCGCCCGGGACGTGATCGACGGCAGCGGCTACGGCCACTACATGTCCGAACGGCAGGGGCGCGGCATCGGGCTCAGCCCTGAAGAGGGCCCGTCGCTGGACTCCGGCGAGAAGTTGGCCCCCGGCATGACGATCTGCCTCGAAACGGCCATCTATCTGCCCGACCTGTTCGGCGCGCGGGTGGCCGACGTCGTGTTGTGCGGCCCGGAGGGGCCCGAGCGGCTGAGCTCAGGCCCCCGGGCCCTGCACATCGCCGACCACTGACCGGCGGGCCGTCCTACACCGGCGGCATGGGGTCGTACTGCATCATGCGCCTGACGTCCCTGGCGCGTTCCGTCCCCGCCAGCCGCGCGACGACGTGCAGCGCCATGTCGATGCCCGCGGAGACGCCGGCGGACGTGATGACGTCGCCGTCGTCCACGTAGCGATCGTCCGGCCGCACGTCGATGCTCGGGTCGAGCCCCTTCAGGGTGTCCAGGCTGCCCCAGTGCGTGGTCGCCGGCCGACCGGCGAGCAGTCCCGCGGCGGCGAAGACGAGCGAGCCGGTGCACACACTGGTCAGCAACGGCACCCGCTCCCGCTGCTCGCGGACCCACGCCAGCCGGGCGGGGTCTTCGAGATGCGGGCGTGTGCCCCTTCCGCCCGGATAGACGAGTACGTCAAGCGGCCCGACGTCCGCGTACCCGTGGTCGGCGTGCAGCGTCATGCCCTTCGACGCGAGCACGGGCCCGGCCTCGGAGGCGAACGCGACGACCTCCGCCTCACCAGGCCACTTGGTCGCCCACATGCCGAACACCTCCCAGGGGCCGACGGCGTCCAACTCCTCGACGTGCTCGAACAACAAGATGCCGATACGTGTCATGGCGACATCCTCGCGCATCGGCTTCCTGTCATCGCCACTCGATTTCGCGCGCTTATGACGAGCCAAGGGCGCTTTAGTGGGGAATATCCCGGAAGCGAGCTCTGTGCAGGAGATCGCTTCTGCAAAAGTGAGCAAATAACCACTATCGGCTTCAGAAACCCCACCTGACACGGTGGAAGATAGAAAGGTCGTTTTGCACTCGTGGACCTCACGGGCAGGCCGACCACACCCCGCCACCATGCCGGGGGGTTTCGCACTCGGGGGAGGAACCATGACCGTGGCTCAGACGACAAGGCCGTCACGCACGCGAAAGTCCAGCACCTCCAGTACTCGCTCCGCGGTGGCGAAGAAGAGCTCCGGCCACCAGCTCAAGCTCAACCTGCCGTTCATGAGCATCCAGGTCCGCCAGCCGGAAATGCGGATGCCGCACATGGACATGCCCCATATCAGCACGCGTGAGGTCGGGCAGGCCATGGACATCGCTCGGACGTTCCTCCCCCCGCCTGAGCGCATCGTCTACTACGGCGGTCTGGGCGCGCTCGCCGTCCTCGGGCTCATCGAATGGCCCGTAGCGGCGGCCATCGGCGCCGGGACGATAATCGCCCAGCGCACCAAGATGCAGGAGCGCTGGTCCCCGCTCCGCGCGCAGCGCGCCGCACCGCCGAGGACCATGCGATCGGCTGAGAAGCCGTCCGAGGGCGCGGAGGAGCCGACGACGCGCAAGCCCGCCGCCAGGCGCACCACCGCGCGCAAGACGACGACCGGGGCCGCGAGGCGCACGACCACCGGCCGTGCGACCACGGCGCGGACCGCCGCCGGACGGGCCACCGCGGCGGGCCGCACAGCCGCAGGCGCGACGACCGGCCGCGCCACCACCGCGAAGCGCGCCGCGGCAGGCACCGCCGCGGGCCGTGCGACCACGGCGCGGACCACCGCCGGACGCACCACCGCAGGACGGGCCACCACCGCGAAGCGCGCCGCGGCAGGCACCACCGCGGGCCGTGCGACCACGGCGCGGACCACCGCCGGACGCACCACCGCGGGACGGGCCACCACCACCCGGCGCGCAACCGGGGGCACCACCACCGGACGCACCACCACCGCGAAGCGCGCAACGACAGGCACCACCGCGGGCCGCACGACCGCCGGACGGACCACTACCGGCCGCGCCACCACCGGCCGCGCCACCGCGGCGCGGACCACCGCAGCCCGGCGCACAACCGGGGGCACCACCACCGGACGCGCCACCACCGCGAGGCGCACCACGGCAGGCACGACCGCCGGACGGACCACCACCGGCCGCACGACCACCGGCCGCACCGGTACCCGGCGGACGACCGCGGCACGAAGCACCACGGGACGTTCGACCACGGCACGGAAGACCACCGCGCGGGCGACCACGCGGCGCACGACCGGAGGCACGACCGGACGCACCAGCACCGGACGCACCGCCCCCGGACGCAGCACCGCCGGTCGTACGACCACGGGACGGACCGCCGCCAGGCGCACCACAACCGGACGCTCGACGGGACGGACCTCGGCGGCACGCGCCTCCATGGCGAGGACGTCGCCCGCGCGCATCGCCACCGGGCGCACCACCGCCACGGCGCGCACGTCGGCGGCGCGGAAGGCCACGGCACGCACCACGGCCGCACGCGGCTCAGCGGCGCGCACAGTGACCGTGCGGACCGGCAACGCGAAGCCGACCGCCAAGCGTGCGCCGGCCAAGCGCACCACCAAGGCCGGCGAATAGGAGGCAGCACTCGGCGTGGCCGCGTCCCAGAGCACGTCCCCTGGGTTTCGGCCCCGGGTCCGCACCATGGACACGTGACCACGTCGGCTGCCGCCACCACGTGAGCCGACCGGCTCCACCCGCTCCGTCTGCTTCACCCGCAGTACCCGCGTCACCCCGCGTGACCTTCGCGGCCCGATCCGGCTGATCCCGGCCGGGACGCCGAGGAGATCGGGGGGTGCGCACGCCCACCATCGATCACTCTCCGTGATCGAAGATGTTCGATCCGTGCCGGGCGGTCATTCGTGATCACCCGGCCTTGTCCACCACATCCAAGATTCGATATCCGGAGAACGACATGTGGCCGTTCGGCTCGCTGGCCGCCGACTCATTGCTGGCCCTGGTGCCGGACCAGGTCCTCACCCTGGTGCCCGATCCTGTGCTGTCCCTCATACCGCGGGCACGGCGAACTCAGGTGTGCGCCGGCGGGGTGCGGATCAGCCTCCGCGTCATCGGAGGCCCCGGCACCGAGAAGGCGATCTCCGGCCTCGAGACGCGACTCCTCGACGCGGGAATGGACAGGGCCGAGGTCAACGGCGCACTCGGCTGCGTCTTCGTGGCGTGCGATCCCGAGACGGTCGACATGGACAAACTCCTGCGGATCGTGGAGGAGTTCGACGTCGACGACCTCGACGGCGGCCCAGGGGCCGACCCAGAAGCCGACCGAGAAGCCGACCCTGCCGGCGAGGACGAGACCGGCGACCGGCAGCCGGACCCGACCGGCGAGCCGGAGATCGACCCGGCCGCCCGGGTCGCCCAGGCCGTCCAAGCCGTGCTCGACGACGCCGCCCGCGCCGAAGCGGCCCACGACCGCGCCCTGGAGGACCGGGAGCCGGGCGAAGACCTCGCGGACGCGACGGACGAGGAACTCGCGGACGGGGCGGCCGTCCTGGGCGGCGAGGCGGCCGACGACTGGGAGATGGGCGACGGCCCCGAGGACGGCGCCGACGAGGGTATCTGGGCGCGCGACGCCCGCGAGCAACATGCCCGGGCGGCGCTGAGCCTGGCCGGCAGCCTTCTCGGCGCCGGAGTGGCCCTCGCGGGCCGTGCGACGCGGGTGTGGCGGCTTCCCCCCACCGTTCCCACGTTCCTGCATCTCGCCGAGCACACGCCGCGAGTCCGCCGAGAGCTGGAGCATCGCATCGGCGCCCCGGGCACGGAGGTCCTCTTCGCGACCACCCGGCTCGTCGGCCAGACGCTCGGCCAGCGGCCCGCGGGCCTGTTCGTCGACTCGCTCGCCGCGGCCGGCCGCTACGCCGAGGCCCGTGCGGGGCTCGGCGCGTGGGCTCGCCTGGAGGAGGGGTTCGCCACCCACGACGGGGCCTACGCCCATGTCCGGGCGGAGAAGGAGCCGCGGCCCGAGTCGCTTCCACGCGGGCCGATCGAGCGGTACTGCGAGATCGCCAGCCCCGCGTCGCTGGCGGCACACGGCCTCACCCTCGCGGCGAGCCGGAGCCGGGCCCGGGCGCTGTCCGTCCTCATCACGGGAACGCCGAAGTCGGCGCGCGTGGGCAGGGACGCCTTCGCCAGCGCGGTCGGCCGGGCGCTCGCCAAGCGCGGCGGCGTGGTCCTCAACCGGCACGCCCTGCGCCGGATGGACCGCGTCGACACCGTGGTCCTGGACGCCGAGACGCTCACCACCGGGTCCTGGACGATCGACGCGATCGTCCCCCTGACGGCCAAGCTCGACCTCGACGACCTGCACGACCGCCTCTACTCGTTGCTCGACCTGACCGACCCCGACGCCCGGCGCCGCCACGACGGCTGGAAGGCCGAGCCGTACAAGGGGGACGAGGATCTCGCGCAGGTGGCGCAGTGGCGGGCCCAGGGGGTCCGGCCCGTCAGCGTCATCAAGGGCAGGCGGGCCGTCGCGCTGGTCGGCCTCGCTCCCGAACTGCATCCGCTGGCCGAGGCGCTGGCCGAGGCGGCGGGCGGCACGTGCGAGGTGCTCCTGGCGGGAGGCCCGTCGTGGCTGGCCCGCAGGCTGCACGTGGCCCAGGTCGCCGGCGGCGAGGATCTCACCGGCGCCGTCCTTGACCTGCAGGCCGAGGGGCGCGGCGTGGCCGTGGTCGCCGGCGGGTCCCACCGCGCCCTGCGGCAGGCGGACCTGGGTGTCGGCCTGATCCGGAAGGCCCGCCAGGTGCCCTGGGAGGCGGACGTCCTCGGCGACCTCGACTGCGCGCATCTGATGCTCGCCTGCCTTCCTGCCGCCCGGCGGGCCAGTGAACTGGGGGTCCGGCTGGCGGCGGCCTCCGCGGTGGTCGGAGGCGCGCTCGGCATCCTGGGACTGGAGCGCACCGCCGTACGGCGGGCCCAGCTCGTGGCCGACGGGACGTCGCTCGCGTCCGTCGTGCTGGGCACGTGGGCGGGGCGGCGCGTGGGGAACGGCGGGACGCCGGTCACGGCCGACCGCACGCCCTGGCACGCGATGTCGGCGCAGGACGTCCTGGCGCGGCTGAACAGCTCCCCCGGCGGGCTGACCGAGGCCGAGGCCATGCTCCGGAGGAAGACGTCGGCGCGGTCGGCCCCGGCGGGCCCCGAGTCCCTCGCCAAGGCGTCGGTCGAAGAGCTGGCCAATCCGCTGACCCCGGTGCTCGCCGCCGGCGCGGGGGTCTCGGCGGCCATCGGGTCGGTCCTCGACGCCGTGCTGATCGTCAGCGTGATGGGCGTCAACGCCCTCCTCGGCGGTGCGCAGCGGCGTGACGCCGGCCGGGTGCTGAGCGCCCTGTCCGAGGCCACCGCCGTACGGGTGCGGCTGCGCCGCCCGGACGGCGGCCAGTCGAGCACCGCCGAGGATCTGGTCCCCGGCGACGTGATCGAGCTTCGGGCGGGCGACGCCGTCCCCGCCGACGCCCGGCTGCTCAAGGCCGTGGGCCTGGAGATCGACGAGTCCACCCTCACCGGGGAGTCGCAACTCGTGAGCAAGGCCGTCGCGCCGACCACCGCTCCCGCGGTCGCCGACCGGAGCTCCATGGTGTACGAGGGCAGCTCGGTGGCGGCGGGCTCGGGTCTCGCGGTGGTCGTGGCGACGGGAGAGGAGACGGAGACGGGCAGGACGGCCAACCTCATCCACGGCGGCCCTCCCCCCAGCGG
Organism: Planotetraspora kaengkrachanensis; assembly: GCF_016862895.1. GTDB lineage: Bacteria > Actinomycetota > Actinomycetes > Streptosporangiales > Streptosporangiaceae > Planotetraspora > Planotetraspora kaengkrachanensis. Next base: position 158,278 of record NZ_BONV01000014.1, on the reverse strand, counting down.
CGTGGAGCTGCGGCTGCGCACGCTGAGCAGCAAGATCGTGCCGATGGCGATCGGCTCCGGAGTGGTCCTGATGGCCGGTGAGCTGCTCCGCGGCGCGTCGTTGTCGCAGGCGCTCGCTCCGGCGGTGAGCCTCGCCGTCGCGGCGGTCCCCGAAGGCCTTCCGTTCGTCGCGACGCTCGCGGAGCTGGCGGCGGCCAAACGTCTGTCGACGCGGAACACTCTCGTCCGCAATCCCTCCACGATCGAGGCGCTCGGACGGGTGGACGTGCTGTGCTTCGACAAGACGGGCACGCTGACCGAGGGCCACATCAGCCTGCGCCGCGTGTCCGACGGCCGGGTCGAGGGCGGTGAGGGCTCGATGACGCCGAGGCTGCGCCGCGTCGTCGCCGCGGCTCTGCGCGCAGGACCGAAGTTCGAGGGCGGCCGGGTCCTCGCCCACCCCACCGACCGGGCCGTGGTCGAGGGGGCGCAGGGCCTCGGCGTCGCTCCCGACGAGGGGCTGGACAAGTGGGAGCGGGTCGACGAGATGCCCTTCGAGCCGGCCAGGGGCTTCCACGCGGTGCTCGGGTTGTCCGAATCCGGCCACCTGCTCAGCGTCAAGGGCGCGCCCGAGGTGGTGCTGACCCGGTGCGCGACCCTGCTCCGCGACGACCAGGAGGCCGAGCTCGACGAGGACGCCCGGCTTGAGCTGGAGACCGAGGTCGAACGGCTCGCCCTGCAGGGCTTCCGGGTCCTCGCCGTGGCGGAGCGGCCCGCGTCCAGCCGCGCCGACCTCGACGAGTCGCGCGTCGACCGGCTGTGCTTCCTCGGATTCCTCGGCATGGCCGATCCCGTGCGCCCGACCGCCGCGCGGAGCGTTCAGGGCCTGATGAAGGCGGGCGTCCGGGTGATCATGCTGACGGGCGACCACCCGAGCACGGCGGAGGCCATCGCGGCCGAGATCGACGCCGTGAACGGCCTGCGGATCATGACCGGGCCCTCGCTCGACGTGCTCGACGACGAGGAACTGGTCAAGATCCTTCCCGAGGTGTCGGTGTTCGCGCGGACCACGCCCGCCCACAAGGCCCGCATCGTCGCGGCACTGAGGCAGTCGGGCAGCATCGTCGCCGTGACCGGCGACGGCGCCAACGACGTGCCCGCGATCCGTCTCGCCGACGTGGGCGTCGCGCTCGGCTCCCGTGCCACGGCGGCGGCCCGGGCCGCCGCCGACATCGTGGTGACCGACGACCGCATCGAGACGATCATCGACGCGATCGTCGAGGGCAGGGCCATGTGGGGATCGGTCCGCGACGCCCTGGGCATCCTGCTCGGCGGGAACATCGGCGAGATCATCTTCACGGTGGGATCGAGCCTGCTGACCGGTCGCAGCGCTCTGAACGCCCGGCAACTCCTGCTGGTCAACATGCTCACGGACATGTTGCCCGCCATGGCGGTCGCCGTACGGCCGCCGAGCGCGGCCAGCCCGGAGAAGGTCCTGGAGGAAGGGCCGGAGAGCTCTCTCGGCTCGGCGCTGACCAAGGACATCAACGTGCGGGCCGTGACGACCGCCTCCGCCGCGGGGGCCGCCTGGCTGGCAGCCCGGATGACCGGCACCCGGAGCCGGGCGGACACGGTCGCGCTCGTGGCCCTGGTGTCGGCGCAGCTGCTCAGGACTCTCGGCGCCGGCGGCCGGGACCGCACGGTCACGGTCGCCGCGGTCTCCTCGATGGCCGCGCTGATGGTCATAGTGTCGACTCCTGGCGTCAGCCAGTTCTTCGGATCACGCCCGATCGGCCCGTTCGGCTGGGGAATCGGGCTCGGATCGGCCGCCGCGTCGAGCCTGATGGGCGGCGCGGTCGAAAAGACGATCGAGAGGATGTACGGCTGACGACCACCGATCGTTCATCATCGGTTAACCAAATCTGTACCAATATGGTCAGTTTTGTGCGACACTATCCCGTGGAATGCAACTTTCCAGCCACGAGGTATCTAGTGTCCGAGTTTGTTACCGCGATGCTGGCCAGGGCCGTCGTAATGCTGCTGGAGGCGCTGCTCATGCGCCTGATCCAGTCGTTCGTGACGTCCGGCTTCCGTATCAGCTTCCCGCAGGCCGCCTGAGGCTCCACGCCCAGGCCCCCTGACAGGGGCCCGACCGGGCCTGGCAACCGTCCAGGCCCGGTTCACAGGTCATTCATCATCACCCACGGGGCCGCCCGTGGCACGGCGCAGCCGAGTTGAGATCTCGAGCTTCAACCCTTGAACTTCAGCTCTTGAACGCGCCCTTGATCCTGCCCGCGGCGTCCTTGATCTTCTCGCCTGCCTGCTTGGTCCGGCCCTTGCTCTTGTCGGCCCGGCCCTCGGCCTCGAGGTCTTCGTGGCCGGTCGCCCGGCCCGCCATCTCCTTGGCCTTCCCCGCGGCCTCCTGAGCCTTGTTGCGGATCTTGTCCCTGACACTCATCGCTCATCCCTCCAGGTCATGCGCCTGCAGAACCCCCCTTCCCCCGCTCACCAGCCCAAACGCGGCGGAGCGGCCCACCTGAATCCCATGCTTCCGTCACAATCTGGATCAAACGGATGAACGGGGCGTAAGATGGACATAAGTGTTTAAATCCACGCCTTCAGAAGGGTGGTGTAACAGATGACGCATAGCACTGACATCGGGACGCATCCCGACATCGTGCAGATGCGTGCGCGGTATGAGGCCGCCGCGGCCAATCCCGTCGCTCAGGGAGCCGACGGCCTCGCGCTGCTAAGCGGCATGTACCTCGCGCTCTCGCCCTGGATCGCCGGGTTCAGCGACAGGGGTCCGCTCACCGTCAACAACCTGATCACGGGTCTCGTCGTGACGCTCCTCGCGCTGGGGTACAGCTCGATGTACGGCCGCACCTACGGCATCGCGTGGGTCCTGCCCCTGATCGGGCTCTGGACCATCATCGCTCCCTGGGTCATCCGGGGGGACATGGCATCAGCCAGGACCATCTGGAGCAACGTGGTCGTCGGCGCGATCATCCTGGCCCTCGGTCTGGCCACCATGCGCTTCGGCATGGCCAAGCACGACCGGGCCGGCCACGGGTTCGGCAAGTCGAGGATGACCGAGCACTCGACGTACGGCCAGGACCGCACAACCTACGGCCAGGACCGCCCGGGCCCGACGTCACGGTCCTGACCCGGTCCGATGACGCCTCTTCGATAGGAGGAGGCATCCGACGTGGGGCATCCGAGACCGTCCCGGTTCCGGACGCCCCACCGCCGGTTTGAGAAGCCGTCTCCCGGAACGGCCCTCAGGCACCCGATCACCTGGGCCGCGTCACGTCACGCGGTCACCCATATCAGCGTCGGCCGGTCCGCGCCGAACGCCCTCATCACCTCGGCGCCCGCTTCCGGCGCGGTCACGCGCCTGCCGCGGCACCCCATGGCCTCGGCCGCCGCGGCCAGGTCAGCGGAGGGCCGGCCGGACATCCAGACGGCGTCCGGATGACCATCGCCACCCTGACTCTCCGCGCCCCCGGTCACGACCACGGGAAGCGGCAGCGCGAGCGCGGCCGCCGCCGCCAACTCGGTCAGCGCCGACATGGCCCCGTGCTCGTCCAGCAACGCGACGACCGGCGCGCACGGGGCCGCGACCTTCGCCCCGACCGCCGCCGGAAGCCCGAACCCGGCGGTCGCGTCGCCGTAGAGGAACGCGCCGGGGTGATAGGCGGGCAGGTTGGCCAGCACCCCGTAGGCGGAGCTCGCCGCCGCACCCGAGACGACGACCGCGTCGCGCGGCAGGACCGCGGCCAGGGCGTCGACGAGTTCAAGCCATTGCGCCCCCTCCGCGCGGGACTCGGCCCGCTTGCGCCTGCGCCATTCGTCGCGGATCTGGTCACGTTCCTTGTCGTCGACGGGGTCGAGCTCGCCGTCGAGGGCCGAAGGGACGCCGCCCACGCGTTCGTCCAGGCGCTCGAACAGGCCGCGCAGCGCCTGCGCGGCGCCCGCGACCACGGCCACCTCGGGAACGGCGCCGGTAACGATCTGCTCCGGGTCGAGGTCGATCCGCACCAGCCTGCCGTACAGGGGAAGCGGGCCGTTCCACAGGTCCGAGGGCGCGAGCTCGCTGCCGACGACCAGAACGGCGTCAGCCTGTTCCACCAGGTCGTGGACCGTACGGAGATGGGTGCCCGCGCCGAGCGCGAGCGGATGGTCGTCCCAGATCACGCCCTTGCCGCCGGCGGTCGTGACCACGAGCGCGCCGAGCCGTTCGGCCACCGCGCGCAACTCGTTCCCGGCCTCCCGCGTGCCGCCGCCGGCCACGATCACCGGCCGTTCGGCCGCGGAAAGGAGATCGGCGGCCGCGTCCAGGTCCTCGTCCCGCGCAGCCGGTACGGCGAGGCGGATGGGGGTGACGGGCGGCGCGGCCCCGAGAGGCTCCGACAGGTCGGCGGGCACCTCGATGTGCACGGGCCGGGGACGCCCCGACGTCATCGCCGCGAACGCCTGCGCGACGGCGACCGGGATCTCCGCCACGCTCGCCACGCGGTGGGCGTGCCCGGTGACCGCGCCCATGGCCGCAGCCTGGGCCGAGATCCCCTGTCCGCCTCCGCAGGACACGAGCAGCAGCGGCACGGAGTCGCGGTACGCCTGGGCCACCGCGCCCATGGCGTCCAGGGTCGGCGTTCCGGAGGCCAGCAGGCACACGCCCGGCCGGCCGGCGACTCTCGCGTGACCGTACGCGGCGTGGACCGCCGCCTGCTCACGCCGCATGCTCACGTGCCTGACGCCGAATCCGTGCAGATGACGGTAGGCAGGGAGCCGGCGCGTCCTCGGGGTCCCGAACACGGTGTCCACGCCATGCGCCGCCAGCGCCCGGACCAGCGGCTGTCCCGCTATGGCTCCGTCCGGGCCCACCCGCAAGAGGTTGATCTCGATCTCCTCGACGTACGGCCGCACGGCGAGGCGCCGCGCGGCCCGCGGCGACCACCGGCGCGGCGCCTTGTTGAGACCTGCGGGACGCCGGAAGGCGTCCCATCGGTCTCGTGGTGAGGGAGGATACGCACCCCTGCGATCACCACCGCGTGCGGGGCCGCTTTTCCGGGAAAGCTGGAGCTACAACTCGTGGGACCTCGCCGCCGTCCGCCCGCGGAAGCGCGCGGCCAGCGGAGCCCTGCGCCGCAGCAGACTGTCGACGGCCAGGATTCCACCGCCGCTGAACGCGATGAGCAGGCACGCCCCCGCGAGCGCCAGCACGTACTCATAACCGCCGTTCTCCGAGCTCAGGCCATGGGGTCCGTGCACGAAGACGACGGCACCGATCATGTCCATCGCCAGCAGCGTCGCGAACAGCGGCAATGCCGCGCCGAAGATCAGAGCGGCCCCTCCGACCAGTTCCAGCAGCGCGACCCCAGGGCCGGCGATCCCGGCCAGTGGGACGCCCACGTCCTCGAACATCTGGGCCGTCCCGGCGAGTCCCACGTCGGCGACCTTCATCCAGCCGTGGAAGACGAAGATCACACCAATGATCACCCTGCCTGCGAGCGTCGTTACACCTCGCGCCAGCTCGAACATGACGACTCCCCCGATATCGCGTGTTCCCTGACCGTGGTCCCCCGCTCCGGCGCAGGCACGGCCTGTCCCATTCAACGGGGCGGCGGCCCGCGGCCGGGCCGCGCAACGCCGTGATACAGGCGGACCGCTGACACGGGTCCCTGCGACGATGCGGGTATGCGAACGGACATTTCCATCGTCGTGGTCGGAAGCGGAATCGTCGGAGCGAGCGCCGCCTACCATCTCCGGCTTCTCGGCGCCGCCGTCACCCTGGTCGACCACCCGATCGCCGGGGAGGCGACCGCCGCGGGCGCGGGAATCCTCTGCCCGTGGGTCGACCACGAGGGCGAGGACGACTGGTACAGGCTGGCCCTGGAAGGCACGCGGTATTACGACCAGCTGGTGGAGTCGCTGGCGGAGGACGGCGAGCACGACGCCGGGCACACGAGGACCGGCGCGCTCCTCGTCGCCGACCGGACGGACGAACTCGGCGGGATCGAGTCGCTTCTGCGGAGCAGGCAGGCGGCGGCGCCCGACATGGGAGCCGTCTCCACCGTCGACCGGCCCGAGGACCTCTTCCCCCCGCTGCGTCCCGGCCTGGCCGCACTGCACATCGATGGACCCGCCCGCGTCGACGGAAGGGCCGTCAGGGACGCCCTGCTCCGGGCGGCGGCCAGGCGCGAAACCCGCATTGTCACCGGGTCCGCGTCATTCACGACGTCGGGCGCGCTGCTGGTCGACGGCTCCCCCCTGGAAGCGGACGCCGTCGTCGTGGCGGCGGGGGCATGGACCGGCGAGCTGTGCCGGCCTCTCGGGCTCGAGGTGGCCGTCGGGGCGCGCCGCGGTCAGATCGCGCATACCGAACTGCCCGGGACCGACACGTCGGGCTGGCCGATCGTGCTGCCCCGGGTCGGGCCGTACATGCTGGGCTTCCCCGGTTCGCGCGTGGTGCTCGGAGCCACCGTCGAGGATGCCGGCTTCGACGCCCGGGTGACGGCCGGCGGCATCGGCGAGGTGCTCTCGACCGGGGTGGAACTCGCGCCCGGGCTGGCCGCCGCGACGCTCCTCGAGACCCGGGTGGGCTTCCGCCCGGTCACGTCGGACGGCCTGCCGCTCATCGGCCCGCTCACCGGCGGCGTCGTGCTGGCCACGGGACTCAGCGCCTACGGACTGACGGCCGGGCCGTACGCCGGGCTCCTCGCGGCGCACCTCGCGTTGGGTACGGCCCCGCCGTCCGACGTGAGCGCGTTCTCACCGCACCGGCCCGCGACGGGCGCGGCGAGCGGCGAAGGTTGAGACGTTCCCCCGCTGGTCCGGCGGGCGGGCGAGCGGCAGGCGGCGAGGGGCGCGCGGCGGGCGGCGAGCGGGCGTTCGGTAGGCGGGCGTTCGGTGGGCGTCTATCCTCGAGACGGCGCGCGTGCGGCACGCGGTCGCTCCGGTCGGGGCGGCCCCGGCGGCACGCGCGGCGAGGCCTCCGAGGAAGGACGTGCCGATGACCACGACAACCCCAGTCGCGAGCCCGGTGGACTTCGCCGCCCACGGCGACTACTCGTTGAAGGCGCCCGCCCGCGAGGACGGCTCGTTCGTACGGCCCCTGTACCGCTTCCAGGGGCGGATCACCGCGGACGGGGAGAGCGGTTACCGGGCCCAGCCCGGCCGGTACCACCTCTACGTGTCGTACGCCTGCCCGTGGGCGCACCGGGCCGTGATCGTGCGGTCGCTGATGGGCCTGGAGGACGTCGTGGGACTGTCGGTCGTCGACCCGGTCCGCGACGGCCGCGGGTGGGCCTTCCGCGAAGGCCCCGGGCACGGGCCCGACGAGCTCAACGGCTTCACCCTGCTCCGCGAGGCCTACGAGGCGACGGAGCCCGGCTACGACGGCCACGTCTCGGTGCCCGTGTTGTGGGACCGCGAGAGCGGCCGGATCGTCAGCAACAACTTCCCTGACATCACCATCGACCTGGGCACCCAGTTCGCCGAGTGGGCCGACCCGGACGCCGACCTGTACCCGGCCGCGCTGCGCGGCGACATCGACGCCCTCAACGAGCAGGTCTACGCGACCGTCAACAACGGCGTGTACCGCTGCGGCTTCGCGACCAGCCAGGAGGCGTACGACGCGGCCGTGTCCGCGCTGTTCTCGACTCTCGGCGAACTCGAGCGGCGCCTGGCCGATCGCCGGTACCTGTTCGGCGACCGGATCACCGAGGCCGACGTCCGCCTGTGGGTGACGCTGGCCAGGTTCGACAGCGTGTACGTCACCCATTTCAAGGCCAACCTCCGCCGCCTGGTGGACCTGCCCAACCTGTGGCGCTACGCGCGCGACCTCTACCGGTTGCCGGCGTTCGGCGGGACCACCGAGTTCGACCACATCAAGCGGCACTATTACGGCACCCACCCCGGACTCAACCCGACCCGCATCGTTCCGGCGGGACCGATCCTCGACTGGTCCCTACCGCGGTCGCAGTAGTCGCGACCGGTACGTGGGGACGACGAGCGTGCCGCGGAGCGGCCCTAGCGTGGACGGGTGCAGCACCTGAGAGCGTCCCTGAAACAGGCACTGCGGGCGCGGCCGTACCTCTTCGACACCGCCGTGGCCGTCTTCGTGTACGCGGTCATCCTCACGGCGACGTCCGCGGGGCCGGGCCCGGGGCCCGAGCTGACGCCGGGGCTGGCGGTGACCGGGGCGGTGGTGTGCGGCGCCCTGGCCTTCCGCCGGCGATGGCCGCTCGGCGTCCTCGCCGTCACCGTGACCGGGACCGTCGTGCACGACGCGGTCGCGTCGTCCCGGAGCCCTCTCATCCTCGTCGCCGTGGTGGCCGCCTTCTCCGCCGCGACACTCGTGCCGCGCAGGACGGCGTGGATTGCGGGAACTGCGGCCGCACTCACCCTCGCGGTGAGCCGGATGCTGGCCTCGGATGAGACATGGCTCCATCCCGAGATCGTGGGCCTGGTCGCCTGGCTGGGCATGGCCACCGCGGCGGGCGACGCGCTGCGCAGCCGGCGCGCGTATGTGGCCGCCATCGAGGAACGGGCGCGCCGGGCCGAGCAGACGCGCGAGGAGGAGGCCGAGCGCAGGGTCATGGAGGAACGCCTGCGGATCGCCAGGGAACTCCACGACGTCTTGGCGCACCACATCGCCCTCATCAACGTCCAGTCGCAGGTCGCCGCGCACGTTCTCGACGACGAGCCGGCCCAGGCACGCGAGGCGCTGGGGCACATCAGGCTCGCGGGCCGCGCCGCCCTGGAGGAGCTGCGGACCACCGTGGGCCTGCTCCGCCGGCCGGGAAGCCAGGACGAGCCGCTCAATGAGCTGGTCACGGAACCGGCGCCGGGGCTCGACCGGCTCGACGACCTCATCGGTTCGTTCACGGCCGCCGGGCTCGCCGTCGACTTCCGGACGGAGGGCGATCCGCGCCCGCTGCCCGCGCCGGTCGAGCTGGCCGCCTTCCGGGTGACGCAGGAGGCGCTGACCAACGTCAGCAAGCACGCCCCGCGTGCCCGTGCCACCGTCCGGATCGCCTACACGCCGCGGGATCTCGTGGTGGACGTCGCCGACGACGGCGGCCCACTCAAGGCTCCCCCCGGGGCCGGTCCTGCGGGCCACGGGCTGGTCGGCATGCGGGAACGCGCCCTGTCCGTCGGCGGGACGTTCACCACCGGCCCATCCGTGACGGGCGGCTTCCGGGTGCTGGCCGTGCTCCCCGCGGCCCTGGGGGTGAGCACGCCGTGACGGGGACCGCCCCGATTCGCATCGTCATCGCCGACGACCAGGCGCTGGTCAGGGCGGGGTTCCAGATCCTCGTCGACACCGCGCCCGACCTCACGGTGGTGGGCCAGGCGGCCACCGGCGACGAGGCCGTACGGCTCGCGAGGTCGACCCGGGCCGACGTGGTGCTCATGGACATCCGCATGCCCGGGATGGACGGCCTGGCCGCGACCCGGGCGATCACCTCGGACGGCGAGCTGTCCCCCGTCAAGGTGCTGGTCCTGACCACCTTCGAGATCGACGAGTACGTGTTCGCCGCGCTACGGGCGGGGGCGAGCGGGTTCCTCGGCAAGAGCGTGGAGGCCGCTGAGCTCCACGACGCGATCCGGCTGATCGCGCGCGGCGACTCGCTACTGTCGCCGGTGGCGACGAAGGCGCTGATCGCCCGGTTCCTCGCCGGTCCGGCGTCCACCATGGAGCACGTGCCCGAGGACCTCGACTCCCTCACCGACCGTGAGCGCGAGGTGATGACGCTCGTGGCGGCCGGCCTGACCAACGACGAGATCGCCGACCGGCTCAGCATCAGCAGGACGACCGCGAAGACACACGTCAACCGGGCGATGCTCAAGCTCGGCGCGCACGACCGCGCACAAGTGGTGATCATCGCGTACGAGACCGGGCTGGTGCGCCCGGGATCGCGGTGATGCGGCCTCCGTCGTAACGGCCGCGGAGCGGTACTGCGATCGCGGTACCCGAAGACCGTCCTCGCGTCGGGCGAGTCGGCTCCCTGCGCACGCGAGCCTTGATTGCGTCACGACGGGCTGCCGTCGGCCCCGGGCCTCGCTCGCCAATCGCATGAGCCCCGGGTCACCTGAAGAGAAGCGGAACGATGTCCTTTCTGACCAGATTGAGCCTCGCCAACCGGGGGCTGGTCGCGCTCCTGACCATCATGGTGGTCGGGTTCGGCGCGTACACGATCCCGGCGATCAAGCAGCAGTTGCTGCCCTCGATATCCCTGCCCTCGGTTTCGATCGTGTCGTCGTACCCCGGAGTCGCGCCGCAGATCGTCGAGGAGCAGGTGACCATGCCGCTGGAGGACGCGGTCCGCGGCCTGGCGGGAGTCACCGGGGTCACCTCGACGTCCAGGGAGTCCGGCTCGACGGTCGGGGTGGCGTTCGACTTCGGCGCCGACATCGACGCCGCCCAGGCCCAGATCCAGCAGGCGATCGGGCGGGTCTCCGCGCAACTGCCCGACGGAGTCGAGCCCCAGGTCCTTGCCGGAAGCACCGACGACCTCCCGGTCGTCCAGCTCGCCGCCGGCTCGACCGGGGACCAGCGGGCGCTCGCCGCGAAGCTGAACTCCCAGGTCGCCCCGGCGCTCAGCGGGATCGACGGGGTCAGGGACGTCTCCGTCAGCGGGGCACGCGACCAGGTCGTCACCGTCACCCCGGACGACGACAAGCTGGCCCGCCACGGGCTGACCGCGGCGGCCGTCGCGGGCGCCATCCAGGCGGCCGGCTCCCCCGTGCCCGCCGGCACCCTGACCCAGTCGGACCGGACGCTGACCGTGCAGGTAGGCAAGGGCTTCACCGGCGTGGACGACCTGAAGAACCTCTACCTCACCGCCGCACCCTCGGTCTCGTCCGGCGGGGCCGCTTCCGGCGGCGGGGCCGCCGGGACTCCGGCGGGACGCATGGGCGGGCGCCAGGTGGCCGCCTCCGCGCCGGTACGGCTCGGCGACGTCGCGAAGGTCTCCCTCGGACTCGCCGACTCCACCACGCTGACCAGGACGAACGGCAAGCCGAGCCTGGCCGTGTCGATCACGATGAAGTCGGGCGGCAACGCGGTGTCCATCTCCGATGCCGTCAGGTCGAAACTGCCCGAGCTCACCCGGGCGCTCGGCGGCGACACCCAGCTCACCGTGGTCTTCGACCAGGCGCCCTCTGTACGTGAGGCCATCGAGAGCCTGACCACCGAAGGACTGCTCGGCCTGGTGATGGCCGTCCTGGTCATCCTCGTCTTTCTTCTGTCGATCCGCTCGACGATCGTGACGGCGTTGTCGATCCCCCTGTCGGTGCTCATCGCGCTGATCGCCCTGTGGGCCCGCGACTACTCGCTGAACATGCTGACCCTCGGTGCGCTGACCATCGCGATCGGCCGCGTCGTCGACGACTCGATCGTGGTGCTGGAGAACATCAAGCGCCACCTGTCGTACGGCGAGGCCAAGCGGCAGGCGGTGGAGAACGCCGTCCGCGAGGTGGCGGGCGCGGTGACCGCGTCGACGCTCACGACGGTCGCGGTGTTCCTGCCGATCGCGTTCACGGGCGGTCTCGTCGGCGAGCTCTTCAGCCCGTTCGCGGTCACGGTGACCGTGGCGCTGCTGGCCTCGCTGCTCGTGGCCCTCACCATGGTCCCCGTGCTCGCCTACTGGTTCATGAAGGCGCCGCGGGGCGCCGACGCGGAAACGATCCGTACCCAGGCCGAGGAGCGGGAGCGTAACGGGTGGCTCCAGCGGGCGTACGTCCCGGTCATCCGATACGCGACCGAGCACAGGCTCAGGATCGTGGCCGCGGCTCTGGTCGTCTTCGTGGGGACCCTCGCCCTGGTTCCACGGATCCACACGAGCTTCATCGACCAGTCCGGCCAGGCCACGATCAACATCACTCAGACCCTGCCGGTCGGCACGTCCCTCGCGACCGCCGACGCGAAGGCCGCGCAGGTCGAGCAGGTGATCACGAGCACGAAGCAGGTCGAGTCCTACCAGGTCACCGTCGGCGGGAGGAACAACCTCGGCCCCGGAGCCAACGCCGGCGGAGGCGGGGCGGCCCGCGCGGGCTTCTCGCTCACGCTCAAGGAGGGCAGCGACACCGCCGGGGTGGAGACCTCGTTGCGCGAGCGCATCGGGAAGCTGCCCGCGATCGGCGAGATCCAGGTCGGGCAGTCCGGCGGTCTCGGCGGCGACGGGCTCGAGGTCGTCGTCCAGGCCGCCGAGCAGGACGCCCTCACGGCCGCCACGAAGCAGGTGCAGCAGGCCATGTCCGGGATGTCCGGCGTGACCGAGGTGACCACCACCATCGCCGACACCGCGCCCCGGGTTGAGGTGACGGTGGACAGGAAGAAGGCCGCCGCGCACGGGCTCACGGAGATCGCCGTCGGGCAGGCCGTGACTCAGGCGTTGCGCGGCAGCACCGTCACGCAGCTGAACCTCGACGGAGGGACCGCCGCCGTGATCGTGCGACCGGTCGGCACCCCCGCGTCGCTGACTGCGCTCAGGAACCTCAGGCTCGCCGGCACGACCACTGTCTCCGACGTGGCGACCGTCCGCGAAGTCGAGGGGCCCGTCTCTCTCACGCGCATCGACGGCAAGCGCAGCGCCACCGTGTCCGGCAAGGCCGAAGGCTCCGACCTGGGCGCCACCTCCGCCGATCTGAAGAAGCGGCTCGAGGCGCTGACATTGCCGGGCGGCGCCACCTACGAGATCGGCGGTGTCAGCGCGGACCAGGAGGAGGCCTTCGGCAGTCTCGGCCTCGCCCTGGTGGCGGCGGTGGCGCTGGTGTTCCTCATCATGGTGGCCACCTTCCGGAGCCTGATCCAGCCGCTGGTGCTCCTGGTCTCCATCCCGTTCGCCGCGACTGGCGCGCTCGGACTCCTGCTGATCACCGGCACGTCACTCGGCCTGGCCGCGATGATCGGCATGCTGATGCTCGTCGGCATCGTGGTGACCAACGCCATCGTCCTGCTCGACCTGATCAACCAGTACCGGGACCAGGGCATGTCCCTGCACGACGCCGTGGTCGAGGGCGGCAGAAGGCGGTTGCGCCCGATCCTGATGACCGCCCTGGCCACCATCTTCGCGCTGCTGCCCATGGCCCTCGGCATCACCGGAGGCGGCGGGTTCATCTCCAAGCCGCTCGCCGTCGTGGTGATCGGCGGCCTGGTCAGCTCCACAGCGCTCACGCTGATCCTGGTCCCGACCCTCTACACGATGGTCGAGAACCGCAAGGAGAGGCGACGGCTCCGGCGCGCCGTACCGCCGGTTCCCGAGCGGGTCCCCGAGCCGGTGGGAACCGCGGCGGGTTAGGAGCGGGTCAGGATTCGACCGCGGTCGTGTCGCTCACGTGCTGATCCACGAGATCGAGCAGCGCGCGCACGGCCGCGTTCGGCCGCCGCGTCGAGACCGTCGCCACCGAGAGCGACCAGGTGAGCGTGACGTCGGAGACGCTCAGCGCGGCGATGTCCCGGGTGTCGGGCACGGCGAACTCGGGGAGGAACGCCACGCCGAGGCCGTGCCGTACGAACGCGGCTCCCGTGGCGATGTCGTGGACCTCCGCCGTCACGCGGCGCTCGGCACCCGCCGCCGCGAACGCGCGGTCGACGACCGCGCGGTTGCCGTAGCCGGGCGGGAAGTCGATGAACTCCTCGTTCACGATGCGGGCGAGCGGCACACTCCGCTCACCCGCGAGCGGGTGGTCGGCGCGCACCACGAGCACCAGCGGTACCACCGCGAGCCGCCGCAGCGCCACACCAGTGGGCGGCGGGCCCGGCAACGACAGGAACGCCACGTCGAGCTCGCCGGACACCAGCGCCTGGGCGAGCCCCGCGGACCCGCTCGGCGCCACGCGTATGCGGATCGTCACGCCCGGATGCTCCTGGCGGAACCGGCCGAGGAGCCCGGGCAGGTCGACGACGTGGACGGAGGTCATGCTGCCGATGTTCACCGTCCCCCGCAGTCCCTGGCCGACGGCCTGCACCGCCTCACGCGCCGCTCGGGCGGCGTCGAGAGTGGCGCGGGCCTCGGGGAGGAGGGCGGCGCCCGCATCCGACAGCACCACCCGCTGGGAGGTCCGGTCGAACAGCGTGACGCCCATCTCCCGCTCCAGGGACCGGATGGCCGCCGACACGCCCGACTGGACGACGTGGAGCCTGCGCGCCGCCCGGGTGAAGTTCAGCTCCTCCGCGACCGCGACGAAGTACTCCAGGTGACGCAACTCCATGACCCCGATTATCACAGTTGGAGATGGAGCCCAGCAGTAACAGTCATTGGACGCGATCGCTTCCCGGCCACCACCCTGGTGAGGTACGACCGCCAGCCAAGTGATCGGACCAGCCGTGCCCGCTCTCTCCCCCGCCGACAAGCGGGACGTTTCCCCCCAGCATCCGCGTACGGGGCCGGTCTCGGCGGCGGCTCCTGCGGCGGCGGGCGGCGGGGCCGGCTTCTCCGGGAGGGCTCGAGCCTCGCAGGGCACCGCCTTCTGGTTCGCCGCCGGAGCGTTCGCCGCACAGATGGGGTTCGGCACCGCGCCCACCCCGCTGTGGCCGCTCTATCAGGCGCGGGACGGGTTCGGCCCGACGACGGTGACCGTCGCCTTCGCGCTGCTCGTCGTCGGCGCCTCGGCCGGTTTCCTCGGCCTGGGACACCTGTCGGACGTCCATGGTCGCCGCCGGGTGATCGCGTCAGCGCTTTCTGTGGCCATCGCGTCGGCCGTGGTGCTCATCGTGTGGCCGTCCCTGCCCGGACTGCTGGTCGGGCGTGTCCTCACCGGCGTGGGCATCGGCCTGATGGCCTCAACCGCGACCACCTATATCGCCGACCTGTACGGCCGATCGCATCCGGACCGGCCGGCCTCGGGGGTGCCCGGGATCGTGACGACGGCCGCCAACCTCGGCGGTCTGGCACTCGGCCCGCTGATCGCGGGGATCATCGCCCAGTGGGCTCCGGCGCCGCTGGTCGCCACCCAGGCCGCCTTCTGCGCGGTCATGGCGGTGTTCCTGGTGCTGGTGCTCCGCAGCCCGGAGACCGTCGACTCCGGGTCGGCCGTACGGGAGCGGCCCGCCCGCTTCGCCCTTCGACCGGCCGGCGCGAGCATGTTCGCCGGTGCCAGCGGGATGGCCTTCGTCGCGTTCGCCGCACTCGGCCTGTTCTCGTCGCTGGGCGCCGTCATGATCCGTGGCCGGCTCGGGATCGCCTCCCCGCTCGTGGGCGGCGTCGCGGGCTTCGTGTCCTTCGGCTCGGCGGCCGTCGGGCAGCTCACGATGGGCGGGGCGGCCGTCCGCCGTCTCCTGGCGGCCGGAATCATCCTCTTCCCGGTGGGCTTGGCCCTCGTCGCGGTCTCGCTCTCGCATCCGGCGTTGTGGTTGTACCTCATCGCGTCCGCCGCGGCGGGAGCCGGCTCGGGGCTGCTGTTCAAGGCGAGCGTCGGCCAGGTCGCGGGCGTGGCCGTACCGGAGTCGCGTGCGGGAGTGCTGGCGGTGTTCTTCGTCATCGCCTACGTCGGAATGGGCGTTCCCGTCATCCTGTTCAGCCTCGCCACCCAATGGGTCGGGATCGAGCCCGCCATCATCGGTTTCGCCGTGCTGCTGTCCGCGGGCGCGGCTGTTTCCGTCGCCACCGTACGGCGTCGTCTGAGCTGACGGCTGAGCGCGGCCGCCGGCCCGGCGCGCTTGTTGCAGGCATGAGCCTTTCGCCGCCGAGCCTCGAAATATTTGAGCACTCAAGTTTGTCGGCACTAGTGCTGAACGCCCTTTGGCTTTGCCCCCGAGGGCCTGATCATAGGAGGCTGTCGACCATGCCCAGTTCGACCGCGCACGTCGCCACCGAAACCGCCGCCCGGTACGCCAAGCAGCTCGCGTCGCACCTGGGCCGCAAGGTCCCGGTCGAGGACCTGCCCGGCGACGGGTACCGCCTCACTTTCCCCGCCGGGGAGGGCGTCCTCAGCACAGAGGCGGACCGTCTGATCATGCGGGCCACCGCCACGGACGCTGCGTCCCTCGCCATCGTGCAGGACGTCCTCGGCCGCCACCTGGAGCGCTTCGGCCAGCGGAACGAACTCGTCGTGAACTGGCAGGAGGACGTCTCATGATCGGCGCCACGGCGTGAGACACGGCGAGGCCGCCCGGTGACCGGAACGCTGTACGCGATCAGCGACCTGCACATCGGTTATCCGGAGAACCGAGAGATCGTCACCGCGCTCCGGCCCGAAGCGCCCGGCGACTGGCTGATCGTGGCCGGTGACGTCGCCGAGACGCCCGCCGACGTCGAGTGGGCGCTCGGCACGCTCGCCGACCGGTACGCGAAGGTGATCTGGGCTCCCGGCAACCACGAACTGTGGACCACGGCACCCGATCCGGTCACTCTGCGCGGTGCGCTGCGCTATGAGCACCTCGTTCGCATCTGCCGTGATCTCCAGGTGGCCACGCCCGAGGACCCGTATCCCGTGTGGCATGGCCCGGACGGACCAGTCGCCGTCGCACCCCTGTTCGTGCTCTACGACTACAGCTTCCTTCCCACCGGGGCCTCGACGAAGGACGAGGGCCTCGACTACGCATACGGGACGGGCGTCGTCTGCTCCGACGAGTTCGTCCTGCATCCGGACCCCTACCCCTCGCGAGAGGCCTGGTGCCACGCGAGGGTCGAGTACACGGAGCGCCGCCTGGCGGAGATCGGGCTGCCCACGGTTCTGGTCAACCACTTCCCGCCCGTGCGCGAGCCGACGGCCATCCTGCACCACCCCGAGTTCGCCATGTGGTGCGGCACCGAGCGGACCGCCGACTGGCACACGCGTTTCCAGGCCACGGCCGTCGTCTACGGTCACCTGCACATTCCGAGGACGACCTGGTACGACGGTGTCCGGTTCGAGGAGGTCTCCCTGGGCTACCCACGGGAGTGGCGACTGCGCGACGCGGGGCCGTCCCAACCGCGCGCCATCCTGCCGGGGAGGACCGAATGATCGGAGACATCCTTCCTCCGTGGGTGACCGTGGCCGAGACGTTCGACGACGTGCCCGAGGACACGCTGTTCCCCGAGGAGGAACCGCTGATCGCCCGCGCCGTGGAGAAGCGCCGGCGCGAGTTCGTCACCGGACGGCACTGCGCCAGGACGGCGCTCGCCCGCTTGGGGGTGCCACCGGGGCCGATCCTCCGCGGCGACAGGGGTGCGCCGCAGTGGCCGTCCGGCACAATCGGGAGCATCACGCACTGTTCCGGCTATCGCGCCGCCGCCGTCGCGACCTCGGCGTCCGGAATCACGATCGGCATCGACGCCGAACCGGACGGGCCCCTGCCCGACGGGGTGCTCGCGACCGTCGCCTCACCAGAGGAGATCGCCGCACTCGGACGGCTACGGGACGAGAATCCACGGGTGCGCTGGGACAGGATCCTGTTCAGTGCCAAGGAGTCGGTTTACAAGGCCTGGTTTCCCCTCACCGGACGATGGCTCGACTTCACCGAGGCCTCGGTTGATATCGACCCTGCGGGAGACTTCACCGCGACAATGCTGATCTCCGATCCCCGGATGGGGACCGACCGGCTGACGGGCAGATGGATCGTCGCCGTCGGCCTGCTCGCCACCGCCATCGCACTCCCCCGGGCCGTCCCGGAGCGCCACCGCACTGCGTGATTGCGGTCCTCGGAGCGGTCCGGCACACCGTGGGCATGGCGGATCGCCCGCCCTTCCGTCGGGTTCAGAAGGGCGGGAGGTCGTTGTCCGGCTCAGTGGGAGGTCTCGCCCTGTGACGGGTTCGTCGGCGGTTGCCGGGAGGGGATTGATTCGGCCCAGATGGGAGCCGCCTCCCACGGGGGAGGTAGGGGATCGGTTTCCGCCGGATCGTGGTCGGTGGTCTGGGGATTGGGTTCGGGCAGGGGTTCGATGACGGGCGGAGGATGGATGGGGTAGTGGTGCCCGGTCCTGCTGATCCAGGTCAGGTGACCGGGTGCGGTCTGCGTGAGTTGCCACCCGTGATCGCGGAGGTCGTGGTCGTGGGTGCAGGTGGCGGCGAGGTTGGTATGGGTGGTGGTTCCGCCGTCGCCATACGCCTGGGTGTGGTCGAGTTCGGTGCGGGTGGCGGGTGCGCGGCAGCCGGGGTGACAGCACACGCGGTCGCGGATCTGGATCCATCGGCGTAGCCGCGTGGCGGCGAAGCGGCGCCGATCGCCGGCGTCGGACCTCTCGGGGCACTGTTCCGCCTGGTCGACTTGGCCGATGATGTCGGCGATGAGGGGTGCCCAGCCGCCAAGGGACGCAAGGTCGGCCTGCCATAGGCGGAGCAGGGCGCGCGGGATCTGCAGTTCGACGATGCCTCGGCTGCGCGCCGAAACTCGCCTCCGCTTTGTCTCCGCGCCTCGGGTCGGTCCTGGCTCTGCCAGCGGCCTGTAGTCGCGGGCCGGACGGCGGGGCCAGCCGCGGGGTCGGTGGCGGGTGATTCCCGCGTGGAGGAGTCGCCCGTCATCGTCGCAGACGGCGTAGCGCCATTGGCTGTTGATCTGGGCTTTGGCCATACGGCGGGCCAAGTGGGCGTGGAGGGGTCCCCATCCGGCGAGTTCGGCGGGAAGGTCGTCCAGGTGCATCAGGGTCGATACCTGAACTCGTATCTCGCCTGCGGCGAATCCCGCTTTCAGCCCTTCCGGCGGCGCCCACGCGGGCTCCGATGCGGGCTCCGGCACGGAACCAGACGAGGGTGACGGTCGGTCATCGGATCCGCCGCCCGACTTGCCGTTCGGCCCATCGCCGGGCCCGCCGGCCGGCCCTCCACCCGGGCCTCCGCCCGCCCCCGTGTCAGGTCCGTCTCCGGGTCCTTCGCCGGGCCCGTCCTGAGGGTTGTCGACGAGTTGATCGTCGTAGTCGTCTTCTTCGGGGCGGGGACGACCGATCTGGAGGAGGGCTGCGGCGATCTGTGCGTCGTCGAGCCCGGTGAAGGTCCCGTCGAGCAGGCCGAGGAAGATGTCGGTGCGGATGTGGTCGATCGGGATGTGCAGGCCGGCACGTTTGGCCTGCTGAGCGATGGCGTCGACGCGGGTGATCGCCGCGGCGGCCTGGTCGAGCGGCAGTTGGTGGCCGGTGATGCCTGCGGTGCCGTCCGGCAGGAGCGTGCCTTCGACCCGGCGGCGCTGCAGAGCGCGTTCGTAGCGACGGCGGGCCCAGCTCGGGTCGGCCGCCAGCAGAAGGCGCTTGATCTTGTCTTTGAGCTCGCTGGTGGTGTGCCGCCCGGCGGCGGGCAGCAGATGGTCGGCCACGGCACGGGCGAGATCGGCCGGGACGTCCTCGAGCCAGTCACAGAACACCAGCGCGCGGGGCTTGTCGATCTGCCCGGCATTCAGAGCGTCACGGACGGCGGGCAACCGGGCGGCGAGGGCATGGGCGAAGGCGTATTCCCGTTCGGCGGCCCGCCGCGTCAACGTCAAAGCGGCGCGTATTTCGTCGGCGGAGTATTTGTCCGGGACCGCCATTTTCGTCATGTCGCCCGGCGCGGGAACATACAGCCCGACCTCGGCCATCACTGTGGCTTTCCTGGCCTGAACATGCGCTTCCAACCGACCGTAGGCCTGCATGACGACCACCGCGTCGTACCCGCTCAACCGGGCGAGGTCCAGCTCGGCCAGCGCAGCGGCGAGCTCCGGACCGGGCGCCATCTCGGCCAGGCCCTCCGGAATCATCTGCCGCTCGACAAGCACTCCGTGAAACTAACAACCCCCACCGACAAAGCCGCGCGAGAATAAAACGCGAATCAGATATGTCCACAATTCGGATCCGCGCGAGACCGGCAAATAAAACTCAACGTCCTGGCGAGCGCTGGCCCGCGCACGACCGGCCGCCTCATGCCTGCCGACACAGGCGATAATCACGGGCTATCGTCCCGGCATGTGAGGATGCGCCTGCCGATGACCATGCCGGCGACCGTCGCCGAGGCCGAGGCGATCCAGGAGGAGCTCCGCTCGCGGCTCGACCTCGTCGGGCCGGGCGAACGCCGTCCGGCGAAGGTCGCGGGCGTCGACGTCGCCTACGCGGACGATCGTCTCGCTGCCGCCGTGGTAGTCCTCGACGGGACCACGCTCCAAGTCCTGGACCAGGTCTCCGTCCCCGGCAAAGTCGCCTTCGGCTACGTGCCGGGCCTGCTGGCGTTTCGGGAGCTGCCCAGCGTCATCCAGGCACTCGAGCGGCTCTCCGTCACGCCGGACCTGATCGTCTGCGACGGGTACGGCATCGCCCACCCACGGCGGTTCGGGCTGGCCTGCCATCTGGGCGTGCTCACCGGTCTGCCCACCATCGGCGTCGCGAAGACGGCGTTCGTGGGGGCCTACGACGATCCGGCGCGCGAACGAGGCGCCTGGAGCGAACTGCGTCTCGAAGGAGACGTCGTCGGGCGCGTGCTCCGGACCCAGGACGGCGTCAAGCCGGTCTTCGTCTCGGTCGGCCACGCGGTCGACCTGGACACGGCCTGCCACAACGTCCTGAAGCTCGCTCCCCGCTATCGCCTCCCGGAGACGACGAGAGCCGCCGACCGGCTGTCCCGGGAGGCACTGCGTTCAGCCTCTGCGACCTGATCTCCCCGCGAACCGGACCCTCGCGTATCGCTCAGTGCGGCCTTTCTTCGAGGTACGCGGCGGCGACACGCTTCGGGACGACCATGCGCCACGCGTCGACGACCAACTCCTCCATCTCGGCGTGATCGAGGGCTGCGAGCCAGGCGCGGACCCAGTTGTAGCGCTCGTCCGACGGGCGGGGCATGTGGAACTTGTCCGGCTCCGCCGCGATGAGGGCGGCCCGCTCCTCCTTCGGGAAGGCGAAGCCCATCGACGTCTCGTCGGCGGAGATCGTCACGTAGACGAGACGGCCGACGCGGAACGTGATCCGGTCTCTGACCAGCTTCTCCTCGGTGCGCGGCAGTGCCGTGGCCAGCGCGCGGATCTCAGCCGCGGTTATCACGGCTGCGCCAGGTGCCGTTCGACGGCGGCCACCTTGGCGTCGATCCGGCCGTCGCCGGAACGCGAGTCCGCCTTGAGGACGACGCTCACCCGGGAAGCCCGTGCCTCGACGGCGGCGACGGCGGCCGTGACGACCGCCAGGACCTCCTCCCAGGTCTCGCCCTCGACCGTGGTGAACATGGCGTCCGTACGGTTCGGCAGGCCGGACTCGCGGACGACGCGGACCGCCTCCGCCACCAGTTCCCCGACGTCCTCCCCCGTTCCGATCGGCGTGACGCTGAACGCCACCAGCACCGACATGGCTCCCCCTCGCAGTTGCGACACCGGTCCGTCCGGCCTCGGCACCCCGCGAGCGTATCCCCCACCACCGACAGAGCCCCCGCCTGAGCCGGCCCGCGGAAAGCGGGCCTGAGGAAGCCGGCCCGACGGAAACCCGCCCGACGGAAACCCGGCCCGACGGAAACCCGCCCGAGGGAAGCCGGACACCCGGCACGTTGTTGATGACCGCCGTGAGCACCAGCGCCACCGGATCGGCCGCGACCATGCCCTTCACGGACCCCGCACCACCGGACGACGCGCCGACGGAGGTCGACGTCGTCGTCATCGGCGCGGGTCAGGCCGGCCTGTCGAGCGCGTACTTCGTGCGCCGCTTCGGGCTCGGGTTCGTGGTCCTGGACGCCGAACCGGGACCGGGCGGCGCCTGGCGGCACCGCTCGCCGACGCTGACCATGGAGAAGATCCACGACATCTTCGACCTGCCCGGCGTGCACCGCACTCCGGAGATCGACCCGACGCTTCTGGCCGCCGACGTGGTGCCCGGATACTTCGCCGACTACGAAAGGCAGACGGGACTGCCCGTTCTCCGGCCTGTGAAGGTGCGTTCGGTGACGCGTCATGAGAGCGGCAGGCTGCTCGTGACCGCCGAGCCGGCATCGGCGGACACCGCACCCCGGGCATGGGCCGCACGCGCGGTGATCAACGCGACGGGCACATGGACCCGGCCCCACTGGCCCTATTACCCCGGGGCCGCCGAATTCCGGGGCAGGCAGTTGCATTACGCCGACTACCGGGGCCCCGGGGAGTTCGCCGGAGCGAAGGTCGTCATCGTCGGTGGGGGCGCCTCAGCGACACATGTGCTCTCCGAGGTCGCGGACGTCGCCGAGACGACCATCTGGGTGACGCGGAGCCCGCTGGTCTTCCATGACGGCGCGTACGGTGAGGACCGCCGGCGGGCGGCCGTCGCACGGGTGGACGAACGCGTGCGGGCCGGCCTGCCGCCCCAGAGCGTGGTGAGCGCCACCGGCCTCGCCTACACGAAGGTGATACGGGACGCCATCGACAAGGGGGTCTTCAACCGGCTCCCCATGTTCAGCCGAATCACCCCGGACGGCGTCACGTGGGATGACGGCCGGACGGCGGAGGCCGATGTGATCATCTGGGCGACCGGGTTCCGCTCGGCCATCGGACATCTCGCTCCGCTCAAGCTGCGGGGCCCGGGCGGCGGCATAAAAATGGACGGCACCCGCGTGGTCGCCGAACCTCGTCTCCATCTGGTCGGTTACGGCCCCTCGGCCAGCACGGTGGGGGCGAACCGCGCCGGCCGCACGGCGGCCCAGCAGATCCATCGCCTGCTGGCCGCCCCCGACGCCGCCTGACCCAAGCGCCCGACCCCTGACCCAAGCGCCCGCCCCCGCCCGCCGCCCGACCAGACCGGCAGACCCGGCGTCCTCCCCGACCGGCGCAACTGCGTCCGACCAGACCACCCGAGCAACCACACTTGCCGCCGCAGAGCCGGCGTCCTAGGAGGCCAGCGCCTCGGTGGACACCTGCCAGAGCAGCGTCGCCGCCTCCGGGTCGAGCGCCCAGGGTGCGACGCCCCGCCGGGTGCCCGGCTGGTTCGGCTCCGCCTCGTTGCAGTCCTCGAAGTAGCGGCCGCCGACGCCTTCGAGTAGAGGCGACGCCGCGAGAAGCACGGACGTGGCGGCTCCCTGCTCGGGCGTCTTCCATGACACTCCCGCCGCGCCGCTCTGGGCCCTCAGGCGCTCGAGATCCTCAGCGGTGACATACCGCTGGAGGTTGGTCCGGATTCCGCCCGGCATCAACGCGTTGGCGGTGATGCCGTCGTCCGCCCACAGCCGGGTCGCCTCGACAGCCATCAGCACGTTGGCGGTCTTGGACTGCCCGTAGGCCGACCACGGCTCGTACTCCCGCTCCCGGAAGTGGATGTCCTCGAAGACGACCGGCGAGCGCAGGTGCGCGCTGGAGCTGACCGCCACGACACGAGCGCCACCGGCCGCCGCGAGCGCCCGGTGCAGCCCGGTGGTGAGCGCGAAGTGGCCGAGATGGTTGGTGGCGAACTGCATTTCCCAGCCCTCCGGTGTGCGCATCTCGGGCGACGCCATAATTCCGGCGTTGTTCACGAGGATGTGCAGCGGGCCGTCCCACGCGGCGGTGAACTCCGCGACGGAGGCCCGGTCGGCGAGGTCCAGCCGCGCCACGCGGATCTGCTTGTTTCCGGTGGTCGCGACGATGTCGCCGACTGTGCGCTCCCCCGCCGCGAGGTCGCGGACCGCCAGGGTCACGTCCGCGCCCGCACCGGCGAGCGTCCGCGCGGTCTCGATGCCGATGCCGGAGGCCGCGCCGGTGACGATGGCGCGGCGACCGGTGAGGTCGACGCCGGCGACGACCTCGGCCGCGGTCGACTCGGCGGTGAACGGCGTGGTGATGCGTGTTGTCGCGGTCATGCTTTTTCCTGTCTCGCCAGGTCCTGTCAGGACATGCGGACCGGGGGCCCTGCCGGTACGCTGAAAACGGAGGAACCTCCGCTAAGCACCGACTTTAATCGGAGGAACCTCCGTTTAGCAAGTTGTGCCTTCGACCGGGACAATGAGCTGCGAACACGCCGACGAGGAGGACAGCCGTGCCACCCGCCCGACCGCTACGCGCCGACGCACGGCGCAACCGCGACCGGCTGCTGGAGGTCGCCGTGCGCGCGTTCTCCCAGAACGGCCCGGACGTCACGCTCGAGGCGATCGCGAAGGAGGCGGGCGTGGGCATCGGCACGCTCTACCGCCACTTCCCCACCCGGGAGGCGCTCGTCGACGCGGCCTACCGCAACGAGCTCGCGAGACTGTGCGACGCGGCCTCGGAACTCCTCGATGCCAAGGCGCCCGATCAGGCCTTGCGCGCTTGGATGGACCGCTTCGTCGACTACGGGGCGGCCAAGCGCGGCATGGCCGACGCGCTGCGGGCGGTCGTGGCGTCGGGCGGGAATCCGTACGCGCACAGCCGGGACAAACTGATCGGCACAATCGGCACGCTGCTCGAGGCGGGCGGCGCCGCCGGAAGCCTGCGGACCGATGCCCGGCCGGACGACGTGCTCGCGAGCCTCAGCGGCATCGGTCTCATCACCGGTGACCCCGGACGGCGTGAGCAGGCCGGCCGCCTGCTCGACCTGCTGATGGACGGCCTGCGCTACCGGCCCGCGAACGAGGCCTGACCCCGGAGGCGGCAGCGAAGCGGTCAGGCCAGCCGCAGGGCCTCGGCGGCGACGGCGTGGCGCAGTTCCCGGATGCCCGGCCGTCCCCGCAGCGGATGGACGTTGTTGGTGAGCAGGACGGCGGTCAGCCCGCGGCCGGGGTCCACGGCGACCGAAGTGCCGGTGAAGCCGGAGTGCCCCCACGCGTCCACGAGCGGGCCGACGACGGCCGGATCGCCGATCCGCACGCCGAGCCCCTGGCGGAAGGCACACCCGGCGACCTTATGATCGCGCGTCATCTCGGCGGCCGCCTCGTGGGAGAGGATCCCGTCTCCGCCGCCGCGCAGCGCCTCGCTGAAGCGGGCCACGTCAGAGGCCGTGGAGAACAGCCCCGCGTGCCCCGCGACGCCGCCGAGCGCGTGGGCGGTCTCGTCGTGTACTTCTCCTCTGACGCAGGCCGCCGCGGGCTCTCCCGGACGTTCCCGCGCCGCGCGCTCGGGTTTGTGCTCGGTCGCCACGATCCTCGGCAGCAGCGCCGGGTCGGGCCGGTACCCGGTGTCGGAGAGACCGAGCGGCGCCGTGATCCGTTCCCGCACGAGCACGTCGAGGGGAGCGCCTCCCGCGATCTCGGCGATCCGCCCCGCGGTGATCATGCCGACGTCGGAGTAGACGTGCGCGCCGGAGGGCCCGGAGGCCGGCGTGGACAGGATCAGGTCCCAGCGGCTCTCTGGCGGCTCCTTCTCCACTCGCCGCCCGGACGGCAGGCCCGACGTGTGGGTGAGCAGATGTCTCAGGGTGATCTCCGGCCGGTCGCCGTAGTGGCCGGGCAACCAGGCCGCCACCGGTTCGTCGAGGGACAGCCGGCCCTCATCGGCGAGCGACAGCAGCACGACGGTGGTGAACAGCTTGGTGATGGAGGCGAGGTCGAAGATCGAGTCGAGCGCGACCGGCGGACGCTCCCGAGCCGGTGACTCCGCGGCGTCCGTGTAGCGCACGGCTTCGCCCACGGCCGCCTCGGCGACCGTCCGTCCGTCGACGGCGATCATCGCGACGGCACCGGACGCGACCTCCGGCACCGCCGCCCGGAGAATGTCTCCGAGCTCGGGCATGGGCGTTCAGCCGGCCTTGCCACGGCGCGCCTGCCCGGAAGCGGCGTGCGGCGCGGAATCAGCGTGCGGCGCGGTTTCGAGTCTGCCGCCGTGGTCGGCGAGGAACTCCCGGGCCCGGGCGGCGTCGAAGCCGTGCTGGATCATCACGACGGCGGTCTTCACGTCGTGGCCCGCCGCTTCGAGTGCCTCGCGGGCGACCGCGGTCTCGGCTCCCGTGACCTCGGCGACGATCCGCACGGCTCGGTCGACGAGCTTCGAGTTGCTCGCCGACACCTCGATCATGCGGTTGCCGTACGTGCGGCCGCACCTGATCATCGTGATCGTCGAGATCATGTTGAGTACCAGCTTCTGGGCCGTTCCCGCCTTGAGCCGGGTCGACCCGGTCACGATCTCCGGTCCGACGATCACCTCGACGGCGTGGTCCGCCTCCGCGGCGAGCGGCGTGCCCGTGTTGCAGGCCAGCGCCACCGTCAGGGCGCCGCGCCCGCGCGCCTCCGCGACGGCCGCCACCACGTACGGCGCGCGCCCGCTGGCGGAGATCCCCACGACCGAGTCCTGCGGGCCGACCCCCTTCGCCCTGATGGCCTCCGCGCCCGCCTCGGCGTCGTCCTCGGCGCCCTCGACGGACCGGGTCAGCGCGGGCTCGCCTCCCGCGATGATGCCCTGGACCAGGTCGGGATCGGTCCCGAAGGTCGGCGGGCACTCCGAGGCGTCGAGCACAGCGAGCCGCCCCGACGTGCCTGCGCCCACGTAGAGCAGGCGGCCGCCCGCGGCGATCCGCGCGGCGATGCCGTCGACGGCGGCGGAGATCACCGGGACCGCCGTGGCCACGGCCGCGGGGACGGCGGTGTCGGCCTCGTTCATCAGCCGGGCGATCTCCTCCGTCGGAAGCGTGTCGATCCGGCTGTAGCGGGGATCGCTCTGTTCGGTGGCGAGAGCCGCAAGTGATTTCATCTTAAATATCCTATTTGGAGCGTTTTGTCCTGATGGTTCGAGTCCGTACGGGGCTGGAAGAGCTGGCCGCGGCGCCGCGACCGGCGAGTCACGGCCGTGCCGGCCTCATCACCAACCCCACCGGAGTCCTGCCCGATCTGACCCCCTCGGCAACGGCCCTGCTGTCGGCCGGAGTCCGCCTGACCACGCTCTTCAGCCCCGAACACGGTCTTCGGGGCACGGCGCAGGCGGGTGCGGGCGAGAGCGACACGACCGATCCGGTGACCGGCCTGCCGGTCGTCGACACCTACAGAAGATCGCCCGACGAACTCGCCGAGCTCGTCGTGTCCGCGGGCGTCGACGTGCTCGTGTTCGACGTGAGCGACATCGGCACGCGCTTCTACACCTACATCTGGACGATGTACGACCTCATGGCGGCCGCCGCCCGGCTGGGCCTGCGGTTCGTCGTGCTCGACCGGCCCAACCCGATCGGCGGCGTCGCGGCCGAGGGCCCGCTGCTCGACCCGGCCGCCGCGAGTTTCCTCGGCCGCGCCCCCATCCCCGTACGGCACGGCCTGACCCCCGGGGAGCTGGCCCTGTTCGTCAACCGGACGATCGACGCGGACCTGCACGTCATCCCGCTCAGCGGCTGGCGGCGGGAGTGGCACTTCGACGAGACGGGCCTGCCCTGGGTGATGCCGTCGGCCAACATGCCCACCCTGGACACCGCACTCGTCTACCCGGGGACGGGCCTGTTCGAGGGCACGAACGTCTCCGAGGGCCGCGGCACCACCCGGCCGTTCGAGCTGGTCGGCGCGCCGTACGTGGACGGGCGCCTCGCCGCCGCGCTCAACGATCTCGGCCTTGCCGGCGTGCGCTTCCGCGACACGTGGTTCACTCCGACCTTCGGCAAGCACGCGGGCCTGCAGGTGCGCGGCGTACAGGCTCACGTCGGCGACCGGCTCGCGTTCCGGCCGGTCCTCGCCGGGGTGTCGATGCTCCACTGCCTGCGCGCGCTGTATCCGGGCGACTTCGCCTGCGATCCGTTCCTCGACCTGCTGTGGGGCTCGGACTCGCTGCGCCTGCGGCTCGACGCGGGCGACGACCCGCGCGGCCTCTGCGCGCCGGTCTCCTGGTTCGACCAGGTGGAACTTCTGTACGGCTGACATCAGCCCAGTGCTCGGCGGTAGAGCCAGAAGACCCGCTCGACCCGCGCGCCGAACGCCAGCGAGTAGAACCGGACGGGGCCGACCCAGCCGATCTGGACCTGGCGCAGGCCCGCCGCTCTCTGCTCGGCGAGGCACCGCCGCGCGAGGACCCGGCCGACCCCGAGCCCCCGGGCCTCCTCGGCCGTACCCATGGGGCCGAACCACAGCGGGCGGGAGCCCCACGCGGCGAACCCGAGGATCTCCCCGTCACGCGACGCGTAGTGGCAGCCGGTCGCCTGCTCGGCCTCCCAGGCCCACGCGTCGTTCCAATGGGCTCTGGCGAACGCGGCCACGGCCGCGCGCTCCCCCGGAGCCGCGGCGTGGACGGTCACCCCGGCCGAGGCCAGACGCGCGGACGCCACGTCGTCCTCGTCGAGCAGGGACCCCATGGCGGCGACGTCGGCCGTCATGTTCCAGGCGACCCGGTACCGGTCGTACCCGAGGCTTTCCGCCAGGCACGCCGCCGGGGTGTAGCGCACGTCGATGCCCGGCCAGGCGTAGCACGGCGGGTTCCCGGCGAACCTGGCCTCGGCGGCGCCTTGGGAGCGCAGCCACTCCTGCGCCGCCTCGGCGAGGGCGCGCCCGATCCCCCGGCCCCGGGCCGCGGGATCGACGGCGATCAGGTCGAGGTGGCCCATGCCGCTCTCCGACATGGACGCGAACACCACGCCGTCAAGGTCGGGGGTGGCCAGTGCCGTCCACCGCCGTCCCTCGGGCGGCGTGGCCAGCCGCTTCACCAGCGCGGGCGCCTCGGCGTCGGCCCACAGGGCGTGTGCCGCCAGGTCCTCGACGCGGGCGTCCGGCGTCACCGGCACAATTCCGCTCATACGTGCACCCCCTGCGGGATCACGCTCCTGCGCCGGGGGTGGAAGCAGGCGTGCAGTTGTTCGGTGTCCTCGCCGCTCTCGCCGCCGTCGTGGCCGAGCACCGGCCGCTCGGTCTCGCACCGGGCCGTGCTGAAGGGACATCGGCGGGTGAACAGGCAGCCCCCGTCCGCCTGCGCCTCGTCGAGCGCCTCGGTCGGCACGACCTGCTCGGCGCCCGGCCGTTCCAGGCCGTGCAGCACCGGGATCGCCGACAACAGCGACTGCGTGTACGGATGGACCGGGTCCGCGATGATCGTCTCGGTCAGTCCCCGTTCGACGACCTGCCCGCGGTAGATCACGTAGAGCTCGCCCTCGTCCCCGATGTACCGGGCCGTGGCGATGTCGTGCGTGATGAACAGGACGCTCACGCCGAGGCGTTCGCGCAGGTCGCGCAGGAGGCTGAGGATGCCGAGCCGCAGCGACACGTCGATCATCGAGACGGCCTCGTCGGCGACGAGCACGTCGGGGTCCATGGTGAGCGCCCGCGCGATGACCACGCGCTGGCGCATCCCGCCGGACAGCTGGTGCGGGTAGCGCGGCAGCACGTATCCGGGGTCGATCCCCACCAGGGCGAGCAGTTCCTCGGCGCGCGCGTCGACCCACGACCGGGGACGGCCCGTCTGCCGGGCCCGCAGCCGCAGCGGCGCCTCCAGGGTCTGGTGGATCGTGCGGGTGGGGTTGAGCGCCGAGTACGGATCCTGGTGGATGAGCTGGATCCGGCGGAAATACGGCTGGCGGTGGCGGTGGGACAGGCCCGACATCGCGACCCCGTCGATGACGATCTCGCCCGAGTCGTAGGTCTCCAGTCCCGCGATGATCCTGCCGAGCGTGGTCTTGCCGCAGCCGGACTCCCCGATGAAGGAGACCGCCCCGCCCTTCTCGATGGCGAAGTCGACCCCGCGCAGCGCCGGGACCTCCCGCTTGCCGAGGACGTTGCCCCGCTGCTTGAACGTCTTGGTGATCGCAGTGCCCGTGATCACGCGTATTCCCTCCGCTTGACCGGCGCCGGCCGTCCGGCGGCGTGGCAGGCGACCGACCTGCCGTCGTAGGTCGCCGTCGCGGGCTCGACCGTCTCGCAGATCTCCATGCGCTTCTCACAGCGCTCCCGGAACACGCACCCGGCGGCTGGGAGCGTGCCGAGCGTGGGAGGCCTGCCGGGCAGCGCCCTGGCCAGTGAGATGTCCCCGGAGAGGCGCGGGATGGCCCGGATCAGGCCCTGGGTGTAGGGATGCCGGGGCGTGCCGAGCACCTCGGCGATCGGTCCGTGCTCGACCACGCGCCCGCCGTACATCACGGCGAGGTCGTCGGCCACCTCGGCGACCGCTCCGACGTCGTGGGTGATCACGAGGGTGGTGAGCGCCCGCTCCTCGTGGACCTCTCTGATGATCCGCAGGATCGTCGACTGGGTGATCATGTCGAGCGCCGTGGTCGGCTCATCGAGCACGACCACCTGGGCGTTCAGCACGAGCGCGAGCATGATCCCGACGCGCTGGCGCATCCCGCCGGACAGCTCGTGCTGGTGGGAGTCGAGCACGCGGGCTCCGTCGAGGCCCATCCGGCCCAGGAGCGCCTTCGCGTCGGCCACGAGCGCGCGCAGGTCCTCGACGTCGTGCGAGCGGCCGAGGTCGAGCAGCTGCTTCCCGATGGTCTTCAGCGGGTTCAGGGAGTTCTGCGCCGCCTGGAAGACGTAGCCGACCTTGCGGCCGCGGGTGCGGCGCAGGTCCTCGCCGTCGAGGCGCAGGACGTCTCCGAGGCCGTCGATCTCGACGCTGCCCGCGGCGATCCTGCCGGGCGGCTGCACGGCGTTCAGCAGGGACAGCGCCAGGGTCGACTTGCCGGAGCCCGACTCCCCGACGACGCCCGTGATCGTGCCCGGGGTGAGCGTGAGGCTCACGCGGGACACCGCCGGCAGCTCGCCCGCCGGCGTCTTGTAGACCACGGTGAGGTCGCGGATGCGTACCTCGGGCGCGGCGGAATCTCTGGACAACCGGGTCACTCCTCACGCAGGCGGGGATTGAAGATCTCGTCCATGGCGTCGACGATCAGCACGATGCCCAGCGTGAGCAGCAGGATCGCGAGCAGCGGCGCCAGCAGGTACGGCAGCGCCGAGGGGGTCGTGAGCGCCCCGCCGCTGAAGACGGCGAGGTTCAGCATCACGCCCCAGTTGTTGGCGTCGAAGGGCAGGACGCCGAGGAAGAACAGGCCCACCTGGGCGTAGACCGCGCCGGTCACCGCGATGAGCATGTTCATCGCGATGTAGGGCGCCATGCTGGGCAGCAGTTCGCGCCCGATGATGTGCCTGGTCGGCAGGCCGAGCCCGCGCGCCGCCTCGATGAAGCCGCGTTCCCGCAGCGACAGCGTCTGGGACCGTACGGCACGGGCCACGCCGCCCCATCCGAGCAACCCGAGGACCAGGCCCATCTCGAGTGGGCTGGTGAACTTCCACACGGTCGACAGGACGAGCAGCAGGGGCAGACCGGGGATGGCGAGGTTCAGGTCGGTCAGCCGCATGAGCGCGCTGTCCCAACCGCCCCGCCTGAACCCGGCGAACAGGCCGATGAGCGTGCCGAGCGCGACGGTGATGAGCGCCGTCGCCAGGCCGGTGAGCAGGACGTACCGCGCGCCGGTGACGACGAGCGCGAGGACGTCCGTGCCCTCGAAGTCGGTGCCGAACGGGTGCTGGAGACTCGGCGACGCGTAGAGCGCGTTGTCGTCCCGTGGCAGGTTGGCGGGGTAGACGAGCGGCCCGATCACGCCCATGACGGCGAAGCCGAGCACGATGATCACGCCGGCCATCCGGCTCGGCTTGCGGCACAGCACCCGCCACACGCCGCGCCAGAAGTTGCGCCGAAGCGTCGCCCGGCTGGTGCCCGTCGCCATGTCGGGCATGACGGTTACGGTCATGATGCCTCCCCGCTCCTGACCCGCGGGTCGATCGCCGTGTAGAGCAGGTCGGCGACGATGTTGGCCACGACGATGCCGATCGTGATCACCAGGAACGTTCCGCCCATCAGCGCGTAGTCACGGGTGCTGATGCTGTTGACGAGCAGCAGCCCGAGCCCGGGATAGTTGAAGATCTCCTCGATGAAGATCGATCCGCCGAACAACATGCCGATCGACAGGGCGAGGATCGTGAACAGCGGCAGGATCGCGTTGCGCGCCAGGTAGCGGAACACGATGCCGCGCTTCAGGCCGCGCAGCTCGGCCGCCAGGATGAAGTCGTCGCCGAGCACGGCGACCACGTTCGACTTCATCGCGAGGATCCAGCCCCCGTAGCTGGCCAGCGTGTACGTCACGACGGGCAGCACGGCGTGATGGATCAGCGAGCCGATGTACCCGGCGTTGAACCCGGGCACGAACGCGACGTCGACGGGACCGCCCGCGGGCAGGATCGGCCACAGGGTCGTGAAGATCGCCACCAGCAGGAGCCCGATGACGTACACCGGGACGCCGTGGAGCAGCGAGCCGGACAGCGCGAGCAGGTCGCCGAGCTTGCCCGAGCGCTTGATCGCCGCGTAGACGCCCATGGTCACGCCGAGCAGGAAGCTCAGCAACGTGCCCGCGAGGACGGGCACCACGGTCCATTGGGCGGCCGAGCCGATCAAGCTGGTCACCGAGACTCCGGGCGTGCTCAGCGAGCGCCCCAGGTCGAAGTGGAGCAGGGATCCCATGTACCCGACGTACTGGTCCCACAGGCTGCCCGTCGGCAGGAAGCCGTACAGCACGGCCGTCGCACGTTCCGCCTGGTCAGGGGACATGCCCTTCTGCAACAGGCTCTCGTACATGCCCTGGACGGGGTCGCCGGGGATCTCCCTGATGATGAAGAAGCTGATCGTCGCGACGACCCAGATCATGACCAGGCCGCGTCCGACGTGTCCCGCCACCCTGCGGGCCACGGCGGCCCCGCGGGGACGTTCCCGCACCGATTTCGTCATGCCTGCCTCTTCTTGATCATGCCGAGCTGCATCCACACGCCCGACGACAGGCGCAGCGCCTCGTTGTCGTCCGGGGGGAAGCCCGTGTAACGGGATGTGTTCACGAACTGGGTGTTGACGTAGTCCCACAGTTGGATCACCGGGAGCTGCTCGTTGGACACCTTCGCCAGCGTCCCGACGATCTGCTTCTGCTCGGCGGGCGGGGCGAAGTTGAGCCTGCTGGTCAGCGCTCCGGGGTCGACCTTCGTGCCGGAGACGGTGACGGTCTCCGGGCCGCCCATCCAGTTGCCCTCGGTGCCCGGCGCGACGTGCTCGAGCCTGCCGCCGAACATCTGCCAGCCGTTGGCCTGGCCGTACAGTCGCTGGAAGATGTTGTACGGCGAGGGCCCGAGGCCCATCAGCCAGAAACCAACATCATACTTCCCCGCCGCGAGCTCACTGAGATAGAGGGTGTAGTCGGCGGCGGTGACGACCGTCGCGTCGATCCCGTGGTCGTTGAGCTGACTGGTGATCGACTTGGCGGCGGAGATCCAGTCGGAGAACGACGCGGGCACGTGGATCTCGACCTTCCACGGCCTGCCGTCGGGCAGCGCCCACGTGTTCCCCCGTTTGGTCATGCCGGCGGCCTTGAGCTCGGCCGCGGCCTTGGCCGGGTCGAGGCGGTAGGGGTCGAGGCCCTCGAACTGCGACCCCAGCCAGACCTTGGCCGCCTCGGCGTGGATGCCCGAGGTGGTGAGGGACGGGGTCCCGCCCTCGGGCGAGGCGATCTTCGTCACCTGGGCCCGGTCGATCAGGTACGCCAGCGCCCGGCGCACGTGCACGTTGTCGTACGGCTTTCGCGCCTGGTTGAACGCCAGCGACGTGGACACGGGCGAGAAGCCCTTGATGACCTTGTTGCCCCTGACCGAGCGGATGCGGTCGAGCACGGCCGACGGCACCGAGGTGAAGGGCGCGTTGTCCAGCTTCCCGGCGATCAGGTAGTTCCAGATCTGCTGGTTGCCCGAGTAGTTGAGCAGCTCGACCTTGTCGGGGCCGATCAGTTTGTTGTCGTAGAAGTAGGGGTTGCGCCTGAGCAGCGCCGCGCCGGGGTTGACCCGCTCGAGCACGAACGGTCCCGCGGACACGTCGTGGCTCGGCGCGAAGGCGATGACCTTGTCGGCCAGACCGGTGACCTCGGTCTTCGCCCGCTCGGCCGGCGCGCCCTTCCCGTCCTGGGCGACCTTGAGCGTGTGCCAGAAGTCGCGGGGCAGCAGCGACCCGTAGACGTGGGCGGGCACCACGACGGTCGACAGCAGGTTGCTGAGGAAGGTGTTGCTCTTGTTGGCGCCCTGGGTGATCCGGATCGTCGTCGGGTCCACCACCTGGATGGTCGCCGCGGCGCCCGCCGCCTTGGGGTCGAGCGCGTAGGCCGTGCCGCCCTGGGTGTAGGCCAGGCCGATCGAGACCCGGACGTCCTCGCTGGTCACCGGCTTGCCGTCCGACCAGCGCGCGTTCGGCTGCAGGTGGATCACGGCCTCCGACTGGTCGGGAGTGATCGTCCAGCTGCGCGCGATCGCCGGATAGAACTGGTTCGGGTCGATCGGGTCGTTCTTCGGCCAGGCGAGCGCCATCCCGTTGTAACCGTCGAATACGGAGCCCACAGGGTTGAAGGGGTTGATCGGCGCGCTCGCGTTGATCTGCTTGCTGCCGTCGATCGTGGTGTAGATCCCCCCCTGCCCCGCATTCTCCTGGCCGGTACTTCCACACGCGGTGGCTGTGACGATCGACGCCAGAGCCGCGATCGCCGCGAGTCGCTTCATGGGCTGCTCCTGGTTCCCGGTTGCCTGGACAATACGGGCGCCTGGCGGCAGCGTCAATTTTTTCCGTCTATGGACTCACTCGTGAAGTTAATTTTTACCCAGGCCGTCCACCTGCGAAGACATCTGACGATTGCGGTGACGGGTGTCCTCGAGGAACCGATCCAGCGCCCCCTTCGTGGCTTTCAGCGCGCCTTCTGAGGCCTCGAAGGTCCGCTGCGCGACGCCGACGAACACACAGTCGACGATGAGCAGTTGGCTGATGCGGCTGGCGAGCGCACCCGGCCGGAACTCCGTTTCACGACCGGCCGACACGAGCACGTGCTCGGCCGCCTCCGCGAGCGACGACCGGGGGTTGTTGGTGATCGCGACCGTCGCCGCCCCCGCCCGCCTGGCCGTCCGCATCGGCTCCAGCACGTCGGGCGTCTCCCCGGTGCAGCTCACGCCGATCGACACGTCCGATGGCCCGGCCACGGCCGCCGCCGTGAGAGCGAGGTGGACGTCGGTGAAGGCGTGGGCGGTGACGCCGATCCGCAGGAGCTTCTGCGCCATGTCGGCGGCGACCAGGCCGGACGCTCCGACGCCGAAGATGTTCACCCGCCGGGCGGCCGCCACGGCCTTCACCACCGGACCGAGCAGTTCGGGGCTGAGCTGCGCCGCGGTGTCGGCGAGCGCGTCGGACTCCGCTCTGGTCACCTTGTCGATGACGTCGGCGAGCGGGTCGCCGGGGGCGAGGTCGCCCGGCACCAGCCGCTCCGGCCGCTCGCGCGCCGAGGCGGCCGCCAGGGCCAGGCGCAGCTGGGAGTATCCCGTGAATCCGAGGGCGCGGGCGGTCCGCACGATCGTCGCCTGGCTGGTGCCCGAGGCCTCGCTCAGCTCGGTGATCGTGCTCCTGGCGACCGTGGCCGGGTCGTCCAGGATCAGCCTGGCGATCGACCGGCCTGCCGGGGTGAGCGAGGGCAGCACCGCGCGCACGGCGGCGACGAGGTTCGCGGGCGGGGGGCCGCCGGCGGAGGGCTCCTTCATGGGGCTCCTTCTGGGGGAGGTCAGACGGGGGATTCGGGGGTGGATGAGACGGGGAGGGCGCCCGACCTCTCAAGCGGGGTCCTGCGGGCGGATGGCGGTCAGCAGGCGGGCGGCCGCGCGCGCCGACGCCGTGGAGTTGCCGTGGGTGGCGAGGTACACGGCTCCGGCGGGGGTGCCGGGCACTCCCGTCTCGACCACCACGGCGTCGGGACGCACCTCCAGCGCCCGGGCCAGCGCCCGCTGGATCCATTCGTGGCGGGTGGCGTCCCGCACGACGAGGACGACCGGCCGGCGGACGTCGGTGAGGTCGGGGAGGTCGTCGCCCTCGCCGATCTCCTCGAGGAGGGTGCCCGGCATGATCTCGGCGATCGCCGACCCGAAGGAGACCGGCGTGGCCCGTCCCACGGCCTGGCTGGGTTGCGCGGACATCTCCACGACCAGTGGGGCGACCTTCAGCACCGGACGGGAGGGGGTGCCGATCACACGCAGGGCGGCCGTCGCCGTCTTCAGGCCGACGCCCTCGTCCACGTCGCGGGCCGCCGCCGCCCTGGCCGGAGCCTGGTCCGCGTACCACCGGGCGAGCTCGAGCACCCGGCCGGCGGCCTCGGTCAGGCGGCCTTCCGGCAGACGCCCCTCCCGGACGGCGGAGACGATCGCGTCGCGGAGCGCGTAAACGCTCTCACCGCCGGGCGAGGAGACGCCGACGCAGATCGCGTCGGCACCCGCCGCCAGTGCCCGGACGGTGATCTCCTCGGCGGTGTGGAGCGCGGCGACCGCGCGCATCTCGATGGCGTCGGTGACGGCCAGGCCCGCGAACCCGAGTTCGTCCCGCAGCAGGCCGGTCAGCACGGCGCGGCTCATCGTGACGGGAGAGCGGTCGAGCGTGGGCACGAGGAGGTGACCGCACATGATCGCCCGCACCCCGGCCTTGATCGCGGCGCGGAACGGCGGCAGGTCCCGCCGTTCGAGGACCTCGCGGGACGCGCGGACCTCCGGCAGGGCCAGGTGGGAGTCGGTCACGGTGTCCCCGTGGCCGGGGAAGTGCTTCGCGCAGGCGGCCACGCCCGCACCCTGGAGCCCCTCGATCCACGCCACGGTGTGCCGCCGGACCCGCTCGGGGTCCGAGCCGAACGATCTGACGCCGATCACCGGGTTGCGGGGGTCGGCGTTCACGTCGACGACGGGCGCGTAGTCCAGGGTGATGTCCGCGGCGCCCAGCATGCGCCCGATCTGCCGGGCGACCCGCCCGGTGGCCCGGACGTCGTCGGCGACGCCCAGAGCCAGGTTGCCCGGCCAGGAGCTGCCGGTCCGGGCCTCCAGCCGGGTGATCGCGCCCCCCTCCTCGTCGACCGCGACGACCACGCCGGGGTTCTCGGCGCGCATCCCGGCCACCAGTTCGCCGGTCTGCGCGGCGTCGGCGAGGTTGCGGGTGAACAGGACGGCGCCGCCCAGGCCGTCGGCGAGGGCCCTGCGGAGCCAGTCCGGCGGGTCCGTCCCCTCGAAACCCGGCTGGAGCACCGTCATCGCCAGCCGGCAGAGCTCCCGCGACCGCGTCCTCATCGTGTCTCCGGCACCGGAACGCGGTCGATCAACCGCAGGTGCGCCTGGTGCGCCCGGTCCGCCGGCAGCGCCGCCCTGAGTGCCAGCGCCGCGGCGCCGGCTGCCCCGTCGCGTGCGGGCGTCCATGGAGCCCGCTCTCCCAGCGCGGCCCGGACCCTGCGCGCCAGCTCCGTCGGCTCGGTCAGCAGCGACCCCGCCAGCACCAGCGGGCCGCCGAAGTCGTCTCCGTCGTCTCCGTCGCCGGCGGGGTCCCGGCCGGCGACCTTCGCCGTACGGCTCAGCCGGTGCGCGGCCTCGTCGAGGATGTCCCCGGCCACCGGATCGCCCTTCCGCGCGGCGTCGTCGACCACGGGGGCCAGGGTGCCCAGCCAGGCCGCGCCCTTGGACGCCACCCGTTCGTATACGACGTCGATGAGCCGCACGGTGAGCTCCCGGGACGCTTCCGGCGAGAGCTCCGGGCCGGGCCCGTGCGCCGGGGCCCCGTGGCCGAGAACGGCCGCGGCGACGAGGTCGACCAGCAGGGTCGGCGGGGTCCTGCCGTCGAGGGCCGTGAGCGCGCGGGTGAGCGCGTTGCGCCCGATCCACACTCCGGAGCCCTCGTCGCCCAGCAGCCAGCCGAGCCCGTCGGCGCGCCGCACGACGGCGCGTCCCTTGATCCTGGCCGCCATCGCCCCGGTTCCCGCGACCAGCACGGTGCCGTCGGGCTCGGGCGTGGCGCCGCAGAAGGCGACGAGCACGTCCGGGACCACCACCGGGAGGCCGGGCAGCCCGGCGGCCCGCCACGCCTGCGCGGCCGGCGCCTCGGCCCGGGCGATGCCCGCGAGGCCGAAGACTCCGCCGGCCACCTGCGACCGGTCGAGGCCCTCCAGCGCGGCGGTCAGCGCCGCCAGCAGGCTGGCTGCCGGGTCCGGAGCGGACAGCACGTTGGCGCCGCCCGAACGTCCGCGCCCGGCGACCTCTCCGGTCTCCGCGGCGACGACGCAGCGAGTGCTCGTACCACCGCCGTCCACTCCGACGAACAGAGCCGTCACGACCGCCCCTTGCGTAGATACCTTCCGACAAGTTACAAGAGAGCGAAGATTTTCTACAACGAGTGCTGGGACGGGGAAGGCCCGACCCGCGGGCCGATGGGGCCCGCGGGCTCGGGTCCAGCGTTACCTGGAGTTGTCGGCCAGGTCCGCCAGGTCCGCCGCCATCCGGAAGAGCCGGTTGCGGCCGAGGTCGCCGATCGTCTTGATGTTGAAGGCCTGCTTGAGGAGCTCGGCGTCCTTCTCACTGACGCCGGACATCGCGTGAACCGGGGCCTTCAGCAGTTCGGACAGGCTCATGTTCTCGTAGTCCCGATCGAGCAGCTTCGCCAGATCCGCTGTCACCGTCATGGGTCCCCCCCTCGGCACGGGCCGCGGAGCCCGTACTTCGGGGGTGCCCAAACCGGTAGTTTTCTATGCGAGTTTGCTCAAACGGCCCTGCCGATCAGGCGGTCCAGTCGGATCGGCAGATCACGCACCCGCAGGCCGGTGGCGTGATGGACCGCGTTCGCGACCGCGGCGGCCGTGCCCACGATGCCGATCTCGCCGATCCCCTTCGACCCCATCGGGTTCAGGTCGGGATCCTCCTCCTCGATCCAGAACGCGTCGACGTCACGGACGTCCGCGCAGGCGGCGACGTGGTACTGGGCCAGGTCGCGATTGAGGTAGTCGCCGAACTCGACGTCCATGACGCTCTCTTCGAACAGGGCCATCGACAGGCCCATCGTCATCCCTCCGATGAACTGCGACCGCGCCGTCTTGGGGTTGATGATCCGGCCGGCCGCGAAGGCGCCGAGCAGGCGCAGCACCCGGACCTCCCCCGTGTCGACGTCCACGCCGACCTCGGCGAACTGCGCGCCGTACGCGTGCCTGGAGAACGGGCGTTGCGCCCGCAACTCCTCTGCCGTGTCCACGCTCGCCTCGAGGCCGCCCGGCGGCACGTCGCCCGCCCGGCGGTGGAGCGCGTCCGTCAGCGCCTCGCAGGCCCGCACGACGGCGGTGCCCCACGAGGCCGTCCCCGACGACCCTCCGGCGACCGAGGCCCGGGGCAGCGCGCTGTCCCCGACCTCCATGCGCACCTGGGCCGGCGGGACGCCAAGCGCGTCGGCGGCGATCTGCGTGAGCACGGTCCTGGCCCCGGTCCCGATGTCGGCGGCCGCGATCCTGACCGTGAAGCCGCCGCCGGGCTCGGCCCGGGCCGTGGCCTCGGAGGGCAGCCGGTACACCGGGTAGGTCGACGACGCGACGCCCGTGCCGATCAGCATCCGGCCTCTCCTGCGGACCCCCGGCTCGGGGTCGCGTCCCGCCCAGCCGAACCTCGCGGCGCCCTCGCGCAGGCAGGCGACGAGGTTGCGGGAGCTGAACGGCAGGCCGCGCTCGGGATCGACGGTGGGCTCGTTGCGGACGCGCAACTCGACGGGGTCGATCCCGCAGGCGACGGCCAGTTCGTCCATCGCCGACTCCAGCGCGAACATCCCCGGCGTCTCGCCGGGCGCGCGCATCCACGTGGGGACCGGCACGTCGAGCCTGACCAGGCGGTGCGAGGTCCGGCGGTGCGGCGCCGCGTACATCATTCGCGTGACGACGGTCGTCTGCTCGGCGAACTCCTTGACCGTGGCGGTCTGCTCGAACGCCTCGTGGACGATCGCGCTCAGCCTCCCGTCCTCGTCCGCGCCGAGCCGTACGCGCTGGACGGTCGGGGTCCGGTAGCCGGTCACCGCGAACATCTGCCGCCGGGTGGCGGCCAGCTTCACCGGCCGGCCCACCTGCTTGGCCGCCAGCGCCGCGAGCACCACCTGGGCGTGCGGGGCGCCCTTGGACCCGAATCCCCCGCCCACGTACGGAGACACGACCCGGACGCGTTCCTGCGGCAGGCCGAACAGCGGGGCGATCGTGGCCCGCAC
The DNA here is from genome assembly GCF_016862895.1 of Planotetraspora kaengkrachanensis. Taxonomy (GTDB): domain Bacteria; phylum Actinomycetota; class Actinomycetes; order Streptosporangiales; family Streptosporangiaceae; genus Planotetraspora; species Planotetraspora kaengkrachanensis. The sequence continues at coordinate 118,530 of NZ_BONV01000014.1, read as the reverse complement.
CGCCGAGGCGCTCTGCGTGGAGTCGTACAGCGTGAGCCCATCGGCGTCCCAGAGGGCGACGGTGGCGTGGGGCTCGATCGGGTTGTGGTGCTGCGCGGGCGTGCTGTACGTCGCGTCCACGACGACGGGCGCGTAGCCGAGGGCGGCCTCGGGATCGCCGAGCTCGCTGTCCGTGGCGTAGTCGGGGTTGACGTGGTCGGGCCGGTACATCCCCGGATGGTCGGCGCGCAGTTCGACGTCGTGCGGTTCGACCTGGTAGTCGACCCGCAGGAGCCGGGCCGCCTCGGTGGCGCTCTCGATGGTCTCCGCCACCACGACCGCCACCACCTGACCGCGGTAGGCCACCCGCGGCGACTGGAGGACGGTGAGCTCGGCGTCCTCGATCGGAGCCACCCGGGGCGCGTTCTCGTGCCAGATCGTGGCGATGATGCCGGGGAGCTGGAGCACCGAATCCGCGTCGACCGCGCGGACCTCTCCCCTGGCGATCGTGGACTGGACGACCACCGCGTAGGCGAGGTCGTCAGGGGCGTGCTCGTAGGCGTACCTCGCCCGGCCCGTCACCTTCTCCGGGCCGTCGACCCGGTCCAGGGCCGTCCCGGCGTACGGCGCGGCGACGGTGGTCATGACGCCTCCACGAGGTCGAGCAGTGTGCGGACGACCACGTTGCGGGCGAGCGGCACCTTGAAAGCGTTGTGCGGAAGAGGGGTCGCCTGGGCCAGCTCCTCGGCGGCGGCCTGGGCGAACGCCGCCTCGGTCGCGGGCGAGCCGCGCAGCGCGGACTCGGCCCGTTCCGCGCGCCAGGGGATGTGGGCGACGCCCCCGAGGGCGATCCGGCAGTCCTTGACCATGCCGTCCTCGACGTCCAGCGCCGCGGCCACAGACACGACGGCGAACGCGAACGACGCCCGGTCACGCACCTTGCGGTAGCGGGATCGGGCGGCGAAGGGCAGCGGCGGCAGCTCGACCGCGGTGATGAGGTCGCCGGGTTCGAGCACGGTGTCACGCTCAGGCGTGTCGCCGGGCAGCCGGTGGAGCCCGGGCATCGGCACCTGACGGGCGCCGCCCGGCCCCTCGATGTGGACGACCGCCCCCAGCGCGGCCAGCGGGACCGCCATGTCCGACGGATGGGTGGCGACGCACGCCTCCGACTGGCCGATGACGGCCAGGTTGCGGTGGTCGCCGTTCCTGGCCGGGCAGCCGGAGCCCGGTGCCCGCTTGTTGCACGGCTTGGTCACGTCCTGGAAATACGAACACCGGGTCCGCTGCAGGAGGTTGCCTCCGACCGTCGCCATGTTGCGGATCTGGCCGGAGGCCCCGGCCACGACCGCCTGGGTCAGCATCGGGTAGCGCCGCCGTACGAGAGGGTGGGCGGCCAGGTCACTGTTGCGCATGGCGGCGCCGATGAGCAGGCCGCCGCCGGCGGTCTCCTCGACCCCGTCGGAGGGCAGCCGGGTGACGTCGACCAGGACTCCGGGCGACACGACGCCGAGCCGCATCAGATCGACGAGGTTCGTGCCCCCGCCGAGGTAGACGGCGCCGGCCCCGTCGGCCGCCCCCGCGGCACGGGCGGCCACCGCGGACCGGGCGTCCGCGGCCCGTTCGTAGGCGAAGGGTCTCATGCGCCCACCTGCCGGATCGCCGCGACGATGTTGACATAGGCGCCGCATCTGCACAGGTTGCCGCTCATCCGCTCGCGGATCTCGTCGTCGTCGAGAGAGACGGGACCCGACACGTCCGGCGTGACCGCGCTGGGCCATCCGTCGGCCACCTCGCGCACCACCGCGACGGCCGAGCACAGCTGGCCGGGCGTGCAGTAGCCGCACTGGAAGGCGTCCCGCTCGACGAACGCCGCCTGCATCGGGTGCAGGGCGCCGTCGGCGGCCAGCCCCTCGACCGTGGTGATCTCCCGGTCGTCCACCGTCACCGTGAGGGTCAGGCAGGATTTGACCCGCCTGCCGTCGACGAGGACCGTGCAGGCGCCGCACTGGCCGTGGTCGCAGCCCTTCTTGGCTCCGATGAGATCCAGGTGTTCACGCAGGGTGTCGAGCAGCGTCTCCCTGGTGTCCACCGCGACGGAATGCTCGTCTCCGTTGACCGACAGCATGATGTCGGCAGTGATGGGGTCCGCGAAGACCGGACCGCTGTTTCCTTCGCCGTTCACGCGCGTGCCCTACCCAGTTGCCGCCGTGCGTATCGCGGCCCGGCCCTCCCTCCGCGAGTAAAATCACTCGATTCACCCCATAAGGCCATATATCGTGCATGGAGGGATAAAACTTCGACCGTGGATGGGAAAAGCGCCCCAATGCCCCAGCACGACGACGGCGTCCACGCCGTATTCGAGATCGACCTCACCCTTGAGGAGGCCCGGCGCCGCGCCGAGGTGGTCACCGCACTCGGGAGCGCCTGGAACCCGATGGAGGCCATGCGGGAGGAGGAGGCCGCCTACGACCTCCTCTACTCGGATCTCGACGCGCGGCAGCAGGAGACCTACGACATGCTCGTGGCCGCCGGCGTGCTGCCCCGGCGGGGACCTGGCCATGTTGCCGATTGACCCCCACGCCGACCTGGGCCGCCGCGCCTGGGTGCCCTGCCCCCGGTGCCGCGACGACGAGGGCTGCGCGGAGTGCGGAGCCGGCCGCAACTGCCGTGACCACTGGCGCTATCTCCTGAGCACCACGGGGACCCTCCTCCACGTCCAGTGCCCCGGCTGCGCCCACCTGTGGGATCACGAGACCCGGTTCCGGCACGGCACCCGCCGCCACTGACCCGCGCCACAGACACGCGGCACAGACGCGCGGCAGCCGCTGGCCGGGACGGACGCGCGGCGTGGCCGCGACGCGCGGAATGGCCGCGGCCGGGAAGATCATCTTGCCGGAGCCGACGGGAAATCCGGTGTTCACCTGCGGGTCAACATGATCGGCTAGGGTGCCTCTGGTCAACCTCCACCCATGCCATGAGGATCCGTGACCACGCAGGAACTCGAGCGCACGCCCCCGACCGCGGCCGCTCCCCTCACGGTGAAGCACACCCGCCGCCCCGTCCTGCGCAGAGCGGGTGCCGCTCTCATGGCGGCGCTGCTGGCCGCCGCCGGGCTCTGTGCGGGAGACGCCGTCGCCGGGTTCTTCCCCTTCGGGCCGGCGTCGCGCAGCATCAGCGACCTCGGCAACCAGTACGTCCCCTTCTACGCGTACTGGTGGGACGTGCTGCACGGGCACGCCCGCGGTGACCTGATCGTCAACTGGGCCTCGGGGTTCGGCTCGAGCTATCTGCCCGACGTGTTCTACTACCTGGCCAGCCCCTTCTCCCTGCTGGTCGCGCTGGTCCCCCGCGCCGAGGTGGACCTTGCCGTCTATGTGATCACCGCGGCCAAGATCGCGGCGGGCGCCGCCGTCATGGCCTGGTACCTACGCGGGCTGAGCGTCCGCGGTCCGTTCCGTTCCGGGCTGGCGGCCGTGTTCGGCGCCGCGTACGGTCTGTGCGGCTGGGCCGTCACCGACGCCGCCTACAACCCCATGTGGCTCGACGGCCTGATCGCCTTCCCCCTGCTGTGCATCGCCGGGGAATGGGCCATGGCCGGGCGCAGGTGGGTGCTCGGCCCGCTGTGCGTGGCGTTCGCCTGGGTCACCGGCTTCTACACCGCCTGCTTCGCGATGATCGGCGCCACCGTCGTGCTCCTGATCCGGGCGGCCTCGGAAACCTCGTCCCCGCGGGCCAGGCTGCGCGGGCTTGGACGCGCCGCGCTGTACGGCGGAGCCGGCCTGGGGGTGGCCGCTCCCGTCGTTCTGGTGGTCTACCTCGCGGCCGCCGACGCCTGGCCGGTCACTCCCCGGCCCTTCACCTCCGTCGGCATCTCCCCGATGTTCGCGCGCCTGCTCCCGGGCAGCTACGAGTTCAACTCCCCTGCGATCTTCGTGGGCACCTTCGCGCTCTTCGCGGCGCTCACGCTGCCGTTCAATCGGGCCGTCCGGGCACGCGCGCGGATCGCCTGGACGGTCGCGATCGTCGCCGTCGCGGCCTCGATGTTGTGGGAGCCGACCGTCCGGATCTGGTACGCCTACACCACCCCCAACGGGAGCACCTACCGCGAGGCGTTCGTCCTCAGCGGCATGATCGTCGCCGCTGGGTGGACGTCGTTCGCCCGGGGCATGCCGAAGCCGTACGCGCTGGCGGGCGGCGCGGCACTGCTCGGTCTCACCATCTGGGTGGCCTCCGGCTGGGAGAAGAGCACCCCGGAGATGCTCCGGTGGACCTGGGCGGTCGTGGCCGTGTGCGCCGTCCTGTACGGCGTGCTGGCGCTGGCCAGGAAGATCGGCCGGCGGACGTGGCGGATCACCTCAGGCGTCCTGCTCGTCCTGGTGGCGGCGGCGCAGACGGCCGAGGCCGCGGCCAACGTCGCCGACGTCGACACCAAGCGCCAGGCGGCCCTCGGTTACTACGCCCCCTGGGGAACCTGGCACGACCGATTGCGCGCGGCAGTGGACTCCGCCGACGCGTGGCCGTCCTACCGTACGGACCCGGGCGAGGCCAGGGTGACCGGCAACGATCCGCAACTGGTCGGCGGCGAGGGGTCGGCCTACTACAGCAGCTTCACCTCCGTCACGCTGATCGGGATGCTGGAGAACCTCGGCTTCGGCTGGATCTCCAGGGGCAGGTCGCCCAAGAGCCTGGACAACCCGGTGACGGACACGGTGTTCTCGATCGCCGCACGGGCCCATTCGACGGTGACGGGCGAGTCCCAGTCGCGCGGCGGGGACCAGGCGGACGTGACCCTCACCCGGCGGCAGGTCGCCCCGCTGGTGACCGTCCGGCCGGCCTCCGGTCCGCCGCCGCGGTACGGCGCCTCCCCGTTCCGCAACCAGGAGCTGCTGCTCGGCACATCCGTCTACACGGTTCCCGAGGTGCGCTACGAGCGGAAGGACGGCACGGTCCTGGGCACGACGGGACCGCTGGAAACCCTTCCCGATCCGACCCCGCGCTCCTATCCGTACAACCTGTTCGCCACCTGCGCGCCCGGCCAGGAGGTGTATCTGTACGCCCCTGACTACGCGGGCGGCGCCTCGCTGGTGGACAGCGGGTACCGGGTCGGGCTCACCGGCTCCGCCGGGCGGAACCGGGCCCCGATCGAGTACCTGGGCACGGTTCCCGCGACGGGACGGGTCAAGGTCAAGCTCCGGCCGATGGAACGCGGAAGCGTGCCGGACCACCCCGTCGCCTGCCTGGACACCGCGCGTCTTGCCGACGCCGTGAGCCGCCTGCGCAGCACCGGCGCCACCCGCGTCGAGGTCTCCGGCCACTCCGTCACCGCCACGCTTCCCGCCGGGAGCACCGGGACCGCGGTCATGGCCGTACCGGCGATCAGAGGGTGGACCTGCGCACTCGGGGGCGCCGCGGCCCGGCCCGCCGGGAACTTCCTCGGGCTGGTCTCCGTGCCGCTGGACGGCAAGGCGACCCGGGTGAGCTGCTCGTTCACGCCGCCAGGCCTGAAGATCGGGCTGACGATCACCGTGAGCACCGTACTCGCCGTGGCAGCGCTCTGGCTCGGCCTGTTCTTTCTGCGGCGCGGACGCCGGCGGCGAGAAGGGACGGCGCCCGAGACCTGCGTGGTCTCGGAGGCCGCCCCTTCGTGATGATCAACAGGCCGGGAGAGTCAGCCTGTTACCTCTAGTGGCCGTGCCCGTGCCCATGCCCGTGCTCGGGGTACGAGCCCTGGGTCTGCGTGTTGAGCCGGTCGACGCGAACCTTGCTCGCCGAGTCGGTCCGACGGTCGTTGATCTTGATGACGTCGAAGCCGCGGTTGAAGTCGCTCGCGTACACGTAGCCGTTGTAGTAGTACGCGGACCAGAACCCGCCGGATCCCTCGGCGGCCGGGCCGCGCTCGAAGTAACCGATCTCCTTCGGGTGCGCGGAGTCGGTGAAGTCCCAGAACGACGCGCCGCCCTGGTACCAGGCCTGGACCATGATGTCGCGGCCCTTGACCGGGATGAGCGAGCCGTTGTGGGCGACACAGTTCTCCGTGTCCGCCTGGTAACGGGGGATCTTGAAGTAGCTCTTGAAGACCAGCTTGCCCTTCACGATGTCGTAGATCGCGTCGGCGCCCCGGTTGGGGCCGATGGCCTCGTTGCAGGTCGCCGCGCCGCCGCCGCCGAGCTCGTCGGTGAAGACGACCTTGGTTCCCTCGTTGTTGAACGTCGCCGAGTGCCAGAACGCGAAGTTCGGGTCGGTGGTGCGGGCGGTCACCTTCGGCTTCTCGGGGTTGCGGATGTCGAACAGCACGCCGTCGCCCATGCAGGCGCCGGCCGCGATGCCCTTCTCCTGGTAGACCGTGATGTCGTGGCAGCCGCTCGTGGGGACGAGCAGGCCGGGCTGGGTCTCGTTGCCGCCGTCGGGGAACACGACCGGGGTGGCCACCACCGACGCGGACGTCGGGTTCTTCAGCGGCACCTTCACGATCGAGATCTTGTCGTGCGGGGGCTGGCAGTCGGGGAAGCTCGCCGACGGGCTGTAGGAGGAGATGTACAGGTAGACGTTGTTCCGCTTCTTGTCCGGCACCAGCGTGTGGGTGTGCGAACCGCAACTCGTCTCAACCGACTTGATGTACTTCGGGTTCGTCTTGTCGCTGACGTCGAAGATGCGGATGCCCTCCCACGACTCCTTGACGGACGCCGCCTGCCCGGTGCTGGCGCAGGAGTCGTCGTTACGCGAGGAATCGACCGAGGCGAACAGCAGGTCGCCGTACACCGACAGGTCCATCTGCGAACCGGGGCAGACGACGGAGCTGACCGCTTTCGCCTTCTTCGGGTTCTTGATGTCGTAGATGGAGAATCCGCCATAGTTACCGACATAGGCGTAATTGCCCTGGAATGCGATGTCGGTGTTGATGGTGGCCGCGATGGCGGCCGGCTTGGGTACGTTGGTCACGTGCTCGACGTTCGAGCTCATGACCACCTCATCGGTTCCCGGGATGTCGGCCGCCTGGACGGGCATCGCCGACAGCGCGAGTGCTGCCGCAGCACCTACCAGAACGAGGAACCGGCCGACCGGGCCGCCTCTGCGGAGGTTGGATAACACGCAGGTACCCCTCCTTTGGTCGCACACGTCCGGGCACACGAAATGTCACGCCATCGGCACCCGGACAGGAATTTGTACGCCATACTGCCTGCTTCAGGAAAATAGATCAACATACCGGGTTTACCCGATTTTCCATATTTTGTTACTGTGCGTGGGCACGGCTAGAGATCACAGGGAGGCCGGGTGCGCGCCGCACTCCTCATCGCCATAGTCATCGGAGCTGCCACGCTCACGGGGTGTTCGAGCACGCCGGAAACCGCGGAAGCCAGACCGACAGCCCCAGTCATCGCCCCCGGAAGGCCAGGCGAGGAGGCGAGGACGCTCAGCCCAACGGAGACGGCGCCGGCCGTGCCGTCGCCCTCCGCGAACGCGGCCGACGTCCTCTTCATGCAGGACATGATCGTCCACCACCGGCAGGCGCTCGACATGAGCGACCTCGCCCCGACGCGGGCCGCGTCGGACGGCGTGAAGCGCATGGCGGCCCGGATCAACGACACCCAGGGGCCGGAGATCTCCGCGATGACGCACTGGCTGGAGCAGCAGGGGCAGCGCCTCCCCGAGCACCATCAGCTCGAGGAACATCACGACATGCCCGGCATGGCCACCCCCGAGCAGCTGGACGCTCTACGCAAGGCGACCGGCGCCGACTTCGACCGGCTGTTCGTGCAGTTGATGATCGCTCATCACATGGGCGCGATCACGATGGCCGCCGACGAGATGGAGAAGGGCTCCCACGTGACGGTGCAGGAGCTGGCTCAGGACATATCGGTCACCCAAACCGCCGAAGTCAACCGCCTCCGCCAACTCCAGCCATAACCCCCCTCCCGCAACCCTCCCGCGTGATCATGCACGCTTTCGGTCCCGACCACGCCGACCTGCGACAACCCCGACCGTGATCATGCACACTTTCGGTCGCGGCCGCGCCGACCTGCGACGATCCCAATCGTGATCATGCGCAGGTTCGGCGACGGGCACCATGACCTGCGGTTTCATTCGCCGTGATCATGCATGCGGCGGCGACGTGCATGATCACCAACTACATCCATGCAGGCCGGAGAGGGCGCCACCGAACCTGTGCATGATCACGAACAACGTTTCCGCTGGTCGTACGACATGCACACGAAGGTGTGCATGATCACGCGCAGGGTCGGGGCAGGTGAGGTGCCGTGCGGGCGAACCTGTGCATGATCACGCGCGGGGGGGATTCCCAAGGGGAGGGATCAGGGGGCGTCGCGGTCGCGGCGGATGGTCACCTTGCGGCCCTTGATGGTGGTCCTCCGCAGGGCGTCGATGACCTCCTGGACGGCCGACTCCGGGATCTCGACCAGGGAGAACCGGTCGGCGATCTCGATCGCGCCGATGTCGCGGCCGCTCACCCTCGTCTCGCCCGCGATGGCGCCGACGAGGTCCTGCGGCCGGATCCGCGCGCTGCGCCCGGCGCCGACGAACAGGCGGGCCATGCCGCCCCTCGACGGGCCGCGCCCCCGCTCCCTCGGTCCCGCGTCGCGCCCTGCCCCGTCGCGGCGGCCACGGGTGGGCGACAGGGCGACCTCGGGGATCTCCTCCTCGTCGGCCGCCGCCCCGGTGGACTCGTGGGCGAGCTTCACCGCGGCGAGGGCCACCTCCATCACGTCGAACTCGTCGGCGAGGGTCTCGACCACGACGCGGAACCGGTCCAGGTCGTCGTCCTCGAGGAGGCTCTCCTGCAGCGCGGCCCGGGTCAGTTCGAGTCGCCGCGCCCGCAGGTCGGCGATCGTCGGCACCTTCTCGATCTCGATGCGGCTCCGGGTGACCCGCTCGATGGTCTTGAGCATGCGGTGCTCGCGCGGCTCGGCGAGCGTGATCGCCACGCCTTCCCTGCCGGCCCGGCCGACCCGACCGATCCGGTGGACGTACGACTCGGGCGCCGAGGGGACGTCGTAGTTGATGACATGGGTGAGCTGCTCGATGTCGAGGCCGCGGGCCGCCACGTCGGTCGCCACCAGCAGGTCGGCGGTGCCGGTCCGCAGCCGTCCCATCACGCGGTCGCGCTGCTCCTGGCCCATGCCTCCGTGCAGCGCCTCGGCGCGGTAGCCGCGCCCGTTGAGCGTCTCGGTGAGGGAGTCGACCTCGTCACGCGTGCGGCAGAACACGATCGCGGCCGTCGGCGCCTCGACGTCGAGCACCCGCCCGAGAGCCGCGGGCTTGTGGGACCGGGTCACGATGTAGGCGCTCTGGCGTACCCGAGGGCTCTCACCCGTGGCGGCCCGCTCGTGCTCGATCTTGATCCGCACGGGTTCTGAGAGGTGCCTGCGCGCCATCCCGTCGATGCGGGGCGGCATGGTCGCCGAGAACAGCACCGTCTGCCGGTCTTCCGGGGTGTCCTGGAGGATCGTCTCGATGTCGTCGGCGAAGCCCATGTCGAGCATCTCGTCGGCCTCGTCGAGCACGACCATCCGCAGCCCGCTCAGAGCCAGCGTGCCCCGGCCGATGTGGTCGAGAGCACGCCCGGGGGTCGCGACCACCACGTCGACGCCTCGCTCCAGCGCCCGCAACTGGCGGCCGATGGGCTGCCCGCCGTAGATCGGGAGCACCCGCGCCCCGATGTCCTTGCCGTAGCGGTGCATCGCCTCAGACACCTGTACGGCGAGCTCGCGTGTGGGGACCAGGATCAGCGCGACCGGCCCGGACTCCGGCTCCCCCTCGGCCAGGCGCTGCAGCACGGGCAGGGCGAACGCCGCGGTCTTGCCCGTACCCGTCGCGGCCTGTCCGAGCAGGTCACGGCCTTCGAGGAGGGGCGGAATCGCCTCCCGCTGAATGGGAGTCGGCTCCTCGTAGCCGAGATCGCCGAGAGCCCGCAGGAGCTCGGGGCGCAGTGCCAGATCCGCGAAGCTCATGGCTTCGTCGGTCGCGTTCACGATGTCGGGCTCCTCTGAGGACGGGCGGGTGCGCGGGGAACAAGTACCCTCTATGATCCCCCCAACCTGAGACTCCTTCGTCAGCGGGCGGCCCTCACCGGCGGAAACCCCGGCTGGAGCGGTGCTGAGAGGCCCCTGCACCCGGTTGACCGAGCGGCGAAGAGGGCCCCGCTGTCAGCCGCCGGTACGGCGGCGTGACCGGCCGTCGCCCGCCACCCCCGGGCGGGTGAGGCGTTCCGGGTCGACCACCCTGTCGAAGAGCCGCTCGTCGACGCCCGACCTCATCGCGGCCTCCTTCAGCGTGAGGTCGTCGGCGATCGCGCGGTGCGCGATCCTCGCGGACTCGTCGTAGCCGATGACCGGGCTCAGCGCGGTCACCATCATGACCGAGCGCTCGACGTCGGACTCGAGCTTGGACGTGTTCAGCCGCACGCCCTCGACGAGGTACTCCCGGAAATGATCAATCATGTCCGACAGGATCCGGATCGAGTGGAGGACGTTGTTGATGATGAGCGGCCGGAACGCGTTGAGCTCGAAGTTCCCCTCCGCCCCGGCCATCGAGACGGCCCCGTCGTCGGCGATCACCTGGACGGCGACCATCAGCATCGCCTCTGCCTGAGTCGGGTTGACCTTCCCCGGCATGATCGAGGATCCCGGCTCGTTGGACGGCAGGTCGAGTTCGTGCAGCCCGGTCCGCGGGCCCGACCCCAGCCACCGCATGTCGTTGGCGAACTTGAACAGCGACACGGCCAGGGCGCGCAGCGCCGCAGAGACGCGGACGAGCGGATCGCACGACGCCTGGGCGGCGAACCTGTTGGGCGCCCCGGTGAACGCGTGCCTGGTCAGTCTGGCGATCTCGCGGGCGACCTCGTCTCCGAAGCCGGGCGGGGCGTTCAGGCCGGTGCCGACCGCCGTCCCGCCGATCGCCAGCCGGTCGAGGCCGCGCGCCGTGGTCTTCAGGTGCTCGGTGGCGTCCTCGATCTGGGCGACGTACCCCGACCACTCCTGGCCGACCGTCAACGGTGTCGCGTCCTCCAGGTGGGTGCGGCCGACCTTGACCACGTGCGCCCACTCCCGGCTCTTGCGCCCGGCCGCGTCGGCCAGCCGCGACAACGCGGGCAGCAGCCGTGTCTCGAGAGCCTGGACCACCGCGATGTGCATCGCCGTGACGAACGTGTCGTTGGACGACTGGCCCATGTTCACGTGGTCGTTCGGGTGTACCGGGTCCTTGCTGCCGAGCCGGCCGCCGAGCAGCTGGATCGCCCGGTTCGAGATGACCTCGTTCACGTTCATGTTCGACTGCGTGCCGGAGCCGGTCTGCCAGACGTACAGCGGGAACTCCGGGTCCAGCCGGCCGTCGATCACCTCGTCGGCCACGCGGGCGATGAGGTCGGCCTTCCACCGGGGCAGCCGGCCCGCGCGGCCGTTGACGTGGGCCGCCGCCTTCTTGATGTAGCCGTAGGCGTGGTAGACGGCCTTGGGCATCCGGTCGTCGCCGATGCTGAAGTGGATCAGTGAGCGTTGCGTCTGCGCGCCCCAGTAGTGGTCGGCCGGCACCTCGATCTCCCCGAGCGAGTCGCTCTCGGTGCGGGTGCCCGTCGCGTCGAGCCCGATCGGCACGTCCTGGATCCGGGGGCCGTTGCGCACCATCGTCAGCCTCCTCTGACCCGGCGGTACTCGGGCCGCCACATCGCGTCCTGCACCTGCTGGATCACGTCGTGCAGCTCGACGCGCGCGAGGTTCTCCTTCCCCGCCTCCCCTGCGACCTCGACCGCGACCAGAGCCGAGATCTCCCTGAGGTTGTCGACCTGCGGCAGCAGTGAGGCGCCCGGTGTCGACACGTCGACCAGGCTCGCCACGGCGTCGGCGGCGGCCTGGAACATGCCGTCGCTGACCCGGCGGGCGCGCGAGACGGTGACGCCGAGCCCCAGCCCCGGGTACAGCAGGGCGTTGTTCGCCTGCCCGATGGCGTAGGTGACGCCTTTGTAGGTGACCGGCTGGACCGGGATCCCGGTGGCGACGAGGGCGCGCCCTTCCGTCCAGCGGATCAGGTCGCCCGGCATCGCCTCGATCCGCTCGGTCGGGTTCGACAGGGGGAAGATGATCGGCCGGTCGGTGTGGGCGGCCATCGTCCGGACGATGTCCTCGGTGAAGGCGCCGTGGACGGTGGAGGTTCCGATGAGCATGGTCGGGTGGACGCGGCCGACCACCTCACGGAGCCCGATCCGCCCGTCCTCGCCCTGCCATCCGGCCACCTCCGCGGCGGGCCGTGCGTAGGGGGCCTGGTAGTCCCGCAGGTCGTCCATGTCGTCGGTCAGGAGCCCCTGCTTGTCGACCGTCCAGATCAGGCGGGTCGCGTCCTGCTTCTCGAGGCCGGCGCGCGTCATCGCGTCACGCAGTTGGTCGGCGATGCCGACGCCTGCCGTGCCGGCGCCGAACACGACGATCCGCTGTTCGCGCAGCGGCACGCCCGCGACCCGGGTGGCGCCGAGCGCCGCGGCGAGCACGATCGCGCCCGTGCCCTGCATGTCGTCGTTGAAGGTGCTGATCCGCGGGGTGTACATCTCGAGGATCCGGCGGCCGTTGGACGGCCCGAAGTCCTCCCAGTGCAGCAGGGCCTTGGGGAACATGCGGGTGACGGTGGTGACGTAGGCGTCGATGAAGGCGTCGTAGCGCTCGCCCCGCACCCGTGAATGCCTGTCGCCCACGTAGGAGGGGTCGTTGAGCAGCGCCTCGTTGTTCGTCCCCGCGTCCAGCGCGACGGGGACGACCCGGCTCGGGTGGATCCCGGCGGCGGCCGTGTAGACGGCCAGCTTGCCCACGGCGATGCCGCTGCCCCCGCCGATGCCCCAGTCGCCGATGCCCAGGATCTCCTCGGCGTCGGAGGCGACGACCAGGTCGACGTCGTCGGGGCCGAGCCCGAGGTTGTCGAAGGCCCGCCCGATGCCGTCCACGTCGTCGATCGACAGGTAGACCCCGCGCGGCCTGCGGTACTCGTGGCTGTACGCCTTGATCGCCTGGCCTACGGTGGGGTCGTAGACGACGGGGAGCATCTCCCTCAGGTGGTCGGACAGCAGGCGGTAGAAGAGCACCTCGTTGCGGTCGTGCAGCGACGTCAGATAGATGTTCTTGCGGAGGTCGTCCGGCTGCGCCTCGTACTGCTCGTACGCCCTGCGCGCCTGCTCGTCGAGCGTCTCGACGGCCGGGGGGATCAGGCCCTCGAGCCCGAGTTCCGCCCGTTCCTCCTCCGTGAACGCCGTGCCCTTGTTCAGCAGGGGATCGCGCAGGACCTCCAGCCCACGCGCCGACGTGACGTAGGTCCCGTCGGTCTCCGTGAAGTTGCGTCCCCCGACTCGCTCACTCTTCACCGCGGACACCCGGCCTCCCCATGGCTGGAACCATGCGCTTCCGTAATGACCTGCGCATACAGACCATTTACGGGGGTTCCCGACACGGGGAACGGCAAGCCAAAGCGGCGCCAAAGGTCATCTCAGGCATCCATTGCGCACGACCCCGGGCGCGCCCGCCGTACGGCCCCTGTGCGTACGGCGGGCGCTGGTCCGATATTTACGGGGTCTTGACGCTATATCGCGCGAAGTCCTATGTTTCGCTGAACAAGTTTAGACAGGTAGGACACATGGCCAGTACGCAGGGCGAACATCAGCAATCCACGACCGCCGCGCGAACGCTGACGATCGAGACCCACGGGCTCGACGTGATCGGCGACGACGAACGCAAGGGCCGTCCCCGCCAGCTCTTCTGGCCGTGGTTCGGCGCCAACGTCTCCATCCTCGGGCTGAGCTACGGCTCGTTCGCCCTCGGGTTCGGCATCTCCTTCTGGCAGGCGCTCATCGCGGGTGTGGTGGGCATCGTCTTCTCGTTCCTGCTGTGCGGCTTCGTCGCGGTGGCGGGCAAGCGGGGCTCGGCCCCCACCATGGTCCTCAGCCGCGCCGCGTTCGGCGTCGGGGGCAACCGCCTGCCGTCGGCGATCTCCTGGGTGCTGACGGTGGGCTGGGAGACCGTGCTCACCGCCCTCGCCACCCTCGCGACCGCGACGGTCCTCGGCAGGCTCGGATGGGGAGGCGGCACGTCGACCAAGGTCATCGCCCTCATCGTGGTGACCGTGCTGATCATCGGCGCCGGGGTCATGGGGTTCCACCTGATCATGCGCCTGCAGACGATCATCACGGTGGTCACCGGCGTGCTGACGGTCGTCTACATCGTGCTGGTCTTCGACCACATCCACTGGAGCACGGTCTCCGCCGTCCCCGGCGGCTCCCCGCAGCAGTTCGTCGGCGCCCTGGTGTTCATGGCGACCGGCTTCGGGCTCGGATGGGTCAACGCGGCGGCCGACTACTCGCGCTACCTGCCGCGCGGGGCCTCCGGCCGCGGCGTCGTCGGGTGGACGACGTTCGGCGCGTCCGTCGCGCCGATCATCCTGGTGGTCTTCGGCCTGCTGCTCGCCGGATCCTCCACCGATCTGAACAAGGCGGTCGCCGGGGACCCGATCGGGGCGCTCGCGGCCGTGCTGCCCACCTGGTTCCTCGTCCCGTTCGTGGTCGTGGCCGTGCTCGGCCTCGTCGGCGGCGCCGTGCTGGACATCTACTCCTCGGGCCTCGCCCTCCTCGCCGCCGGGCTGCGGGTGCCGCGCTACGTCGCCGCCCTCGTCGACGGCGTCATCATGATCGTCGGCACGGTGTACATCGTCTTCATCGCCGACGACTTCCTCGGGCCGTTCCAGGGCTTCCTGATCACCCTGGGCGTCCCGATCGCCGCCTGGTGCGGGATCATGCTCGCCGACGTCCTGATGCGCCGCCGCGACTATGACGAGGCCGATCTGTTCCGGCCTTCCGGCCGGTACGGCAACGTCCCGCCCGCGCCTCTCGCGATCATCGCCGTGAGCACCGCCCTCGGCTGGGGCCTGGTCGTCAACACCTCCGCCGGCTGGCTCAAGTGGCAGGGCTACCTGCTCGGCCCGCTCGGCCTCGGCGGCAAGGACGGCGCCTGGGCGTACGCCAACCTGGGCGTCTTCGCGGCGCTCGTCGTCGCCTTCGCGGCCACCTTGCTGGTGAGCCGGGCACGCGTGCGCGCCCAGGAGAACCTGTCCTCCGCGTCCGCCGAAGAGGTGGCCCCGTGAGCCTGCTGGCCGTCATCGACATGCAGCGGGTGTTCGCCGAGCCGTCCAGCGCATGGTTCACACCGCGGTTCGCCGAGACGGTCGGCCCGATCAAGGAGCTGACCCGCGCGTTCGGGTCCCGGGTCCTGTTCACCCGGTTCATCGCGCCGGACAGCCCCGAGGGGGCCTGGCGCGAGTACTACCGCCGCTGGCCCTTCGCCCTGCAGCCGCCGGATGCCCGGATCTACGAGCTGGTCGACGACTTCGGGGACGGCGCGGGCCCGACGCTGGACGCCACCACCTTCGGTAAGTGGACGCCGGAGCTGGCCGAGGCGGTCGGTCCCGAAGGACGGCTCGTCGTGGCCGGCGTCTCCACCGACTGCTGCGTGTTGTCGACCGTCGTCGCGGCGGCCGACGCGGGCGTGGAGGTCCAGGTCGTCTCCGACGCCTGCGCGGGCATGACCGACGAGAGCCACCGGCAGGCGCTGGAGATCATGGCGCTGTACGGCCCTCTGGTGCGGGTGGTGACCTCGGCCGAGGTCCTGCACGACATGGAGGACGCCGGGGGAAGGGCTTCGTGACCGGACCCGTCAGGTTGAAGCATCAGCGGATCACCGTCGCGCTGGAGAAGGAGATCCGTTCCGGCCGGGTCCCGCGTGGGGCCCGGCTGCCGGGCGAGCTCGCGCTCGCCCGGCGCTTCGGCGTGAGCCGCAACACCGTACGCACGGCTCTCGCGGAACTCTGCGAGGCCGGGCTGATCGCCACGCGGACGGGCAAGGGGTCCTTCGTGCTGTTCGACGGGCGCCCGCTCGACGACCGGCTCGGCTGGGCGCACGCGCTGGCGTCCCACGGCGTGGAGACGCGGGTCCGCGTCCTCGGCATCACCGCGACGCGCGACGAGGAGCTGGCCGGGCTGCCGGGGGTGGACCGCCCCGACGTCATCGTCATCGAGCGCGTCCGGGAGATCGAGGCCGCGACCGTCGTCTCCTACGAGCGCAGTTGCGTCCCCGCGATCGGCGAGCTGCGTGAACTGCCCGCGCGCGGGCTGGGCGGCGACTCGCTCACCGAGGTGCTCACCCGTGCGGGTCTGCACGCTGACCACGGCGAGCAGCACCTGCGCGGGCGCAGGATCGACGCCCACGAGGCGGGGCTGCTCCGCCGCGAACCCGGCGCGTGGTTCCTCAACACCCGGCGGACGAGCTGGGCGGCCGACGGCGCGTTCGTCGAACGCGTGGACAGCCTGCTCGATCCCGAACACTTCCAGCTGCGCCTGGACTTCCGCGAAAGCGCTCCCTGACCATGACACGGACCACGACACGATCGAGAGCCGCCGGCGCCCTCTACGGGCTCGCCATCGGCGACGCACTCGGCATGCCCACGCAGATGCTCTCCCGGCCGCGGATCACGGCCCGGTACGGACCCGTCGTCGGCGGCTTCCTCGACGCGCCGCCCGACCATCCGCTCGCGGCGGGCATGCCCGCGGGGTCGGTCACCGACGACACCGAACAGGCCATGGTGCTGGCCGGGCTGCTGCTCGACGGCGGCGGCAGGGCCGATCCCGCCGAGCTGGCCCGCCGCCTGGTCGCCTGGGAGGAGTCCATGCGGGCGCGCGGCTCGCTCGACCTGCTCGGCCCGTCGACCAAACGCGCCGTCTCCGAGGTGATCGCCGGGGCGGACGTGGCGGAGACCGGCCGGTTCGGCACCACCAACGGGGCGGCCATGCGCGTCGCCCCGGTGGGGGTCGCGACCGCCCCGGACGACCTGGACGCCCTCGTGGACAAGGTCGTCGAGACGAGCATGGTCACTCACAACACGGGGGTCGCGCTCGCGGGCGCGGCCGCCGTCGCGGCGGCCGTCTCCGCCGGAGTCGCGGGCGCCACCGTCCGCGAGGCCGTCGACTTCGCCGTGGCCGCGGCGCGGCTCGCGGCGGCGCGCGGGCACTGGGTCGCCGCCGCCGACGTCGCGGAGCGCATCGCCTGGGCGACCGGGCTCGTCGACGGGCTGTCGGACGAGGAGGTGTGCGAGCGCGTCTACCTGCTGGTCGGCACGAGCCTCGCCACTCAGGAGTCCGTCCCCGCGGCGTTCGCCGTCCTGTGGGCGTGCAGGGACGACCCGTGGCGTGCCTGCCTGCTGTCCGCCTCGGTCGGCGGCGACTGCGACACCATCGCCGCGATGGCCGGAGCCGTCGCCGGCGCCTGCCACGGGGTTGACGCCTTCCCCGCCGGCGCCCGCAGGACCGTCGCCCGCGTCAACGGCCTGCGCCTCGACGAGACCGCCGACGGCCTGCTGGCGCTGCGGTCCCCCGCAGGGCACGGACGCCGATGACGCCCGGCCGGCTGCTCCACGTGGGCAACGTCGTCGTCGACCTGGTGCTCGACGTCGCGACCCTGCCGGAACGCGGTGGCGACGTGCTGGCGACCCGGTCCGCGCGCGCCCCCGGCGGCGGCTTCAACGTGATGACGGCCGCGGCCAGGCAGGGCCTGCACGTGGCCTACGCGGGCGCCCACGGCACCGGCCCCTTCGGCGACCTGGCCCGATCGGGCATGCGCGAGGCCGGGATCCAGGTCCTCCATCCGGCACGCACCGCCCTCGACACCGGCTTCGTGGTCGCCGTGGTCGACGGCGGAGGCGAGCGCACGTTTCTGACCAGCCCGGGAGCGGAGGCGACGCTGACCGGGCGGGATCTCGACACGGTCAGCACGGGCGCGGGCGACGTCGTCTGCGCCTCCGGGTACGGCATGCTCCACGCGGCCAACCGGGTCGCGCTGGCCGGCTGGCTGCCGCGCGTCCCCGGCGACGTCCCGCTGGTCTTCGACCCGGGACCGCTGGTCGGGCAGATCCCGCCCGACGTCATGCGGGCCGTCCTCCCCCGGATCGACTGGTGGACGTGCAACGCCCGCGAGGCGGCCGCCGTCACCGGCCACGCGGACCCGGTGAGGGCGGCGGCGGCCCTCCGGGACCTCACCGGCAGGCGCGGCGTCCTGGTGCGGACGGGCCCTGACGGGTGCGTCGTCGCCGAGCGCGGCGCGCCGCCAGTGGCGGTGCCGGGGTTCCCCGTGGACGCGGTGGACATGAACGGCGCGGGCGACGCCCACACCGGCGTGTTCGTCGCCGCGCTCGCCGCCGGGTCCCCCGCGACGGACGCGGCCCGTACCGCCAACGCCGCCGCCGCGCTGGCCGTCACCGTGCGGGGTCCCGCGACGGCTCCGTCCGCCGAGGAGCTGTCGGCGTTCCTGCGTCAGCGGGGGTTGCCCGCCCGGAGCCACCGGACGTAGTCGCCGGCCGCGCGGTCGAGGTCGTATCCGGGCTCGAACCCGGTGTCGTCTCGCAGCCGGCCGACGTCGAGGTGCGCGGCGGGAGCGGTGCCCGGCCGTCGTCCATCCGCGAGGGCGGGCGCCTTCCCCGGAACGGCCCGGCCGACGGCCTCGGCGACCTCGCGGTTGGTCGTGGTGCGCCCGCCGCCGACGTTGTAGGTGCGGTGGCTCAGCGCCGCCGCCGTCTGCAGCAGCGCGATCGCCCGGCCGCAGTCGCGGGCGTAGCACATGTCGATCGCGTCCTCGGCGTACAGCGGCGCGGGGAGGTCATGGCCGCCGGCCGCCGCGTGGACGAGCTGGGGGGCGCCGAAGAACGGCGAGGCCGGCCGGCCGAGCGGGCCCCAGATCGCCCCGATCCTGACGCTGACGACGTCGAGGCCCGTGCTCGCGGAGACGGCGTCCGCCAGGATCTCCGCGCTCTTCTTGTGCGCGGGGATCAGGTGCGCGCTGCCGATCGGCAACGGGACGTCCTCGCGGTACGCGCCGGACGCCGCCGCCCCGCCGTACACGCCGATGCTGCTGGCCAGCACGACCCGCGCGACGTTCCATTCCTGAGCGGCGCGGAGCACGTTGAACAATGCCCGCGTGTTCGCCCACAGCTCGTCCAGCGGCGCGTCCGCGCCGAGGCCGGCGGCGGCCAGGTGGACGATGCCGGTGATGTCGTGCCGCCTGCCGACCTCGAGGAGTCCGTCGAGGTCCGTGCAGTCCATCCGCTCGACCACGGCCTGATCACCGGCCTCGAAGAGGTCCGGGGACCGTCCCGGCGTCCGGCCGCCGATCAGGCAGCGCTCCCCCATGTCCAGCAGCGCCCGGCTCGTGTGCGAGCCGATGAACCCGAGTCCACCCGTGACGAGAATCACGTCAGTCGTCCTTCTTCGATCCAGACAGGTCATTAGCGCGCTAACGACACCGTAGCCCACAGAGTCATTAGCATGCAAACGATTCGTACAATGAGCCGGTGACCGAACTGATCAGGCTGCTCACGCGGGCGCAGAAGCTGCTGCGGACCGCCTCCGACGACGCGATGAGCCGCCACGGCGTGCGCGTGGGCCAGAACCTCGTGCTGGAGGTGCTGTGGGAGACGGACGGCCTGACACCCGGCGAACTGGCCTCCCGCCTGCACGTCACCACGCCGACGGTGGTCAACACGGCGACCAGGATGGAGAGCGCCGGACTGCTCGTCCGGCGCCGGGACCCCGCCGACGGCCGCCTGGTCCGCCTGTACCTCACGCCGAAGGCCCAGGCCGCGCGACAGCCGATCGAGGAGGCCAGGCGACGGCTCGCCGAGCACGCCACGGCCACCCTCACCGACGACGAGCGCCGTCACATGCGCAGCGCCCTCGAAAAGATCATCAAGCGGATGACCGAATCTCCGCCCGACCTCGGCGACGCTTGAATAACGCTTCGCGAAACCCGCATACGCGCGCATTTGCGCCATTCAGGGAATCGGGCATGATCTGGCGCCATGGGTTTCTGGGGATCGATCGTGGTGGCACGGCTGGACGTGCCGCTGACCGGGCTGCGCGCGTTGAAGGGCTATGACGGACACGCCAAGGAACTGGAGCGTTCGGCGGACGGGTGGCGGATCTGGGAACTGAGCGTCGACGATTCCCTGCCGGATCCGGAGGACCTCGTCGTGGGTGTGTCCGAGGAGACCGGGGCACCGGCTCTCGTCGGATTCGTCATGGACAGCGACTGTGTCGCGGTGGCGGCTTTCAGCAGGTCGGCCCGGTCGTGGTCGGCCTGCCTCGCCCCGAACAGCATGGCGGCGTATCTCCGGCCGGACGACTTGAAGCTGAGCGACCTCTTCCTGCCTCCCGAGGAGGCGGCCGTGCTGGCCGTGAGATGGGCGGCCGACGCGGGATATCGGGTCTCGCCGGTACCGATCGTCGAATTGCTGAATCGTGAGGGCGCCCCCTACGCGGAGCACCTCTTCGCCGAATTCATCGAACGAGTCGGCATCGCACTGAGCCCCGGGGCCGGCTGATCCTCCCGCCGGGGCCCGCGATCGCGCGTCAAGGAAGCGCGGGCGTGAAGACCGGGGTCAGCGCTCCCCCTGCGTCGGGGTCCGTGCTCACGTCCCGCGGCCAGACCATCGACGCCGCGTGCCGCGTCCCGTCCAGCTCCAACTCGACCTCGATCGTGTACGGCTCTCGCCCCACGGCGCGTGACACGCTCTCGTTGGGCACCTCGGCGTGGAACCGGACCTGGCCCTTCGGCCGGCACTCGTCCTCGACCCTGGCGAGCTCGTAACTCGCCCGGCCGCCCTGCCCGGTGATCGTCAGCTTGACGGCGGCCTTCCGCGGCGTCCTGCTCAGATAATCGATCCCGAACTCGAACGTGCCGTAGTTGTCCGGCCGGCCGTCGTGGTCGTAGAAGGCGCCCAGACCCGCCCGCGGAGCCGGCGTCGAACCCGCGCGGGTCGTGGTGACCGCGAACGCGGCGGCGAGGTCGCCCCCTGAGGTCCTGCCGAACAGGTCGACGCGGTACCTCCCGGGAGGTCCTGCGGGCTCCAGCCGCCAGGTGCCGGTTCCCGTGGAGACGAGCCGTGCGGGGATCTGCAGGTCGCAGGGCTGAGGGAAGGCGACCGCGGGCTGCAGCTGCGTCGCCTGGAAGGTCCAGTCCTCCAGGGGGAAGGAGACGACGATGTCGCCGGTCACCGTTCCCAGGTCCGGCAGGTCCTCCGGCCTGCCGTCTGCGCACGTGTTGCGGTAGCAGTACGTGAACGCGTCGAGGGACACCTGCCGTCCCCCGCCGTGCACGACCACCTGAGGCGGCTGGGCGGTCCCCATCGCCCCGATCAGGCCCGCCTCCGGCCCGCAGGCCGTCGCCGCAGCCGCAGCCGCCAGGCACACGAGCCCGGCCGCCCGTCTCCAGCGCACATCGGCCTCCCGGCTCCGCACCGCCATGCCCTTATGACGGATCGCGGGCCGCAGCGGTTCGCCTCCCGGCCCCCTATGCCGACGTACCGGGCGGGTCTCCCGATGCGGGGGCCGCGAGCACGCCGGCGGCCACGGCGCGCAGCGACGCCGCCAGCCGCGACGTCTCGCCGCGCTCCAGCAGCCGCAACACCGGTTCGCTCTGAATGCTGCCCAGCAGGATGTGCGCCAGGAGTTCCCCGTCCAGGTCGGGCCGCCGCGCGGTGATCAGTGCGCTGATGTGACCGTGCCAGAACCGGTGCAGGGGATGCTCGCCGCCGGCTTCGTCCCTGTGCTCTCCCTGCTCCCTCGCCGGCCTGGGTGCCGCCGTGGCGGCGTGGCCGAGTGCCGCGAGAAGCCCCTTGTTCCTTCCGACGACGTCGACGATGGCGTCCAGGAAGGCCATGAGCCGCTCCTCGGGCGGGGCTCCGGGCCCCAGCGGGGGCGGCCCCGTCGTGACGGCACCCTCCAGGGCGTAGGCCCGCTCCCGCATCAGCTCGACCATCAGCCCCATCCGGCTCCCGAAACGGTGGAAGACCGTCCCCTTGCCGACCCCGGCCGCCGCGGCGATCTGTTCCATGGAGATCTGATCGGGCCGGTGCCGCGCGAGCAACTCCTCGGTGGCCCGCAGGATGGCGCGACGGTTGCGCGCCGCGTCAGCGCGTTCGGGACGTGCCTCAGCCATCGTCTCCTCTTCACATGGACAACTGGACCGCCGGTCAAGTAATCTCCGTCCAACTTGACCTACGGTCCACTTTATCCTTGCGAAGGAGGACGGCATGCGCCGAATCCGCTATTACGCCTACGGCGGTCCCGAGGTGCTCACCATGGAGGAGACCGAGATCCCGGCACCGGGCCCCGGCCAGGTCCGCATCCGCGCCGAGGTGATCGCCGCCAACTTCGTCGACGTGAAGTTCCGCCAGGGCTCCGACACCGGCGGGATCTACCGCCGCGACCTGCCCGCCGTCCTCACAGGCGACGTCGTCGGCACGGTCGGCGCGGTGGGACGCGGGGTCGACCCCGGTCTCGTCGGCCGTCGGGTCGCCGCACTGGCGGAGGACGCCTTCGCCGACCACGTGCTCGCCGAGGCCGAATGGCTCGCACCGGTGCCGGAGGGCGTCGACGACGCCACCGCGAGCATGCTGCCCATGGGCGGCCCCGTCGCGCTCGGCGCGTTGCGCGCCGCCCGGATGTCCCCCGGCGAGACGGTGCTCGTCCACGCCGCCGCGGGGGGCATCGGCCACCTGGCGGTGCAACTCGCCAGGCTCCGCGGGGCCGGCACCGTGATCGCCACGGCCGGTTCCGCCGGCAAACTCGACTTCACCCGCGCGCTCGGCGCCGACGCGGCCGTCGACTATTCGGCCGAGGACTGGCCCGAGCAAGTGCGCGAGCTCGCGCCGCGAGGAATCGACGTCGTCCTGGACTCCGTCGGCGGCCGCGTCCTGCTGCGCAGCCTCGACCTGCTCGCGCCGTTCGGGCGAGCCGTCGTGTACGGAGCGGCCGGCGGTGAGCTCACCGGCGTTCCGCTGACCGGCCTCTTCGCGATGAGATCGGTGGCGGGATTCTCGCTGCTCGCGTGGCGGGCCGCCGCGCCGAGGCAGGCGCGCGACGACATGGAAGAGGTGGCGACGCACGCGGCCGAAGGCCGGATGCGTGCGATGTCGCACGCCAGGCTGCCGCTCCACGAGGCGGCCGAGGCACATCGCATCATGGAGAGCCGCTCCCAGCTCGGACGCGTCCTCCTCGTGCCCTGACCTGAGCGTCCGTGACAACGTGACGCCCGGGTGGTGGGAGGCGTCCACTCCCACCACCCGGAGGCCCGTCCGGGCCGGGCTAGGTCGCCCCGGCGCAGGTCTCGGCGTCGGCGTCCTTCGCGGCGCCGGGCACCCAGCGGACGTTCGCGAAGGAAGCCGAGAACGCGCCGTCCGTGTACACGAGGAACGGCGTGTTGACGACGGAGAGGTCGAGGCCACCCGTGGCGAAGCACGAGATCGGGACCTTGACGGTGGCCTTGGCGCCGACCTGCAGCCGCTGGAACAACGGCGTCGCGTCGATCTCGGCGAAGCACGGGTAGACGCAGTGCGCGCTGATCACCGTGCGGTTCGCCGGCGGCTGGTGCACGACGGTGTCGAACACCAGGGCGGCGTCGGCGTTGAGGTAGCCGCGCAGGTCGCTGCCGCCCGCCGGGTCCTGCATGTAGATCTGCGCGGGACCGCTGCCGTTCCAGGTCGCCTTCAGGCCGTCGCCCTGCACGTTGACGTCGGAGGGCACGACGCCGATCTCGGCGTGCGCGGCCTCGCCGTCCACGCCGATCTCGGTGCCGCCCCAGTTCTCCGCCGAGCCGATGAAGCTCTTGTACGGTGCGACGTCGGTCCGGTTGAAGATCTCCAGATCCTCCGTGGCCGTTCCGCCTCCGCCCGTCTGGCCGCAGGCGAACTCGGGTGAGGTCTCGTCCAGCGTCCCGACCGTGCCCGACTGCCCGTAGCGCAGGCCGTACCCCGTCGGGAAGAGCGGGTCGTAGTCCGCGTCGCCGGTGTTGAGCGGCGTCTGGCAGGCCGACCCCGGCCACGAGTACGACAACGTGCCGGTGTAGCCCCGGCCGCTGTGCCTGCCCCGGACGAGCAGGTCGGCGACCCCCGCGCCCTCGGTGCCCGGCAGCCAGGCGGCCACGAACGCGTCGGAGCGGTTGAGCTCCTTGTTGACGTAGAGCGGACGGCCGGAGAGGTAGACCGTCACGACGGGGGCGCCCTTGCCGCTGACCTTGTCGAGCACGGCGAGGTCGCCCGGATAGAGCTTGGCCGCCTCGAGGGTGCGCCGCGACAGGTCGCCGACCCCCTCCGCGTACGGAGTCTCACCGATGACCGCGATGACGGCGTCGTACGCCGAGGGGTCGACGCCGTCGCCGGTCTCGCTGAAGGTGACGTCGTCGGCGCCCAGCGCGGCCTTCAGGCCGGCGAGGATCGTCGTGCCGTTCGGGAAGTCGGCGTTGGTGTTGCCGGTGCCCTGCCAGGTGAGCGACCAGCCGCCGGTCTGGTTCTGCAGGTTGTCGGCGCTCTTGCCGACGACGAGCACCTTCGACGAGGGTGACAGCGGCAGCACCTTGTGGTCGTTCTTCAGCAGCACCTGCGACTCGCGCACGGCCTCGCGGGCGAGGTCCTTCGCCTGGAGCGCGTCGGCGGATCCCGCCGCGTAACGTGCCGACGGCCTGGGCTCGTCGAACACGCCGGCGCGCAGCTTCACCCGCAGGATGCGGGTGACGGCGTCGTCGATCCGCGCCATCGGGATCTCGCCGCTCTCGACCTGGGCGATCGTGTTGGCGATGAACGCCTTCCAGTCGTTCGGCACCATGACGACGTCGATGCCGGCGTTGATCGCCCGTGCACAGCTGGAGTTGGTGCATCCGGCGACCTGGCCGATGCCGTTCCAGTCGGAGACCACGACGCCGTCGAAACCCATCTTCTGCTTGAGGATGTCGGTGAGGGCCCGCTTGCTGCCGTGCAGCTTGCCCTCCTCGATCCCGAGGTCGGCGTTCGTCCAGCTGTTGAACGACGCCATCACGGTCTGAGCGCCCGCGGCCAGCGCGCCGTAGTAGCCCTGACCGTGGATGTTGATCATCTGCGCCTCGGACGAGGAGTTGACGCCCTGGTCGACGCCCTTGTCCGTCCCGCCGTCGCCGATGTAGTGCTTGGCGGTCGCGATGACGCCCTTCCTGCTGATTCCGTGCGAGTCGCCGCCCTGCAGGCCGCGGACGGCCTCGTAGCCGTAGGCGCGGGTGATCCTGGGGTCCTCGGAGAAGCCTTCGTAGGTGCGGCCCCACCGGTCGTCGCGGACCACGGCGAGCGTGGGCGCGAACGCCCAGTCCTGCCCGGTCGCCCGCATCTGCCTGGCCGTCGCCTCTCCGATGTCGCGGACGAGGCAGGGGTCGTGCGCGGCGCCGAGGCCGATGTTGTGCGGGAAGAGGGTCGCCCCGTAGACGTTGCTGTTGCCGTGGACCGCGTCGATGCCCCAGATGACGGGGATCTTGGTCCGCGTCGCCGTGGAGGCGGCCCAGTAGGCGTCCGCGAGATCCAGCCAGGCCTGCGGGGACGCGTGCTTGTCACGGCCGGGCCACGAGCCCCCGCCGTTGAGCACCGAGCCGATGCCGTACTGCCCGACCTCCTCGGGCGTGATGGCGGTGATCTCCGGTTGCGTCATCTGGCCGACCTTCTCCGCGAGGGTCATGCCGCCGAGGATCTTCTTGATGCGCTTCTCGTCGGAGAGGTCGCGCTCGATCCGGCTGTCGACCTTGGGCCAGTCGGCGAGCGCGGGCAACCGGTTCTCGATGCGGGCGCATCCCCGCGCGTCCAGGGCGGGCTTGCCGACGACCGGCTGCCTGCCGCCCTTCGCGGCGTCGGCTCCGGCGCTCGGCACCCCTGCGGCCCCGCCGCCCAGCAGGACGACTGCCGCAAGCGTCGCGAGCGTGCTCCGGCTCGCGCGTAATCGGGCCAGGGATCTGATCATGAGCAGTCCTTCTCACGGCGCGGATTCGGTAAGAGTGCGCCTCCGGGCGGCGTTCGCCCGATCTTGGCCCGAGAGCGCTCTCCGGTCAAGGGTCCGCGTATCCGGAGTCAGGATTCCCTGCAAGATCCCTCACGTCCGCGGACACGACGGCGTGAACCCACGCGCACCCGGCGTGGACCGTTCCCACGGCCGAACCGTTATGTATCAGGACGGCTCCGGCCTGCTCTTCATTCACATGGAGGATCCTCGGGACAAGTGGCCGTTCGGCGGGCGCGCGGCCGAGCTCGACCTGATACGCGAAGCCCTTCGCGGCGACCGCCGCGGCATCGTCGTCAGCGGCCCGGCCGGCGCCGGAAGGAGCCGGCTCGCGGCCGAATCCGTCGCCGGTCTCCCCCACGCCTGGGTCACCGGGACGCGCGGCACCGCGCCGCTCCGCTTCGCGGCGTTCGCCCACCTGTTGCCCGGCGCGGCGGCGGACTCGCTCAGCCGGGCCGTGGCCGCGTTGAGCCCGGTGCGCGTGCTCGTCGTGGACGACGCCCATCTCCTCGACGACGCGTCGGCCGCCCTCGTCCACCATCTGGTGGCGTACCGGCGGGCCCGCGTCCTGCTCACGACGACGGACGGCGTGCCCGCCCCCGACGCCGTCCTCGCGCTCCGGCGGCAGCACATGCTCTCCCATCTCACCGCCGGTCCGCTGCCCGCGGCGGAGATGGGCCAGATCCTCGCCGGGGTGCTCGGCGACCACGTCGAGTCGCTGACCGCGCGCCGGCTGCGCCGGGTGACAGAAGGGAACCTGTGGCTCCTGCGCGAACTGGTCGCCGCGACGCTCGAGACGGGCGGGCTGCGCCGTGTGAACGGCGTGTGGCGGTGGCGCG
Source organism: Planotetraspora kaengkrachanensis (assembly GCF_016862895.1). Lineage (GTDB taxonomy): Bacteria > Actinomycetota > Actinomycetes > Streptosporangiales > Streptosporangiaceae > Planotetraspora > Planotetraspora kaengkrachanensis. The sequence goes on along the minus strand of NZ_BONV01000014.1, from coordinate 91,842 downwards.
GGCCGGTTCCCATGACGGGCCGTCTCAGGGACCTGGTCGGGGCCGCCATGGGCGAGGTCGACGACTCCGAGCGGGAGGCGCTCGAGCTCGTCGCGTTCTGTGAGCCGGTGGACGCCACCGCCCCCGGTGCACCTGTCGCCCCGCTGGAGCGCCTCGAGGCGAAGGGGCTCGTCGTGACGGACGGCGACCTGCTCGTACGGCTGGCCCACCCGCTCTTGGGTCCCGCCGTCCGCGCCGGCGTCGGACGTCTGCGCGCGCTCCGGTTGAGCCGTACGGCACCGCCGCACGCCGACCTGTCGGCGGAGCTGGCGGCCCAGTGCGCGGAGCTGACCGCGCTCGGCCACTCCGGCGACGTGACGCGGGTCGTCTCCGGCGTGGGCGAACGGCTCACGGAGGAGGACGAGGGCTGGGACGAACCCGGCATGGCCGACTTCTGCGCACGCCGGGCGTGGATGGCACGCCTCCGCGGCGAGCTCAGGGAAGCGGTGGCCTGGAGCAGCGAGGGGCTGCGGCGCTTCCACCTGCACGGGCCGTGCCTGGCGGAGTTGGCCTGCGCCGCCGCCCAGTCCGGCGACCTGCTGACGGCCGAGGACGCGCTGAACCTGTGGCCGCAGGACTCGCCCGGCGTCCTCACCCCGCCCGCCTCGTTCCTCACCGCCCGCGCGTGGCTCCTCGCCGCGCGAGGCGAGCAGGACGCCGCGGTGGCGTCCGCCCTGGCGGCCGCCCGATCGAGCAGATCGGGCGGCCGCCTGCCGGACGAGTTGTCCGCCCTGCACGACGTCGTGCGGATCGGCGCGCCCGGTCTCGTCGCCGACCGCCTCAGGCGGCTCGCCCGCACCCTGCCGGGACACCTCGCCCCCCTGCTCGCCGACCACGCGGCCGCTCTGGCGGCGGCGGACGGCCCAGCCCTCGACCGGGTGGCCGGACGGCTGGCCGAACTCGGCCTGCTGCTGCACGCCGCCGAGGCGGCGAGCCACGCCGCGAAGGCCCACCACGACGCGCGGCCGGCCGACGCCTCGATCGCCTACGCCGCCACGCTGGCCCAGGCCTGCCAGGGCGCCCGGACGCCCGCCCTGCTGGGCCTCGCGACCCCTCGCCTCACCCCTCGGCAGCGGCAGATCGCGGGCCTCGCCGCGGCGGGGCTCACCAACCGTGAGATCGCCCAGCGGCTGGGGCTGTCCATCCGGACGGTCGCCAACCAGCTGTGCCGGGCGTACGAGAATCTCGGCAGCAGCGACAGGACAGCGTTGGGGCAGCTGATCAGCCTGGCGTCCGGCTGACCTGCCGCGTGTCCGTCACTTCGGACGACGGCCCGGTGCGGCGACCGGGACGACCTCGCTGCGGGTGAAGGAGGAGATGACGGTGCCGGCGGGCAGCGGGGGCGAGTTCCGGGGGTCCTTGGCGGGATTGGCCGCCGGCGGCTTCGCCGTCCCGGGCTTGGACTTGTGGCCGGGCGGAACCTTTCCGTCGCTCACGTCGACCCACCCGATCATGCGATATGTCACCGGGTCGAGCAGCAGTGCGTGAGTCGGGCTCGGGAAGACGCCGATGGCGGTACGCCCGGGGGCGTACTCCACCGCCGGCCTGACCTCGACGCCGGGCAGTCGCCCGAGCGCCCGGTAGAGCGCGGCCTGGACTCGCGGCGGAGCACCCGCCAGTGAGTTCCACACGAACTGCTCGATGCTTCTGAAGGCGAACTCGTCACGGCTGAGTCCGCCGTCCTCCGGTGGCGATCCGGCCAACTCGTAGAGTGCGTCGATCATCGCGTCCGGATCCGTCGGCAGCGACGCGAGCAGCCGGTAGGCGCCGAGCGGTGTGCCGTCCTGCGGGCCCGTTCTCGAATGGGTCCAGACGACGAGCTTGCCGGTCAGGACGTCGGCGTCCTTCATGCCGTCGAACGTCTCCCACGTCTCACTGGTCGTGAGGGCGGTTCCGTGCCGGTAATCGAACGCCTTGTAGTACAGCCATTGCTTGGGCCCGAACGCGCGCTGCGGCCGGCCCTCGACGGCCGTCGCCGCCTTGTTCAGCATCACGGTGGCCGCGCTCAACTGGTAGGCGGGGGGCCGGGGTGCGGCGCCGCCGCCGGCGTCCGGCAACCCGACCACCACGCCGGCGGCGGCGACCGCCGCGACGAGGGTCAGTCCGCCCGCCACGAGCGCGGGCCGTCGCGCCGGGAACGCACGCGACCCCGCCCGGGAGGCCGGCCGGGACACGGGCGACGAAACGGGCGACGCAACGGGCGACGAGGCGATCGCGGCGCACAGCCGTTCCCTGCCGGCTGCCAGCCGGTCGGGTGAGCTCTCCGGGGCGTCGGCTCGCATCGCCCGGACGGCCTGCAGATCATTCATTGCCGATCTCCTCACTGATGGAAGCGGGGTTCTGCCCGCCGAGAGCCTCCGACGCCTTCTTCCGCGCGCGGTGCAACCGCGAGCGCACGGTGCCGACCGCGATGCCCAGGGCCTCCGCGGTCTCCTCGTGGGAGAGCCCGGCCCATGCGACGAGCAGCAGGACCTCCCGGTACTTCGCCGGGAGCCCGGCGATCGCCTCGGCGAGCCTGCGCTGCGCCGCAGCGGCCGAGACCTGCTCGTCGACTCGATCGGAGTAGGTCTGGGCCACGGGATCGACTCCCGTGCGGGCGAACGCGTGGAACATCCGCGTCTCCGCGCGGCGGTGCTTGCCGACGAGGTTGGCTGCGATCCCGTACAGCCACGGCCGGGCGTCGGCCCGGTCGGACCGGTAGCGGCCCCGCTGGCGGAACGCGTCGAGGAAGGTGTCGGCGACCACGTCGTCGGCGACGTCCGCACCGAGCCTGCGGGTCACATACCGGTGGATGTGCGCGGCATGACGGTCGTAGAGGACGGCGAACATCTCGGGCTCGCGCCCGGACCGTTCGATCACCTCGGCGTCGGTCGGGGTCTGCCGCGCCGTGGGGGGCGGGTACGGCTCAGTTATCATCCGGTCTCCGATTTCTCGTGCGAGGCACGCACCAGGTTCACCGGCTATCACCCGGACGGCCCGGGTCCGTTCCCGACCGGATCCGCACCCGCTGCCGTGGCGTGGCGGAACGGCGGGGCGACCGCGCCCGGCACCCGGATGGGAGCTGTCCGGGTCCATCGTGCCGCGACCGATCTCGAAGAGGTATCGCCCCTCACGCGGCAGGTCCCCCGCGTCGTACGATGACGCTCCCGGATGCACCCGACGTAAGGGCGTGCCGCGTGGACATCGACTCGACCGGCGCTCTCTTCCAGGCCGCGGCCAAGGGAGACGCCTCGGCGTGGGAGGCGCTCGTCGGCCGTCTCAGCCCGCTCGTCTGGTCCGTGGTCCGCGCACACCGGCTGATCGACGCCGACGCCCACGAGGTCTTCCAGACCACGTGGTTCCGGCTCGCCGACAACCTCACCCGGATCAAGGAGCCGGACAAGATCGGCGCGTGGCTGGCGAGCACCGCCAGGCACGAGTGCCTGAAGGTCATCCGCGGCTCCCGCAGGGTCGTACCGACCAGCGACATCGACGTCCTGTCGCCCGAGGCCGACGACCGCTCCCCCGAGCAGGCCGTCCTCGACGCCGAGGAGAGCGCGGGACGGGAGGCCACGCTGCGCAAGGTCTGGCAGGCGTACGAACAGCTCTCGGAGAACTGCCGGCGGCTGCTCCGGGTTCTGATGGCGTCGCCCCCGCCGAGCTATGCCGAGGTCGCCGCCGGGCTCGGCATGGCGATCGGGAGCATCGGCCCGACCCGGGGGCGGTGCCTCGGGCAGCTGCGAAGGCTGCTCGCGTGACGGCGCGGCGGGCCGGAGGACCGGCGGCGTGAGCGGCGACGTGGAGCCGGGGGGCCCGGAGCGCGAGGACACGGACCTGGAGGAGTCGCTGCGGCGGGCCGCGCAGCTCTTCGACCCGGTGCCGGTCTCCCTCATGGAGGTCGCGGTCGAGGCGTTCCGGTTCAGGACGGTCGACGCCGAGCTCGCCGAGCTGACGTTCGACTCCCTCGCCGGTGCGGCGGCCGTCCGCGGCCCCGCGCAGGCGCGTGTGCTCGGCTTCGGCGGGCCGGGGGCCGGCCTCGATCTTGAGATCACCGCGGCCGGGGCGTCCCTCCGTGTCGTCGGCCAGGTGACGCCGCCGGCTCATGTGGTGGTGGAGGTGCGGGGCGACGCCCCGGTGTCCGTCGGCACGGACGCGTTCGGCCGCTTCACCGTCGACCGGGTTCCGCCCGGTCCGCTGAGTTTCCGCTGCCGCGTCGGCGACGCCGTCTTCACGACGGAGTGGGTGACAGTCTGACCTTTCCGCGCGGTCAGGGCGTGAGCCTGGCCTCCCACAGGGCCACCCACGTCCGCTTGTCCACGGCCCCCGTCGGGTCGAGGCTCTGGCCGGTCTGGAAGCTCCTGACGGCCGCCTTGGTGTCCGGGCCGAAGTCGGCGTCCACCCCGGCCGGCCCGAGCGGGAACCGCCGGCGGCGGAGCTTCTCCTGGACGCGCCGCACGTTGGCGCCCCTCTGCCCCTGCTTGACGGTGCCGGGGAATCCGGGTGCGTCTCCCAGTTCGGCCAGGACGGCGGTGAGCGAGAGATTCGGGACGGACGGCTTCCCGTCGTACGCCGGGCGGCCGTAGCCCACCACGAAGGCGTCCGTGCGCCGGTTGCGCACGCAGGCGTCGCCGATGTTGCCGTCGATCGTCTGGATGTCGCGTGCCGAGCGGACCTTCTCGACGGTGGCGACGTGGTCGATGGCGTCGATCCCGCCGCCGCCCGACCAGTCGAAGAAGACGATGTCGCCGGGGCGGATCCCGGCAGTCCCCTTGTGCCACCGGTCGTCGTCCTTGAACCACTGGGCGTGGGCCACGGTCCAGGCGAAGTCGCCGACCGCGGCGAGCATGTCCTTGCCGCCCGCGGCCAACGCGCACTGGGCGATGAACATGTCGCACCACGCGCCCTTGTCCCAGGGGTCCGCCGGCCGCAGGTCCTTGCGTTCGCGGTAGGAGGCTCCGAAGACGGTCCTCATGTTCGCGGGCTCCCGGTACCCGAGGTACCGGGTCATCTCCTTCAGCAGTTCACTGGGTCGCGGCATCGTGCGCCACCTCGCGATCCATCTCGTCGTAGTCGGGTTCCGCGAAGTCCTGGGGCGGATCGTCGGGTGACGGGTCCGGCGCAGGTCGCGGCTCGACGGGCAGGTGTTCATCCATGTCCTCATATGACCGGCAGGTGGGCGTGCCGGTCATGAGTACCCCCCTACTCCATCGGGTCCACCGCCGTCCCTCCCGAAGAGCCTGCCCCGGAGAACTGCGAAGCAGGGAAGCTGACTCTGTGGGGGGGTCAACCCTGTATAAGACCGTTGCGCCCACAGCACTGTCCGGTCAAATCCTAATTAGTGTCCGCGGAATTACCATTCAGACTGCTCAAGCTATTGGCAAGATCCTCGCGCTCATAGCCGTTGAAAAAGTGCCCCAGCTGGCTGAGTAAAATCTCCCTATGTTGAGCGCTTAAGGGCCCAAGGAAGTCCTTTATTAGCTCAGCGATACGCTCGATCATCAGGGCTTCCCCTGGAGCAGGGATCGATCCCATACCATCATGAATCAATCCAACAACTTGCTCAAAATTACTACCCATCTTGAGCAGTTCTGGCAGTTTATCGGCTCTTCCGTCCAACCACCATAGTCGAGCGATTTGAGCGTCAGAGAGAAGATGATCGCGTACGTAGCGCGCTTGACGCGCCTTCATCTCAAAAACCGCTTCAGTTAATGCATTATCGCGCAACACCTTCTCGAATTCTTCGGCGTAGGTTTTCGTCTTCTCGTCTACCCAAAGCTTAACCTGCACAGACGCCAAACGATGATCAATGCCGGGCGAATTTCTATAAACGGCCATCTCAACCTCGCCCTGCACTTCCTCTACCGAATGGACTGAGAATCCGCTGGTCACGCGCTCCAGAATATCGCGAATGCGACGGTTTACCTTGTATGTCTCCTCTATACTTGGAGGCTGGCTGTCAGCCGCTATCGTCCATGTAAGATCAAATGAAGCCTCAAAATAGGCTTTCGGCAAAGAACTTGGGAGGGAGCGTACAGTGAAGCTGGTCTGATGACGATAGTGCAGGGAAGTTCTCTCGTATGTCGGAATCAGCAGCCTTTTGATCCACGCCAACAGGCCCATAGCCCTCCTACATTTCCCGATATACATCGCGCGACAGCCGGCTCCATAGGCCAGGTCGCAGCTCGCCTAATTTGACAAGCAGCGCATCGTAAATTAGCTCGCGAGGAAGCTCCGACGGTTGGTTAAACTCGAGCGCCCACCGCCGGACGAGAGGAACAATAATCCCGACATCATAACTGCTCTTGCATGCCATCGCGAAGATTTCAACGATAACGCTATTTGACGCTTGAGCTTGGGCTGCGGACTCTATCCATGCAGTTGCGATATCGGAAGCGCCAGCCACAGTGTCCGAGTTCCGAAGCGTGGCTCGCCACCCCTGAGCGAGTAGATCGATGAAATCCTCGTTTGTAGATGAGTCGGGAATAAGTACAAATCCGTCATCTGTGCGAATACTAGCCAGAGTAGCGAAGGCAAGAGCTCCCGTTGTTTGACGGTCAAGCGCACTTCTGGTCCAATCCACAACCTCCCAAAGGACAGGCTCACGTAGATCGTCATGTCTTCCTAGTTCGGCGAGGGCTGCGCACACAGTTCCTCTGACTTTGAGAGAGTCACGACCTGCTAGGTGCCGTAACCGCGTCAATGCTATACCTGGGAAAAATATCCCCAGTCGCCCGCCGCAGACCTCTGCAACTGCAACCTGGACTTCCTCGGGTGTTGACGGTGCGATTGACCACACATATAAAGAATGTCGAATGCTCCGCCCCACCTCAGTACTCAACGCCGCATTATCTAGGAGCTGTACGGCTCGTACTCGACTCGACCGCTTGCCCGCCCAATTCGTTACAGCATTTACTATCAAATCTGGGGAGCCATGAGACTCTGCCAGGTTCAGTAGCACGGTTCCTATCTGGTCATTATCGATATCGGCACCCAAGGCGACGAGCCATGAGTACAGATGCTTGCGCAAATAGACGTGGTCTTTCCAAATGTAGTCGAGAACAGGCATGGCGTAATCGGATCTACGAAAACGAATTGTGTCGTCGATTAGCTCTGCATCGATTGAGGCAAGTAACTCAGATACGCCTGAGCCAAACTGACCACGACCAGGATAGATTTCAATTTCTAGCAGCTCGACTAGCCGTTCCGTAGCGGAGAACACGGCATCTACCCGCGCTCCTTCTAAGGCTGCCACAGCAAGCAGCAGCGCCCGATCATAATCGGATTTTCTAGCATTAGAATCATTGAACGCGTTTCTCAGATCAGCGCTTGCCCGGTCAGAAAATTCAGCAAGGACCTCTTCGATCACTTCTAGAGGTATACGATCGGTCCTTATTGCCTTTTTCTTGGCCAGAATGGCGAGACGTACGGCCTCTCGTGTGGTGACTCCCTGAAGGGCCTCCTTCACTTTTGGGTGGTCGGAAAATTGATCTGCATACCACCTTGAGACGGCGCATGTAAGGTGGGATCGCAATACCGACTGTGCGCTTGGCCCGATCATTGGCACCACCGCATCATCATCGGGATCGAGAAGACGACATTCCCGAGGCGTCGCAATAACGACAAGGCAGGATGAAGCGGCCCTTATGCGTGCTACGTAGTCTCGGAGCACTTTAGAAAGCTTCGAAACAGCTCCATCCTCAATCTCACCAAGATCTATTAGATGGCCTTGTCCATTCTTGGCGATTAAAGATCGATCGAGAGCGTCTTGATCGAGAATGATTTGTACGGGATGTAGATGCGTGGCTTGTATTGCGTTAACTGCAGTTATGAGTCGACCAGTCCCTGCATCTCCAGAAAGGACGACAAATCTATTTCTGCGGAGGAGATTCTCTACCTCACTTGCCTTGTCCGAACCGTTCCGGTCTATGCGAACGTAAGTATCACTCATTTCCTGCAGAACATCGGCATGTAGCACTCGAGTCGCGACGTTCTTTCGCGCCTCGCCCAGGTTTACATTGTCGATGCGAGAGCCGACAAAAGCGGCTCCTATAGCTTCCCGAAAGATTGCCTTCGAGAGCAAGGGTTCTTCCGGCGCTAAGTCAGACTCATGACGCTCATCATCAGGGGTGTCTCCGTCCTTTCTTCTCTCAGTTTCGGCTACTTCGGGATCCGATACTGTCTCAGGCTCGCGTGCGTCCTCCGATGCGGAAGGTGCGTCAGCATCTATCACGACTCCTGCTCCTTCGATCGACGAGAGTCAAAGAACCATTCTGGGAGATCGAGATGGACTCCGTCGCTAATCTGATTAGCAGTGATATTCTGCCCCACGTTGCCATGAAAAACAGCTGACGTGGCGGCCGGTGTCGGCTCAGATGACTTTTGTGCCGTGGTTCGCCGGACTGGTTCTGAGTCTGTGGCGTGATGAGAGCGGCGCGGTACGTATAACCACGCCGATTGAGCGAAGCCTTTATCGTGGACTTCTGCGGTGACAGGTTCGAATTCCGTTTCGTGCAGTTGGGTGTATCCACCCTGCACGACATCCTCGTAGACGCGCTGAGAGATAATCGCACCGACCAGAGTCACGTCGGGCTGGCTCCGCCTTAACGCCTCCCTAAGTGGTGCGGAATCCAGCAATCTGCATACATATATAGTCGGCTCACTGATTCGGTCCCGTAGTGCATCACCTTCATCATGTACGGGACCGATATGAATGCTGACCCGTAGTCGCAGATCAAGGTTACGTTCCCTGGCGCGCAGGTTCGGGGCTAGCTCATGGAGCACGTCCTGTAGACGCGGTACTAATTGATCAACCAAGTCTGGAACGTATTTCGTTTTGGTCCCGAAGATATATCCATCCCCTGTGGTCTGGGGGAATTTTCGTTGCTCCCAGACCTGGGGCAGTCCGCACCGGGTTAGCGCAATTTGCAGTATTTCGGGTATGGCGGCGCTTAGATCGGGCAGGTGGACGCTACGATTCTTACTGAATTTGACACAGTCCACGGCGACTAATCCACGATATGGCGGAAGTCGTCGTCTGGAGACGTCTACTGGTATCTGATTCACGCGCTGCCCCTCGCCGTAGCCGTAGAACGCTGGTGTCGACCCCGTCGAGAGTCGAAGCGTAAAGAGTCGGTCGTGGACGCCTGCTCATAGGCTTATCCATACGTTGATTGCCACGCTTTGACAACTCACAGAGAGGATAATTGAGCGTTTGTCCCCTTTGCCCGAACCTCGATCCGTTGTCGAACGCCAGGTCAGCGGATCAGGTTGTTGATCGATACAGCCATGAGCGTCGCCACCAGTGCGAGCAATAGCAGCCAGAAGCCCCACCGGACGAGGCGGTACTTGCGCCGGACGATACCCGACACCAGACGGAGTTGATCAGACACCCTCGCGAGGTCCCGCGTACGTGATCTCCGGAGTGCTTCGGCGATTTCCTCGGTCGTGTCATGTAGTGAGATGTCCGCCCAGTAGGTCACGGTTCCATGGTTCACGGCGCCCCATCTCCTCGTGCGCGGATAGACGGCGCCCGCTAGGCACAGAAGCGCCAAGAGCGCTGCACCAGAGCCGATCCACCACAGCCACTCGACTTCGTTCGAGAGTGAGAAGGGCGACCAACTGCCGGCGAACAGTCCACCTGCGGTGGCGCCAAGTCCGAGGCCGACGATTCCTAGTAGCACTTGGGCCTTGGCGTCCGCTCTGTTCAGTTCCTCTCGCGCTTCACTGAGGAGTTGTGCTCCGTAAGCGCAGGCATCTTCCTCTGCCGAAAGGTGCGGGTTCGAATGTGGCTGTGCCAGGGCAGTGAGGATTCGGCGAAACATGGCTTGACCTTCCCATGAACAAGGCCAAGTAGCGGAGCTGGAGCAATCGAGAATTACGGGCGGCCTGCCGTGCGAAGCAACGGGGCAGAGGTGTGTCGAGCAGCCATCAGTGCGCGAAGTCGGCGGTCAGCCCCATGCCGCGCAGCAGCGTGGGCCGGTCGTAGTACTCCAGCCACTCGGTCACGTGTCCGTCCTCAACGGACAGCACGCCGACGGCGGGCACCTCGCCGTGATGGCCCTTCAGGTCGAACACGTCCCGCCGTTCGATGAAGACGCGGCCGTCGACGACGCCCATCGCCTTGATCTCCAGCGTGATCCGCTCGAGCCCGTCCGTGAGCGCGGCCAGTCGCGCACGGATCGCGTCATGGCCGACGATGGGGTCCTGCATCACGCTGTGGAGCACGCCGTCCGGGGCGAAGAGCTCCACGACCCGCTCCCAGTCCATGGTGTTCCACGCCTCGACCATGTCGCGGGCCACCTGCAGGCGCGCGGCGTCGTCCATCTCGTCTCCTCCGCTGTGTGTGGGGGGTGTCAGGCGATCTCACGGCGGAGTTCGCGCTTGAGGACCTTCCCGACCGGGTTGCGCGGCAGCACGGCCCGCACCTCCAGCCGTTCGGGCAGCTTGTAGGAGGCGATCCTGGCCGCGCGCAGGTGCCCGAGCAGGTCGTCGAGGGTGACCTCGGCGCCTTCCTTCGGCACGACGACCGCGCAGACCCGCTCCCCGAGCACCTCGTCCGGATACCCGACGACCGCGACGTCCGCGACCCCTGGATGGCCCGAGAGCAGTCCCTCGATCTCCGCGGGGGCGATGTTCATGCCGCCGCGGATGATGAGGTCCTTGGCCCTGTCGACGTACCGGAGGAACTCCCCGCGCTCTCCGTCGATGACGAAGACGTCACCGGTCCTCAGGTAGCCCTGCTCGTCGAACGGGTCGGGCAGGCGCTCGCCCTTCAGGTAGCCGGCGAAGACCGTCGGGCCCTTGAGCCGCAGCTCCCCGGGGCGGCCCGGCTCGGTGACCTCCTCGCCGGTGTCCGGGTCGACGAGCCTGACCGACACCTGGCGGGCGATCCGCGAACTCCACGTCACGCCCGGCGCGCCGTACCGGGGGAAGTAGCGGGCGCGCTGCTCGGGGTCGGGCACGTCGTGGGGGTCGGTCAGCAGCGCGATCCCCTCGTTCGAGCCGAAGAAGTTCACGATGCCGATCCCGTGGACGTCCTGCCAGCCCTTCACCATCGAGGGCGGCAGCGGCGCGGAGCCGGACCCGATCAGGCGGAGCGAGGAGACGTCGGCCCGGGCCAGCAGGTCCGTGCGCGCCAGCAGCAGCGACAGCAGGGCCGGCGGCGCCACGGTGTACGTCGCGCGTTCCTCGGCGATCTGCGCCAGGAAGGTGGGCAGGTCGAACGGATGATGCTGGACCAGCACGCCGCCCACCCGCAGCCACGGCAGGAACATCCCGTTGATCCCCGCCATGTTCACCATGGGGAACGGATTGAGCAGCACGTCGTCGCCGGTGAGCCGGGGTGCGTCCACTGTGGCCCAGCTCATCGCCAGCCAGTCGTAGTGGGTGCGCGGCACGCCCTTTGGCGTGCTCTCCGTCCCCGACGTCCAGCAGATGGTGACGCAGTCGTTCGGGTCCGCCGGATGCGCGGCCGCGTGGTCCTCGACGAGCCGGCGCGCCTCGCCGGGGTCCGTCCCGGCCAGCTCGGCGTCCAGCGCCTCGCCGTACGCGAGGACGGTGTCCAGGCCGGGCAGAGCGGCGCGGACCTCGTCGGCCGGGCGGCGCTCGCCGAACGCCGCGACGGTGACGAACGCCGCGAACCCGGCGAGGGCTCCCAGCTCGGTGACCTCGTGCTCGCGGTACTGCACCGGCAGCGGCGAGACCACCATCCCGAGACGCCAGCACGCCAGGTAGACGGTGACCAGTTCGACGGTGTTGGGGAGTTGCACGCCGATGACGTCGCCCGCGCCGAGCCCGTGTCGCAGGAGGACGGCGGCGAGGCGGTTCACCTCGGATTCGAGCTCCCGCCAGGTGAGCCGCCGCGGCGGGAGACCGAGCAGGTCGTCCTTGTTGCGCGGGTCGACGAGGGCGAGCCGGTCGGGCTCCGCGCCGACCCGGACGCGGAACAGGCCGTCCATCGTCTCGTCGCTCCACCAGCCCAGGCGGGTGTACTCCTCGACCCGCTCCGGCGTGTGCAGTCCCCGGGTCACCGGTGGCCCCCTCTGACGCCGGCGCTCGCCGTCGCGGCAGTGCCTCTGCGCGTTCTGTGCATCCCGACGTCGCTCCCCTGTGAGTTCCGTACGGCTGCCGGCACTGTGTTGCCGGTCACAGCGTTACTACAGCAGACAGAGTGAATGCGTCAACGGGTCGTTGCCCGCCCGAAACTCGTCCGCGATCGGCCCTGGCCCGTGTAACTCTCTTAGTTGTAGCGTGATGCCGGGCCCGTCCCGTCGGCCGCTCCCCCGGACGAAGAGACGGCCACATCGTGAGGCGGAGACGGTGAGGAGGCCGGGCATGCCGGACCGGTTGCGGGAGCTGCTCGACAAACAGGACATCTACGAGGTGCTGGCGCGCTATCTGCGCGCGGTCGACCGGGGTGACATCGAGGGCGTCGCCGCCTGTTACCTCCCCGGGGCGACCGAGGACCACGGCGGCGTTTTCAGCGGAAGCGCCGCCGACTACGTCGCGAGCGTCGCCCCGGTGGTGACCCACCCGCGGGGCCGGACCATGCACTGCATGACCAACGTGCTGATCGACCTGGGCGACGACCCGGACATCGCCCAGGCCGAGTCGTACGTGACGACGTTCACGCGGGTGCGCACTCCGGACGGCCCCGGCCACTCGTTCGTCGGCGCCCGCATCATCGACAGGTTCGAACGGCGCGAGGACCGGTGGGGCATCGCCCACCGCACGCTCGTGTGGGAGTGGAACCACGACGCACCCGCCAGCGAGACGTGGATCTTCGGCATGCTCGCCCCCGACCCGGCCGTGCTCGTACGCGGCGGCAAGCATCCGGACGACCCCGTGTACGGAGGGGTGGCCTGATGATCGAGCTGGCGGGACGGGCCGCACTGGTCACCGGCGGGAACAGGGGCATCGGCAGGGCGTTCGTCGAGGAGTTGCTGGCTCGGGGGGCGGCCAGGGTCTACGCGGGCGCCCGCGACCCCGGCGACGTCGCCGCCGGAGCCGTGCCGGTCCGGCTCGACGTCACCGACCTCGGCCAGGTCGCCGCCGCGGCCGGCGTCTGCTCCGACGTGTCCGTGCTGATCAACAACGCGGGGCACTTCGCCAATCGGCGCCTGGTGCTGACCGACGACCCGGACGCCGCCAGGACCGAGATGGAGGTCAACTTCTTCGGCACGCTCAACATGATCCGCGCGTTCGCGCCGGTGCTCGCGGCCAACGGCGGCGGCGCCATCGCCAACGTGCTGTCCGTGGCGGGCATGGTGCCGACGCCGTTCATGGGCGGGTACTCGACGTCGAAGGCCGCCGCGCTGTGGCTCGGCACCATCGCCAGGGCCGAGCTGGAACCGCAGGGCACGCAGGTCACCTCGCTGATCGTCGGCTCGGTCGACACCCGGATGGCCGCGCACGTCGACGGACGCAAGGAGGACCCGCGCGACGTCGCGCGGGCCGGCCTGCGCGCGGTGGAACGCGGCGAGAGCGTCGCCGACACCGACTGGATGGCCGTCGACGCCCGGGCGCGGATGGCCCGCGACCCCGGCCGCTACGAACGGCAGCTGGCGAAGCTGCTGCACGCGCCCACCTTGAGAACCGGACGATGAGCGCGCCCGAACTCGTCCAGGCCACCGTCGCGGTCCACGACCTCGAAGACGCCGGGATCCGGGAACGGCTGGGGCTCGTCCCGGGGTTCTCCGACCCCGAGCTCGCCGCGTGGGCGATCACGAACGAGGTGTTCACGCTCGGCGACACCTATCTCGAAGTGGTCGCCCCTTCCGGCCCCGGGTCCCGCCTGCACCGCTTCCTCGAGGACGGAGCAGGCGGCTACCTGGTCGCGTTGCGTGTCCCTGACTCTGCGGCGCTCGCCGGACGGTGCGCCGCGATGGGCGTGCGCATCGTGCACCGGCAGGACCTCGCCGGAGCGGCGATCCTCCAGCTCCACCCCGGCGACCTCGGCGTCCTCGTCGAGGCGGACGAGATGCCGCCCGGACGTGCCTGGCACTACGACACGTGGGACACGCCGGGCCGCTCACCGGGCGCGCGGGCGGGCGATCTGGTCGCCGTCGACGTGGCCGTCGCCGATCCCGCCGGCACGGCGGCGACGTGGTCCCGCCTGTTCGGCCTCCCCGTCGAGGAGTCCGCGGTGGACGGCGACCCCGAAGGCGGCGCGGCCCGGGGCCGAGCCGTGCGGGCCGGCCGCGGGCTGATCAGGTTCGTCCCCGCCTCGACCACCGGGGGCGGACGCGGCCTGGTCGCGCTCGACCTGCGAGCGCCCGAGGCCGGCGTGATCGAGACCGCCGGGCTGACCATCCGGCTCTTCCCTCATGAGGTCATCGGAGGAACAGCATGACCATCCGCGTCGTCCAGTGGGCCACCGGCGCGATCGGCAAGACGTGCCTGCGGGCCGTGCTCGACTCGCCCGAGCTCGAGCTCGCCGGGCTCTTCGTCTACGGCGACCACAAGGCGGGGCGCGACGCGGGCGACATCGCCCGCCGACCTGAGACCGGGATCATCGCCACCCGCGACAGGGACGAGATCCTGGCCGTCCCCGCCGACGTGGTCGTGCACACGCCGCGGCTGCAGGTGCCGTACGAGACGCACGACGCCGACATCCTCGCACTGCTGCGTTCCGGCAAGAACGTCATCACCACGGCGGGCAACCACTTCCCACGCGCGCACGGCCGAGAACGCGAGCGCATGTTCCTCGCCGCCTGCGCCGAGGGCGGCACCACACTGTACGGCGTGGGCATCAGCCCCGGCGTCATCGGCGAACGGCTGGCCCTCGCCCTGTCCGGCGTCTGCCTGGACCTGGACCGGATCGTCATCGACGAGGTGCTCGACGCTCGCAGGATGCCCGATCCGAACTTCGTGTTCGACGTGATGGGCATGGGCTCCGACCCCGCCGCGATCGACCTCGGCGATGGCGAGCTACCCCGGCTGTACGGCCGGCTCTACACCGAGACGCTGGCGTTCATGGCCGAGCGCCTGGGCCTCACCGTCGACGCCTACGAGCCCGACCACCACGTCGAGCCGGCCGTCCGCGACCTGGAGGTGGCGGCGGGGACCATCAGGAAGGGCACGGTCGCGGCCACCGAGTGGCGCTGGCACGCGCTGTCCGCGGGCCGGCGCGTGCTCACCCTGTCCATCGTCTGGACCATGGATCCGGCCATGCCGCGCTACGCCGGGCGTGACCACTGGACGGTGACCGTGACCGGCAGGCCGGGACTCACCATGACGCTGAACCTGGTCGAGCCCGACGACCCGGTCAGCCGGACCACCGCCGCGCAGTTCGTCACCGCGGGGCCGGTCATCCGAGCGATCCGTGACGTCGTGGCGGCCCCGCCGGGCATCTTCGAGCCGCCCGTCTTCGCGCCGTACACCTTCACCTCCGACGGCGCCTCCGACGGCGGCGCCATCAGCACCGCGGAGACCCTGAACACCACTCCGAACACCACCCAGTACGCCGCCGAAGGGGCATCGTGAACAGCGCACTCAGGACCGGCCCGGACGCCGCCTACGCCCTGCACGCCGACGGCACGCGCGTCGACCGGCTGGCCGACATCGTGCGCCGCCGCGCGGCGGCCACGCCGGATCTGCCCGCCGTCATCGAGCCGGGCAGGACCACCACCCACGCCGAACTCGACGCGCGCTCCAGCCGGGTGGCCCAGGCCCTGCTGGCCGACGGCGTGCGTGCGGGCGACCGGATCGCCTACATCGGCGTCAACGCCGCCTCGTTCCTCGAGGTCCTGTACGGCGCGGCCAAGATCGGCGCGATCGCCACCGCGGTGAACAACCGGCTCGCACCTCAGGAGGTGGCGCGGATCCTCGCCGACGCCGAGCCCGCCGTGCTCGTGCTGGGCGCGGGCGACGGACGTCTCACGTCCGCCACGGCGCCGTCCGTCGTCAGGGTCGTGACCGCCGAGCCCGTCGCCGGCGCGACGCCGTACGAGTCGTGGATCGCCGGTCATCCGGCGACCGACCCGGGGTTCCGGCCCGATCCGGACGCGCCCGCGGTGATCTTCTACACCTCGGGGACCACCGGACTGCCCAAGGGCATCATGCTGACCGGCGGCAACCTCGGCCGGGCGCTGGCCACCATGCACTACGAGATCGACTTCGACGAAACGTCGGTGGCGATGGCGCCGATCCCCTACTTCCACATCTCAGGCTTCGGCCTGGCCCTGATCGCCGCCGTGAACGGGGCGGCCATCCTCCTGGAGCACGCGACCGCGCCCGAGGACCTGCGCGACCTCCTGATCACCCGCCGGGTGTCCCACGCGGTCCTCGTGCCCACGCTC
This sequence comes from Planotetraspora kaengkrachanensis, assembly GCF_016862895.1. Lineage (GTDB taxonomy): Bacteria > Actinomycetota > Actinomycetes > Streptosporangiales > Streptosporangiaceae > Planotetraspora > Planotetraspora kaengkrachanensis. Next base: position 75,526 of record NZ_BONV01000014.1, on the reverse strand, counting down.
ATCCAGCGCCTGGTCTCGCTCGACGGCATCACCGACGAAGACTGGTCCGCGCTCAGATACGTCGTCTACGGCGCCTCGCCGATCCCCCTGCCGGTCATCGTCCGGGCGACCGAGACGATCGGCTGCCGGTTCCTGCAGAGTTACGGCCTGACCGAGTCGACGGGCGGCGTGACCGTGCTCAGCGCGGACGACCACCTGCCCGGCCCGGGGCAGGAACGCCGGCTGCTGTCCGCCGGCAGGCCGATGCACGGCGCGCCGGTCCGGGTCGTCGACCCCGCGGCCCTTCCGGGCGAGATGCGCGACCTGCCGCCCGGCGAACGCGGCGAGGTGCTCATCGGAGGCGGTCAGGTGATGGCGGGCTACTGGCGCAACCCGGCCGCGACCGAGGCGGCCGTGCTCCCCGGCGGCTGGCTGCGCACCGGCGACGGCGGCTCGTTCGACGAGGACGGTTACCTCTACCTGCACGACCGGCTCAAGGACATGATCGTCAGCGGTGGGGAGAACGTGTATCCGGCCGAGGTGGAGAGCGTGCTCACCGCGCATCCGTCCGTGGCCGAGGTCGCCGTGATCGGGGTGCCCTCGCAGGAGTGGGGCGAGGTGCCCCATGCCGTGGTCGTGCTCCGGGCGGGCGGCGAGCAGGTGACCGCCGAGGACCTCGTGGCCTTCGCGCGCGAGCGCCTGGCCCACTTCAAGTGCCCGCGAGGCGTGACGTTCGCCGGGGAACTGCCCCGCAACGCCAGCGGCAAGCTGCTGAAGAACCGCCTCCGCGAGGCCCAGTCCTGACCCGGAAACGCGGTCTCCCCGATCACCGGATGTGATCTTCCCCCATACACAGGGTGCACCTTCTGCCCCAAATGTCACACGCTGATCGCAAGGAGGTGTACAAGCCGTAAAGGGATCTTGTCAGGCATTCCATGCAGGGTGAGAGTTGCGCGCGATCGTCCCTTTTTCCGGTAATCCGGGAGGATTTGCGTGCTTGTTTCACGTCGGCGAGGCGTCTCAGCCGCTCTCGCCCTCTCAGCCGCGCTGGCCGTGGTCGCGGGGACCACACCGGCCCACGCGTCGGCACAGCCCAGAATCAAGGTCGAGCGAGGAGTCACCCAGCCGGTCTTCTCCTACGCCGACGCGATCCGCGAGTACGTCTACGTCGAGTCGAGTGTCGACAGCGACGGCGACGGCGCGAAGGACCGCGTCCGCGTCGACATCATCCGGCCCAAGGAGTCCGACAAGGGCCTCAAGGTTCCCGCGATCATCGACGAGAGCCCTTACTACGACAACTCGGGCCGGGGCAACGAGGCGGAGCGCAAGACCTACGACGCCGACGGAAACCCGCTCAAGTTCCCCCTGTTCTACGACAACTACTTCGTGCCGCGCGGCTACGCCGTGCTCAACGTGGACATGATCGGCACGACCAGGTCCGACGGATGCCCGGACATGGGCGGCAAGGCGGACGTCCTCGGCGGCAAGGCGGTCATCGACTGGCTGAACGGCCGCGCCAATGCCTACGACGCCGACGGTGACCGCGTCAAGGCCACCTGGAGCACCGGCAAGGCCGGCATGATCGGCAAGTCGTACGACGGCACGCTCGCCAACGCCGTGGCCGGCACGGGGGTCGAGGGGCTGACCACCATCGTGCCGATCAACGCCATCAGCTCGTGGTACCGGTACCAGCGGATGAACGGCGTCGTCTACAACTTCAACTACCCGTCCTATCTCTCCAACGCCGTCGACACCGATCCCGACGCCAAGTGCGCGGCCGTGCGCACGGCCCTGGACGCGGCGGCCGGGGACGACACCGGCAACTACAACGCGTTCTGGAAGGAGCGCGACTACCTCCACGGGACGATCTCCGACGTACGGAAGGTCCGCGCCAGCGTCTTCGCGGTGCACACGCTCAACGACCTCAACGTCAAGACCGACAACCTCTCCACGTGGTGGGACGCTCTGGGCGACAGGAACGTGCCCCGCAAGATCTGGCTCGGGCAGTACGAGCACGTGGACCCGTTCGACTACCGCAGGGACGTCTGGGTCGACACACTGCACCGCTGGTTCGACTACTGGCTGCAGGGCGTGCAGAACGGCATCATGCGCGAGCCGCGGGCCGACATCCAGGCGGGCCCCGACACCTGGATCACGCAGAAGGACTGGCCGGCCCCGCACACGGACGAGGTCGCGCTGCGCCCGGCCGCCGACGGCACCCTCGGCCTCGCCAAGGCCGACAAGGGCACGACGGCGACGTTCACCGACCTCAGGCAGTCGGAGAACGCCATGACCGCGGACGTGGGCACCCCGGCGGCGGGACGCGCCGCGTTCACGACCGGCGAGCTCCCCGGCGACCTGCGGATGTCCGGCACCCCCGAGGTGTCGCTGAAGGTCTCGCTGGACAAGCCGACCTCCAACCTCACCGCGCTGCTCGTCGACTTCGGCGAGGAGGCCCGGGTGGACTGGCGGACCGGCGGCGGCATCACGACCAACACCGACGAGACCTGTTACGGCGAGAGCACGGAAGCCGACGACGCCTGCTACCGGACGACCACCACCAACGTGGCGACCCGGCCGCTGGAGATCGTGGCCCGCGGCTGGATCGACGTGCAGAACCGCGACTCGCTGACGACGTCGTCCCCCCTGCCCGCCGGGGAGTCCGCCACGGTCACGTGGAACACCCTGCCGCAGGACTACACCTTCAAGAAGGGCCACCGGCTGGGCGTGATCCTCGCGGGCACCGACTCCAGCTACTCGCGTGACACGGCCACCGGGACCAACGTCACGGTCGACCTGGCCAGGAGCAGGATTTCCCTGCCGTTGGTGAGCGACAAGCCAGGCGGCCACGGCTTCGGCGGCAAGCACGGCTGGCACGGCCCCGCCAGGGTGGACCTGCCGACCCCGCAGGCACGCCTGTTCTGATCCCCTGACCCGTCCCGACGCGGCGGAGCCCGGCCCCCGGGCTCCGCCGTACGGGCCGAGGTCTCGGGCTCCGCCGTACGGGCCGGGATCCTCGCCGGCCGGTCAGGCCGGGCGTTCCACCACGACGTCTGTTCCGCGCAACGGCGTCGCGCAGGCGTCGCAGGTCAGCTGGGCACGGAAGGCGCGGCCGCAGCCCCGGTGGGTGTAGACGAGCGCGGGCCCCTCCTCCGCCTGGAACCATCGCTGGCCCCAGTCGATCGTGGTGATGACCACGGGGAAGAAGGCCCGCCCCTTCTCCGTCAGGTGGTAGCTGAGCCAGTCGGCCCGCTCCTCGCTCGGCGCCTGCTCGAACACGCCGAGGTCGCAGAAGGAGCGCAACCGCTCGGCGACGATCGTCGGCGGGGCGCCCAGCCGCTGCTCGAAGTCGCGGAACCGGTGCAGACCCTGGAACGCCGCCCCCAGGATGGCCGCCGACCAGCGGTTGCCGATCAGAGCCATGGTCTGGGGGAACATCCCCGCGCCGCCCTCCGACGTGGAACCGGACCGCCGGCGGGTCGTCGCGGCGGGGACCGACCGCTCCCAGGTCCCGCTCGGGCCGAAGCCGCCGATGACGTCGCGCGGGCGCACCGCCTCCCCGCAGGCGGCGCACGCCAGGATCGGCAGGAACTCCTTGCCGCACGTGCGGTGGACCATGCGCGGCAGCGACTCGACGTGTTCGGGCACCCACGCCGACTCCCACGCCCAGATGGTCAGCAGCACGGGCCACAGGTCGCGCCCGCGCTTGGTCAGCCGGTACTCGAACCGCCTGCCCTGGGCCTCGTCCCCCGTCTTCTCCAGGATCGCCATGCCCGTGAGCGAGGCGAGCCTGCGGGTCAGCACGGCGTGCGAGATGGGCATCGCCTTTCGCCACTCGCCGTACCTGCGCACCCCCATCAGCGCGTACCGGAGGATGAGCAGGTTCCACTCGTCGCCGACGAGCCCCAGGGTCAGGCCGACGGCGTTGGCGTGGCCCGCGGGCAGCCGGGTCGGCCGATCCGGTGGATGGACGAGCACGTGCGTCTCCGTCTTCGTGCGGTCCGGGCCGCCGTCGACGCGCCGCCCGGCCCACCGGGCCGTCATCGGAATCCCCCGCGCCCGCATCAGAGCCGCAGGGCCCGGACCGGTGAGTCGGCCTCCCGCCAGCCGGGGATGGAGTCCCCCGACGCCCAGGTGGCGTGCGTTCCGCTGGAGACGCGCTCCGGCAGCCGGATCCTCGCCACCGGACCGTCGGCCACCCGCGCCGCGTCGAAGATCAGACACTCGGATCGATCTTCGTTCATGTCGGTCGTCAGCGTAACAAGATAGCCGTCGTCCTCGGCGGAGGCGCCCGTCCGCGGCGCCATCGCGGGCTCGCTGCCGTACACGCCTTCCGGCAGGCGGAAACGCTCCTCGCCTCCGGTCACGAGGTCGTGCCTGACCAGGCCGTCGAACAGGAACCAGCCCTCGGCCCCCGTGGCCGCGTAGGCGTACCGGTAGTTCAGGCCGCCGTAGGCGTTGTTGACCACGCCGAACTCGGTGATCGAGTCGGACAGCCGCTCCTCGCGGCACCGCCCGGTCACCAGGTTCAGCCGCCAGCGGTGGAGCGTCGTGCGCATCCGGTCCAGCGCGAGGAAGCGGAACATGCGCTGGTAGTGGCCGCCCTCGCCGGTGTCCTTCGGCTCGGGGTCGCCCTGGAAGAAGCCGTCGAGGACGATCTCGTCGCCCTCCTCGTACGCGTTGACCCAGTGCAGCACGTACGTCGGGTCCGCCTCGAACCACCGCACCTGCGAGGAGTCGCCCCTGCGCGGGATGACGCCGAGGCGCGTCGGCAACTCCGGGTGGAACCTGGCCGCGTACAGACCCCGCGCCATCAGCTCCGGCTCCCAGAACAGCGGGCAGTCGTTGAGGATCGCGTAGTTCTCGGTGAAGGCCATGTCGTGCGGCAGGCGCGGCCCGGGCAACGGGATGTCCACGTAGTGGCTGAGCCGGTCGTCCGCGCCGACGACCCCGTAGTGCATGTACGGCTCGGCCGTGCCGTAGTTGAAGAACAGCAGCTCACCGGTGCGCGGGTCGACCTTGGTGTGCGCGGAGACGCCGCAGTCGTAGGGGAAGCCGCCGCCCCAGTCGGCCTTGCCGAGCGTCTCCAGCGTGAGCGGGTCGAGCCGGTAGAGGTCGCCGCACTGGTAGAAGCTGGTCAGGGCGACTCCCGCGTGCACGACGACGTCGGTGCTCGAGGCGTCCTTCATCCGGCCGCGCGCGCCCCAGCCGTCCTCGCGGGGGGACCTCGCGGGCCGCTCGGCGATGCCCGCCCAGAGCGGTCCGCCCGCCTCGGCCTCGGCGAGGAGGCCGTCGGTGCGCACGAACCTGTTGCGGTAGAACGCCCTGCCGTCCCGGAAGCCCACGACGTGGACCATGCCGTCGCCGTCGAACGGGTGGTAGCGCTCAAGGGCGGGGTGCACGGGGTTCTCGGTGTTGCGCAGGTAGACGCCGTCGAGGTCGGCGGGGATCTCGCCGACCACCTCCAGGTCGTCGGCGCGCCATTCCGTGGTCTGCGGCCGCCACGGCCCGGTGCGGTACGGATGATCGTCATCCTCCGGCAGGGTCGACAGGACCCTTCCGACGACGTCGACGTCCACGGGTCTCTCCCTCGCTCAGTCGGCGCCGACGACGAAGCTGACCGTCGTCGTCGTGCTGCCGCCGATGTTGAGCGTGCCGAACCGGCGCGCCCCCTCCACCTGGTAGTCGCCCGCCCGGCCGGTCACCTGACGGGCGGCGTCGAGCACCATCCGCACGCCGGTGGCGCCGACGGGGTGGCCGCCGCCGATGAGCCCGCCGCTCGGGTTCACGGGGATGCGCCCGCCGATCTCCAGATCGCCGCCCTCGATCGCCTTCCAGCTCTCGCCCGGGCCCGTGATGCCGAAATGGTCGATGGCCGCGTACTCCGACATGGTGAAACAGTCATGGGTCTCGATGCCGTCGAGTGCGTCGACGTCCGCGATCCCGGCCCGGGCGAACGCGTCGAGCACCGCACGCCGCACATGCGGCAGCACGTACGGGTCGCCCGCGCTGCGGGCCAGCTTCTGTGCCAGGGGCAGGCCGACCGTGCGGTGACCCCATCCGAGGACGCGGGCGAGCGGCCCGCGTGCGAGATCGGGCCTGCGGGCCAGGAACCGCTCGCCGACGAGCACCACGCCGGCGCCGCCGTCGGTGATCTGGCTGCAGTCGGTACGGCGGAGCCGTCCTTCGACGACCGGGTTGGCCGTGTCGTCGGCCTGGAAGCTCGCCTCGGTGAAGGTCCAGCCCCGCGTCTGCGCGTTGGGGTTGGCCCGGGCGTTGCGGAAGTTCAGCTCGGCCACCGCGCGCAGGTGGGAGTCGTCGAGGCCGTACCTGCGGTCGTACTCGTCGGCGAGGGCGCTGAACATGTACGGCCACATGAACCGGACGTCCTCGCCCTCGTGCCCGACCCAGGCGGCGGCGCCGAGGTGACCGGCGGCGTCGTCACCGGAGACGGTGCGCTCCAGTTCGAGACCGAGCACGAGGGCGCAGTCGTAACGACCGGCCTCGATGTCCGCCATCGCGGCGAGGACGGCGACGCCTCCCGACGCGCAGGCGGCCTCGTGCCGCGCCGCGGGGATCTCCCAGAGCTCGGGGACGACCGTCGCCGGCATGCCGCCGAGTTGCCCCTGACCGGTGAACAGCTGCCCGAAGGCGTTGCCCACGTGGATCACGTCGACGTCGTCGGGTGAGAGCCGGGCGTCCTCGAGCGTGCCGCGCACCACCTGCCCGGCGAGATGGTCGAACCCCTCACCGGCTCGGGACCAGTTGCGCGCGTAATCGGTCTGGAATCCGCCGAGGATCCACACGGCTTCCGGCATGGCCGCACCTCCCTGCCCTCTCCCGTTCTTACTACAACAATGAGAGTATCCCGTCAACGAGACGACCTTGCCGGGCCAGGGCACCGACACTACATTTATGAGAGTCAGCTTCGGGCGGCAGAGAGGCGCGACCGTGTCCGACGTCTACGTGCTGGAGTATGTGCGGACCCCTCGCGGCAAGGGCTCCCCCCGTGGGTCCCTCCACCACCGCAGCCCCGTCGACCTCGTCGCCACGCTGCAGCAGGCGATCGTCGGGCGCACCGGGCTCGACCCCGCGGCCGTGGAGGACGTGGTGGTGGGATCGGCCTCCCAGGTCGACGAGCAGGGCGCCAACCTCGCCCGCACCGCGACCCTCCTCGCCGGGTGGGGCGACGGCGTCCCCGGCGGCACGGTCAACCGCTTCTGCGCCTCCGGCATCGACGCCGTCGCCCAGACCGCCGCGCGGATCCGCGCGGGCGACCTCGGCCTCGCCGTCGCGGGGGGAGTCGAGAGCGTCTCCCGCGTCCCGATGTTCAGCGACCGCGGCCCGCTGTGGTCGGACCCGGAGACCGTCAAGCGGGTCGGCTCGATCCACATGGGCGTCGCCGCCGACCTGAACGCCACCATCGACGGCTGGCGGCGTGACGAGCTCGACGCCTACGCGGTGGAGACCCACACGAAGGCCGCCGCCGCGTGGGACCGCGGCGACTACGCCCGCTCCGTCGTGCCGGTGCCGCGCGCCGACGGCACGGTCTTCGACCGCGACGAGCTGATCAGGCCGGGCACCACCGCGGAGACCCTGGCGGCGCTGCCGCCCGCGTTCGCGGAGCTGGGCGCCTCCGGCCAGGACGGCCTCGCGGTCGCCGCCCACCCCGAGGTGGGCCCGATCAGCCATCTGCACACGGTCGGCACCTCCCCCGCCCTCGCCGACGGCGCGGCGCTCGTCGTCCTGGGCACCGAGGAGCAGGCCCGCCGCCACGGCCTGCGGCCGCGCGCCCGCGTGATCGCGTCCGCGACGGCCGCCGTCGACCCCGTCATCATGCTGACGGCGGGGCAGACCGCGGTGGAGAAGGTCATCGCCAAGGCGGAGCTGGAGCCGTCCGACATCGACGTGTTCGAGTTCGCCGAGGCGTTCTCAGCGCTGTGCCTGCGGCTGCGCCGCGACCTCGGGCCCGGCCCCGACCGGCTCAACCCGGCCGGAGGGACGATCGCCATGGGTCACGCCTTCGGCGCCACGGGAACCATCATGGTCGGCGGCTGCGCCGACGCGCTCGACAGACTGGGCGGCAGGTACGGCGTCGCCGCCGTCAGCGGGGCGGCAGGCCTCGGCGTCGCCGTGCTGATCGAGCGGATCCCCGAGTGAGCCCGCTCGGCGGGCGCGTCGTCGTCGTCACCGGTGGCGGCCGCGGGCTGGGACGGGCGTTCGCCCTGCACCTGGCGGGCCTGGGGGCGCGGCTGGTCGTCAACAACCGCAACCGGGTGGTCGACGAGAACGGGCTCGGCCCGGCCGACCACGTGGTCGAGGAGATCCGGTCCGCGGGCGGCGAGGCGGTCGCCGAGCACGGCGACGTGGCCGACCCCGCGACCGCGCGGCGGCTGGTCGAACTGGCCACCGGCACCTGGGGACGGATCGACGCCTGCGTGACCAGCGCGGCCGTCAGCGGGCCCGCGATGTTCCACAAGTCCGCGCCGGACGCGTTCGAGGCCGTCATACGGACGAACGTCCTCGGCACCGCCCAGGTCGCCGCGGCGTGCTCGGCCGTCATGCGCGAGCAACAGCACGGCCGCATCGTCATGGTGGCCTCCACCGCCGGGCTGCACGGCGAGCCCGCGGTGTCCGCGTACGCCGCGAGCAAGGGAGCGGTGATCGCCCTCGGCCGCACCGTCGCCGCGGAGGGCGCGCCGCGCGGCGTGCACACCAACGTGCTCCTCCCCTACGCCCTGACGCAGATGACCGACAACGGCATGGCGGGCGAGCATCGTCATCTCATGGACCCCGCGGCGGTCGCCCCCATGGTGGCGGCGCTGTGCGACCCGTCCTGCGAGCTCAACGGCGAGGTGATCGTCGCCGCCGGGAACGGGCTGCGCGCCACCGACGCGGTCGAGTGGGGCACGGTGCCCGCCACCTTCTCCGGTCCCGAGGAGCTGGCCGGCCTGCTCGGCCTCAGCCGCGAGGGCCCGGTTCACCGCTACCCCAACGCCCGGGACGGGTTCCTGGACTTCGCCGCGGAGATGACCCGATGACCGGACTGCTGATCAACCTGCTCGTGACGGCTCTCGCCGTCGTGGTCACCATGCTGGCCACCATGGCGTACGCGCTGCGTACCGGCACCCAGAGCGTCGTCGACACGGTCTGGGGCCTCGGCTTCGTGGTGGTCGCGGCGGTGAGCTTCGTGACGTCACAGGTGCTCGGGGACGGGCTCGACGCGCGCCGGGTGCTCGTGCTCGCCCTGACCGCCCTCTGGGGGGCGCGGCTCGGGGCGTACATCCACACGCGGAACCGGGGCAGGGGCGAGGACCCTCGTTACGCCGCGCTGATGCGCAGGAACACCGGGCCCGTCGTCCCCTACGTGATCCGGACGATCTACTGGCCGCAGGGCTCCATCATGTGGGTCGTGTCGCTGCCGGTCCAGGTCGCGATGTACGAGACGGCGCCGCTCGGGGTGGTCACCTGGATCGGCGTCGCCGTCTGGGTCGTCGGCCTGCTCTTCGAGAGCATCGGCGACCTGCAGCTCTCCCGGTTCAGGGCCGACCCCGCCAACCGGGGGAAGGTCATGGACCGCGGCCTGTGGGCATGGACTCGCCACCCCAACTACTTCGGCGACGCGACCGTGTGGTGGGGCCTGTTCCTCGTCGCCTGCGCGCACTGGGCCGCACTACTTACGGTCGTCTCGCCGCTTCTCATGACCCACATGCTGGTCAACCGCAGCGGCAAGGCCCTCCTGGAGCGCCGGATGGCTTGTTCACGCGGCCCCGAGTACGCCGACTACCTGGCCAGGACGAGCGGGTTCCTGCCCCGCCCGCCCCGCAGGAGCGGCGCTACGCCGTGACGGCGGGCAGCCGGCGAGCACGGACCGTCTTGTTGTGGCCCCAGACGCGCGGGTTGACGTCATCGGCCGAGGCGCCCGCCGGGACTCCGGCGAGCACCTCCCGCCGGGAGACGCGGGCGACCGACACCCTCTGGTGGTAGTCGCCGAAGACCTGCACCTCGCCGTCGCTCCGGCACCCGATCGCGTCTCCGCTCCCGAGGTAGGTGTAGTCCACGCCCCGGTGCGGGTGGTCGCCGACCCTGGCCACGTCGACGGCCCACTCGCGCAGCACGGCGGGCGACCCGCGGAGGGTCAGCAGGCCGCCGATGCGGTCGATCGCGACGCCGTACGGATCGGCCGGCGGCCGCCAGGCGGGCCAGGCTGCTCCGGGGCGCCACGCGCGCAACTCGGCGACGGCGGGATCGAGGCTCCAGGTATGCCAGCGGACCGTGCCGTCCGGCGTGGCCGGCGCGGCGAGCAGGCGGCGAAGCGACCTGCTCGCCCTGGCCGTCAGCGTCGTCAGGTGGGAGGGGACCAGCGCGATCGGGTCGGCGGGTTCCGCGTCGAACGGGTTGGGATCGAGATGCTGCGGGCCGATGACGACCACGGTGCCGGGGACCCGCTGGTAGGAGAGCCCCCACAGCAGCCTGCCCAGCAACCGGGCTCCGTGGACGTCGGACAGGATGTGCCAGGTCTCGTGGTACCGGTTCGTGGAGTAGCGGGCTCCGGCGCCGGGCCGCAGCGTGATGACGTTGTAGTCGCGCCCGTCGGCGCGCAGCACCCTGCGATGAAGCTTCAGCCGGTCCGCGCCGTCCCGGGCGGACGACGGTCTCGGACTACGCCCCGGCACTGTTCACCTTCACGCTCCCCTGTCTGGCGCGCTCGGATCGATCATGGTGTCCATGGAAGCGCCACACGCGTTCCCCGCACAATCGAATTTCCTCGGCGGGGCCGCCGCGGCTCAGGCGGGCGAGCCGCCGTCCCCGTCGCCGCAGCAGGCGACCGCGGGGTCGCCGAGCGTGGGGTCGATCGACGGCGAGGGCGACAGCACAGAGCCGGGTAAGAGCGGAATGGTCCTGATCAGCAGAGCGCCGAAGCCGAACTGGAACGTGGCCTCGCCCTGGAGGAGGAAGCCGTCGTCCTGCAGCACGTAGATGGCGGCGATGACTCCGCCCACGAGCTGGACCAGCAGGAACGCGCCTCCGAACGCGTCGGCGTGCGCCCACGCGAGGAGGCGGACGGCGAGCGTCAGTTGCAGGGCGAACAGCAACGCCCCCAGTAGCCGGTGCGTCCAGTCGACCGCTCCGCTGACCGTGTAGGGGGTGAGGATGATTCCCGCGAGCAGCACCGCGAACGCGTCGGCGGCGTGCCTCACCTTTCCTGGCGCCGGCGAGGCGGCCGCCGCGTCGTGTAAGGCCCGTCGTGTGAACAACGCCGCACTGAGAAGCCCGGCCGCGTACGGCAGGAACGTCTCCCAGTGAACGCCGTAGAAGCTCATTCCGTTGTTCGCCCCGAGGCCCTCGGGCATCAGCGCGACGCAGAGCAACAACCCAACCAGCAGGCAGACCTGGCCCTTGACCAGGTCACCCATGACTCTGTCCCGCATCGGGCGGTGCGCCTCCCCTCTCCGCCGGCTGCTACATCATCGATGAGGATCAGCGAGGTCGTCGAGGCCTCCGGTCACGCTTCAAGCGTTCTCGGATCGGGAATAAGATCCGGTCGTCTGCGTTTAGGTGGTTGAAATTTCAACGACAAAGGAGACTGGTGAGCACGATGCAGTTCGGAATCTTCTCCGTCGGCGACGTCACCACTGACCCGACCACGGGCAGGACGCCGAGCGAGCACGAGCGAATCAAGGCGATGGTGGCCATCGCCCTCAAGGCGGAAGAGGTGGGGCTGGACGTCTTCGCGACCGGCGAGCATCACAACCCGCCCTTCGTCCCGTCCTCACCGACCACCATGCTGGGATACGTCGCGGCGCGCACCGAGCGTCTGATCCTCTCGACGGCGACCACCCTGATCACGACGAGCGACCCGGTGAAGATCGCCGAGGACTTCGCCATGTTGCAGCACCTGGCCGACGGCCGCGTCGACCTGATGATGGGCCGCGGCAACACCGGCCCGGTCTATCCCTGGTTCGGGCAGGACATCCGCCAGGGCATCCCGCTGGCGATCGAGAACTACGCCCTGCTCCACCAGTTGTGGCGCAAGGACGTGGTCGACTGGGAGGGACGGTTCCGCACTCCGCTGCAGGGCTTCACCTCGACGCCCCGGCCGCTCGACGGCGTGCCGCCGTTCGTCTGGCACGGCTCGATCCGCAGCCCGGAGATCGCGGAGCAGGCCGCCTACTACGGCGACGGCTTCTTCCACAACAACATCTTCTGGCCGAAGGAGCACACCCAGCAGATGATCCGCCTCTACCGGGAGCGCTACGCCCACTACGGGCACGGCACCCCCGAGCAGGCCATCGTCGGCCTCGGCGGGCAGGTGTTCATGCGCAAGAACTCGCAGGACGCCGTGCGCGAGTTCCGCCCCTACTTCGACAACGCCCCCGTCTACGGCCACGGGCCCTCGCTGGAGGACTTCACCGAGCAGACCCCCCTCACGGTGGGCAGCCCGCAGGAGGTCATCGACAGGACCCTCAACTTCCGGGAGTATTTCGGCGACTACCAGCGCCAGCTCTTCCTGATGGACCACGCGGGCCTGCCCCTCAAGACCGTGCTGGAGCAGCTCGACATCCTCGGCGAGGAGGTCGTGCCCGTCCTCCGCAAGGAGTTCGCCGCGGGCCGGCCGAGTGACGTGCCGGACGCCCCCAACCACGCGTCCCTCGTCGCACGGCGCGACGCCGAGGAAGCCGTCCCCGCAGGCTCCGGATCCTGACCCCCTGAAGGAACGAACATGGAGAAGAACGACAAGCCTCTGAAGATAGTGGCCGTCTCCGCCGGCATCAGCCAGCCGTCGTCGACACGTCTGCTCGCCGACCGGCTGGCCGAGGCGACCCGGCGGCGCCTGGCCGAGGAGCGGGCGGTCGAGGTCCGCGTGGTGGAACTGCGCGACGTGGCCACCGACATCGCCAAGAACATCGTGACCGGGTTCCCCGGACCCGCGCTGCGCGAAGTGATCGAGGCCGTGACGGAGGCGGACGGCCTGATCGCGGCGACCCCCATCTTCACCGCCTCCTACAGCGGGCTCTTCAAGTCGTTCTTCGACGTGATCGAGAACGACGCGCTCGCGGGCAAGCCCGTCCTCATCGGGGCCACCGGCGGTACGGCCAGACATTCACTCGCGCTCGAGCACGCCCTGCGGCCGATGTTCGTCTACCTGCGGGCGATCGTCATGCCGACGGCCGTGTACGCCGCGTCGGAGGACTGGGGAGGCGGCGGGGACGCCCACACGGACCTCCTCGCCGTCCGGATCGACCGCGCGGCCGGGGAACTGGCCGACCTGCTGCTGCACCGGGCCCCGGCGGCCAGACCGGTGGAAACGGTGGTCCCGTTCGAGGAGCAGCTGGCGGCGCTGCGACCCTGACCGGACGGACCGGGCGGTCTTCGGCCGCCCGGTCCCGCCTGCGCCCTCACGCCTCGGACTGCGCGCCGAGCACGGCCAGCCACTGCTGGAGCAGCGCGGTCTCCGCGGAGGTGAGGTCGGCCGGGGATGAGTCGCGCAACTGTGCGCTGAGGGTGGTCGCGGTCACCGGCACGCTGGGCGCTCCGGATGCCGAGCCCGGCGCCCCGGCGCCGGTCCCCGGGGTCCCGTCGACCGTGATGAACGCGATGACGGCGTCGCGCACCAGCCGGGAGAACTCCGGGTCGGTGTAGATGGCGGGGCGGGAGACCAGGGACAGCGCCACTCCCGCGTTGGCGGACATCACCATCTGGGCCGCCACCTCCGGCGAGATCCGGAGCCTGCCGGCCGCCGCGCAGCGCTCGAGCACCGCCACCAGCAGCGCGTGCGCCTCGGCCGCCGCGCCCGGTGGGGCCGACAGGCCCGGCGAGTACATCAGCCGGTAGTAGTTCGGATTGTCGACCGCGAACGCCACATGGTTGTCCCACCCGTCGCGGAGGTCCTGGACGGGGTCGGCCGACGGCCGGGCCGCCCGCTTGCTCGCCAGGTACTGCTCGAAGCCGTAGTCGACGACCGCGGTCAGCAGGCCCTCCTTGTCGCCGAACTGCCGGTAGAGCGCCGGCGCTCCGACCCCTGCGGCCTCGCAGACCGCCCGGGTCGAGATGTCCGCCTCCGGCGACTCGGTGAGCAGAGTCGCGGCGGCCTGGAGTATCCGCGTTTTCACATCCATGATAACGATGTTAGCTCATCCGGAGTGGCCGTCGAAGACCGCCAGCAATTTGCTGCGCTCGTCTTGGGACAGGTCGGCGATGCGCCGTTTCTCGTCGACGCCGCTCGACGCGATGAGGGAGTCGATCCTTTCCGGCAGATACCCCGGCAGCAGGCGGACGATTCGGCCGACGGCCACATGCCCCGTGGTCTGGTCGTGCCGTTCGAGCACGTCGCCCAGGCTCAGCTTCCCCGACGTCACGGCCTCACGCAGCTCCGTGCGACTGAGTGGACGGGCGTCGGTCTGCGCCGTCGTGCCGGGGACGCGGTCGAGCAGCCCGGTCCGCGCCGTGCCAGGTCCACCCGTCAGGGCGGGCGGCGCCGCGTGGGCGTGCGCCACGGCCGCGTCGGGGAACCCGGCCAGGGAGTGCCGGAAGAGCGGGGCCGCCTGCTCGGGCTCCTGCTCGCCGTGGAGGCTGTGCGCCGTGACGATGACGACGCCCACGGTAGTGGCCGCCATGGCGGCGATCGTGAGCTGACGCCGGGACAGCCGCCCGTCCTGCTGGTTTCTCGCGGCGAGCTTCATGCCCACCACCGCGGTGCGGAGGAGCACGCCCATGACCATGCTCAGCAGGATCGGCACGAGCCACCCGGGCATCGGGGCGACGGTGGCCATCAGCACTCCGACCGCGGGGCTCACGCAGGCGACGACCAGCCAGGGCGCCACACGCTGTCTGGCCAGATCCAGGAGGGCGGCCAGCGCCAGTCCCTCGCTGGCGGAGTGGATCGTCAGCGCCACGACCACGACGGCCGACGCGGCGAGCCCGAGGGTCGCCCCCTCGATCGCACGGTGGAGCGTGAGCGCGGCCGCGGTTCCCATGCCGCCGTACAGCGCCGCGTCGACCGCCCGCTTCACCCGGCGATGGCGTCCCGGCGCGTGCAGCGCGCCCGGAGCCGCCTCGGACGGGCAGGCGCACCCCCGTCGGGTGAAGTACGTGATGACGAGAAAGCCGAACGACCCGGAGAGCACGAGCGTCCAGAGGGGGACTCCGGCCTCCACGGCTTCCGACCACGCGTCGGGCAGCAGGTCGACCAGTGCCGTGACCAGCATCATCGCCGAGGCGACCGCCAGCCACATACTCAACCGCCGGGTGTTGCGCCGCGCCAGCCACGCGCCGGCCAGTGTCGCGGCGCAGACCAGGGCCACCGCTGCCCAGGAATCCCGCCTGCCCGCAATCGCCTCGAGCACCGGCGCGGCGGTGCCCACCCAATCCGTTAGCGGCATCGCTTGGATCTCCTGTCGATCTGCTCGTCCTGCTCGGTCTCACTGTCCCGCTCGTCCTGCCCGACCGGCCCGGCCCGGCCGGCCTGATCGGCCTGATCGGCCCGCCCGGTGTGCTCGGCCCGACGGCCGTGCCGGTCGCCGTCCCGCTCGCCGTGTCGCGGAACGTCACGCTCGGTCGTGGATGTCATCCCAGGGCGCGCCCGTTGGTGCCCGGATGGGACTGCTCGCCCCCGGCGAGCCCGCTCATCAGGGGCGCGGTGTCGCCGTCACGATCGCCGTCCGCGTCCGCGGCGGCGTGCTGCGCGAGGATCGGCGGGGCACCGCAGGGGTCGGGAAGTTCGTCGAGCAGCCCGTGCAGCCGGCCGATCTCGGTGTCCACGATCTCCCGCAGTCGCGCGCCGAGGTCGGCCACGAAGGCGTGCAGTCCCTCGACCCGGCGCTCGAGCACGTCCCGGTGTGACTCCCTGGCCTCCCGCTGCAGCAGCGCCGCCCGGCCGAGCGCGTCGCTCTCGACCGCCTCGGCCTGCTCCTGCGCCCTGGCCAGGATCGCGTGCGCCTCCTCCTGGGCCATGGCCATGGTCCGGTCGGCCGCCTCCTGGGCGATCTCGACGATGCGGACCGCGCTGTCGCCGGGTGACATCACGGCCCGCTGGATGTTCTGCTCCGCCTGGTCCTGCCGCGCCCTGAGCTCCTCGTTGTCCCGCAGGACGCGACTCAGGGTGGTCTCGACCTGCCCGAGGAACCGGTCCACCTCGGCGAGGTCGTATCCCTCACGCAGGCGGACGACCGTGAAGACCTGGTTGCGTACGGCGGCCGGGCTCAGCAGGCCCGTCGCCCCGTGCGGGTCGGCGCCCGCCCGCACGGCGCCGCCGTGCTCGGCCACATCCACCCCGGAATGGCCGTGTCCGTGTCCTTCGCCCATGACCTACCTCACCGAGCCTTTCGACACGTCTCTGCGCGCACCGCGGGCGGCCGCGGCATGGAGGAACCGCACAGAGGCGATCCGCTTGGCGATTGCCACGATGTCTCCCTTCGACCACATCGCCTCCCCCAGCGGGAGCCCGGCGAGTCGGCTCGGTGCTGCGGAGCCGGCCTGCGATGCTTACTGAAAGTAGTTCTCCAGTTACTTATCGTTTACACATCGGAGCAATCAATCAATCGTTCTTGGTCCTCCTGAAGGACCACCGGGGTGACACACGGAACGCGACCGGCCCGCTACCGATCTCCTTGACAGTGGCCGCGACCGGCCTAAACTCGCACGTGTGAATAGCCGTTCATACGTGCTGCGGACGACCCGCCGCTCCTGCCCGGCGCCCGCCGCCGCGCGAGCGGGCCTCGGCCACGAACGGAGGACCGCTATTCACACGTCGGCCACGAGGGAGGCCGGATGAGCGACCATGACACCCTGCACGACCACCACCACGACAACGGGCGCGGACACGGGCACGGGCACACGGTGGCCGCCGACGCCGACAGGCGTCTGCTGGGCGCCGCGCTCGCAGTGATCCTCACGTTCATGGCCGCCGAGGTGGTCGTCGGCTTCGTCGCCCGGTCCCTCGCGCTGATCTCGGACGCGGGCCACATGCTGACCGACGCCATAGCGATCGTCTTCGCCCTGATCGCGATGCGCGTCGCCGCCCGGCCGCCACAGGGCGGCTTCACGTACGGCCTCAAGCGTGCCGAGATCGTCTCAGCCCAGATCAACGGCATCACGCTGCTCCTGCTCGGGGCGTACTTCGTGGTCGAGGGTGTCCGGCGGCTGATCACGCCCGCCGAGGTCGCGGGCGCCTATGTGGTGGCCACGGGCATCGCCGGGATCGCCGTCAACCTCGCCGCCACGTGGCTGCTCAACCGGGCCGACCGGAGCAGCCTCAACGTCGAGGGCGCCTTCCAGCACATCCTGAACGACCTGTACGCCTTCATCGCCACCACGGCCGCGGGCGCGATCGTCTGGCTCACCGGGTGGGGAGGGGCCGACGCCATCGCCGCCCTCGTCGTCGCCGCACTGATGCTGAAGGCGGGCTGGGGCCTGGTCCGCGCGTCGGGGCGGATCTTCATGGAGGCGGCCCCCGCGGGACTGAACCCAACCGAGATCGGCCGCAGGACCGCCGCGCTCGAGCACGTCGCGGAGGTCCACGATCTGCACATATGGGAGGTCACCTCGGGCTATCCCGCGATGTCGGCGCACATCCTGGTCGCCCCCGGAGCGGACTGCCACAGTGTCCGGCAGGCCGCCGAGCGGCTGGTCCGGGACGAATGGGGAATCGCGCACACCACCCTCCAGGTCGACCACGCCGCTCCGGACGTGCTGGCCCTGGGCCGTGCGAAGCCCGGCCACTGCGCCGTTCCCCGGCAAAGCGGCGCCGCGATCACCACACCCGCTCCTTCCGTGTCCGCTCCTACCGTGCCCGCTCCTTCCGTGCCCGCCGGGTCGGTCACCGTGGCAGGGTCCGCGACAGAGACGGGGGCCGGGCACGACGCGGACGGCTGCTGAATCCCGGCTCAGCCCGCCGGCAGTGACCCCATCAGTACAAGGCCAGGCAATAAAACCTCTCACTCCTCCGGATCGGGACTTTCGCCACTTTCTCGGGTTATGCGCCTCTCGCAAGATGGACGCTGAGGGCAAGTAGACCGAAGGAGGAGATCCCGGTGATCACAGCGCGAGAGATCATGCACCCTGGGGTCGAATGCGTCGGTGAGCACCAGACGCTCCGGGCCGCCGCCCTGCTCATGCGCGACCTGAACGTGGGCGCCCTGCCGATCTGTGGTGACGACGACCGGCTGCACGGCATCCTCACCGATCGGGACATCGTGACCAAGTGCGTCGCGGTCGGCGGCGACCCGGCGACGACGACCGCCGGCCAGCTCGCACAGGGCAAGCCGGTCACGATCCCGGCGGACGCGGATGTCAGCCAGGTGCTCCAGACGATGGAGGCCAGCCGGATCCGCCGGCTACCGGTCATCGACGACCACCGGCTCGTCGGCCTGATCACTGAGGCCGATCTGGCCCGCCACCTGCCCGAGGAAGAGGTCGGGCACTTCGTGGAGTCCGTCTGCGCGACCCAGTGAGCCGCGGCCGCCGGGCGGGTCGCCTCCCGCTCAGGCGGCGCCGATGGCGGAGAAGGACCACCCGGTGGCCTGGTGGAGCGCGGACGAAGGCAGCGCCGCCCGTGCGTCACGAAGGGCCTCGGCGAGCCCGTGCCCGCTCTTCAGCGCCTGGTGCAGGGCCACCATGAGCGGGACGACGGCCTCGTCGTGCACGGGTACGGAGCTGGCCACGATTCCCGCGGTGCCGAGCGGAAGCAGCGCCGCCGCGAGGCCGAGCAGCTCGTCCGCCCCCACCGGTTCGAGCGTGCCCGAGTCGCAACTCGACAGGATGATCCGGTAGGGAGCGCTCCTGAGCCGTTCGAGATCGTGCACGATCAGCGGGCCGTCGTCCATCTGCAACGAGGAGAACATCGGGCTGTCGGCGCGGAAGGTCCCGTGTGCCGCGATGTGGGCGAGGTGACAGCCGTCGATCTCCTTCAGCACGGCGGCGCCGCCGGCCCCTCCGTTCTCCAGCACGGTCACTTCGCCGTACAGGTCCGCCAGGACCGGCACCTCGGCGCCGCCGGTCGCGAGCCCGGGCCCGCGGACGAGGACCACCCGGTCGCCGCGCGGCTCGATCCCGCGGGCGCGCAGCCACGTGCCCGCGGACGGGGACACGCTCAGCACGCGGTCCCGCAGGGCGGGCAGCAGCGCCCAGGGCACGCCGTGAAGCGGCCCGGGCGGCACGATGACGACCGGGCCCTCCCCCAGATGCCGTACGGCGGGGCCGAGCAGGATCTCCTGGAGCCGCAGCCCGGCCTCCTTCAGCGGCGCGATCCGGCCGGCCCGCCCGTAGGCGACCCTGCGCAGGGCCGCGCGCACGTGCTCGGCCTCGGCCTCCGCGTCGGCGACCCCGCCCGCCCGGAACCCGCGGATCCTGCCGTGCCCGCAGAGCAGGACGTGCAGCCTCCCGTCGAGCGCGACGATCTCGACGAGCCGTTGCTCGCCGAGTTCGCCGAGCAGCGCCCGGACGTCCATCCGGTGGTCGGGAGCGGTTCCCTCGCTCCGCATCCGGAGGCTGCGCGCGCGGATGTCCCGCTCCAGGCGCTCCTGCTCCCTGCGCAACCACGGCACGGGCCTGCCGTCCGACCTGGCGGCCTCCACCCGGCTGGAGATCTCGCGGAAGGCGGTCAGGTCTCGCTGCAGTTCTGGGTCGTCCGGCGGGCGGGCGGGCGGGACGGCGAGCGCGGCGGCGCGCCTGCGCTCGCTCCAGACGAGAAGCCGCCGCGGGTCGTCCGCGGTCGCCCGTTGCGCGAGTGTGGACAGCTCGGCTCCGCGCGCGGTGACGCGGGCCCGCAGCTCCGGCGCTCCGAGCGTCATGCGGTGCTCGTCGAGCAGTTCGAGCCCTCGTCTGCAGGCGTCGAGCAGCCCTCTGCTCCGACCGGGCGCGGCGGCCAGCAGCGCCTGGGCGACCCAGCCGTCCACCCGCGCGAACGCCGGTCCCCGCCACCTCCCCTTCGCGGCGACGGCGAGGTGCCTGGCCGCGTCGGCCCCGCGGCCGAGGGCGGTGGCGGTACGGCCGGCGAGGAGGAACCCTTGTACGGCCTCCGGCGAACCGAGCGCGGTGAGCCGCTCGGCGACCGAGGCCGCCTCCCGCAGGAGCGGCTCCGACGCCTGCCCGGCGGCGAGCCGGGCCTGGACGCGCACGAGCCGCGCGTGAACCTCCCACCATTCGCGCCGCTGCGCGGAGAACGAGCGCACCGCGGCGTCGGCCCTGACCGCGGCGGCCTCGGGATCGCCTGAGTCGTTCAGCGCCCGCGCGGCGACCAGCATGAGCTCGGCCCTCCGGGTGGTCTGACCGCCCAGCCGGTCGAGCAGTTCCGTCGCCGCGTCGGCCTCCTGGGCCGCCTCCCGCGCGAGCCCGGCCGCGAGCAGGGCGCCGCAGCGGGAGCCCGCCAGGACGAACGCGGGTGTCCCCAGTGCGGCGTAGCGCCGCGCCGCCTCGTCGAAGTGGCCGAGCGCGGCGGGCAGGTCGCCCGTGCGGAAGGCCGCGAGCCCGCGGTTCTCCACGGCGACGGCCTTGTCGTGTTCCTGGTCGGTGGCGTCCCACAGGCGCTCGGCGGCGGCGAAGTCGGCCTGGGCCCACTCGGCGGCGCCCACGGCCAGGTTGACGGTGGCGCGCAGGGTCAGCGCCCGGGCGCTCCAGATGACGTCGCCGGCCCGCCTCAGGATGGGGATGGCGCGCCGCAGGTCCTCCAGCGCCTCGCGGTGGCGGCCGAGCACCCATGACGCGTACGACCGGCGGAACAGCACGCGGGCGAGCGTGACCCCCGTCCCGCGCGCCACCCCCTCGTCCAGGGTGCTCAGTCCCCGTCTCGTACGGCCGGCGTGGACGTATGCGGCGCCGAGGGTGGCGAGCACGTCGGCCTCACGGTCGGCGGAACCGGACCTCGCCGCGAGATGCCGCGCGCGGCGCAGATGGCCGAGCCCGGCCGTGAGATCGCCGAAGTCGCGCTGCCATATGCCGATCACCTGGTGCGCGACGGAGGCCTCGTACGGCCCGGGGCCGGTCTCGAGCAGCGCACGGGCCCGTTCGAGCGCCTCCCCCGGTCGCGCGAACACCAGGGGCAGCAGGTCCAGCGGATCCGGTTCCGACGGTCGCCCCGATGATCTTCCTGCGACCACGGCTCGATGTTAGACATGGAGTGACCGGCACGTCCACCCTCCGTGCGCATCGCGGATGTATCAGACGGCCGGTCCGCGGCTCTCGTTCATGACGACCAGACATCAGGCTTCAGCGAGGAGCGGCCCCATGGCGGCGGACAGGTTCAAAGAGCAATTCGACCAGATCCAGGCCTCGATGCCCGAGGGCGTTCAGCTCGCCGTGGGCGACGGGGAGTCCATCTACGAGAAGGGACACGTGATCGCCCGGTCCTACGATCTGGACGAGGTCATTGGACGTCTGCGATCGGTGTCCCAGGGCCGCGAGGACCAGATCAGGCCGGCTGACGGAGACGTGCGCCGCAGGTCGGACGTCTACCGGATCCAGGTCGGGGACGACTCCATGGAGGACGTGAGTTCCGACTGGGGGGTCGCCCCGGCGCTCGAAGCGCTGGGGAGGGCGCGTAACCGCACCGGGCAGCCGCTGGCCACGCGCAACCACGTCGTCCACATCGCCAACGTCAACTGCTGTCCCAACGACGAGCCCGACCCGCAGGCCCTCCCCGTGGGAGTCACACCGCAGAACTTCGTCGCGCTGACGCTGCCGGAGAGGGTGGCGGACGCGGAGCGGGCCCTGAACCCGCCGCGGAACCCGATGGCTCCTCCTCCGGGCCAGGACGGACCGGTGCGTGTCCTGGTGGTCGACACCGGACTCGTGGACGGCTACGCGTCCTACCCCTGGCTGGCGGACGTCACCCACCCGGAGGGGCAGACCAACAGGCTCGAGGGCGACGACGGCGTCCTCGACCTGTACGCGGGCCACGGCACGTTCATCGCCAGCATCATCAAGGCGGTGGCTCCCCACGCCGCGGTGAGGGTCGACAACGGGCTGGTCGGCAAGGGCGCCCTGCTGGAACATCACCTCGGCGAACGGCTGCTGGAGGTGCTCGGAGACGACTGGCCCGACATCATCAGCCTCTCCGCCGGCACGCTGACCCCCTCCGACGACCCGACGGCGGCCGTCGACGAACTCAAGGGCCTCGAAGGGTTCATGGAGCAGCTCATGGCGCGGCGCACCCTGCTGGTGGCCGCCGCCGGGAACAACGGGAACGACAAGCCGTTCGTGCCCGCCGCGTACGCGGCGCTGCCCAAGTACGCGAACGCGGTCGTCTCCGTCGGGGCGCTGCGCTCCGACGGAACGGACGGCGCCTGTTTCACCAGCCACGGGCCGTGGGTCCGGGTCTACGCTCCGGGTGAGCGGCTCCTCCACGCCTTCACCGCGATCGACTCCACCCCTCCCGAGTACGTCTATCAGCATTCGACGTACGCGAACTGCCGGCACCTCGACCCGTACAGGCAGTACGAATGCACCTGCCGGTTCCCCCGCCACACGGGCCTGCTGAGCCTCGACCAGGGGCAGCCGTCGTCCGACGCCGACCACACCTCCTTCACCGGCCTGGCCAGGTGGAGCGGCACCTCCTTCTCCACTCCCATCGTGGTCGCGTCGATCGTCAACTACATGCAGGAGAACGGCCTGCGCGACCCCCGGGAGGCGGCCGACGCGCTCATCGCCCGGAACCAGGGCGCGGGGACGGTCTTCGACCAGAAGGTCGCCGTCATCCTGCCGCCCGGCTGGCAGGAGACGTCCACGTCCGCCTTCTCCCGCGCGACCTGATCGGCACGTCCGTCCACGAGCCTCTTCGCGGCGGCTCTCGCGCCGCAGACGAGCGAGGGATCCATGAACCCCGATGACGACCGACTCGCAGGCACCCTGTCGCGGGCCGTCGAGTTCATGGATTCCCTCCCCTCCTCTCTCATCCGTGCCGCGGCGGCCGCCCATGCGCTGCGCGCGATGGACGACGAGCTGGCCCGGCTGACCTACGACTCACTCGCCGGGCCGCTGCCCGTCCGGACGGGCAGCGGGACGCGCCTGCTCGCCTACGAATGGGGCGCGACGACCGTCGAGGTGGAGGTCGTGCACGGGGCCACCGGCTCCACGTTCGTCGGCCGTCTCGTCCCGTCGCGCCCCGCCGAGATCACGATCGAGACGCTCCCCGGGTCCGGCGGCGAGACCGGCGGAGGCGCGGGAACGGGAGCCGGGGATCGGGTCGCCGTCGGCGCCGACTCTCTCGGCCGCTTCATCTGCGGCGGCGTCGCCCGCGGTCCGTTCCGCCTCCGCTGCCGTCTCGACGGCGCCGAGGTCGTCACGGAGTGGACCGGCGACTGGTAGCCGCCGCCCCGCGGCGGCGAGGAACGGCACCGCGAGGACGAGCACGGCCGCCGACGCCGCGAGCGCGGCACCGATCGACACGCGTTGTGCGAGCACTCCGACGGGCGGACCTCCCATGAGCTCGCCCGCGGAATCCGCCTGCGCGACAAGCGAGTAGACCGTCGCGCGGCTCGTCGGCTCCGTCTGCCGGGCCAGCCATGCGGCGCGCGCCGGCTCGGCCGCCGACCGGGCCATGCCCGCCCCGGCCCACGCGAGGACGGCGACCCAGAACGCGCCGGTCAGCGCGAACGCGGCCGTCGCGACCGCGCCCGCCGTCTGCAGGACGGCGAGGGCGCGAACCGTACGTGCCGGGTCGGTCAGGTCGGTCAGCCTTCGGACCAGTTCGGTGAGCGCGGCCGCCCCCGCCATCGCCGCGACGGCCATGAGACCGAACCAGTACGCCGGAGTGCTCCAGGTCTGGACGAAGTGGACCTGCCCGAGCCGGTCGACGCCCTCGCTCGCGAAGGCCGTCAGCAACACCGCGGCCAGCATGAACCTCATCGGGCGGCTTCTGCGGGCCGTGGCGGCCGCGCGACCGGCCTGGTCCCGCATCGAGCGCAGCGATCCCTGCCACGCCTGCCGCGTGCGCGGCCGGAAGCCTCGCTCGGGCATCGCGGCGGCGAGGACGACGCCGAGGACCAGCCAGACGGCCGCGCCCACGACGAGCGGGACGTTCAGCCCGAATCCGGCCAGCCAGACCGAGGCCCCGATGCCGGCCACGGTCGCCGCCTGGCCGAGTTGCGCGCCGCGCACGAGAAGGCGGTTCAGGTGTGCCGGATCCACCTCGTCGACGACCCACGCGTCCAGGGCGCCGTCGACGAACGTCCAGCCGACGCCCAGTACGGCGTTGGCCGCGAGGATCGCACCGAACCGGGGAACCGTCCCCTCGATCAGCACGCCGGTCCCGAACAGCAGATACCCGGCGACGACCGACTGCCTGCGGCTGCGCAGATCGGCCAGCACCCCGGTCGGCACCTGCGCGACCAGGCAGACGACCTCCAGCGTCGTGCCGACGATGACGAGCTGGAGAGGGCCGAGACCGGCGACCTGCGCCTGGTACACCAGATTGAGGGTGAAAGCGCAGCCGGCGGCGAAGGCCGCCGAGCCGCGAATGATCAAATACGTGACGGAGGCACGCAAAACAGGCTCCAATGGGTGGGAAGGGTGATTACCTTCCGGCGCCCATTCGTTCAGACGACGCCGGAAACCGAATCGCCGTCGCGCACTGTCATCGGTAGGCTCCTCACCTCGCCCGTACGCGCACGATATCCGCGCGGCGCGGCCGGTGGCCAGGGTCCCGGAGGGTGGAGCAGATGCGCAGGGTCTCGGTGGTGGGCAACTCCGGGTCGGGCAAGACGACGTTCGCGCGTCTCCTGGCCGGCAGGCTCGGTGCGCCGCACGTCGAGCTGGACTCGTGGTACCACCAGCCGGGCTGGGAGCCGCTGCCCGACGACGAGTTCCGCCGCCGGGTGGCCGAGTTCGCCGCGCAGGACACGTGGGTCGTCGACGGCAACTACAGCGCCGTGCGCGATCTGCTGTGGGCCAGGGCCGACACGGTCGTCTGGCTCGATCCTCCGCGGGCCGTCGTCATGTGGCAGGTCGTCACCCGCACGCTGCGCAGGGCCGCCACCGGGGCCGAACTGTGGAACGGCAACAGGGAGCGCTGGCGCAACCTCACCACACTCGATCCGCATGAGAGCGTCGTGATGTGGGCGTGGACGAGACACCGCGTCTACCGGGACCGCTACGCACGGGCCGCTGCCTCCGGTGAGCACGCCCACCTGCGGTTCGTGCGCCTGCGATCGCGCCGCGACGCCCGGCGGCTCCTCGACGCTCAGCCGGCCTGCGCCGCCTGCAACCCCGAGTAGAGGCCGCCGTCGCGGAGCAGGTCGTCGTGCGAGCCGATCTCCGCGATCCGCCCGTCGGCCATCACTACGATCCGGTCCGCGCCGCGGATGGTGGACAGGCGGTGCGCGACCACGAAGACGGTACGGCCGGCCACGAGCCGGGCGAGCGCCTCCTGCACCAGCGCCTCGGAATGCGAGTCGAGCGCGGAGGTCGCCTCGTCGAGGATCAGCACCCGGGGGTCGCGGATCAGCGCGCGGGCGATGGCCAGTCGCTGCTTCTGGCCGCCCGACAGCCGGGCGCCCCTCTCGCCGACGACCGTGTCCAGCCCGTCCGGGAGCCGGTCGATGAACTCCAGGGCGTTGGCGTCGCGCAGCGCCACCCGTACGGTCTCCTCCGGAACGTCGCGCATGCCGTAGGTGACGTTCTCCCTGATGCTGCCTTCGAAGAGGATCGACTCCTGGGGCACCACCGACAGGAAGCGCCGGTAGGTCCGCAGGTCGAGGGTCTCCATGTCCCTGCCGTCCAGGAGGATCGCACCCGACGTGGGCCGCAGGAAGCCGATGACGAGGTTGAGCACGGTGGACTTGCCCGCGCCCGACGCGCCGACCAGCGCGACCGTCTCGCCCGGCGTCACGGTGAGGTCGAGATCCTCGATCGCCGGACGGCCCGGTTCGTAGGCGTAGGACACGTCGCGGAACTCGATCCTGCCCGTGACCTGGGCGACCTCGTCCTTGCCCGCGTTCTGCTCCAGGTCGGGCGCCTCGAGCACCTCTCCGATGGACCGGACCGCCTCGAGTCCCTTGCCGATCACGGGGGTGAGGCTCATCAGAGTGGTGACCGCCGTGGTGAGGGTGGCGAAGAAGGTGCTGAGCATGACCACGTCGCCCGGGGTGATCGGCAGCACGCCGTAGTAGGCGACCAGCGCCGACCCGGCGAGGAAGCCGACCCCCACCATGTTGAGGATGATCCAGGCGAGCGAGCCGAACCTGCCGTTGACCAGGTCGAGACGCAGGCCGGTGCGCAGGACCTTGCTCAGGGTGCGGTCGACCCGGCGCAGCGCGTCCTGCTCCAGCCCGTGCGCCCGGGTGATCGGGATGAGCGTGGTCATCTCACTCACTCGCGAGGAGAGCCGCTCGACCTCCTGGCGGAAGCTCTCGTTGTCGGACCTCATCCGGCCGCGCATGCGCATCACGAGGACCGAGGCTGCCGGGACGACGAGAAGGAAGACCGGCAGCGCGAGCGGCACCTTGAACGCGATCACCCCCAGGCCGCCGGCGAGCATGGCGAGCGCGGCCAGTCCACCGTCGCTCGCCTGCTGCGCCATCTGCTCGACGACCTCGACGTCGCGGATGACCTTGGTCTGCAGGACTCCGGCGCTGACCCTGGCGTGGTAGCCGATCGACAGGTCCTGCATGCGGCGGCACAGCGCCGACCGGACCCGGGTGCCCATCCGGCGGATGGCGCCGTGCATGGTGCGGACGTAGAGGACGTGCCCGGGATAGTTGAGGACGAGCAGGAACAGCAGCGCGCCCGTGTTGACCCACAACTCCGCGACCGGCCGGTGCGCCACCAGCACGTCGATCACGTTGGCGGTGATCAGTGGGAGCGTCCAGGTCGGGCTGTGCTTCACCATGAACGCGACGACGGCGACGGCGATGCCCCGGCGGTCCTCGCTGAACAGGTAGGCCAACGTCCGGACCGGATGTTCCCCACGGTAACGATGATCCAGAGCCGTCACTGCCCACCCCTCTGTCAGTCCCCGAAGATCCTGACATCATTGGGTTAACGGGATATTTCACGACATTGTGAGGATCACCTCACATCGGCTCCGGCACGGGAAACCGGGCGGGGTTGAACCCCCGGCGCCGCACGGGGACGATCACAGTTACGGATCACAGATTTCATATTCCTCTGGTAGGAATCAAGGGTTTGATGAGACACAACCGGCCACTGCTCGGAAGGTGACGTCATGACCGCACCCTCGCGATCCCCCGTATACGCGCCCCCGGTGGACATCGAGACCCACGGTCCTTACGGGCCGGGGCGGATCGACACCGCCTCGGGGTTCAACCGCCCGCGCTACCCCTTCCAGGGCCGGATCACCGCCGACGGGTCGAGCGGCTTTCCCGCCGAGCCCGGCCGGTACCACCTCTACGTCGGGTGGTTCTGCCCCTGGGCGCAGCGCACAGCGATCGTCCGCTCGCTCAAGGGCCTCGACGGGGCGGTCTCGCTCTCCTACGTCGACGACGAGCGGGACGCCCGCGGATGGGCGTTCCGTGAGCGCCGCGGGG
The DNA here is from genome assembly GCF_016862895.1 of Planotetraspora kaengkrachanensis. Classification (GTDB taxonomy): domain Bacteria; phylum Actinomycetota; class Actinomycetes; order Streptosporangiales; family Streptosporangiaceae; genus Planotetraspora; species Planotetraspora kaengkrachanensis. Next base: position 48,068 of record NZ_BONV01000014.1, on the reverse strand, counting down.
CCGACCCGGTGAACGGGTTCCTGTTCCTCCAGCAGGCCTACGACGCGACCGAACCGGGTTATCCGGGCCACCTGTCGGTGCCGGTGCTCTGGGACCGGGCGACCGGAAAGATCGTCAGCAACAACTTCCCGGACATCACCATCGACCTCGGCACCCAGTTCGAGGAGTGGGGCGACCCGGCCGTCCGGCTCTACCCGGAAGACCTGCGGCCGCAGATCGACTCGCTGAACGACGAGATCTACCGCAAGGTCAACAACGGCACCTACCGGGTCGCCGGGGCGACCACCCAGGAGGACTACGACGAACTGCGCCACACGCTGATCGCGACCCTGGACGACCTCGACGCCCGGCTGGCGGACCGCCGGTTCCTGTTCGGGGACCACATCACGGAGTCCGACGTCCGGCTGTGGGTGACCCTCGCCCGGTTCGACCTCGGGTACAACCCGCTCGGCAAGATCAGCGAGCGTCCGCTGACGGGCTTCCCCCACCTGTGGGCCTACGCCCGTGACCTCTATCAGCACGACGCGTTCCGGACCACCACCGACTTCGGATCCTTCCGCTTCACCGGAGCCTCGTTCCTCAACGACGGCCCGGCCCGCATCGAGGTGGAACCGCGCGAAGCCGACTGGGAGGCTCCGCACGGTCGCGAGAACCTCGGCGGCTGACCGGCTCGGCCCGTCCCGTCCCGCACCCGGCGGAGCGGGCCAGACGGGGGGCCGGAGGGCGGATCGTCAGTGCTCGCTGTCCATCGTCTGGAGGACGGCGTCGGCGTACCGGTTGCCGGCCGCCGCGCCCAGGGGCACGGCGCTCTCGATACGGGCCAGCGCCTCCTGGTCGAGTGTCAGCGAAAGGGCGCCGAGCGACTCGCCGAGGCGGTCGCGACGGCGGGCGCCCACCAGCGGCACGATGTCCTCGCCGCGCGAGGCGACCCAGGCGATGGCGACCTGGGCGACCGTGACGCCCAGGTCGCCGGCCACCTCCCGCAGCGCCTCGATCAGCCTGAGGTTGGCCTCCAGGTTCTCACCCTGGAAGCGGGGGCTCGTCGCGCGGAAGTCGCCAGTGGTGAGCCGTCGATCGGGGGTCCAGTGCCCCGACAGCAGACCACGGGAGAGCACGCCGTACGCGGTGACGCCGATGCCCAGTTCCCTGGCCGTCGGCAGGATCTCGGCCTCGATTCCACGGGACACCAGCGAATACTCGATCTGCAGGTCGCTGATCGGGTGGACCGCCGCCGCGCGGCGGAGCGTCCGCGCGTTCACCTCCGACAGGCCGATGTTCCTGACCAGTCCCGCCTCCACCATCTCCTTGATCGCGCCGACGGTCTCCTCCACCGGGATCTGCGGGTTGATCCGCGTCGGGCGGTAGATGTCGACGTAGTCGGTGTTCAGCCGCCGGAGGGTGAAGGCCAGCCGGTCCTTGACCGCCGCGGCGCTCACGTCGGAGCCCACCTGGCCCCAGCCGCCGAACGGATCACGCCTCGAGCCGAACTTGACGCTGATCGTCACGTCCTCGCGCCGGTACGGCTTGAGCGCCCGGCCGATCAGCATCTCGTTGTGGCCCGAGCCGTAGAAGTCGGCCGTGTCGATCAGGGTGATCCCGGCGTCGACCGCGGCCTGGATCGTGGCGATGCTCTCCGCTTCGTCGGCCGGGCCGTACAGGTCGGACATGCCCATCGCGCCGAGTCCGATCGCGGAGACCACCGGGCCGGTCGCGCCGAGCTTGCGAGCCTCCATGGGGGAAACCTCATCCTTCGTCAGTCAACCGGGCGCCTGCGCCCGGGCCGTCCGCGGGGCACGGACGACATCCCGATGATGGGATCCCCCGCGCGAGTGCGGCAGGGCTCGTTTATCCAGGGAGAGTCTCTCCCCCGCTGCGGCGGCGAGGCAGGCGCCCGGGTGACGTCGGCACTGCCCGGGCCCGCTTACATTGGACGCGTGGACCGGCCGCAACTCGCGGATTTCCTCCGCCGCCGACGCGAATCCCTCCATCCCCGTGAGCTCGGCCTCGCCATGGGGACGCGTCGCCGTACCCCGGGGCTGCGCCGCGAGGAGGTCGCGATCCTGGTCGGCATGTCCGTCGACTCCTACAGCCGGCTGGAGCAGCAGCGCGGCTCCCAGCCTTCTGAGCAGATGGTCTCCGCCATCGCCAGGGCACTGCGCCTCGATCCGGACGAGCGCGACCATCTCTACCGCCTGGCCGGCTACAACGCGCCGTTCCGGCAGGTGTCCTCCGCGCCGGTGCGCGCCGCGACGCTGCGCCTGCTCGACCGGCTCCACGACACCCCCGCGCAGGTGGTGACCGACCTCGCGGAGATCCCCGCGCAGAACCGGATGGCGCGGGCCCTGCTGGGCGACCAGACGGACTTCACCGGCTTCGCCCGGAGCTTCCTGTGGCGCTGGTTCACCGACCCCACCGCCCGCCGGATCTACCCCGCCGAGGAGCACGACCACCACAGCCGCGTCCAGGTCGCCGAGTTCCGGGCCGGGCTGGCGCGCCGGGGAGCCGACCCGTACGCCGACGAACTCGTCGAGCGGCTCCGTCACGAGAGCAGCGAGTTCGCCGACCTGTGGGACCGGCACGAGGTCGCCGTGCGCAGGCTCGACAGCAAGCGGATCGTGCACCCCGAGCTTGGCCTCATCGAGCTCGAGTGCCAGACCTTCGCCAGCGAGAGCGAGGACCTGCGGCTGCTGGTGTTCACCGCCGTCGACGGCAGCCACGCGGCCGAGCAGTTGCGGGTGCTCGCCGAGCGCGTCGCCGAGCAACCCGCGTGAACGGGTCCTAGGTCGCCGCCGCCGCGACCGCCTCTTCCTTCGGGCGCGGGCGGTAGGAGACCCACAACGCCCCGCCGTACATGGCGATGCCGAGCAGGACCATGAAGACGACCACCGGCCATCCCCACGGGTCGGGCACGTGGAGGGCGAGGAACCAGCTCTTCTCCGTCGTGCCGTTGGCCTTCTGGACGCCGGCGACGATGCCCTGCGGGAACAGCGGGATCGCGCCCAACGACCAGCCGACGGTCGCGATGATCTGGTCGCGCTTCGGCAGGTCGTCGAACTTCTTCCACCTCGCCGACGCGGACTGCGCACGTTTGCCCGTGCGCATCGTCTGCAGCAGCTCGGGGCCGTGGGATCCCAGCCTGCTCTCGGCCAGCGCGCCCAACCCCCACACGCACAGCGCCCCGGTCGCGATCCCCACCGCGACTCCCGGCCAGCCGTAGGAGGAGGCGACCAGTCCGGCGGGCACGCCGGTGAGCCCGCCCAGCCCGATCACGGCGTAGGCGAGGCCGGTCAGCGAGCCGTCGTCCTCGGAGGAGCGCAGCGGATTGCCGCCCCGCCGGTGCGGATCGATGCCGGGCACGAGCGCGTAGACCGAGATCAGCGGGACGATGCCCGCCGCGCCGCCGAGCAGGGCGGCTGTCAGGGCGAGCGGCAGCGGCCACGGGCCGCCTGTGATCGCGGCGCCGGCGACCGTCAGCGCCAGGCCCACCGGGCCGACGGTCAGCAGCCACGCCCACTGCCGGCCCCGGACCTCGGAGGCCCCCGGCGTCATCAGGGTGAGCCACAGGACCGTGCCGTCCGTGCCGTACAGGTTGGCCGACATCGCGCCCGCCATGAGGATGAAGACCGCGCCCGTGTACGGCAGCAGGCCGTTCATGCCCATGAAGAGCATGCACGAGGTGAAGAAGACGGCATAGGCCAGGGCGAAGGTGAGCTGGTGGTTGCGCACCAGGTCGCGGGTCCAGGTGCGCAACTCCTTGGCCACGACTGCGCCCTGTGCGGACGCGGCCGTCATCGGCCGCCTGCCGCGGACGGACGGCCGGGCCGCGGAGGTGCGCCGGGTGAGCAGCGCCGCCCACGCGCCCAGCAGCAGCACGATCAGGAGGCACATCGCGGCGAGCGCGGCGGCCGCGCGCGGCAACGCCCCTTCGGCGGCCGCCTCGACGGCGATCAGGCCCCAGCCGGACGGGAGGTACCGCAGGATGGCCGACGCCGTGGGCGGAATCCCGCCCACCTGCTGGAAGGCGACGAAGAAGACCCACCCCTGACCGAGCGCGGCGAGAATCACGCCGTTGCTGAGCCCCGCTGCGATCGCGCCGACCCGCGACCGCAGCGCCAGCCCCATGACAGCGGTCGCGACGCGGGACAGCAGGACGAAGACCACCAGCGACAGCAGCACTGCCGGGAGCGCGATCAGCACCGGGACCGCCGAGCCGACGCGCACGCCGAAGACCACCAGTGCGGCCAGGGCCACCAGGCTGACCGCCGGGGCGACTCCGATGAAGGACGCGGTGAGCAGCCCGAAGGCGAGGCGCCGGGGCCGCAGCCCGACAAGGGTGAAGTATTCGGGGCGCAGGGTCTCGTCGCCGCCTCCGATGAAGACCGGCCCGAAGATCCAGCCGAGCATCCAGACCGCGTACGCGGCGGCCAGCAGGTCTCCGGTGTGCCACCCCGTGACCGAGCCCGCGTTCGGATCGCCGACGAACGCGACGGCGATGGTGCCACCGGCCAGGATGAGGCCGAGCACGGCTCCTGCGACGACGAGACCGGCCTTCTGGCTGTTCATCGAGTTGCGCAGGACGGCCACCTTCATGGCCGCCATGGTCAGCGCGACAGCCATGTCAGCTCCTTCGCCCCCGCGCCGGACGCGCCGACGAGCTCGACGAAGGCGTCCTCGAGCGAGCCGGAACCCCGGACCTCCTCCAGCGTGCCGGCGGCGGCGACCCGCCCCTCGTCGATGACCCCGACGTGGTCGCAGAGCTGTTCGACGAGCGCCATGACGTGGCTGGACAACACGACCGATCCCCCGCCGGCGACGAAACCGCGGAGGATCCCCTTGATCGTCGTCGCGGAGACGGGGTCGACGGCCTCGAAGGGCTCGTCCAGCACCAGCAGCCGCGGCGCGTGCAGCAGCGCGGTCGCCAGCCCGATCTTCTTGCGCATCCCGGTGGAGTATTCGATCACCAGGGTGTTCTCCGCCGAGTCGAGCTCGAGGACCTCCAGCAGCTCGCCCGCCCGCTCCGCCACCACATCCTTGGACAGGCCGCGCAGCAGGCCCAGATAGGTCAGGACCTCGCGTCCCGTCAGGCGCTCCGGCATGGCCAGACCGTCGGGGAGCACACCCACGAGCGCCTTGGCCGTGTCCGGATCGGACCACACGTCGGCCCCGAAGATCCGGGCCCCGCCGCTGTCGGGCCTGAGCAGTCCGACGGCCATGGCCAAAGTGGTGGTCTTGCCGGCTCCGTTCTGGCCGACCAGCCCGTAGAAGGAGCCCTGGGGGACGGTCAGGTCGACGTGATCGACCGCCACCTTCTCTCCGAAGGCCTTGAACAGGCCGGCTATCTCGAGCGCTGCGGTCATGACGATCTCCCGGTCGCGGGGGGGATGGGCCGTTTCGCGTGCGAGGGGTCCAGAAAGCGGACCGAGGAGATTCGATCATGAGAACCGTTGCCACGTCGAGGGAAAAGACCGAATCGTGGCCTCGGCTGTAGGGGCAGGCCCCGGCCGTCCGCTGCGGAACGGCCGGGGCCGGGGAGATCAGGCCGGATACACCTCGAACTCCGAGAACTGCGCCGCCGCCCACCCGGTGTTGCCGGTGACGTTCAGCCGGACGTACCGCGCGGAGGTCTGCGCGAAGGTGATCGTCACCGTGTTGCCCGTCGCGGGGTTGAACGTGTAGCCCGCGGACCCCGCGATCGTGGAGAACGACGAGCCGTTCGTGCTGCCCTGGACGGACAACGTCTGCGTCCGCGTCTGCCACGCCGACTGCGGCGGCAGCTTCAGCACGACCCGCCCGACCGACGCCGCCGCACCCAGGTCGACCTGCACCCACTGCGGGAACGCGTTGTTGGCGCTCTCCCAGTAACTGTTCGCGTCGCCGTCGACGACGTTGGCCGAGCCGTAGTTCTGCGTGTGGCTGCTCTCCGAGGTCGCCTTGCCGCGGGCCAGGTTGGTGTTCGCCTGCGCGTCCGTGGTCACGTTGACGGTGTTGGAGGCGGGCGAGGTGTTGCCCGCGGCGTCCTGCGCGGTCACGGTGAAGCTGTAGGCCGTGGCCGCCGTCAGTCCCGTGACGGTCGCGGAGGTGCCGGTCACCGCGGCCACGACCGCGCCGCCTCCACGCACCTGGTAGCCGGTCACGCCCTTGTCGTCCGACGAGGCCGACCACGACAGCGAGACGCTGGTGACCGTCTTGCCCGTCACCGTGAGGTTGCCGGGTGCGGTGGGCGCCTGCGTGTCGGTGTTCCCTCCGGCCGTGCCGTACACCTCGAGTTCGGACAGCTGCGCGGCCTGCCAGCCGGTGTTGGCGGTGATGTTGACGCGGACGTACCGCACAGAAGTCTGGGTGAACGTGATCGTCACGGCGTTGCCCGTCGCCGGGTTGAACGTGTACCCGGCCGGCCCGGCGATCGTGGAGAACGACGACCCGTTCGTGCCGCCCTGGACGGACAACGTCTGCGTCCGCGTCTGCCACGCCGACTGCGGCGGCAGCTTCAGCACCACCCGCCCGACCGACGCCGCCGCACCCAGGTCGACCTTCACCCACTGCGGGAACGCGTTGTTCGGGCCCTCCCAGTAACTGTTCGCGTCGCCGTCGACCACGTTCCCCGAGCCGAAGTTCTGGTTGTGGCCGCTCTCCGACGTCGCCCTGCCGCGGGCCAGGTTGGTGTCGCCGCCACCGCCTCCGACCACCGGGGGCGTGGGCCGGACGGGGGTGAGCGCGATCTGGCCCTTCAGCATGCGGCCGCCGTCGGCGGTGAGCCTCAGGTAGTAGTCCGACGAGCAGACCGTGCCGTCCTCGTCGAGGCCGAGGAAACCGGAGTCGACCGGGATCATCGACTGGTTCTCCGCCGTCTTGGCGATCTGGTTGCCCTCGTTGAACTCGTCGAACATCGAGATGTAGATGCCCTGGGCGCCCACCCTGACCATGTTGTAGAACTGGCGCCACATGAAGTCGCCGTGCGCGCGATGCCGCGCCGTCACCTCTCCCGGCATCACACAGGGCTGGTAGTCGATGCCGCGGGCGTTGCAGTACGCCTGGTCGGGCACGTTGAGGTCGTTGTAGAACCTGTCGGAGTCCGCCGCCGTGCTGATCCGTCCCACCATCCACGGAGAGAGCATGTTGTAGGCGTTGAACACCTCGATGAAACCGGGCCGGCAGTCGTTGATCCCGGCTCGCCAGTACGTCGGCACGCCGCCCATCACGTAGCAGCCCTGGCTCTTGAACCAGTTGACCACGTCGAGGCAGGCCGCCGCGTCCGACGGGTGCTTGGCCTCGTTGAACCCGAACCCCCAGATGCCGACGACGGGCTTGCCGTTCTGCCTGGCGTACGCGGAGGAGGCCGCCATGGCCGCCATCTTGTTCGTCCAGTCGGCCTTGATCTCGGGCTGGAAGTTCGTCCAGCCCGAGACGTCGTACATGATGTAGAACTTGCGGCCGTACGCCTCGGCCGCCGCGCGCACCTTGACGGCCATCGCGTCACGGGTCGCGCCCTCACCGCCGTTCGGGTTGAAACGCTGGAGTGCGGCCGTGTCGCAGTCGTTCTCCCGCATCCACCTGAAGTGCGTGTCGACGGTCTGCTGGTCGTACGACGAGAACAGCGCCGCGGGCCGGCCGTCGCCGAGGTTGCCGTAGGCGGTCGGGTAGGACCGCGTGAACTCCCGCATGTCGGGCCACGCGACGATGGTGGTGTTGTTGCGCGAGGGCGGCTGGGACCCGTTCTGGCTCCAGTGCCACCAGGTGTTGATGGGGGCGCCGTCACCCGGGCAGGCGAACCAGCCCTGGTAGCCGACGGTGATCTTCCCGACCACGTCACCGACGGGGCTCGCGGCGTTCGCCGCGCTGGTCATCGCGGAGATCAGTTCGGTGCCCGACACGGCGGCGATAGCGGATCCCGGCACCACCGAGGTGATGAACGTCCGGCGGGAGACTGCCACGTGCTTTCCTTTCGTCCAGAACGGCGGTCCATGCCTCACCTCCTCCGCAGGCCGCCCGGGGACGCTCCGGGGGCTCGGGTCGGCGGGTCGGCACGCGGCGGCGCTCGCCGTACCCCCGGAGCGAGAACAACCGCTTTGCGTGCATCTTGACAGGGGTCGATACCAGCTTGCAATACTCGGAAATATCCATGAAATATGGCGTCAGAAACGCGGCAATAACTTGCGCCGCTTGCGGAAAGCGGACCGTTCCAGCTGCGCGCCGCCCGGCGACGGCGGCGCCTATGGCAGCCGTGCGCCGGTCAGTTCCGTGCTCAGGTCCCACAGCCGGACGGCGGCCTCCGGGTCTGCGGCGTGCGGTGCGAGGCCGGCGGGCGGGGGGACCTCCGAGGAATGGTGCCTGAAGGGGTCCAGCGTTCCGGGATCCGGCTCCGCGACCGCGGCGATGTCGTTGTCCAGGCAGTAGACGCCGCCCATGCCGTCGAGTCGCGGGCTCACCGCGCACCACACACTCGTCGAGGCGCCCTGCCGTACGTTCTTCTTTCCTGCGAACGGGTCGATGACGGGGTTGCCCTCCTCGTCGACGAGCCCCATCGAGCGCAGGGTCTCCGGCGTGGCGTAGCGGCTGAGGTTGGTCCCGATGATGGCGCCCGGGTGGACGGAGAAGGCGCGCACTCCGTGGTCGGCGCCGCGCCGGTCGAGCTCGCGGGCGAACAGGATGTTGGCGGTCTTCGACTGGCCGTAGCCGAGCATCGGGTGGTACTCCCGGCGCTCGAACGCGGGGTCGTCGAAGACGACAGGGGACAGCCGGTGCGCGGCGGCCGAGACCGACACCACCCGCGCTCCTGTGGCCCTGAGGAGGGCGGGCCACAGCCGCACCGCGAGCTGGTGGTGGCCCAGGTGGTTGGTGGCGAACTGCGACTCCTGACCGCGCGCGTCACGGGCGAGCGGAACCGCCATGATCCCCGCGCTGCCGACGAGGATGTGCAGCGGACGGCCGGAGGCGAGGAATCCCCCGGCGAAGGCGTCGACCGAGGCGGGATCGATCAGATCCAGCTTCGCGATCTCGACGCCGTCGATTCCCGCCAGCGCGCGTGCGGCCTTCTCGGGGTGGCGCACCGGGACGACGACCTGCGCTCCGGCCTGCCGCAGCACCCGTGTGGTCTCCAGGCCGATGCCGGAGTGACCGCCGGTGACGATCGCGACCTTGCCGGTCAGGTCGACGCCCTCGATGACGTCCTCCGCGGTGGAGGACGCGTCGAACGGGGTGTCGGTGATAGGTGCCTGAAGGGTGCTCATGGTCTCTCCATAGTTTGTGCGCGGCCGGCGACGGCCGCGTGGGTCCGCCTTTGGGCGAGAGGTGGAACGGGAGGAAACCCCGTCACACCACCTGCAGGGCCGCCAGACTCCTCGCGCAGTCGACGACGGTCTCGGCGGCGGGCCGCGCCCGCCAGCCCAGCACGCGCTCGGCCTTGCGCGCGGTGTGGAGGTGCCTGCGGCCGAGATACGGCGTGAGCGCGCGGACACCGGGGTCGAAACGCGCCATCAGTCGGACGGCGACATCGGGCAACGCCCTCCTGGGCACCTTGCCGGCGGCCTCTCCCAGCCGCGCACGCAGTTCTTGGGCGATCTGGGACGCCCAGAGGAACTCGCCGGCCGCGATGAACCGCTGGCCCGCGGGTCCCTGGTCGCGACCCCTCCCAGTGGCGACGCGACGTGCAGGACGTATTCGCAGCCCGCGACCGCCTCCGCCCAGCCGGTGTCCGACGTCAGGTCCGCGACGGCGAAGCTCAGGCGCCCCTCGGGGTCCGCCGCCGTGGAGAGGGCGTCGCGCACCTCGTCCTCGCGGGCCCTGGTGCGCAGCGTGGTGCGCACCGCATAGCCCCGTCGCAGGAGCTCGACGATGCACCGGCCCGCGACGAATCCCGTGCCTCCGGTCACCAGAACGGTCTCCGCCATGGTCTCGTCTCCTCTCGATCGCCCCGCCGCCGCCGCGATGTGCTGTACTTGACCGGAGAGGTCTCCGGAACACTTGCGAACGTACCGGAGAGCTCTCCGGTACGCAAGCGGAGACGACTGGCGAGAGGGCGGACGGACAACATGGCCGAGGCGCGGAACGAGCCCGTGCGGGCGGATGCGCGGCAGAACCGCGCCCGCATCATCGAGGTCGCGCAGAAGGCGTTCACGGCCTCGGGCGACGTTTCGCTGAACTCGATCGCCAAGATGGCCGGTGTCGGCCCGGGAACCCTCTACCGGCACTTCCCCACGCGCGAGGCCCTGATCCTCGCCGTCTACCGCCATGAGGTGGAGCGGCTCGCCGCGTACGCGCCGGAGCTGCTGGAGGACCATCCTCCGCTGGAGGCGCTGCGGCTGTGGTGCGACCGGCTCGCCTACTACGGGCGGATCAAGCACGGGCTGGCGGACGTGCTGCACGCCCTCACCGACGACGGCCTGGCGGGCGAGACCTACGGCCCGATCATCGGCGCGGTCACGCTCCTGCTGCGCGCCTGCGAGGACGCCGGCGACATCCGGCCGGGCGTCGACCCGGACGACGTGCTGCTGATGCTGGGTTTCCTGTGGCGGATCAGCCCCGGCGAGGAGGGCGAGGCGCGGGCCGCACGGCTGCTCGATCTGGTCGTCGACGGCCTGCGCGCCGGTGCGCCGAACCTCTAGAGCGACGTCAGCAACGCGCGGAAGTCGTCCTTCGCCGAACCTCCGTCGAGGAACCGCACCGCGAGCCCGGTCACGTCGACGACCTCCCCGGTCGGCGCACGCAGCTCACGCTGCCGCAGCGGGTGGCCGTAGTCGTGGCCTGAGGCACGCAACGCGCAGTGGATCAACGGGAAGAGCACGCACACCTCCCGACCCGGATGAGCACAGAACGAAAACGCGTGGTTCCACTCGAGCTCGGGCGCCCGTCCCGCGACCACGATCTCCACAGCGTCGAGCGGATCCGCGACGTCCTTCCCGAGGAGTGCCGCGGCGGCCGCCAGAACCTCGTCGCGCTCACGTTCGTGATGCCGGTCCCAGGCGCCGTCCGGGACGTCGCCGTATCGCGTCTTCCTGGACAGCACATATCTTTTAGGGAGATACCGGGACAGGGCCTGACGTGTGAAACGTTCCTCCACTTCGCCGGGGAGTGCCGTGAAAAGCACCCGCTCGGGGGGCCGGGGAATCGTCAGAACTCCACCGAGTGCGGCGACGCGTCGGCTCATCGACGCCCCGGGACGTTCATCACCCGCGTCCGCCCGGACCAGCCCCGGCCACATCCGCTCGGCGAGGTCGTCGTGCTGGAGCTTCCATCGCCAGCCCGCATAGAGGTCGGACGGGAAGAAGCGCTCGGTCACCAGGTCACGGGCATACCGCAGCATGAACCAGGTGAACCCGTTCGCAACCAGCAACCCCTTGGACAGGGCCGATGTCGTGGCCTCCGAGCCGGCCACACGCACGCCTGCCTGATCGGCCTGAAGCATGAGGGAGTCGACGAGAGGGCCGAGCTCCCCCAACGGCTCGGCTCCGGCCTCCGCGCGTGACACCTCTGTCCAGTACAGGGTCAACAGGCCGCCGGTCGGCCAGGGACGGCTCAGCCTCTCCAGCACGAGCTCGTGGGCGACGACGGCTCGCAGTTCCTCCTCGTCGAGTACCGCCAGCAGCGGCAGGCCGAGCCACAGTTCGGTCCGCAGGAAGCCGCGGGTGGCCCTGGCATCCGGGGACGCCCAGGCCATCACCCGGCGGGGAGGCTGAAGCCGCAGTTCACGGGCGACGTCGGCGACCAGTGCGTACAGGTCGGCATGAGTGTCACGGCGGAGAAGATGCACATCGGATTCCCCCTGCCGGGCACCCGCACCACCGATCACACTGGCTCCCGCCGCGATCAGGGCGACCGCGCCGAGGACGAACACGTTCAGGGGGATGTCCACGAGCACGAACACGGCGAGGACGACGGCCACCGCGGCGGCGGCCACCGCCAGAGGAGTCAGGAGCGGCCGGGCGCGTCGGGGCACGATCAGCCGGGGACGACGCGACAGCAGCAGCCACACCGCACGCCTCCGGGTCATGCCACCTGGCAGCGCCGCCATGTCGTCCTCCGAGGCATATGCGGGAAAAGTACGAGAGCGATGGTGATCGTACGGAGCCGCATCACAGGTCTCAACACCGGTGCGAGGGCGCTAAATATGTTGCCCGGCGATCACCGGATTCGGCACCGTTGCCGTCATGAACGTCCCCTACCGGCAGATTCGCGCCGCGTACACCGAGGAGTCGATCACCGTTTACCAGGCCTACGACCCGGCCGTCGCGGAACCCGCCGTCGCCGCCGGGCGGTTCGTCCCGCCGTTCAAACGAGAGCGGATGACCTGGATCAAGCCGTCCTTTCTCTGGATGATGTACCGCTGCGGCTGGGCCACCAAGGCCGGGCAGACACGCGTCCTGGCGATCGACATCACCCGTGAGGGGTTCGAGTGGGCGCTCACCCGTTCGTGCCCGAGCCATCCGGGTCACGGCGCCGACCGGGAGGAGTGGGCCGCACGGCTGCGGCGGTCTCCGGTCCGGATCCAGTGGGATCCCGAACGCGACCCGCACCACAACGCGCTGCCGTACCGGTCCGTCCAGATCGGCCTGTCCGGCGAGGCCGTCGACCGTTACCTGGACAAGTGGACCCTGGCGATCACCGACGTCACCGGCCTGGTCCGAGCCGCACACGCCGTGGTGAGGGACGGCGGCGACCCGGCCGGCCTGCTTCCCGTCGAGCGGCCGTACCCGATCGGCGCGAACCTCACCTCGGTCATCGAGGCGACGCCCGGCTCGGCGGGCGCGGAGAACGCTGAATAGTCTGGCCCGATGGCGACAGTTCATGTGCTGACCGAGGGATACGTCGGTGACCGGGTGGCCGGAACGGTCACCCTGATCAGAGACGGGTCGGCGATCGTCGTCGTGGACCCGGGAATGGTGGCGAACCGGCGGCTGATCCTCGATCCGATCGAGAGGCTCGGCCTCACGCCCGCGGACGTGACCGACGTGGTGTTCTCGCACCACCATCCCGACCACACGCTCAACGCGGCGCTGTTCCCCGAGGCCCGCTTCCACGACCACTGGGCGATCTACCAGGACGACCGCTGGGACGACCGCGACGCCGACGGTTTCGCCCTGTCCGAGTCCGTACGGCTGATGCGCACGCCGGGCCACACGCTGGAGGACGTCACCACACTGGTGGAGACCGGCGACGGCCTGGTCGCGCTCACCCACCTGTGGTGGCACGCCGACGGCCCGGACGAGGATCCCCTCGCCGTGGACGGGGCCCTGCTCCGCACGTCCCGCGAACGCGTGCTCGGCTTGTCCCCCATCTTGATCATCCCTGGTCACGGAGCCCCGTTCTCAGCGAGCTGACCACGAGGTGCGACCGGGTTCGTGTTCGGTGTCCGGGCATGGCATCGTAGGTCCTCATTTGCGGCAGATGAGGAGTTTTGCGTGACGCCAGCATCGGAGGGCACGGGGGACCGCCGCCTGGAGGCCGAGGGCGAGCTGAGCATGGCCCGTCTGGCCCTCGACGACGGTGAACGGCAGCACGCGGCCGACCACATCGCCAACGCCCTCGTCTGCGACCCCACCTTCCCTGACGCCCACGAGCTGCTGACGGTGCTCACCGGGCGCGCGGACGACCGCCTCGACCTGTTCCCCGTCGAGCAGCCCGCCTTCCTCGGCGCGGTCGTCGCCCGAGCCCACGTTCTCGCGGCGGACGGCGAGCACTCCGAGGCACTCGAACTGCTGGTGTCGGCCCAGTGCCATCAGCCCGCGGGCCGCTGGGCCGACATCCCGTGGGTGCTCGACACCGCGCTCGCGACCCGCGTGCCGCCGGACGAGCTGTGCGCCCTGGCCGCGCGGCTGCTGCGGGTGCTTCCCGACCCGATCCCCTCCGACATGCGATCCGGCGTCCAGCCCTACCTCTCGCTGGTCCGCAACTCGGCCGGGCTGTGGCCGCAACACGCCGGGATCCTGTGGGTCGCGTCCGTCCTGTCCCGCCGCATGGAGTCGTGGGACGAGGCGCTCGACATGGCCCTGCGCTCGGAGAAGGCGGCTCCGTCGCTGCAGGCCTCGGTGGCCGTGGCCTACGCCTACCGGAGCATGGAGCGCTGGGCCGACTCCGAGCGGGCCTTCCTGCGCGCCCTGGAACACGACCCGGGCAACGCGGCGGTGGAGACCGACATCGCGGAGCTTCTGGCGATGAGCGGACGCGCCGAGGACGGGCTCACCTGGGTGGAGCGGGTGCTCAAGCGAGAGCCGTACCAGGAGAACGCCTTCCCCACGGCGTGCGGCATGCGCTTCGCGCGCGACGGCGACGTGCGCCATCTCGTCGAACTCGCCGACCACCTGCGCGAGCATCCCGGCAACTCCCACGCCGAGGGCGTGCTGACCTCCTGGTCGCAGCGCCGCTTCTGGCTCGGCCCCGTGCCCGCGCCCTCGGAGTCGGTGGTCAACGTGCTGTCCCAGGTGCTGGAGGCGGAGGACAAGCCGACCGGGGGGACGCTGACGGTCTCGGCGCCGGAGCCGCCGAGCGCCCTGCTGGCCTTCGACCGGTCCCTCCCCGACTTCACGCTGACGATCGGCGGCGTGCCCGACCCCGATCCCCGGTCCACGGTTCCCGAGGTGTTCTCCTCGGGCCCGGTCCGCTCGGTCGGCACAAGGGTGTGGGACTACGACGGGACCGAGGCCCGGCCGTCGGCCGCCCCGCCGTCCCCCGACGCCGCCCGCGCCCTGCAGGACATCGCGCAGCAGGGCTGGCCGCACCTGCCCGCCGCCTACGATCAGGCGGTTCGCCTGTCGGGACTGACCCTCGACGACCTCCTGGGCGTTCTCGTTCACCCGCCGGCGCCCCCCGAGGAGGACGCGGCCACCTGGCCCGAGTGGATCCGCTCGGTCCAGGCATGGGCCTGCCTCGGCATCGCGCATCACAGGGCAGACCAGCCGTGGGCCGGATCCGACCGGCGCGGGGTCCTCGTCGACCTCGCGTACGGCCCCGAGGACTGGGTGACGGAGGCGGCCCTCCTGGGACTCGTCACCACCGCGTGGGTGGTGCCGGACACGCGCGCGGACGTCGCCGAGGTGGTCGGGTGGCGTTTCATCGCGGCGATGGAGGCGAGCCGCACCCGCCCCGTCACCATCCTGGAGTCCCTGGCCTTGCTGACACTGGCGACCCCGGACATGAACTCCGACGTCAGGGCATTGGCCGAACGCGTCCTCGCCCCCGGCGACGGCACAGAGGACGAGCCGCCGCGCTCGGCCGGGGAGATCAAGCCTCGCTGGTGGCGGCGCGTCGTGCCGCGGCGGCGGCGCGGAGGCGCCTGACCGGCCGCCTCCCCGGCTCTGCACCGCGTCACGGAGCCTACGAGGGGCGCTGGGGGATCAAAGCATTGATCGTCACCGCCCCCGAGCCGCTGCGTGACCAGTTGCGCGGTCTGACCGTCCGGCATCTGATCGCCACCTGCGCCGCCTGGCGTCCCGATCGCGGCGCGCACAAGCTGGCTGCTTGACATCCATAGGAGCATCGGGATGGGCGGGCAAGGTGCGGCTTGCGTCGAATCCTGCTGATCGCTTTGATGCCAGCTGATGCTATTTGCTGGGTGAGGGGAGACCCGCGATGGGCGCAGACCCACCAGAGGCGCTGGCCGAGGCCTGGGCAGCGTTCGATGGCTCGCTCAGGTCAGGGGTCGGGTTCGACATAAGTGCGTATGAGGCTACGAAAGCTTCGCTTACAGCTTGTGCTGCCGCCTGGCGTGAACTCGACTGTATCCCTCGCTTGGGGGTGAATATCGTCGTCGATGTATTCCCCGCGACCGAGGCAAACGCGGCGATGTATGACGGGGAGGTGGCGGACCGGATTATGGCCGCTGCGTATGAGCTACATGATCTGGTTGGAGAAGCTGTGGGGTTGTAGAGGTTACTCGCCGCCTGGCGCCTATCGGGACCAGTGAGCCGCGTAGCCGTGCCCGTCGCGCGCCCGTCAGTGCGGTGACTCACGGCAAGCCGCGGAAAGCCATGAGGCAGACGATTAGGCGCGTGACCTGCGTCTCAGCAGGCTAGACGATCGCGTACCGAAGCCTTCCAAACTGGGGCTGCGCCGCGCCCGCCGGTGGGTCGGAGGTGAGGCGCCAGCAGGTGGTCCCCTCGCCTACATCTCGCCTTCGCTGTTCTCGATCAATCCAGCGCGACAGCGTTCGACCTCCTCGGAGACCTTCTCCATGTACCAACGCAGCACCTCGTAAGGGATAGCGCGCTCCTTCCCGTCACCATGAACGTGGATCGTCGGTTCCCGGGTTGGATCCTCGTCAGGCACCACCGCCGTGACGAAGGCGGGCCCAGGCAGGTGGGTCTTGGCATTTGGGATGTCAGCCCAGGCCGCTGGTGCAGGCACCGCCTCGCTCAGCTCCACATACCAAGCGTCGTCAGGCAAGGCATACGTAAACTGCACCGCGTATCGAGCGCCGGCGCGTTCGAACTCCTCAAATGGCATGCTTCCAGGCTGTCACGATGGATCAGCGCACTCATCCGGATATTCCGCCTATCGCGCCGGCCCCCCGAGTCGACGCCACGCTCGTGGTCGTACCCGTACGGTCGGCAACCCGCGGCGAATCACGGGGACTCACGGTCACTCGACGTGCATATGCCCAGGTCAGCGTTTTCGCAGCTCAGACTGCATGCTGTTGAAAGACTTCCCAAGCTGACAGCGGTGAAGTCTTCTGCGGGTGTTCAGAACTTCATTAGCTGATGTCCAAGCCGTTCGAGAAGACCCGGCAGGGGCACGTGTGCGGGTCGGACGCTGTAGCCAGGGAATCCACCCCAGGCGAGAGACAGACGTAAATATTCGACGAGCGAAATAGACTCCGCCACCGCTACGTACTCAAGCTGGGGGTCGGGGTTCGCGTTCGGGAGATGGATGGTGTGATCTCCCCCGCTGAAGTTCTCCTTGGCCGCCTCGTCAGGTGCGATGCTGAAAAAGAAGCCGCTCGCATGGAACCGGCACGGTTCATCCTCTTCCGGATCCGTGCAGGCACACCCGAGACTGAGGTCTCCCACGACGGAACTGATCTGGTTCCCAAGCACCTGGCCTGAGTGGAGGACTAGAGGGTCCGGCGCAAAATCCCAGGACTCACGTTCAGGCCCGTGGTAGCCGACGTGAGGCAGCAGTGAGCCTCCGTCCCCACACAGATCGACAGGACCCACGATCTCCAGGCATGCGCGGAGCGCCACAGGTAGAGGACCGATAAGGGTTTCGGCCATCGCGACAGCTTGCAAGTCCTCTGCCGTAGGGGTTCGTCGGACTGCGTCAGGGAAAGCGAACGCGTACTTTGCAGATGAAAGCTGGTCCACCAGCATGTCGACGTTGGCCGCGACCCGACGCATGGTCTCTCGTGCGACCTCTTCGGCATCCTCCTGGCGGCTCTCAGGCACGCCAGCCGATCCGTAGGCACGCAGTTCGTTCCACACTGCGATGTGTTCGCCTAACCGGTATCGGCTGACCCAAGATGCCACGGTCGATGATGCTAGATCACGTGCCAGATGCGTGCCAGGCGTCGGGCTGAGCTGGAACAGCCGCCAGGCGCTGGCCGCACATGGTGATGCCTCCGGCGGGGGCTCTCCGACTCCGGGATGGCGTTCGAACACACGTACGGGTGGTGGGGTGGCTGGGGTGGGTGGCCATCCCACCGGCCATCGACCCAGGCGAGTCCATCAGTCCGTCTCCTCCGCGGTGGGGTCGATGGCAAACGGGATGGGGGCAAGGTGTGGCGTGTACGCCTACGAGTCGGCGGCGGCCGACGTCATGCGCCAGGTGAACTCACCACCGGATTCAGCCGCCACTGGGGCGGCCTTTTCTACGAAATCCCGCACTTCAAGTGGAGGTTCGCTTTGGCAGAAGAGCACAATGCGCCATGGAAGTTCGGCGTGTGCGGGGGCTTGTTCGGCGAGCTGGCCAGACAACAAGAAGTTGAGGTAGGCGTTCAGCTTGTCTTGGATCAGAAGGACTTGATCACCCTTTCCGCCCCATTCGACCGTCTGAACCATATGGATCTCGATCACATCTGAGTCGGGGGTGAGGGAGATGATATCGATCACCTCAGGGTTCTCGATGCCGTGCTTCTTCCGCTTCCAGAGTCTCACTAGACGATCTTTCCATTGCTGGGAGCACGATAGCCACCGGGGGCGCAGGAAGTGTCACTGCAGCTTCCACAGGTGCCGCCAGCGCACCTCGTCATAGGTCCCAAGGAGAACCGTATCGATCAGCAACTCCAGCGTTAGGCGATCCGGAACCTCGTACTTGCGCTTGTACCAACGTCTGCGTGACTCAACCGCCGCCTTGACGATCTGCCATCCTCGGTCACACGGTTGGAAGTCCGCTTGGAATACCTGGTCGCCGGTCCAACTCCGGTGCAGGCATAAGCGATCATGCTCGACGAAAGCGAACCACTTGTCGTCCATATCTGCCGGAACGTGGCCGCACCGGATAATCTCCCATTCCCGCTCAGCCCACACTCGATCCGGTGGCGGCAGAGCGCGGGGTTTGCGTAGCGGCTGCAACTTCCCCCAGGAGGTCCTGGTCGCCATACCCTCTTCCGGGGCTGGACCAGGCGAGCCGACCATTACATGGCGCCAAATGGCGAACCGCTCATCGAGGGATGGCTTGTTCACGCCCCAAGGATTACACAATCCGAATTTGCTGCCGAATTGAGCCCGTAGGTATCAAAGACGGCGCTCCGCGCCGCCTCGCGGCCCCACGCCCGCTCGCCGGCCGGGCATGCGGCATGGGGGCCGGTCCCGGCCGACGGCAGCTCCGGCCGCGCCCAAGCAGAGAACCAACTAATCCTTAAGCACCCGCCACTCATCCGCCCACCAGCCCTCACCGCTGGTGTCCTGCACAGCGGACACGATGACGTCATCGACGATCTCGATGACGACCAGGTCCCATGGCTCCTCGAAACCGTGAGCATGGCAATGCGGGCAACCCTCTAGAACTCCCTGGGCCACCACGCGGTGATGGCCGCGTTCGCCCTCCACATCCCACGCGTAATCCCAATCCAACCTCTGCCCGACCCGGTACTCCACGAGGTCGAGAGCACCGAACTTGAACTGCGCTTTCCATGTGCCCGACTCCCCGCACTTCGGACAAGCAAGAGGTTCGGGCATCCTCACAACGCTGAACATCCCCATAAGCACCGATACTCCACACCAGAGCGCTGGCCAGCCAATTGTTTTCGCCTGCGGCGGGGACGCTCCTGGCACCGGGGTAACCGCCAAAGGCCAGCTCATCGTCGACGGCCGTCGAGGATTGAGGTAGGACGCCTGATCGCCCCACCCGCCAACGACCCGGGATAAGCCGAGCAGACCAGGGGCAGCGTGTCCATGTCGTTATCCAGTGGTGCACTCCACCTTGACCCCCTGGCCCTGGCCCGCTTCCCCCTGCGGGCAAGTCGACGGCGTACGAGCAGATCAGGCGGGCGGAGCATGCGCTCCGCGCAATTCGAAGGTGAAGCGCTCGCTCCAGTTCCGATCCGCATCCAGCGCTTGGACGCGCGTGAGAATCGTACGGATCTTGCCGAAGATCTCGGTTCCCAGGTTCGCTCTGCTCTCCTCCCAATGGGTCCACACCAGCTCCACCGGCCGTTTCACGTCGGTACTCAACCTGTCCCAAAGCGCGTCGAGGTTGTGCCCGTAGTAGGGACCGAGGTCCAGCAGCCCTGCCAGCAGGGCGTGGAAATCAGCTTCCGACCTGACCTGCCGCCCATCCACGACCACGCGCATTCTGCCGTCTTTCACCTGTGGGGTTCTGCTGGAGGAAACTCAGGGCAGGGGTTCTGCATGGTGCCGCCGTGACGGCGGGCGATGTGGGCTTCAAGCAACCGGACAGCCAGCCCGTGACGGTAGTGGAAAGCGTAGAGGCGCGGGATTGTTCCGTCGGGACTCGGGCGTTCGGGATCGGCCCCATAGGCCAGAAGCACAGCGGTGCATGAGGCGTCGAGTGGCTTTCCAGTTTGCGTTGCTCCGTCCGCCTCCATGTCAATCGCATGTACGAGCAGGGTCATGTTGGACCACACCTCGTTTGGGTCGGCACCAGCGTCGAGCAACCGGGTCAGTTCCCTCAGGTCGCCGTGCTCCACCGCGAGATGTGCCGGAGTCATCGGCTCGTAAGCTGCCGCTTCGTGTTCCATGACCGTGATCAGCTACTCGGATCTCGTAGCGGGGCGCCCGTCCCGCCCGCTCGGATCCATGCTCAAGAGACTTTCGTGCAGCCCCTGGATCGTTCTCCCTGTCGGCTCGCCATCTTCGCCCCGAACTTCAATCAATGCCCAGCTCGGTAGCTCATTCAGCAGATCTACGGGGATTGTGATGTCGTCCTCAGTAATGTCCGAGTCGTCGAGCTGGTAGAGCACACCGAATACAGTCTCATAAGCGATCATCCGTGCCAGGGCACCGATTTCTTCCTGGGTTGCGCCGAGTTCATCGACCAGGCGAAGCAATGCCTTGCCCCCGTCTGAGAAGGGTCCTGTCGGCCTGCGGTTCAGTTCTCGCCTGGTATTGGCGATCCAGGTATCTACCTTGTCGCGCCAGGAGTTGATTTCTGCTGACCAGAGTCCCCGAAGCAAGCGGTAGCGAGCTACTTGCGCTTGGTTCTCGCTGATCTCTGACCGAACCCATTCGTCAGGATGTTCCACACCCAGTTGCCGCAGCTGCTTTCGAAGCATGATCGCTTCGTCCTGGGTCCGCTCGTCGAGTGAGGAGATCCAACTGTCCCACCATGAACTCTTCGTCACAGCCCATGCTTGCACGCATAAGCCTCCGGCGGGGGCGCTCCGGCTCCGGGGTGATCGCTAGGCGTGTACTCGTCCCGCCGGCCCCAGAGGCTGAGGTAAGGACCTGATCACCCCGTCCGCCATCAACCCGGGGCAAGCCGAGCAGACCAGGGCCAGGGGGTCAGGCAGGGAAAGATGTGCGGGCTCGCAGCCATGTGGCATCCTCCCGACATGAAGGTCACCGCAGACGGCAGAACGCCTCTGCCAAGAAGCTTGATCGCCAACGAGGTCGCGACTGACGACGGTTACGCCTTCGAACTGGCATCGCCACTCTTGCTCCACGTCGGTGATCGGCTCAGCTTCGAGAATGGGCGTTTGGTTGTGGAGCGGGTGACGGGAGATCGACTATCCCCCGACGGGGCATGGTCCACGCGATGCCCTCGGCACGAGGGCTAGCAAGGTCCAAAACGCCTTGCCTGCTCGCTCATGCCCCTGCCACGATCTCCGCATGAAGGATGAGGTAGCCACCACGTTCGATGAACTCATCCTCCGCGGCCAAACGATCAGAGGCATCAAGCTCATCAAGGACACCTTCGGCTGCTCCCTTCAGGAAGCCCTCATCTTCTATCACGACCGGTACCGCCACCTCCGCGAGACGCGTCCCGAGGACTTCGCTCAGAGCCATGAGGAGTACTGGAAGGGCTTCTACTCGTGACTCCAGCCACAGGCAGCGGCTCTGTGATTTCGGGATGATTAACAGGGATGCCTTGAATGCCGAACTGGAGGCCGAAGGTCAGCACGTGCAGGGTTCGGCTTCCTTGCTTGATCCCGTCACGCGCTCAATCGGGTATCAGGCAAGCCAGGCCCTCTTCTGAGAGAGCGGCGATGGCCGCCTCCATGTGATCACGCGTTACCTTCTCGATCACGATGAGGTTGGGTTCCCGGAAGTACGAGCCGCCGGCGAGCTCATCGCTTATCTCCTGGCTGAGCCGTACCGGATCGTAAAACACCGGTTGGATACGTACCCCGTTCCACTCCACTGTGACGTCCCCGAACCAGCCCTTGACCTCAATCACCGATGCGTAGTCATCGAAGTAATCAGGCCACCGTACGGTTAACATGACAGAAGCGTACGCGCTGCACGATGGCATGATCACCGTGCAATTAGCGTGCAATTAACCAGGGTGACGAGGGGTCAACCACGGTCACTCACGACCGGCCCGACGCCCAGCTCAGCGTCCGTACGAGCCGTGATCCATACGCTTCCCAAGCTGACAACGCTACAACGATCCGTCATCTTGGCCTGCATCGAATGGCGAGCCGAAACGTGCCAGGCAGTGCCAGACCTTCTTGAGTGCCTGCGGGTCATAGCGGCCCGTACAGGCCGCATCTCCAATGATCCGCGGATCGAGGTGACCGTCCACCGCGATCTCGGTACCCAGGTCAACATATTCCTGCCCGCGGTAATCTGGGTAGCGTCGCAGTTGATCAATGGCGAGTCGGAATCCGGCATGCC
Organism: Planotetraspora kaengkrachanensis; assembly: GCF_016862895.1. Classification (GTDB taxonomy): domain Bacteria; phylum Actinomycetota; class Actinomycetes; order Streptosporangiales; family Streptosporangiaceae; genus Planotetraspora; species Planotetraspora kaengkrachanensis. The sequence goes on along the minus strand of NZ_BONV01000014.1, from coordinate 25,845 downwards.
ATTCGATTGGGCATGGAAGCCGGTGGGCCGCAGCTTGCACGGCTGTTCCGCGATAACTCGGATCCAGGACCAGCGCCTCCACGTCACAGTCGAGCCTGACCGGTCCGTGTACCTGAGCCTCGATGTAGTCGTCTAGGGCGTCCGGGTTATCCGCTGTAGCTAACTCGATGAGTGCCATGCGGGAAGCGACACCGAAGGCCGACGGTTCAAAGAAGCTGTCGGGATAACAGAACGTGGCTCGTGAAAGGGCCTCTGCGGTCAGCCTGAAGTGGGCGGATCCGAATCGCGGTGCCGCACCGATGGGCTTGCGGCGGAAGTTCAGTGCGCCGTAGACGGGTCGATCGTGAGCGGGTGCGTGGTCGTATGCACTGCCGAAGATCCGACTCTCCCAGCGCCACCGGTCCCCGCCTGGATGAGCGGTGAGACCGCCATTGCTTGTGCCCGTGATGAACTGCGAGTGGTAAAGGCCGTCGTCGGCAAGCCTGAGCAAAATTAGCTGGTCGCCCACCAGGCGGTCCGGATGGAAGTTCAGCGTCACACGTAATTGGGGGTCGAGTGGCTCGCCTGACGATAGGGCCGCGACATGGCGGAGCGCTCGCTCTTGCGGCGCCCCGGACGTATCCGCGCTCATCCCTAGTGAACCTCCGGACGGTTTCTAGCATGTAGTCCCGCGCCGTGGGGTTCGTCCACGCCTGTGCCGTGATCATGCTGCTGGCCGTGGGGTTGTTCGTTGGACCAACCATCCTCGATCAAGCTGCTACGTCGCCTTGACTCTCTCGGTGTGCGATCGGGGAGTTACAGTTTGAGTTGCAGTTCAGGATGATCCAGGATCGTTCAGACCGGTCAACACCTGCCCAGTGACCTGCATTGAACCATCCGGAACAGATGGAAGTCGATCTTTTAATCCGCATGCTGCGCATTGTCATCAGGCGAAAGCACGCCACTTGCGCCTTCGATGTCTCCACTTCCGATCATGTCTCGAACAGCGTCGATCATCGAGCCGAAGCCGGGCTCACGAATGATGATCAGATCGGAGCACCAGAAGTATCGGCCGTTGAGACATTCACCCGTGTCTCGCCAGTGATCCATGACCCTGCTGATTACCCCGAGCGTCATAAAGGTGGCGTAGCGACGAGTGCCGTCAGCAAGCGTGATGGTTGCGTCCGCCTCGTCCGCGGTCACCGTGTCATGCTGCTCCCAGCGTGGGATCAGCATCTCGAAGTCAGGCTCGGTGACGCGGTAGAAAGGGCCGTCAATCTCGATCACGTAGCCCACTCTGCCCATGACCCTGGGGTGCTGCAACACGTAATGGTCCGCCGGACCAAGCGTTGGGCGTACAGCCACGACTACAGCCAAGAGGGTGAACAACCTCGAACTCTGGCGGGCATCCGCGAACTGCGCTCGCCCAGGTCAGGGGCGTCCACGTCGATCACGTCGTCTTCTTTTAATCCGTAGGTTCTTGGTTCGAGTCCCTGGCGCCCCACCCCTAATGACCTGGGCAGACTCCAAAACAATGATCGTTTGGAAGCCTGCCCAGTTGCATTTCTGGTTGCAATTGTTCAGTTGTCCCACAGTGCGCGGCCCATCCTCGCCACCGCGTCACCGGCCAGATTCTTCGTGACGCACCCCGCCCACCATCGACCCGGGACAAGCCGAGCGGGCCAAGGCCCGCTTCCCCTTCGGGCGGGTCGACGGCACACAGGGTGATCAGGCAGGCGGACTGTGCGCGCCGCGCAGGCCGGTACTCCCATCACTGCAGTGGCTGAGTTAAGGGCCTGATCATGAGCCGGGGCGGTCCTGGCTGCGCGATCGCGCGATGTAAGACGTCGGTCCTCTCCTTCGATCTTCACCGCCGCGTGGTGCAAGAACAAGACTGTTTCTGGCTGCTCAGACTTGTGAGACTGCCGGGCATGAGTTTCCTCGGCCAGCACGCGCCTGCTGATCTCGCTCGTCGACTCGCGCATGTCCGCTGGATTGCCGGCGGTACCGGCGCTGGCAAGAGCACCCTCACTCAGTCCTTGGCGGAACGGCACGACCTGCTCGTGTATGACGGCGACCGCGCCGAACAGGGCTACATCAACCGGTGCACCCCGCAGCAACAGCCCTACCTGTTCGCATTGCTGCGAACGCCCCTGGAGCAAAGATGGACGGGACGCACCGCGGATGAGATCTTCCAGGCCATGCCCAGCCTGTACGGCGAGACATTCGGATTCGTCATCGAAGACCTGCTTACCCTGCCCGCCGACCGTCCCGTACTCGTCGACGACTTCCGTACCCTGCCCCGAGACGTCGCGCCACTGCTGACGCGCCGTGAGCAAGCCGCCTTTCTGCTGCCAACACCCGAATTCCGCCGCAATGCATTGGGCACCCGATTCGCCGACCCAGCCAGAGCACGAGCCAACTGGGGAAGCAGTGACCATGCCGACGCGTTAGCCAAGCGACTGGCCCGCGACGAACTCTGGGATGAAGAAGTACGACACCAAGCCCTCGAACTCGACTTGCCGGTCCTGCAGGTCGACGGCTCTCGAAGCGTTGCCGAACTTGCCGACGAACTGGCCGCAATGTTTCACCTGCGGGATATGCGCGGGATGGCTCGTACCTAGATTCACGACCGAGAGCACAACGTTGCAGGTCAACGACTATGGCGGTAGGTAAAGATCTGCTCCACTTCTAATCCGACGGTCGGGGTGAATCCCTCGGGTGCGCTCCCCGGATCGACACAGATGCCCTTTGGGCTGGTCTTTTCGTTGTACGGCTGCACCCCACGCAGCCGTCGGCCACCACGTCGCTGGCCGCCCGGGCTAATCGCGCCGTTCCTGGCGGGGCCGCGCCGCCGGGGCGATCGCGGCCTGGTAGGCGCGGGCGATGCCGTCGGTGGCGGCCAGGAGCGGTTCGACCAGGCGCGGCAACTCCCGGACACGCCTCGACGAGACGACGATCCCGACCGCCGCCACCGGCACGCCGTCCGCGATGATCGGCGCGGCGGCGGAGCACGAGCCGAGCGTCATCTCCTCGTGCGTGAGGGCGTATCCGCGTGCCCGGATCTGGGTGAGCTCACGCGACAGCCGTCCCGGCTCGGTGACGGTGTGCGGGGTGAACCGTTCGAGCGGACGCGACAGGAACGACGTGACGAACCAGCCGGGTTCGAACGCGAGGAGGGCCTTCCCCACGCCGGTGCAGTGCATCGGCAACCGGCCCCCGGTGCGCGACACGATCGGCACCGCCCGCTTGCCGAACAACCGGTCCACGTAGAGGACCTCGACGCCGTCGCGGATGGCCAGATGGACGTTCTCCCCCGTGCTGCCGTACAGCTCCTGCAGCCAGGGATGCGCCACCGCCTGCAGGGAGTCGGGGGCGAGTTGCCCGAGCTCCCACAATCTGATCCCGATGTGGTAGCACCCGTCCGCGGTCCGGCGGAGCGCCTGCCACTCCTCGAGCTCGCCGACCAGCCGGTGGACGGTGGTCAGCGCCATGCCGCTGCGGGCCGCGATCTCGCTCAGCGTGAGCCTGGGGTGGCGGGCGTCGAAGGCGTCGAGGATCGCCAGGACCCGTGAGGTGACCGAACGTCCCCGATCACGTGCGCCTCCGGACATCCGCTCACCTCCGGAAATAGTCCCGCCGTTTCCACTCAGTAGAAGAGAAGACTACGCTCCACGGCCCGCGCTCCCGATGCTCATCTCATGCGAACCAAGGTCGGGATCATCGGAGCCGGGCCGGCGGGCCTGTTGCTCTCCCACCTGCTCCATTTGCGCGGCATCGACTCGGTGGTGCTGGAACGCCGGTCACGCGCGTACGTGGAGCAGCGGGTACGGGCAGGCGTGCTGGAACAGGGCACGGTGGACACCCTCGTCTCGTCCGGGGTGGGCGAGCGCCTGCTCAGGGAGGGGCTGCCCCACCAGGGCATCGAGTTGCGATACGGCGGCGCCGGCCACCGCATCGCGTTCGAGAAGCTGGTGCCGGGGCGGGCCATCACCGTGTACGGCCAGCAGGAGGTCGTCAAGGACCTCATCGCCGCCAGGCTCGCCGCGGGCGGCGACATCCGCTTCGAGGTCGACGACGTGGCCGTGCACGACCTCGGCACGGACCGGCCGTACGTGACCTTCGGAGACGAGCGCCTCGACTGCGACGTGATCGCTGGATGCGACGGCTTCCACGGGATCTGCCGCCCGTCGATCCCCGAGGGGACGCTGACCGAGTTCCGGCGCGACTACCCCTTCGCCTGGCTGGGCATCCTGGCCCGGGTCGCCCCCTCGGCAGACGAGCTCATCTACGCGCGCACCGACCGCGGCTTCGCCCTGCACAGCATGCGCTCCCCCGAGATCAGCAGGTTCTACCTGCAGGTGGCGGCCGACGACCACATCGACGCCTGGCCGGACGAACGGGTCTGGGCGGAGCTCAAGGCACGCCTGGAGACCGTCCCCGGATTCACCCTCGGCACCGGCGAGGTCATCGAGAAGGGGATCACGCCGATGCGCAGCTTCGTGGCCGAACCCATGCAGTACGGCAGGCTCTTCCTCGCGGGCGACGCCGCGCACATCGTGCCCCCCACCGGGGCCAAGGGGCTGAACCTCGCGGTGGCCGACGTGCGGGTGCTGACCGAGGCGCTGGCCGCCTTCTTCGCGGACGGCTCGACCACCCTGCTCGACGGCTACTCCCGCGCCTGCCTCACCCGGGTGTGGCGGGCCCAGCACTTCTCCTGGTGGATGACCACGCTGCTGCACACCTTCGACTCCGACGACGAGTACGGCCGGCGGCTGCAGACCTCCTACCTCGACTACGTCACCACCTCGGAGGCGGCGGCCACGACGCTCGCGGAGAACTACGTGGGCCTGCCGTACGGGGAGAAAGGAACGTCATGACCCACCCGCCGTATCTGAGCCCCGCCTACCGCAGCACGCTGCTGCGCGCCCCCTCACGGCCGCCGCTGCGCATGAAGGCCGATGCGGACGCGATCGAGCTGACCAGCCCGGTGTTCGGCCACCACGAGGTGGCGGACCACGAGGCCGACCTCACCGCGCAGCACTCCGGAGAGCCGCTGGGCGAGCGCATCGTCGTCTCCGGCCGCATCCTCGACGGCTCAGGACGCCCGGTCAGGAACACGCTGGTCGAGGTCTGGCAGGCCAACTCGGCCGGTCGTTACGCCCACGAACGCGACCAGCATCCGGCGCCGCTCGATCCCAACTTCACCGGCGCGGGCCGGTGCCTCACCGACGACGAAGGCCGCTACCGCTTCGTCACGGTCAAGCCGGGCGCCTACCCCTGGCGCAACCACCACAACGCCTGGCGTCCCGCGCACATCCACTTCTCCGTCTTCGGCACCGCATTCACCCAGCGCCTGGTCACCCAGATGTACTTCCCCGGCGACCCCCTGTTCCCGTTCGACCCGATCTTCCAGTCGATCCCGGACGCCGCCGCCCGCGAACGGCTGGTCGCCGCGTTCGACCTCGACGCGACCGAGCCGGAATGGGCGCTCGGCTACCGGTTCGACGTGACTCTGGGACGCACCCCCATGGAGGACTCATGACGACCCCGTCCCAGACGGTCGGCCCCTTCTTCGGCTACGCCCTGCCGTACGCGCAGGGTGGGGAGCTCGTGCCCGAGGACCACCCGGGGGCGATCACGGTGACCGGCCGGGTGCTCGACGGGGAGGGCGAGCCCGTCCCGGACGCGCTGCTGGAGTTGTGGCTCGGCGAGACCGGGACCCGCGGCGCGCTCGACCGCCGGGGCCCGGGCGTCTCGGGCTTCGGGCGCTGCCCCACCGCGCCGGACGGCTCCTACCGGTTCCGTACGGCCCGGCCCGCGACGCCGTACCTCGCCCTGCTCGTGTTCGCCCGGGGCCTGCTCAAGCCGGTGGCGACCCGGATCTACCTCGAAGACGCGCCGGACCCGTTGCTGGACTCCCTCGAGCCGGCCCTCCGGGCGACACTGATCGCCCGGGCCGAGACGGCGGACGCCTACGTCTTCGACGTCCGGCTGCAAGGCGAAGAGGAGACGGCCTTCCTTGAGTTCTGACCTTCGTCACATCGGCACGACGCACACCGGCGACAGCCGGCGAACGGGAACCCCATGACGCTGCACCACCGTTTCGACGGGCCGTCCGACGCCCCCGTCGTCGTCCTCGGGCCCTCGCTCGGGACCACCCTCGACCTGTGGGAGCCACAACTTCCCTCGCTCACCCGCCACTGGCGGGTTCTGCGCTACGACCTGCCGGGGCACGGCGGCTCCCCCACCGTCACCGGCCTCACCATGGAAGACCTCGCCGGGATGGTCCTGGCCCTCCTGGACCTGCATCGGCTGGACGTGGTGGGCTACGCGGGCGTCTCACTTGGCGGGGCCGTCGGCACCACGCTCGCCCTCACCGCGCCCGGCCACGTCGGCAGCCTCGTCCTGTGCTGCACCTCCGCACGCTTCGGCCCGCCGGAACCGTGGCACGAGCGGGCGGCCCTCGTGCGGCGTGAAGGGATGGAGCCCGTCGCCCGGGCGGCCGAGGCACGGTGGTTCACCCCCGGCTTCGCGGGAGCGGCGCCGTATCTCGCCATGCTGCGCGGCGCGGATCCGGAAGGCTACGCCGCCTGCTGCGAGGCGCTCGCGGGGTTCGACGCGCGGGACCGGCTCGGCCTGGTCGAGGCGCCCACGCTGGTCATCGCGGGCGCCGAGGATCTCGCGACCCCGCCCGACCACGGGCGTGCGCTCGCCGGCGGCATCCCCGGCGCCGAGCTTCTCGTCGTCTCCGAGGCCGCCCATCTCGCCAACGCCGAGCGGCCCGACGTCGTCACCGCCGCCGTCGCCGGCCACCTGGCATCCCCTTGGAAGACCCCCTGAGCCCGCACCTCACGTCCCCCTGGAGAACCCCCATGAGCTCGCAAGCCGAAGGCCCCACCGACGGCGGCGCCGTCCCCCGCTCCCCGCGTGAGCCGTACGAGGAAGGATTGAAGGTCCGGCGTGAGGTGCTGGGCGACGCGCACGTCGACCGGGCGCTGGCCGGCACGACCGGCTTCACCGCGGACTTCCAGGACCTCATCACCCGCTACGCGTGGGGCGAGATCTGGACCCGTCCCGGCCTCGACCGGCGCACCCGCAGCTGCATCACGCTGACCGCCCTGGTGGCGCGGGGCCATCTCGAGGAACTCGCCATGCACGTGCGTGCGGCCCGGCGCAACGGGCTGACCGCCGACGAGATCAAGGAGGTGCTCCTGCAGACCGCCGTCTACTGCGGCGTCCCCGCGGCGAACTCCGCCTTCGCCGTCGCCCAGCGGGTCCTCGCCGAAGATGGGGACATCTGAATCCGCCCGGATGAGTTGCGGAGACCGGTTCCGGCCGGCTCCGCACGTCACGGCGTCTCAGGTGTCTTCGTCCAGGAACTCGAAAGAGAGCTCGACATACCCTTTCGGCGCATCGGGCGGCTCGATGGGAGAGACGACCCATGCCAAGACGGTTCGACCACGGATCTGCTTCTTCACGACGGGGCTGTCGTCGAGGAAGCCGGCCTCTTGCTCCGCCGACAGGTCGCTCCAGCCCTGTCGTTTGAGTTCACTGATCACGTCCTTGTACGAACGCACGTGCCGGACCGTCACGTTCGCCCATACGCCCTGCCCGTCCTCATCGCATTCGGAGCCGTTCTGGATCGCACCGACCGACGCGGCTCCCAGGCTTTCCGGAACCGCCGCGGCGAGTTCTGAGTGCAGCCGGCGGATGTCCGCCACCGACCACGAGCACGTGGAACACGCCACCGGCAGAAGGCCGGTCGCCACCAGAAGCACGGCCTTCGCCGCTCCGAGGGCTCGGATCGGCATGCGGCCGGCCCGAACCGGGTTCGCCCGTACCGGGGACAGGGACCGCAACCGGGACAGGCGCACGTCGAACCCCACAAGATCGGCCGAAGAGACGGCCCGATCCTAGAGGATGCCGCCAATCAGTGGATCTTGGCTCGCCACGGCGGTGTGGCGGGCGAGGTCGGCGGTGGCGTCCAGATCCGCGGCCACCGCTTTGAGCTTCGCCCGGATGGCGGAGATCGCATCCTCACCCAGCGCCAGCCGTAGCGGAGGCTCTGGCAGGTCGAGCGTGTTCAACAGCGCTCGAGCGGCCTTGTCCGGATCGCCGGGCTCGTTGCCGTGAGAAGCCGCCAAGGAGGTCCGTATCGGGCCCACGGTGTCCTCGTAGCCGGGGATCGGCGTGCTCTGGCGGAGCGCCGATCCTGCGAACCCGGTCCGGAAGGCTCCTGGCTCGAGGATGACGACGTTGATCCCCAGCGGCCCGACCTCGGCCGCGAGCGCCTCGCTGGCCTGCTCCAACGCTCCCTTGGCCGCGCAGTAGGCGCCGGCACCGGCGAAGGACAGCAGCCCGCCCATGCTGCTGACCTGGATGATCGCCCCGCTCCTCCGCTCACGCATCTGCCGCAGCACCAGTCTGGTCAACCGCAGCGGTGCGTGGAACATCACCTCGAACGCGTCGCGGACCTCCTCCTCAGTGGTCTCCTCGATCGCGCCGACGATCCCGTAGCCGGCGTTGTTGACCAGCACGTCGATGCGGCCGGAGGTCTCGACCACGCGCCGGCAGGCCGCTGGGTCGCGCACATCCAACTCGACGACCGTCACCCGATCCGGGTGCTCGTCGGCCACCTCGGCCATGGCCCCGGGGCGGCGTACCGCGGCGACCACCACGTCACCGGCCGCGAGCGCGGCCCGGGTGAAGGCGGCTCCGAGGCCGCTGTTGGCACCGGTGATCAACCATCGGCGCGGGCTCGGGACGGTGTTCACTGTGGATCCCTTCTCGGCTCGCCTCCGGCCGTGTGCCCAAGGCGCTGCGATCACGATGCCCCGTCGCCTTTTGCCGCGGTATGGCCCAAAGGTGGAAGATTGACCTGTGGCAGACGCGCTCGCCGGACCCCTCCCCGTTCCCCGTCCGTTGCCGGCCGGTGAACCGATGGCGGTCGCCGACTACCGGCGTCTGGTCGGCGTGCTGGAGGCGGTCGACAGGGCCACAGATCTGAGTGCGTTCCAGGAACGGCTGGTGCGGGCTCTGCAGACCTGGTTCGGCTACGCCGGAGTCGCGGTGCTCCACGGCCGCACCCTGCAGGAGGCCGTCGGAAGCGGCTGCGGTGTCCAGGGCGGCTATTCTCCGCGGTTCCTGGCCGACTACGCCGCCCGCTGGATGGACGCCGACCCCTTCCGCACCGAGCGGGCGTGCCGGCTGCTGACGGCGGCCGGTGTCGTCACCTTGGACGAGGTGGCGCAGGACCGGGAGTACGCCGAGCGGTTTCTGCGGCCATATGGGATCACCGACAAGGCCGGCATGCTGATCGACGCCGGACCGGCCGGTGTCCTCTATGTCGGCATGGCGGTGCGTGACACGCCACAGGTGTCCGTCCGTGACCTGACGGTGCTGCGGACCCTGCGGCGCCATCTCACCCCGCTGGCCGCCGATCAGCTCGCTCGTCACCGCGAGCAGGCGACGGCCCGCGCCGAGTGGCGGTTGACGCCCCGGGAGTGGGAGGTCGCCCGGCTCGCCGCTCAGGGACTCACCAACCAGCGGATCGCCGACCGCCTGTTCATCGGGGTCGACACCGTCAAGAAGCACCTCGGCCGGGCCCTGGACGAGACCGGTTGTGCCAGCCGCGTCGAGCTCGCCGCCCTCTGGCGTCAGCCGTGATCCTTGGTCGGGTCGCACCACGCCAGTAGGCCCTCACCCACTTCAGGACACCGACGGTGAACGGCCGGATCGGGGCCGCCGGCACTTCGCCCGCAGCCTCGATCTCGAGCGGCTCAGACGGATCCGGTGAAGCTGCGTACGGCGAGGCCCAGGCCGAGCACGATGACCACGCAGGCCGTGGCGACCGGTGCCAGCGCCGTCCAGCGGGCCGCCAGGCCGCGGCTTCGCGAGGCGAAGCGGTCGAGCACGCCCGCCAGCCTGACCAGCAGCAGTCCGCTGACGGTGAGGGTGGCGGCCATCCCGAGCCCGTAGGCGAGCACGAGGGCGATCCCGAACCAGGTGCGGCCGAGCGCGATCGCACCGAGCAGGACGACGAGCGCCGACGGGCTGGGCACCAGGCCCCCTGCCACTCCCATGCCGACCAGCCCACGGCGCGAACGCTCCTCGGCGGGGGGACCGACGGGCTCGCGCTCGAGCACCGCCACCCGGGCGCCTTCCTGCTCCGCATGTTCGTGCCCGTGACCGTGCCCGTGACCATGACCGTGACCATGTCCGTGGCCGTGGCCGTGGCCGTGCGGGTCGCCACCGTGCCGGGTATTCCAGGCGGACCTCAGCAACCCCACGCCGACGACGACGATCAGCAGTCCGCTCGCCACGCCGAGCCAGCCGAGTACGGATTCCCCGGTGAGGGTGGAGAACACCGTCAGCAACAAACCGGCGACGAGCACGCCGAGGGTGTGGGTGACCGTCACGGTGGCGCCGATGACCAGCGCGTCGCGAGGACGCCCGGTCCGCCCGGCCAGATACGCGGCCATGATGGTCTTGCCGTGTCCCGGGGCGAGAGCGTGACCGGCGCCGAGCAGCGCGGCCAGGAGGACGGCGAGCAGACCCAGCGGCACGGTCAGGGAATCTGTGCCGACCAACCGGGTGAACGCGCCGTCCAGGGCCGCCAGCGCGTCCCCGACCGGCCCGCCGCCCACCAGCGGCGACGCGACCGCCACGGACCCCGACCCGGTGACGACGCTCAGCTCCGCGGTGCGCTGGTCGAGCGGACTGGCCAGCAGGTCGCCCGGATAGCCGCGCAGCTCGTCGCTGACGCTGGTCCCGGGGACCGACGATCGCGCCAGCCGCACCCCGTCGGCGGCCACCGCGGTGATCTCCCGCCAGCCCAGCCGGTCGGCGAGGAAGCCGTCGCTGAACGCGACCGCACCCCGGGTCTCAACGGACGCGGACAACCGGCACGTCAGCCGGCTGATCTGCAGGCCGCCCTGTCCCGGCTCGTAGACGAAGCCCGCCTCCCCGACCTGCCAGGCCGAGGCGGCCGCGTTCACCGTCAGGCTCTGCGCTGCGGCGAGCTCGCCGCAGCGGGCGGCGCCGTACGCCGTTCGCTCGGCGTCGGAGATCGATCCCGACCGGTCGGCGTCCACGGCGGAGCGGGCCTGGAGGGTGGGCAGCTCGGCGCTGTCCACGATCGCCAGGTTCTCCACCCGGTCCGGGGTGATCCGCAGGCCGTTGTAGTGGTTGACGGTGAAGTTGCCCAGGGGATGCATGGACGCGGCCTGGGCCGAGGAGGCGGCCACGGTGAGCGTCACGCACGCCGCCAGGCCGGCGAGGGCCACGGCGAGTGCCCTTCTGACGGTCCTTACGAGCATCATGAGAACCTCGCCAGCGCGGGGAGTTCGGGTGAGAAGGAGGGGTCGGCGTCGCGGACCCCGGCCGCGGATTCCCTGGCCTCGCGGTCCATGCCGAGCGAGCGCTCGATCTCCGCGCGGTGGTGGAGGAGCAGCGCGTTCCGCCAGCCGGTGGCCGTGGCCCGGCGGGAGTACGGCAACGCCTCCCGGTCGCGGCCGTCGCGGTGCAGCGCCCAGGCCAGGGCGTCGGCGGCCACCACGTTGGGGTTGCGGGCGTACTCGGCCCGGGCGTACTCCACCGCCCGCGCGGGAGAGCCGTGGTCGGCCTCGTACTCCGCCCAGGTCAGGTCGTCCTTGACCCCGGCGTCCTTCATGAGGTCCCGCTGCGCAAGCAGCAGCGCCCACTGGTCCACCGGGTCCCGGCCGGCCGCGGTCAGCACCTCGGCGTACTCGATGACGTACTGGGGCAGGGGCAACCGGGCGACCACCGTCCCGTAAAGGTCGGCCGCCTCCTCCAGCCGGCCGCTCAGCGCGGCGGCCCTGGCGGTTCCGGCGAGAGCGGGGGTGAAGTCGGGGGCGGCCTTCAGCGCCAGGCGGTACTGCTCGGTGGCGCGCTTCAGGTCACCGGAGTGAAGAGCGAGCTCGCCCAGATAGTGGCGGCAGTAGGCGACGTCCTCGGGCGAGAATGCGTCGTCGAGTGCGTGCTCGAGCATGCGGCGGGCCGCGGCGCGGTCACCGCGGAGTTCGGCGTCGTAGGACGCCCGCGCGAAGGACGCGACGCCGGGGTGCAGCGCCATCAGCCTGTCGACCGCCCGCGTGGCCTCTCCGTACCGGCCGAGCTGGGTGTAGGCGTCGGCGAGCACCGCCTGGGCGCCCTGGCCGTAGGGGTTGGCGGCCTCCGACAGGCGGGCCAGCCGTACGGCCTCGGCGAAGTCGTGGCGGCCGGCGGCGAGTGCGGCCTGGCCGGCCAGGGCGGCGAAGTCGCCGGGGCGCAGAGCGAGGGAACGGCCCAGCGCCTGCTCGGCCCGGGGATAGAAGGACGGGTCGGCGGTCAGGCGAGCCTGCTGGACGTAGGCCGCACCGAGCTGGGCCCAGGCGTCGTGGTCGCGCGGCAGCCGTTCGAGCCGGGTGGTGAGTGCCCGGATCGTGTCCTTGAGCGAGGCGGCGGAGACCGGGATCTCCTCGAGCGTGAGCCTGCCGGCGGCGGCCGGTGACGGCCGCTCGGCGGGGGTCTCGCCAGGGATGAGGGCGGCGCCCAGGGTCAGGACGGAGGCGAGGCCGAGCACGCCGGCGACGATCCGGACTTTCGCGGAGGTCTTCACGATGATCCCCTCAGGTCTGGGCGCGGGACCCGGGGAGGGCCGGGTCCCGCGCGCGTCAGATCAGCCGGCGTTGACGGACGTGTTGCCGGGCAGCGGGATGTACGGGAACTGCGTGGAGAACGGCCTGTCGTTCTGGTTCACCTTGTCGCCGGCCGCGAGGGCGCCGACGAGCTTGCCGGTCTGGGCGGCCCCGGCCATCGCCTGCAGGGCGATGTCGATCACGTCGTCTCCCAGGCGGCGGCCGTTCGGGAAGCCCTGCAGGTCACCGGCGAGGACGCCGAGCCGGTTCGGGCTCTTTGCGGGCGGGATGGACATGTTCAGCCGCAACATCTCCGAGGGACGCAGCTTGCCCGCGTCCTTGTTGAGGATCTGTGAGTTGAGGTCGGCCTTGATCGGGCCGTTGGCCTTGGCGATGCCGGTCAGGAAGATCTCGACCAGGTCGGTGCGCGGGGTCTTCGGCGCCTTGAGTCCGTAGATGGACTGGAGCAGCATCGGCACCTCGGGGTTGGTGACGCGCTTGACGACGGCCGGGACGTCGGCGTCCTTGCTGGGGGGCAGCGCGTTGAAGGCGTCCTTCAGCGCGGCCGGGACGACGACCTCGTTGACCAGCGGCTGGCCCAGCCGGGAGACCTGGACGTAGCCCTTCGGGCTCCACTTGTCCACGGTCGACCAGACGCCGATGACCGGGTTGCGGCCGGCGTTCCCGCGCAGCGCGACGTCCTTCTTGGGCACCTGCAGGGCGAGGCTGTGCACGTTGTATCCGTTGAAGGTGTCCTTGCCGACTTCGGACAGGTCGCCGCCGTACAGCAGGTCGAAGACCCGCAGGTCGGCGAAGAACGCCTCGTCGGCCTGCCCGGCGAACGCCTTGGTGCCACCCGGGACGTTCTTGATCGACTGGGCGCGCAGGATGGAGTACATCGGCATGGAGGCCGGGCCGGTGTTGCTCGGCGCCACGATGCCGTCGGACACCAGGGTCTTCGTCCCGCTGTGCGTGATCTTCTTGAGCGTGTAGCGCTGCTTGAACAGCAGGTTCTTGTCGGTCAGCGAGGTGACGGGGCCGTTGTTGTAGAGGAAGGTGGCCGTGCCGCGCTTGTCCTCGTTCCTGAAGACCCACTGGTAGGTGACGTCGGGCTTGGCGTCCCCGTTATTGTCGATCTTGATGTTGTACCGCGAGTTGGTGTCGAACTGGTAGAAGTTCGGCCCGCCGGTCGGCTCCTCGAACGGGATGAAGTTGGCCATCAAGGTGACCGTGTCGGGCCGGTCCGGGCTGACGAAGGCGTACACGTCGGTGTTGTCGTTCCGGGGGTCGCCCGCGATCATCGGCGCCTCGCGGTGCGAGGACGCCACGCCGGTCTCCGGTCGGAGAAGGGCGAGGGAGGACACGGCCAGCGCGCCCGCCAGGCCGACGGCGACGAGGATGCGCCGGTTGGTTCGGAGCTCCATGGTCTGCTGGATCCTTTCGGGTCCCGGCCACCTGAGTGGCCGATCGGGTGACTTTCGAAGGGAGGATCCGGCCGGAATCCTGACCCTCATTCGTCACCGCGCGCTCCCCGGATTGGCCGCATTTCTGGGTAAATCCGGACAGCGAAAGGCCCCCGGACTCGTGCAGGTCCGGGGGCCTCTCACAGCAGGGTCCCGGCATAGTGCTGGCGGCACATCCCGGTCGCCTCCCGCCAGCGCAACCGGGGCCATGGCCGCCCTGCGCAACCTGGCCATCGGCATCTTGAAAACGGCCGGGCACGCCAGCGTCGCCGCCGCCTGCAGGCACCACGCCCGGGACGCCACCCGGACCCTCGAAACCCTCGGACTGCGCCCAGCATGAGCAAAGCGGACACGACGCGGCTACGCCGAGGCCCTGGAGGTTGCTGTACTCCTCTGCCGTACCGTCACCGCCTGGCCCTCGCAGACGGTGAAGTTGCCGACGTGGCCTGCGCTCGCTCAGGTGACCCGCGCGGCCACCAGGGTCTCGAAGGTATAGGGCCGCAGGCCATCGGTACGGCCGGCGAAGTACCGCTGCTGGAGGTCTGCACGTGCGGGGTGGTCCACGACCTTTAGCCCGCACCGGCTGATCAGCCTCTCGATCTCGGATACCGGCCAGCCAGGCTGAAGAGGCTCGCCGGCAGAAGCCGCGATCGGCGTGTAGATACGGGCGAATTCCGTCCCCGCGTCGTCGAGCGCACAGTCCTCGGCCCGGTAGGAGAACACCACCTCAGACCCGGGAGCAGCCGCCGCGATCGTGCGCAACGTCGACTCGATCGCCTGTGCCGTCAGATAGGGGGCGACGCCCGTCCAGCAGAACATCGCCGGCTGCGCCCAGTCGAACCCAGCCGGGCCCAGAACATCCTGAACCGGTCCGGCCTCGAAATCAGCCGGCACGAATACCTGCGAGTCGCTGAGCGGCAGGCCGAGCTCCCTGACCCGCTCGAGCTTCCAGGCCTGGGAGGCAGGGTGATCAACCTCGAACACCGTCAGCGAGCCGAGCAGATCCGGCCGCCGCCACGCAAACGAGTCAAGCCCCGCGCCAAGAATCACGTACTGCGTGAAGGCACCAGCAGCCAGCCGGTCCTCGGCGTACCGGCTGCGGGTGCAGACAGCCGCACGGGACTCGCTGCGGACCGGGCCGGGGAACAGCGGATCGAACTGGTCTCGCAGCTGCTGCCATACCGGGCCGACAAGCACCAGGGCCAGCACATCGTCCAGTACCCACGGCGACGCCGTCTCCAGGCGAAACAATCCACGCGACACGGCCGCAAACATCGCCGTCCTGCTCGGCGCGCTTTCCATGCATTCCTCCTCGCCGGCCAGAACCCAGCATGCTGGCCACGCCCGGCCACTCCGCGCACTTCACAGGATGCGCCTGAAGCGCCCTGACGGCCATAGCCAGATCGCCTGGCAGCCAGGATCTGCTCGCCATCGGGATCCTCCAAAAGGGGTGCCACCGGAATACGGCAGAAACGGGCCGCGGGCTGAGTCTCAGGGGTTGAGGGCTCGGATAGCCGCTGGTCGTTCCGATGTGGGTGGCGCAGTCAGGATCGCCGCACGGGGGCGAACAGAGGACACCTGAGCCAGACGGGTGCTGCTCTGGTCGTCGCTCCTGTGGTCGCGGATCACTACGTAGCCTGGCCCGTCCGTTGCGGTGCAGTCCGGGCCGTGGGCGTCGATGCTGCCGAGGTCTGCGGGAAAGGCAGCGCTGGACGGGAGGTTGTGGCCGTCGATGGTGAAGGTGACGCGAGTCCCGCTTCCCGGCTGCGGATCGAACCCCTGCACAGTGTTGAGGGGACGAAGGCCGGCGAGTTCTTGGCTGAAGCCTCGGCCGTCGCTCCACATTTCGACGGTTGTCGTTAAGCAGAGCGTCGCGATCGCTGCCAGGAGCCACCACTCGGGGCCGAGCAGGGAGTCGAAGTAACCGAGGGGCGGGGAGTCCGACCAAGTGTGCTGCTGGTTAATCGTCACGTTGAAACACAAGTCGCCGAAGACGACGATCTCTGAGATGAGCGAGTGATCTTCTGCGACTCGCGTCGCCGGGTGCAGTGCGTGCCGAGCCGCAGCTGACAGCAACAAGGCTGGCAGCCTTGGGTCGTCCAGTCCTGCCCCGAAGTACATTCCCGGCTGCTTGAGGACGGCGGCGTCGAACTCGAGCACGGTGATACCGCCCATTCCGTAGTCGTGCAAGATCAGAAACCGCTGCTTCGTCGCGCCCTCACCGGTCACGAGCTCCATCTCCTTGAGAGTCGACAGCCGGGCCGAGCCCGGCTGGGAGGTTGTCGACGACGAGAGCCACTGCGGCGTCCGCCGTGTGGATGACCCCGATGACTTCGGGACTTCGAGGACGACGGACACAGAACCGGCCATCCCGCAGAGGTTCGATCGACGGCGCCTGGACCGACCACGGGTGGCTCGTGCAGCTGCTGAACAGCAGTCTGAAATGACTGGTGAAGGGATAGAGCTGCCGGAGTTTCGGCTCCGCTCGGGCAGCCTCAATCAACACCACGATGCCCGGGTAGGCATTGCCGGGGTGCAAGGCTTCGTGCCGCTCGTGATGCCAGCGCCAGACGAGCAGCAGCTGCTGCCAGCGCGCCTCCACGGTTTCCGCGGGGCCGAGCATGCGGGCAGCGGCGAGATCGGGAAGCTGTGGCCTCGGGGGAATGCCCGGTATCCGGTCGGAGGCGCCGGAGCTCATCGTCATCGTGTGTCGCCGGCTTTCAGCTGTGGATCGGGAAGGACGCCTGGAACGCCAGGCGTTCGTCGGCCCGGTCGCCGATACGGGACAGGACCCCGTCGAGCAACGCCAGGAGGTGCTGATCATCCTGGATCTTGCCGCGCGGCCCGTTTCTGCCGTATTCCGGTGGCACCTCCAAAACGGCCAGGCACGCCAGCATCACAGCCGCCTGCACGCCACCACGCCCGGGACGCCACCAGGACCCCCGAGACCCTCCGACTCGACCCAGCATGAATAAAACGAACATAACGCGACTATGCCGAGGCCTTGCCTCTCACAGGTCGCCCCACTCGCTCCCGATCAGCCGTTTCGTGGCCGGTCGGGAGCCGGTCGGTCTAGTCGGCCAGTTGGACGGTGGCGATCTCCCAGGCGCGCAGGGGCAGGCGGACGACGCCGGAGCCGGCCTCGATCTCATCGCCGCCGCGGCCGCGCAGATCGGCGTACCTGGCGCGGGTGAAGGCGCCCTCGACGACCGCCTCGGTGTCCGTGTCCGACATGGCCACGACCCGCAGCTCCTGCCAGTCGTCCCTGGCACGCAGCGAGGTCATGACCACGCCTTCGCCGGAGACCGCCAGCCCCGGGGCCGCCGGGGGCAGGTCGAACGAGGAAGGACCGGTGCCCGGCACCGCCAGCAGGTCGTGGCGGAACGTCTCCGCCGCGGGCGGCACGGCCGCCCAGGATCCGCCGTACGGCATGAGCGCCAGTTCGACCGAACGCGCCCCCCGCACCTGGGCGGCCGGGGTCGCGAGCTGCGGCCCGGCGGGCTCGGGCCGCAGGGCGTGGAGGTTGCGCGACAGGTAGCCGACCGAGCGCAGCAGCGTGAGCGCCAGCTCGGTCCCGTCGTCCACCAGCTCGTACTCGGTGACGTGCTCGAGCAGCGCCGCCACGCCTCCGGCCGCCACCCACGAGGAGGCGGGGAAGGTCGGCAACGGCTCCTCGCCGCACCCGCCCTCGGCGGTGAGGCCGCGGGTGACGACGGCGAACTGCCCCTCGGCGTGCGAGGCCGTCGCGGGCGCGGGCAGCGGCACGTGCAGCCGGACCCTGTGGTCGGAGCACCGGTTGTCGAACTCGACCCGCAGCCTGACGTACGGCTCGCCCGTCCGGAGCTCGACCCGGGTGCCGACGACGATCTCCTCGGTGGCCTCGGTCCTCGATGCCGCGGGAATCTCCTGAACGCCCGTGACGTCGTCGCCCGCGGCGGGCCACCGGTAGGTGCGCACCACGTCGAACGCGGCCACCAACGGTCCCGAGGCGGCGACGGACACCTGGACCGAGGTGGGCTCGAGGACGATCCGGTCGGCGGCCGGGGGCGCGTAGTTGTAGGTGTCTCCCACGTCTCCGCCGTCGACGATGCGGCCCGCGCCGGTGAGCGTGGTGCCGTCCGCGGACGTGAGCGTCAGGGTGCCGTCGTCCGCCACCTCGACACGGAGCAGCCCGTTGTCCAGGACCCGGTCGTCGGCGCGCACCTCGGCGAACGGGGCCGGCGCCCGGTGGGCGTCGCCGTTCGCCCGCGGCCGCACACTGGTGTGCCCCAGCGGCGGCGCCTCGACGAGGGCGGCCACGGTACGGCGGGGCTCGGCGACGATGCGCACTCTGGTGACCCCGTCGAGCGCGTCGCGCACCTCGGCCACGTCGAACGCCGCCGTGGACGTCTTCGCCACGGTGAAAGTGAGCGTGTCGCCTGCCACCGCCCAGCCGACGATGTGCTGACCGTACAGCTCGGTTCCGTGGACGAAGGTCAGCGCGGTGGCCGGGTCCATCTCGGCGTCGAGCAGCACCGTGGGCGCGTGTGCCAGCGTCTGGGCCGGGATCGGTACGCCGGTGGGACCGACCAGCGGGTCGAGCCCGGCCACGTCCATCAGCACGATTCCGCGCCGCCGGGCGGGCGTCGGGTTGACGACCAGCACGCCGTCCGCGGGCACCTCGGCGGCCAGCCCGGCGGTGACCATGTCGCGGACCGCCTGACCGAGGTGTTCGGCCTCGGCGATCCTGGCCGCCACCTGCTGTGCCGTGTCGTCGACGCCGCAGCCGGTCACCGAGTCGTGGCCGCTGGCGTCCACCAGCCGCCACCACGCCATGTCGAGGAAGCGGCCCGGCCAGCTGTCGCCCCACAGGGTGGCAAGCGGCTCGGCATAACGCTCCACCATCCGCTCGGCGCGGCCCATGGCCTGCTTGACGTGCGCGCGGACCGAGATGACGCCGGGCAGGATGTTGGCACGGGCGTGGGACCGCAGCTCGCCGTGCACCCGCGGCAGCCCGTCCACGTCGCCCGGATGGGCGCCGACGTAGCCGGACAACGTGTCCATGCGGGCGCCGATGCCCGCCACCATCTGCGGCAGCCCGCGCACCGGCGCGGAATGGTCGGCGCCGTACATCGCCAGCAACGCCCCGTCGGGGCCGTGCCATTCACGCATCCGCGCGGAGAAGTCGGCGGCCCGCTCGGCCAGGTGCGCGGGGTCCTCGAACAGGTGGGCGCCGTTGCCGTACCCCCCGAGGGGCAGGTACTGAGTCCGCAGCGCCGTGCCGTCGGGCGCGACCCAGGCGAACGCGTCGGTCACCACGGACGACGGCACGCCGCGGTAGACGCACGCGTGCAGCAGGCCCGCACGCTTGAGGATCTGCGGCATCTGCGCGGTGTGCCCGAACATGTCCGGCAGGTAGCCCACCGGCATGGACCCGCCGAGCTCGTCGGCCCGGCCCATGCCGAGTTCGAGGTTGCGGATGATGTTCTCACCCGAGCAGAGGAACTCGTCGAGCAGGATCTGCCACGGCCCCGCCGCGAGCCGTCCGGACTCGACCAGCGCGGCGATGCGGTCCCGGTTCTCCGGCCGCACCTCCAGGTAGTCGTCGACGCACGCGAGCTGCCCGTCGAGGGTGAAGCGGTAGCCGGGCTCGCGCTCCATCGTGTCGAGCACCTCGTCGAGCAGCGCCACCAGCCTCAGGCGGAAGCGCTGGAACGGCTCGTACCACTCGCGGTCCCAATGGGTGTGCGGGACGACGACGATCTCGGCGGTCATGCGGCCCCCCAGCCGATCCGCAGGTCGTGGCGCAGGTAGATGTCCGTGGCTCGCGCCAGGGCTCCTCGTGTCACCCGCATATGGCCATGAC
This sequence comes from Planotetraspora kaengkrachanensis, assembly GCF_016862895.1. Lineage (GTDB taxonomy): Bacteria > Actinomycetota > Actinomycetes > Streptosporangiales > Streptosporangiaceae > Planotetraspora > Planotetraspora kaengkrachanensis. The sequence goes on along the minus strand of NZ_BONV01000014.1, from coordinate 5,917 downwards.
CTCGTTCTGATGCGTTTCCAACCGGTGCCGTCCCTCGCCTGCCGGGACGAGCACCCGCTCGCCGCGGATCACCTGACGGTCGCCGCCGGGACGGACCAGGATCAGCCCGTCGGCGTCGAGCGCGAGCAGTTCGTCGCCGAGCCTGACGAGCAGCGGCTCGCCGGGACCCGCCGAAATCGCGGTGCGGCCGGCGGCCAGCGCCTCGAAGATCGAGCCGGTGTCCTCGGCCAGCACCCAGGTGGTGGGCTGACCGGGCAGCCCGTCCTCGCCGACCTTGTGGAAGTCGCTGGCGCCGATCGCCACCAGGTCGGGGCGCCAGGCGTCGGCCCAGGCAAGGGGCGCGCCCCAGCGCCGGTCCCACCAGCCGGAATGCCACACCTCGGCGATGCGCGGCCGCTCGGTCACCGGCTGGAGCCAGGCGCAGTCGCCCCCGAGCGGGTGATTGATCGAGATGAGGCCGCCCTCGCGGGCCGCGTGCCGCATCCAGGAGTCGACCGGCTCCCGGAAGTCGACCCAGCCGACGGCGCCGAACACGTTGGCGTGGCCGCGGTCGGTGGTGACCTCCTGGCCGGGCAGCAGCGTGATGCCCCGGTCCTTGCCCACGCCGGCCAGATACGGGTGGTGGCTGGTCGTGTTGTGGTCGGTGACCGTGAGGAAGTCGAGCCCCCGGGAAGCGGCCAGCTCGGCCAGCTCGGGAATGGTCAGCGAGCCGTCGCTGTGCAGGGTGTGGGCGTGGAAGTCGCCGGCGAACCAGCGCAGGCCGTCCACGTCGGGGACGTCACGGCGCGGCGGACGCTCGCCGTGCGGCGGCTCCTCGGCGATCGGCTGCGCCGGAACGGTCGTCGCAGTGGTGATCTCCAGCGTGTAGTCGAGACCCTGCGGCGGCACCCGGTGCAGGCGCAACCACACGTGCCAGGTGCCGTCCTCCACCGAACCCGGCAGGTAGCCGGGCGTCGCCCACTCCTCGGTGATCGTGTACTCGTCGCGCGCCCCGCCGGACCAGCCGCGAAAGCCGTCCGGAGAGGCACACCCGAGGTCGAGCACGCCGAGCGACCGGTCGAAGCGCAGCCTGACGGTCACCGCCCGCGTCCCCGCGGGCACCTCGAACGGCACCTCCCGCAGGATCCGCTCCAGCCGGTCGTCCAGACTCCAGTGCCCGTTGATCACGGTCATGCCGACACCAGCTCGCCGTCACGGTAGATCAGGGCCCGGTCACGCCGGGGCAGCGCGTAACCCTCGTCGCCGAGCGCGGGCTCGTGGCCCTCGGGCACGACGGCCTGCACGGGCACCCCGTTGACGTCGAGAGTGACCAGGTAGGACGCCCCCAGGTTCTCCACGATCGACACCTTTCCGACCAGCGAGCCGTCGACGGGCTCGGCCGAGTAGCCGTTGTACTCGGGCCGCACGCCGTAAACGATCTTCTCGCCGTCGCGCAGCAGTCCCTCCGCCGACTGCGGCACCGCCAGCTTGCAGTCCGCGACCTCCACAGTGTCACCGCGGACGACCCCGTCGAGCAGGTTCATCGGAGTCGAGCCGATGAATCCCGCGACGAAGGTGTTCGCTGGACGCTGGAACACCTCGGCGGGGGTGCCGATCTGGCGGATGTGCCCGGACTCCATGACGGCCATCCGGTCGGCCATGGCCAGGGCCTCTGCCTGGTCGTGGGTGACGAAGACGGTGGTCACGCCGAGCTCGTGCTGGAGCTTCTTGAGGAACGTGCGCGCCTCGAGGCGCAGCCTGGCGTCCAGGTTGGACAGCGGCTCGTCGAACAGGAACGCCTGTGCCTGTGTCGCCATGACGCGGGCCAGCGCGACCCGCTGCTGCTGACCGCCGGACAGCTGGCCGGGACGCCGGTCCATGAGCTTGTCCAGGCCGAGCCTGGCGCCGACCTCGGCGGCCTTCTGCTCGCGGGTCGACCGGGCGACCTTCTTGATGCGCAGGGGATACGCGATGTTGTCCGTGACGTCCATGTGCGGGAAGAGCGCGTAGTCCTGGAAGACCATGGCGATGTCCCTGCCGCCCGGCTGGACGCCGGTCACGTCGCGGCCGCCGATGACGACGGCCCCTCCGGTGGCGGTCTCCAGCCCGGCGATCGTGCGCAGCAGCGTCGTCTTGCCGCATCCGGACGGACCGAGCAGGGCGAAGAACTCGCCGTCGGGGATGGTCAGGTCCAGCGAGTCGAGCGCCTTCACTCCCCCGGGATAGACCTTGGTCAGGCCCCGCAGTTCGATTGCGGACATCAGCGCTTGATCCCTCCGTGGAAGCGGAAGCCGTACTTCTTGCTTACGAACAGGTACATGAGCACCACAGGCACCGAGTAGAGCAGGCCGAACGTGGCCAGCAGCTGGAGGTTGGCCTGGCCGCCCTCGGTGTACAGCGTGTACATGATGACCGCGCCTGGCTGCTTCTCCACGTCGCTGAGCAGCAGATACGGCATCAGGAAGTTGCCCCACACGTTGGCCACGGCCCAGACGCCGATGGTGGCGAGCCCCGGCCGTACGAGTGGGACGACGACGTGGCGCACGATCTGCAGCGGCGTGGCGCCGAAGACGCGGGCCGACTCCTCGTAGGACTTCGGCGTCGAGTCCATGAAGTCCTTCATCATGAAGATGGCCGCCGGCAGCAGGCCTCCGGTCAGGATGAGGATGAGCCCGAGCTGCGAGTCGATCAGCTGGAGTTCGACCGCCAACTGGAACAGCGGCACCATGGCGGCCGTTCCGGTGATGATCGACGAGAGCAGCAGCAGCGTGTAGAGCAGCGCGTCCCGGCCCGGCAGGCGTACCCGGCTGAGCGCGTACGCGGCCAGGGTGGCGAACGCGACCACCAGCACGGCGGTGCCCGCGGCCAGCAGGACCGAGTTCCACAACGAGCCGAGGGCGTACGGGTTGTCGAACAGCGCCCGGAAGTTGTCGGCCGTGAAGTCGGGCATCCGCACCTGGTAGGTCGGGTCCGAGGTGAACGGCGCGGATGCCAGCCACAGCAGCGGAACGGCGAAGAACGCCAGCAGCACGGCGACCAGTACGTAGAAGCCGATGCGGTGCAGCACGAACCGTGTCATTTCTTACTCCGCAACAGCCGCAGGTAGAACACCGCCACGACCAGGTTGATCAGCAGGATGACGGTGGAGACGGCGGCGCCGTATCCGAGTTCGCCGCCTTGCAGCGCCACCTGGTAGACGTGCACGGACAACACCTCGGTCTTGCCGTCGGGTCCGCCGGCGGTCAGCAGGAACGGCGTGAAGTCGTTGAACGTCCACAGGCTGATCAGCAGCAGGTTGGTCAGCACGTGTCCCCTGATATGCGGGAACACCACGTCACGGAGCTGCTGCCAGCCGGAGGCCCCGGCCAGCCGGGCGCTCTCCAGGTGGGAGGGCGGCACGTTGCCGAGCGCCGCGCCGTACAACATCATCGAGAAGGCCGCACCGCGCCAGATGTTGAAGACGATGATCGACAGCATCGGGTGGTCGAGCAGCGGTGCGAAGTCCTGCGCGTGGAGCAGCGTGTTGAGGGTGCCGCCGTCACGGTCGAGCAGCGCCACCCACAGGAACGAGACGACGGCGCTGGGCAGGATCCACGCGAGGATGACCAGCCCCTCGACGATCCGCTTGATCGGGCCGGTGCGGTCGCGCATGATCCAGGCGATCAGGAAGCCGAGCACGACCTGCCCGATGACGGCCGAGCCGAGCACGAACTCGAACGTCAGCCAGGTCGAACTCCAGAACTCCGGGTCCGTCAGAGCCTTGACGAAGTTGTCGAACCCGACCGACTGGGGTGCGGCTGCGGCCGCGCCGGTGAGGCGGTAGTTCGACAGGCTCAGGTAGAGCACCCAGAGTGCGGGGAACACGAGGAAGAGCGAGATGAGCACCAGAGCCGGTGCGACGAACGCGCCCGCTCTCAGTCTGCCCAGGCCCGCCGCGTCCGCGTTGTAGCGGCGGGCCTTCGCGTCGTCGAGGACCTCAGGAGGCAACGTTGCCTGCGCCACCGACGATTCCTTCGAGCTTCGACTGATAGTCGGCGGCGGCCTGGTCGGGCGTCTTGCCGCTGACCACTTCGGCCGTGGCCTCCTGGAGCGCCACGGACACCTGCGTGTAGGCGGCGACCGGCGGGCGGAAGGCCGTGAGCGGCACCACCTTGTCGGAGATGTAGGTCAGCAGCGGCTCGCTGGAGAGGATCTCCTTGTTGACGTCGGAGCGCGGGGTGATGCGCACGTTGCCGTTCTTGGTCTCCTCCTTCAGCCCGTCGGGCGACAGCGTGAACGCCGCCAGCTCGAACGCCTCCTTCGGGTGGGCGCTGTTCGGGTTGACCGCGCGCAGCCCGCCGCCCGACATGCTGATGAAGTCCTGGCCGTTGATGCCCTTGCCGGGCTCCTCGGCGGGGATGAGCGCGTAGCCGACGCTCTGGTCCCGGTCGGCCATCTTGGCCACGCCGGTCTCGGGGTTGAGCACGCCGCGCCAGAGGTAGTCGCTCTCCAGCAGGATGCCGATCTCGTTGCCGGCGAACTGCTGGAAGGACTTGTCGCGGCCCTTGGCCTCCTGCTGGAGCTTGGGGTCGCCGAGGCCGCTGCCGCCGTAGATCTTCTGGTAGAAGCCGAGGGCGTCCTTCATCGCCTGGGAGGCGCCCGTCCACTTGCCGTCCTGCATCAACTGGCCGCCCGCGCCCGCGAGGAGCGGGAGCACGCCCTGCATGGTCGTGGCCTCGCCCATGGCGGTGCCCGCGTTGATCTGGATCGGCACCGGCACGCCGGCCGCCTTCAGCTTGTTGCCGGCGTCGAGGATCTCCTGCCAGCTCTTGGGCTGCCAGTCGGCCGGCAGTCCGGCCTTCTGGAAGAGCTTCTTGTTGAAGTAGAGCACGCGGCCGTCGGTGCCGACCGGCAGGGCGTACTTCTTGCCGTTGTACGTAGCCAGGCCCTGGACGGACTCCGGGATCTGCGCCCAGCCGTCCCAGTTGTCCGCGTCGGCGCCGACCACGTCGGACAGCGGCTTGAGGTAGCCGGCCTCGGCGAACTCGCCGGCCCAGATGCCGTCGAGGTCGAAGACGTCCGCGCCCTTACCGGACTTGAGGTCGAGGGAGAGTTTGGTCTTGTACTGCTCGTCGTCGACACCGCTCGGGACGAACTTGACCTTGACGTTCTTGCCCTTCGCCTTCTCGGCGGCCTCGAACTGCGGGATCACCCAGTTCGTCATGTAGTCCGCCCCGGCCGCGTTCTTGCCACCCGAGATGGAGTTCTGAGCGATCGTGAGCTCGATCGTGTCCCCGCTGCCGCCATCGGACGACTGGCCGCAACCCGCCAGCCCCAGTCCCGACGCGACGACGACCACCGCCGCGCCCATCAACCTATTCCGCAACTTCACGTAACGCCTCCGATACATCGGGTAACTAGGAGGAACACTTTGCCAATATGTCATGACATATTTATGACGTAAAGGCCTGTCATAATCGGTTGTGCGGCTGACACTCACACGTAACACAGACGAAACATTTCGCCATACGGGTGGTCAGACTGGTCAGGACGTTCTCATGTGCCCGAATACGACCGGCGGCCGCGCGAGGAGAAGCCGTCCGGGGGCCGACCGGAAGCGGGCGACGACCGCGACAACGCCGGAGAAACCGGGGAAACCGGGACACCGGCTCCTCCTCCACGCCGCGGCGCTCAAGGCGGCGCGGCGGAGGAAGCGGACCGCGCGGGCGGTCTGCTGCGACGCGGCGGCGCTGGACGGGTCGACATTGACACCTCAGGCACGGGGGTTTTCGGGCACGCCTTCCGGCAGGTATGGGGCAGGACGCAACGCTGCCGTTACACGCGTCGAGCGCCATGGCGGGTTAGCAAATCATGTTTCCTAATTGCCCGCAATACTTTTGTGAGGACAAAGGTAGTTCTGGTCACTCCGCCGCGAGCAACAGGGCCGACGGCCTCGGTG